>CAYYRD010000015.1:0-92124 GCA_964474025.1 uncultured Dehalococcoidales bacterium | reverse complement strand
GTGGACGCGCTGGCAGCAGCGGTGGACGGCGCAGTAGGCGACGCGGAGCAGGCGCTGGGGGTTTAGGGGGTCACCCCCTCCAGGCGGGAGAGGGCTGGGTTGAGGGGGAACTCAGGCTCCGGACTCGGCGCTTTCCCACCCCGGGGGCCGTACCGGCTTTACCGCCAGGGCTGCTGCTACGATCATCGGGACCAGCAGGGTTATGTAGAGCCAGATGCCGACCGTGTAACCATCTGTGAGGTCGAAGAGAACCCCGATCGGCAGCGGGCCGATGGCGGACGTTACCCCCACCACCCACATGGTGGCGCCGCGTATGGAGCCCAGGTTCTTGCGGCCGAAGTAGTTGGCCCAGATCACGTTGCCGGTGTTTAGCACCATGCCCTGCGTGACTCCCAGCAGCCCCGCATACACGAACGCCTGCCAGTCCGAATTGACCACCAGCGCCATCAGCAACGCCAACATCAGGGCTGATTGTGCGATTACCAGCGTGTAATGATTCGGAAAGCGGTCGTTCAGCCGTCCGGCGACGATATTCCCGACGAAGTTCATGACGGCGATCGCCGAAATCGAGGCGCTGGCAACGCCGCTGGAGATGCCCTGTTCCTGGAGCAGGGATGTGTGGTGGAACACCATGCCCGCGCCCAGCGTGGCCCACGCCATAGACGAAAACAGGATGAAGTAGAGCGACCTCGTGCGTAAGGCCTCCCGGACGGACCAGTTGTCCTCGGGGATCGCCGGAACAGGCGGCGCGTCCGACCCATCCTCCTGGTTGACCGGCTCCTCGCCGTCCGGTAGCAGCCCGACCGACTCCGGCGTTTTGTGCACGAGGAATAACGCCGGCGGCAGCATTACAGCCCAGACGCCGAGGCCGAGCACGAACCACGCCTCCCGCCAGCCGAAGTCGCCGATCAACCAGTGGACGATGGGCGGCAGCACGCCGAGGCCGACCAGCCAGCCGGCTCCGCTGGCGTAGGACGTGGCCCGCCCGCGCTTCTTGCGGAACCAGAAGGCCACCAGGATGGTGCCGAGCATGTTCAGTGCGCCCCGGCCAAGCAGGCGCAGGGCGAAGAAGCCGAGTCCAAGCCCGATGATCGTCGCCCAGCCCGGGCTCGAAGGGATCACGCCCATCAGCATTACGGATGCCCCGAACACGAGCACCGAAGCGATCATGATCCCTTTCGGCCCGTACCGGTCGATCGAGAATCCGATGAGCGCCATCCCGAACGAAGCTGCCAGTGTCCCGACGGCAAACAGGGTCGAAATCGTAGAGCGGGAGACGTCCAACCCCTCGATCATCGGGTCGACGAAGATGGCGACGAGGTTGGTCTGGCCGGGGGCGGAAGCGGCTATCGAAAGGCCGCCGACGAAAACGATTACCCAGCCGTAGAAGAACGGAAGGCGCTGCGGGAGTGAGGGTTTCCGGGAGGGCGGATCTGGAGTCGCCACGCTAAATGCCCGGACTTCTGTGCCCGGGTTTCAGGCAACGGTGACAACAACTGGCCGGTTTCCGGCCAGGACGATGTATTGATGGCGTCCGGGTGGTCGAACCATTAATCACGGCCGACCAACTTTGTGGACGGCTGGAATCGTCTGTATCCGTGCGAATACTCTCCCAGAGTTTCTGTTGTGCAACCAGCGTCGGGCGGGATTGTACGCCAACCACGCCACAGGTGTTAGTCAGTGCTCCGGGAGCCTGGGGGAGCCGTGGCTTATCCCGAGCCCACCAGGGAAGGAGAAAGGTCTGACGGGCGGCGTTCATGCTTGTTGACGAAGCGCGTTGTCGTGCGATCCGTCCTTCGAGAACCCCGTGACGCGCGAGAACCTCGGGGCGCGGGTGTCGAGTGGGGATCGTGCCGGGCCGGCCCGGGCCGCCCTGACCGTCCCTCAGAAGGCAGGGTGGCAGGGAGCGGACATCAGCGTCGTGCGGATGCGGACATCAGCGCCCGGAGGCTCTCGTAAGGCCGGGTTTCCAGATACGCGTTACACGGGCGGTGACGCGTTGTCGCGGGATATGTCCTTCGAGGGCCTCACGCTGGGCCGTGAGGTGTGGTCCCTGGATCTACTTTGCGTCATCCTGGACTTTATTCGGGATAGGGTCTCGCGTCGGTCGCCTCATCACTCAGGCGATACCGCCCATGGAGATCGGCCCGGAACCGAAATCTTTCGAGAGACGGGAGAAGCGGATCCTGAATCGAGTTCAGGACGGGCATATATGCCCAGGATGACACTGAGGGAGCGGTGTCGATTTTTTCACCCTTCGAGAGCCTCACGATGGGTATTACCGTCCTCACGCCGGTTCCGGCGGTAAGGGCCCTGTCGTTCAGCTACGCCGTAGGCAGGTCCAGTCCCAGTTCCAGTTCGTTGGAGATCGAGTGGAACCAGTCGATTACCGACCGGTGGTACGGGATGCCGTCTCGCATCCTGATTTCGGTCTCCTCGGCTTCCGGCAGGCCCGGGTAAATGACGCGGTCATGCCCCGGCGCCGGTTTCGTGTTCGCCAGCCCCTCCAGGAAGTCGTCCATGTCTGACTTGAACTTGTCGACATCGGTGAAGGCGTCGACCTTGTAGACCTGCACGAAGTGGCCCATAAGCCCGGGGGGCGACTGCGGCATCAAGAAGCCCGCGCCCTGCCCGGAAAGGACGTCGCACAGGATTTCGCAGACGGCGGCGAAGCCGTAACCCTTATGGGAACCCTGTTCCCGGGTGCCGCCGAAAGGCAGCATGTGGAAATCGTCCCGGTTCTCCGGGAGCGGCGTTTCCTCCATGATGGGGGTGCCGTCTTTCTTCGTGATCCAACCCGGGTCCATCGGCGCGCCGACTCTCGCCGCGAGGCGCAGCTTGTTGCCGGCGACCTGGGTCGTGGCGAAGTCCATGACGAAGGGGGGCTGCTTGTTAGCGGGGGCGGCCCACGCCCAGGGGTTCGTCGAGAAACGACGCTCGGCGCCGAAGGTTGGGACCATCGACATCGGGCTTCCGGCGGTCATGCAGACGCCGATCATGTCGTGTTTGAGCGGGAGCATGGCGTGGTAGGCGAGCATGCCGAGATGGCGGCCGTTGTTCATAACGACGGTAGCCATGCCGTGCCTGTCCGCCTTTTCGATGGCCATCTCCATCGCTTTCGGAGCGACGTGGAGGCCGAGACCGGTGTCGCAATCGAGCGTGGCGGTGGTGTCGCTCTCGCGTATCACCCGGACGTTTGGCCGCGGGTTTATGTTTCCCGCGCCGTACTGTTCGACGTAACTGGCGAGCATGTTGGAGACGCCGTGGCTCTCGCAGCCGCGGAGGTCGGACACCATGAGGACGTCGGCAGATAGCGCCGCGTCGTCGTCGGTCTGGCCCATCTTTCGGAAGATGGCTTCGGCGGCGGTTCGCATCTGCTGCTGGTCTACGTATACACGGTCCTCTTCAGGGACGAAGAAGCGTTCCAGCATTTCTGAGGCCTCGATTCGATGTGTCTGGACGGCGAGTTGTGTGATTTCCAAGGTTCAGGGCACAGGATGGCCCGAGCGGTGCTCGAACGCAAGGCCGCGGTGTGATCGGTGTTCTGAACGACGGGTGCGGGGCCGAATTGTATTCGCCACCCCCTCACCCCGACCCTCTCCCGCGTTGGGGGAGAGGGGGCAAGTTTTCGGAAACGCGGTCGATCGGGTTCTCAACTTGATGATGTGGGTTGACGGCTCTACAGCTCCACGCCCTCCGGCCCGTCGCCGAAGGCGTAGTAGTCGTGTTCAACCCTGTCCGGGAGAACCTTGACGATTCTGTAGCCGGACGGGTCGTCGCCCAGTGGGTAGCCGACCGGCCCGGACGCTACGACCTGCATATTGCCGTACGCGGAGTAGTTGTTGCGGTGCCAGTGACCGGCGAAAACGGCCTGTGCGCCAGCGGCACGGAGCATTCGTAGCAGCGGCTCGCGGCGCTCAAGTGGCCAGTTCCAGTAGTCGTTCGGTTCGTCGGGTGTTTTCAGGAAAGCCGGGTGGTGCGAAAAGGCGATGACCGGGCCTCCCCGTGCGGCCGCTTCATTCAGCTCCCGTTCCACGAAAGCCAACTGCGCCTCCCACTCGCCGGGTACGGGAACCGGGTTGTCTATCGTGATGCTGTCCAGCACCAGGAATGACGCGCCGCCGTGTTGGAAAGCGAAATAGTCCTTTCCGAACGCCTCCCGGTAGATCCGCAGGCTCTCCGGGGTTGCGCTCACGAAATCGGCCCCGACGTCATGGTTGCCGGGTACCCAGTGGATCGGGATGTCAGGATCGAGCAGCCCTGCGATGCGCAGCACCTCGGCTCGTTCGGCTTCCGAGTTGGGATTGTTCACCATGTCGCCGCAGACGACTACGAACGCCGGTTTCAACCGGTTCGCTTCGGAAATCGCTTTAGTGAACAGCCGGCTTTCGTCCTCGAACCCGGTGATAGAAGCCGCCTTCCGAATTTTGAAGCCCTTGAACAACTGCGCCTCTATCGCCTCATCGCTCAACCCACCCCATCTGGCGAACATGCCGAACTGGGGATCTGCGAGCTGGATGAAAAAGAAAGGGTCCATGTAGAGGTCCTCGTTTAACGGCGTTTATGGCGTGTTTATCGATGCCGGCAGTTCGTCCATCGCGTACCAGTCGTGCACCAGGCCGGATTCCTTCACCTGCACCACACGGTAGCCCGAGGGATCGTCCCCGAAGGGGTAGCCGACGGAGCCGGAGGCGACCATCTCCATATCTCCACCAAGCGCGTAGTTGTTCCTGTGCCAGTGACCGGCGAACACGGCGTCGACACCGTATTCACCAAGTAGTTCCAGGACCGGACGGCGACGCTCGATCGGGATGGTCAGGTGCGCCTCTTCGGGCTTGTCTTCGTCCGGACTCTCAAGGAACAGCGGGTGATGGGTGAACAGGACTATGTGACTGCTCTGGCGTGAACGGGCGGCACGCAGTTCGGCTTCAAGAAACGCCGTCTGGGTCTCCAGCTCGTCTGGCACTTCTTCCGGACGTTGCGTGATGGCCGTGTTGAGCACGATGAAACTGGCGTCATCGTGCTGGAATGCGTAGTTGTCCGGTCCGAAGCTCGAGCGATACCGCGCCAGGCTTTCGTCGGTCGGAACCTCGTGCCGCTCATCTGCGCCGACATCGTGATTGCCGGGTACCCAGTGGAGGTCGATGCCGTGATCGAGAAGCGCTCCGATGCGCAGAGCCTCCTCGGCCTGGGCATCGTCGTCCCACTGGTTGACGATGTCCCCGCACACAACGACGAAAGCTGGACGCAGTTTGTTAGCCGTGTCGATGGCTTTCTCAAACAGCCTGGTCTCTTCGGCGAATCCCGTGGTTTTCGGCGCAGGTTTTATGTTGAGGCCGCGCGCCTGGAAGGCAGTGATCTGCTCAGCCGTCTGGCCACTGAAACGCGCGAACAGTCCGAACTGCGGGTCGGCGAGTTGTACAAAGGACAGGGAGTCCATTAATCGCTCGCCGAACCCATGAATGGTGGCTCGTGCGTGAGCCTGGACCAGGCGTGATCGATGCTGTCCGGAGTTACGCGGACTTCCCGATAACCGGAACCTTCTATGCTGATCGGGTAACCGACCGGGCCGGAGACGACCATCTCCATCGGTCCGTCGCTGGCGTAGATGTTGCCGTGGAGGTGACCGGCAAAAACGGCGTCGGCGTTGTATTTCCGAAGAAGGTCCAGTACCGGCCGCCTTCGTTCGATGGGGATCAATCCATCTACCTCTTCGGGGTCTCGGAAGAACAGAGGAATGTGCGTGAACAAAACGATGTGTGCGCTTCCGCCGCGTTTCGCCTCTTCAAGTTCGTGGCCCAGGAAATCGAGCTGTGTCTTCCACTCATCCGGGACCTCGTGAGGCGCTTCCATCACCGATGAGTTGAGGACGATGAAACTGGTGTCGCCCTGCCGGAATGTGTAGTTGTCGGGGCCGAATCCCGCCCGGTAGCGCGCCAGGCTTTCGGCGGTCGGGATGGTGCTCGTTGGATCGGCGCCGACATCATGATTGCCGGCGACCCAGTGCAAATCGATGCCTTCGTCAAGGAGCGCCCCGATGCGGCGCGCTTCATCGGCCTGGGCATCGTTGTCCCAATCGTTCACGATGTCCCCGCAAACGACCACGAACTCAGGCAGTAGCCGGTTCGCCGTCTGTATAGCCTCCGTGAACAATGCGGTTTCCGGAGCAAACCCGGTCATGGGCTGTACAGCCCTGATGCCAACGCCCTGGTACGGAAAGTCAGCGAATCGATCTCGCATAGTCGCTACGTCGTCCGGGCTGCGTTCGCTGATCATGGCAAACATGCCGAGTTGAGGATCAGCTAGCTGCATGAAGCTAAATTCGCCCGGGCCGGTCGGTTCACTGCTCATGACACACCCATCTTTCCTAAAAACGCCGCTGCGCCCGCAGCAAGCCAGGGTTGCCAGGCGAGGCCGACACACCTCACGCCCCGGGCGATGTAGCTCTCCACCGTATCGTCGTTGACCAGGGTGCCGGCGGTTCGGCCGGAGTCGATGATGATGCCGAGTCCGTCTTCGACCGCTTGTAGTACTTCCGGGTGTGATATGTCGCCGGTGTGGCCCATGCTCTGTGCGAGGTCCCCGGGCGCTACGTAGAACACGTCGATCCCGTCCGCCTTGACGATCTCTTTCATGTTGCGGATGGCGATGATGTCCTCAAGAAGGATCGTGACGAGCGTGTTCTCGTTCGCCTTGCGGTGGTAGTCGCTGATCCCGAGCGCCCGGCGTCCGCCGAAGGCCCCGCGATTGCCAAGCGGCCCGTAGTAGGACGACCGCGCTACGCTCTCGGCCTCTTCCCGGGTGTTGACGTGCGGCACCATGATCCCGTTTGCGCCGCGGTCCAGGGCGCGCGTGATCAGCGCCGGGTCGTTGCGGTGTACCCGGACGACCGAGGCCATGTCCCACAGGTCGCACGCGCGTGAGATATCGCCGATTACGTCCCATGAAATCGGCCCGTGTTCGCCCTCGGCGAGGATCGAGTCGAACCCCAGGTTGCCGAAGATCTCGGCCGTATCGCCGTCGTTCACGCCATTGACGATAGATATCACGCCCCCGGCCTGGAGTTTCTGTTTGGCTTTATTGATGCGGTATTCGGCCAAGGATGACGCTCCTTATATATTCTCTCGGCATAACACGATGACTCGACCGGGACCGTTCGCCGTGGTTGAGGGAGTTTAGCCCGAGACCGATGCGCTGTGGACTGAATCCGTCGTGGGCGGAGTCAGGGATTTACGAGCGTCGCGTCACGTTCGACGGAACGACGATAACGGGGCGACTGGTTTGCCGCACCACGCGGTCGGTCACGCTCCCCAGTCTCCACTTTGTCAAACCGGACTGGCCCTGGGATGTCAGCACGATGAGAGACGATGGGAGATTCGCCGCAGCGCCGAGGATTTCCGTTACCTCGTCGTCACTGCCGACGACGGTTGTGCATGGCATCCCAGTGCGTTCCGATGCTTCGTCGAGGTAGCGCATGGCTACGCCGCGGAAGTCTGCGTCGATGTCCCGGCCGACGCGCTCCGCTCCCTCGTACCAGGCCCTGTCTCCGGCCCGGCCTCCGATGGCACGCAGCAGGACCAGCTGGGCCGCGCTGCCCCTGGATATCTGGCTCGCCGGGCTGAGTGAAAGTTCGGCCGAACGCGATCCGTCGAGCCCTACGATCACCGACTGGATTGAGGGTTCGGAAGTAGTTGGAGCGGGATCAGTCGCAGGAGGAGCGACCAGTACCGGGATCGTCGACGAGTGTAGAACCCGGTCTGTGACACTTCCGAGGCCCCGCCCGATGGCGTACCGGCTATGAGGAGTAAGTGCGATGAGGCCGAACCGTTTTCGTCGAGCCAGTTGAACGATGTCCGTCATGGGATCGCCCGCGAAAGTCTCGTAGCTGGTTTCGATCCCGAGCGCCTGGAGTCGGCCCGCCAGGGTGGCCAGGTAGGTACGAGCGCGTTCGACACGTTGCCGGGTGTAGGCCTCCGTAATCCGTGTGTCGGATGGGTTTAACGGCGCGGTATCCGGGACACCGGAATCGGGCTCGGGTAGTGCGTCCACGTTCATCGGGTAGTAGTACGCCGGGAGCTCGCGCTTGTGCAGGTCGACGATCGCGGTGAGATGGACCGCTGCGCGTATCGGGCGGGCGATCGAGGCCACCGTCGGCAGTATCGACGCCGAAATTGCGGCGCCGTCCAGTGGCACCAGAATCCCTGAAATAGGCAAGTCGTCGACTCCCAGCTACTGGATACAGTGTCGCGCCATCGGCAATTACGTAGCTTCGGGCCGGGGGAACGGTAACGAGGGATTGCGGTTAAGGTAGGCGGCCTTGAATTAGCCGCGCCCGAATTGGGATAACAGGTATTTCTGGAGGATATGGATGTCGACGGTCAACTCTGTACTCGGACCGATAGATACATCAGAGATGGGCTTCACCCTGTCACACGAGCACGTCCTGATTACTTCGGCGGGCATCCAGACCACGTTCCCGGAGTTCGTTCCCAGGGACGAGACGATCGAGGAAGGCATTCAGCTCTTCAAAGATGCCAGAGCGGGCGGCGTCGACACGATCTTTGACCTGACGACGCACGACCTCGGTCGCGACATCCGGGTAGTGGAGGCTGTGTCCCGGGGGAGTGGCGTGAACATGATCGCCGCCACCGGCACATGGCGAGACATACCGCGCGTTTTCTGGACGGCCGAGGTCGATGAGATAGCGGGCCTCTACGTGCGCGAGTTGGAGGAGGGGATCGAGGGGACCGGCATCCGGCCCGGAATCATAAAGGTCGCCAACGACGTCGGCGGAGTGACTGACGAGGGCGAGATCGTTCTCCGCGCAGCGGCGCGTGCACACCAGAGGACGGGTGCTCCTATCTACACGCACACATGGGCGCCCGAGCGGGTCGGGGATCAGCAGGTCAAGATCTTTGAGGACGAGGGCGTGGACCTGAATCGGGTATGCGTCGGCCACAGCAACGACACGACGGACCTCGATTACCTGAAGGGCCTCCTGGACAGAGGAGTCTGGATCGGGCTGGACCGTTATCACCCGGTTGCGCGTCCAGGCCTTCCGGACTGGCGTGCCCGCACGGATACAGCGAAGGCCCTAATCGACGCGGGTTATGGCGATCGCCTGATGATGGGACACGATGCCCAGGTCCGGCTGCGCATAGCATCGAAAGAAGCATTCGCCGAGCGCATGAGGATGAACCCCGACAAGTTCCTGTTCATCTCCCGGAACGCGCTGCCGTACCTGAAGGAGAACGGCGGGACGGATGCCGATGTCGAGAACATCATGGTCAATAACCCTCGTCGATACATCGAGGGTGCGGCCTGAATTAAACGCCGAATATCCGGAAGTTAAATCACGCTTGATACATGGTCAAATTACGGCGATACGTCACCGGACAATCAAACAGGGTAGTAACCCGGTGAATTAGTCATCGTTAATAGCCGCGGTTATTAAAGATTAGTTAAAGACAAAAAAGGACCCCTCCCCGGAGGCGTTGAGGAGGGGTCAAGGGTCCGGCGATTCAACGGGGGGTTTGGGGGGCCGAGAAGCGCCGGGTGGTTATGTCTTCTGGATTACTTCCGGGAAACCGCTCCCACGAGGGTTGGTGGCATGCCCGCGCCGGGGATCTGTGCGCCCGAGAGATGATGCAGCGCCAGTTGAACGCGGCTGTCCAGGATGCGGAGAGTGGAGACGAGCTTGAGTCTTCGGTACTCCGGGATGGTCTGCAGAGGAAGACCATCGAGCTGTCCGGCCAGTTGCAGGAGCATGCTTTCCAGGTCCTTGCGCTGGTGGATCACCGGCTCCGGAGCTCTCGGCAGAGGCGCGGGTTCCGGTTCCGGGGCCGGCTTGGCGCCGTTCACTACCTCGTCCAGGAGATCGTCTATGGATTTGGTGGGGAAGTTCTTCGCCCGTCCGACGATTCGTTCGACATATACCGAACTCAACTGACCTGAGACGAACGGTCCGGCGATCTCACGCTGGCGGGCGTAGTCGTCTATGTCGGCGATGCTGCGCGCTTCCTTGAACGTCAGTTCGCCGGAGTCGACCTTCTTGCCGAGTTCCGGGTCCAGGTTTCGGATCAGGCTCTCGTAGTGGTGGATGGTTCCCGGGGTGATGGAGGTTCGCCGGGCCAGCTCCTGCTGCGTGACGGAGTGCTCTTCCCTGTACTCGAGGAAAGCCCGTCCGAGTTGCATGGCCGGGATCTTTTCGTGGTGGTAGTTCTCGCTGAGTTGAAGCTCCCGAACCTCTTGCTCTTCGACATCGGTGCGGACCTGCCCGTCGATGTCGGTGAGGCCGGCCCTGCGGGCCGCCATCCACAACCGCTCGCCGACGATGACGACGTAGGGGGCGGCGTCCGAGTCGCCTGCGCGCCCGGGGTTGGGCCGCACAATCAGTGGCTGGCGCAACTCCAGGGTGCGCAGGTCGTCCGAAGTATTCGCGCTGCGCCCCTTCCGGGGGAGTTTGCGCGGCTGATCGGGGTCTGGAACTATGGAGTGGACCGGTAGGAGCATGCCAGCCTCCCGTGTCTGATGATGGGTCTGCCGGGTGGCCGCCTCGTTTCTGTACGGGCAACGGCATTCCGGCCGAACTGTGGAACATTCTGGACGGTCTGAAAAGCAGTTTCCAAAACTGTCCAGAATGAAATTGACTTTGGAATGAGGCTGGGATAGTTTGGTTTCGGTACGATTGAAGCCTTCACAGTTTCCCATCGTGATAAACGTGACATCACCTACCCCCACGATTCCCCCATATGTCCCATACCGAACATTCCGAAATTTTTTGGAATTCCTCGGGGAAGGCATGCCGGCGCGGATAGATAGGAGCGTCTGGGGGCAGCGTGCGTCTGGAAGTACGGGGATCCAGCTGATGACCGGGCTTCGCGCCCTGGAGCTGATCGACGACGATGGCCGTCCGACGCCGGACCTTGAACACCTTGCCGGGCTGGATGGAGATGATCGCCGGGCCGCTCTCGTGGCGCTGCTGCGACGGCATTACCGACCCGTGTTTGAACTGGATCTGCAGCGCGCGACCAGGGCGCAGTTCCGGGAAGCGTTTCGGAACTTCGGAGCGAAGGCGGGTGTGCTCGCCAAGTGTGAAGCGTTCTTTATCCAGGCGGCCCAGGACGCGGGTATTGAGCTCTCGTCCTACGTTCTCGCCGGGAGACACGTGTCACGCCGGTCCTCAAGCGGTCCCAGCCGGGCACGGCAGCAGCCCGCAGAACAACCGGCAGCTCAGCCGACGCCCGTGGCCATGGTGACGCCCGTTCAACCCGCGAACCTGTCTATCGCCGAGATGGTTTTACGGAAATACCCGGACTTTGATCCGGCGTGGGACGCCGAGACACAACAGAAATGGTTGGACGGCATGACCAAGCTGATGGAATCTCTCGGACAGGGCGGGAGTGACCAGGCATCGGGTCAGTCCGGTGATTCCAGAGCGAGTTAACTCACGTTTTGGAGATGGGACGTGTCTGACCTGTAAAGGATCTTCAGGCCGCCTGGCTCGCGCCTCAGCAGAGTCACCGACGCGGTTTCTATATTCCCGGTAAACACCCCGGTAAAGCTGTCGTGCTCGATCCACTGGAGGATCACGTTGATCGGGCCGCCGTGGATGACGGCCGCGACACGCTGTCCGTCGTCGTACCGGTCGAGCACCTGGCTATGCAGGGCATCGAGCACACGTCGCGCAAATTCCGATGAAGATTCCCCGTCATACTCGGAGAAGTCGGAAATGAAGGGACGCTTGAAGAGTTTCTCTTTGATTACGGCCAGATCACGGGAACGCAGGTCGCCGATTCCGATCTCGTCGAACCCGGGAACGGTAACCGACTGGATCCCGGAGGCCTCCACAAAGGGCGCGGCCGTTTCGTCGGCACGCTCGATGCCGCTGCTGATGAGCGCGTGCGGGTTGATCGATTCCAGAACGGGGGCGAGCGCGCGCGCCTGCGCATGACCCAGCTCACTCAGGTGAGCCGGGTCCGGGTAGAGGCCGTCCGGCCCGAGTTCGGTATCGCCGTGGCGTACAAGATAGAGGTCCATCCAGACATGGTAGAGCCACGGGGTGGCGATTATTCTGGAGCCGGCGCTGTTGTTCCGGCCGGTTATCTTTCAGATGTGAGAAGGATTGGCAGAAGAAAGTTCTCCCGATGAAGAGTGCGTTCAGGCTTGCTACCGTTGCCGGGATCGATATCGACGTCCACTACACGTGGCTGTTCACATTCGCTCTGATCACGTGGATCCTGGCGCGATCCTGGTTTCCGGCTGACTACCCGGACTGGGGCGGACCCACCTACTGGATAGCGGCCGCGATCGCAGCGCTGTTACTTTTCGGCTCCATCCTCGTTCATGAGCTGGCGCACTCCCTCGTGGCCATTGCACGGGGTCATCGGGTCCGAAGCATCACGCTCTTCATTTTCGGGGGCGTCAGCAACATCGGCGGCGAAACTCGTTCTGCGCGAGATGAGTTCCAGATCGCCATCGTCGGTCCGCTGAGCAGCCTTGCGCTTTCGGTGGCCGGATTTCTCGCGCTGCGCGTGGGAGTGGGAGGAGGGGATTCCCCGATTGAAGGGATCCTCATCTACTTCACACTCGCGAACTTCCTGGTCGGGGTGTTCAACCTGCTGCCGGGGTTCCCCCTGGATGGCGGCCGCGTGCTCCGGTCGATCGTCTGGGCCAGTACCGGCGATATGTCCAGGGCTACCAGAATCGCGTCATCGGTCGGAATCGGGTTTGGCTGGTTGCTGGTGGGCGCCGGCGTGCTGACCTCGTTGACCGATGACGTGTTGTCCGGATTGTGGATGGGCTTCATCGGCTGGTACCTGAAAGACTCCGCCCAGGCGGTGCGCCGGAGCGGTCAACGCCCCGGGATTGGTCTGCCGGTCAGCGCAGTGATGTCTGCACCCGTTCGACCGGTCGATCCGGAGACATCGATCACGGTGCTGGTAGACGACTACATGATTCCGTTCCAACGTCGGTCGGTACCGGTCGTTACGGCCGGCCGCATAGTGGGAATCGTCTCACTCCAGGACCTGGAGGGAGTGCGACGAGATCTCTGGGAAGAGACACAGGTGTCGGAGGTCATGACAAGACAACCGCTGTTCGCCGTGCGGCCTGAGGAATCGATAACGGCCGCGCTTGATTTAATTGCGAGGCACCGAGTCAACCAGATTCTCGTGCTTGATAACGAAGAACTCGTGGGAGTGTTAACCCGGTTTGATATTTTGCGCTTGATCAACGCCGGACAGAACTAGGCGGGTGCCGAAGTGAGAGAGTATCGACCGATTGATATGAACCTTTTATGGATCATGATAATTCAACGAGATTGATTGTTTATCCGGTTGAAAAACGGCGACAATAATTCTACAAGAAATTATCACTCGGCGTCTCGCATGAGTAGCGGAGAAACGCGGATATGATATCGAGAATCCGGCGCTGACCCGGTACAGGCGTAGGGGATCAGGCGGACAGGCGGATCTGACGCCCCTGCAGGCCGAGATCGACGATCCGTGGATCGGCCGAAATAGCGGCGTCACGGGCGCGGTCCGCGGTGCCGGGGTGGCTGGCCAGCAGGAAGACCTGGGTATGTTGGGATAGTTCCTCCGCCGCCGCCGCGAAGTGTCGTTCGTGCTCGGACCCGAGCATGTCTCCGAGGTCGTGGAGCAGGACAGGAACAGGTTCACCGTTCTCAACTTGCTCATGGGCGATCGCCAGTTTTGAGGACAGGAAGAGCTGACGGAGAAGATCCCCTCCCAGTGTCTCTACCGCCTCGGCATGTCCATTCAGGGATACGACCTCGAACGCACTGAACATGGCGTCCCCGGTTGCTGTCGCTAGCCGGATGTCCGTGAGAGTCCCACCGCTGAGCCTCTTCAGATACTCCCCGGTCAGACGAAGTCGGTCCGTTTGGCCGTCGGAGCCATACTCTGCGGCCGAGTTCGAGATGAGGCGCCGGGCCGTGCTGAACGCCGTGAGTCGCCGGGACAGTTCGGCCAGTTGCTCATCCTGGTGGGACATCTCGATGCGGTGATCGAGCGTACGCGGGGGGCCCTCGAGTTCTCCAAGGCGCTCATCCAGTTCCCGGGTCCTTGTTTCCAGGCGGCCCTGGAGTTCTTCCAGGCGGGTGATCCGTGTCGCCAGGCCATCCAGCTCGGCGGCGAGGGCCTCGGACCCGGCTTCCTGCAACTCCGCTTCGATCTCGCGGCCCGATGGGCCGGTCAAATGACCGGAGTTTCGCCGGATCTCGTCCAGCTCGGTCGAGAGTCGTCTGCGTTCTTCTTCCTGTGCGGCGATCACACGGAACGAGGCCTCATCCTCAGCGCCGACGAGGTCGAGTAATTCTCGGCGCTCGCGCCTTACGGTCTCCATCTCCCGTTCGGCCGTGGCGCGCCGTGTGACCCAGGTTTCGCCGTCCCGGCGTAGTTTGCCGATCTGGTCCCGGGTGTGGGACGCCTGTTCGCGATCCTCTTTCAGTCGGTCCAGCACCGGCGTCGCTTCGTGCGCCGCAAACTCCGGGAGACCTGCGTCTTCGGCCAGTTCGGATAGCCCGGCTTCCACCTGGACTATGACCACGCGCATGGCCGGGACGAGCAGGTTCAGCTCCCCTACCCGGCTCCGCGTTTCACGCATCTCGGCCACGAGATCGAGCGATTCCCGTACCGCGTTCAGCCCGAGTTCTGGCTGAAGACCGAGCGACATAAGAATGTCTATCCAGTCATCTTCCATGGCTTGAAGCTGGTTCGCCGCCTCTTGTGCCAGTTCGGCTGCGCCCTCAGCGGCCCAGGAAGCATTGTCGGCGGTATCGCCGACGGCTCGGGCCACAGCAGACGCTTCGTTGAAGAGACGGTGCTTCTCAACGTCCCGCGTCATTCGCTCGCGTTCGACGCCGAGATGCGCCAGAGGGAGGTCGTATTCGAGTCCCAGTTCGTCGAGTGATGTGCGCAGGCTCTCCTCGACGTATGCGAGGTGAGTTCTGGCGGTTTCGATGTCCTTTTCCAGTTCCTCTGCGGTCCGCGCCGCAAGCTCATGCAAGATCGAGGACGCTTCATACTGAGCCCGGGAGTGACGCCGTTGAACTTCTAAGATGGCGATCGACATCAGGACCCCGACCACGCCGGTCGCGCCGACGATTTCTCCGGTCCGCACCAGCGCGCTGTCCCCGGCCGATATCGCCAGGACCGTCAGGACGATGCCGACGACGGCGAATCCTCCGGACATACCGAGCTGGATGAGGGGGATGAGACGTCCGGCGCTAATGGCGCGACGGGGGCGGGCGTCGATGGTGTTGTCCAGGGCCTCGTCGAGGGTTTCCCGGGCGGTGACGAGCTCCGCCATCTCCCCATCAGCGCGCGTAATTATGTCCAGCCGCTCGTTCGCAGATTCGACCGTGATATCGGGCGCCGGGCCGATGGCTTCCAGATTCCTGTTCGCTTCCGCTACCCGTTCCTGTGCCGATTCCAGTGCCTCATCA
This sequence comes from uncultured Dehalococcoidales bacterium, assembly GCA_964474025.1. Classification (GTDB taxonomy): domain Bacteria; phylum Chloroflexota; class Dehalococcoidia; order Lucifugimonadales; family Lucifugimonadaceae. The sequence continues at coordinate 76,658 of CAYYRD010000015.1, read as the reverse complement.
GCCTCGGCCGATCTCCGGGCGAGGTCTTCGCTGGAAGCCCGTTGTTTCACGATGTCCGCTTCGAGCTTTTCAAGCCGATCGCGAACGGCGGGAGAGTCTTCCACAGTGTCCAGCTTTGCCTCGTCCCAGCCGTGGCCCAACTTTATGAGCCCCTCTTTGAGATCCTTTTCCACCCGTTCCAGTTGTTGTGACAGGGCGGGCAGTTCGCGAACCGCCTCGGCGTATTCATCCCGATGTGCCAGCAACCGGCGGGCCTCCTCAGTGGGGAAGTCGTCCGGGAGAGAAGCAGTCAGCTCCTCGACTTCGGCGGCGCGTGGGGAGTCCTCGGCATCACCGCCGTCGATTTCTGCCTGCAGTTCGCGTTCGCGGTCGGCGAGAGATTCGAGAATAAGCGATGGTCCCTGCGGGAGAAATGCGAACCTCGGCATGTCCGACATAGAAATCTGGAGGTCGTGCATCCGGCTCCATGCGGGACGGCTTTCCTCCAGGGCTTCGATGCGGTGAAGTCGTGCACGTGCCACGGACAGATCGTCGTCTACCTGTGTGATCTGTCTCTCCAGGTCTGCCCGTTGGCCGTGCAGGGTGGCGTAAGAGTCGAAATCCCCTGCGGCGAGGCGGAATCTCTCTTCTGCGACCTGCCGTGCAGTGCGGGCGGCGGTGACGGCGCGCCCGATCTCTTTCTCCTCCGTATCGAAAAAGGCGCTGACCGCCCGGGTGTCGGTGCCATCGGCCCCGGAAAGAAGTGAGAGCGTGAGCGTGAGGAGCGCATCGGGATCTCCGTCAAGAACCCCGGATGATATGTCGAACTTCTCCAGCCATGAGTGCTGGTCGATAGGCGGCAGGCCGCGCATGAATTCAGAATTGGGCCGCGGTTCGCCCGCCCGGCTGACACTCACCTGCCCCGTACCCTCGCCCTGCCCGCGTAGATAACGTTCGATGGTCAGCGGTGATCCGTCGGAGTGCACGATTTCGAGCACACCGCCGCGCGGCGAAGAAGGCGAGTCGAAGAGCGGATCTCCGTCAACGTCGAATCCAAACAGCACCTGTCGTATGAAGTCGCGAAAGGCCCGCAAGAGCTCCTGATCAGGGCCGAGAACTACGTTCAGGCCCGGAGATAAATCGGTGATATCTCGCGACTGCAACGGGCCGAATGAGTCAAGGAATACGCGGTCCAGTCTCATGACGGGCGATCCCCGGCCGGCGAGAGATGCCGGGCCGCCAGGCGGTACGCTTCTCGAGCAATACCTGGAGTGCTTTCCGGGTCGCCGTCGCCGTCGGAGCCGGTGTCATATGTCTCGTGTGTTGCTTCGGCTAACTCACCGGTCGCGCTATCATCGACCACGGATTCGTATCGGGCGTGAAGCGCGGATAACAGGGGCGTGGAGATGAGGTCCGTGTCAGGAGGATCCGCCGCCGGGTTTGTCAGGTCTACCGCCCGATCGACCCAGACCCACGGCCGCTCGAAGAGCACCGATTCACGCAGGTCGTCTAACAACCTGTCGTTGTTTCCTGGCAGGATTTCGGCATCCCCTTCGAGTACCAGGCGGCAAATCAGGTCTCGACCGTCAGAACGCGCCAGGGCATCCATGACAGCCACGCGGGCCGCGTGGACGACTTCTTCCGGCTTCAGGCCGGATACGACGAGTGCTACGTTCTCCCAGCGAACGCTATCGAGTGCCACGAAGGTTGGCCTTGCGCGGCCCGCCTCGTCCGTCTCGATGATGTAGCAACCGTGTGGCCCGGTTTCCGTTGGCGACAGTGCCTGCGCCGGGCCTGCGCTCAGAATCGTCCCTTCCGGTTCCGGGCCAAGGGCCCAGTAGTGGAGTGCCGGGAGGGATTCAGGCGGGTCCACCCCTCCGTCATGGACAGGCGCGAACCGACTGACGAGTCCGATGGTGACGGCATCGCTGTCTGCGGCTGCCAGGAAATCGGGCGCCGATGGACCGGGCAACGCGCTCGATTGATGGCTGGCGCCCTGCAAAAGCGCTATGGTCTCGCCGTCTTTGACGATCGGTTGCCAGCTCGGCCGCCCTCCCATGACGTGGACGCCCTCGGGCCAGTCGATTGTGGGAAGCCACGCCGCGGCCGGGTCTTCCGGGCCCTGGGCGAGGTAGGCGGGCACGCCGGCGTTGGCGATGGTGGCAAGTCCGTCGCGGAAGGCGAGTTGGGAGCGGATACTGCGATCCGCCAGGTCGAAGACGCCGCCGGAGATCAGGAGGAAGTCCGGGGCTTCAGACTCACACAGGGATTGCAGATTGCGGAACGCCTCGAACGGGGCGGCGCGAAGGCGCTCGTCGACGACCGCGCTCGGATTGCGTAGCCCGGAGTACGGGCTGTCGAGCCGGAAGCCTGCCGCATGGATGAATCGAGTCGGCCGCATCTATCTCCGGGAGCCGGTATGAGCCGCGTGATCACGAGCGATTCATAGTTGAACGCGTCGGACGCGAAATAGCGCCCGCGCTCAGGGTACGGATTGAACGTATGCCCGGATAACGGGGCGCATACCGATGGCGCTACGGGTTAGCGCCCAGACTCATTTGCCGTAGGAGGGCGGCTTAAAGCAGCGGCTGCATGCGGGGCGGAGCCATTTCCGATGGTTTCGGGATATGACTCGGGGGCGTATCGGCGGCCGGGACAACGCCCGGTTCATGGCGACCGGTATCGATCTCGGCGTCACCCGTTTGATCCAGCTCGATCAGTGACATAGCGGTGCCCGGACTCTCACCGATTGCCTCTTCCAGCATCGTTACGGTCGATGGCTGACAGGTGAGAAAGATGACCTGCTGCCGTTGAGCCAGGGCGGATATGGCGGAGCAAGCCGCACGAGCACGTTGTGGGTCGAAGTTAACGAGCAGGTCGTCGAGCACTACCGGCAACGGCGATTTAGCCGCGTATTCATCGACAAGCGCGAAACGTATGGATAGCCAGAGTTGCTCGGCGGCACCGCGGCTCAGGTGTTCTGGAGGTACGGTCCTTCCGTCCGCCGAGATTGCCTCGAACCGTTCCTCACCTATCACCGCTCTCACGCCGGAGTATCTGCCCAGCGTCATCTTGCTGAAGTAGCCGGATGCCGCCAGGAGCAGAGATGGCTGCCGTTGTTCCTGAAACTCTTCCCGTGTCTGATCCAGAAGCGATCTTGCGACCGTGAGCACGCTCCACTGCCGCGCCTCATCCCGAAGCTGTTCCGTTAGTTCATCGATGCGGGCGTGAAGGCGTGCGACCTCGGCCTCCGTTTCAAGTCGCTTCAACGCCGCTGTAACTTCCCCGGCCTGGCTCAAAGCGGCGTCGCGCTTTTCGCCGGTCTGCTTCAGCTGTTCTTCCAGGGCGATCAACTCCGCCTGCAGTTGTTCCGGCTTCGCGCGTTCCAGGGACGCGTCTATCTCGGAAGCGTGAGGCCCAAAGAGATCCGGGGCGGTCGTTTTTACGGCGTTCAGATCGCGTTCAAGCCTTTGCCTTATTTCCGTCTGAATCGCGAGCTCCCGGAACTGGTCGGGGTTCTCACAATCGGCTCCATTTAGAAGGTTCGTAATGGCCTCTTTTGCCGCGCTGAGAGACTTGAGCATCCCGGTTTGCTCGTCGTTCCAGTCATCCGACTCTCGTTTCAGCGTCTGGCGCTGCCCGATTGCTTCAACATGGTTTTCCCATCGTTGTTCGAGGTCACGGAGCGCGTGTAAGCCCGCTCCAGCTACGGGCGGTTCCAGGCCGGCATCCATGAAAACAGAGGCCAGGAGCTGGTCTGTTTCGGCGTTCTGGGCCCGCATTGCGGCCACGCGTTGGCGCAAGACAGACGCCTGTTGGGCGCGGCCTTCCAGGACACCGAGGTTATTAACGGCGGCGAGCGCGGCGTCACGATCGAAGTGAGGATGCAGGTCAAGCCGGCCGAGCAACGAACTCCACGCTTCATCCATTCTGGCCAGTTCATTTGCAGATCGATCGACGTTCCCGGCCGCGTCGGCGTGCCGTCTTCCGCTGTTCTCGGAAGCGTTTCGGGCGTTACAGACGGCTTCTGCAATGGACGCAGCTTCCCGTTTTCGATCGATCTCCCGGCCCACGAGATTGCGCACTTCGACTACCGCCCGGATCGTAACGGGTTGTTTCAGATCGAGCTCGCCGGCGATAGAGGCGACCTCGTCCGTCACTTCGGAACGGCCCGGCGCCGACACTTTGCTGGTTACGTGATGCCGGCGAGGCACGACAAGGAAGACAGCCCCGGCAAGCAGCGCCGCGACTCCGGTAACCGCGCCGGCGATCTCGCCGAAGACGACGGCCAGCACGATCCCCAGGAGACCAGCGGTGGCCAGGATGATTCCGGACAAGGCTCCGCCGGGCAACGAAACCGACTCTTGTGACGAAGTACCCTGAGACCGGGATGACTCTAGCTCGGCCAGCGCCGCTTCAAGTGTCGCGAGGCGATCTCGCTTGAGTTCAAGAACTTCCAGGGGTTCGGTCGGTGGAGAAGGGATGGCGGCGAGTGCCGTCTCGGCCTTTTGGAGATCTTGCGCGCTTCTTTCAACCTCCCCGGCCGTCGTTTTCAGATCTTCACGCGCCCGAGTTGCCGCTCGATCAGCTTCAACCCGGGCATCGGCGGCTGACTGGATAAGTGCGATTGTCCCGGCGGCGTCGTTGAAATCCCTGAGCCGTTCCGTTGTCCAACCCCGTCCGATTGCGGCGAGGTCGCGGATCACCCCGCTCTCAATCTCCTCGGCCTCGGCTTCACGCTTGGGGATATCCTGCACCGCTTCCTGGTAGTACCCGGTGCGGGAAGTCGCCGTACGCACATCACCTTCTCGAACCGAGAAGGTGTCTATAACCAGAAGAGTGGCCGCGTGCCGCTGTCGTTCACGATCGCGCCTGTTGCCGTCTGCGATTCTTGACTCGATGCTGCGGACTTCGCGGAGATATTCGTCAAGGCGTTCGATCCCATCGACAGGGACAGAACTGCCCCCCGGCAACTCGGCGATTTCTTCCTGCAGCCGTTGCCGTGTCAGCCACGAATTCCGCAACTCCAACAGCCGACCTGTGCGTGACTCGCTGGTGCGGAGAACGGTTAATTGCTCATCCAGTTCTTTTGCGGAATCCTCAAGGCCACGCAACTCGTCAGAGAGTCTGTCGTAACCAGAGAGCTCGAGCCGGTTCTCATTCAGTTCTTCGTTGGCCTCGCGGAGAGACTTTTCCAGGTCATACAGCGATCCGGACCGTACCCGTCGGAACTTCGAAATGCGGTCGTCGAGGTTGCGGGTAACTTCTCTCAGGCTGATGTTGCCCATGCCGAGGCCGGCGGAGTAGATGCGCTCCGTGATTTCGTCCCGGCCCAGTGCCTCGAACGACTGAAGCTGGGTGAGGCTGATGCTGAACACGTTCTGGTAGAACGCGTCGTCAACGCCGCCGATCAGCTCCCGTAGCAGGTCATCGCCGCCGTCGCCCGAGCCGAAGACAGTCACGGGGCCCCCGCGAACACCTTCAACCCGGCTGATGGAGAAAGGATCACCGTTTGAATCGGTGATATGCACGGTTCCGCCCGCCCCGCCCGGGAGTGATGGCTCATAGAAATACTCAGCCCGTTCCGCTGACCGGGCTCGCGGAAAACCGAACAGGACTACGCGCATGAAGCCGCGAAGAGCCGATTTTCCGGCCTCGTTCTCGCCGTGCACGATAGTCAAACCGGATGAGAAGCCGTCCACCCGCCGACCGTTAAACGGTCCGAAGTTGTCCATGTCCAGCCGAGTGATGCGCATATCAGTCCTCGCGCTCGAACAACTCGGCCAATTCCCAGCGAGCGGCCTCGACTATCTCCGTCAACCGATCATCGTCGGGCATTTCGAGGACGCCGGAGAACCGGCGCTGGCCCAGGACGCTGGACAGTGAGTCGCGGATCGTGGCCTCAGATGAATCCTGGCACAGAACCGATATGCTCCGCTTCATGACCGCGCCGACAAAGTCATCACGCGCTGTGAGGGCATCCAGATCCAGTTGTGGCGCTGTCTGGTCAGAGACCCGCTCTACCCAGATAAAGGGCGTGGAGGATGAGTAGCCGGAGCGAAGCTCGCCGGCGAGGTCATCAAGCGCGTTCTCGGCCGCCAGGTCCTGATGCAGAGGGCCTCTCCCGGTGAAAGAGATTCGACACACGAGGTCCCGCCCATCGGCCCGTATGCGTTCGGTCTCGATGCAGGCATGCGTGGCCTCGAGCAGGGCATCCAGGTCTGAGAGGTCGTCGATCGCAACTGGGAGGGACTCCCAGCGCACGACATCCAACGGCGCAAACCGGGATGAGACGCGCCCGGCTTCGTCGACATCGACGACGAGCGCACCTTTAGCGCCAGATTCGTTCGGGTGCCGGCCCTGCAGGTTGCCCGGGTACGCGATTACCGGGTCCGACTGTCGTATCGTCTGGCGAGTGTGGACGTGACCAAGCGCCCAGTAGTCGATCCCCGTCCCAGATAGATCATTGACCGTGCAGGGTGCGTAATTATCGTGTTCGGTTATACCGCCCACGTTGCAGTGAAGGAGGCCGATCGAGAAGAGATTCTGCGGTGGTGGAGTGAAGCGGAGCGCGAGATTGTCGTGAACCTCGCGCGTCGGGTAACTGACTCCCTGGATCTGTGCGATCGCCGTGCCGTCCACTTTGACCGTCGCCCACGCCGTTTCCGGCCCGTAGACATGGGCCGATTCAGGCATGGGAATACGTGAAAGCCTGCCGTCCAGCGGGTCGTGGTTGCCGTGAACCACGAAGGCATGGATCCCGTGCTCTTGAAGGCGCGTCAGCCCGTCTCGGAACCGCATCTGGGCCTGCACGCTGCGATCAGCTCCGTCGTAGACGTCCCCTGCGATGACCACGAATGCAGCATCCTGCGAGATACAGAGATCGATCAGCCTGTTGTAGGCCTCGTACGTGGCATCTTTCAACCGCTGTGCGATCCGCGACTCGTACTTGAGCAGACCCTTAAACGGGCTGTCGATGTGCAGGTCTGCTGCGTGTACGAATCGGAAGGGCCGCATAGGGCAGATTGTAGCAACGGTCAGGGGGAGTCACGGTTTGTCTTGTCACATGGTTGCGAAAGCGTCCCGGTTTCGGACGCGAAAAGGGGCCAGACTTGATGGTCCGGCCCCTTTTCCTGAAACCTGTAGTTTCCAGACTCGGCTGGAAGGACTAGAAGTCCATCCCTCCGCCGGGCATGCCAGCAGGCATGGGAGGCTCGGGTTGAGGCGTCTCGGTGATAAGCGATTCTGTGGTCAGGATCATTCCCGCCACGGAAACGGCGTTTTCTACCGCCGCTCGGGTCACCTTTGCCGGGTCTACGATGCCGAGTTCCAGCATGTCGCCGTAAGCTTCGGCCAGCGCGTCGAATCCGTAGTTGCCCTTGCCCTTGCCGACGGCATCCAGGACCACGGCACCTTCGGCTCCGGAGTTCGCCGCGATGACGCGGATAGGAGCTTCGAGTGAGCGGCGAAGAATCTCGACGCCGGTCTGCTCGTCTCCACTCGCCTTGACTTTCGACAGGGCCAGAGCGGACCGGATCAGCACGGTGCCGCCGCCGGGGACGATGCCCTCTTCGACGGCTGCGCGTGTGGCGGACAGGGCGTCCTCGACACGCTGCTTCTTCTCTTTGAGCTCGATCTCGGTGGACGCGCCGACCTTGATGATCGCGACTCCGCCGGAGAGCTTGGCCATGCGCTCCTGGAGCTTCTCACGGTCGTAGTCGGACGTGGTCTCTTCGATCTGTGCCTTGATCTGGGAGATGCGGCCCTGGATCTCGGACGGGTCGCCGGTTCCTTCGACGAAGGTCGTGTCGTCCTTGGTGGAGACGATGCGCTTCACCCGGCCAAGGTCTTCGACCTCGGCGGAGTCAAGGTTGCGTCCGACTTCCTCGGAGATGACCTGTCCGCCGGTCAGGATGGCGATGTCCCGCAACATTTCCTTGCGGCGGTCGCCGAAACCGGGGGCCTTGACTGCGAGCACGTTGAGCGTGCCGCGCAGCTTGTTGACCACGAGAGTGGCGAGGGCCTCACCGTCAACGTCTTCGGCGACGATGACAAGGTTCTTGGAGACCTTCAGGACCTTTTCGAGGACCGGGAGGATGTCCGATACGGCGGAGATCTTCTTGTCCGTGATGAGGACGAGGCTGTCGTCCAGTGCGGACTCCATGCGCTCGGAGTTGGTCACGAAGTAAGGCGAAATGTAGCCGCGGTCGACCTGCATCCCTTCGACGTAGTCGACTTCATAGGCGAGCGCCCTCGACTCGTCGACGGTGATCACGCCGTCTTTGCCGACCTTGTCGATAACGTCGGCGATCAGGTTGCCCATCTCGTCGTCGTGCGCCGACAGGACCGCGACCTGTGCGATCTGCTCACGGCCTTCGACCGAGGTGGACAATTTCGAGATCGACTTCCGGACGTCGACGACCCCTAATTCAAGGCCGCGCTTGATGGCCATGGGGTCGGAGCCTGCGGCCACGTTTTTGAAACCCTCGTTGATGATCGCCTGGGCGAGGACGGTCGACGTGGTCGTGCCATCGCCGGCGTCGTCGTTGGTCTGCTTGGAGGCTTCTTTGAGGAGCTGGGCGCCCATGTTCTCAAACGGGTCTTCGAGGTCGATCTCTTTAGCGATCGAGACTCCGTCTGAACTGACCTGGGGCGGGCCGAATTTCTTGTCAACTATCACGTTGCGGCCCTTCGGCCCGAGCGTAATCTTGACAGTGTCGGCGAGCATATCGATTCCGGCCTTTAGCCGGGACCGAGCGTCTTCCGAGAATCTGAGTTGTTTAGCTGGCATGTGTTGCTCTCCGTACGCCGGTTGAACCGGTCGGTGTGATGGTGGCCCTCCCTCTGAAGGACCGGGGATCTAGAGGGTGGCGAGGATGTCGCTTTCGCGAACCACCAGGTACTCGGTTCCGTCCTCGGTGTACTCGGTTCCTGCGTACTTGGAGTAGATAACGTCGTCGCCGACCTTGATGGTCAGGGCGATGGTCTTGCCTTCATCGGTGACCCGTCCGGGGCCGGCGGCAACGACTTTGCCCGTTTGCGGCTTCTCTTTGGCGGTGTCCGGAATGTAGATCCCGCCCGCCGACTGTGAAACCTCTTCATCGCTCGGCTCGATCACGATGCGATCAGCCAGCGGCTTGATTTTGACCTTTGCAGCCACTCTCAGATTCCTCCTGATTCTTTCGAGTCTTTCTTTCGGCGAATTGGCGTTGGCCCAACGCATCGGGCCGTAACGCGCAAATTCGCTGTCTATTAACCCGTTGTGTTTCCCACCGGATTTAGCACTCATGTGTTCCAAGTGCTAAGCGAGTGGATTTTAGAAGCGCGGCTATGAAGTGTCAACGATTGGGCGGCACTTCGAGCCGGCGGGGTCGAAGGGGTGAAGCTACGGGGTCCGATCAGGCCGCGTCTGAGGCCGTATCGCGATTCTCCCGGGGGGGACCCGACGGTTCACCACGCGGTCTGATGTGTGGGTTACGCGCGAGCACGCTTGCGTGATCGTTCAGCCACGGCCAGCGATTCCACGGGGATGATGGATTTACGCCCCGAGGTGACTACCGGCCCAGCGCACGCGCGAGCCGGTAGTCACCACTGCGTGTATCCGCTTAACCATTGATGCTCCACGGACCCGCATGGCCAATCTTGTTCTGGGCCTGATAACGATCGCCACGTTGATGACGGGGGCGCTGACTTTTACCGTCACGACCATCACGGGCGCCCAATCCAATGCCGATGCGTATGCGACGGCCGCCGAAGCACGACACCAATTCTCTCGGTCATCGTTGCGGCATCTTCCTACCTGCGTCGTGCCGCCCGGCACGACCATACTCGCGACCATCGAGAACGACGGCCAGTCATCCCTCGGAGACTTCGACGACTGGAAAGTTTTCGCGCATAGTGAAGCGTATTCGTACAGCGAGAACACTCCCCCTGCAGCCGGCGAGTGGTCGTTGACCGATCTGCGCCTGGCGAATGGGCGGTCGGAGGTGTTCGGATCCGGGATTTTGGACCCGGGCGAGCGCGTCACCTTGACGGTGGAATTGACGGAGAGCGCGATCGATTCCGGTTTGACCAGTTTGCGGGTGGTGACCGGTGAAGGCGCCGCGGTCGACGTGACGTTTCGCGGGACCATCACGTGCGGGTATTACTTGCACAACAACCCCACTCCCCCGACCGGCGACACGCTTTCTCAGGCGGACCTCGTCATGGACACCGCTTTCCCGCGTGCCACCGTGCTACACAACTACGATTCGGATCGGGATGCGGCCGCTGGACGCCTGGTACAGAAGGGCGGGGCCGGTGCAGATGAAAACGATCTAACGAAATACCAGAACTGGCGTACGGCCCCTCTCACGCTGTCACTGCAATTGTCGGATCCGATTCGTGTAGATACCGTGCTTGTGGAGTTCTGGGCGGCGGTCGCTGACTTCAATACGTCGGCGCGAGGCGATGTGGAGGTGTACCTGCGCGAGTACGACGGCGCTACCTACACCGAGATCGGAAACGTCGCGGTGACCTCCGATCCGTGGGATGCCTCGGCGAGCGGAACCTGGGTCAAGGCCAACGCGACATTTACCGGCCTGGACTACACCTTGCCCATCGGAAGCCAGCTCGAAGTAAAGCTTGTCGTGCCCGACACATCGGCCGGCGATATGTGGCTCGCGTACGACACGATCAGTTATCCGGCTTCGCTGACGGTGGCGGACTCCCTGGACCTGGTTTTCCACACGGATGAACAGAAAACGGGTGATCTGACAAGCTTCCTGGCGAAGGAAGGGACACACGATGACGGGTACTACCTTCACAACAACCCGACGCCGCCCGTCGTTTCCACTACTTCACAGGCGAATCTAAGCACGACGACGAGTTATCCGTCTGCCACCACCCTGGTCAATTACGATTCAGACAGGGATGCCCAGCCCGGACTGGTCTTGCTACAAGGCGGCTCGGGAGCGACCGAATCAGATCTGACGAAGTACCAGAACTGGCGCGGTCCGGTTTCGCCGGTGGCGGTCGACATAAACGGGCCGGTATCGGTCAATATCTGGTCTGCCGTGAAGGACTTCAATACCTCGCTTGCCGGGGAGTTGAAATTCTTCTTACGAGATTACGACGGTTCGACGTACACGGAGATCGTCAACGGGACGTTGACAGCGACGCCCTGGGACCCGGGTGCGACCGGGACGTGGGTGAACCGGCTGCTGGAAATTCCCTCGGTGGATTACACGCTGGCAGCCGGTCACCAGCTCGAGTTGAAGGTGATCGTGGGCACTGGTTCGGGCGGCGACATGTGGTTGGCGTACGACACCGCATCGTACGATTCGGTGTTGCGATTGCCCGGCCAGCGCGACCGTGATGCTATTGGTCGCCCGCGGGTGGCCCAGGCGGATGCCGGCGCTTCGACGGGCCGGTTCAGCCCGGATGTGAACGGCGGACGGATCCTGTTCCCGCTTGATGGCCAGACCCGATTGGCGGATGCCGAGTGGACCGCCAGATATCGGGTTAGACGAAACGGATGGGGTTGGGTGTGGGACACGAGCGCGACGGATATCACCCCGGGAAGCTCCGGGACCTGGGTAAACGTTGACATTTCGGCTTTCGTGCCCGCCGGAGCACAGGGAGCGATCCTTGAGATCATAAACACCCACCCGAGCAGCGGCCTGAGCGCCGTGGCACGAGGAGTGGAGGACACACGCGAATACATGCCGGACGGCAACTCCCAGAAGATCCCGGGCCGTAGCCACCGCTGGCAGGTTGTAAAGATAGATTCCAACCTGGAGATACAGTTATACGTTGAGAACACGTCGGACATCGTTGTGAATCTGCTCGGCCACACACTGGGAACAGATCCTGTCTTTTACTCGAGCCCACCGGACATCACGCCGGGGACTACGGGATCGTGGACGACCGTAGACGTCTCGTCCAACGTCACGACGGATACGATGGGCGTTGTGCTGCTCATCGATGGCACGGCCAACGAAGCGTCGTACGGCATCCGCGAGACGGGCAGTACCTTCTCGTCTACTGCCCGGACCGTAAGCGCTGAAGGCAACACGATGTACGCGGTAGGCATCGACAGCTCGGGCCAGTTCGACATCTACCTGGACGACGCCAGCATCAACGTGTACTTGATAGCGAGAACCGAGCGGTCGTTGGTGTTCTACGACGACGATATAGCGGTCACAGATCCGACACCGGGCTCGTGGCAGCCGGTGGACGCCGATTCCTACTCGATCCCCAGCGTGGCATCTGGACTGCTCTTATACGCGCATAACACGCAGAACAAGCGGAACGACTTTGGAATACGGCAGGTCGGCTCTGCGATCGACCTGGATAAAGGGTTGTGGTCTGACGGCCACGTGCAGGGCGCGGTCGGCCTGGACTCGGACAACGTCTGGGAGGAGTACCTGGGATCCGCCAACGTTGATGTCTCTATCGCCGCGTACACGACCGGCGAGAACCTTGGCCCCACCACGCTCCATGCGGACATGGACGTGTTGGTGCGCAAAGCCAACGGTCAGCTACGCGCGACACTGGATACCGACGTGGCCAACTCACTTTCGATAGATGTGACCAACGAATGGGCAACGATCACCGCAACGTACACCCCGCCCGCCTACGTGATCGTCGACCAGACCGACTACCTCGAGTTCAACATCTTCGCCGAGGTGACCTTCAACGACGGTGAGGACACCACGATGCAATTCATGTTTGACGACAACACGGTCGCACCTGACGAACAAGCAGGCATCGAGAACGTCGGGTTCTTCCGCAAGTAGCTGACGGCCACCAGCGTTCGTTCGCTGTCATCGCCCTTGTTATTTGATCGGGTATTATTCGTAGAAAGTACAGGCCTGATCCATGACACGGAGGGGTAACGATGGTTTCTAACGTGAATCCGTCCGCGGTCGATATCGACCAGCTTCGCGACAATGTGAAATCGAAGTATTCCGATGTCGCGACCAACCCCGAAGAGGGTTTCCACTTTCACACGGGCCGGCCGCTTGCGGCGATGCTGTCCTACACGGCGGGAGATCTCGAAGGTCTGCCAGAGTCCACCATCGAATCGTTTGCCGGCACTGGAAATCCGTTTAGCTGGGGTCGGATGAACGCTGGCGAGGCCGTGGTAGATGTGGGTAGCGGAGCGGGGTTTGACTCACTCCAGGCTGCGCGCCAGGTTGGCCCCGGGGGATCCGTGATTGGCATCGATATGACGCAGGCGATGCTGGACAAGGCATCTGCAGGCGCCAACGAGATGGGGCTGGCGAACGCCCAGTTCAGGCTCGGGTACGCCGAGTCACTTCCCGTTGACGATGCCAGCGCCGATGTCGTCATAAGTAACGGCGTGATCAATCTGACACCGGACAAGATGACCCCGTTGAAGGAGATATTCCGGGTTCTCAAGCCCGGTGGCCGGATCCAGATCGGTGACATCATTGTTCACATCGAGGTGCCGCAAGAAGCCAAGGACGATATCGACCTGTGGTCCGGCTGAATTGCGGGTGCTCTGCTGGAAGCAGAGTGGGAATGGGTCCTGGCCGAGGCCGGATTCGTAGACGTTCAACTCGGAGAACAGATCGATGTGTTCTCGGGATCGAAACACGAGTCGTCCGCCGCCAACTTTGAGACCTACGGGTTGACGATCTTCGGACGTAAGCCGGCGAGCTAACAGACGGGATCACGGAAACCGAGAAGACCAACAGCCCCGCCGATTCAATACCGGCGGGGCTGTTGTTGTCTTCGTGGTCGGGCGTCTCGCGCCCTAGTCCCCGGCGGCCTCTGATCCGCTGTTGGCGGCATCCTGGATCGCCCAGAACACGCGTTCCGGGCTCAGCGGTAGCTGCGTCATCCGGGCGCCGATGGCATCGCTGATGGCGTTGGAGATCGCTCCGGCCGGCGGCACGATAGGCGGTTCGCCGACACCCCGGACCCCGTAGGGGCCTTCGTCCGCCGGGATCTCGATGAGCACGCAGTCAATACGCGGCAGGTCGAGCGCCGTTGGCATCCGGTAGTCGAGCAGGCTGGCGTTCTGAAGCACGCCTGCGTCGTCATAGACGTACTCCTCGTTCATCGCCCAGCCGATGCCCTGTACGGCGCCGCCCTGGATTTGCCCTTCAACGGCGTCCGGATTGACCGCCTTACCGACGTCCTGGAACGCCGTGAAGCGTGTCAGAGTCGCTTTGCCGGTGTCAGGGTCCACGTCGACATCTGCGATGTCCAGCGCGTATCCGTTGGCGGCCCGCATATTGGGGTTGTTTGATGCGGAAGCGACGATGTCGTTGGACCCGGATGCGGCCTCTCTTGCCGCTTCATGGAACGACATCGGGTTGTCCGGCACGTCCCGGGCGGCGAACTGGCCGTCCGAGAACTCGACGAACTCGGGAGTAACGCCGAGCTTTGAGGCGATTCGTTCCTTGATCTGGCCCACGATGTCCTGTGAGGCGTCGTAGATGGCTGAGGCCATCGACCGCGTGACCCGGCTTCCTCCCGCGGTGCCGGAGTAGGGAATGCTGCTGGTGTCGCCGGTCGTGATGTGGACCTCTGACGGGTCAAGTCCCAGCGTTTCCGCCGCAAGCTGTACGAAGCCGGTGCGGGTGGACGAAAGGTCCATCGTCCCGACGATGAGTGCGATCGTTCCGTCCGGGTTGACGATCATGCGGCAGCTTGAGACGCCGACGCCGTTGGGCCACCAGCCGATGCCGATACCGCGCCCTGCGTTTTCACCCTTGAGCGGCGCCGTGTATGCCGGGTGAGCCTTCGCCGCCAGCAGCATCTCCTCGATGCCCATGGTGGTGAACTCCGTGTCGTTCATGTTCTGGTCGCCTGTTTTTGAGATGTTGGCGAGCCGGAAGTCGATCGGGTCCATGCCGAGCTTCTTCGCCATCTCGTCCACGGCGGACTCCGCGGCGTAGGAGCCCACGGTCGCTCCGGGAGCGCGGTAAGCGGCGACGCGCGGCGTGTTCGTGACCACGTCGTATCCGTCGATGCGAGCGGCTTCCGGCTGGTAGGGGGCGAATGCGCAGAGGCAGCCGATCCCGACGGGGGCGCCCGGGAATGCGCCTGCGCCGAATACGAACCGGGCCTGGATCGCCTTCATCTTTCCGTCGTTCGTTGCGCCCATCTTGACTGTGACGGTCGCGGCGGCGCCCGGACCCGTGGCCGTGAGGACCTCGGTCCTGTTCAGCACGATCTGGACCGGCTTGCCGGATTTCCTGGAGAGCATGATGCAGAGCGGAGAGATCCGAGTCTGCGCCTTGGCGCCGAAGGCCCCGCCTACCTCGGTACCTCGTACAAGGACGTTGCCCTGCTCCAACTCGAGCAGGCTGCAAAGCTGGTTTCGGTGGTCGAAGATGCCCTGCGTGTCCGCCCATACCTCGACGGTACCATCGGGGTGATACCAGGCGGTCTCGGCCTCCGGCTCGATGTAGCCCTGGTGGACGATGGATGTCTTGTAGGTGCGTTCGATGACGTGATCTGAAGCCGCAAACCCGGCATCAACGTCGCCGCGGCCGAGTTCGACGTGAAGAGCGACGTTGGAGGGGCTGTCCGCCTCGCCGCCGATCGATTTCGTGATCATGTCGTCGTGCAGCAATGGCGCTCCCGGCGCCATCGCCTCTACCGGATCCTGCACGGGGGCGAGGATTTCATAATCGACCTTGATGAGCTTTGTCGCTTCCTCGGCGATCTCGGCTGTCCGGGCGGCGACCGCCGCTACCGGGTGTCCCTGGAACAGGGCTTTTCCGCGTGCGATCACCAGCTCGGACAGGTAGCGTAGCGAGATGTCGACTTCGCCCGTGCCGGCGGAGCCTCCGGCTTCGATAGTCGGGAAGTCGCTTCCCGTGACTACCGCTTCAACGCCGGGATGCGCTTCGGCGGCGGATGTGTCTATGGACTTGATGTTGGCGTGGGCGTGCGGGCTGCGAAGGATTCGCGCCTGCAGAAGGCCCGGCAGGTCTATATCGGCGCCGAATTCGGCGGTGCCGGTGACCTTGGGAAGGGCGTCGACCTTGGCAAGTCGATCTCCGGATAGATTGATCTGTTCAGCGGTCCCGACCATGTATCGACCTCGGAATGTGTGATTTAGGTGTGCATTTCTTGATGGGGCGCCCGGGATGTTCGGGCGGGTTGGTGAGCGATGGTAGCAGAGGGCGCTACGTGCGGGTAATTCATCGGTCGGGCCGGAGCTTGTTTCGGTTCCGGGCTATGGGAGGGGCAAGATTGGCTTTGGCCGGGGATTTCATACGTACGTCAAACAGGAGGCAAGTGTTAAGTGCATCGAAGCCGAGAGCACGCCTTGCGATGAGGTCCTCGCAGGTGGGGTTTACCGCTTCCAGCCGTCGGTCAACACGGTCTGGGGGCGTTCTACATATGTTTCATCGGTCCCTCTATCTGGGTGAGGGATTCGATCGCTGATACGGCGGAGACAGCGATTCGTTTGGTCAGTCCGATGCGGAACGGACTGCCGGACCGGTGAATGAGGAGACGGGTGTCATGAGTTTCAGGTTTTTTAGAAGACGCGTAGCCACACCGGGCCTGCTGGGCCTTGCACTGCTTGCGGTCGTACTGCTTGCGGCGCTTGGAGGTGGCGACTCGGAGGTATCCGCCAACCAGGGTGATCGTGGGATCGCTCGCGCCATCGCTGCACAGGAAGCACACACCGATGCTTTGCTGGCAAGAGCGGGGGTAGCCGGGACCGCCGTGGGAATGGACGAGAACGGCGACGCGATCGTCCTGATTCTGACCGACCGCCGCGGGGTGCGAGGTCTGCCGTCATCACTCAACGGTGTAACAGCCGCCGTTCATTTCACGGGTACGATTTCGGCGTAAAAGAACCCTTGCAGTGGGCGTCCGGCAGACCGACCTCCGGAGTGCAATGAACCCACACCGGAGCCAACGCCTGAACCCACGCCGGGACCAACACCCGGTCCGGTTCACCCGAATGCGCCCGCAGGCATTGGATCTTCAACGGGAACTGAACGCCTGATCGTGTCCGGCGGCAGTCTGTACTGCACGGTGGGTACCCTGGCCGGACCGGTCAACGACGGCGTCAACACGTACGCATTGAGCAATGCTCACGTTTACGCACTCGAAGGTTCCGATACCAATGGAACGGTACAGACCGGTCTCGATGGAGACCGGATGCTCTACCCGGGAAGAGTTGACATGTCGCCGGGTTGCGGTTCACAGGCGGAAATCGATGCCGCAGAACTGGCCCGACTGTCCGACTTCAGGGCTCTCAATTTCCGAGGCAATGCCAACAACAAGATTGATGCCGCCATTGCCCTGGCGCCAGCGGCCAATCTGACCATGGAACTGGCCGACGGGAGCGGGACCGTGAGTACCACGACCGCCAGCGCTGGTGTCGGGGACGGCGTCACAAAGCTGGGCAGGACCACCGGCAGCACCACCGGCACGGTGATCGGTATTAACGTCAACGTCCGCGTTACCTACGATACCGGACGGGCGAGGTTCACCGGGCAGATCATGATCGAGGGTGATTCCGGCGCTTTCAGCGACGGCGGAGACTCTGGTTCGATGGTCCTGACGGATGACGGCACAAACAGGCCGGTTGGACTCCTGTTTGCGGGCAGTTCAACCACGACGATCGCCAATCCGATCGATGTCGTGTTGAGTGAACTCGGGGTATCCCTCGGCGTAGCGCCGTAGAGAAACGCTGAGCGGCGAAATGAACTGATTGACGGGGCGCAGGCGTTAATGGCTGCGCCCCGTCTGGTTCCCGGGAACCCGGTATCGAGATTTCGTGAGTGAGGCGGCGTCACTTTCGTTCGACAGTTCGCCGTCCCTTCGT
Source organism: uncultured Dehalococcoidales bacterium (assembly GCA_964474025.1). Lineage (GTDB taxonomy): Bacteria > Chloroflexota > Dehalococcoidia > Lucifugimonadales > Lucifugimonadaceae. Next base: position 58,870 of record CAYYRD010000015.1, on the reverse strand, counting down.
CAATCATCGCCGTAGCCGAATCCATAGGGATCGCGATCAAGCATCAGATCGGGAGTGAACACGGTGCCCGCCAGCCCAATCGCAGACGTTTTATCGGAATTAACGACGGAACTTATGGGATTGCCCGGTGTGGTTGGGACCGCGGAAGGGGAGTTCGGCGGCTCTGCGTGCATCCTGGTTCTGGTGGCCACGACAACCCTGGAAATTGAACGCAGGGTGCCGGATCGTTTCAGAGGATATCGTGTAATCGTGAAGGAGACAGGACAGATAAAGGCTCTCGATTAAGAGCGATCGCCCGGGATGGTCGTTCCTAACGGGGGTGGCCAGACCTTTTGTTCAGTCTTAACCCAGCGCTTTCAGCTTCTCCGCCGCTGCGCTCGCCGTCTCCAGCCCCGCCGGAGTTCCGGCGGCGCGGCCCAGGTTGATGGCTTCCTGCAGGGAGTCTTTTGCTGCCGCGGTGTTCCCGGATGTCGCTTCAAGCTCGGACCTGCTGGTTGCGGCCTGTGCGGCCAGCACCATGCCGTTAGCTGTTCGCGAGCGCTGGCCCATCTCAACGGACTCATCCAGGGCGGCGGCGGCCTCCGTCGGGCGGTCCTCATCGACCAGCAGCACGCCGAGGTTGTAAGCGCAGACGGCGGCTATGACCAGTGAGTCGGGGGAGGCGGCTTCCTTGCCGAGTGTCACGGCGTCCCGGTAAGCAGCTTCCAACTTTGGGTCTTCCTGTTCTGCGAGGCTCGTTGCAAGGCCATACGCAGCAACAGCGGCGCGTTCCAGGGCGCGTTGTGAGCCGGACGCCGCCCCGAACGCCATCGCCTCTCGCCAGGCTTCGGCGGCCTCCGTGTGGCGGTCACGCCTAATCAGATGGACGCCGAGCGCCTGCGCGGCACGCGCCGCCGTTTCCAGTCCCCTGTCGCCGGCGGCACGACCGAGATCCACGGCGTCACGCCATGCCGATTCAGCGTCTTCCGGACTTCCCACCTCGACCAGCAGCGCCGCCAGGTTATGTGAGGCGCGGGCCGACCAGACGAATCCCCTTTCGGTTTCAGAAGATCGTCCCAGTTCGATGGATTGCCGCCACGATTGTTCCGATTCTGCGTTTCGTCCACCATCGGCGTGGAGCACGCCCAGGTTATGAGCGGCACGGGCCGCCCAGGCCAGGCCATCCCCGGGGCCGGACTTCTCGCCGAGGGCGATGGCGTCCCGGCATGCGGCCGCGGCTTCGCCAAATCTTCCCGTGTAACGGAGAACCACTCCCAGGCCGGATGCCGCTGCCGCAGCCCAGGCGAGGGATTCTGTGTCTTCCACAGCCCGGCCAAGATCGACCGCCTCTCGGAACGCTCTTTCCGCTTGAGAGTCGTTGCCGCGGCGACGCAGGTCTTCCGCACGCCTGTACTCGCGACGAACCGCTTCAGCGTCCGTCATCTGTCTCGGGCCGGGTGGGCGTGCCAAGGAGGCGTACTCAGTGAACTCATATCCATCCGGTGAGGAAATTCCACCAGTCAGCGACCACCTCGGTCGCCACGTAATTGTCGAGCCATTGTGCCCCGTGGAGCGAGTACTCCTGGAACATTTTCAGGGCCAGCAGCACGACCAGCCAGCCTGCGAGGCGGTATCGGTTGAGGACGTAATGCGGCCACCAGTGTTGCAACGCAGCGACGAAGACGAACCAGAACTCGAACAGGTTCGGGAAGGCTATCAGCACAGTACGGGAAGTTGTGATCTCGAACGCCACCATCCCGATCATTCGAAATGCGAATAATCCCACGGCCACGTTTCGTTTGACCCCGTCCCAGCGGAGCGCCACGTATAAGAACGCGACCATGTAGACGAGGTCGGCCCACTTGTCGAACTCCTGGTATTCGCCTACCCCGCCCAGGCGGATGAGGTTCTTCTGGAACAGGTCCGAGAAGTCCACCAGGATGGCGATCAAGGCCCCGGCGAACGCCCAGCGCAGCACGGGCAGCGAACCGGCTACCCGCACGAGGAAGATGATCAACGCTTCAAGTGTGAACGCCATGCCGGCAGTTTAGCCCCAGCGGGGCCTGTGGTCCGAGGGGAAGGCAGTTATGTTCGAGTGGTCTTCCCCCTCACCCTGACCCTCTCCCTTTGGGAGAGGGGACAATGCGGCGATTGTCATCCCGGCCCTTCCGGGACCGGAAGGGCCGGGCGCTCCCGCTTCCATCAGACCCCGGGCTGCGCCCGCCTTTTTCGCCATCGCCACCAGCCGAAGCCGAATACGACCACGAGGGGAATCCAGACCGGGCTCAACGCCGCCGCCCAGATCAACCCGCGAATCCCGTAAATGCCGACCGCTGACAGAGCCTGTACGCCGTCCTTGAAGGTGTCCCCGACATCCCAGTCCGCTATCACCCAGCCCTCTGCCTCTTCGACCCTGACACCCACGGAGCTGCGCCCTTCGATCTCGCCCACGTCTGCCGTACCGGAAATCACTAGCGTCGCCGTGTAGGGGACCGGTCGGTGATTAACGTAGGTGTGGGTGGCCTCGGCTACGGTTACACCCGGTTCCAGCACTCCCTCAACCGTGCTGGAACCGTCGCCGAACTCCCACCGGTACGTGAGGTCATCCAGCCCATCGGGCCGGGTGAACGTGCCGGCGAAACCGACCCGCTTTCCTGCCTCCGCTGTGACGAATTCCCCGGCGAAGACATCCAGCACCGGGATCTCGCTGACCGTGGCCACCAGCGTGTCTTCACCTTCAGCCGCGCCGGCGTCGCCGCGTCCCTTGATCTCGACCGTCACGACAAAGGGCGAATTCTTCTCGGACTCGTAGAAATGGGTTACTGCTGACGTGATGCGCTGGCCTTCGACCAGTGTGGCTGCCGTTCGGTAGATGTTGGCCTGCCCGTAACCGTCGCCGAAATCCCATTCGATCTCGAAATCGTCGATTCCTTCCGGCGGATTCAGCGTCGCCGTGAACGTCACCGGCTGGCCGACGGCCACCGCCCGGTCGCTTCCGGCGTCAACAATCATCTCCATCGGTTCGGCGTTGAGGTAAACGTTTACCAGCGAGAAGGCCGAGGTCTGAGCGAGCAGATTCAGGCGCCCTTCCATGCTCTCGATGTCTTCCCGTACCACCGCGAGCGCCGTCTGGACCTCGAGTGTGTTGCTAACCGTCCGGGCCTTGCCCAGCAGTTCGACCAGGGCGTCTTCGCTTGCCTTCTGGCTGCGGATCCGCGCTTCGAGGTCGGTAAACTCATCTGTCACGTCTTCCGCCGTAGAGTTCTCTGATTCCACTTCAACGGTCAGTTCGCGCACTTCCTCGAGCGCGGACTCCAGTCCTTCGGCGGGGACTCTGAACGAGATGAACGCCGTGTCCCGGCCGTCGCGTCTCGATGAGACGACCCAGCCCCCGGACGTCGTGGCGAGTTCCGCGATATCGTCCACCGCGCTACTGACATCCTGGACGATGAGCGTCATGTCGACCGTACGGACGATGATCCGATCAAGAGCCGCTACCGCCTGCACCTGTCCATCCAGGCTGTTGACGACGGTGCTCGCTGCATCCTGATCAAACGAACTGCCACGGCTTGCCGAGCCAGATGCGGGTCCCGCGCTGGGGGCATCAGGGGCCGGGTCGAATGCGCCCGCGTCCATTGGGGACTCAGGCCGGAACTCGTCATCGGACTTGCCAAAATCGCGGGAAGCTCCGGCATCTCCACCGCTGGTAGAGGCAAACGAGCTTTCGTCTGATTCGCCACCGCATCCCGCGATCACCGCCGCGAGCAGTAACAAAGGCAGTACGAGAAGAAATGCGCGCACTCGTGCCATGATCGTCACCTCGTCATTGTCATGTGATGGGTGTCTGGGGCGCTCACCGTGGACAACGAACTGCGGGTGATTTTAGCCAATGCCTGTCCGTTGCCGCTGCAGATATAGACGCCGTATCGCGTGAGAATGTTCCCGCCGTGCCCCGAAGCGGCGTTACAATCCGGCGGCGCGGCCTCCTGATTGAGACAGGATTGGCCGGGCGTTAGCTCGATAACATCCGGATCGGAGATCACTGCTCGTATGAAGTACCGACGTCTTGGCAGCTCCGGGCTGCTCGTGTCCACCATCGGCCTCGGAACCAACAACTTCGGCGAGATGCTTGGCCGAATGGACTACGAGTCTTCAAAGGCGGCGCTCGATGCGTGTCGCGATAACGGGATCAACTTCATCGACACCTCGGACTCGTACTCGGGCGGCATCTCGGAGGATTTCATCGGTCGGGCGGTGAAGGACTACCGCAAGGACGTCATCATCGGCACCAAGGCCGGGATGCCCTGGGCCGGCGGACCGAACAGGGATGGGCTTTCCGCTGCACACCTGAAGTACTCGGTGGACGAGAGCCTGAAGCGGCTCCAGACCGACTACATAGACCTGTACCAGATGCACATCGTTGACCCGCTCACCCCGATCGAGGAGACATTGCGCGCGCTCGACGACATCGTGGCGGCCGGGAAGGTGCGATACATCGGTTGCTCAAACTTCATGGCGTGGGAGATGGTGGAGGCCATCCAGGTGTCGCGACGCTACGGCTGGGCGGAGTTCGTCAGCAACCAGCCTCAGTACTCCATGCTGGTGAGGGATGTCGAGACGGAGTTGATCCACTCCAGCGCCAAGTACTCCACCGGCATCCTGCCCTACTTCCCGCTCGCTTCAGGGTTCCTGACCGGCAAGTACAAGCGTGGCGCAGAGGTGCCAGAGGGCACGCGGCTCGCCAAGGCGCCGCCGATGGCGAATGCACAGCTCACGGAAGCCAACTTTGACGTACTCGAAGCGCTTGAATCGTTTGCCGGAGAGCACGGCCACACGATGGTAGAACTTGCGTTTGCATGGTTGCTCGGGCACCCGGAGGTTTCCTCTGTGATAGCCGGGGCGACGCGTATCGAGCAGATCGAGCAGAACGCGGCGGCGAGTGAGTGGGATCTGACTTCAGAGGAGATTGCGGAACTCGACGCCATCCTCCCGGGCACGCCCGGACCGGGCGTTGGCAACCTGCCAAGAAGACGTGGTCTTTAGGTCAGCGATTTCCGTCCCGCAACTACCGGCGGGTAATCCGCGCCCCGGCGTAATCGGGGGCGAAAGTGCCTGAAGGCCGGCACATTCTTGCCATCGACCAGGGCACGACAAGCTCGCGGGCCATCGTGTTCGACGATGAAGCGCGTCCCGTCGCATCGGCGCAGGTAGAGCTCGGGCAGTACTTCCCGCAACCGGGTTGGGTGGAGCATGACGCCTCCGAGATCTATCAAGGCTCCCTGGCCGTGGCCCGGGAGGCGGTCGAAAAATCGGGCGTCGGCATGGGCGGTATTGCGGCGATCGGCATTACCAACCAGCGCGAGACCGTGGTCGTGTGGGACCGGGCGACCGGCGAGCCGGTATCGAACGCCATTGTGTGGCAGTGCCGGCGGACGGCAGAGGCGTGTGCCGAGCTTGTCCGTAATGGATATTCAGCGGAGATACGTGATCGCACCGGCCTCGTGGTTGATCCCTACTTCTCCGCCACAAAGCTTCGCTGGTTGCTTGACCGCATCCCGGATGGCCAGCGCCGGGCGGAGGCCGGAGAGCTGTGTTTTGGCACGGTCGATTCCTGGCTGATGTACCGCCTCAGCGGCGGGAAAGATCACGTCACGGACGCGACCAACGCATCGCGGACGATGTTGCTGAACATCCACGACCTTGAGTGGGATCCGGCGATGCTGGAGCTTTTCAACGTGCCGGAGGCGATTCTCCCGGAGGTACTGCCCTCGGCCGGGGATTTCATCGTCACGGACGCCGCTGAACTTGGCGGCGAGATTCCAGTTACGGGAGTTGCTGGAGATCAGCATGCGGCGCTCTTCGGGGCGGCGTGTTTCAAAAGTGGTATGACCAAGTGCACGTATGGGACGGGCGCCTTTGTGGTCACGAACGCAGGAGCGCGCGCGCCTTCACCGGAGGCTGGAATCCTGGCGACCCTGGGCTGGCAGGTTGGCTCAAAGCGGACGTATGCCAGCGAGGGGGGAGTGTTTGTCACCGGGGCGGCCGTACAGTGGCTCAGGGATGGGCTCGGGATTATTTCGTCGGCGTCGGAAACGGACGATATGGCGGAGATGCTGGGCGATAACGATGGCGTGTACATCGTTCCGGCGTTCACCGGACTCGGAGCGCCGCGCTGGGACCCGGACGCGCGGGGCACTATCACGGGCCTGACGCGCGGCTCGTCTCGCGAGCACCTGGCGCGCGCGGCGCTGGAGGCGACGGCCTACCAGGTCAGAGACGTCATCATGGCGATGTCCGGGTCGGGACGGCCGTCCTCGACGCCGCTACGGGCCGATGGCGGACAGACGGCGAGTAGATTTCTGATGCAGTTCCAGGCGGATATCCTGGACCGGCCGGTCGAGGTCTCGGAGATAGCGGAGACAACGGCGCTGGGGGCGGCGTTTCTCGCCGGACGCGGGGTCGGCCTGTGGCGTAGCGACGCGGAGATCACACGGCTGTGGCGGGCAGGGGTGCGTTACGATCCAGCGATGGCAGAGGGACGTCGAGCGCGGTTGATCGCGGGCTGGTATGACGCCGTGGAGCGCGCTGCGAGCGTGACCGGCTAACGATCCGGGAGCGAGGTCAAGCGGCGGCGCCTTCCCGTGGTTTGCTTGAATCCTCTTCCGAGTCTTGTTCTTCGTCGGTCTCGTCTTCGTCGGATGGACCCCCGTCAGGCTCCGGCGCCGCATCGGTTGTGGCCTCTTCCGGCGGCACATCTTCCTCAGCGCCCGGTGTTTCTTCCGTGGCTGCTTTGGCTTCGGTATCGCCCGAACCGGCGTCGAACTCGGCCAGGTCGAACAACTCCGCGCTTTCCATGAAACGTCCTGAACCGAGGATCTCTGTCCATCCGCCGGCGACGAGTACGTTACCGTCAGGGAGAAGTGACGCCGTGTGCCAGAGACGTGCCGAGGCCATGCGGCCGGCGGCGATCCACGGGCTTTTCGTACCCTTCACCGGGTCCCAGATATCGGCCGTTGAGAGGGACATGAACCTGCCGGCCCTGCCTCCGATTACGAGTACTCGCCCGTCTTTCAAAAGCAGAGCGCTGTGGACATAGCGGGCCTCACCCATCTTGCCGATTTTCGTCCATTTCCGAGTCCCGGGTTTGTGAATTTCAGCGGTATTGGCGACGCGCTCGCCGCTCCAGCCCCCGGTCATCAGGATCCGGCCATCGGTCAGCACCGTGGCGGTGTGCAGATAGCGGGGCGAGTTCATTTTGCCGGCCGAGGCCCACGCGTCGGTTTCCGGATCGTAAGCTTCCGCCGCTACAAGCTGATCGTCTCCCGACCAGCCTCCCGCTGCGAGGATGCGTCCGTCTCCCATCGCAACCAGGGTGTGTCCGCGTCGTGACTCGTGCATCCGGGTGACTTCGCTCCACTGCCCGGTCTTCGGATCCCAGATCTCGGAAGACGGGAAGATCATCGTGCCGTCCCATCCTCCCGTAACGAGGACTCGACCGTCCCCGAGAAGTGCTATTGCGTGTTCGGAACGGGCCGTGGCCATCTCACCGGTCTGGACCGACGTGCCGGAGCCGGGATCATAAATCTCTACCTCGGAGAGCACGGTTTTGCCCGCCCGGCCCCCGACGACGAGGATCTTGCCGTTTTCGAGCAGTACCGACCTGTGATCGAAGCGCGGGGTAAGCAGCGCCCCGGACTGCCCCCAGGATTTTCGTGCGTGATCGTAGATTTCGATCGGGCCGACGGGTTCTTTGCCGTTCCATCCGCCGATGATGGCTATTCGCCCGTCTTTGAGTGTGATAGCGGAGTGTACGTAGCGGGCCTCTGACATCCGGCCGGCCTGGGACCACTCGTCACTCGCCGGGTCAAATTCCTGTGTGGTTTTCGTGACGTTGTCGTCCACGTAACCGCCTGCCAGCAAGATTCGCCCATCGGCGAGCAGGCTGGCAGGTGTGCCAGAGCGGAGCCGCATCCGGACTGGCGGCGAGAGACCACGTTCTTGAAAGCGGGTCGTAGATCTCGGTCGAAAGCAGTTCGACTTGGTCATCCATGCCGCCGGTTACGACGACGCGCCCGTCCGGCAGGACGGTGGCTGAGTGCTGAGAGCGTGGGTCGGTGAGTGTGCCCGCGTCGGCCCAATCGCCGCGGAAGGGATCGTAGACGGCGGCGGCAGCGACCGGATCGCCGTCTTCATCTTCACCACCGACCACGAGGAGGCGGCCGTTGTGAAGCACCGAGACGGTGTGGCGGCTGCGACCGGTCTTCATCGGCAACCCGGGCGACCATGAGTTCTTCTTCGGGTTGAAAATCTCTACCGTGGCCTCACGACCATCCTCGCCAAGTCCGCCGAATATCACGGCATTGCCGGAAGGGAGTCCGACCGCCACGGCCTCTGCCCGCTGTTTGGCCATCCGGGCGACCTTTGCCCATGTGTTCGTCTTAGGGTCAAACAGTTCGGCGGTGTTTTCTATCCCGTCTGTGCCATACCCGCCTGCGACCAGCACCTTGCCGTCGCGCATTAATGTGGCGGTGTGGCCGGCCCGCGCGGATATCAGGTCCCCGGTCCCGGACCAGTTGTTTGACCCCGGGTCATAGATCTCGCACGCGGCAAACGGCTCAAGGTTCTTGTATCCGCCCGTAACCAGCACCCGGCCGTCGCTCAGGACCGTCGCCGTGTGACGCGTCCGGGGGTTTGTCATGGAGCCTGCGGCACTCCAGCGATTCTCGAAGGCATCGAAAATCTCGGCCGCTCCGCTGTCACGCTGCCCGCCAGAAATGAGGACTCTGCCGTCTTTCAACGTCGTAGCGGTGTGTTCAGCGCGCGCCCCGATCAAGGGCTGGCCGGACTGCCATTCCCCGGCCGGCATGACGTATCCGATGCCGCCCTTGCGTTTTGGTTTTGGGCCTTCAGGGTCCGCCGCGTCACGCCGTTTCTTTTTCTTCTTTTCGCTTTCGGGCTCGTTCATGGCGACGACTGCGCCGTCCATCGCGACGGCCATGTCCGACATCGATTGGAAGCGCTGCGCCGGGTCCTTGGAGAGCCCGACCATGATCAGGTCAGAAATCCTCTCAGGCAGATCTGCCCTGACTTCGGTAGGACGAGGCGGATCGTCACCGATCTGGGCGCGTACAACCGGACCTGGTTCAAGTCCATCGAACGGCGCCTTGCCGGTGAACAGGTGATATACGAGGCATGACACGCCGTACACATCGGTACGGGCATCTATGTCGTAATCCCTGGCCTGTTCTGGAGAGATGTACTGGAGCAGCTGCGCCTGGTCGCCGCCGCGATCGAGCGCTGTGGATATGTCCGCCGTCCGCACCATTCCAAAGTCGGCCAGTTTGGCCTGCCCGTCCGTGCCGAGGAGGATGTTGGACGGTTTCAGGTTGCAATGAAGGACGCCGACGGCGTGGGCGGCGGCCAGTCCGGACAGGATCTGTTTGGACAGATCGATCGCACGCTCAAGACTCAAGGGTTCGGCGAGGCTAACGATGGAACCCAGGTCGTCGGAGAGGAATTCCTGTCCGATGTACGGCGCGCCTTCATGCTTTCCGACGGCGAATATCCGGACCAGGTTTGGATGATCGACCCCGGCAATGGCTTCCGCTCCGGCCTCAAATGCCTGGACGAAGCTGAAGTCCCCGGCGAGCTCTTCGTCGAGCACTTTGAGCGCGACCATCTGGCTGGAAGATGGATCAAACGTCCGGTACACCCGGGTATGCCCGGATCCCGCGAGCTCTTCCAGGATGGTGTATTTGCCGATTCGGCGTGCTGTGTCTGTGTTTTCCACCATCAGTGGACGTGGGGCTCCCTCTGTACGACATGCCGGATCAGCCTTGAGAGTTCAACCAGCCGGAAAAGGGACGGACGAGGCCTCGCCATTTCCCAAACTCTTGACCTGAACACCGGAGCGATTGATTCCATCGTGCATCGCGCGACCGGATAATGCGTCCGCACGAACACCAACCTTGACGCGTACTAACCGACGGAGCGGGGTCGCGTTACGCGTCCATGATGCGGATCAACTGGTGGTTCAGGCAGCCGCGTCCAGGATCTCGACGGAGTCCAGGAATTGCCCGCCACCGAGCAGCTCAGCGTACCCGCCGGCGGCGAGAACCCTGCCGTCCTTGAGCAGCGAAACCGTGTGCCATGTCCGGGCTTGCGCCATGCGACCGGCTTGCGTCCAGCCGCGGGTAGCGGGATCGAACACCTCGGCCGTTGCGACGCATGTCGAGTCGTCCGCCCGTCCTCCTGCGACCACTACCGTGCCATCGTCGCGGACGACGGCTGAGTGGAGATATCGGGCACGGGCCATTTCGCCGACGGCCGCCCATGTGCCGGCGAGGGGGCTGAAGACCTCACATGCGGCGATCGCGCCATCCTCCGTGATGCCCCCGGCGATCAAGATACGACCGTCCTTCAGGCCCACGGAAACATGGTTAAAGCGCGCCGCGGACATCGGTTCGGTCTTGTTCCAACGGTTTTTGGACGGGTCATAAACCTCTCCGGTGTCCAGGTACTCAGAACCGTCCCATCCTCCCGTGACGAGCACCCGGCCGTCGTTTAGCGCTATTGCGCTGTGACCGCGTCTTTTGCGCAGCATGGGTTCTACCGGCCGCCATTTTCCTTCGGCCGGATCGAACAGATACGCGGCGTTGGAAATCTTTTCATCGTTCCAGCCTCCCGCAACCAGAACGCCTCCGTCCCTTAGCCGGGTAGCGGAGTGTTCCGTAGTCCGATTTGGTAGTTCGCCAGTCGGCTGCCATGCGTCACGGGAGGGGCTGTATATCTCGGCCGATGCAAGGACGTTGCTGCCTGCACGTCCACCCACGACCAGGGTTCGCCCATCCTCGAGTTCAACGGAGCGGTGATCGAATCGGCCCTCGTTCAACGCGCCTGAGTCCTCCCACCTGCCTTCAGAGGCCCGGAACAGGGTACTTGAGGAAAGTGCGCCCTGTTCGTTGTATCCGCCGACAACCAGCAGGTCTCCGTCGGGCATGATGGATACGCTGTGGGAGTATCTGTGGTCCTTCAGTCTTGGCGCCGCCTCCCAGCCACCGCCGGAGGGGTCATACAGTTCGCAGGAGGAGCGGGTTTCGCCGTCCGCGTATCCGCCGGCGACGAGAACACGGCCGTCAGGCAAAAGGTGGGATGCGTGCCACATACGGGCGTTTTTGCAGAATCCTGACGATTCCCAGGTAGATGAGAACGGGTCAAAGATCTCGGTGCTGGCAAGGGCTTTCGTGCCGCCGTAGCCGCCAGTGACGATCACCCGGCCATCACCCATCAGCACTGCGGAGTGGTCGTAACGCTCGCCTTCCATGGGTTTGACACTTTCCCATGACGCGGCGCCCGCTCGGTACACCTCTGCTGTGCGCATCTTGCCACCGGCGTCATCCTCTCCGCCCGTGACCAGCACATCGCCGTTGAGCAACATCGTCGCCGTATGCCGCCAGCGCGGGGCCTCCATCTTGGCCGTATCGCTCCATGTCCCCGAACTCGGGTCGTAGAGCTCCACCGACGCCTGGTTACCTTCCTCGGAAAAACCGCCGACCACGAGCACCTTCCCGTCCTTCAGCTTTGTGGCGGTGTGACGGACCCGGTCAGATTCCATCGGTTCGCTGCTGGTCCAGGCGCCAGTTTCCGGGTCGTACAGTTCGGTGGATTTTTCGACACCGTTCGCGCCCAGTCCACCGGAGACCAGCACCTTGCCGTCTTCCAGCAAGATCGCGGCGTGTTCAGCCCGTGCCTCGGATAGCGAGCCGGTTTCGGACCATGCCCGTTTGTTGGTGTTGAACAGGACCGCGGTGGCGAGCGGGTTTGAACCTGCGTACCCGCCTACGATCAAGACATTGCCGTCTCCAAGGAGGGTCGCCGTCGGCCACGCCCTCGCTTCGGGCGCGGGGGCTGCGGGCAGCCACATTTCCATGTCCGGGTCGTATAACTCGTAGGTGCTCACGCCATCGCGTCCGCCGAACATGAGAACCTGGCCCGTTGGCAGCACTACCGAAGCGCCTTCGGCGCGCGGTTCGCTGATTTCGCCCGCCTCGATCCATGTCCCGGGAGATGCGGACGTCGATGGGTCCGGCGGCGGACCGTCCGGCGACGATGCGTCCGCGGCGACGGTCTTCTTGCGCACCATCGGGGCGGCTTCGCCGGCGGCGATGGCTTTGCGGACGGCGCTGCCCTCTGCCTTCTCCGCGATGGCGTCCAGCTCTCCGGCGAGTTCCCGCATAGATGTCGGCCGGTTCTTGGGGAGTTTCTCCAAGCAGGACATGACCAGTTTGGCGACCTTGACCTTCAGATCGGCGCGCAGGCTCCGTATGGATTCCGGTTCGGCCTCCGCGTGCGCCGCCAGCAGCTCCCGGGGATCTGAGATGTTGAACGGAGGTTGACCGGCGAGCATGTGATAAAGGAGAGCGCCGAGCGCATATATGTCACTCGGCTGCATCGCGGGATTGCCGGTGGCCTGCTCCGGTGAGAAGTATGGAAGCCGGCCTGCCGGGCGCGACAGGGCTGCGCCGCCAAAGTCGCAGGTCTTGGCCACCCCGTCAGTCCCGACAAGGACGTTGTGCGGCGAAAGCCCGGAATGCAGGATTCCCTTTTCGTGTGCGGCCGAAACTCCGTGCGCTATCTCCGATGCAAGTCGCGACGCCTGGCCCAATGCCATCTGGCCGCTGAACTCCAGGTTGATCTCAAGGCTCTGCGGCAGGAGTTCCGTGGCGACGTAAAAGCGACCACCCTCTCCTCCGATGTCGAAAACTCGAAGGATGTTCTCGTGTTGTACCGCAGCGATCTGGTTCGCTGATTCCAGCAGTCCGCGCAGGCGGTCCGGGTTTCCGAGCAACGCAGCGTTGGACACGCGTAGTGCGACGGAACGGCCGTCTGTTGTGTCGGTGGCCTTGTAGACGGACGTCATCGGCGTCTCGGCTACCGGCTCAACGATCGTGTAGACGCCGAACTTTTCGGCGTCCTGAGTGTCCTGTTCGGATGACTGCTCGGTGGACATGGGCCCTTCAGTCGCTCCGGGTGATTTAGTGCGTATGAGGGCGTCCGCCGTTGTGGTGCTCGAGGGACACGGCCCGCGAAACGGGGACGCCTTTCCCTAATATCAGAGATGGCAAAGGCCATGACGAGTGGTTCTACTGGAGAACAGGAGTGCGGTAATTCCAGCCCGCATCCCCGAGATAGCCGCAGGTTGAAGAGCCGTGGCGCCTGTTCAAACTCGCACCAGTGCTGTCGCCGGGGCGACGTTGCGATGGTTGTCACCTGTAACCGGGACGACGGTTGTGTAGTATGGCCGCCAGTTTGATCGAAAACGGCCCGAGTAGCATCTGTACAGAGCATGAACAGGACCGGCGTATGACTGACCCTGGAGTTGCCCCTGATCCCGATCACGAGGACGGGTTGGACCCGTATTCAGGGTGCGACACGATGGTCTCCACCGGCGCGTCCTCAAAGGGCGGAGGGACCCTGTTTGCGAAGAACAGCGACCGCCCGGCGGACGAGGCACAGCCCCTTGAGCTACACGCGGCGGCGCAGGCCGCCGTCCCCGGTACGCAGTTTGTGACGATCGGTGGCGCGTCCCCGGCCTACCGTCATGTCGGCTCCCGCCCCGACTGGTGCTGGGGTTACGAACACGGGTTTAACGAGCACCAGGTCGTGATCGGAAACGAGGCTCTGCCGTCTCTGTTGCCGGAGTCCGACGAGCCCGGACTGGTCGGTATGGAGGTTCTACGGCTGGCGCTCGAGCGAGGGGCGACGGCTGAAGAGGCCGTTACCGTGATTACGGGCCTTGTGGCCGAGTACGGCCAAGGCAAGTTTTCCAACGCCGCCGGGGTGCGGACCTACGACAACATTTACATGGTGGCCGACCCCGGTGAGGCCTACGTGGTTGAGGCGGTCGGCCATGAGTGGGCCGTCCGAGCGGTGTCCGGCGTTCATAGCATCAGCAATGTGAGCGGGATGGATGAAGCGGGGAGGTTGTCGCCCGGTGCGGAAGCGCAGGCGATCGAGCACGGTCTGTTTGACCCGGCTGGCGGGATCGAGTTCGCCTGGTCCGATGTTTACTCCGCCGTGGCCGACGCGAGGTCAGGCGCTCGCCGCCAGTCCAGGTCGTCTTCGATACTTGCCCACCATGACGGCGGGATCGATTTCGGCAAGTTGATGCTCACGCTGTCTGACCACGGCGCGCCGGAGGGAGATCCCTCTCAGTTTGAGTCAGCTCCCGGCGATCTGCGCGGTATCTGCACCCACCCGCAGCATGAGGGCGGAGCAACGGCCGCGAGCCTTGTGGCAGACCTGTGTGCTGACGGATCACGGCTGCCTGTCTACTGGTGCGGAATGTACGCGCCCTGCATGGCGCTGTTTTTTCCGGTGTTCGTCGAGGGTGAGCTGCCCGAAGTTCTGTCGATCGGCGGGACCAGCCACTCTGACGATAGCCCGTGGTGGATGTTCCACGCGCTCGGCCAGGATGGCTTTACCGGCGGTCATGACCGCATGAAGGAGATCCACGAGGGCTGGTGGGACCTTCAGAAAAGCATGTTCGGCTCGGCGTACGATATAGCGGCTCGTGGACGATCGATGATCGACGCCGGAGAAACCGGGGCGGCGAGCGAGATGCTGACCGGATACATGAGGGACAACACCGAAAAGATGCTGAACGCCGGGCGTGAGATGCTGAGCGCCAGTGCATTCCGGGCAGCCCGGGCGCGTTGACGGAGTTCAATCGCAGGGACGCCCTGCTGGCGGCCGTAACGGCGTGCGGAACTGCGGCGGAGGTACTGCTGGCACGTTTTCGGGACGCCGGCGATACCACGCTGGAGCGCAGCTTCAAGGCAGATGGCGGGCTCGTAACAGACGCCGACATGGCCTCAGATGCGGCGATAGCGGAGTCACTGAACACATTTGATGTAGCCGACCGAATCGAGTCCGAGGAAAGCACATCGGGCGCCGAAGACTCAGAACTTCGCTGGGTAGTAGACCCGTTGTGCGGCACCGCTCCATACGCCGCCGGGCTCGGCCACTGGGGAGTCAACGTGGCCCTGATGGATCGTTGTCTGCCATTACTGGGGGCGATCACTATTCCCACCATGCGGGAGACCCTCACCTCTGTGTCCGGCCGAGGCGCGTCCAGAAATGGCGAGGCATGGTCAGCAAAGCCGCCGTCCGGCAGGCTGTCCGAACAGCTTGTCGACCTTGAAATCGCCGGCTCCGAGCGAATGACCCGGTTGATGAACGAAGGGAGTCTCAACTGGGTGCGCGGCGTGGATCACACAACGACGTACGCGTCGATGGCTTACCCGTTGAGCCAGCTATGTCTTGGAAGACTCGCCGGTGTGGTGGCGTACGGCGTCGGCACGGTGCACCTCGCCGCCGGACTGGCCATTGCCGGGGAACTGGGGGTGGAGATCACGGACGACGATGGCGCTGCCCTTGACTGGAATACAGAAGACCCGTGGCCGGTGATGATCGCCGCCTGGCCCGATGCGCACGCCGGGCTACTGGAGCTGATGCGATGAACTCGGGTACCGGCGGTACGGGTGGCGACAGACCCCCCACCCCTACTGCCCCCGGCTCCCCCGAGGCGCGGCAGGGACGCTACGCGGTCACGCCGTGGTCGGTACAACGCCTCTACCGGCCCTTTGTCTGGACATCGCTCCTCGTGGCACTTATCTACGGATTTGGCACCGGCGCCGGGATGATGTTTGCGCCCGCGTTTGGCATGGATCGCGGGTTGTGGTGGATCGTTCACGGACAGGCGCACGGCGTGGCGCAGATATTTGGCTGGGCCGGGCTGTTCATCATGGGAGTCTCGTTCCATGTCGTCCCACGGTTCCGGAACGGGCCGATGGACTTCCCGTGGCCGCAACGAGCGGTCCTGGTGCTGATCGTTCTTGGTGTATCGCTCAGATTTTTTGGCCAATCGCTGCATCGGCGTCCGTTCAGCCCGGACCTGCTGGACGCGTCCGGGGTTGTGTTGCTCGCCGGCATGCTGATTTATGCGGGTGTAATAGGCAGGGCGTTGTACCGGGGCCAGAACTCGCGCTTGCAGTCGGAGGCGTGGGTGTTGTCTGCGATCGTCTGGAGCGTGATTGCGGCGGCGCTTCACGCGCGGATAGTCTTCCGGATGGCGGATACGGACGCCATCGCCGCGCCCGGTGGGTGGAACCTCGCCATGATCGATGCCGGGCTGGTCGGGTTCCTGATCGTCTTCATGCTCGGCGTGACGACGCGGGCGGTAGTCGGTTTCCTCGCCCTCAAACCGACCCGGCGCTGGCTCACGTGGATCGCGTTGGCTCTGCTGAATCTCGGGACCGCATGGCACGTGGTTGCGCGTTACCGGGGGGAGCCGGATGAGACGGCGGCGATCGGGCTACTCATGCAGGCCGCCGGGTTCGTGGTGTTTATCGTCGGACTGCGCGTGTTTGAACCCCCGGCACGGAAGAACACCTATATCGAAGGCACATACGTGCGTTACGAGTGGATCGTCCGTGCCGCGTTCGGCTGGCTTCTCGTGTCCGCGGTTTTGATAGTCCTGGACGCCATCGGCATGCTCACCGATGACGTGATCCTTTCAGCGCCTCTGTCTGCGCCGATAACTCATGTCTTCACCCTCGGTTTCGTGACGATGATCATTTTTGGCGTCGGCTTGCGAATGCTGACGCTGTTTGAAGGCACCGAGGCTCCGATGCACTGGCTGATGGACGTGGCGTTCGCGGCGCTGAACGCAGGTGTGGCGCTGCGCCTGGTTTTCGGATTCGGGTCGCTTCCGGGCGCCGACCAGTTCCAGGGGCTTTCCGGCGCACTTGGACTCCTGGCGCTTGTTGCGTTCGGTATCGTGTTGCGGCGTTCCTTTTCGGCGAAACAGCGGGCCAGTTATGCGCGCCGGGCCGCGGCCGCCGGCATGGAACGGTTTGCCCAGGTGCGGGTTGCAACGGCCGGGCGAAGACCCCCGGGGAACGCCGCTTTCGGGACCGTGTCGAGCTCCCCGGCCGAAGCTGGACCGGGAACGGCGCCCGGAAACCGGTCTGGGGGTGGCGATACGCTTGAGTCACCGGGCAGTGGCCCGTCCGACGGATCGACAGATGAGGGAGGCCAGACATGAGCACCGACAGCACGCCAAAGCTTCTTACGCTGGACGAGGACTGGGACCGCGCGGTTGCGGTGGCGGCGCATCCGGACGATCTCGAATACGGCGCGGCGTCTGCGATAGCGCGCTGGACGGACCAGGGCAAGGAGATCACCTACCTGCTGCTCACGCGCGGCGAGGCAGGCATAGACGGGATGCACCCGCGGGATGCCGGACCGTTGCGCGAGGCGGAAGAGGTGGCCGGCGCTGAGAAGGTCGGCGTTTCGACGGTCGAATTCCTGGACTACATGGATGGCGTTATCGAGTACGGGATGGACCTGCGGAGGGACATCACTCGGGCGTTTCGCAAGTACCGCCCGGAGATAGTCATCAGCGGGAACCACCGGCTACTGTTCCCGAGTGGAAAGCTCAACATGGCGGATCACCGCTGGGCCGGTCTCGCCGTGCTGGACGCCGCCCGAGACGCCGGCAACCGCTGGATCTTCCCGGAGCTGTTGGAAGAAGGATTCGAGCCCTGGGACGGGGTTCGCTCGGTGCTCACAGGAGGATCCGGGAGTCCCACGCACGGCGTTGATGTCACGGACACGCTTGACCGCGGTATCGCCTCGCTCAAGGAACACAGGAGGTACATCGAGGGGCTGTCGTTCGATTTCGATCCGGAGGAGTTCCTGACATGGGGCGCGGCTGCTGCGGGAGAGCGGCTGGGGGTAGATTACGGCGTCATGTTTGAGGTGATCGGGATTTGACGAAGTTGCTTGTGTAGTTGGTCAGTTTGGAATTCCTTACCCGTGACACGGTTCGGGTATGCCTGATCGAACGCGCAAGCGCCCCGTCGATATCAATGCTCTGGTTAGGGACATCGTGGATGAGGCAAAAAATGAAGATGCGCCGAAGCGGAAACCGGCAACGAGATCGGCAAGGCCACTGCCGCACGAGGCGGGCTGAAGGGTAGCAAGGTTAGGACGAAGAGGTTCAGAGCCGAGCGCCGCAACAAGATCGCTCGACCGGCGCGCGAGCGCATGGGTCTAAGACATCTGGTACTTGGCTATCGCATCGAAGTCGATCTCTACTGCAGTGTCCTCGTTATCGTTTGCCTGTTCAAAGTTGATAAATCCTTGTTCGGCTAGGCGCAGTAACTCCCTGATGAATGTCCGCCTCGTTACGGAACTGTAGGCCGCTTGCACATAACTTGAATCGAATAAGTTCGCAAGCGTGATCCGCTCAGAACTGTGATTGGCAAACGGATCGACCGGTTCTGTCTCGCGAAGCAGGTAGGTCAAGAGTTGATATTCCCGTTCATTGAGCATCCGCCGTCGCTGACTGACTCGTTTGTTGTAGTTGGTTACAAGCATTTGCCGGTACATGACCCTGTTGATCTTGGTTTTGATGAAGTTGTTTACCCCCACGAGTTCATCGGCAAAACCTTGTACACCGAAAGATAGGAACGGCATGACATCGTATGGCGGGCCAGTTTGCCTGCACCTTTGCAGATTGGTTTTGTATTCCTGATCGTTGCGATAGAAGAAATTGGATAGACCGTAGAAGCCGTAGATGTTGTAGTCGTACTGGGACAACATTCCAGCCTCCAGCAACCTAGAGACTCTGCCGTTGCCATCTCCAAAAGGGTGAATTGTTATCAGGAAGAAATGCGCGAGTAACGCCTTCACTACTGGATGCTCGGCAGCGACGGTTCTTGAATTCAGGAACTCAACGAAACCTTCCATCAGTTCCGGCAATTCCTCGTACGGAGCACCGAGATGCACTCCACCAAGCTCTGTGGATCCCACCTGAACCGAAAAATCCCTAAACTTTCCAGGAACATTGTTGATTTCGTCAGATTGCTGAGTAATCATTCGATGCATTCTCAAGATGTCGGCTACTGTGACTGACGGACCACCGGGGGCAAACCTTTCTTTCACCCAACTCCGCGCAAAGTCTGCATTGCGGATTTGGATCTGTTCCCTGCTCAGAACAGCGGTTGACCGCGCCTGCCCATCCAGAACATCCATTTGATGTGACACTTCGGCTTCCGACAATGGGTTGCCTTCAAGCGCTGTCGTTCCGTAAACGGCTCTTATCCGGTTGAGGCGATCCAGTTGCTCCCTCCAATTCGGAGATAGAACGAGATTCATTGCGGTAAGACGATATGCCTCAATTGTGATGATCTGCTCGGATATCCCCGTGGAACCCATCCGGTAGTCAAAGCTAAAGTTGTCCCAAAAGCTTGTGGAATCCACAGTCTCTCCTTTGTGTGACTCACTATTTGGCACGCAAAATGACCGTCTGTAATATAGTATGAACCCAACGTGCACTCAATTCTATATGGAGTGTTCTTTGGCAGCTTATTTGACCACTCAATTGGCACTTGATGCAATTTGCCCCTCGAACACTAGGCAGCTTGAGGCGGAGTACAGAGAAACGAGCAAGATCGTCGCTTGCCACTAGCAGAGCCGATGGCTCCTTGACCGGCCCATGTGCGGGGCATAATCTCGTGCGGCGACTCATAACACCCGAACACCGTGGCAGCTTTGAACTGCCAGAGGAATTCCATGGGACACTTCGTTAACCACGTCCACCTGAAGTCGGAAGACCCCGGAAAGACCGCCGACTGGTTCGTTGAGGCGTTTGGCCTCGAGATCCGCGCCGACGATATGCGGCCCTCGGGAGACCGATTCATCTCGTGCTTCGACTCGAAGGACTTCAACATCAACATCTCCGGCCAGCGCGTAAACCTGGGAGAGGAGATGGAGCCGGCGAGCGCAGAGACGCGCTTCGGGCTGGAGCACTTCGGCTTTGACGTCGATGACATGGACTCCGAGCTCGAGCGCCTGAAGGGTCTCGGCGCGGAGTTGAAGGAAGGCCCGATCAATACTCCCACCGGCTTGACAATCGCTTTCATATCGGCCCCCGGACCGATCCGTATCGAACTTATTCAACGGCCCTAGCAGGCGGCGGATTTGATTCAGAACGCCCGGGCCGCTGTGTCCGGGCGTTTTTGTTTCCGGCGGGAACGCACCTGGAGAGGGTTCCGTGGCGTTTGAGATCAACCACATCCACCTGAAAGCGCCCGATCCGCGTCGCACCGCAGAGTGGTATGTGGAGGCGTTTGGGTTCGAGATCATCAGCGACACGGTTCGTTCCTTCGGCGATCGTCGCCTTAACTGCAAGTCCCCGGGCGGGCTGATCGTGAACATATCGAGCGCTCGCGATGGGGAGACGATGTCGGACGGCGATGCCGGGTCGCACTGGGGGCTGGAGCATTTCGGAGTAGATTCCGACGATCTACTTGCCGATATCGAGCGCCTCGGCGCGCTTGGCGCTCCTTTGTTGGAAGGCCCGATCGATATTCCGGGCGGCAACCTGGTGGCGTTCGTGCGGGGACCGGACGACGTACGTATCGAGGTGGTTCAGCAGAGGTAAGAAATCGACCAGACCCTCCCAGATCCTCCCAGATCCTCAAGGTTTCCGCGGGGCTGCCACAGGAGTTCCTATGTCAGAAGACAGGCTGAATATCGCCCTCGTCGGGGCGGCCGGGCTGGTCGCAGCTCCGGCGCACCTGCATTCCATACCTGATATTGAGCGCATGAACTTCGCAGCGATGTGTGACGTGGATGCCGATGCCGTTCAGTTACTGGCCCGAGAGCGCGGGGTCGACAAAGCCTACTCAAGCTATGAAGAGCTTTTGACGGACCCCGATATCGATGCCGTGGACCTGGTCACTCCACCGTTTGTGCATGCCGAGATGGCCATCGCAGCCGCCCGTGCCGGTAAGCACGTGTACGTCGAGAAACCGATGGCACGCAGCCGGGGAGAGGCGCGCTCCATGGTGCTGGCGGCCTCCGAAGCCGGCGTCCGTCTCCAGGTTGGCGAGAGTTACATGTTCCACGGGCCGCACGTAATAGCGCGGGACCTGATCGAGAATGATGAAATCGGCGATGTATTGCAGGTTCGTGAGACCAGGGGGCCGTGGGTTTTCAACGAGACGGAAAACGCACGCCTGGGGGGCCGGGGACACCACATCGCGTGGCGTTACGATCCGGAGCTATCAGGTGGCGGTGACTTCCCGTGGATGATGGATCATGCGCCACATTTTTTCGCCACCGCACGTTTGTTCAACGGCATGACCGCGATCGAACGCGTCAACGCGATTGCGCGGCCGCATGGCGAGGGTCGGGAGGCGCACCTGCGGGGCGTGACCGCGGTAACGTGGATGTACGAGGGTGGCGAGGCGGACGGCTTGTGGATGCAGGCCGATACGGGGGCGGAAGCGGTTCGGTACATCGGGTTCCACACAGAGGTGATCGGAACTAAAGGCACGATTCTCGTATTCGGCGAAGGCGGCGGCTCCGCGCCGGGCTTCCCACAGGTTGCTCCGGTCACTCTTATCGCCAACGGGACCGAGAAGTATTTCGACCCCGAGGAGGGAGACGACCGGTCCTGGGCGTCGAACAACTCCTACTACGACCGCGCCCATGGCAACACGCTGCGCCATTTTGCGGACACGGTGCTGGACGGCACACCGTCCCTCTACACGCCGGAGGACGGGATCGCGGACCTGACCGCCACGCTGGCTACGATCAAGAGCGCGGTGGATGGAAGACCGATAGCGCTGGCCGATGTCCCGGAGGACTGGACGGCGTACGGGGCGGGATGATGCAGGTGTGCATATGACACCAGGATCCGTGCATGCGGCACGCTGAGTTCAATGATCCTCGGCTCGTGGCTGTTTACGATGCCGAATGTCCGTGGTCGCGCGAGGACGATTTTTTCCTCTCCGTAGTCAACGAGACCCCGGCTGCACGAGTGCTCGACCTCGGTTGTGGCACGGGTCGTCTCGCGCTGGGCATATCGGGTAACGGCCACTCTGTCACCGGCGTTGATCCAGCCAGGGCTTCCCTTGAGGCGGCCCGGGCAAAACCCGGATCGGAAATTGTGACGTGGATTGAAGGGACTTCGTCAGTGCTACCTGATGCCTCGTTCGATGTCGCGGTTATGACCAGCCACGTCGCTCAATTCTTCGTCGGTGACGACGACTGGGGACGCACACTCTCTGATCTCAAGCGGTCGCTCTTCCCGGGAGGTAGGCTCGTATTCGACACTCGCGATCCACGGGCACGCGGGTGGGAGAAATGGAATCGGGCGGACTCAACCCGCCTGATAACTCTTCCAGATGGTCGATCGGTCGAGGCATGGACAGAGGTGACCGACGTCCAGGATGGTGCTGTCAGCTTCACTATCAGCTACACGTTTCCTGACAGGATGGAGCTCCTGAGTACCGCCGTATTACGATTCAGGCCGGTCGAACAAATCAGTCATTCCCTCGAGCATGCGGGCTTCACCGTCGAGCAGATTTACGGCGGCTGGAGTCGAGAAGACGTTGGAGCGGGAGACGGAGAGTTACTGGTCATCGCCCGGGCGTAAGAGGAGAGTCCTTTGAAGATCACGAACGTTGAAGTCATCTCGTTCCGGCTGTCCACAAATAGCCGGGGCACGAAGTGGGGTTACGGCGATGTCGCAGAGCAGCACGACGGTGTTCAGTCGATCACCCGCATCACGACGGACAGCGGTGATGTTGGCTACTCGACCGGCGGCGTCCACTCCTACTTCTATGGGGCGACAGCGGCGGAGGTCGAGACAGTAATCAAGCCGATGCTTGTCGGGCAGGACCCGTGGGATCGTGAGTTGCTCTGGAACTGGATGGCGCAGCATCGTGGAATCTCGGAGGGATTGCTCGGCAACATCGACTCCGCGTTGTGGGACCTGGCGGGGCGTGTTGCGGGTGTATCCGTGGCGAAGCTGCTGGGCCGCGCCCGGACGAGGGTGAAGGCTTACGGCAGCACGGCGCCAAACCTGGGCAGCCCGGACGTTTACGCCGATCTTGCACTGGCGTGCAAAGAACGCGGTTACCAGGCCTTCAAGGTCCACGCCTACATCTTCATGGACCCGAAAACGATGACCCCTACGCCCGGCAAGCCCGCTTCGCCGCGTGAAGACATCGAGGTGTGCGAGGCGGTCCGAGACGCCGTTGGTCCGGACATGACGCTAATGCACGACCCGTGGGGCGTCTACTCGTACCAGGAGGCGGTGTACGTGGGGCGGGAGTTGGAGCGGCTCGGCTACTATTTCTTGGAGCACCCCATGGACGAGCGACGCACGGAGCCTTACCGCCGCCTCTGCACCGAGCTGGACATCCCGGTCTGTTCTCCGGAATTGACCGATGGGATGCACTACAGCCGAGCCGAGTGGCTGCTCCAGAGGGCTTCAGATATCGGCCGGATCGACGTCAATTTCGGCGGGATCACGGCCTGCAAGAAGGCTGTCGATATGTACGAATCGTTCGGCGTGCCGTGCGAGATGCACGTTGGCGGGCACGGGAACGCGGCCATACTCGGAGCCACTACCGAGGAGACGTGCGAGTTCTTCGAGCGTGGCCTGTTGTTCCCGGACGTGGACTATGACGTACCGCCCCTGTACCTGAATACGTCCTGTGACCCGATGGACGACGAGGGGTTTGTGCATCTTCCGGACGGCCCGGGACTGGGTTTTGATTTCAACTGGGATTACATCAACGACAACCGGGCCGATGCGGCCAACGGCCGTGATATCGATGGCCGCCAGATCCTTCCTTAGGACATCTCATGAAGATCATCGACACGCATCACCACCTGTGGGACCTTGAAAACAACCGCTACCCGTGGCTCCAGACTCCGATCGACCATTTCGCGGGCGACTACACAAAGATCCGGCGGACGTACCTGATTTCTGATCTGATAGCGGACGCGTCTGCGGGCCCGTACGAGCTGGTGAAGTCGGTCCACGTCCAGGCGGAGTGGGACCATAACGGTGACCCGGTCGGTGAGACGGCGTGGCTCCAGGGAGTGGCAGATTCACCGGAGGCAAATGGGCTGGTTTCGGCCATTGTCGGGAATGCGGATTTCTTCTCGCCCCATGTCGAGGGCGTCCTGGAGCGGCACGCCGAGCATTCCAATTTCCGCGGAATCCGCCAGATGCTGAACCACTCACAGGACAATCCGGCGCTTAACTTCATAGACCGCGGAGACGCTATGGATGACGCGACGTGGCGGGACGGGTATCGGTTGCTATCGAAGTACGGGGCGTCCTTTGATATGCAGATATGGCCGTGGCAGCTTGAGATGGCGGCCCGGCTTGTTTCGGACATTCCCGAAGTGCCGGTGATCCTGAATCACACGGGGATGCCGTTCGCCAACAACGCTGGCAGCCGGCGCCAGTGGGACGCCGGAATGCGGGCGCTCGCCGCTGCCGGCGATGTGTCCGCCAAGATCTCTGCGCTGGGGATGGCGACGCCCGGGTGGACCGTCGAGGACATCCGTCCCTACGTGGAAGGGACGATCGAGATCTTCGGAGTCGATCGCTGCATGTTCGCCTCCAACTTCCCTGTGGACAGCCTGACAAGCGACTACACGACGATCTGGGCGGCGTACGACGAGATCACGAGCGGGTTGTCCAACGCGGATCGCCAGAAGCTGTTCCACGACAACGCCGTGAAGCACTATCGGCTGTAGGCGTAGGGGTGGGCGGAGCCAGCAGTGCCCTCGACAACACAAGTGTGATAATATCATTACTATCAAAGGTGATATAAATGATACTATCTTCGGGCACTTATGATGCCATCTGGACGCCTAACTACTCCATATCTGCAGAAACGCGAGCATCGTTGGGCTTGGTAGATCGGGGGACATGGACGCTCAACCGCTATTTACTCCCGGCCAAGTACGAAGCTTGGTTCGTACGAGATGTCCGGACCGCTCGGGTGGCGGCCACAACGGCTATTGAAGGTCACGAAGTACCGGAAGAGACCGTTCATAGTTTGATCAATCGCGGCAAATCACCGTCCAACGATGATGAAATGGCCAATGTCAACGCTGCTGTGGCCTACGAGTTCGTGGATCACCTCAGCGAAGATTCTCAGTTGGACATACCGATGAATGAGTTCGTTATACGTGAACTCAATCGGTTGTTCATGAGGGGGGCTCCGGAACTGCACACGCCCGGTGCGTATCGAAAAGGGCAGAACACCGTCGGTAATGTGTACACACCTCCCAATGCCGGTGATGTACCGGCCCTCATGCGTCAGTTCTCAGATTGGATGTCCGCGGGGGACGATACTCACCCCGTAATCAAGGCTGCACTCGCTCACATTCAATTTGTCGCAATCCATCCGTTTTGGGATGGAAATGGACGCACAGCGAGAGCACTGATGACCTTGATCCTCCAGCGTCAAAAGCAGACCAAGTACCTGTCAATTGAAAAGATGTTTAAAGACGATCGGGACAATTACTTCACTGCGATAGAGCGAACCCTTGGTCCAACTTGGCCGGGATCATTTGACGCATCACCGTGGGTTGAGTATGCGGCCCGTCGAGTATTCGCAGGTGTGGACGCGGTGATCAATGAATTCACGGGAGTTCAGCGGTTCTTGGACGAGATGAAGGCCACTTTTACCGCTACCGGCATAAAGGATAGGCAAATAGATGCACTTTGGTTTGCTGTCAAAACCGGTCGAGTAACTAGAGCTGATTACATTGAGATCACTGGTGTTGCTGGACTAACGGCGTCGCGCGATCTGAGAGATCTTGCGGAACGTGGACTGCTTGCACCTCATGGGAAGACACGGAATCGGGTGTACGAATTTGTTTGGCAAACAGATGATGCAACAGAGCCTAATCCACAGCAGCCTCGACTTATTGAAGATTAGTTGAACCGGTTTTTACACTGACGATGTTGAAGTGGGGTGGTCCCGCCTCCAACCACAATATCGTCGGATGACGCCGATTCGATTATAGGGATGAGTGAGGGTGCGCATTTAAAAGTGCCGGGGCGACCGCTTGGCCGGATAGTCAGCCGCCCTTACGGTGTTTGGACCTATGGATTCGCCCCGGTCATGGCATCTCCACCCACTCAGGCGTATCTTTGGCCTCCGCGAGCGAATCTCCAGACTACTCACCCGGGAAACGCACACGTGCGCAGGAGGCCATATGGCGGGCGAAGAGAACCTCAAGGAACGCATCAGGCGCGGCGAGACAACCATCGGCGTGGCCGTTCCTTACAACGCGACGAAGACCCAGATCGAAGACATCTACGGCAAAGACGACGCCTACAACTACATCTCGGTCGACAGCCAGCACAACCCGTTGAACGAGACGGACCTGGTCGCCGTCTGCCTGGCGGCGCAGGATCTGAGCATCCCGGTCCATTTCCGGATCAAGCACACGAACTACACATGGCAGATCGGCAACTGGCTTGACCTCGGGCCGAGCATCATCGAGGTGCCGCAGACCGAGACCGAGGCGACGGCGCAGGAAGCGGTGGACTACTTCTACTACCGGCAGTTCGGCAAGCGCAGCGCGGGTGGCGCACCGCGGGTTGGGCTCGCCGAGAACAACGGCCGGCTGGAGTACGCCGAATTCTGGAACAACTACGGAGTGCTGTTTCTGCAGGTGGAATCGATACAGGCCATCTGCAACATCCCGAGGCTGATCCGCCCGGGTGTCGACGTTATCTCGTGGGGTCCGGCGGACCTGACTTTTGATCGCGAGGCCAACCCGAATCACCCGCTGTCGGTGTCCGACGATGCCTGCGTGGAATACGCCGCCGGGGTGCTCGAAGGCACGGACACAAAACTCATGATCCGCAACTACGACTGGAACCTGCGGGACAAGTACATCGGGATGGGCGCAACGGTCCTTCTCGAAAGCCCGAAACCCTGAGCGCGTAGTGAACTCCTGGTCCGATCGTAACGCGGCGCTCGATCGTGAACTGTCGGGCCGGGAAATCGCCATCCTCTGGGGCGCTGATCCGGGGTCCGTACGGCTGGTGAATGACGGTATCAACATCGTCTACCGGTTTGAGGTGGAAGGGCGTGGCGCGTACCTGAAGGTCTGCAACTCGGGAAATCGCTCGATGCTGGAGCACCGGGCGGCCGTGGAGTACCTGGAGCACCTGGCATCTAACGGCGCAGATGTCTGCGCACCTGTTTTGTCGAGCGCCGGGAGGTTGATCGAGCAGTACCGGCAGGCCGATGACGTCTTTCTGTGCTGGGTGACGGAGGAAGCACCGGGCCGGGCGATTTCTCTGGAATCACCGACGGTCAAGGAGTTCCGTGCATGGGGCGTCGCGCTCGGGAAAATGCACCGTGCGTCCGAGTCGTATCGGCCGTCTCCGGACCTGGTTTACCTGACGTGGAAGGAACTCTGGCGGCAGACTGACGAAGGGCTGGGACCGGAAGATAGCGGGCCAGCCCGCGAGGAGTACGAAAAGCTTGATCCGTGGCTGAGGGCCTTGCCCGAGGATGCCGAGTCATACGGATTGACGCACACGGACATCCGCACCGAGAACGCGATGTGGGACGGGGAGCGGGTGCGGATAATCGACTTCGATGAACCGGTTTATCACTGGTATGCGTCGGACGTGATGAGGCCGTTCCTGGAATTCGCCCGATTGCCGGCGGATCAGTTCGATTCGTTGTTTAACGCGTTTCAGGCGGGCTACCGAGAGGTGCGTGATCTGTCAGACCGGTGGTTGGACGAACTTCCACGTTTCGCGCGCATGAAGAACCTGGGGTTTTACTGGTGGGACATGGTCAACAGTTCCACCGACCGGCCGGACTTCGACGAGTGGATAGCGGGGATTCGGGCACGGTATGGCGCGCCGGGGCTGAGATTGGATTAGGAAGGTTCCGAGCGTAATAGGATGCTCGGACTTCTCCCTCACCCTTCCGGCAAGCAGAAGGGCAGGCTCCCGGCCCTCTCCCGGCGGAAGAGGGGGCAATCCGTTCAGAATGTAGGGGCGGATTGGTACCCGCCCGAGGGTCGATGGTGATCGACGCCGCAAACGCGCGTTCAGCTGAACCTCCGGCCCTTCGAGAGTCTCAGGGCACGGTGACGGCAGACAGGCTACGCAATCACCTTGAAGTCGTAGGACGTGGTGTTTGTCTCGCCGCGTTTGAACCGGTCCATTTTTAATGGCGTGATGTCTACCGTCGTTGCCTCTCCCTCAAGCATCAACTCGGCCATCACCGTTCCGACGGCCGGGGCGAGTTTGAAGCCGTGGCCGCTGAAGCCGGTGCAGATGTAGAGGCCTTCGATGCCGTCCACTTTGTCGATCACCGGGTGCAGGTCAGGTGTTGAGGTGTACAGCCCGGCGTAACCGGTGAAGAACTCCGCTCCGGCGATACCCGGGAGTCGTTTGGACAGGCGCAACCACACGTCTTCCAGGTAATCCATGCTCGGCCGCTGGCTGTAGTTGTCGGGGTCTGCGCTCTGCTCCCGGTTGCCGTTGCCGACCAGCGTTAGGTCGGCGGCTTCCGGTCGAAAATAGGTCATGTTTGCCATGTCAGCGCCACCCGGGTGGAAGGGCAGTTCTTCGAGATCGCGCTTCAGCAGGAACACCTCGTGGCGTGTGGCTTCGAGCGGCAAATCGATTCCGATGCCCTCAAGGAAGGGCTTCGACCACGGGCCGGTAGCAACGACCGCTGTATCGGTCGCGTAACGTTCGCCTGCGGCCGTCACCGCCACAACCCGGTCGTTCTCTATCTCGACAGAGGTCGCAGGCGTCTCAAGCAGTACGGTTGCGCCCAGCTCCCGGGCCTGTGTTGCGTAGGCAAGGCCCGTGCCTGATGGATCGGCGTGGCCGGAGAGCGGCTCCCATGCGAAAGCTTCACCATCGTATTGCTCAAAGGCGGGAGCAAGCTCACGCGCCTCTTCTCGCGAAACGATCTGTGTGTCGATTCCGACGCCCTGTTGCAGTGCGATGTTGTGGTTCAGGCCATCGATGGCGTCTTCCGGGACGAACACCATGAAACCGGTCCGGACGAAACCGACATCGCCTCCGCCCACGATCTCGTCGAAGTTCTCGTAGGTTTTGAACGACTCCCACGAGAGGGCCGCGTTCACCACGGTTGAGTAGTGCATCCGGATCAGTCCGGACGAGCGGCCCGTGGAACCGGCGCCGAGGGTGGTGCGTTCCAGCAACACCGGTTTCTGGACTCCGCGAGAGACCAGGTTGTACAGGATGCTCGTGCCCATGACGCCGCCACCGATGACGACTGCGTCCGTTGTTACGCCCATGCGCTCCGCGGCTCCAGTTTGGCCCGTGGGTACCCGGAATATTCGGGCGCACCTCAACGTACCACCACGTTACCGGGGCGTCGAGACGGCTGGTCGGTGCGGGCCGTCGATTAAACGGAGGGGACCGTTTCGCTCTGTTCGACTACAACATTTACCGGGATGCCGGGAAGATCGCCCAAGGCGGCGATAAGCTCCGTGACATCGTCGGAGCCGTGACCCTGGACACAAAGTACTTCGTCGATGTCGGATTCTGAAATCGCATCGACGATCCCCTGCGAGACGCTGTCCGCCTCGATAAGTTGCATCTCGGATTTGACCCCGCGTGTGCGGTACACCATCAGGCATCTGACCAGTCCGGCCTGTGCCCGGGAACGCTCGGATTTCTCGTGGGGCATCAGGACCCGTACGAAAACGACATCCACATCTTCGGGAATCGCCGCGCGCACTTCTTCGTAGGCGTTGCTGGCGGCCGGGGTCGAATCAACCGGTATGAGAACTTTCTTTGCCATGCCAAGACCTCGCAAGTCGCGTGTCTGCCGGTCCGATCTACCCCGGTCTGGTGGCAATGGCGCGGCCCGAGTGGAATTGGGAGAGAGTCCAGGCGGGGCAACTTCCGGCACCCGGGAAACGTAAAACAGGAAATTGAAACGCGTCAATGACGCCAGTGTGAGGAATTCCGATGAGAAACTACGAAATACGTCGGAATCGGCCAAGATTTTTGATAATTCCCTGTTTCGATACCCGTGTCCTGGGATGGACCGTTCTGTCTCGACGGTTCGTGGGGAGCCTGTATCGGGGGCTCGAAAGCATCCGTGTTAGCGCGCCACCAGCAGGTCCCTGAGGCGGACCTCGGTATCAGGCCGGAACGCGGCGATGGCGAACCAGAACTCTGCACCGTGGACGACGGCTTCGAGTTGCGTCCCGGCAAGTTCGCCTTCCGAAGCGAGGCCGAACCTGTTCCAGGTCGTTCCCGTCTCGGCATCCGTGATCGTCCCCGATTCTTCCGCCGAGAAGGTCAGTAGTCGCCCATCGACAACGCGAGAGAAAACCGTCGTGGAGCCGCTTGCCTGGTAGTTGTGGCCCCGCGTGCTGGTGCGGAACGCCGACTCCGTGCCGTCGTCGTAAAAGATCACGATCTCGCGCTCACCGACCGAGTCGTTCACCACCGGCTGAGCCGCAAGCGCTCGGAACGGGTAGGTAACCGACTCGCCGTCCAGGTTAATCGCCACGACCCGATCGATCGGCTGGAGCCTGCTATCGAAGGCCCCCGTGAAGAAGTTGGGAAGAGATCCGGCAACGTCGTACCCGGAGTAAGGAGGGTCGTCGTACGTTCGGTTATGGGTCATCTCCATCCCGGAAACGGCATGGAGCGTGCCGGACCTGGGCCTCAAGAGCACCTTTCCGTCAGGGAATTGATCCGCGAAATCCCCCCAACCAACGATGGAGGAAGGCAGGAACGTTAGCGTTGTTCCCGCAAATTCACCGATCAAACCCTCGCCCGTGATCTGCTGCCACCACGTCTCGGTCAGTCGGTCGTACATAACGAGGTCTGCGGTGGCGATCCACCCGGTCGTGCCGAATTGAAGGACTTCATCCTCGTGGCGACCCGAGAACACGATCGAGCTGTTGCAGAGCGGGCAGAACGTGATCGTGACCGGCTCTCCGCCGATCTCATCGTTAACGATCTCGTGCCACATCAGGATGGATAGCGGGAAAGCTCGAACATCTCCGTTGATATTGACCTGGATCACCGGCTCCTCCGGCCGCATGTAGCCGGGCGCGTCACTGGCTGCCGCGTACTCCGGTGAGTCGATGGAGGGGATGCCGTCTCTATCGAGAATGGACGGTTTGGTGAACAGGCCGACTTTCAGGTCAGGAACGAATTTGGTGATGTCGAAGTTCCAGCCGTCCTCGACGCGACCGTTTAACCAGCCATCACGGACCTGTTCCGCCAGGGTTCCCGTGGGGGTGGGCCTGAGCTGAATCCGGGGGCCATCGTCCGGTTCTGACGCGGGCGCCGGTACCGCTGGTGCCGGGCTCTCAGTTGGGGTGGTTGATGGCGGAGATATCGAGGTCGCTGTATCCACTGAATCGTCATTTCCACCCGGGCTACAGGCGACGCTTATCACCGTCACGGCAAGCGCAATGGCATAGACGGAACCCCAGAGCCTGGTCAGAGAAGAGATCATGGCGAGATGCCGGTATGGACGAGGATCATCCCGGGGACGTCGCGCCGGTCAGACTCGAGGTGAGGCTTTCGATCGTGCCCCGCACCTCGGTGTCCGGTTTGAACGCCGCCCATGCAAACCAGAAGTGCGCGGCATGCGTGACGGGTCGAAGTTCCGTTCCAACGAGTTCGCCATCGGTCGCGTTGCCAAACTTGTTCCATGAAGACCCGGTCTCCAGGTCGGTAATCACGCCTTCCACAAGGTCAAAAGTCAGAACCTGCCCCGCGACCGTTCGCTCAAACAGCGTCGTCGATCCGGATTTGGCGAATTCGCCGCTCCTTGCCGTGAAGACGGAATCGGTGCCGTTGTCAAAGAACACGCTTACCGGCGTGTCTTCGATCACATCGTTGACAACCGGCTGTTCGGCCAGGAACGAGTACGGGTAGGCGACATCGATTTCACCGGTCGAGACGCTTGCGACGCGTTCCATCGGGAGGAGACGGCCGTCGAACGGTCCGTCGTACAGGAACGGCGAACTGTTGATGTCGTCGTACCCGGCGTATGGCGGCCGGGAGTAGTCACGAGCAAACGGCCGTCCCGTCACCGGGTGACGCTCTCCGTCCGTTGGCCGGAGCAGGATCTGCCCGCCCGGGAAGGAAGCGCTGTAGTCCGCCCAGGAGCTGATAACGACGGGGAGGAAGTCGAGCTGGGTGCCGGCGTGGGTTCCGATGAGCCCGGTCCCGGTGATCTGCTGCCAGAGGGATTCGGTCTGGCGGTCATACATGATCAGGTCACTGTTCTGTAGGAAGCCGGATACGCCAAAGTCGAGGACCGTGCCGTCCGGCAGGGTGCGCGGGAACACGATTGAGCTGTTGCAAAGGGGGCAGAAGGAGACGGTGACGGGTTCACCGCCGACGACATCGTTCACGATCTCGTGAAAGGTCATAATCCCCAGCGGGTACCCGCGTATGTCGCCGTCCAGCTTCAAGACGATGACGGGCTCTTCGTCACGCATGTAGTCCGGCGGGTCCGACACGGGAGCGAAGCTGGGATTGTCTATCGAGGCGATGCCGTCTCGCGGGACGCCCCCGGAGCTGATGTTGCGGACGTCCACTCCTGCAACGAAGCGTGTGAGATCGGTCTCCCAGCCCCGGCTCGCCAGGAAGTCGCCGAGTGCGCGTTCATCCGGACCGATCTCTGCAAGCAGCCCTGCATCGTCGTCGTCATCCGGGCCTGGATCCGATACGGCCGTCGCTGGCGGGATCGCCGTGACGGGCTGCGCATCTTCCGGGGTGGCCGTGGGATCGGGCTGGGTTGCAGTCGGAGTGGCCAGTGGAACCGGCTGCGTGCCGCTATTGTCGCCAATTGAAGTGCCGCTGCAGGCGACGGCCAGTACGCCCACGGCGCCGGTCAGCCCGAGTATCGCCTGCCGTGACGAGATACGGCGGCGACCGTGTTGTTTCATCAAGTTCTTCAGCAAGTGATAATCCGCACTGTTGTGACGAAGCCGGCGGGGATTTCCTATCGGGCCTGGTGTTGAATTGGATGCGGTACTGCACAAATGAGCGCGCGAGATGAATCTGAGCGGATACTGAGCGCGCACACTTGTGATCGAGCCGGGAGTCGACACCGGCGCATCGCCGCTGCCTCCCCGGGTGAAATGCCGGAGGACAAATGAGCACTGCAACAGCTATCCACGCGGGGCACGTCATCGGGTTCAACGGCGCCGAGCATCGCCATATCGCAGATGGCGTGGTCGCCTACGAGGGTGACACGATCACGTGGGTGGGGCCGTACTCTGCCTGGCTGCCGCCCGCGGGTACCACCGTTTTGGAGGCTCCCGGACGCCTGCTGACCCCGGGGCTTATCAACCTGCACGCGCACATCGGCGGATCGCCGCTCGACAAGTCGTTTATCGAAGACGTTGGCCGTCGGCAGTTCGGCATGTCTGGTCTTTTCGAGATGCTCCCGGCGAGGTCCGGCGCGCAGGACGACGATGGGACGCGCGCCTGCCTGGACTTTTCCTCGGCAGAGCTGGTTATGAGCGGCACCACGACCGTGTTCTCGATGGACCCGATGCCCGAGTACAACATGGAACGGGCCGCGGAAATCGGGCTGCGGATGTATGTAGCTCCGACGTTCCGTTCCGGCCGCTGGTACACGCCGGACGGGCGACAGGTGCTGTACGACTGGGACGAGCAGGCGGGGCTGGACGGGCTGGCGCGCGCAATCGAGTTCATCGAGAAGTACGACGGGGCACACGATGGCCTGATTCGCGGCATGCTCTGTCCGATGCAGATCGACACCTGTACGGAAGACCTGTTTCGGCGGGCATCAGACGCGGCGCTAGACCTGGACGTGCCCATCCAGACACACGCCTCGCAATCGGTGGTCGAGTTCCGCGAGATGGAACAGAGACACGGCCGCACACCGATCGAGTGGCTGCTGGACATCGGGTTCCTGGGACCGAGAGGCCCGAAGGCGATAGTCGGGCATGGCATTTTCCCGAACTCACACTCGTGGATCAACCAGCTCGGCAACGACATCGAGATCCTCGGGGACGCAGGAGCAACGGTGGCGCACGCGCCGTGGGTGTTCGCACGGCGAGGCATCGCGCTCGAGAGCTTCGCCGACTACCTTGACGCCGGGGTCAACATGGCTATCGGCACGGACACAGCGCCGCAGACGATGCTGGAAGCGATGCGCTGGGCGGCGGTGCTCGGCAAGGTGATCGGACGGGACGCGCAGCGCTCGACCGCGGCGCAGGTGTTCAACGCGGCGACCATCGGGGGTGCGACGGCGCTGGGGCGAGACGACCTCGGCCGCCTGGTGCCCGGAGCCAGGGCGGACATTCTGTCCTGGGAGACCGGCGGCACGTGGATGGCGCCGTTCCGCGACCCGCTCAAGAACCTCGTGTATTCGGCCCGGGAAGAAGACCTCAAGACGGTGGTTATAAACGGGCGGACTGTAATGGACGAGCGAGCCATCCCGGGGGTGGAAATGGGTCATCTTGCCGCGGAGTTGCAGGCGTCCGGTCAACGACTCTGGGATCGGATTCCACAGGCGGACTGGGGAGAGCGGGAGGTGGACGAGCTGTCGCCCCCGTCACTGGCGCGCTGGGGCGAATAGGGCTGATTCCGGTTTTGGAACGAAATGGGCGTACTAGAAGAGAGCACCACGTTCGAGAGCCAGTACGCCCTCTTGGCTTCAAGACCACCGCCGTAACCGGTAAGAGCGCCCTGAGCGCCTACTACACGATGGCACGGCAAGATGATCGAGATCGGATTGCGGCCGTTCGCAGCGCCGATGGCCCTGACGGCGCGTGGCCGTCCGATACGCGCGGCCTGTACCCCGTAACTGGTCGTGGTTCCGTACGGAATGGACGTCAGTGCGCGCCACGCTGCCTGCTGAAACTCGGTGCCACGCAGGTCCAGCGGCAGGTCGAATTGGGTGCGCCGTCCGGCAAGATACTCTTCAAGCTGGAGACGGGTGGCCTTCAGCACCGGATGGTCCGGTTGGGGGGTCGTTTCAGCGGGTAGTGACAG
Organism: uncultured Dehalococcoidales bacterium; assembly: GCA_964474025.1. Lineage (GTDB taxonomy): Bacteria > Chloroflexota > Dehalococcoidia > Lucifugimonadales > Lucifugimonadaceae. The sequence goes on along the minus strand of CAYYRD010000015.1, from coordinate 23,979 downwards.
GCGGTCTGCCCGTTCGTTGGGCCATTTGACCGCCCGGAGCCCTTTATCCGTCGCGACCAGCGTTAGTTCACCGAACTGGCTGTCCAGCGTCGTCATGTAGTGGCTATCGTTCACGATGCGAGGGTTCCTTTCCGCAACCGGTGTGCCGCCTGCAACCCGCGGCCCAACGAGCCAGCCAGCGTCGGTACTCCGGGGACGCTACCCAGGGTTACAAGGTATCCGCCCGCCGGCGCTACCGGTAGTCCGATCAGCTCCAACAGGGTCAGTTGTTCGCCGAGCAGAACGACGCCGAATATGACGGCAAGTACCGGGATGAAATAGGCATGGATTACGCCGCGCACCGCCCCAACCCGGCCGGTCAGAACGGCGGCCAGTGATCTCGCGAGACCCGTCGCAACCCCGGTGCCAGTCGTTTCCATACCGCCAACGATAGGTCTCACAGAGTCATGAAAACGGACATTTTCAGACAGACCCGCGCTAAACTGGAGATCGTGTCTGAATATGTCTGATTTGTACGTAACGACATTGGCAGAATGTTCATATGTCATTGATCGAGATTGGTGAGCGACAGGTGACCGGGGTTTTCACGACCGGCATCTATTGCCGCGCGGGTTGTGGGGGACGACCCAAACTCTCGAATACGGCCCTTTATCAATCGGCCGTAGCGGCGCAGGCGGCCGGTTTCAGGCCCTGCCTTTCGTGCCGCCCGGACCGGCGCGCCGACGTGCTCATAGATGGCACGACGCCCGAGGTCGTTCGGCAGGCCCTGATGCTTATCAACGACGGCTTTATGGACCAGAACACGTCGGACGTGATGGGTAGACGTCTCGGGATCAGCTCACGCCACTTGAACCGACTATTTGAGGACTACCTGGGCGCCACCCCGACACTGATCGCCCAGTCCCGGCGGGCTCATTTTGCTCGACGGCTCCTTGATGAAACGGACCTGACGATTACGGACATTTCCTCTGCCTCCGGGTTCAGAAGCGTCCGGCAGATGAACCGGGTGATGCTGGGGGTGTTCCACTTCACGCCGAAGGAGTTGCGCAAGAAGCGCCGCAAGGCTGATCGTCTCGTCGTCGATGGTGGCCTTCGCCTACGAATCCCCTGTCCGCCGGAATTCGATTTCGCCGCTATCCTCAGGTACATGGACGCACGCGCGATCCCCGGGGTTGAGTCGGTCGCGGATGGCGTCTACCGGCGTGTCACGAACACATGTGGCTATCCGGGCGTCATAGAGGTCTCGGCGGGTGATGACGGAACCGGCCTTGAACTCGTCGCTCATCTCCCGGAGTTCACCGGGTTGCTGGACGATGTAGCACGTTGCCGAAACCTGTTCGGCCTGGACGTCGATTATTCGGAGGCACGGAAACACCTTGGGAAAGACCCCCTCCTCGCCCGCCTCTTTAACTCTCAGCCCGGCCTTACGATTCCCGGATCATGGGACCGATTCGAGACGTCGATCCGGATAATTCTCGGGCAGCAGGTGACCGTCAGGGGCGCGAGCACCATCGCCGGGCGGATCGCCAGCGAGCTGGGCGTCCCGGTGCCGGGCCTCGTTGAGATCGATCTCGGGTTTCTGTTCCCATCGGCCAACCGGTTGGCCGAGTCTGATTTGACCGAAATAGGGATTCCGAAAGCGAGGGCGTTGGCGATCAAGTCGTTTTCCGGGGCTGTGGCCGATGGCTCACTCGACCTCTACGATCACAGCGAACTGCCCGCGCTGTTATCGCTCTTGCAGGAGTACCCCGGCATCGGTCCCTGGACAGCCAGCATGCTCGCCATGCGGGTGTTCGGACATATGGACGCTTTTCCGCTGGGCGACATGGGTCTCAGGAAAGCGTTCGCCGGCCTCTTGCCGTCTGGATCGGCACCGCGTGGGGTTATTGAAGAAGCGGCCCGTAGCTGGAGGCCATGGCGTTCGCTGGCCTTTAACTACCTGCTCCGCTCCGAGATTGCCGCCGCCGCGAGCCGTTAATCTCTCTGAAACGGTAGGCTTGAAACGTCAGGAACGGTCATCCCGGGGGGGTGAGCCGGGGCAGGGCGTCTGCACGACAACAGCTTCCTGAGACTGAAAGGGATCGCGCCGATTTTGATGATATTTCGCGTTTGAAGATGTCCTGACGGCGGCGCGCGGCTATCATGCGCCCCATGACAAGCGAGAGGGTTCAGCGGCGTATCGACGGGCTGCTCGACCAGGCCGAAGAGGCGGTCGTTGCGCGCGACTGGTCTGCGGTAGACGAGATAGCGCGATCGGTCCTGGCGGTCGATTCGGAAAACAGTGACGCCCGGGCGTTCCTGGCGATGGCCGCGCCGCACGTCGGTGGCGGGGTGCCGAACTCCACGGAGACCTCCCCTGAGGCTCTCGAACGGCTCGGTGAGCCGGGAGACAGTTCTCCCTCACCCCGGCCTTTTCCCGCTGGGCGAGGGGGTTCCGATCTGGCGGTAGACGGCCCTTCGAGAACCTCAGGGCACGGTGATTTTTCGACCCCAACCTCATTCGCCAGCGGCCGTTATAACGTCAGCGATTTCCTGGGCGAGGGCGGCAAAAAACGCGTCTATCTCGCCCACGACACTCTGCTTGACCGTGAAGTCGCTTTTGCGCTGATCAAGACCGACGGGCTCGACGCGACCTCGCGCACCCGGATCACCCGTGAGGCGCAGGCGATGGGGCGTCTTGGCACGCACCCGAACATCGTGACCGTCTTTGATCTAGGCGTTGAGGGATCTGATCCCTACATGGTGACGGAGTTGATGGGCGGGGGTGATGTTGAGGGGTTGCTGGAGGCGGCGGTAGGAACCCACTCTCCCGCGGTCGGGAGGGTGGGCAATGTGAAAGATGCATCTACGAGTAGCGTTGTAGGGGCGTATGGCGATACGCCCACGGGCGGGGCAAGCCCCGCCCCTACACGTTCGAACGGCCTCCCACTCGCACGCACTATTGAGATCGCCAAGGCCGTTTGCGACGGTCTGGAGTTCGCTCACGCCCGCGGCGTCGTCCATCGGGATCTGAAACCCGGGAACGTCTGGCTCACCGAAGACGGCACCGCCAAGATCGGTGACTTTGGCCTCGCGATGATGACCGATCGGTCCCGACTTACCCGTGAGGACATGATGGTCGGCACCGTGTCCTACATGCCCCCCGAGCAGGCCACCGGCGGCGAAATCACATCAAAGGCCGACCTGTACTCGCTTGGCGCGATGCTCTACGAGATGGTGACGGGCCGACCGCCGTTCCTCGGTGACACAGACGTGGCGATCATCGGGCAGCACATCAATACAGCGCCGGTAGCCCCGACCTGGCATAGCGGCGACTGCCCACGCCCGCTTGAGGCGCTCATCTTGCGCTTGCTCGCCAAAGATCCATCGGAGAGGCCGGATAGCGCGCAGGACGTGTTCAATGCCCTGAACACGATAGACCTGACGGCCCGCGGCGAGACGGTTGAGCGCGAGGCGAACTCGCTGGAATCTCTCGCCGGTGGAGTCTTTGTTGGGCGGCAGGCTGAGATGGATCAGCTTCGTGCTGCACTGGAAGATGTTCTTGGGGGTCGAGGCCGACTGGTTACGCTGGTTGGTGAACCGGGTATTGGCAAAACCCGGACCTCTGAGGAACTGACGACTTATGCCGGTCTCAGAGGCGCACAGGTGCTGTGGGGCCGGTGTTACGAGGGCGGCGGCGCTCCGCCGTACTGGCCGTGGGTGCAGGCGATTCGTAGTTACGTGCGCGATATCGACCCGGATGAGTTGCGCCGCCAGATGGGGTCAAGCGCATCCGTTGTGGCCGAGATCGTCACCGATGTGAAGGATCGGCTTCCAGAGGTCCAGTCGCCGCCGCCTATCGATGACCCAAACTCGGCACGGTTCCGGCTGTTTGACTCGATCACGAGCTTCCTGAAAACTGCCAGCCAGTCGCAGCCGCTTGTGATCGTGCTGGACGACCTCCACTGGTCGGACCAGCCGACGCTCACCTTCCTGGAGTTCATCGCCCGCGAGCTGAACCAGTCCCGGGTGATGCTGCTCTGCACCTACCGGGACATGGAGCTGAACCGCCGGCACCCGTTAAGCGTCACGCTTGGTGACCTCGCCCGGGACCGGTTGTTCGAGCGGGTTCTATTACGTGGGCTGACGCAGGCCGATATCGGCCGGTTTGTCGAGATAGCCGCCGGTTTCACGCCACCTGCTGAACTGCCGGCCACGGTGCATCGGCACACGGAAGGAAACCCGCTTTTCGTAACGGAGGTTGTCCGGGACCTCGTTCAATCAGGCGAACTCACGGAAGAAACGGTTTCAGGACGGTCAAGCTGGTCCGTCCGTATTCCGGAAGGTGTGCGCGAGGTAATCGGGCGCCGGTTGGATCGTCTTTCGGATCGCGCCAACGACATATTTACCACCGCCGCGGTAATCGGTCGTGACTTCACGCTCGCCGCGCTGCGTGAACTTGGCGAGGACACCACAGAAGGCCAACTTCTGGACGTACTGGATGAAGCACTCGATGCGAAGCTGATCGAGGAGCTTCCAGACGAGATCGGCCACTACCAGTTCACCCACGCACTGGTTCAGGAGACGTTAACCGGTGAGCTGTCATCGGCGCGCAAAATCCGCCTGCACGCCCGGATAGCCGAGACGCTTGAGGGCATTTATGGGGATTCGGCCGATGACCACGCGGCAGAACTCGTCCCACACTTCGTGGAATCTGAACTGATCCTTGGTTCTGAACGCTCGGTTCACTACTGCCTTCTCGCGGGCGAGCAAGCCCTGGCATCTACCGCACCGTCACAGGCCCTGGTGCATTTTGAGCAGGCCCTGGCGAGCGCTGGAGAAGGCGACGTAGATGCGCAGACAGCCCGGGTTTATCAAGGGTTGGGACGTGCCCGCAGTTACCTGGTACTCGATGTTCCTTCAGCTCAGATCGCTTTTGACACGATAAAGAAGGCGTTCGATTACTACGTCGAAGTTGGTGATCCGGACAGGATCGCTTCCATTGCGCTCGAGTGGGTCGTGCGTCGCGCAGTTCACGGAGGGTTTGAGATCCTTGAAACCGCCGCTGCGCACGTAACACCGGGCACGGCTGCGGCGGGAGTGATCCATGCACATCTTGGCTGGCAAGCGCTTGCAGCAGATGACCGGGAGCGGGCGTCCGTTGAACTGGACCACGCCTTTGCGATCGCAAAGGAACTCGACGATCCGCGAGTTGAGGTCCAGGCCTGGATGACCCGGTTCCGATTCCATGCCAACGAGCCCCTGGCTGCTGATGCCGAAGCGGCGCTGGCTGCTCTCGACCGTGCACTCAGCCTTGTGAACGGCGTGAATGATCCGATGCTGGAGAGCCTGGCTGGCAGTTGGGCCGCATTGATCTGTTCGCGAGTCGGTCGGTTCGATGACGCGGTTCGTTACGCAGAATCCGCCGTCGCCATCGCTACGAGGATCGGTTTCCAGTCGGCAAACGGAATTGCCTCTCGGGCGGGAGCAGATGTGGCGACGGCTCGTGGGCGATGGTCCGAGGCGTCGGAGTGGGTGACTCGCTGGGAGGCAGGGGCAATCGCAGGGAACCCGGAGGGAACGGCACTCCGAAATATCCTGCTAACGGCGCAGACGCGCCGCCCTGACAGTATTGAGAAGGCCCTGGAGATCCTCCACTCCGCTGATACCACTACTCCAATCGTCGCCGCGGACATCCTGGGCGGCCTCGGTGAGCTCTATTACTCAATCCCGGACCTGGGAATTCCGGATGATCTTTCCGCAGCCTGGCACAAGTCCTCTGAGATTTACGCCGCCAATTACCATCACACGTTTTTTGGTCACGCAGCGATCACTTCCGCTGGACTCGTCGCTGTCGCCCTGCAGGACCGAGAAATGGCAAAAAAGCCTTACGAGCTACTTGCCCCCGTGAGCAGTCGACTGCAACTCGCGGTGAGTACGGACCGGATCCTCGGGCTGCTGGCGGTGTTGTTGGGTGACAACGATGCTGCGGCAAAGCATTTCGAGGATGCGATGACGTTCTGCCGGGTGGTCGGGGCCAAGAAGGAGCTCGCGTGGGCCTGCTCCGGTTACGCCGAAATGTTGCTTGATTCGTGTGACGACGACGATCGCGAGAGGGTCATCGTGCTGCAGGACGAAGCTTTAACGATCACCCGTGAACTGGGCATGCGACCCTTGACCGAACGCATCCTGGCGCGGCGAGAGATTCTGCGGGCGTAGCGGTGACCCCCGGATCGGTGAGCGATTCTGCCCTCGATTGAATGACGTCGAGGCCACGCTTGAACGCTTGATGCGGAAGCCACTCCCGGACCACGCCCGGTGGTATGACTACTGGTCATGGGACTTGTTTCAGGCGAAACTGCGGACTCTAAATCTAACGCAGCAGATATTTCACTGGTTGGAGCCCGCATGACATCTGGAGAATCAAAAAACCCGGCCGAGGTATACGACGAATACTTTGGTCCCGCCATGTTCACGCCCTCTGCCGGGCCTTTGATGGAACAGGCGGGGCCTTCAGCCGGTCAGCGCGTGATCGACCTGGCCTGTGGGTCTGGGGTCGTCACGGAGATGATCGCCAACGCCGTAGGCTCCGACGGAAGCGTGGTCGGCCTGGATTTCAGCGGCCCCATGTTGGCGGTCGGTCGCGCAAAGCAGATTTCTAGCGCCCCGATCGAGTGGGTCGAGTCCGATGCCGCCGCGATCCCGTTTCCGGACGCGTCGTTTGACCTTGCGGTATGTCAGCACGGAGTCCAGTTCTTCCCGGACCCGTTGAAATGCGCGACCGAGGTGAAACGGGTCTTGAAGCCGGGTGGGCGGTTCGCGTTCACCGTCTGGGCTGATGTGAGCGAACACCCACTTCTCGAAGTCATGTTCCGATCGATCTCCGAGAGGCTGTCAGTCCCGTACGAGGCGGCCTCCAAACCGTTTACGTTTGGACCGCTGTCCAGTTTGACGGCCCTTCTGAGCGACGCCGGTTATCGAGAGGTCCGGGAGGAAACGAGATCGTTCGAAGCCACGTTCCCGGCATCGGACCGATGGGCGCAGTTGACGGTCATGGGAGCGGCTGCGGCGCTTCCCGCTTTCCGAGATCTTTCCGATGCCGACCGAAACGCCCTTATGCCGGGCGTGGCGTCCGACGCGGCAGACGTTATCACGAAATACACGCGTGGGGAGAATGTGGTGTTCAAGATGACGTCGCACTACGCTACCGGGATCGTCTGAGCGATACGTTCGGGCGCGCTTCGGGTTTTGAGAACGAAGGCCATTTCCGGCCTGTGGGAGTAGCCAACAAATGCCGGATATTCAGGATATCTACGACCACATCGAAGCGCACCTGGACGAATCAATGGCGCTGCTGGCGGATCTTGTCCGGCAGCCAAGCGTCTCGGCGCAGGACATGGGATTCGACAGGGCGCCCGGGCTGGTCAGGGATGCTTTGGATTCGGTGGGGCTGAATGCCGAGATCGTTCCGGTGCCCAACGATGGTCACCCGTCTGTGTTCGGGTCGAAATCGGGCGAAGGCGAGCACACGCTGCTCTTTTACACCCACTACGACGTGCAGCCGCCCGAACCGCTCGAGTTGTGGGATTCGGAGCCGTTTGAGCCTTCACGCCGGGACGGCCGGATTTACGGCCGGGGCACGTCCGACGACAAGGGCAACATCGTCGCCCGGCTGGCTGCGATACGCGCCTTCAACGAGGTTCGCGGCGGGCTGCCCTGCAACCTGAAGTTCTTCGTAGAGGGCGAAGAAGAGATCGGCAGCCGCAACCTGCGGGGGCTGATCGAAACCCGGGGACAGGAGTTCAAGGCGGACGCCTGTATATGGGAGGGAGGCGGCCGAAATCTGTCCAACGATCCCTTCATCTATCTCGGTCTCAAAGGCGTCTTAACCATCGGGATGTCGGTGAAGTTGCTGCACGGTGACGCCCACTCCTCGTACGCGCCTATTCTGCCGAGTGCGTCGTGGCGGTTGCTGCAGGCGCTGAATGCCATCAAGGACCCGTCGGATGATCGCTGCCTGATCCCGGGCTTTTACGACGACATCAGGCCGGCGACCGATGCCGAGAATGCGGCCGTGGCGGCGCTGCCCGACGAGGCGCCGGAGTGGAAAGAGGTCTTCGGGGTCGAGTCGTTTGTCGGCGGGATTGGCGGCGAAGACCTGCGGCGCAAGTTGCTGTTCGAGCCATCGGCCAACATCAACGGCTTCGAAAGCGGATACAACGGACCCGGGATGAAGACGGTGCTGCCGGCGGAAGCGAAGGCCAAGATGGACTTCCGGCTGGTACCCGACATGCGGCCAGAGGACATCTTCAAGAAGTTGCGCGCTCACCTTGACCGCCAGGGTTTCGAGGACATCAAGATGGAGTACCTGGCCGGGGTCAATCCAGCGCGAACGGCTATCGATTCTCCCTGGGTCCGGCTCGTGGCGGAAACGGCGGAGCAGATTTACGGCCGAAAGCCGGTGATCGCGCCCACGATGGCCGGGACGGGGCCGATGTACGAGTTTGCCGACATCCTTGGAATGCCGATCGCTACGTCCGGGGTCGATCACCCGTCGCACAAGATCCACGCTCCCAACGAGAACATCACGGAAGAGGACTTCCTGTACGGGGCGAAGCACGCCGCCCTCATCATGCAACGCTTTGGAGAGCGCGGGCTGGGCGGGTGATCGTGTTCGGTGTTCCGCCGTCCTTCGAGTGCCTCAGGACGCGCGCTAGACGGTTATCGCACCGGCGTCCGAACCTGGATCAAGTTCAGGATGGCGGGGCTGGCGAGCGTGGTTTTTCGAATGCGACCACGAACAGGCGAGGGCGTATTGCCATACGCCCCTACGTAATCCTGGCGACCACGTGACCGTGCCCCCTCACCCCGGCCGGACACGGACGCCACACTCGATGACTTCGGTAAGATCACCCCTCCGGGGCCTGGTCCAGCTCGTCCGGCCGCAGCACCCGTACCTGCCCGCGATCGCCCGTCAGTCCGAGGCGCCCGGCTTTCAAGTCAAGCGCGTCTTTGCCGAACAACTCGTAGCGCCATCCCTGTAGTGGACGGATGTCCGAATCGTTCGTCGTGGCAATACTGTCCAGCTCATCACGTGTGGCGACCAGCTTGGGAGCGACGTCGTGATCCTCGCAACGTAGCCGCAAAAGCGTCTGAAGCAAGGCCACCAGCGCCTCATGGCCACGGATGGGAGCCCGCCGCGGCGGTATCTCCGGCCACTCGCCCTGCGGCATGTCCAGCGCCCGTTGAACTGCCTGCAGCAACGCCTCGCCGTCTCGACCCTTCGCAGCGTTGCCGCGAAGGCCGCGCACGCGGCTGAGATCGGCGACCGACTTCGGCGCGTGGGTCGCGATCTCGACCAGCGCGTCGTCCCGGATCACCCAGTTACGGGGCAGGTTGCGGCGTTGAGCCGTCTCCTCCCGCCAGGCAACCACCTCTCGCAATACCGCCAGCGCCTTGCGATTGGGGCGTCGAATCCGGACACGCCGGTATGCCTCGCGAGGATCGGACCTGTAGGAAGACACATCGGTTAGCGCCGCCATCTCCTCGGACACCCAGGAAGTCCGGCCGCTCTCTTCGAGCCGGTCCTCTAGGTCTTCGTAGATCGTGCAGAGGTGCGTTACATCGCCCAGGGCGTACTGGATCTGGCGATCAGACAGGGGCCGCAACGACCAGTCTGTGAGCTGGGACGACTTGTCCAGCGTTACCCCGGCGATCTGCGAGGCCAGCGTGGCGTAGCCGACCTGCTCGCCGTACCCGGCTACCATCGCGGCAACCTGGGTATCGAAAATCGGCCCCGGCACCCGGCCCGCAATACTGAAGAACACTTCCATGTCCTGCGATGCAGAGTGGAATACCTTCAGGACCGACTCGTCGTCCATCAGGTCGAAAAGCGGGTCGAGGTCGATGTCACGGGCAAGCGGATCGATAGCCGCCGCCTCATCGTCGTACGCGATCTGCACGAGGCACAGCTTCGGCCAGTAGGTCTTCTCTCGCAGGAACTCGGTGTCTACTGCAACGTAGGGAGCGCCCTCAAGCCGCTTGCAAAAGTCGGCGAGGCCGCGGGAATCGGTAATCAGCACGCCCCGAGTATGCTCGTTCCCGCCGTAACGGCACAAGCGACAGGGTTCGGAGCGCGCCCTGCACAACCCGATTACGCCGAAACGGCACCCTTCCGATCTCGCTCCGCCGGCGCATCCCCCCAGTCCACCGGTCCCAGCCCGCGCCCGGCGCGCACCTCGTTCACCGTCAACACCCCCGCACCCACCAGCTTCACCAGCCGGTCGACGCGTTCGTTCTCCGATTCCTGGAGCGCTTCGATGGCGTCCAGATCGAACTGCACCCTTAATTCAGGGCCGCCCGGCGTCCTGAACAACGGCGCAAGCGTCCGGTTCACCGCTCCCTCTAGCAACCGCAGCTCCGGCACGATTGTGTTGCGCCACAGGAAGCGTTCTTCAGTGTCGATGTTGGCGAGCGTTGCTTCTTGCAGGTCGCCCAGGAACGCCTTCGGCACGCCAAAGGCCCGTGAGACTTCTTCGACCGACCACTTGAGCGCCTCGATGAACTCCATCTCCCGATGCGACAGTCCGAGCCGCTTGGCGTCCATTCCGGACCCGAGCACCAGCGGCCTGTGCGCACGTCCCGCGCCGGAGAATCGAGCCTCCCAGCGATCGTAAAACTCGGCGACCTGCTCGTCTGTCGGCGTCTCGTCCGTCGTGATCGCCAGGTCGGACGGCGTCGCAGAGTTGCTGAAGAAGGACCTGTTGAACAGCAACGCAGACGACGCCATCTCCACCGCGGCGCGTGACGGGGCGATCGACGACGCGCCGGAGAACTCGTCCACCGGATTGAAGTGCCTGAACCACACGACCTCCTCCGGCAGGTATGCCACGCGCTTGCCGGTGTTCTCGTACACGAAGCCACGCACATACGACTTCTCGTCCGGCAGCACCCGAACTCGATCGGTCCGGAGCGGCCAGATCTCCGTCACTACGCCGGACTCGTCGCGCTCCAATCCCCAGAACGCGGCGCCCCAGAGCGACAGGTATGTCTCGGTGGCGTGCCACAGCTCGGCAGGTGTCCAGAACGGATTCGGGTGATCGAGAAGCGCCTGGAGCGGATGGCCGGGACCGACCGGCAACGCAGCGCCGTTTGGACTGAGCTCCTGCACCTGCAGGGGCGGACGGCCCACCGCACTGGCGCGCACCCTAACGGCCGCATGCACGGCAGCAGATGTCGAATAGAAGTCGCCGTATCTCCCCACGGTCTGCGAGACACCGGTCCCAGCAAATCCGTCACCGATCTGGTCCACAAGTACCCGGGCCGCCCGATTCGACCGTTCGACAGTGTCCCGAGAACCGGGACCAGGGTCTGTCCGGGCGAGAAGCACCCGGCCCACCACGCGTGCCCCCGCCCGCATCAATCCAACCAATGTCCCGGTCGCTCCCATTCATCCACCCCTCGTTCAAATCCCAAATAGATACGCCGCTTCGCGGGCGCGGTTAGAGCCGAAATCCCTCGTTAGCCCACTCGATCAACCACTCCCGTCCGTCAGGAAGCCACCAGCTCGCACGGCCCGACGGTGATACACGCCTGACGGAGCACTCAAGCGGGCGCAACTCCACGGCGTGATCGAGAACGGCGTGGAGCACCACGATGTGCGCGCATCGTTGCGGCACCGCAAAATCGGTCACCGAGCCACACAGCCCACAAACAAGCCGCCTGTTCGCCATCATCGCTCCTCGTCTTTACGTCCACGCCTTGAAACCGGGCGCTCGCGCCGCGGCAAACGCCAGCATCAAGGCGTCGGCATGGTCCGGGCTGGCGATCCCCTGTGCGCGCAGCGCGTCCTTGCTCTCAAGCCTTATCTGTCCGCTGCTCGAAAAGGAGTAGCGAAGCGTGGATAACTCTGCGATCAGATCAGGGTGGTCCGGTATCTGGATTCGACTTTCCTGGAATCGCTGTCTCAGGCCGTCGAAAAGTTCCGCCCGGAGGTTTACAAACTGCTCGGGGTTCCGGGCGCGCTCCGAGACGTTCACCGCAGCTACGCCCGCAACCCCGAGCTCTCGCAGGCGGTCAACGACCCCCGCGCCTATGCCGATCGTGTCCACCCGCACCGCCTCCACCACTTCGGGGCCGTACCGCCTCACCGCCTCCACCACACGACCGACTGTCGCCATCGTGTCCTGCCGGTTGAACGCCTCAAGCGACAGGACACGCTCCCCCTGGCGAGCACAAATAACGGTGCGGTCGTTGCCAAAGCGCGCGACGTCCACGCCGAGTTCGATGGGACCACCCTGCGTCTCCCACCCACCCTGGGGTTCTCGATGGACCGGCGTGGGCGTACTGCCATACGCCCCTACAGTTTTCGAAACCCCGGGTGCACGAACTACCGCGGCCTCTATCAAGCGCAGCGCTATTAGCGAGTCCTCACCCTCAGACGGGAACTCCCCGAGGACACGCACCTGGTACATCGGGCTTTCCTCGCCCCAGTTCAGTGCGGCGTCTTCCACCCAGCCCGGACTGACCAGGCCGGGGACTTCGATCTCGCCCGATACCACGTTGGGCGTGTCGAAGGCCGATATATGCATCGTGTGCCACAGGTCGCGTCGTCGATGAAACGCCTCGTAAAACGTCCCGCCAAGCGCGGTCGGATTCCCGAGGAGCAGCAAGCGCGCGCCTGCCGAGGTCATTGAACCTTCTATGGCCTCGAATATGTCCTCACGCATCCCGGACGCCTCGTCCACCACGAACAGGATGTTGCCTTCGTGAAAACCCTGGAAGCGTTCCGGCTCGTTCGTGGAGATACCGTGCGCGTAGTGCTTGTCGCCCAACTCCAGCGTGGTGCGCGTCAACTTGCCTTCGATCAACTCCTCATTGCCGCGATAGGCGCGCCTGATCTCACGCCACAACACCTCGCGAACCTGGTGCTCGGTCGGCGCGGTCGTGATCACCATCGATTCCGGGAAGGCCATCAGCCACCAGAGCACGACGTGCGCCGCGACGTAGGTCTTGCCGGACCCGTTGCATGAACGCACCGCAACCCTGACGTGATCCCGCACCGCCTCGAGGATCTCGACCTGTGCGTCCCAGAGTCGAGCGCCCAGGCGGTTCTTTACGAAACCAGCCGGGTCGGACGCCCAGGCCGGATCGCGCGGCTGAACGGAGTTGGCGACCGTTTCAGACCGCCTAGTCGCCAATGCGACCGGCTGGACTGAAGATGTGTCCGCAACCACGGCAGCGATAGCAGGTGTTCGCGTCGATTCGCGCCTTCTCGAGCCTGACCGTGTCCTCGCCACCACATCTCATGCACGCTATCAAGGGCAGCTCTTTAATCCCCGTCCCCACACTCTCCGAACCGGCTTCACCCATCGACGTCTCCTTCATCTGCGTTGTTCTATATCTATTAGAACATGTGTTCTGATTATGGTGACCAGAACCTGCCCGCGTCAAGGCCAACTGGCACGAATTCAGACCGCCGCAGGGCGGATTGGTACCCGCCCTCCCCGGGCCACGTTCGACGGGCTCAGTACAGCCTCGAGAGCCTCAGGACGACTGCGATGATGCTCGCGCCCCTTAAAGCGGGAACGCTTCTTCCAGCGCCTTACGCAGCTCTTTACACGCCTGCTCCTTGAGCGCGCAGATCGCGGTGAGCCGGTTCCGTTGCCAGAAGTTGCAGCAGTCATCGGCCAGCGTGCGGCGGTGCAGCCAGGTCGGATCGGCGGGCACGTCAACCCCCAGCTCGGTGACCCGGTGGCGATAAAGCTCCACGGTCGCCCCGTCGTATGTCCCGGCCCAGGCGTCCAGGACTTTGGCCCGGTCAGGTTTGAGCTGCTCGGTCTTCTCGAAACCCACGCTTACGGCGTTATCGATCGTCCACAGCAGGCCGTCGTCGGTCTCTTTCGCTGCGTCTTCCGAGCACGCCGCGGCCAGTAAAACGAATAGCGCAAAGGCGGCAAGCGCCGTTCGCGTTCGACGGGCCAGGTATGCGGCGCCCACACTCATGTATCGCACGGCAGGTTACTTTACCGGCAGGGCAGGCTCGTGTGACCGCCCCAATCGAATCGCCCACGCGTGTACGATGCGCCCCGCACGCACATCGAAATCCCCGGATCGATCCTCAGGAGACTCCCAGATGCCCGATCACGCTATTCCGACACGCGCAGAAATCGACTCCTTCCTCAAGGATCGCCGCAACTGGGGTCGCTGGGGTGACAAGGGCGCGGCAGGAGCGATGAACCTGATCGACGACGCCAAGCGGCTTGAGGCCGTCTCTATGGTAAAGAAAGGCCGCACCGTCTCGCTCAGCCGGCCGTTCCCGGTGACGCCTTCCGCCGAGAACCCGCGGCCCGCGGTCCAGTTCCTGATGAAGGGCGACAGGCCGCCGGGTGGCGGCGCGGCGACCGACTACTATGGCGTCGCATATCACGGCACTTCGACGACGCATATCGACGCCCTGTGCCACGTCTGGGACGAGAACGGCGGATGGGACGGCAAGGACCCGGACGACAACATCCAGTTTGACGGTGTGGGCTACGGCACGGTCGATGAGTGGTCGGACGGCATCCTGACGCGCGGCGTGCTGCTGGACGTGCCGAAACACCGGGGCGGAGCGCACGTGACGCTGGATACGCCTGTGCACGGCTGGGAGCTGGAGGAGATCGCTGCGGAACAGGGCGTCGAGATCCGTCCCGGGGATGCCCTGTGCGTTTACAGCGGCCGTGAGAAGTTCGCCGCTACCAATGACGGGGTGTGGACCAAAGGGGCGGAACGGCCCGGCCTGCACGCGTCCTGCCTGCCCTTTGTACGGGACAACGACGTATCGCTGGTCGTCTGGGACATGATGGATGCGGCCCCGAACGAGTACAACATCCCGTGGACGATGCACGGCGTGATCTTCTCGTACGGTGTGTCGCTGGTGGACAACTCCCTGCTGGAGCCGCTCGCCGATGTGTGCGCGGAAGAAAACCGCTACGAGTTCATGCTCACCATCAACCCGCTAAACGTCCTCGGAGGAACAGGCTCCCCGGCCAACCCGATAGCCGTGTTCTAGGGGGGACGCTGCAGGGGCGTATGGCGATACGCCCGCGCGTTTCCAGGGCACACCGGACATGGTGTGAAACGATGTGCTTGTCGTCCTGAACTTGATTCAGGATGGCCACCTTGCCCAGGATGTCGATGGTTTCTTGTTGACGTTTATGGACGTGTCCCCGCGCTCTCGGCCTGAGACAATGGCCGCCGGTTTGTAGCACCACCCACACCGGAGGACGGCGATAGATGGAACCCCGCGTTCACGTCAGCGACGAGATACTCGAACGGTTTCGACGTGTCACCTCGGCGACCGTCTACAGCGCCGTCTGGCGGCATCCGGTCGAGGGTGGAGAGTGGTTTGCCTCCGCCAACTGGCAGCGTTGCCTGATGAAGAACGTGCTGCCGATGACGCACGGCAAGACGATGGCCGGGCGCGCACGGACGCTCAGGTTTGTTCCGCCGCGTCCGGACCTGCTGGAGATCACCCGGCAGGGCGAGAACTCGCCCGAGTACATCGCGATGGGCACATGTGGCCCGGGCGACGTGCTCGTGGTGGAGGCCCACGCCGCCGAACCCGAGGCCAACATCGTCGGCAACATGAAGGCGCGTCAACTCTGGCACAACGGAGCGGTCGGCATAGTCACGGACGGCGGTATCCGCGACCTGGACATGATCGCTGAAGATTACGGACTCGACGTGTTCGCCGGGCATCGTTCTCCGGCCGGGAACCTGCCCTGGATCGAGGCGTACGAGGCCAACGGGGCGATCAACTGCGGCGGCGCGCTCGTATTACCGGGTGACGTGATCGTCGGCGACGATGACGGAGTGGTGGTCGTACCCTGTCAGCTCGCCGAGGGAGTGATCGACTGGATCGAGGAGCAGGATAAGGCCGAGGAGTTCGTTATCGGGCTGATCGACGAGGAAAAAGCGCCACCCGGCCGCTACTACCCGATATCCGAAGAGACTAAAGAACGCTACCGACGCTGGGCCGGGGAGCGGTGGGAGGGTTAACGCGCAGTGATGGGGATGAGGTGTGGCATGTCCTCTCCCTCACCCCAACCCTCTCCCGCCGGGAGAGGAGGTCTTCGGAATCCGGGAGGTACACCTGAATGGAAACGATTTTTTCGTCCGAGCATCCGCCGAAGACGATGGAGCTTGAACGAACAGACGACAACCGGTTGCGATTGGTGATATCGCTGTCCAAGCTCGGGCAGAACACGATGCTCGAGTACTTCCTTGACGACGCCGATGTCGAGGCTTTGAAAAAGGCGCTGGCCTGATGGCCGGTGGTGCGTCAACCGGGTCAGGGAGCGCTGGCAGTCCCGCTTCCGGGGGTTTTGCCGCGTCCTCAAAAGCCGGATTCGGGAAGAGCGGGCCTGGCCCGTCGCTGTTCTGGAGCGACGTGACCGTGCCGGGTCGACCACGTGTGCTGGCGCTGGACGCGGTCGCTGATCGAGATGGCTGGGAGGACGAGGCGACCACTCGCATCGCGGATAGCCTGGTCAGGCGGGATATCCATGTGATCGGTGGCGGGCCGGTGAATGTGTCCGGCCGGGACGACATTGCCGCTGCGATCAAAACGGCAGGCGACTACAACTGCATCTTCCTTACCGCCCGCGCTGATGGATCGCCATCTGCGGCTGATTGCTGGGCCGCGCTCAAGGAGAAGCTCGCCGACAGTTCAAAGCTGTTTGCCATGTGTACGTGGGACACGGCCGACCCGGCGGTTGCGGAAGACGCACTGAAAAGTGAAGACACGTTCGCCCCGGTTGCCGTAGTGCAGCAAGAGCCGATGTCCGGTCGCGGCGCGAGCCTGTTCTTCATGAAGTTTTTTGCCGAACTGGACATGCACTCTGAAGCCACTCACTCGATGACCGGCAAGATGGTGTGGTTCGGACACTCCAAGGCTCGTGAGATCATGCGCCGTCGACACTACGATGGACGAGTTGGATTGAGATCCTGAGGGGACAGGCATGGCGCATATGACGATAGGTGACGTCACCGTGACGGCTCTTTCTGATGGCCGCATGTCCTTCGCCACCAGCAACCTGTTTCCGGAGACACCCGAAGCCGTCTGGGACGGGTACAGGGAGCGATTCCCGGAGGCGTTCGACGAGCAGGGCTTCTACACCAACATCGGCGTGTTCCACCTGGCGTCTGATGGCAAACAGGTGCTGGTTGATACCGGGCTGGGACCGCACGGGGCGGCCGGGGGACGCTCAGGCCCTCCGGAGTTGATGGTGGACATGCGGGACAAGGGCGTCTCGCCGGACGAGATCGATTCCGTATTCCTGACGCACCTTCACGGCGACCACGTGGGTTGGAATCTCACGCACGACGAGAACGGCAGCCGGCCGACCTTCCGGAACGCCCGATATGTGCTGCAGCGGGCCGACTGGGGACACTTCTCCGACGAGGATTTCCTGGCCGCGGGTCATCGGGACGCGGCGCTGGACACTTACCTGCCGCTCCCGGAGATTGGTGTCCTGGATCTCATAGACGGAGAGATGAATATCGCACCCGGCCTCGACGCCTACCCGACGCCGGGCCACACGCCCGGGCATCAGAGCATGCTGATCTCATCGCGCGGCGAGCGGGCGCTCATCATTGGGGACGTGATCGGCAGCCCGATGCACGTCACGGAGCCGGATCACCTGTACCGCCCGGATGTGGATCGGGAGCAGGCGCAGAAATCGAGACACGAGGCGCTCGACCTGGCGGAAGGCGCGGGCATGACGGTAATCGGCAGCCACATGACCCGCCCGGGCTGGGGACGATTGATCCGCTGGGAAGGGCGACGCTACTGGCAGGCCCTTTGAGCCGGCTCGCCGCCGGTTATTTCGAGAGGGCGTCTGGCGGGATTGACGTTGCTGCCGCCTTTGCCCTGCTGGTGCGCGGCAGAAGGTTGTCACGGATCACTGGCAGTAATGTGAAGCAAGTCGGTATCGGGATGGCGATGTTTGCCGCGCTGTCCCTGGCGGCCTGCGGCGGTGGGCTGTCCGAGGATGAGGTGCAGGTACGTGTGGACGCTGGCGTTGCGACCGCGATCGCCGCGATCCCGGATGCCGCAACCCCGCAACCGACCTCCACGCCCGCGCCCACTGCAACTCCCGGAAGCGCGCCCACGCCGCAGCCGGTCGCGACGCCGGCGCCAACCGCGACCCCGGCGCCCGCGCCGACGCCCCGGCCCACTTCAACGCCCGCGCCAAACGCCACTCCACAGCCCCTCGCCACTCCCCGACCCACCGCCACCCCGCAACCGACCGCGACCACACGGCCACCGTCGACACCACAACCGACCGCCACTCCCCAGCCAACGTCGTTGCTGGGTGACGTGTACGCGCAGTCGCGCGACGCCGTATTCCTGGTGGTTACGCCGGGCAATATCGGCACGGCATTCCTGTTCGAGCCGGGTTTGTTGCTTACAAACGAGCACGTGGTTACAGGCAGTTCCACCGTGGCCCTGTGGGGCGCCACCGGCGGCTCGATCTCGGGCACGGTGGTCGCTTCGGACGCCCCGAGGGATCTTGCGCTGGTTCGGATTAATCCGGGCGCCACTTTGGCAGACCCACTTTCGCTGGCGGAAACGATCGACGACAGCTCGATCGCCGATCCGTTGCTTGCCATCGGCTACTCAAATACGGAAGCGAACGGCGGCGATATCGGGCCGCCCGGGGCGAATGTGGGTGTCTTAACACGCGTCGTCACAGTGAGTCTTGCGCTGGGCGAGGGTTTCGAGATGGACGCGCCGGTGGACCCGGGCGACAGCGGCGGGCCGGTCATGGACCGAAGCGGTGAAGTGATCGGCGTCAGCCGGGCTGTCGTGGTGCAAACCCCGGCGGGCCAGCGCGTCGTAGGCACCTTCCTGGCGATCGCTATAGATGAGGTACACCGGGCGTTGCCGGACCTGCGCGCGGGGATTTCGCGATAGGGAGTTGACGGGGTGCGGAATGACGGCAGGGATCGCCGCCGGGAATTGAATCAGACCACTGCGTCATGATGTGATACTCGAGCCATCATCTGGTATTGACCTCGTCGGAACCGGTTCCGAGTGATCAGGTGATGGATGGCTTGAAAAGGTCGGCAGCCTGACCCGCCCGGTATGAAGGGCCCGGGCTCAACGGCCGTCGAAGCGGATCGGAGCGGAACCTCATGCTTCCAGAGTGGATTGTCTGGATATTGATCGCATTCGTTGGCTCGTGGGTCGCTTCGTTGCTGGCTAGATTCTTTTTCAGCCCCGTCGATGACCCGGAACCACGGTCCGATGTAGCGGGTCGAGTCGATGAAAAGTACTGGGAACGCATGGGCGAAAGGTTGCCCGACGATGACGTTGCCTGGAGTGATTCGATGGAACCCACTGGTTACCGCGTGGTCGTGGGTGGCATTCACTTCCGCGTGTCCGCGCGAATGTATGATTCTGTGAATGTTGGCGACGACGTGACCTTGACTGCGGAAGGCGGAAGATGGGGTGAAATTGCCAGGGCGAGCAAAGTCGCCCACGGTAAGTCTCCAGTGGCGATGACAGCCGCTGAATTTCGGGTTAGACGGCCAGAAGCACAACTCCAAGCGTCGCCCTCAAGACCGGAGACCGGAGTACTCGCCATTGTCGACACACTCCGCTGGTATGGCGTCGAGGCGCGGCTGATCGGTCGGGATCGGTCGCCCGCATCAAACGATTACGGTGTACCACCTGATCGGATTGAGATACCTGAAGGCCCAATTCGCTGGATTCATGGATCATTTCTCTGGGTTCCTGATCCACGCATTGGGCCTGGTTACCCTCATGTATTTGTTGTCCCCGGGAGAGATGGCCAGTGGGAGCCGGAGGAGGCGGACTACGAAGGGATGTGGTTTGAAGACGGTCTAGACGTACCTCTGGATACGGCGTTCAGCTTAGAAGTTGCCGATTATCTCAACGAAATGGCTCCCGGTACTTATTCAACCGTGCAATCACATCTGACCGACGGTTGTTGGGTCATCGAGCCGGTTGTGGACCTCGTCTATGCGGTATGGAACAAACAGCTGGTAATTGCGAACGCACTGCTGGAGATGCCTCCCCGCGTAGAGCAGTAATCGTTCAGCCTTATGGTTGAAAGATTCTTACTACCCCGCGTAACCGTCCAGCGCGTGGGCTGCAAGGAAGTCGCGGTCCAATTCGAAGCCGAGCCCCGGCCGGTCCGACAGGTGGACCGCATCGCCGCGGAGATCTATCGGGTAGTCGATAAAGGCGTCGTATGCGCTCAGGCTGGCCCGGCTCGTCTCGACGCGGTAATGATTCGGCACGGTGATCATCACGTGCGCGCCAGCGATGACGTTGATCGGCCCGCTGGCGTCGTGCGGCGAGATCGGGATGTAGTAGGCCTCCGCCATCGTTGCGATCTTCTTTAACTCCGTGATGCCGCCGGTCCACGTCACGTCCGGCATGATGAAGTCCGCCAGCCCGCCCTCCAGCACCGGCAGGAAGTCCCAGCGCGTGTGAAGGCGTTCGCCCACGCAGATCGGCACCCCGACGCTGTCCTTGACCTGTTTCAGGGCCTTGGAGCTCTCGACCGGCACCGGCTCCTCGAACCAGAAGATGTCGTACGGTTCGAGGGCTTTCGCGAGGCGGATTGCCGTCGGCACGTCAAAACGGCCGTGGCAGTCGATCAGGATCTCGATATCCGGGCCGACCGCTTCCCGCATGGCGGCGATCACCGCTACGCCGTGATTCTCCGCTTCAGCGGTCAACTTCCCGGTCAGGTATCCTTCCAGCTCTTCCGGGTGATGCGGGAACCACGGATCGGTCTTGAACGCCGTCTGTCCCGTCTCGACGATCGCCCGGGCGTGCTGGGCCGATAGCTCAACCGTGGAGCCGTCCTCCGGGTGGCAGTAGACCGGTACGGAGTCACGCACCGGGCCGCCGAAGAACTCGTGGATCGGCAGGCCAGCGATCTTGCCGCGAATGTCCCAGAGCGCTATATCGATCCCGCTGATGGCATTCGTGCTGGCGCCCCGGGAACCCATGTAGGTGAAGGTCCGGAAGATCTTGTGCCATATCCGCTCGATATGCGTCGGATCCTCGCCCTGCAGGAAGTCGTTCAGATGGCGGACCACGGCGCACACGGCGCGGTTGGCTGTCGGCCGTGTGCCGGTGATCTCGCCCCACCCGGTGATGCCCTCGTCGGTCGACACCTCTACGAACACGTACTCGCGAACCGATGGAGTGCTGTCTTCCGCGGCCTCGAGATATGGCCGGGGACCGCTGATCAGCCACGGGGCGACTCGGGTGATCTTCATGGAGACTCCGTTCAGGGATTGAGATCAGGACGCGACAGCACGGCGGCGATCCTACAACGGCGCGAGCGAAACCAGGCGCGCCAGAACGGTACAAAAGGAGGCGATCCCGATCTTGCGCAGATCAAGATATGAGGGGGGGCGAACCCCTGAGCACGATCGACACCGGGGGGAATGAAGCAACCCGGCCCGAAGCCTAAGACGCCGTCAGCGGTTCCTCGGACTCCAGCGCTCCGTGCTCGGCCTCGAGAAGGCCCTGCTCGTCCATCTGCCGGGCGGCGTAAACGATCACCCCGGCTGCGTACTCCAGGCTGACCTCTGACGTGTTCAGCATGAAGTGATACAGGAAAGGATCGACCGGGTTGGACCCAAATGCCTTTTCGAAATACCTGGCCTGAGCAGAGTCCGAAGCCTCGATCAAGTCTCTCGCCGCCTCCAGGCTCGGCAACTGCTCACGTTGCTGGATGCGACGCGCCCGGTCTTCCGATTCCCCGAGAAGTCCGACCCTCAGGACTCCGTTCATTCCCCGCAGGATGGCGCCGCCGCCCCTGCTCAGGATGACTGCGTTGCCAGCCGCGGCAATCTCCCGAATCACATCGGCGGTCGTCTCGATGAACTGTGACTCGTGAAGTTCCTCGGCGCGTGTAGCCGGCGCGGCCTCGAAATCCCGATACGGGCGTGAGACCAGGACTTCCATCCCCGGACCGAAGTAGGGATCGCCCGCTCCGGCGCTGCCGGTGCGTTCCAGCGTGCGCTGGATGAAGGAGATGAAGCGGTCTCCGCGGGACGGGAGACGACGCTCGGAATCGTGGACCGCCTCGACGGTGGCGCCAACCCGGCGGCCGATCTCGGACAACAGCAGCCGGTCTACGAAATCCAGTTCCAGCGCCCTGGCGACCAGACGGCCCACCCCGGGACCGCCAGCTCCGACTCGTCCTTCTATTGTGATAACCGGCATATGACCCCTCGCTTGTTACTGAGATCGGGTGTCGTAGGAAGGGTAACAGGTGATGCGCAAGCACAAGTCGCGATCAGGTCGCAGCCGGATATTGACGGAACCGGATATGGCAATTACTCTTTGATTAGAACAAATGTTCTTTTTGGCCAGGAAAAACAATCCGGGATAAACGAGCGGCAACGGGTCCGTGCCCGGGGTGATGTTGGCGAGAAGCGTAAGCGGGTCCGAGGTTGGGGAGGGGCGATTGACGGAAACGGCGGAGGTCGAGATGGATGGCGGGCACGCGGAAGTGGAGCGCTCGAAATCTGAGTTCGGCCTGGTTACGAAGTGGTTTTCGGCACGGGCGTTAGAAGCCGAGGAGCCGACTGCCGAGAAGATGGACGTGGAGGGCTCCGGCGGGACGTTGACGCTTGTCGCGTCGACGGGCCAGGAAGACCGGGCCGGTGACCTGGTCAAGGCGACGGGCTGGGACCTCGACGCGTACCGGGAGAACCCGGTCTTTCTCTGGGCTCACGATTACCGGAGGCCTGCGATCGGCAGGAGCGTGAGGACCTGGGTCCAGGATGGTTTGGACGGCGGCAGGCTGATGGCGACCATCGAGTTCGCTCCGACGCCTTTCGCGCAGGAGATCCGATCCCTTTATGCCGCCGGATTCATGCGCGGGGTGTCGGTCGGTTTTCGAGCTATCGAGATGGAGCCTCGTACCGGCGCTTCAGGCCGTCGGGGCGTGCTGTTCAAGCGCCAGGAACTCCTGGAGATCAGCGCCGCGCCGGTTCCGGTGAACGCCGGGGCGCTGATCAGAGAGGGGATACACGGACGCCCCGGGGATCCTGTTGTTTCCGGCAACTCAAGCGATCAGGAAGCGTGTGCAACGTCACTCGCCGCCATGCGTGAGCTGCGTGAAACACCGGAAATCCGGAATGCCAGGCACGAGATCAGGGAGTTCTGGAGAGTTTTCGCCACGCTGACCGGTGGCGACAGGAAATCATCGGAAGCAGCCAGGGTGGGGGATAACTGAATCGTGACGACACGAGAACTGGAAACGATCAGCAAAGAGATCGCCGAGGTTTCGGCATTTGTGAAGGAGCACGTCGCTCCGCTCGCAGAAGAGAGGGCCCGGCTGCACGACGCCGTGTCCGGACTTGCCCGCTCCGCGCGGGAATCGCAGCGGAGATCTCTTCTCGGAAGCGATGCGCGCAACGTGGTCGAATCCGGACCGTACGCTGGCTGCGACGCGCTCGACCTGGCGATCGTCAGAAGCCTTCACCGTGCGGCGCGGGCCCACGGTGGCGGGGCGCCGGTGGAGGACTGGGGAGTTCGCCTGCGAGCCGCCATGGACTCGGTCACAAGCGGCGCCGGCGACGAGCTGGTGCCGACGGCGGAGGCCAACGAGCTGTGGCGCGATGTGAACCTGGACACCGTCGTGGGGTCGTTGTTCAGCCGTATCGACATGCCGACCTCCCCGTTCGACATTCCGCTCCAGCTCGGCGACGTGAACTGGTACCCGGGTACGGAGAACACCGCGACCACGGCGACCGCGCTCGCCACGGCAAAACAGACGCTCACGGCGCAGGAGCTCGTGGCCGAGGTGCCGTGGTCGCTGACACTGGAAGAAGACGCCGTCATAGCGATGCTTCCCGAGGTCAGGCGCTCTCTCGTGCGGAACTCCGCGGAGGTGATCGACGATTGACCTGACCCCCTGAAACGGTACCAGTCAATAAGTTAGAGACTGGACGTTT
>CAYYRD010000014.1:61999-96053 GCA_964474025.1 uncultured Dehalococcoidales bacterium | reverse complement strand
CCGGAGGTGGCCGGACTAATATAATCCCTGGTATCGCTTCAGGGGGCAGGTCAAACCCACACAACCAGGCCCTCGGCCCTAACTTCGGCGAACGTTGTCCAGCCGCCACTACTCCGGTAGGGTTGCCTGCACCAACTGATGACCACCAGAAAACGAACTCGAGGGCAGGTAATGACGGACCTCCGATTTGGCGCGTTCCTTGCGCCCCATCACCCCATCGCAGAGCACCCGGTCCTGCAGCTTGATAACGACCTCAAGTTCGTTCAGCACCTGGAGAACCTCGGCTACGACGAGTTCTGGTGCGGCGAGCACCACTCCACCGGATGGGAGGTCATCGCCTCACCGGAGATGTTCCTGACCGCCGCCGCAGAGCGCACCAACCGCATCATGCTCGGCACCGGCGTCGTCTCGCTGCCTTACCACCACCCGTTCATGGTCGCCCAGCGCATGGTGCAGCTGGACCACCACTCCCGCGGCCGGGCGATCTTCGGTTCCGGACCCGGCGCGCTGCCATCCGACGCACACATGCTGGGGATCGATCCGATGACCCAGCGTGACCGGCAGGACGAGGCGATGGGAGTCATCAAGCGGCTGTTCCGGGGCGAAGAGCCGTTCAGCTACAGGTCCGATTGGTTCACACTCAACGACGCAAAGCTCCAGCTCAAGCCCGTTCAGAAAAACATGGAGTTCGCCGTCGCATCCATCGTCAGCCCCTCCGGCATGACCCTTGCGGGCAAACACGAGGCCGGGATTCTTTCAATCGGATCGATGACAAAAGAGGGCATCCGGGCGCTTCCCATGCAGTGGAGCTTTGCCGAAGAGTCGGCCGCCACGCACGGCACCACTGTGGACCGCAAGAACTGGCGCATCGTCCTGAGCTGGCACATCGCCGAGACCCGGGAGCAGGCGCGCAAGGAGGCCGGCGAGGGGTTGATGCAGCACAACAACCTCTACACCGTCGGGACGCTCGCCGGGGGTGAGGGGGTCACCTACGACACGCCGGACGAAGCCGTGGACGGCGTCGCCTTCTCCGACGAGAGCACGGCCGTCATCGGCACCCCGGACGACCTGGTCGCCCGGATCCGGCAGATGTTGGAGATAACGGGTGGTTTCGGAACCGTCATCGGGTTCGTTCACGACTGGGCGAACCGGGAGAACATGCTCCGGAGTTGGGATCTCGTCGCCCGCTACGTGATCCCGGAAGTTAACGGCTTGCTGGACGATTACAGGGAGTCCAACAAGTTCGTGATCGAGAACCGGGAGACGTGGCTCCGCGCCGGTCAGGCGGTTGCCAGCAAGATCAAGGACAACGAGCGGGCGCTGGAAGCGGCACAGCATGACGAGGACAGGGGACGTCCGATCCTGAGAAGCGGAGCTCGTATCACGCCGGGCGTCGCCAACCTCAGCCAGGATGACGCGCCGGCAGAGTAGATCAAACATCGCCGGGACGATATATCCTTCAACCAGAACCATGAGGCCGCCCATTGCTTGAACGCTACTACCTGCGCCCGGACGATATGTGGTGGCGCGTCGAAAACGATGAACTTCTGTACACGCCGATCATCGTCGTCAGAGGCGTCGAGCATTCGCACATCTACCTCTCCGGCCAGTTGTCTCGCCTGCCTTCGGGCGACGTGGTTGGCCTCGGCGACATGCGCGCGCAGATCCGGCAGACATGCGAGAACATCCAGACCGGGCTGAACCACGTCGGCGCCACTTTTGACGACGTTACCCGGTCGGCCACTTACGTTGTCGGGAGCGAGGTTGACGCCTACTACGCCGAGTCTGACGAGCGGTTCAAGTACTTTAAGAACGTCCGGCCGACAAGCACCGTCGTGCCGGTTGTTCGGCTCGGGATGGCCGGGTGCGTCGTGGAGATCGAGTGTGAAGCGATCATCGAGTCCGAGCGGCTGCCGCTGGATTCCATGAAGGAATGGATGATCTAACAATGGAGTTGACCGGAGCATTCCGGTGTGTCCAGAAACATCTGCCCTGGACGTGTAACATGCCGAACCGTGCAGCTGCCGGCTCCCGGAAAGAGATGCTGACCAGAGGATTTACGAGATGAAGTACAAAATCACCGCCATCGCCGCACTGTTAGCCGTGGCATTCATATCGTTTGCCGTGACCGGGATATCCGGCGACACGGTGGACGCAAAAGGCGAGAAGAAGGGCGCCAGCGTGGAGTTCAGCGTCTCCCTTTTTGGGGACCCTGACTTTGACGCTTTTAGTGCCAATGAACTCGCCGCACGGATTCTCACCGCCGCCAATATCGGCTCCAGTGGCATAGACGGCGTGAAGACAACACCCTCCCCGGACTTCGCCGTCGACTCTTTCTTCGACATTACTTACCGCATTGAGTTCGGCAGTTCTGACGGTAAGTCTGCGCCTGTTACGACGATCTCTATTGAGGCGCAAGTCACGGTGCTCAACCCTGACGTCGATCCCTCGGCCGTCGTCGATAACGTCGGTGACGCGTTCGCTGCTGACAAGAAGAAGGAATACATCGGCCACGTAACGCTGATCAGGTAGGTCACGTGCCGGTTGACGCTCTACGCGCTTCTGGACCGAACGCTGCCTTGCCGTCTGGCCGGTAATCGATGACAGGACAGGATTCCGGCGTGTCGCACACAAAAGGGAACGATGCTTAACAGCCACGGGCGCTATGGCTACTCGCCGATCACGGATCGACCGGACTATACGTGGCCGAACGGCGCCCGGCTTGCGGTGTACATCGCCCTGAACGTGGAGCACTACGCTTTCGACGAGGGGCTGGCGGAGGACCTGGTTCCAGATGGATCAAAGCCCGATGTCCTGAACACCTCGTGGCGTGAGTACGGGACCCGGGTTGGCGCGTGGCGACTGCTCGACCTGTTCAAGTCGCTGAATCTGCCCGCCACGATCTTGCTCAACAGCGAGGTGTGCGAGCACAGCCCGGCGCTTATCGAAGCTTTCAACGAGGCCGGGTACGAGATCGCCGCCCACGGCCGAACGAACTCCGAAAGCCAGGCCGGGCTGAATGAATCAGACGAAACGGCGCTGATCCGGAGCGTCACGGATACCGTCGCCTCGGCGGCCGGAACGCCCCCGTCCGGCTGGTTGAGCCCGTGGCTGGCGGAGACTTATCTCACGCCGGACCTTCTGGACGAGGCCGGGTACCGGTACGTCCTCGACTGGTGCGCCGATGATCAACCGATATGGCTCGATACGCGGAACGGGAAGATCCTCTCGATCCCGTATTCGCAGGAGATCAACGACAGCGCCGCCATCATTGGACGGCAGGCGGGCGCGGCCGAGTTCGCTGACATGGTGATAGACCAGGTGGACGAGATGCTGGAGCAGTCAAAAGAGCAACCGCTCGTGTTCGGTCTTGCCATCCACGCCAACATCGTCGGCCAGCCGTTTCGGCTCCGTCAGTTGAGGCGTGCGCTCAGTCACGTGGCAGGGTTGTCTGACCGGATATGGATCACCCGCGCAGGGGACATCGCCGACCACATTCATGAAGGCGGCGGTGAAGCAGTGTGAACCGGTTGTATGGTGATCATATTAGACGAAGAAAACCGATTCAATAATTGCATATCAACTCAAAATAATAGTTCGTTGATTATGTAAATGACCTGTTATGTAACATATACTGACTTGCCTTCTCAATCGTACTGTGCTAGGGTATTCGGCGCTCTAAGCTCACTGGCATAATGTCGGTCGATGTATCGGGTTTCCTGATACGCGGAGACACCTTCGAGTACATTAGTTTTTGCTCAGGCGTCCGTAAAGCTAAATAAATTGACGCGATTGGCGCACGCGTTGCCATCGGAATATTTTCCGATCTGGCCGCTAGAAGACCTGAAGTCGACGACCGTCGTCAATTGAGCAATACCTCGCCCTTGCGCGGATCTTTGGGTGACTGGGTCCGTTGCCGGTGGGTACACAGCGCGATCCATAGCCAGGGGCTGACTTATCACAGGGGACCAGGCCGAAACCGATACCGACCATACGGCGACGACACGATACGTGCCGTCCATCGTTAGCTACCCGGGAGCCAATTCGGTTTCGGGGTTATGGTTGTCGGCCAGGTACATGTCCCATCGTGCCCGAACCGCTTTACCCGTGCCGCGGATAAAACTGGCGGGTTTCGCGGGCGCGCATGCCAACCTCCACGCCATCCTCAGCCGGGGAGATCAATAGTCCCATGACGTCATCTCCCGAGATTGTTGTTTCGGTCGACTCCCTCTGGCAGGTCTACGGTGACGATCCAGAACTTGCGTTGACCGACCAGTACAAGAATGTTTCCAAGTCTGACCTTCAGGATGAACTTGGACTTGTACTTGCGCTAAAGGATGTTTCGCTCGAAATAAACCGGGGAGAAACATTCGTTGTTATGGGACTTTCGGGTTCCGGTAAATCGACACTGGTCCGGTGTCTTAATGGTTTGATTACCCCCACTTCCGGTCGCGTTAATATCCTCGGACAAGTTCTCTCGGATATCGATAACGATGAGCTGACTCAGTTACGTCGTAAGAGCATCGCCATGGTGTTCCAGCATTACGCGTTGTTTCCTCACCTGAGCGTCATGGAGAACACGGCCTGGGGTCTTGAGATACAGGGTGTTGGACGCAGGGAACGCAACCGGCGGGCGCAGGAAAAACTTGAACTCGTCGGCCTCCAGGGCTGGGAAGACAGCTATCCCGTCGAGCTCAGTGGCGGGATGATGCAGCGCGTCGGGCTTGCGCGCGCCCTCACGCTGGAGCCGGAAATCCTGCTGATGGATGAACCCTTCAGCGGCCTGGACCCCCTCATCCGCAGGGAGATGCAGGACGAACTGCTCAGCCTCAAAGAGAGCCTGCATTCCGAGCAAACGCAGACCACAATCGTCTTCATCACACACGACCTCGACGAGGCCCTGAAGGTCGGTGATCGTATCGCCATTATGAACGGCGGTGAGGTCGTTCAGCTTGATACTCCGGACCAGATCGTGTTGAACCCGGCGAACGAATATGTCGCCAGCTTCACCGAGGGTGTGCAGTCGCAGACCGTTCTCACCGCGGCCGACATGGCGACGGCATACGGCGAGACGGCGCAGATCGAGAGTTCGCCCGAAGAGGTTCTGCAAATTGCATTGAGCAACGACTGCTGTTCCAACGTGCACATCACCGGGGAAGGCGCTCATTTCAAGGGCGTGGTCACCGTGGATCGCGCCATCGAAGCCTTTGAGAAAGGCGCGGATTCCGTGGCGGGATACGTCGATTCTCCACGAACATTTAACGCCGAGGATACCTACGACGAACTGTTACCTTCGGTCCTGGAACATCCATCGTGTCTGCCGGTCGTAGGAACCGGCGGGGAGTTGATGGGCGTGATCGATTCGACGTCGCTGGCGGCGACATGGAATCCGGATGCCCCGGAGATTGCCTACGAACTGGATCCAATCATCCGGGAGGGTATCGAGAGATTCCTCGAGACACACTCGGTCGGGACGAAGGGATAACCGATGGCCGTGAAAGACATCATCCCTGGCGGAGTCAGGCCACGACACCCTTCTGACGGTGGATTGATCTCGACCGCGGCCTATTACGCCACGCTGCGATTCAGGCTTCCGACATGGGGCTGGGCGGCGCTCGTGGCGTCCCTGGTCGTCTGGTATGCATTGCCGATTCCGCACTGGCCCAATTTTGTTGGATTCCTGGTGATCTGGTACTTCATCCCGGCAGCGCTATGGCTACGCGGACTCGGCATCATCCTCATCATCGGGACCTTCGTGACATCGTTGGGAGACGCCGGCAGCGTCCCCGATGCCTGGCTCGTGGGGCGCGATGTCGGGAACTGGATAGACGACAGGGTAGAGTGGATGGTCGCCAACTGGCGGCCGACGCTGAAGACCGGCAGCGACGAACTCCTCAGGCGCGCGTTGCTGCCGCTTGAGAAGTGGCTGCTTTCCTTGCCGTGGTGGCTCGTCATAGGAATCACGACGGTCATCGCGTACAAAGTTGTGGGGCGTCGCCTGGCTATCATCACGGCCGCCTTGCTCGGCGTGTTGACCGTCCTCAACTTGATGGAGCCGGCCCTCTCGACTTTCGCCATCGTCGTCATAGCGACGTTCATCTCCGCCGCTCTCGGGATCCCTTTCGGCATCCTTTCGGCACAGAGCAACCGTTTCCAGGCATTTCTGCGACCCGTGCTGGACACGGCGCAAACCATGCCAAGTTTCGTCTACCTTGTGCCGGTGGTGATGCTGCTGGGAATCGGAAAAGTCCCGGCCGTAATCGCCACGGTCATATATGCCGTACCGCCAATGATCCGTCTGACCGACCTGGGCATTCGCCAGGTGGATCCAGAGTTGCTGGAAGCGGCGCGCTCGTTTGGCGCAACGCGGTTCCAGTTGCTGACCAAGGTGCAGATTCCGCTGGCGATGCCGACCATCATGGCGGGACTGAATCAGACCGTGATGATGGCCCTCGCGATGGTCGTAATCGCATCGATGATCGGAGCGAGGGGCCTCGGGATCGAGGTCCTCAACGGCATCAACCGCCTGGAGTTCGGCCGCGGCCTGCTGGGAGGTATCGGGATCGTGATCATGGCCGTCGTTATCGACCGGATCAGCCAGGGCCTTGTCAAAGACCCGATGGCCCGGGAAGGCGGCGAGGCTGAGGAGACGAAGTAAACGATAAACGCACTGGGCCGGACATTTCTTGCCTGGCACCGGTGCGACGACGAAAGAAGGAGTGTGACCTTCACATCCAAGAAAGTACCGCCGGAACGTCCTGGCAGCGGTGGTACTCCGGCGAAGACGACCTAAACCTGAACCAAACGAGGACTACTTTGGAATTGACCAGTTCATACAGACGTAAATGGCGGACATGGATGGTTACGGTCACGGCGCTCGTGGCGATCGCCATCGTCGGAGCCGCCTGTGGCAGTGACGAAGAAGAAGTCAAAGCTACGATCACCATTGGCGACACCCAGTTCGAATCCGGATGGATAAACAACGCCGTTGCCGAGTTCATCATCGCGAATGGGTTCGGCCACCCGGTTGAAGTCGTTCAGATGACCACGCCCATCATGCAGACGTCGCTTGCCAACGGTGATATTGACCTCCATATGGAGCTGTGGCAACAGAACATCATCGACTGGTACAACGAAGAGATCGATGCCGGCACGATCGAGAATCTTGGGCAGACGTATGAAGGTGGCCCGCAGTTCTTTATCGTCCCGACTTACACCGCCGAAGAGTTCGGCATCGTGACGATCGAGGACCTGAAGAAGCCAGAGGTCATTGCCGCGCTGGCGGATCCGGAAGACCCGTCCAAGGGTGCGTTCATCAACTGCATCACGGGCTGGCAGTGTGCAGAGATCAACCGTGCCAAGTTCCAGGCATACGGGTTGGATGAGTACTACAACATCATCACACTCGGCAGCACCGGCGCGATGGATGCCGGCTTGATCGGCCCGCAGCAGTCCGGAGACCACACGTTCGGCTACTACTGGGCGCCGACGTCCCTGTTCGGCGGCTTCGACTGGACGATTGTCGAAGAGCCCGTTTACACCGAAGCGTGCTGGGAAGAGGTAATCATCGGCAGGGACGACTCGAGTTACACGCCGAAAGAGGCGTGCGCTTACGAGACGCTTCCTATCGACAAGGGGATTAATGCCGGGCTGCGTGAGACGGCGCCCGACGTCGTTGCGGCGCTCGAGAAGATGAACGTCGGCCTCGAACCCATCAGCAAGACGGCTGCGTGGGCACAGAGCAACGATGTAGACGTTTCGGTAGACAAGATAGCGACCGCCAAGTACTACCTGGAAACGTTTGAGGACCGCTGGTCCGCGTGGATGGGCGACGATGAGGTGAAGAAGGTTAAAGACGCGCTGGCCGAACTGCCTGAATAGGCGACTAACCGGCTGGTAAGGAATTGTGAAAGGGGCCGGGCTTTTCCGGCCCCTTTCCGCGTCTGTACCCATCCGGGGGGCAACATCCACCGATTCCATCTGGCTGTCGGTGCTAACCTCCGGGGGTTACTTGCGGATTCGCTCTGATTTGAGGAGGCAGCAATGGCCGTCACGCACCTCGACCACATCGAACTCATCGTTAACGACCTGGCCGGATTCGCCCGCATGTTTGAGGCGATGGGCTACGTCGAGACATCAAGAAGCGAACACCACGGCGTCTCGATCGAGTTCCAGATCCCGGGAGTCGATCAACCGATCTTTGAGATACACGAGGTCTCCGGCGAGGAAGTCGTCGGCGTGAATCACCTCGCCTGGCGGGTTGATGACGTCGCCGCCGCCGCAGAAGAACTCCGTTCTAAGGGCGTTGACGTGTCCGACCCGGGCCTGGTCCCGGCGACCGGCAGAACAATCATCAACGGCCGCGATCCAGACGGCTGGCGCATCCAGTTCGTGGACGCCAAACGCGAAGAGCCGAGTGAGTAGCGCATACTCGAATCTCAGCTTTAGAAATCGCTCAGTTCGAACGGATCACCGATGAAGATCACCGGGTTAAAGACTTTCCGGACGGCCACGCCCGTCCACAAAACAGCCGGAACTAACTGGCTGTTTGTCCGGATAGACACCGACGCTGGAATTTCGGGCTGGGGTGAAGGTAGCCTCCAGTACAAAGACGCGGCACTGGAAGCCGAGATCAACGATTTCGGCAGCTATCTGATGGGCAAGGATCCGCGCCGCATAGAGCACATTTGGACGTCCCTTTACCGGCGCGTGACGTGGACGGGTGGCGCGGTCACCATGTCGGCTATCGCTGCGATAGACCTGGCGTTGTGGGACATCAAGGCCAAAGCCCTGGGAGTCCCGGTGTACGAACTGGCGGGTGGACGCACGCGGTCTCCGGTGCCTGTTTACGCCAACGGCTGGTTTGAGGATCTGACTGAACCCGTGCCCGGCGAGCCAGCTGAAACGGCGGCCCGTAGGGCGTCACCGGAACGGCACGCGCGGGCCGCCTCGGCGTTGAAAGCCGGGGGCTGGCCTGCGCTCAAGTTCTACCCGTTCGGTGGTCCGCAGGTGATCACGCCGGAGCGCATAGATCACGGCGTGGAACTTGTACGGGCGGTGCGCGAAGCCGTCGGCCCGGACATGGAGATAGCGGTCGACGTCCGGGCGCGGCTCGACCCATGGAGCGCACGTCGAGTGGCGGGGCGACTTGAAGAGTTCAACATCGCCTGGCTGGAAGAACCGATCCTGTGGGACAACCCGAAGGCATTCGGCGAGTTCGTGCGCTCGATCAACGTGCCTGTTTCGACGGGGGAGCAACTCTACAACCGGTGGGACTTCGAGCCGCTGCTGGAACAAGATGTGATCGGAATCGCGCAGCCAGACATCTGCCACGCCGGCGGGTTCTCGGAGCTGCGCAAGATCGCTGCCGCGGCCGAGACGCACTACGTTTCGGTAGCGCCGCACAACTCCAACGGGCCGATCTCTACGCTCGCAAGCCTGCACCTGGACATGTCGATCCCGAACAGTTTCATGCAGGAGATTTTCGTCAGCTTTTTCGACCGTTACAACGAGATACTCACAAATCCGCTGGTCATAGAGGACGGTGCCACTGCTCCGCCGGACGGACCGGGCTGGGGCGCGGATATCAACGAGGACGCACTGGCCCAATACCCGCCCACCGACTTCACGCAGATCGAGTCGGAGCCGTACCTGGCCTTTTGAGGCCCGGTCCCGGGCGCTGTGCTTCGGGATGGCGCGGCTAAACATGTTGCGGACGTACGCGCGTGCGCAACAACGCGGTAGGGCGGTATGGCAACACGCCCGCGGGTCGATACCAATCGGCCTCGACGACCCTGACTCGCCCGGGGCCTTGTGCCACCACTCTTACAGCGTCAGCTCCAGCACATACATCCCGCCCTTGAAGCGGTCGATGGCGTAGATCAGGCCGTTCTCGTCCCAGTAGACGTCGTTGATGTTGACCCCGTTCATGCCTTCCGGGTATGCCGGGATGTAGTAGGCGACCTCCTCCGGACGGAACGGGTCGCTTATGTCATGCACGCGGACGCCGCCGTTGAAGTAAGACCCCACGATCAGCGTGTCCGACTGCATTGAGAGCGGCCCGGGCTTGTTCTCGTTCAGGTTGTGAGCGCCGAACCGGCCATCGGCGCTCTTGAACTGTTCCGGGTCGGGCAGCGGGAAGGTGCTGATGATGACCGGGTTCGTCTCGTCCCGGCCGTCCATCACCCAGACGTACTTCGGGTGATCATCTGCATGATCGACGATTGATTCGTCGCTAACGATAAGTAAGTCACGATTGAATATCGGCATCACGGTGTGCGTGAAGCCAGGGAAGGGCGGGTGGTAGTCCACCCGGCTGATCATGGTCGGTTTCGACTTGTCGGACACGTCCAGGATGATCGCGCCGCCATCGATATAGCCCAGGTAGGCGCGGTCGGGCCGCTCGGGCCACACGTTGCCGTTGTGAAGCCGGAACCCGGTGTCGAAGTTCGGGTGCCGCTCCGGCGGGTCTTCCGTATCGCCGACACGCGTCCCCGGCAGCCACCATCGCCCGACCTCCGTCGGGTTGGTCGGGTCGCCGACGTCCACGATCATGAAGAACTGGTCATCGAGCGGGTTGTGCGGCTGGAAGTCGCCCGCGCCGGTGGAGAGGTAGGCGTATCGGCCATCGGCGAACCAGAGGCAGTGCGCGCCACGGGAATAAGGCCCGGACGTGTCAAAGTGAGAAATCTTCTTCGGGTTCTGTGGATCCTTAACGTCCCACACGCCCATGCCGACGGGCGCATCGCCAACTTCCTTGCCCTGGTAAGCGACCAGCAGCAGGTCGTCCACCATGTCCAGCGAGTTGGACCGCACCCTGTCGTTAGGGACCTCCGTCTGCGCCACGATGATCGGCTCGGACGGATCGGTCACGTCCAGCGCCGTGAAATCCTTTGGCCCGCTTTCGTGAGCCACGTACAGGATGCGCCGACCGTCGGCTGTAGCCTGGAGAGACAACCCCTCGCCGCCATTGCCGAAACCTCCAAGATCGCTCTGGGAGATCAGTCGCATATTCCAGGCCTGTGCGGCGCCGTCGCTCATATGTGTCTCCTTGTTTCGGTTCTGCTCGCCACGATCTCCGCCACGAGCCATCACACGGCCTCGAATATCGGCGAACGCCATGGGATCGGGTGAAAGATAACACCAGTTGCCCGCTCCCCGAAAAAACGGAACGGGAGCCGGCCAGTTGGCGGACACGGTGTGACGGTGATCCCTGCCGATGTAAACCGGGCGAGGATCTGCCCTTTTGGCCCAAGAAATAGGGGCTCACGGTTCCTACACTCGCCCCATGGGCGAGCGAATCACATACGTCGTTCTGGCGACCCTCTTTGTTCTGACGATCGCGTGCAGTTCCGGGGATCAAGAGATCGCGTCGGAAGCGGGCGCAGCTCCGGAAGCTGCCCCAACGCCGGACACGGGATCGGCCGTTTTGCCCGGCGCGCCGGAGATTGTTCGTGTCACCCCCGGGGACGGCTACGCCACGATCGACTGGATCGCCCCGGCCCCCGGTTCGATTTCTCCCGGCGGCGTAGTGAACCGCTACGTCGTGACGGGATTCCCTGACGGGTCGCGCTCCATCCCCGGCGACGTGCTCACCGCCCGGGTGGGCGGACTGTCCAACGGTCAGGAGTACACCTTCACGGTCCGGGCGGCGAACGAAGCCGGGTTCGGCCCGGACTCCGGCCCCTCGAAGCCGGTACTCGTCGCCGGCACCCCCGGACCCCCGCCGGCGGTGGTATCTACCGAACTGGCCGAAGGCGGGGTACGCCTGGCCTGGCTCGCGCCGTTGCGAGACGGTGGGAGCGAGATCATCACGTACATCGTCAACGCCGAGGACGCCGGGAAGACGCTGATCCTTGAAGGCGAACCGTCCACCGGCTACACGCTCGTTGGCGACATTGGAGAACCCGTTGCGCAGAGGCTGGCTACGGGGCCCCCAGTGGGCGTCGAAGGCCGGGTCGCTTATTCGATAACGCTGCCGGAGCAACCACACGGCTCTCGTTATCGAATCTCTGCCGGGAACGATCTCGGTGATTCGCATGTATCCGGGTGGTCAGATCTGCACGAAATCGATCCCGAACAGGAAACACTCGGCGGTGAGTCTGCGTCGATATTCTCAGGGCTGGTGATGGATGAAGTGGTGTCAGTAACGGACCAGCAGGTGGAGACGCCGACGCTTGCTGCTACTCCAACCCCGGTTCCGGACTCGCCCGTTCTCGCGGTGCCTGTCGAGCCCACACCCACACCGGCCCCGACGGCCACGCCGACTCCCACACCAACTCCTGTATCGGCCCCGGCGGCAGCACTGCCCACCGCCACGCCGACCCCGGTCCCAACCGCCACGCCCGAGCCAGACGTGATCAGCGTTTACTGGCGTGAGTCGTTGTTCGGGGCAGCGGGGTCTGTATTCCACCTGCACTCGTTTGATGCCGAATCGACCTTTATCTACGACATTCTGCGCGTGGATATCGATTGGGGAGACGGGGTTACGGAACAGGGATGGTTTGAGCATCCGACCCTCATCAGCAGCAAGACCATCATGGGTTCGGGTGAGATCTTCGGGTATCACACCTACGAAGAGGGCGGCGTATATCCGGTGACCGTGACCGTCACGGCGGTTAATCGGGACTTCCTGAAGGGCGAGACCACCCTGGGGGTGATCATAAACGGGTGATGTTGAACCGCCGGCCCGATCAGCCGGCGGCGGGCGTTACCGCGTTTTGATCCGCACCACAGATCGCCGGTGCGCACACCCCGCAGAACGGGATGAGCAGCGTGAGGAAGCTCAATCCCGGCTGGTATCCGGCCGCCACGTCCGTTGGACGGTGCGCCGACAGGAAGACGCGTGGGGTCCCGATCATCAAGAAAAGAGACACACCGGCGTTTCACAAAGCTGGCGATTCCGGGCGTGTTGGCGACGCGCGCGGGTCCAGGGCACGATCGCCCGATCCCCGATTCTGGGTCGGGGGCGCAGCTACGCTGTTTTTGTCGGCGCCTATCTCGACTTTCCTTCTTTCGCCAAACGGGCGAGGCAAGCCCCGCCCCTACGGTTTTTGAGAAGGGTTCCGTTTGTGTTCCGCGCTTCGGGCAGGCGTCCGTCTGTCTGGCGCGCCTCTTGTTGGAGAGGTTTGTCTGACCATCGTCTCGACGGATATCCGGCGATGTTTCTTTTCTCGGTAGTTCCCGGCGGACGTCTCTCCAGCCCCGCGACCTCGCAAGCTTCTGGCACCAGGTACGTCTCCGAGACCCGGTTCATGCCGCTGTTTTTCGATGCGTTTGTGCCCGTTATGGGCCCGTGTCTGTGCGAACCCGGGTCGCCACGTGATGGCCTGTGTTCACCGGTCGGTGGTTCTCCTCACGCGTACCCGATTGCGGGGAGAGTGCTGCCGACCGTTCTACATTCTTGTTAGAACGGATGTTCTGATAATGTCAATGATTGATAGCTTTCGTTGCGAGGTCCGACCTGCAATGAAACGAGACGAGGCTATACACCGATAGCCTTCACACCATTACTAGAACGCAAGGTGTCCAGTGAGAAGTGATGCAACAAAAGGGCGTGAACGGTTCCATCACCCGCCCGACATTTCAGCCAATATGGCGATCGAATTGTCCAGAGAGAATGTTGAATCGAGCGAGTTTTTCGTCGTACTTCACTCCGAAACGAGCTTTCGAAATTTGAGAAGCCGGACTGTCGGGGCTCAACGAATAAGGAACACTTACCTCGAATACGAGACCGGCCTCCAATCCGATCACACGCTCGATAACGGTTTCGTCTTCGTCGTCTTCGTCGTCGCCTTCATTGAGAGACATCGAGATCTCATTTCTCGGTGGCATGTCATGAGCCACAAGCCGCCCGAAACCATCATCGGTCCCACTGACCTGTTCAATTTCTGTTCCATCAGCCGTTATTACGCGTATCGATGGTGTCACCTGATAAGCGAGAGTAAATCCAACATTTTCAATAGGGAATTTAATGCTCACCGCTTTTGTCGTATCGATAGTCCCAGGGTCACGGATAACGATATTCGGGCGGAGCCGGGCGGCCTGGGCAGTTGCCGCTCTAGTCGCCTTAATTTGGTAGATCAACACGCCTATAAAGATCACGGATGTGATCGTTCCGACGACCATCGTCGTAATGATCCCAATCGCCTCGATCAATTCGACCTTCAGTATCAGCATGGAGCGAGTCTAACTCTGGTTCCGGTGAGTGAGGTTCTATCGTGAATGAAACCGGTGCGGGCAAAGAGTTGCATCCGGAGACATCCCGCAAGTTGGGGCGCGGATCGGTTCGACTCAAATGCCGCCGTACCAGTGGGAGATGGCCTGGCCAACTGCGTTCGGCGAGTCCTCTTGCACGAAGTGGGTGCCCTCAACCGAGATTTCCGTCTGGTTTGGCCAAGAGCGAGCGAAATCAAGCTGCGCTCCTTTGAGGATGGCACCGGGGTCGGCCGAGATCAGCAACTTGGGAATGGGGCTAGTCTGCAGCCACGCCCCGTAATCGTTGAAGATCCGAAGTACATCCGACGGTTCGTTCTCTATTGGGATCTCCCGAGGCCACGTCAGCGTTGGGCGCCGTGCTTCGCCCCGCTCAGTAAACGGCTTCCTGTAAACCGCCATTTCTTCATCGGACAAACTGCGCATCACTCCCCCCGGAAGAACGTTCTCCACGAAGATGTTCTTCTCTAACACCATCTCCTCGCCGGCCTCCGAGCGAAAACCCTGAAACACTCCCCGCGCTCCCTCCGGCCAGTCGTCCCATGTCAAGGGTTTCACCAACGCCTCCATGTAGGCGATGCCGTTCGTGCGCTCCGGATGACGCCGAGCCCAGTCGAATCCAAGCGCGGAACCCCAGTCATGTATCACGAAAGTAATTGATTCTCTGGGCACCACGGCGTCAATCCAAGCATCGAGATAGCGTCGGTGGTCAACAAAACGGTAGGACCCGTCTCCCGACTCACCGGATTGCCCCATCCCGATCAAGTCCGGCGCTAGGCAGCGCGCCTGCCCCACCAGGTGAGGAATGATGTTGCGCCATAGGTAGGACGATGTTGGATTACCGTGGAGAAACACGATCGGGTCGCCATCGCCCCCGGTGTCGACGTGCGCGATTTCACTATCGAGGACGGATATGCGCTGGCGCTCATATGTATCAAATGCGGAGATATCGGTCTCGGGCAATGGGTGCTCCTGAAAATCCTCTGGGTATCCGTTCTTCACGACGTTCGCTGGATCTACTCCATGGGAATGAAGTCGGAATTCGTTGATATTGCCTCGACCGAATGGGATTCCATTGATCAGGGCCGCCGCACATTCCAGTTGACCACGAACGCGCTATTACCGAAACGAATGATGCAACCGAAGCCGACAAAAAGGTGCACCCGCTGTGCGGGGAATGCGGCTTACGTCCACGCTATCGGAGCTTTGCGGCGAAGGCCCAGGGCTGGAAAAGATCGTTGTACTGCTTAGAGTGCCTGGAAGGGATGTTTCCCGAGTACGACGTGATTACGGGGTGTCGCCGATGAGCGATGCAACAAAACGAGGCGAAGTGTTTCATGTGGCACTTCGCCGGTGAGAGTGCAACAAAATCAGGGTTCAAACCGCAATTTTCTGGATGGCGTGATTTGCGACGGATCGGCAGCGATTGCGTCTTCGACAGCCTGCCGATTACCACTTTTCCAGGCTGACACGATCCCTTGGCCTTTGTCGGTGAGTGTGACGGTGTAGACCAATAGTGGTCCGTTCTGGATGGCGAGCTCAAATGTCACAAGGCCAGCCGCGACCAACCGAGAGAATTTCAAGACGCCGTCACCGGACACCCCCAAATCCCCAATGTTGGGTGAATCGAGGAACAGCAGGTCGTCGACCGAGGGTTGGTCGAATGCGTTCCCGAGGGACACCAGGATCGATTTCCAGGTGTATATCGAGTCCCGATGGATAGTGCCCCGAGTGAACAATGCGTGACACGTTGGACACAGGACTAACAAGTTACCGGGTTCGTTTGGGCCGTTTTCGGCTACAGGAACGATATGGTGAATGTCGAGTGCCAGAATGCTGCGGCAGGTTGGAACAGCGCAACGATATCCGGCTTCCGTCAACACCTGAACCCGGACTGTTTGAGGGATTGTTGTTCTTCGTGGCACCAGTCCGCTCCTCCTTCGTGCATCAGCTCAGTGCAACATCATGAGATAAAGGGTCGCACATGTCGCAGATAAGGATGAAACAATCCCGTTGATAACGTTGCGCGTCAGTTCGGGATAATTAGACCTAGTGGTGGTGCTATGCGGATACACGAGAATTTCAGACGGACGAGCGCTTTCTTAGCCTCCCGCGTCCCTGATGCTGATGGTCAGCGCTTGAAACCGGTCGGAACGGCATTCTTTGTTTCGGCGCCTCTCACCGAAGGCCACGACGTGCCAGCGATGATTTTTGCCGTAACCGCTCGACACGTCATAGACGGATCGCGGCCTAACGGAAATCTATTTCTGGTTGGCAACAAAAAGGCCGGCGGGATCGCTGAAATAAACATGCCCCACGATTCGTGGACCATGAGTCACGACACTGATATCGCCATGGCCGGAATCCCCAAACAGCCAGATGATGCTGAGATCGACATGCAGGCCGTTCCCCTGAGCATGTTCGCGGACGATGAGTTTGTCGATCAGAACGACGTCGGTGAGGGGGACCGTGTCTTCATCGCCGGACTATTTCAAAGCGTCGCAGGTCGGAACCGGGTTCGCCCGATCGTTCGGTTTGGAACGATATCCCTGATGCCATATGAGCCCATACCAGCGTTGATGGTTATTTAATCGAAGCCCAAAGTTGGGGAGGCGAAAGCGGCGCTCCGGCTTTTGTAACGCTTGAACCCGATCGAAATCCGGGGACTTTTATTATCGGCAACCCTCCGGTCAAACTGTTGGGCCTTGTACATGGACACTACAAAATTGATGAAGACGTGGATTTCGTCGGCGATATTCTTGGATCAGGATCGGTGGGGATTAACTCCGGAATAGCAGTTGTGATTCCGGCTCACAAGATCTCGGAGCTTTTGCTGACCGGTGACCTCGCAGAAGTTCTGATGGACGCGAAGAGGGAGTGGCCGGAACACGAGGGTGTCGACGAATCATAGTAGGGCGCAACACTCCCACCGATAATGTTGCACGCAACACGTGGTCGGAAATGTTGCGCCTCGTGGAGTCACGAGTGCTCGCCCGATCTGCCGCGATGAAAACGGGCGATAACACCCGGGATCTGAAACAGATCACCCCATCTGTTGCACCGCGCCCCAATCTGAACTGCCATACAGTCGTAGATGGTGGACTCGGGAACGCGGAAAATCAGCGACATGATGAAACAAAATCCCACGAGTCGCTGATGCCGTGGTCGGCCCAGCACTCGTTGGTGGCGGCTCAAAAAGGGCACCCTATTTTGATGCGACAGTCGTCACCGTTTCCAAAGTAAAAAGGGGGTCGAGAATACGATCCCGCTTTTTGGGGCAGCAGAGCGTCCAGAGACGACCCGTTCGGCCCATCGCTTCGTTCGCCCGCGCTCTGGAGTGATGCTGGTTCGAACATCAGGACGTAGCTTTCTTCGTCGCTTAGCGGGCAGTGCTCGACGCCTTGCGGGATGACGGCCATCTCGCCTTCGGTCAGGGTGATGTCCGCATACGGGGAGTTCATCTGGATGGTGATTCGGCCCGTGATCACGTAAAAGAGTTCGTCTTCTTTCTCGTGGTGGTGCCAGTGATACTCACCCTTTATCAACGCCAATCTCACGACCTGGTCGTTGACCCGGGACAGGTCGATCGGGGTGTAAGGACGTCCCGCGATCCGGGAGACGCCGTCGCCAAGCGCGACGACGGGAATCACTGGTTCTGCGCTGGTCATGATGCGGTCCTCAGATTCTCAATCAAACCCTGATCTGGAGCTCCTGGCCGGACCCCACCGCCGTGTCGGCAGGGCGGCAGTACGGGAAGCGTACGGCCTGGAGTCCAATTCAAGTCAAGCCCGTGCGCGTGATCCGAGCTGGGGGATCCCATCCCACATGGCCTGTTCCAGGTGGCTGTCATCCGTACCGGGCCATGTGAGAAATGACCGGTCAGCAAATGGTTCAATACAGCAATCCCTCAACACATCAAGAAGGAGCGCCGATTGACCATGACTGCTGACGGCAAGACCCTGGTGCGACGGATGTACGAAGAGGCGTGGAACGAGGGCAGGCTGGACGTTATCGACGAGATCTGCGCGCCCGACTATGTCGGCATCGGGCCGTACGGCAACGAGGTCGGTCCGGAAGCGGTGAAGCGAGGGGTCACGGCCCGGCGCGTCGGGTTCCCGGATATCCATGTGAAGATCGATGACTTGATCTCCGAAGGAGACAAAGTCGTCGCCCATTTGACGTTCCGGGGAACGCACGACGGCGAATTCCAGGGCGTCCAGCCCACTGGGAGACCGGTTGAATGGTCAGGCATCTGGATCTACCGCGTCGCCGATGGGAAGTTTGTCGAGCGCTGGCACGCCTGGGACATGTACGGGCTGATGCGGCAGATCGGCGCTCTCGGCGAGTAACGTGTGCGTTGGCCATGCGGCAACAACCATCGGTCGGAATCGAGGAAGATCGATGACCAGGATTCCCGTCACAACCGATGACCTGGTTCAGTCGGGCGCCGTCGCCCGGGAGGCACTGAGCCAGATCAGCGGCGACGACTGGGTGGAGAAGCCTCCGAATATGGAGTGGACGCGACTGATCACGGCGTCCCACATCTGTAATGCGCTCCTGTTTTACGCGACGCAACTGGCCAGCGGGGTACCGGAGCCGCAGGAGTCTGCGCCGCTCGA
Source organism: uncultured Dehalococcoidales bacterium (assembly GCA_964474025.1). GTDB lineage: Bacteria > Chloroflexota > Dehalococcoidia > Lucifugimonadales > Lucifugimonadaceae. The sequence goes on along the minus strand of CAYYRD010000014.1, from coordinate 77,220 downwards.
CGAGTCGATCGTGACCGGTGAAAAGCTATCGGCGGTGGTGGCATCTCACGCCAGGCTGCTCGCCGTCGTCGCCGGGAGCGCGTCGCCCGGAACCCGGGGCTGGCATCCGACGGGCTTGCCGGACGCAGAAGGATTCCTGGCGATGGGTTGCGCAGAGATACTTCTGCACACATGGGACGCCCTGGCGGGCACAGGGATCGAGTTCGTGGGAGATGAGGGCACGGCCGGCCGCGTTCTCGGGAGACTGCTCCCGTGGGCGCCTGCGGACACGCCGCGCTGGCAGACTCTCCTGTTCGCCACAGGCCGTGGCGATCTCCCGGGCCGCGAGTCGCCCGGGGACCGCTGGATGTGGCACAACGCTGTACTGGAAGAGTGGGACGGATACGAGAAGCGTTCAGATCACTGGGTGGGGCGCGTGTGACAGGCGGAATACCGTGCTCATTCGCTCCCCCGGCTTTAGAGGCGTAACCTGCCAGCATCACCGGCCTTCGCCGCGGGCCGGCAGTTGTTTCCAGCGGTTACTAATGGGGGCTTGTTATGCGAATTGCTCGTTTTGAGGTTGATGGGTTGGCCCGGTACGGGATTGTCGAGGGTGACTCTGTTGTCGAGATCCGGGGGGACGTCTTCGGGTCGTTCGATCGGACACCCACCTCGCACGATTTGAGCGATGTCCGGCTTCTTGCTCCGGCGACGCCTACCCAGATGTTCGGACCCGGGGTGAACTTTGCCGATCACCTTCACGAGGCGACCAGCATTACCGGGCAGGCCGAAATGGCGGAGACCCCGCAGCCGTGGCACAAGGCCGTGAGCAGCATCATCAATCCGGGCGACGATATCGTGATTCCGTACGATTCTACGACCGGGATCCAGCACGAGGGCGAGTGCCTGGCGGTGATCGGCAAGACGGCACGGCGGATCAGCCCGGAGCAGGCGTGGGACCACATCCTTGGCTACACGTGCGGCAACGACGTCAGCGAACGAACGTGGCAGGCCAACGACAACTCGATGTGGCGCGGCAAGGGCAGTGACACCTTTGCGCCCATCGGCCCGTGGATCGATACCGATTTCGATCCCAGGGCCGGCGGCGACATGATCGTCACGCTGAACGGCGAAGAGGTGCAGCGGGCCAGCACGGCCGATATGTACTTCGATTTCGGCGTGCTGGTCAGCTACATCAGCCAGCAGATGACGCTCAAGCCCGGGGACATCGTATGGTCTGGAACCACGGGCGAGCCTCGCAACATGAACCCCGGCGACGAGGTGGTGGTCGAGGTGCAGGGGATCGGCAGGCTCACAAATCCCGTGGTGATGGAACAGAAGTGAGTGGTCCCGGGTTCGTCCCGCTAGCCGGGTACACGGCATACTCCGAAGACGAGATGAAAGGCCGCGCCGCCGACTTCTACTCGGAGGTAGGCCGGCGCCGGACCGTGCGGGACTTCTCGGATCGGGTGCCGCCGCGCGAGGTGCTGGATGACTGCCTGCGATCTGCGGGAACAGCGCCGAGCGGGGCGAACATGCAGCCCTGGCACTTTGCCGTGGTGGAGGATCCCGAGGTCAAGCGGCGTATCCGGATAGCGGCGGAGGAGGAGGAGCGGGAGTTCTACTCGGGCCGGGCGCCGCAGGAATGGCTCGATGCGCTGGAGCCGCTCGGCACGTCCGCCGAGAAGCCTTTCCTTGAGAGGGCGCCGTGGTTGATCGGGATCTTCGAGGAGAGCTACGGCCTTCTTCCGGATGGCCGGCGGGTGAAGCATTACTACGCTCGTGAGTCGGTCGGGATAGCGACCGGGGTTCTCATCACGGCCCTTCACCACGCGGGACTGGCCACGCTGACGCATACGCCGAGCCCGATGGGGTTCTTGAACGACATCATGGAGCGGTCGCCCAACGAACGGGCGTTCCTGTTGCTGGTGGCCGGGTATCCGGCCGAGGACGCGACTGTGCCGGATATAGGCCGGAAGTCGCTGGGGGAGATCAGCAGCTTTATTTGAGGGCAAAAGTCCCACTCCATGTCATCCTGAACATGATTCAGGATCCGCTTCTCGTTCGAGAAGGCTGGTGGAGTTCTGGCCTGGAGATCCTTCGCTTCGGCTCGGGATGACTGCGTCGACCTGGTCTTGTATCTCGAACTGAGGCTAAACGAGGTGACTGGTGTCGACCCCGGGCGGATACGAATCCGCCCCGGAACCGCCCCTACGAAACCAAGGCGGACGCGCGTAGACTGCGCTCCTCTGGACCGGGCGGAGCAAGCCCCGCCCTAACGATTCAAGGACCCGGGCGCACCTTGAACCGGTGCGGCACAACAAACCAGGGAGCGTCTATTGGAACCGGTAATCAAGAACAGGGCCGATCACGGCAACCCGATCCTCGGCCCGGACGACGGCGTACCCACGGTGGTCACGCTCTACCACGACCACCAGCCCGGGGAGTCCAGCGCACACCACACGCATCCCTGGGAGCACCAGGCCTACATCACCCGCGGCGAGGGCATCATATGGGTCGATGGGACGGAGTACCCGATCAAGGCCGGTGATTGCGTGATGGTCCCGCCGGGATCGCTCCACCACTTCAAGAACACGGGCGATGCGGTCCTGAGTCGCGTGACGTTCAACCCGCTGTCGTCGACACAGGGCGGTTAGCTAGCCGCCGGGTAATCCAACCCCGTGATTCTCCGGCAGAGTCCTGAACCCAGACGGGACCCGGACACCGGAATGCCGCTGCGACTCTGTAACGGTTGCGTAATGAACGCGTCAGTTGAGTGTCAGTTAAAGAATTCGAAGTGCGCATAGGTTACGTACATCGATTTCTGACATTTAGGGAACTGTTGCGGAGAGATAATCATGGGTAAGTTTCTGGTGGTAATGCTCGTCCTGGGCGTGGTCGGTTTTGTTTCGTTTGGAGTCTCGACGGACTGGGAATTCGCCAAGGGCGAGGAGAAGACGAGACAAGAACTGGCTCTTGAGCGGGTCAGGGGATTCACGGGCGGTACTTCGTACGGTATCGACGGTATCGAAGGACTGTCCGTTGAGCAGATCGAGCGATACGCAGACGATGCCTCCTATGCGATCGAAGGCCTGGGTCTTGAGCGCATCGAGAAATTCGCAAACGACGCTGCTTATGCAATCGAAGACCTGGCTCTTGAGCGCGTCGAACGATACGCAGACGATGCTTCGTACGTGATCGAAGGACTGGCTCGTGACCATGTCGATCAATTCACAAACGATGCCTCAGAGGCTATTGATAGCTTCTTTGGCTGGTAATCTCGCGGCGGGAAGCATTTCGTATCAACAGCGATGCGAACTTGATATCAGGAGGTGTGATTTGCGAGTTACCAGATCACGATCCCGCAAGAACACGCCTTCACCGGCGCTGTTAAGGACCGAACAGATCGGATGGCATGTGTGAGACCGTGTCCGGTGTAGAGTGACCGCGAAGGTGGGCTGGCTTCCGCCTTCAAAAAGTCGAACGGCTGAGTCGGGATGGAAGTCTCGCTTTCGTCGACTCAGGGCGGCTAGCCAGCCGCCGGGCGCCCTGGCCAGACCCGGTTGCCCCCGGCCTTTGCCTTGAAACGTCGTGACTCTGTGGCGTTCCACAGCCGTTCGATCACCGTATCGGCATCCCACGGCTTGAGGACGTAGTCCTGCGCGCCGGCGGCGATCGCCGTCTGCACGTGGTCCATGTCCGCGACGGCCGTCAGCATCACGACCGGCACGTCCCGGGTCACGGGATCTGAGCGCAGACCGCGCAGCGCCGTGATGCCGTCCATATCGGGCATGTTGATGTCGAGCATGATGGCGTCCGGTTGTAGAAGAGTCGCCTGCTCGACCGCGTCGCGACCGTCCGAGGCCTCCGCCACGTCGTGTCCGGCGTCTTCCAGCGTGGCCGTGAGGGCCACGCGGACCTCCGGGCTGTCATCCACTATCAAGATTCTTGCCATTCCGTGCTCCGTGATTTCCTGAAGCCGCCGGTGTTTCCGTGGTCGCTTCCGGGAGAATTGCGTCCAGTGAACAGTCTCCAACAGGGAGGGCCGGTGATGTGCATTATTCGCATGTTCTCAAGGTTGGGAAAGGGTGTGCGACGCAGCGCGAGTTGCGGGGTACCACTATGTGTCCGCTGCTAAACTCACGACACATCCCGAATTCAGAACGGAGTCAGCGACGATGGCTACCACCGCACGTAGAACGACCAAGAACGGAACCGGTCCATCTCTCGGCCCGGCCGAAACGGCGCGCCGGGGAGGCGCAGGCCCTGCTGTCTGGCTAGCCGGTGATCCCGAAGACCTCAAGGTCTGGATGGATCGAGGAGCCGCCGGAATCGTCACCAACACGGTTGTGCTCAACCAGATGGTCCAGAAGTACGGCCAGATCACGAACGTCGTGAGGCGTTACCTGGACATCACAGACAAGCCCGTCGTTGTCGAGATCGACGGTCACACCACGGACGAACTGCTCGCCGTCGGCGAGGTTTTTACCCGGATGTCCGACCAGGTCATCCTCAAGATTCCCTGCACACCGCACGCGCTCGGCGCATTCCGTGTGTTGCAGGATCAGGGCGTAGAGACATATTGCACCACCGTCTTTTCGCTTTCACAGGCTGCGGCGGTGGCGCAGGCGGGTGTCACCCATATCCTCCCATTCCTCGAACCGGTGAAGGAGATGGGTGGCGATCCGACCCAACTCGTCCGCGAGTGTGTGCAGATGTTCGCCGGGTGGGAACAGCGTCCATACATCACGGCAGCACTGGTGCGCAGCGTGGAGACGGCTCACGCGGCGCTCCGGGACGGAGCGGACGGGATCATCGTGTTCTGGCCCATATTTGAAGAGATGATGCGCCACCCGCTGACGGATCAGTGGAACCAGACCTTCCTGGACGAGTGGATCGCCATGCGGGACGCCGGCCTGACGGAAGGCGTACCGATCACTCTGCAACACTAGAGAGCGGGGGTCAGCTTCCGGCGCTGATCTGCCCTCGGAAGAACTCGACGGTGCGCGCCAGACCGGTCTCGAGATCGACCTTCGGCGACCATCCGAGTTCAGAACGGGCCAGCCCGGCGTCCAGGCTGATGGCGCGGATGTCGCCCGGCCTTGGCGGACCGTATTGCGGCTCACGTGTGTAACCGGTAAGTGCGCACAGGCGGGCGCTCAGCTCGTTGACATTCGTCCCCACCCCGGAGCCGATGTTGCACCTGTGCGGGCCACCCGGAGCGGCGGCGGCGATCACCGCATCGACGACATCGGAGACGTACACGTAGTCGCGCTCATCGTTGCCGTCTCCGAAGATCGTCACGGGCGCGCCGGCCAGCATGGCCCGCGCAAAGATGGCCACAACCCCCGCTTCTCCGTGCGGATCCTGGCGGGGTCCGTAAACGTTGGCGAGCCGGAGGGTGGTGGACTCCAACCCGAACGTCCGGCGGTACATCGCCAGGTACTCCTCCCCCGCAACCTTTGAGGTCCCGTAAGGATTTTCGGGGGCGAACGGCTGCGCCTCGCCAACGGGCAGGTCGTCCGGCTGGCCGTACACCATCCCCCCGGACGAGAAGAAAACGACCCTGGAGGCGCCGGAGGCCCGGGCCGCTTCCAGCACGTTCACGGTGCCGATTACGTTGATCCGGGCATCAAGAAGCGGGTTCCGCGTGGACAGGGAGACGCTGATCTGGGCGGCCGCATGGACGATGAGGTCTGGACCGACGTCTCGAATGGCGGCGGCCGCCGCATCCGAGGTCACGTCCGCGACCACGAGTTCGACGTTGGTCGGCAGGTTCTCCCGCCTGCCGCTGCTCAGATCGTCGATAACGGTGACCCGGTACCCGTTATCGATGAGCCTGTCGACGACGTGTGAGCCGATGAATCCTGCGCCACCGGTGACCACGGCAGATGTTGCGGACGGCATCTCAACTCCTCGGTTTCCCGGATGCTTTCAGATTTATCCGGACATCCCCGGATGTTCGCCAGTGCCCGTCTTTTCCCGGGTCTCCAAGTCCTTCTCGATCGGCCCCCGGCCCCGTAAAAGAGTACGCCGGTGGACCGATTTCGTATGTCTCGGTCCATGACGGGTAAAGCAGGTTAGACTTGCGAGCCGAGGCTACATATAATTCGGCGCTGGCTTGGCTGCCCGGTGCTAGCAATAAGGGCGACGCCCTGAAATCTTTTCGACCAGGAGGATTGCCAACAGGATGACCTACATCATCGTTTCACCCTGCGTGGATGTTAGAGATGGTGCTTGCGTCGACGTCTGCCCCGTCGACTGCATCTACTCCAATCCCGAAGACAACATGCTGTACATAAATCCGGAGGAGTGCATCGACTGCGCTGCCTGTGAACCGGTCTGTCCGGTCACCGCTATCTTCCCGGAAGATCAGGTGCCAGAGGACGAGCAACGATTCATCGCCCTCAACTACGACTATGATTACGATAACTCCGAACCCGGAGACAACAAGTAGTCAAGTCTGACGGCTCCGGCCGTAGCTCCAGATAACGTGAAGGCCCCGGTCAAAACCGGGGCCTTTTCATGTGTATGGAGAATCGAACCGGGCCTAGCCGATAGCGTCCAGCGCCTCTTCGATCGGCTTTCGCACGCAGGCGAAGATCGGCGTCTCGCTCTCGGTGTAGAACCCGCCCGGGATCTCCCGAAGCTCCATCACGAGCGACACAAACTCCCGTGGCTCGTTGGTCTCGAAGCCGACCACGAACTCCTGGTCGTCCAGGCCGAACGAGTACGTGGTGTTGATCTTGATGGACGGGTATTTGTGGCCGATCCGGAAATGGTCTCCCATCATTGACTGCCGCTCGTCCTGGTTGAGCTGGTACCACTCCCGTTTTTTCACCATGGGATAGACGATGAAGTACTTGAACTCGTCCTCGGTGAAGTCCGGTCCGCCGCCACCGTGCTTGTACTGTGTCTGGCGCCGCACGGCCAGGTATGAGTAGGACTGTTCCAGGTAGCCGGAGAGGTGGGTATGGTTGATACGCCGGGCCGTTTCATCGAAATCGTCCAGATCCATTGAGGCCTGGGCGAGCATGAAGTCGGAATCGCCGCGCGTGCCGGCAAGGCCGTAAGTCGTGATCGGCGCTTCGGGGTTCATCTCGGATACGACCGAAGCGAACTCCTTTTTGGAGGCCTGTTTCTCGTCTTCGGGAAGTCTGCGCCAGCTCTTGTCGAGCTTGTAAAAGTTGAGTTTCGAGTACTCGCCTTCGAGCAGTGACGGGGACATTGATTCGCTCCGGGATGGCAGCCAGGTCTGGGTCCGAATTATAGCAGCGGAGGCGTGTCGGTCACCGTTGTGAATTCCCGGGTTATGGCACATGAAACGCGGCTAAGGGAGTGTGGCAGCCAGGGTTTACATTGTGTTGACCGTCCGAGTGAGTGACCGTACGATTTCCGTTCCGGAACCGACAAAATTCAGCGATCCCGGCCCGCCCGATTCCTGCCGCCCCTCCGGTTCAAGGACCGCCTATGCCCGACGAGCAAACGCTCAAGAAAACGCCGCTGCATCTGACTCATGTCGCGGCGGGCGCCCGCATGGTTGAGTTCGGCGGCTGGGACATGCCCGTGCAGTACGCCGACGGCATCCTCTCCGAGGTCCGAGCCGTCCGAGAAAACGCCGGCATGTTCGATGTCTCGCATATGGCCCGTTTCCAGTTTGTCGGCCCGGAGGCCGTGGCCTTTCTTGACCGGATGCTCGCCGCGGACGTCGCGGGACTGCGGCAGGGGAGGGCGCGGTACCACGTCATATGCAACGAGCGTGGCGGCATAATCGACGACGCCATCGTGTACCGCATCACGGAAGATCAGTGCCTCCTTGTCGCCAACGCCGGCAATGCCGACGCCGTCAGGGAGTTCCTGGTCCCGGCTGCGCAGCAAAACCCGGACGGCGGGGTGTTCTTCGCCGATCTTTCCGACGAGGTGGCGATGATCGCCGTCCAGGGCCCGAACGCCGTCGAGATAGTTGATCGCCTTTGCCCGCTGCCCGCTTCGTCGGTCCGACCGTTCCGGGTTCGGAGGGCCGAGGTCGCCGGGATCCCGAGCAGGATCGCGCGCACGGGTTACACCGGAGAAGACGGGTTCGAGATCATGCCGCCGTCAGGCCGGGCCGCCGAGCTGTGGAACGTGCTGGAGGCGGAGGGCGTGGCACCGGCCGGCCTCGGCGCCCGCGACGTGCTCCGGCTTGAAGCGGGGCTGATGCTCCACGGCAACGACATGACGGCCGAGAACAACCCTTACGAAGCCGGGCTGGAGTGTTTCACCTTTATCGATACACCGGGCTACGTGGCGGGCGAAGCGCTGGGAGCGATCAGGGATGCCGGGACGCCGCGGGTGATAACCGGGTTCCGCATGGTAGGACGGGGAATCCCGCGCCACGGACTCCCCGTAATGAAGGACGGACATCAGGTTGGAATTGTGACCTCCGGGACCCACTCGCCCACGCTTGACGCCAATATAGGCATGGGCTACGTTGACCGCGGTCTCTCCGGCGAGGGAACCCGGTTTGAAATCGACGTCCGCGGGAGGCTCGTAGAGGCGGAGGTCGTACCGTTGCCGTTCTACTCCAGACGGCGGGCTTGACCGTCCGTAACCGGCCGCGTCAAGTACGGCATTCAGACACTTTCAGAGGGATTAGATGACCACACCCGACGACCGCAGGTATTCAGACGAACACGAGTGGGCGCTTGTCGATGGCGACATCATTACGGTGGGCGTCACGCGGTTCGCCACCGATTCGCTCGGGGATGTCGTGTACGTTGATCTGCCGGAATCCGGGACCGAGATCAGCCAGTTCGACAAGTTCGGTGAGATAGAGTCTGTCAAAGCGGTGAGTGACCTTTTCACCCCTGTCGGCGGTACGATAGTTGAGGTCAACAGCGAAGTCATCGACACGCCGGAGAAGGTCAACGAGGATCCGTACAGCGTCGGCTGGCTTCTCAAGGTTGAGGCGTCCGATGCGGCATCCCAACTGGAGAAGTTGATGGACGCCGGTGCGTACGACAAACTGACCGCAGAGTAGAGCGTTTACGCCGAGTATGACGACCAACGCGTCGCCCTATATCCCGAACACCGACGCCGAACGTGAGCTCATGCTCGCCGCAATCGGCGTGGGTTCTTTCGACGACCTGGTACACGACGTTCCGGCGGGGCACCGTTTCCCGGAACTGGACCTCCGCCCGTCTCTTTCCGAGATTGAGCTGACAGCCGAGATCGGCGCGCTGGCGTCCCGCAACGCCACTCCCGGCGAGTACGCCTGTTTCCTGGGGGCCGGCGCATACCGGCACTACATTCCGTCCGTTGTGAAGTCGGTCGTGGCCCGGGGCGAGTTCCTTACTTCTTATACGCCGTACCAGCCGGAGGTCGCCCAGGGCACGCTCCAGGTCGGGTTCGAGTTCCAGTCAATGATCTGCGAGATCACCGGCATGGAGGTCGCAAACGCCGGGATGTATGACGGCCCTACGGCATTTGCGGAAGGCGCGCTGATGGCCTGCAGGGTCACGCGCAGACAGACCATCGCCGTCCTGGACACGGTAGAGCCACGAAACGTGTCCATCCTCGAAGCGTACGCACGCCACCAGGGAATCGAGATAGTGGTGACAGGTCGCGCCGATGACCTGCCAGAAGATACGGCATGCCTGATGTTCCAGAGCCCCAACCAGTTCGGCGGGATCGAGGACATGGCGGCGCTGGCGGAAAAGGCCCACACCTCTGGCGCGCTGGCGGTCGCATCGGTCAACCCGACATCGCTCGGTTTGTTCCGGACTCCCGGAGAGTGTGACGTGGACATCGTCGCGGCGGAGGGCCAGGCGCTCGGCGTTCCCCTCAGCTTCGGCGGACCGTACGTCGGACTCTTCGCATGCAAGGACGCCCACAAGCGCCAGATGCCGGGCCGCATCATTGGCCGCACGACCGATACGAAAGGACGTGCCGGTTACGCGTTGACGCTTCAGACGCGGGAGCAGCACATCCGCCGGGAGCGCGCCACCTCCAACATCTGCACGAGCACGGCGTTGATCGGTTTGTTGATGACGACCTATCTCGCAGTGATCGGCCGGGAGGGCTTCCGGAAGGTGGCCGAGCTCTGTTATCACAAGGCCCATTACGCGGCCTCGGAGATAGACCGTTTGGCCGGGTATTCGGTGGTAACGGAAGGACCGTTCTTCCACGAGTTCCTGGTCGAGTGCCCGCGCCCGCCTGCGGAGATCAACAGGGTTTTGTTAGAGCAGGAGATCATCGGAGGCCACGACCTGTCTGATCGAACAACGAACGGCATGTTGATCTGCGTGACCGAGACCAACACGCGAGCCGAGATCGACGCCCTTGTGTCGGCGCTTGCTGAGATCGGGGCTTCAAATTGACGGCTCCCGTGGTTGGCGAGATTGATCGCCGTCTACTGAACGAGCGCAGCGTCGCGGGTCGCGTCGGCCTCCAGTTGCAGGCACTGGATGTGCCGGAACAACCGTTGCCGGAGGCCGGGCTGCTGCGTGCGGAGGAAGCCCGTCTTCCGGAAGTCTCGCAGCCGGAGGTAGTCCGCTACTTCACAACGCTATCCGGGATGAACTTCTCCATCGACACCAACTTCTACCCGCTGGGCAGTTGCACGATGAAGTACAACCCGAAGGTCAACGAAGAAATGGCCTTCCTTCCGGGCATGGCGGGCATCCACCCGCACCAGCCGGATGAGACGGTGCAGGGCGCGCTCCAGTTGATCTGGGAGCTGCAGGAAGACCTGGGCGAGGTAACCGGCCTGCCGGGCGTATCTCTCGGCCCCCTTGCGGGCGCACAGGGTGAGTATTCCGGACTGATGATCGCCCGCGCCTACTTTGACGAACGCGGTGACAGCGCCAGGACCGTCGCGCTCATGCCCGACAGCGCCCATGGCACCAACCCGGCATCCGCCGCGATGGCCGGGCTCGAGGTCGTGACCGTGCCGTCGGACTCCGAGGGCAACGTCGACGTCGACGCCCTCAGGGGGCTGGTCGATGAGCGCACCTGCGTTTTCATGCTGACCCTGCCCTCGACGCTCGGACTGTTCGAGCCGAACATCCTCAAGATTACGAGCATAATCCACGAGGCGGGCGGGTTGGTGTACGCAGACGGCGCCAACCTGAACGCGCTGCTGGGCATCGTGAAGCTGGGGGACCTGGGCTTCGATATCGCCCACTCCAACCTCCACAAGACCTTCTCGACCCCGCACGGCGGGGGCGGCCCCGGCGCGGGCCCGGTGCTGGTCTCGGAAGCGCTTGCGCCCTTCCTGCCGACCCCGGTCGTAACGCGAGACGGCGACGCGTACCGGCTGGGCGCTCCCGAGAAGACAGTGGGCCGAGTCAACGGGTTCCACGGTAGTTTCGGCGTGCTGGTGCGGGCCTACGCATACATAAGGGCGATGGGTCCGGACGGCATGCGGGAGGTGTCTGAGAACGCCATCATCAACGCCAACTACGTCCGGACGGCGCTCTCGGATGAGTTCGGCATCGCGGCGGATCGTGTCTGCATGCACGAGTGCGTGCTTTCGCCAGCGGCTCAGAAGGCCAGGGGCGTCTCCGCGCTGGATATCTCCAAGCGCTTGATCGACTACGGGATTCACCCGCCGACGATGTACTTTCCGTTGATCGTCCCCGAGGCTCTCATGGTGGAGCCGACCGAGACGGAAACGAAGGACACGCTGGATCGTTTCATAGCGGTGATGCGCCAGATCAACCGGGAGATCGAGTCGGACCCGGATCTGTTGCACGACGCGCCGCATGACACGCCAAACACACGATTGGACGAGGCGAGCGCGGCGCGGAAGCCGTACCTGCGCTGGCAACCGGATGAGGATTTAACGGCCGCGGATTGAGCGCGGCCCAACTTGAAGCGGTCTTACCCGGACCGGGCGAGGGAGCACACAAGCATGGCCATCGAGGCAGGAAAATCTGCGCCGGACTTCACCCTGGCGTCACAGGACAACGAGCCCGTTACCCTGAGCGAACTTCGGGGTAACCCGGTCGTGCTGGTTTTCCACCCCTTGAGTTTCACCGGCGGCTGAACGAACCAGCTCAAGCGGTTCCGTGAGAACCAGGATGAATACCAGGCTGCCGGCGTTGCGATCCTCGACGTGAGTGTCGATTCATTCGCTTCGCAGAAGGCATTCGCCGAGGCCAACGGCGGTATCAACTTCAAGTTGCTCGCCGATTTCCACCCGAAGGGCGCTGTCGCCCGGGCTTACGGGATCTACAACGAGGAGCGCGGGATAGCCGGCCGCTCAAGTTTTGTGATCGACGCCGAGGGCGTTATCCAGGACGCACGTACGTACCCGCCGGGCGAGTTGCCGAATCCACAGGAGTTGCTGGGGATAGCGACGGGGTCTTAACCCCTTCGCCTTCGCCCGGTAGGAGAGGCCCAGGTGCACCGGGGGTGAGGGAGGTTCGTGGTCCTTCGCAATTCGGGATTGTTCGCTGAATGACGTGTTGGTGAAGGTCCCTCGTCCTTCCGTTACCGGAAGGATCGGGATGACGGTCGTGTGTCGCACCGGTGTCTTCAGGTCCTTGCAGGACAATCGTGGGCGTATTGCCCAAGCCCCTACCTGCCCTCGTCGTCCTGACCCAGTAGCTCCGCCCAGGTTGCTGTGAACTCGGTGCTGGCGCCCGTGTAGCCGCCTGCGAGGTCGAAGTGCGTGTCGTCGTCGGGCAGTGTTACCGGCGGCAGCAACGAGGCGTCGTGGCCGGAGCCCCGGCCATCGAGGCCGATCGGCGATCGGGCTTCGACGCCCCGTGAGTGAAAGGCAACTTTGAAGCGGCCCAGGCCGTCCGGGCGCGCCAGCCACAGCATCGGCATCCGGTTCTTTTCGACCTCGTTCGCCGGGAGGCCAAGACCGGGCAGTTGCGCCAGGAAAGAGCGAATTCCCAGCCGGTCCAGGAACGCCGTCTGGGTGGTGATGCCGAGTGGATCGAATCCCACCCGGGACAGTTCTGCATCCACCGCTGAGAAGTCGACGTGTGCCGTCAGATCTTGATCGCCGATGTGCCGGAAGGGGTTTTGGGACAGGGTGTGGCGGTAGTAGGCCCGCAAACTGCCCTCGGAGCGGGATGGCCGGTATAGCTCGCGGGCCATTTCGCCGTAGTCGATCGTCAGCACGTAGCCGCGGTCGATGGTTTCCGCCGCGTCATCCGCCCACCTTCGCAGTCCGAGATTGACCTCGCCGCGATAGCCGTTCGGGAGATCGGGCATGTGGGGCGAGACGCGTTCTCCGATACCCGGTTCCGACACGGGGCCGGGCGATTCGACCAGGACGCCGTTGTCCACGGCCACATAAAGTTCCATGAGCTCCCCGCCGTCGATGATGAAACGGTGCACCGGGAACGCGTCGAGCAACTCGTTGGAGAGCAGGCAGCCCGTCACGCCCGTGGGAAGTCCGGCCTGTTCCCGATCAGCGACACTGCGGTCGAACTCGGTGTATCTCAGTGCGTCGTAAAAGGCTCCACCCAGGGCTTGCGCGTAAGCAAGCACGTCCCGAGCCAGGGTCCCGTCTCCGGACCCCGGTTCCACCGCGTCGAACACCTCCGGCTCTCCCAGGAGCTCCCAGAAGTCACGCAACTGCACAGCGATGAGCGCGCCGAACGCCGGGTGTGATGACGGGCTGGTGAAGTAGTCGCCCTCTGGACTGATGCGGCGCGGGCGCGTGTAGTAGCCGCCGTCGCCGTACATGGCTTCCTCCATGAACTCGGCGAACGTGATCGGCCCATCGGATTCGATGCGATTCCGAATCCGCCCTTCAAGTTCGGCGTGTGAGTCAGGTGGGTTCATGGTTAACGAGGTCCGGCGATCTTCCAGACGGCCGGGTGAAAAAGAAGAGGGACGCCATTATGGCGTCCCTCCTCCGAAGACTACTGTATCGATGAGACGACCTAGCGGTCGGACATCGGCTGGTACTCGCGCTCTTCCGGCCCCGCGTACTGGAGCAGCGGGCGTATCAGGATGTTGTGCTCAAACTGCTCGATCACCTGTACCGTCCAGCCCGGAATCCGCCCGACGGCGAAGATCGGCACGAACAGGTCGTGGGGGATGCCGTTCAGGTAGTAGATCACCCCGGCGAAGAAGTCCACGTTCACGTGAATGCCCCGGCGACTATACGGCGACATCGCCTTCTGAACGGATTCAAGGATGCCGTACCATTTCGGCTCGCCCTTCTCCTCGGACAGCTTCCTCACGCCCTCGCGAAGGTGTCTTGCCCGGGGGTCCTCGGCGCGATACACGCGGTGCCCAAAGCCCATTACGCGTCCGCCTCCGGCGAGGAGGTCTTTGACATACTGCTCAGCGTTCTCGGCCTCGCCGATCTCCAGCGCCATGGTCATGACGTTCTCCGCCGCGCCGCCGTGTGAGGGGCCGGAGAGTGCGCCGATGCCGGCGGTGACGGCGTCATGCAGGTCGGCGTTGGTCCCGGCGACTGCCCGGGCCGTAAAGGCGGAAGCGTTGGATCCGTGGTCGGCGTGCAGGACAAAGTCCGTGTCCATCAGCGCAGCCGTCTCCGGGGTCGGCTCTTCGCCGTCCATCATGTACAGGAAGTTGGCCGCGTGACTCAAAGTCTCGCTCGGCGGCACGGGCTCTTTTCCGTGGCGGATGTTGTGGTGTGCCATCACGATGGTCGGGACCTGTGAAGTCAGGCGGATGCCCTTACGAAGGGTCGCCTCCGACGAGTTGTCTTCGGACTCAGGGTCGAACGCTGACATCGCGGAGACGGCGGTACGCAGGACGCTCATCGGGTGATCGTCCTTGACCGCGTGGATGATGCCTATCACTTCAGACGGGATGTCGCGATTTGCTTTGAGTTGTGCGTCGAAATCAGCCAGCTGCGCCTGTGTCGGGAGTTCGCCGTACATCAGGAGGTACGAGGTTTCCTCGAAGGTCGAGACGCCGGCGAGGTCATGGATGTTGTATCCGCGATAGAGGAGTTTGCCCTCTTTGCCGTCGATGAAGGTCGTCTCTGTGCGGTCGAAGTAAACGCCGCTCAGACCGCGATGGAGTGTGATGTCTTCTGTTGTGGCCATTTAGAGATGCTCCAGGCACACGACCAATTACGCCGCATGCGCGTCGTTCCGAGGTGTCGTCGAGCGTATGCCGTAAAAGAACGGGACACACGGCGACTGTGTGTGGTCATCTTACCTGCGTATTACCTCGTCGTGCGTGTACGGAGCATGATATCGGGCGGATCAAACCGTGAAATGCGCCCCGAACGGTCTAAAGGCGGTGTTCCCGGGTCGATA
>CAYYRD010000014.1:16956-61989 GCA_964474025.1 uncultured Dehalococcoidales bacterium | reverse complement strand
CCCGGGAACACCGCCCTCGGGTCTTCGTCAAGCCCGTGTGGCGATCTCCTCGACTACCCGGGCCACGAAATCGTCGATGTCTACCGCTCCCAGGTTTCCGCCGGATCGCTCCCTGACCGCGACCTGATTGGCCTCCTGTTCCCGGTCCCCAACGACGAGCATGTATGGCGTCTTTCGGCCCTGCGCGGCACGGATTTTGGAGTTCATGCGATCGTTGCCATCGTCGACATCCGCACGCACGCCGGCGGCACGCAGTTTTTCGACGACTCTTTCGCCAAAGGGGACGTGCCGGTCAGCGATCGGGATTACCGTCGCCTGCACCGGAGAGAGCCATACGGGCATCGCCCCGGCGGTGTGCTCGATCAACACACCGAGGAAACGCTCAAGCGATCCCAGCATGGCGCGATGGACCACGACCGGCCGTTGCAGGCTGCCATCCTCCGCGGCGTATTCCAGGTCAAATCGTTCCGGCAGCGAGAAGTCCAGCTGCACGGTGCCGAGCTGCCACTCCCGGCCGAGGGCGTCCGGGACGAAGAAGTCTATCTTGGGGCCGTAGAACGCGCCCTCTCCTTCCTCAGCGCCGTACTCGCGCCCAGAGGCTTCAAGGACTTCGCTCAGCGCCGCTTCCGCCCGGTCCCACATCTCATCGGTTCCCACCCGCTTCTCCGGTCTCAGGGACAACGCCAGGCGTATCTCCTCGAAACCGAGAACGGTGTACGCCTCGTCCAGCATCGCGATGAAGGAGTTCACCTCCTGCGCGATCTGGTCCAGCGTGGCGAAGATGTGGGCATCGTCCTGCACCAGCGTGCGGACCCGCATCAGGCCGTGCGTGACGCCTGAACGCTCGTAGCGGTGTAAACGGCCGAAATCGGCATAGCGAATCGGCAGTTCGCGATACGAGTGGGTGTTTGCCGCGTACAACATGGCGGCGGCCGGGCAGTTCATCGGCTTGACGCCGTATTCCCGCTCGTCGACGTTCATCATGTACATGTTTTCGATGTAGTTGTCGTAGTGCCCTGACTGCTTCCACAGGTCCGTGTTGAAGATCTGGGGCGTGGTCACCTCCTGGTACCCGTACTTCACGTACAGGTCCTTCACGAAGCCGACCAGCTCGTTAAGGAGGATGGTGCCTTTCGGCAGGAAGAAGGGGCTGGCCGGGGCGATGGGGTCGAAGAAGAACAGGTCAAGCTCGCGGCCCAGCCGGCGGTGATCCCTGCGCTCTGCCTCTTCGATGCGCTCCAGGTAGGCGTCGAGCTCTTTCTCGCTCTCCCACGCTGTGCCGTATATGCGCTGCAACATCTCTCGGTTCTCGTCACCGCGCCAGTACGCGCCGGCCACGGAGAGGAGCTTGAACGCACCGATCTGGCTCGTGGAATCGGCATGCCGGCCGGCGCACAGGTCTTCCCACGACTCGTGGCTCCAGACGGTGATCTCCTCGTCCTCCGGGAGGTCGGAGATCAACTCAACCTTGAACTTCTGGTCGCTGAAACGTTCCAGGGCCGCGTCGCGTGACAGCGTCACGCCACTGAAAGGCCTGTCTGACCTGACGGTCTCCCTCATCAGGGAGTCGATCTGCTCAAGGTCATCGGGAGTGAATGGCCGGGACACCTCGAAGTCGTAGTAAAAGCCATCTTCGGTCGGCGGACCGATGGCGATCTGCGCCTCCGGGAACAGCTTGATGACGGCCTCCGCCATCACGTGGGCAGCGGAATGACGCATTCGATAGCGAATATCGGCCAGGTTTGAGCCGGCATCAGCGCCGGACTGTTGGGCGGACATGGGGTGACTCCTGGTTCATAACGGCCAACACAAAGGACCGTTATCAAGGGATCGCCGATGCGATACGACGGTCCGGGCGAATAACTAACGGGCGTGCGCGTTCTGACCTCGCTCACGCGGTGGGGGATGGCGCGTAAACCGCTAAGCGGTGCGCGCCTTCGTAGTCATAGTTCGGCCCGAACAAGGAGTCATGATCCAAGTCAGTATACGACGCGAGTCCTGAGGAGACCCGGAAGGTGTGGTGGTGGGCGATGGAGGATTCGAACCTCCGACCTCAGCGATGTCAACGCTGCGCTCTAACCAACTGAGCTAACCGCCCCTGCGACCAATGCGAATAAAGATTGTAAACG
Source organism: uncultured Dehalococcoidales bacterium (assembly GCA_964474025.1). Taxonomy (GTDB): domain Bacteria; phylum Chloroflexota; class Dehalococcoidia; order Lucifugimonadales; family Lucifugimonadaceae. The sequence goes on along the minus strand of CAYYRD010000014.1, from coordinate 59,860 downwards.
ACAGGGGGCCGGGCAGTTAAGCCCGGCCCCCTGTCATTTAATCCCGCTGGACCCCTGAAAAACCCGGTATCCCAGGGGATTCCTTGCGAAGGCTAATCGTCGCCGCTGGGCGCTTCCGCTTCCTGGTCCGCCCTGGCCGCGGCCGAGTCATCGTCGCCGCCAGTGAGGGCAGCGAGCAATCGTGACAGGCCGTCGCCTTCGCCGGACCCCTCCCCGCTCAGGTCCACCGTGACCGGGCCTCCGCCGTTGACGGGAACCGGGGGTTCCCCGGCGGGAGCGCCGGCTGCCGGGTCCACGCCGCCCGCCGCGATGAGCGCTTCTTCCCCGCCAAAGGCGCGAAGAGCCTCTTCGAAGGATGGAGGCGCCTCGGTCGTACCGGTGAGTGTGCCCTCGATCCGGTGCTTGATCTGGTCAAGCCCGAGCTTCTTTCGTCCCTCTTCCGACCGGTCGAGCCTGGCCGGGATCAACCGGCCGATAATGACGTTTTCCTTGAGGCCCATCAGGTGGTCTACGGATCCATTGACCGCCGCCTCCGTCAGCACCCGCGCCGTCTCCTGGAAGGATGCGGCTGCGAGGAAGCTTTCGGTGTTCAGCGACGCACGCGTCACGCCCAGCAGTACCGGACTTGCCGTTGCCGCGTCGCCGGAGGCGGCGAGCACCTGGTTGTTGATCTCTTCGTAGATGAGCCGGTCTACGAGCTCACCCGGCAGCAGGTCGGTGCTCCCGGGCGTGTCAACCCGTACCTTGCGCATCATCTGGCGGATGATCACCTCGACGTGCTTCTCGTGGATCGGCACACCCTGCGAGCGATAGACCCGCAACACTTCCCCTGTCAGGTAAGCCTGGGCGCCCTGGTGGCCTTCGATCCGCAGGATGTCCTGTGGTGATTTCGGGCCGTCGGTCAGCGCAATTCCGGCCTCTACTTCGTCGCCGTCGTTGACCATGATGTGGGCCGCCGCGGGGATGGCGTACTGCCGTTCCTCGCTGTCTTCCCACGTAACGGTCACGACGCCCTTGGAAACAGACGCCGTTCCGCCGACATCGGACAAGATCTCGTCCGGCAGGGCCAGTGCGACCTCTTCTTCCGTCTTCTTGACGGTCTTTTTGACGCCGATGATCGGCGTGCCTGCGTCCACCCACGAGCCCGTCTTGATGAGAGCCTTGTGACTGGACGGGATGTCGTAGCGTTCGCTGAACGTGTCAGAGTTTCGCACGGTCACGAACCGGCCGTCCACCGTCTCCGAGACTTCCACGGAGCCATCTACCTCGGTGAGGATAGACATGCCACGCGGCTGGCGGGCCTCGAACAGCTCTTCAACCCTGGGCAGACCGCTCGTGATGTCCAGTGCGCTGGCGACGCCGCCCGTGTGGAACGTGCGCATCGTCAACTGCGTGCCCGGCTCGCCGATGCTCTGCGCGGCGATGATGCCGGCCGCTTCGCCGAGCAGCACTTGCTGTCCGTTGGCCAGGGAAGCGCCGTAGCAGCGCTGGCAGAGGCCACGCGGCGCCTCACAGGAGAGGGGCGATCGCGCCAGTACGCGCTCGACACCGGCATCCATGAGTTCGCTGGCTATTGTGGCGGTGATAAGCGTGTCGATCTCCACCAGCACCTCTCCCGTTTCCGGGTGGGTGACCGGCATCGCCGGGTACCGGGACACGATCCGCTCTACGAGCGGGATGTCCAGGTCTGATTCCGCCGCCTCCAGCCATATCCCGTTCCCCGTTCCGCAGTCCTCGAACAGGACGATAACGTCCTGCGCGACGTCCGCCAGGCGGCGCGTAAGGTAACCACTGTCTGCGGTACGCAGCGCCGTGTCAGCCAGTCCCTTGCGGGCGCCGTGCGTCGAGATGAAGTACTCGAACACCGACAGGCCTTCACGGAAGGATGATCGGATAGGCAGCTCGATAATCCGGCCCTTCGGGTCGGACATCAGGCCCCGCATACCGGCCATCTGTTTGATCTGCTGGATGTTTCCCTTGGCCCCGGAATGGGCCATCGTGTAGATCCCGCCGTAGTTAGGAAGTTCGTCCTGAACCGCGTCGGTGAGCCTGTCGTTAACGGCCATCCAGATGTTGACCGCTTCCTGGTAACGACTCGGCTCGTCGATCATCCCCTGCAGGAAGAGATCGTCCAGCTTGGCGATTTGTGAGTCACCGTCCGCCAGAAGCTTGCTCTTCACGGCCGGCACCACGATGTCGTCGATGGCGATCGTCGTACCGGACTGGGTGGCGTAACGGAACCCGAGATCCTTCAACTCGTCCAGGAATTCTGCGGTCCGCTCGTTGCCGAGCGACCCGTAAGCCTGGCTCACCAGGTCGCTGATGGCGTTGGAGTCGATAAGGTGGTTCTGGAACCCGAGTTCGACCGGAACCGTTCCGTTGAAGATGATCCGGCCGACGGTGGTGGTGATCACCTCTCCCGTATCGGGAGTACGGACGCTGATCGGTTCTCGCAATCCGATCACGCCGAGGTCGTGCGCCAGGCGCGCATCGGCGAAGTCGGCGTAAACACGCTGCGCCGTCTCTTCCAGTCCGTCCGCGGAATCCACCGTCTCCAGCGTCTCCGCGTCTTCCGTGTGTTCTTCGGGGGCCTCCTGATCCAGGTCCTCGCCCTCTATCCCGGTCAGGTAGTAGTTACCCAGGACCATGTCCAGCGTCGGGGAGACGATCGGTGCGCCCGAACTGGGCGCGAGCATGTTGTAAGTGCTCAGCATCAGCCTCTGGGCTTCCAGGACCGCCTCGCGCGAGAGCGGTACGTGGACCGCCATCTGGTCTCCGTCAAAGTCGGCGTTGAACGCCTTGCAGACGAGTGGGTGGATCTGAATGGCCTGCCCCTCGACCAGGGTCGGCTGGAAGGCCTGTATGCCGAGCCTGTGCAGCGTCGGCGCACGGTTCAGCAAAACCGGCCGGTTCTGGATCACCTCTTCGAGGATGTCCCAGACTTCCGGGCGCGTGCGCTCGACCATCCGTTTCGCGCTCTTGATATTGTGCGCGTAACCGCGGACGACAAGTGCGTTCATGACGAAGGGCTTGAACAGCTCAAGCGCCATCTTCTTGGGCAGGCCGCACTGGTGCAGCTTGAGCTGCGGGCCGACGATGATGACCGACCGGCCGGAGTAGTCGACCCGCTTTCCGAGCAGGTTCTGCCGGAAACGACCCTGTTTGCCCCTGAGCAGGTCCGTGAGTGACTTCAGCTTGTGGTTGTGACTGCCCGAGATCGCGCGGCCGCGCCGGCCGTTGTCGATCAGGGCGTCGACCGCTTCCTGCAACATGCGCTTTTCGTTGCGGACGATGATGTCCGGCGCCTGCAGCTCCAGCAGTCTCTTCAACCGGTTGTTCCGGTTGATGACCCGTCGGTACAGGTCGTTCAGGTCGGACGTCGCAAACCTGCCGCCGTCCAACTGCACCATCGGGCGGAGTTCGGGCGGGAGCACCGGCAACTGGGTCAGGACCATCCAGTCCGGTTTGTTGCCTGACTTGACGAACGCCTCGATGACGCGCAGGCGCTTGATCGCCTTTTTACGACGCTGGCCGGACGTGGTTCGGACCTCGTCCTGCAGGCCGTCACGCAGGCCTTCCAGCGAGGTGGTGGACAGGATTTCGAGGGCGGCTTCCGCGCCCATTCCGGCACGGAACACTTCGCCAAACCGGTCTCGGAGTTCCCGGTACCGGGACTCGGTGAGCAGGTCGAGAATTGCGATCCTGTTCAACTCGTCGATCTTGGCGCCGATCTCGTCCTCGACTGCGGTACGTTCCTCAGTGAAACGGTCTTCGACCGCCATCACCTGAGACTCGATCGGGTGCGCAGCGCGAACCGCCCGCTCGGCTTCAAGTTCTTCGGCTATCTGTTTCTTCGTCTTTTTCCGTGCCTTCTTGACCTTCTTGGTCTTTTCGTCCTCCGCAAGCTCTTCGGCTTCGGCGACGGGCTCCTCTTCAGGTTCTTCCTCGGGAGCGGTGGCGCGGATCACGCCGATCGCCTCCTCGGCGGCGGCGTCGATACGTGTCGTCTCGGCGACGAGATAGCTCTCCAGTTCTTCAAGCGCGCGTGCCCGCGCTTCCTCGTCCACGCTGGTCACGATGTACTGCGCGAAATAGAGGACGCGCTCAAGGTTGCGCGGCGAGATGTCCAGCAGGAGGCCGAGTCGGGACGGCGTTCCCTTGGAGAACCAGATGTGGGCCACCGGGGCGGCAAGCCTGATGTGGCCCATGCGCTCGCGCCGGACCTTGGCGCGCGCTATCTCAACGCCACAGCGGTCGCATACCACGCCCTTGTAACGGATCTTCTTGTACTTTCCGCAGTAGCACTCCCAGTCCTTCGTCGGGCCGAAGATGCGTTCGCAGAAAAGTCCGTCCTTTTCCGGGCGGAGGGTCCTGTAGTTGATGGTCTCCGGCTTGGTCACTTCGCCAAAGGACCATGCACGTATCTGCTCTGGCGATGCCAGGGAGATTCGTATTGCGTTGAACTCTGGACCGGCCTGTGTGGTCATTCGGTTACCTGTCCTCTCCACTCCATCGCGCCGCTTTGCGCTTCGGGGTGTCTCAGGTTCTGGCTGTTAACGGCGATAAGAGGAGGTCGCTTACTCCTCGGACTCTCCCTCTTCGTTGTCTAGCTCTGTTTCGGATGGCCCTTCTTCGGCGTTCTGATCGTCCTCAGATTCTTCCGAAAAACCGTGGTCTTCCGGGTTTTCATTTTCCTGGTCTGAAGACGAGGAGGAATCCGTCCAGCCGTCTGCCGCCAGGACCGCCTCGTCCTGCACCTCGCTTGTCTCCGCGAGCAGGCTGGCCGCCGCCGCGAGCGCTTCCTCGTCCACGGCGCCGCCGCCCCACATCCCGCCTTCGAGCCCGGCGGAGAGGGCGCCCGCCGTTCCGGCGTCGCCGGCGAGTGCATAGTCATCCTGTTCCTGGTTGAGAAGCTCGACCGCGAGGCCAAGCCCCTGGAGTTCCTTGAGCAAAACGTGGAACGATTCCGGGACGCCCGGGTGGATCACGTCCTCGCCCTTGACGTTTGCCTCGTAAGTCTTGACCCGGCCGTCTACGTCGTCCGATTTGACAGTGAGCATCTCCTGGAGGTTGTACGCCGCGCTGTAAGCCTCAAGCGCCCAGACCTCCATCTCGCCGAAACGCTGGCCGCCGAACTGGGCTTTTCCGCCCAGGGGCTGCTGCGTAATCAGGGAGTACGGTCCGGTGGACCGGGCGTGGATCTTCTCCTCGACAAGGTGGATCAGCTTGAGGATGTACATCCTGCCGACCGTGATCGGCCGGTCGAACGCCTCGCCGGTCCGGCCGTCGATCAGTTGCATCTTGCCGAAGACAGGCGCCGACTTATGCGTCTCCTTGTCCAGTTTCCGGGCTTCGCCGAGTAGTTCTTCCCGGCCCTGTCCGTTGAGGTGGAGATCGCTGTTTTCGCCGAGCCATATCCCGAGGCAGGCCTGGCTGGCGATGCCGTCTTTCGACTCGTCGAATACTTCGTCGTACTTGTATCCGCGCTCATCGAGCCAGGAACGGACGATGTCTTTATCGATGGTCGAGTCGTCCAGGTTGCGCTGATTTCGTGCGCCGGACTCGTTGACCATCCACGCGCGAGCGAGGGCGTCCTCAAGAGCGACGCCCGTCGTGCCGTCAAAGACCGGCGTCTGGGCGTCGTAACCGAGCGTGCCCGCGGCCCAGCCCAGGTGGGTTTCAAGGACCTGTCCCAGGTTCATGCGAGACGGCACGCCTATCGGGTTGAGGACGATGTCCATCGGGGTGCCGTCAGGCAGGTGAGGCATGTCCTCACGGGGGAGGATCTTTGCGATCACGCCCTTGTTGCCGTGGCGTCCCGCCATCTTGTCGCCCTCGGTGATCTTTCGTGTCTGTGCGATCCAGGTGCGCACCAGCTTGGTGACACCGGCCGGCAGATCGTCGCCTGCTTCCTTGGTCAGCACCTTCACGTCGATGACCTTGCCGCGCTGGCCGTGGGGAACCTTCAGCGAGGTGTCGCGCACGTCGCGCGCTTTCTCGCCGAAGATGGCCCGCAAGAGTTTCTCTTCAGCCGTCAACTCGGTCTCGCCCTTGGGCGTGATCTTGCCGACGAGGATGTCGCCCGGCTCGACGTAAGCGCCGATCCGGATCACGCCCTCTTCATCCAGGTCACGCAGGCTGTCTTCGCCCACGTTCGGGATGTCACGTGTTATCTCTTCAGGCCCGAGCTTGGTCTCCCGGGATTCAGCCTCATGCTTGCCGATGTGGATGGACGTAAACCGGTCATCCTTCACCATGTCCTCGGACAGGATGATGGCGTCCTCGTAGTTGTAGCCCTCCCAGCTCATGAACGCCACCAGGATGTTCTGGCCCAGGGCCAGGTCACCACGGTCCGTTGAAGAGCTGTCGGCCATCGGCTGGCCGATTTCAACGATATCGCCCTTGTTGACGATCGGGCGCTGGTTTATGCACGTGCCCTGGTTGGAGCGCACAAACTTGGTGAGCGGGTATTCAATGATCTGGCCGCTCTCGTCACCCAGGACCTTGATTTCAAGGCCCGTCGACTCGATGACGAGCCCCGCCTCTTCGGCGAGGACCACCTGTCCGGAGTCACGCGCCACGCGCGCCTCCATCCCGGTGCCCACCACCGGCGCCTGAGGACGCAAAAGCGGGACCGCCTGGCGCTGCATGTTTGAGCCCATCAACGCACGGTTGGCGTCGTCATGTTCAAGGAACGGGATCAGGGCCGTGGATACCGACACGATCTGCATCGGCGAGACGTCCATGTACTGCACGTTCGCCGGGTTTTCGAGGGCGAACGATTCCCCGATGCGGATCTCGGCCTGGTCGCCGGCGATCTGCATCTTCGCATCGAGTTCGGTGTTTGCCTGGCCGATGATGTAGGTCTCTTCTTCGTCGGCCGACAGGTAGGACACATCATCCGGGTCTGACGATACATAAGCCTTGACGCCGACGACCTGCGGCGGCATCTCGGCTAGTTGCTCGGACAGCCTTCTCGGAATACGGCCGCCGGCGCGCATCAACTCGGTCCCGTTTTCGTCCACGAGAGGTTCAAGTACATTGCGGCCGATGAAGTCCGGGTTGTCCGTGGACATCTCGTGGAGCACCTTGCGGTACGGCGTCTCAAGGAAACCGAAGTCATTGGTGCGGGCGTAGGTGGCGAGCGAACCGAGAAGTCCGATGTTCGGACCTTCAGGGGTCTCGATCGGGCAGATCCGCCCGTAGTGGGAGTGGTGAACGTCACGGACATCAAACCCGGCACGCTCACGTGAAAGGCCGCCCGGGCCGAGGGCCGAGAGACGACGCTTGTGTGTCAACTCCGCAAGCGGGTTGGTCTGGTCCATGAACTGGGAAAGCTGGGATCCGCCGAAGAACTCCCGGACGGACGCCACCACCGGGCGGATATTGACCAGGGCGGCCGGCGTGGTCGTCGCCGGGTCCATCTCCGTGGTCATCCGCTCCTTGACGACGCGCTCCATCCGGAGCAGTCCGATCCGCAACTGGTTCTGGATCAGCTCGCCGACGGCCCGGACCCGCCTGTTACCCAGGTGGTCGATATCATCCTCGCGGACCTCTCCGTTGTTGATACGGATCATGCGGCGGATGAGGGCGACCATGTCCTCTTTGACAAGGGTCCGCTCTTCCGTCGTCGCCTCATCGGCGAGTTTCCGGTTCAGCTTGTAACGGCCGACGCGGCCGAGGTCGTATTTGCGGGGGTTGAAGAAAAGGCTTTCGATCAGAGCCTTGGCATTGTCCACGCTCGGCGGCTCGCCCGGGCGCAACCGGCGGTAAAACTCGACCAGTGCTTCGTCCTGGTTGGTGACGGCGGTGTCCCGTGCCAGCGTCGCGTCCAGGAACGGGCGGTCCGGGTTGATATCGACCTCTTTGAACAGCGCCTTGATATCGTCGTCGGAGTCGTATCCGAGGGCGCGCAGCAGGGTAGTGACCGGGGTCTTGCGCTTCCGGTCTACTTTGACGGACAGCAGGTCTTTGTTGCTGGTCTCGAACTCAACCCAGGCGCCGCGGTAGGGAATCAATTTGGCGTTGCTGAGAGCACGGCCGCTGGCCGGATCAACGTCACGCGTGAAGTAGGCGCCCGGTGAGCGGACAAGCTGGGAAACCACGACCCGCTCGGCGCCGTTTATGACGAAGGTGCCGTTGCGCGTCATCATCGGGACGTCGCCCATGAACAGCGTCTGCTGTTTCTTCTCGCCCGCGGCGTCGCCGGACTTGACCTCAAGTTCAACGGTTACGTACAGCGGCGCGGAGTACGTGATCTCCTTCAACCGGCATTCGCGCTCGGTGAACTTTGGTTCCCGGATCTCGTGGCCCAGGAATGCCAGGGCGAACCGGCCGCCGCTGAAATCCTCGATCGGCGAGATCTCTTCGAACAGTTCTCGAAGGCCGTCGGTCGTGAAATAGTCGAACGATCGCAGTTGAACCTGGATCAGGTTCGGGACGTCCACGATGTTCGAGATGTGGTTGAAGCTCTTGACGTTCCGGTAAAAAACATTACTGGGACGAACGTCAGCTACGACCATATTTACTCTCCTGATTTACTCGAAACCACGAATGTTCCGTGGCGGTGTTCATTGGTCCAGGTGGTTCGGGTTGCCCGTGGGTTCTCGCGCGAGAACGCAGATCACGCCCGGCGCGGGCGCGCGCGGACGCAAACCTGGGAATCTATAAATTGGGATGTACGGGTGGGCAATCCGTAACAGTCACACCTCGACGGATGACGAGTGTATAGGTACCCAATCGTGGCGTCAAGCTAACGGCGCCCCGGATCGTCGTGGCAATGGCCCGTCCCCTCCCGCGCGGAAGTGGCCGTCCGGCACCGGGTTCAGGTCAGTGAGATCAGGACAAGCCCGCCGGCGACCATCGTCGCGGCGACCAGTTTTTGTGCGACAGCCGGACGATCCAGCGCCTCTTCTCTCAGGAGCCGTGTCTTCCACGCGAGCAGCATAGTGGCGAAGAATACGAATAGCGGAGTGGTGCTGGCGAAGGCGTTTGCCAGCGAGACCGGACCGGCCGCGATGGCGAACGTGATCAGGGTCATCGCGATGGTCGCCGCGCCGGCGTCGATGGCGAGAGCGGTGGATCTGGCCGGTGACAACATGAAACGGCCCAGGCCCGCGAGTATCGAGGTTCTCAGGTTCATGACCAGCAGAACGAAAGACATCCCGGCGCTGCGGAGCGCCATGGCGTGCCAGAAGGACAGTTCATCGGTCACGGTCTTCAGCAGTATCTGCGCCAGGGCGACGATGATGACGGCGATTCCGAGGTAGGCAAGTGAGCCGCTAAGGCGTATCTGGCCGGCGTCCGACAATCGAATCGCAGCGAGGATCGCACCACCGACCGCAAGCGCAGCGGCGATGGATTCCAGTAAGGAAAGGCTTTCGCCAAGCAGTACTACGGCGAAGATGACAACCAAGAGCGGGTGTGACTGTGATATCGGTGCGACCCGGGACACTTCTTCCCGGCTAAGTGTCCAGAGCATGAGCGGCGCGCTGATCCCCCACATCAAGCCGACGCCAACTCCCCGTACGTACACATCTGCATCGACCGAGGGGAACGGGTTGACCACGGCGACGACGATTACGGTCACCAGGGTCTGGAACCCGATGAATAGCAGGAACCCGCGCACGCGGAGGCCCATGCCGGTCATGATCACCTTGTCGGTGATACTCACCACGGCAAACAGGGCGGCGCTCATCAGCGCCGCTACCGTCCAATCGATCGTCGTAACTCCCGTGGTCCGCGTTTGTATATCGCTTGAAGTCCCTCGCGAAACGTCGCCGTCGCCGTCGCAACAAGGTTAGACCCCTTTCGGGCAGGGCGCGGCCATCACTTTCCGGTATCTGCGAAAAGGGACCGTCGGGCGTTCGGTCGCGCCGGAACTATGAGCCGGGAGTGCGGGGTTGACGCTGAGCCCGATGCCGCCGGATCGATGGCGCTGGACCCCGCCGTGTCCCGATACGAGCCAGACGGCGCTCATGGACGGCGAACGTGATTCTGGCCGATGCAGTAGTTGAATCCCGCTCGCAAGTCCATGAGTGGACCGTGCGATTTTTCTTAGCGATTCGGTCAGGTTCCCGGCGTCACTCCCCGGTCAGCAGCGTCGACGCCCGGGGGCTGAAGTCTTCCCGATGTCACGAAGATATCGCCCGGACATCAATCGATCGCCGGCTCTACTCGATGCTGGCCCGCGTTGGTTTCAGCGAAACGGAGCGAAGGACCGCGCCTCCGCGGATGAGCAACAGGGTCGATAATTCGCACGACACCACCACGTAACTCTTCCAGCACATCGGCCGATGGTTTTCCCGATAGTCGTACGCGATTCCCGACGCCAGGCGTCCACCGTACCTCAATTCGCCGGGGTCCATTTATCGGGGCGAAATTGAGGGTCTCGGCGTGTGTGTTATCGGCAAGTGATCGCGATTAAACATTCCCTGGACGCTGGTCAGGCGAGACTGAGAATCAGGCCTTAGTTCCGCGGGCGTGAACCGGACCACCGGGTATGAGGGACACATGGCCCGACAATCTGGACCGGTACCGCCGCCGGGATTCTGACGGTCTCGGCCGGGTTGGCAAAGCCGTTACGGGCGAGTTTCCGTGTGTGGCAGGGGTTTATTTTACGTCTTGTGTGCCGCCTGCCCGTGATTGCTACTGGCCCTCGTCCCTGCCGCAAATCGGTTCGTTCATCCGGATGTGGCCGTTCCTGACTTTCAGGTTGAAACCGCAGCACGGGTTTGTGCAAACCCAGGCCTTGAATTGAATATCCGGACCCGTCGCATCGAAATCTGACAACGGGACAAGATCTCCTGAGTTACAAGCTCTACAGGCTGCAAGCTCCCACATACGCGTCATTAACCTCTGAAACAATACTTCACAGTTTCGAATTGGAGAGACTGGAAAGAATTAACTGACAATGATTAAAAGTAAATTAACTGGAAAAGACTACGCGTACCCATAATCTCAAACAACTGTTGCTACTACTTGATTGAAGAGGCTCATCCGGGTGAACGATTTATTCCGAGGATGCGTTGGAAACGGTGCGGACTAACGTAGCGGGCGTACCATCAACGGACACGGATAAGGCGGTGCTGGTTCCGGGCTCGGACTCCGATCCGCCGCCACTCGGGGCTCTTGCGGCCGGCGACGCGACGGTGGCGGCCACCTGGAGCCCGCTCAGACAAATACAGGCCCCGCAACGCGGGGCCTGTAATCATTTAGCTATGGAGGCGACGGGCGGATTCGAACCGCCGAATGGAGGTTTTGCAAACCTCTGCCTTAGACCACTTGGCTACGTCGCCGTTGCAATTACTTCAACCGCCGATCTGAAAACCGGGACTCCGGCCAGGCGGCAATCGTCGATCGACGAGTTTCGGTTGACAAAACTTTCTTCGGTGTTGGTGCCGAGGGCGGGACTCGAACCCGCACGCTCTTACGAGCACAGCGCCCTCAACGCTGCTTGTCTACCAATTTCAACACCTCGGCCTGAAACATACTCTCGGACTTGAACGCGTGGCAGGGGCGGAGGGACTCGAACCCCCGGCCTTCGGTTTTGGAGACCGACGCTCTAGCCAACTGAGCTACGCCCCTTCGTCACCGGCTCACAACCGCACGTTGAAAAAACCACGTGCCGTACATTTCGCCGACCCGGAAATCATACCGCGGGCTTTGCGGGCCGGACAAGCTAAATGTGGCCGATCCCCGGATGTGATCGGCGCCCTTGCAGACAGGACAAACAAAATACGGCCAGCCTCCACCTGTCGGGCAGGGGGACTGGCCGCATTTTCGTATTTATGCCTTGTGCTGAAGGATTGGGCCTACGAGGATTCCCCTTCGCCGTTCGTAGACAGGGCGGCCAGGTCACGCTCACGTGTGCGCACCCTGATCACCTCGGCCACGGCCGAGACGAAGATCTTTCCATCACCGACCGCTCCCTCTTCCGAGGACCGGGCGGAGGTGATGATCGCCTCCAACACTTGCTCTTTCTGTTCTTCCGGGACAACGGTCACCAGGAGCGTCTTGGGCAGCGATGACCGATGCGCCAGGGCCGCGCCGCGGCCCGTGAAAACCTCTACGCCCCGTTGCTGGCCCTGGCCGGTCACGTTGACGAAATGAAACCCGCCGCAACCAATCGCTTCCAGCGCCGCCGTGACGTCGTTGACCTTCTCGGGCCTGACTATCGCCTCAATCTTGACCATCATGTTTCATACACCCCCTTAACAGGGATCGTGGGGATTCGCGGTACGGAGATTGACCCCCAGAGTTTAACCGGGTGGTCCTGCTCCGTACCGCGCCCGTTTTCAGGTTGATCGCCCAAAAGAGGGCTGTTAGTCAGCTCCGTCCGAGACGTACGCACGTTCTCCGTGGTGCGAGATGTCCAGCCCGGTGCTTTCGTCAGTGTCTGAGGCTCTCAATCCGAGTCCCGGAATTACGTCAAGGATCTTGAGGATCACGAACGTAACTATGAACGAGTAAGCGATGGTAGCGCCTACGGCTATGGCGTTGTCGGCGAGCAGTTCAAACTTGCCGTCTACGACGCTTACCGCTTCGCCATCGATCTCCATTGCGAAGACCGCGGTGGCCAGCGCGCCCCAGATACCGCCAACTCCGTGTACTGCGAACACCTCGAGGGCATCGTCGAATCCAAAGCGGTGCCGGTACAACACGGCGATGTAGGTCAGGAGGCCAGCACCGAATCCGACCGCAAGCGAACCCATGGGCCCAACGAAGCCAGAAGCTGGCGTAATTGCGACAAGTCCCGCAACGGCACCCGTCGCTGCGCCGACGGCGCTTGCTTTACCGTTCTGTATGTATGACAGGATGACCCAGGTCAGCGCTGCCGTTGCCGCGGCCGTGTTCGTGACGAAGAACGCGTTGACGGCCTGGCCATTGGCCACAAGCCCACTTCCGGCGTTGAATCCGAACCAGCCGAACCATAGTATCCCGGCTCCAAGTATCACGTACGGGACGTTGTGCGGCTCTACGCCGCGGTCGACTCCCCGTCTTTTGCCAACCAGCCATGCCGCCGCTATCGCCGCGACACCTGCATTGATGTGGACGACCGTCCCGCCGGCAAAGTCGAGTGCTCCAAGTCCGAATATCCATCCCTCTTCGGCCCACACCCAGTGTGCGATCGGCGCATAGACGACGGTGATCCATATCACCAGGAAGACCAGGTAAGTGGTGAACTTGAACCGCTCCGCGAGAGCGCCGGTAATCAGCGCCGGAGTGATGATGGCGAACATCATCTGGAAGATGGCGAACAGCATCGGGGAGATCCCGCTCTGATCTTCAAATACGCCGTCTTCGTTAAGTTCGAACGCCCCCGTCTCGGGGTTGATTGGATTGACCCCGGCGTCCGGGGATACGTCCTTGAACCCGAGGTGGTCCAGGTTCCCTATCCAGTCGTTGCCCTCTCCAAACGCCAGCGAGTAGCCCCAGAGGAGCCAGACCACGCTCACAACTCCCATTGCGACGAAGCTGTACATGATCATATTGATAGCGTTCTTGCCGCGGACGAGTCCGCCGTAAAAGAACGCAAGCCCCGGTGTCATGAACAATACCAGGGCGGACGCCATCAGCATCCAAGCAGTAGAACCGGTGTCAGCCATAGCGGACCATCCCTCCTGAGATCCGTGACAGACGTGCGCCACGGACGGCACACGTGCGTTGGAGCGTCACGTTATGGTCGTTATGTTTCCAAAGTGTTACGCAGGCGTGACGGCCCGGTTACATCTGGCCAAAATTCGGTCGGGATGCGTAACGCGCCAACCGGCGCCACGCGGGAACGCAGGCCGCGGGCGTGTCAACGGCTAGCGGTTACCCAAGGGGCGTGCCCTTAAGTTCCGCTTTTCCGGCGTGCGGTGCGGAGCGCCGCCGCCGAGCCGACGGCCACGATGATCAGTGCCATGCCGCCCTCCACCGGCGCGCCGGGCGCGGCGAAACAACCGCCGCCGCCCGATTCAACTTCGTCATCAGGGTCCGCCGTGGTTTCCGGTGAGGGCGTGGCCTGCGGCTCCGTTTCCGCCTCTGGCTCTGGCTCGGGGGTCGATGTCGGCGCTGCGCCAAGATTGTCCAGCGTGTAAGGGACGAAGGTCGGATACGAGATCGCGGTCGGGGCGACGGCGACCAGGTCGTCGCCCAGCGGGAATGCGCCGACAGTACTCCGCCACAACTCGTCCATGCCGCGGCGGTCAAGTCCGTATACGAGCAACATCGCGGCGTCGAAATCCCTGCTGGCGTCAAATTCGGCCAGCAGTTCGGCCATCTTCCCCGGCCCGAACTCTTCAACCATGAATTTGGCGACAGCTCGTCCCTGCCCGTAGCTGACGATCACGAGATCCGGATCGCCCGGGAATGTGCTTAGCGCCGTCAGGGGTGCGATCCGGTTTGTGTCGATACCCCATTCCAGGTAACGCTCGTACGCCACTCCGGGATCAATATTCCCGTACTCCGCCAGCCCTTCATTGAGCCATGCGGGCACGGAAGCCCGGGCCCCGGAAACTGCACGGCTCAATAGCACATGCGTCAGTTCATGCGACATCGTTCCAGTGGCGCGCGAGCTTCCTCCAAGAACCAGGACCGTGTTCTCGGGAGAGAAGGCCTGCCCTTCGGTGATCAACTCTCGTGAAATAGCGCCGCTGCGGGCGACGGTGGCGTCGATCATCTCCGCGATGTTGTTGTACATCGTGACGTTTATCGGCGCTCCCTCAAAGGGTATGCCAAGGACCGGCGCCATGTTCTGTATGGTCTGGAGTGAGGCGTCCAGCAACGAGTCCGCACGCGAGCTGACCGGTCCGTGGTAGTACACGGTCACTCCGCCGCCTGAAACCGTCTCCCACTCGAACCGGGAGTCGGTCAGGACGATCTGGCTCGGCTCAGACTCGTGGACGTTGCCTTTCGAGTCGAGGACCTCGATCCGGTACTCCATGGTCACGCCCGGCGGCAGATAGCGAGCGACTGTGTCCGTCCTGTAAAACAACACACCATTGGCCGGCGCGGTTGTAGTGAAGATCGCAGGCTCGCCAAAATCGAGGTAGTCGTACTGCGTGGCCCGCCGGCCCTGGATCGAGAAACGGGCGGTGATCTCCTCCACATCTCCGGCGACGTTCGCCGTGAACTCGATGCCGTCCGGGAGCTTGCTCACCGCGGCGTGACTCAGGATCTCGGTGGTTGATGTCTGGGCGGCGGCGATCCGGTCAGAACCGGAAAGCAGGCCCGGTATCACGAAAGCGGTGGCGACGGCCGCCAACGATGTCCATAGCGCGACCCGAAGTAACAGGACTCGTTTCGCCGCCGATTTTCTAAAGGTGAATCTGTTCATGGTGCTGAACGTGATACGTCGCAATAAATGGAATGGGTTCGGTATCTTCGATGTCCGTGCCGTCGCCGGTTTCAGTCGGTTTCGCCGGCGCTGCGCCACTCGGCCCAGAAACGGTACAACGCACTTAGCGGGGTGGCTACAGCCAGGATCCACAAACCCCAATCCGGCTGGCTGAATAACAGCGTCACGGTGATGACCGCCACGCGCTCCGGTCTCGTTGCGAATCCGGCCGTTCCCTTCATCCCGAGGCCCTCGGCGCGGGCGCGCACGTAACTCACCATCATCGAGCCGGAGAAGGCGACAAAGGCGAGAATCGCCAGGGTTTGATCGGAAGTCGCAGCGCGCGTGTAGAAGATCAGAAGTCCGAGCAACAAAGCGCCCTCGGACACGCGGTCCATTACCGAGTCCAGCAGCGCTCCGCGACGGGAGACCTTCCCGGTCCGGCGGGCGATTCCGCCGTCCAGCATGTCAAATGTGGCCCCGACGATTACCAGCACACCGGCGAGTACAAAGCGCCCGTCGGCCGCGGCAATTCCAGCGCCCACGGATATCGCCGTGCCCGTCAGTGTCGCCAGGTTCGGCGTGAAACCTATCTTGTCCAGGGCGGCCGAAGCCGGTTCCTCAAACCATCGGGCGATTTTCCCACGCAGCGCGTAGCGGGCGGTCTGGAGACTGGGCACGCGTTGTTGAAGCCTTTCCGGGTTGCCGGATGATTGCCAGGGATCAGTGAGATTCAGGCGAGACGGGCCAGCTCGGGCCGGGTGGCGGTCCGTTCGTAAAAGTCGAGTACCCGCGATGCGACCTTCGACCATCGGTAGCGTTGCGCTTTGATACGGCCGGCGGCGCCGATCCGGTTGCGAAGGTCCCGATCCTCGACCAGGGTGCGGATGGCGCCCGCCAGTGTCGCGGAATCGCTCGGTCTTGCCAGAAGTCCGTCCACGCCGTGATCGACCACGCCACGATAACCGGCGATGTCGGACGCGACTATCGAAACTCCGGCGGCCATCGCCTCAAGAAGCACGATCCCGAAACTCTCGCCCCCGGTCGCCGGGCTGCAGAATATGTCGGCCGCCTGGTAGTACGCGGGTAGCAGATCATCCGAGACGCGTCCGGCAAACACCACGTCCGTCAGATTGCGTTCGCCCATCACGCGCTGGGACTCGGCGTCCGGCTCGCCCGGACCCACCACTATCAGCCGCAATTCCGGGTAGTCCCACTTGAGGTCGGCGTATGCGCTCAACAGATAACGAAGGCCTTTCCGCTTTTCCATGCGGCCAACGAATACGAGGTTTATCCGGCCGTCGTCAAACTCCTCCAGCGCTGGCGCCGGCGTGGCGAACCGATCGAAGTCGATGCCGTTGGGGATGATCTCGTATTCGCCCGGGTAGAACCGGTTCACGTAACTGCGCGCCGCGTTCGATACGGCGATCCGGCCATCGAGCCGCCGCGGGCTCGTGCGCAGCATGTACTTCGACATCCGGTACAGGTGCCCGTGCTCCCGGTAGGCGTGAAACGTTCCGACGGTGAGCGCGGACGACGTACGCGCTCCCAGGTTCGGGGGGACCGGGGCGAAGGGCTCGTGCACGTGTACGACGTCGTAACCGCCGTTGCGGATCAAGGCCTTGATCCGGGGACGCCTCCAGACGGAAAGAGCGACGCGGGCCACCGTACCGCCGATCGGAACCGGAACCGGCCGGCCGCACGGCACGATGTCGTAATCCTGGATAGCGTCCGGATTCACGGAACAGGGGGCCAGGATGTTGATCTCGTGACCTTTGGCTGTGAACTCATCCGCGAGGCGCGTGATATGAGTTGTTACGCCGCCCGGATACGCGAAGTCGTAAGGGGAAACCAGAGCGATCTTGATCTGCTCATCCTCCCACGACTGATTGCCTACCCCGGCGGCGCTGAGTTCTATGTCAACAGCAGTCTACTGCTGCGCGTCCGCGACGCCGCTGAACTTTCGCGGGGTGAAGTTATTTTCGGGGTTCATCTCCCCGCCCGCAAATAACTCCACCATCTGGCGAGCCTCGTCGTCGGTGTACTGGACCGGCGGCGACTTCATGAAGTACGCAGACGGAGCCTGGATGGCGCCAGAAATCCCGTTGTCCAGGGCGATCTTCGCACACCGTATGGCGTCCACGGCGACGCCGGCGGAGTTCGGGCTGTCGTGCACTTCGAGTTTGAGTTCGACATTGAGCGGAACATCGCCGAAAGACGTGCCCTCAAGGCGGATGTAGGCCCACTTGCGGTCCTGGAGCCACGGCACGTGGTCCGACGGGCCGATGTGTACGTCGTCTATCCCGATCTCCTGCTCCAACTGCGACTTCACCGCAGCGGTCTTCGAGATCTTCTTCGAGTAAAGACGGGTCCGCTCCAGCATGTTGAGGAAGTCCGTGTTGCCGCCGAAGTTGAGCTGGTAGGTGCGGTCAAGCTGCACGCCACGGTCTTCAAAAAGCCGGGTCAGCACGCGATGGATGATGGTGGCCCCGACCTGTGACTTGATGTCGTCGCCGACGATCGGCACGCCACGGTCCTCGAAACGCTTCTGCCAGTACGGCTCGCGGGCGATGAACACGGGGATGCAGTTGACGAAACCGACGCCGGCCGCGAGTGCCTGCTCCACGTACCACTTGGTCGCCTCTTCAGAGCCGACAGGGAGGTAGCTGATCATCACGTCCACCTCGCGCTCACGCAAGATGTTCACGATGTCGGCGGTCTGGCCGCCCGGGGTCGAGGGGTCGTGGTTCACGGTCACCACGTCGGAGAGGTACTGGCCGATGCCGTCGTGGGTCATCCCGCGGTCCACGGTCACGCCCGTGTGCGGCACGTCGTGAAACTCGACCGTGTTGTTCTGGCCGGAGCGTATCGCCTCGGACAGGTCTTTGCCGACCTTGTCGGCGTCCACGTCGAACGCTGCGACCACGTCGATATCGCCGACGTGATACGGGCCGAGCACGGTGTTCATGATGCCCGGGATGTCGATGCCTTCTTCAGCTTCCCGGTACTTGTGTACGCCCTGGATGAGGGACGAGGCGCAGTTGCCTACTCCCACGACGGCGACGTTGATCTTGCCCAATGTGTCTGACCCCTGTTGCGTTGGAAATGTCCTGGTTGCTCTGTTTGTTCCTGTTTGTCCTGGCCCGCGCGAGCGGGCGCTCGATCCATCAGGACCGTTCAACAGACAGATGTTAGGGAGCAGCGAAGGACGAATTGGGTGCTTTATTCGATGATGCGGGGCGGAAAGTTCCGGAAGTTTCCAACGCTGCGCGTTTTCAAGGCGTTGCGTTGGATCGGGTTCGGTCTGTTCTAGACGCTGACCCTGACCGTCTCGGCTACCTGCTCAAGTGTCTGGACCGAGATGTAGGGGTTGGTGCCGCCCCACACGTACTCGAAGTGGCTCCGAAGTATTCGGTAGTAGGGGGCGTCTGCGGAGAGTTTCAGGATCGGAACCAGGCCGTCGATCGATGAACCATCGGGGCCGGAATCCGGCCTGCCGAAGTGATAGGTCTCGACGAAACAGCAGTCTTCCGTCATCAGCAGGTATACGGACGGCCAGTGATCTGCAAAACGTACGTCGAGGCTGGCGTTGACTCCTTCCAGGGCGGCCCTGCGGAGCGATGAGATCATGTTCAAGCTCCGCCAGCTATCTCCGAACAACGGCCCGGCGCGAAAACTGGATTCATCGACGAACTCTGTCCCGATTTCGGCGATAGCGCGGGCGTGCGCAAAGTCGCTCAATGGATGCACGAGCAGGGCGCGGACCGCGATGTCCCGGTCCTCGTTCATCATGCGTCGCAAGACTGGCGTGTAGTGCATATCGCCGAAGAATTCTCGAAGGCCGATGCCCTGCAGCAGCACCTCGCCGCGCGCCTCTTCAAGCGCCTGCCCGATGGCGCGTTTCGTCTCATCGCTGCCACTCCTTGGCAGCAACACGGCGTCGATGCCCGTCTTTATCGCACCCTCTGCTAACGCGTTGATCCGGCTCAGGGTGTCCAACTCCCGTGCTTCTGCGGGTACGTTGGGGTCTTCCGGCGGGCGGGTTGGATACGGCATCTGAGAACGTGCAGGCGTTACGGCGGGTATCACATTGGGGCTGGCGGGAGTCGCCAGCACGGCTTCGAGCGATTCCTCTGTAACGACCCACGTGCGTCCAAGTTTGGTCGCCGGGATTAGCCCCTGTGTGAGCCACTTGTAAACCGTCTTCTCGCTGACATTGAGCCGGGCGGCTACGTCACGGACTTTCAGGCTGGCCATCTATGTGGGGGTCCTTATGGGGGGGGGTGCAGAGCTGCGAGGTGCAACGACGTAGTTCTACTGTTGGACGGGTGTTAATTCCTGTACATTCTACAAAAGTCCAGAAAATGGTTGTAAACAGGATACAAGGGTATCAAAGGGGATGATATCTCTGTAAAAGTGGGTGTAGTTCCGGATAATCCCGGCGGAGACGACCTGATGCCGGATTCGAAGCTGCACTTCGGCCAGTCTCTGACATATCTGGTTTCCTGCAAAAAGTCGTCCAGAGCGGAGCGAAGGATCTCGCCGTTATCGGAGCGCGAGGACTTCCGGCGTACAGACGTCAACCAGCGGCGAGATTCACTTCGAGAGCCTCAGCACAAGCTTTGTCGCAAGCGCCTCAGAATGACGGTAATGTGTGGTCCGTTTGCCGGGGTTCTCACGCGAAAACCCGACGGCTACTGATAGCAGCGCCCGGAGGTTCTCGAAGGGCCGATGCAGGTCGGTTCCTTTTGAAGCCAGTCCGTTAATCCTCTTCTTCGGACTCTGGGAACCGGAACTCGATGCCGGCGCGCTCTTCCTGGATGCGGGCGATCGCCGGCGTGGCGTCACGTCCCCATCCGCGCCGTTGCGCCTCGATGAAGCGCTGCTGCGCGATGTTCGCTGCTTCCATCGGAAGGCCGAGGGAGCGGCCGAGCTGCGTCGCGAGGCCGACATCCTTCGCAGCGAGGTCCACCATGAATCCCGGCTCGAAGTTGCCCTCGAGGATCGACGTGCCCCAGCCGCGCAGCGCAGCGCTGTCGCCTGAAGACGCCGTGATTACGTCGTAAAGCGTGCGGGCATCCACCCCGGCCTTCATCGCCATTCCGAACGCCTCGGAGATGATTACGCCGGTGCTGAGCCCGACCAGGTTATTGGCGAGTTTGCAGATGGACCCGGTGCCGATCCCGCCGCAGTAAACGAGCTTCTCCCCATCGCCGATCAGGTTCAGGACGGGCGTGACTCGTTCGAACACGTCGCGATCGCCGCCGACCATCAGGCACAGATCGCCACAGTCCGCGCCGGTCGTGCCGCCGCTAACCGGTGAATCGAGCGCGTGTGCGCCCGCGGCCCGGACGGCGGCGTCCAGTGTCACCGCCGTGCCGGGGTCGATGGTGCTGAGGTCGACGAACACCGCTCCGGGCGAGATGGCGGAGAGCACGCCGCCCTCGCCGGTCGCCACTTCCAGCACGTTGGCGGGCAGGGGAAGGGAGGTGAATACGATATCGGCTCCCCGCGCCGCCTCGGCTGGACTGGATGCCCAGGTCGCCCCGGCCTCTTCCAGCGGACGGCCGGCCTCGCGCACGAGGTCAAATACGGTCAGATCGTGGCCGCCCTCAAGGACGTGCCTCGCCATGTGCCGGCCCATGTTTCCAAGTCCGATGAATCCGATCTTCATACGGCCGTCCTTCTTCAACGGAAAGTCGTTGTAGGGGCGTATGGCAATACGCCCGTTTTGCTTTATGCCTCCTCCCTGAGAGGGAGGAAGTCGGAGGTGGGTCGCGTATGGGTGTTACTTCCGTAACTGACCACCCCCGAACCCCCTCCTGCATAAGGAGGGGGCAACCGGGCTCCCTAGTAACCCACCGCGGCGCCGTCCTTGCGGGGCTCGGACCCGGCGACGAGCACACCGGTCTCCGCGTCGCGTGAGACGATCTGGCCGCCGCCGTACCCGACGCGGTCGTATCCGTCCGCGACCATCACCTGGTGTCCGCGCCGCTGCAGGTCTTTCACGGTGTCCGGGTCCACGCCGGCCTCAAGACCGATGGTCCCGGACTCCAGGAACACCCGGAACCGCAGAGCGTCGAGTGCCTGCTGCGAGTCCAGGTTGAAGTCCACCATGTTTGAGATCATCTGAAGGTGGCCCTGGGGCTGCATGAAGCCGCCCATCACGCCGAAGCTGAGCCACATCTCGCCGTCCCTGGTCGCCATGGCCGGGATGATGGTCTGGAACGGCCGTGCTCCACCCTTGAGGAAGTTCGCGTGGTTCGAGTCCAGTGAGAACAGGGCGCCACGGTTCTGGAGCGCGATACCCGTGGTCGGCACGATCATTCCACTGCCGAAACCCTGGAACAGGCTGTTGATGAAAGAACAGGCGTTGCCATCGCCATCGATCACGGTCAGGTAGACCGTATCGGAGTTCAGGTAGGGCATTCCGGGGGCAATGTCATCCATAGCGCGGCCGCCGCTGATGCGTGCGCGCTGCTCGGCGGCCCGGTCCTTGGACATCATCCAGTCGATCGGCACTTCGTTGACGCGGGGGTCGGCCACGTGATCCAGCGCGTCGTTGAAGCCGAGCCTCATCGACTCGATCAGGTGGTGGTAGGTGTCCGCTGACTGGAATCCCATCCCGCTGATGTCGAAACCCTCAGCGATGTTGAGCGCCATCAAAGCGGCGATGCCGTCGCCGTTGGGCGGGCATTCCCAGACGTCGACGCCCCGGTACTCGGTGTGGATCGGCACATCCCAGTCGGAGTGATGGGCGGCCATGTCCTTTTCGGTGATCCATCCGCCCTCGGACTGGATGAAATCGGATAGCTTTTTGGCGATCTCGCCTTTGTAGAAAGCCTCGCTGCCGCCTTCTGCGATCACCTCGAGCGTTCGCCCGAGCTCCGGAAGATTGACGATCTCTCCGTGTTTGGGAGCCCGGCCCTTCGGGAGCATTTCACGGCCTGAAGGGCGGGACGCCAGTTTCTCTTCGCTGCCCTGCCACTGGTTGGCGATGATCTCGCTCACGCCGTAGCCCTCGTGGGCGTACTTGATCGCAGGTTTCAACACCTCGGACAGCGACATCGTGCCGTCTTCTTCGAGCAGCGTCTCCCAGCCGTGCACGGTGCCGGGGATAGAGACGGAAAACGCGGCATCCGGGCCGTCTGTCGGGATGCCGGAATGGCCGCGTCGCACGACATCGTCGCGGTTCGCCGCGGATGCGGAACGGCCGCTGCCGTTCAGCGCCCGGACCCGTTTCTCGTCGGCCTTCCAGACCAGGGCGAACATGTCGCCGCCGATTCCCGTGGACATCGGTTCCAGCACGTTAAGCGCGGCGGCCGTAGCGACCGCGGCGTCGATAGCGTTGCCGCCCGCTTTCAGCGTATCGAGCCCAACCTGTGCGGCCAGCGGCTGGCTCGTGGCGACGGCGCCGTTTCGTGCGACCACCGATGAACGGCGGGAGTGGAAAAAAGTCACGTTAACTTCCTTGGTGGAGAGTCCGGGGATTACGTCGACGTCCCAGGGCGATTCAGAGACCGGCGCAATCCTACCAATAAAGCACAGCATGTGCGGGTGAGGTCGCCACGGGTGTGTGCGTGATCCGGGTTTCGCCGTAGAGGCGGGACCCGTCCCGCCCGTCCCCATTTACAACAAACGGAGATGGGCGGAAACCGCAACATGTTCCCGCCGATGACCGGAGGGCGGAGCGAGCCTCGCCCCCACGGCGAGTTGCATGACGTTGGCGTTCGCACGGGTTGTTGAATAATCCCGGGGGTTGCCAGCCCGACGGTATGTAAATAAGCCTGCTACTAGGCACAGCCGAGCTGGTCGGCCAGGTCATTAAAGCTGTTGGCTGTGAAATCGAATGACGTGTCGCTCTCGGGGTCGGCCGTGTTTCCGAGACCCGTGCCGTGGCCGAACTCGTCCGGCCGCCTGACGAAGGCGGTGCGCAGGCCCGATCCGGCGGCGGCGCGCAGATCGTTCTGGTGGGCGGCCGTCATCATCACCTCGCCGGGCTCAAGCCCCAGCAACTCGGCCGCCTTCTGGTAAGACTCCGGGTCCGGCTTGTAGTGGCCCGATAGCTCCGACGACAGCACGCAGTCCCACGGCAGCCCGGCGCGTTTGGCCATATTGGTGAGCAACGCCACGCTGCCGTTGGACAGGCTGGAAATGATGAATTTGCTCTTCAGCCGGGTCAGGCCCTCCACGGCCCCCGGCCACGGATCGAGCCGGTGCCAGATCTTGTTCAGGTGAGCGGTCTCATCCTCCGTCAGCCCCTCGATGTTGAACCGGACCAGCAGTTCATCGAGTCGGCGCCGGTGGATGGCGTCGATGCCGATCCACTCCCACTCCCCGGTCCGCACCCTGTTCATCCCGGGTCCGTATCCGGCGCGCCACTCGTCTGCGAACAGGTCGGCGTCGATCTCCAGGCCGCGTTCGCCGGCCAGCGAAGCGATCTCACGCGACACGCTGCCACGCCAGTCGACCACGGTCCCGAACACGTCAAAGGTGAGGGCCTTTACGTCGGATACGGGCATCGATTTTCTCCTGATATCGGTTCAGTGGCGAGAGGGCACTGTACCGCAGGGCGTGAGTAGATGCCGAGACGGACAAGCCCGACCCTCTCCAACATCAGGAGGGGGCAACATAAAGCCTCCTCCCTGGGAGGGAGGAGGTGGAGTTGGGTCACGATCGGACTCCGCGCAGGAATCGTACAGGGCGGCTCCAACTACCTTGTACGCGGGTTGAACACGTCGTTCAGCGCGTCGCCGAAAAGGCTCCATGCGAATATCAGCAGCCAGATCACGATGATCGGCGCGAGCAGTTGTTCCGGGTGGTTTTGCATGACGGAAACCACCGCAGATCCGCGACCCGATACGTCCGAGATCATGAACCCGAGGCTGGGCCGGGGCGGCTGCACGCCTATCCCGAGGAAGCTCAGGATGAGCTCGCTTCCGGCGATTGCACCCATGCTGAACGATGCGGTCACGATGATCGTCCCGGTGACGTTTGGCAGGATGTGAGAGAACAACAGGCGGGGCGTTGAAACGCCGATGGCCCGCGCCGCTTCGATGTAGTCGGCGTTCCGGATGCTCAGTACCTGCCCACGCACCAGCCGCATCATGCCGAACCACGCGAATGGAAGCAGGGCGATGGTCACTACGAAGTAGTCGACAAACCCGGATTCGACCAGCCCGCCGACCGGACTCCACTCGGGAAAGTTGCTCCAGTCCTCAAAATCACGCGTCCACCCGACTATGCGCGGTCTTAGCGTGGCGGCGATCAGGATGACCAGCAAGATGCTCGGGAACGCGGCTACCACCTCCCCGAAGCGCATGATCAGCGCGTCCGTCTTCCCGCCGAAATAACCGGCAGCCAGCCCCAGCGTCACGCCCAGCACGATCCCGCCCGTGCCGACCGCGATCACGGTGAGGATGACGGTGGTCTGGATGCCCCATACGACGCGCGTGAAGATGTCCCTGCCCAGGCGGTCCGTCCCGAAAATGTGATCGGCGCTTGGACCTTCCTGCGTACGGGACAGATCTGTCGTCGAGTACGAGTGGGTAGATATCGGCTTGGCGAAGATGCCGATCGCGTAGATGACTACGATGATGGACAGCGTGGCCATGGCGATCTTTTTCCGGCGCAACCGGCCCCAGGCCTGGCGAAGCGGGCTGGTGCCCGAGGTTACGCGGTCCCGGGTTGTCCCGGAATTCTCTCGTGCGAGGCTCATACGGGCTTACTGGTACCTGATCCGCGGGTCCACCACGGAGTAGAGGATGTCGACGACCAGGTTCGCTATGACGAGGGAGGCCGCGCCGATCAACGACACCGCCATGATGACCGGGAAGTCCCGCGCGAATAGCGAGTCCAGGGTGAAGCGTCCGACACCGGGGACGCCAAAAATCAACTCGACGATCAATGCCCCTCCGAGCAGGCCGGAGAGTGAGAATCCGATCAGGGTCAGGATCGGGATCAGCGCGATCCGGGCAACGTGGCGGTAGTTGACGACGAACTCGGGCACGCCCTTCGCCCGGGCGGTGCGGACGTAGTCCTCGCCGAGCACGTCAAGCGTGCTTGAACGCATGATCCTCGTGAACACGGCTACGCCCGGTAATCCAATCGTCAGCGCCGGAAGGATGATCCGGGTGTCGAAAAATCCCCCCCATCCGGCCACAGGGATCCAGCCGAGCTTGATGGCGAAGAACATGATCAAGAACGGGGCCGTGAGGAACACCGGCATGGCGTTTAAAGCCAGAGTCCCCGAAACGATCGCGGGGTCCAGCCACGTTCCCTGCCTGAGTGCGGTGTAAAACCCGAGCGGAACCCCGAGACCGATTGTTATGACCGATGCGGCCAGGAAGAGTTGCGCCGAGACTTTTAGCTTGGGACCCAGCAGCTCGGCCACGGCCCGGCCCTGGAACTTGAAACTCTCACCGAAGTCGCCCTGCACGGCGTTCCAGACGTAGCGTCCGTACTGCTCGTAGATCGGATCGTTCAGCCCGCGGGACTCACGAAGTCGATCCGCCTGTTCCTCGGTGTAGTGCTGGCCGAGCTGTATCTCCACCGGGTCTCCCGGGCCGTAATGACCCAGGGCGAACACGATCGCGGACACGGCCAGCAGCAGGACCGGCGTCCACAGCAGTCTCCGCACGATATAGGCGAGCATGTGCGGGACTCTGCCTCCGGTCGGTGCTGCGGGTCAAGCCTGGAAACCAGTTACTCACGGTGTATCCCGGCAGATCACCGGGGCCCGTGCGTTTTTACTCCTGTATCCAGACGTCCTTGAAGATCTCGATCGTCATCGGCTGGAAGTTGTAGTCCTGTACTCGTTCTTTGATGAGTGCCAGGCCCTGCGTGTCCCACCAGACCGGGATCCATGCGACATCGTCGACGATCATCTGCTCGGCTTGCTGGTACAGCTCGGTGCGCCGTATCACGTCCTGCTCGGTACGCGCCTGCTCCACAAGACGATCGACCTCGGCGTTCGAGTAGTTGCCGTCATTTCGCGGGCTCTCGCTGTGGAACAGGATGTCTATCCAGTCCTGCGGGTCCGGGTAATCTGCCTCCCATCCGGCGAAATACGCCTGGAGACGGTTCCGGTGCAGGTCCTGGAGGTAGGTGGCAAACTCGACCAGCTGGATTTCGACTTCGACACCCAGGTGCCGGCTCCACATGTCCGCCATCGCCACGATCGACAGGCTCGGCGAAGCGCCGGTGCCCTGTGTCGTGATTTCGATGCGCTTGTCACGATCGCTGAGGGATGGGTAGGACGATTCGGCGAGAAGTTGTTGGGCCTTCGCAACGTCGAACTCAAGCGGTTGCAGATCCGCGTTGAAGCCCGGGAACTGCGGTGGCAGCACCCCCCGGGCTGGAAGCACCAGTCCGGAGAAAACCGCCTCTGCGATTTCGTCTTTATCAATGGCATGGGCGAGAGCCTGTCGGAATTTCAGATCGTTGAGCGGTGGTTCTTCGACGTTGAATCCCAGGTAACTGGTGGTGAAACCGGGCGGGACACTTACTAGGTCACGGTTGAGTGGGTCGTTCGGATCTTGCACTCGGTCCAGGTCGGACAACCCCACGCCCGTGATATCGATCTCGTCCGTTTCGTACTGTTGCATCGCCCCGCCACCGGCCAGGTTGATCTGGACCCTGTCCAGGTACGCGGGCCGGTCGTAGTAATTCTCGTTCCGGGCGAGGATCATCTGCACGCCGATGTCGTACTTTTCCAGGATGAACGGTCCGCTTCCAACTGGGTTGTCCGTCCAGAGGGAGCCGCCTCTTTCGACGTTGCTTTGCCTGAGTGCGAACGCGGTAGGGTATGTGAGCTTGGCCAGGAAATACGGTTTAGGGGCGTCGATGGTGAATCTCAGGGTCTGATCATCCAGCACCTCGATGCCCGACGCCGTTGTCACGCTGCCGTCGCCGTCGATGATCTCCTGTATCCCGACGATGTCACCGAGGTAAAGCTCCGCAACGGTTGACTCGGTGTCAGGGTGGGCGGCGCGTTCCATCGCGTACTTGAAATCGGACGCCGTTACCGGAGAGCCGTCGCTGAAGCGTGCGTCGCTCCTGAGCGTGAAGGTATAAGTGGTTCCATCGTCGGACCGCTCCCACGTTTCAGCAAGATCCGGGACGATCTGGAGGCGGTTTTCCACTTCGGAGCTGTTGTCCAGCCGGACGAGACCCGAGAACAGTTCGAGCACAATCCGTGCCGAGGCAGTGTCACTGACCAGCGCCGGGTCCAGCGTCGGCGGGTCTCCGCCAATCAGCAACAGCGTGCCGCCGTATTTATCGCCTTCGGTTCTAGAGCTGGTCGATGGTTCGGCCGTCGGGTTTCCGCCAAGCGCCGGCGAGATTTCGATCCCGGAAGAGCTATCCGAAGGCTCGTCAGAGTTCTCTGCCGCGACGTCAGAATCGTCCGGCGTCTCGTCCTCGGAGCCGCCACCGCCACAGGCCAGCGCTCCGATCAAGACCAGGGATAGAGCCAGGCCCAGGCCCGGTGCGATCAATTTTCGAAGCATGCGCCTCGACACCTCGTTTTACTCGTTCGTCAAAGCCCGGCGATTCGTTGCCGCACGGCCTTTTTGATGGTCCGGGGTCGAGTTCGGTTTCCGTTATCCGAACCTCGGAATACCGAATGCTACGACCCGGAATTAGTTACTGCGTTCTATTACGTTGTACAGGACTCGCCGGTTTGGGGGCATCGCCAGTTGAAACTCGGTATGGAATAACGGTCACGCGACTCAAGCCTCCGAGACCGCGCCGACCGAGTGCAGCAGGAACGCCTCCAGCAGCCCGTCGATCCCGCCCTCAAGCACCCCTTCGGCGTCCGCCGTCTCGTACCCGGACCTGTGATCCTTCACCATCTTGTACGGGTGGAGCACGTAACTCCGCACCTGTCGACCCCACTCCGGCGCCACGTGCTCGCCCTTGAGCTTGACCCGTTCCGCCTCCGCCTCCTGCATCTGGATATCCATGAGCCGGGCCGTCAGGATGCGCATCGCAACGGCCCTGTTTTGAAGCTGTGATCGCTCGTTCTGAACGGACACGACGATGTTGGAGGGGATATGCGTGATCCGCACGGCCGTGTCGTTCTTCTGGACGTTCTGGCCGCCGTGGCCGCCCGCCCTGAATGTGTCGATCCGCAGGTCATCCGGGTTGATATCGATCGACGTGTCCTGGTCTTCCGGCTGCGGAAGTACTTCGACCAGCGCGAAGGTCGTGTGGCGCATGTGGTCGGCGTCGAAGGGCGAGAGCCGGACCATTCGATGAACGCCGCGCTCCGACTTCAGGTAGCCGTATGCATATCGACCGTCGATCTGCGCCGTGGCGGACTTGAGACCGGTCTCGTCGCCGGGGGTCGATTCCAGGACCGCCGCCTTGAAACCGCGTGATTCCGCCCACCTGAGATACATGCGGAGCAGCATCTGGACCCAGTCCTGGGCCTCCACGCCGCCTGCGCCCTGCTTAAGCGAGATGATCGCCGGCCGCTCATCGTACTCGCCCGAAAGCTGCACGGCGAACTCCATCTTCTGGACGCGGTCGATCAAGGCGTCGTAGTCGTCCCGGATGGTGTCCGTCAGGGAATCGTCCGCTTCCTCGATCGCCATCTGCGCCAGCTCTTCGAGCGACTCGGAACCCGATTCCACTTCGCGCCATGAATCGACATCGTCGCGGATCCCCGCCATCTCACGGGACAGCGCCTGCGCCTTCCGGGAATCGTCCCAGAAACCGGGCTGTGACGCCGCCTTCTCCAGCTCGGTCAGGCGCGTCTCAAGTGCAGGCAGGTCAAAGTCGCCTCACAATTCCGGCAACGCGTTGCCGAAGAGTCGAGATGTCACCGAGGAGGTCGCGCACGTGCGGTTCCTTGTTTACAAAAGGTCTGTGGCCGAGTGCCGCACGCGCGCCAGAAGGCGGGGAGTCCGGCAGAAAATGATCGGAACAAAAGTATATCAAGGGGCCGGGAGGTGGACCGCTGATGTAGGGGCGGGGCTCGCGCCGCCCGAGAGAGTCTATGGGGTCCCGCGGTCATCGAGGCTCACGTAACTCGTGGTCGTCCCGATCCTTCCGGGCACGGAAGGACGAGGGACCTTTGCCAGCTTGATCTCAACCCGGGCGGCCCGAATCCGGCTCAATATTCAGCACTTGACCATACCTATCACGAGCCATCGTCGTGATATCCTCAAACCCGTCGGGGCATGGCGCAGCCCGGTAGCGCACCTGTATGGGGTACAGGAGGTCGCAGGTTCGAATCCTGCTGCCCCGACCACGCTTCTCTGACGGCCCGCAAATGCGGGCCGTTCTCGTATGCAGCGACGACCGCGGAAGTTGGTGACGGGTACGAGGTGGCTAACGGTATGTATCGTGGCAGCGATGCTGACGATCGGTTCCGTCGTCAGCGCCAACACGGTCCTCGCCGAGTCAAAGCCCAGCCCGCCGGGACCGATACCGACATTCGGCCCCGGGTTGCCCGTACCGCCGATCTCTCTGTCGGCCACTCCCGTTCCGACTCCCGTGGTCCCAAAACCGGCTCCTTTGCCCCTGCTCCACACCGACGCGATATCACCAGGTAGTGAGCCCGTTTCAAACAATGAGGACGGAAGCCAGGGCGGTCCGGGAATTCTGGACAGCCCGCCGGAATCGGTTCTGATTTTCGTACTTGGCTTCTTCGCCGGGGGGCTCGCTATCTGGAGCGCACAGAGAATCCACTCGCGGCGAATCGCCGGTCGGTGAACACGGGCGATCAGAAGCCAGACTCCACGGCTCCGCTGGTGGCACTCAAAGGTGAATGTGAATGTGCCGGTCATGGCCCTGCAAGCGGCTTGTCGGGCCGCCAGCAGTGCATGTGGGCGAAGCCAGGGGGCGTTGGTAGCCGTTACTGAGTGGGATCGATGGAAGTGATAGTACTGTCCCTTCCGAAAAGCGCCCGGACCGCAAGAGAGCGGAATAGTTCCGCCACCGCACGCGGCGCCGGAGACGGCCCGTCTGAATCCGCGGAGTGATTGCCACGTCGGTTGACAGGGTATCAATCGACGATAACGTACGGGCAGCAGTCAGTGGTGGCTGCGATATCTGAGGGTGCACCGTGAAATTTTTGTTGATCGCAACTGTACTGGGGCTGATTGCTGCGGCCTCATCAGCACCGGCTTTCGCAGCCCAGGGTCAAATTACGGAAGTAAATCCCTCCGGTATTCATGGGACGATAGCGGTGATCGAGGATGGCGAATTGACTGGTGAAACGATCCATGTGATCAGTCGCCCGCATAACGGTCGTCCTGCGCGTATGACTGCCTCTGATGACATGGTCGAATTCGATATCTTCCACAACTTCGCTGTCCTGGCTACGAAGTCTCCGGACGTGAGTCTGGGCGCAAAGTGATCGACTGACGGCGCGATGGATGAGGCTCCGGGCGCCCCGAGCCCTCGGCGTCGGTCATCGCGGTCGGCTGAGCCCCCTGAACGCCGTGACCGCCACCGATCCGCCTGTGCGCCGGTCACGGCAGTGTCGCCTGACAACTGCGAGGTGGGGCTACATCTATCCGGGAAGCGCCTCTGGACATCCCGGGCACCAGGCTGCAGTTTTCGCGCGACATTACGGGGTACTGGCCGCCGGACGCGAAGACGCCCCGACGCGAGACCGGGGCGTCCCCGATATTTCCGTTTCTGAACTTACTTCTTTCCGGCGTTCTCTCCCGCCCTGGACTTCGGATTGAACTCTTTTTGAAGTCCTGGAGCGTCGGCCAGGCCTTTCCCCGGGATGCCGCTATCAATCAGGACGTCTCCCCCCGTGTTTGCCGGCGGGGGACCGATCAAGAACGTGTTGGGAGGTGAATCGCAGTCTATGACGTAGCCCGTTAGCGGGAACATCTCGGGCGTGATCTCTACGCGACTGCTGACCACCTCAAGAGCGCAAAAACCTCCTACACCTCCGCCTCCGTACAGGGGCGACCCGTCTTTCGCTGTCACCAACCATTCCTGGATTTTGTCAGGATCTGAGATGTGGATGAAGAACTGGTCTCCATCCGGCTCCAGGAAGATGATTGTGTCGTCCGCGTCCGCCAACACCAGATGTGAGTACGTCCCCGCGCCCAACATTCCAAGTACGACCACCAGGAACACTACGCCAAGTACCCTAGTCATCACTGATCACTCCATGGCTATCGAGTGCCTTCGAGGCTCGGCCACGCCGTGTGAAAAGCCTCGCCTCCCATGTATGCGGTTTCAATACAGCAATTCAGCCATTCTATCCTCCGTTGAGTATGTAAAGCGTTGCGATGTACTAAATGATCACATGATCATGTCATATGGTGTCCGTTAGGCAGCGGATAACGTCGCGACACGTACACCAGGTTTCGCTCCATCCGCCACCAGCTTGCACCCCCGGAAAATCCCACGGCGGTAGTATGGGGTGACAGGTTGCTGTTAGGTGTTGACAGGTTGTGGTCTGGAGGACTTCGTTGTCACGATTGCTTCTCGTATCCAACCGCTTGCCGGTGACGCTGCGCCGGTCCCGTTCCGGCAGGACCGAAATCATCAAGAGCTCCGGAGGACTGATCGCCGGTGTGGCCCCCGTCCACCAGTCCGAGGGCGGGCTGTGGTTCGGCTATCCGGGTGAACACGTCGACGATGAGGCGCGAGCCGCGCTGGACCGGGGGCGTTACGTCCCGGTGACGGTCTCGGCCTCCGAGATGCGGCGCTACTACTCCGGCTACTCCAACTCGTCGCTCTGGCCACTCTTCCACTACTTCGTTGAGCAGGCCCGTTTCGACAGGGGCGAATTTGACGCCTATCGCGCCGTCAACGAGCGGTTCGCGGACGCCATAGCCGAGCATGCTCAACCGGACGATACGATCTGGGTCCACGACTACCAGTTGATGCTGTTGCCGAGTATGTTGCGCGAGCGGTTGCCGTCCGCCCGGATCGGCTACTTCCTCCACATCCCGTTCCCCTCGTCCGAGGTATTCGGGCTGTTACCGCAACGGGATGAGATCCTGCGAGGTTTGACGGGCGCGGACCTGATCGGCGTTCACACCTACGACTACGCCCGGCACCTCGTTTCCAGCTTCCGGAGATACCTGGGAGTATTCGGACACGAAGGGATGATCGACATCGACGGCCGTTCCGTCGAGGTCGCCGCCCACCCCCTCGGTATCTCCGTCGTTGAGGGCCGTGAGCATGCCTACTCGGACGCGGCCGAAAGCCGGGTCGCCGACCTGATGACGGACATGCGGGGCCGGCAGGTTTTGCTGGGCATCGACCGGCTCGACTACACCAAGGGACTGCCCCTGAAGCTCGAGGCGTTTCGGACCCTGCTGATGGATTACCCGGAGTGGCGGGACAAAGTCGTGCTCGTCCAGGTCGCCGTGCCCTCCCGCACAAATATCAGGAGTTACCGGGATCAGAAGGCGGAAGTGGAACGACTGATTGGAGATATCAACGGCGCGTTCGGCCGGCCGGGCCGCGTGCCTATCCACTACATATATCGCTCGATCCCGTCGGCGGAGCTCGGCGCGTTGTACCGGGTTGCGGATATCGCGGTCGTCACGCCGGTCCGGGACGGGATGAACCTGGTCGCCAAGGAGTACATCGCGGCCCACTGGGACGAGCCCGGAGTTCTCGTGCTGAGCGAGTTTGCCGGGGCTGCCGCGGAACTCGGGGAGGCGATCCGGGTCAATCCCCACGATGTCGATGGAACCGCACAGGCATTCAACCAGGCGCTGGGGATGTCGGAGAAGGAACGCCGGGAACGCATGCGGGCGATGTTCCGAAGGGTGCAGGGCAATGACGTTCACGCCTGGTATCGTCGATACCGGCGGGCGCTGGACCGGGATACATCCGTCCATGTCCAGCTGCCGGAGCGCTACTCGCCCGAGGCCCTGGCATCGAAAGTTGCTCCCGCGTTGCGCGACGCGAAAAGCTCGCTGTTTTTACTTGACTACGATGGGACGATCCGAGAATTCGTAGATCGTCCGATAGATGCCAGCCCGTCCGGGGAGACGCTTTCCGCCATTGAGTGCCTCGTCTCCATCGGCGGGGCACGCGTGGTGATCGTGAGCGGTCGCGATCGTGAACTCCTCGAGGAGTGGTTGGACGAGACAGGCGCCGGCCTCGTAGCCGAACACGGCCTGTGGTTCCGGCTTTCACCCGATGATGCGTGGTACCGAGGCGGCAGCCCGATAGGCCAGGCATGGAAGGGATACGTGCGATCGGTCCTGGATGAATACGTCGGGCGCGTGCCGGGTTCCCTGGTGGAGGAAAAGGAGGCGTCGCTCGTGTGGCATTACCGTATTGCGGCGGACGACCTGGCGAACTGGCAGGCGCGCGAACTCGCCAACTATCTTGAGGAGTTCCTGGCGAACGAACCACTGGAGGTCATGGTCGGAGCCAAGACGGTCGAGGTACGCCAGTTCGGGCTCAACAAGGGCACGGCTTACGAACGGATCGTGACGGAAACAGGGCCGTTCGACTTCGAATTGGTGATCGGCGATGACCGCACCGACGAAGACATGTTCGCAGCCGTCCCGAGTTCCACATACAGCATCCACGTGGGTCCCGGACCCAGCCGGGCGGAGTTTTCGCTTTCGTCGCCGGAAGCAGCACGCGTCTTCCTGAGAAGCCTGTCGGACCTGGCACGCGGGTAAGGAAGCGCGTGCCGGTTACGCGCCCCCGTTGCCGCCCAGAGACCTGTCCAGATTGAAAGCGGCGCTGATCAGCGCGAGATGCGTGAACGCCTGGGGGAAATTGCCGAGTGCCTCGCCATGCAGCCCGGTCTCCTCGGCGTAAAGCGACACGTGGTTCGAGTATCCAAGCATCTGCTCGAAATCAAGCCTCGCCTCGTCGAGCATTGCCTTGTCGGTCATCCCGGCGCGCGTCATCGCCTCGACCAGCCAGAACGTACAGATGTTGAACGTGCCTTCCGCGCCCTCCAACCCGTCCGGCGCGAGTTTCGGGTTGTACCGGTAGACGAAACTGTTCGAGACGAGACCGCCACGGTCCAGTGGCCGGTTGATCGCCTTCAAGGTGCTGAGCATTCGTGGATCGCTGGGGGACATGAAGAACACCAGCGGCATTATCAGGTTTGACGCATCCAGTGCATCGCTGCCTTCTGACTGGACGAACGCGCCGATCTCCTCGTTCCAGCCCTTTTCCTGGATCCACTCGTAGATCTCATCACGCACCGCCGTCCAGCGGAGGCGGTCTGCGGGGAACGATCGTTTGTCGGCGAGCCTGATTCCGCGATCCAGGGCCACCCAGCACATCAACTTCGAGTACACGTAGTGCCGTTTGCCGCCCCGGACCTCCCAGATACCTTCGTCTTCGCGCTGCCAGTTGTCGGCGACCCAGTCGATCAGTTGACGCAGGTGGCTCCAGAATTCGTACGAGATCGGGGAACCATACTTGTTGTAGAGATAGACGGAGTCCATCAGCTCGCCGTAAATGTCGAGCTGCAACTGCTTCGCCGCTCCGTTGCCGATGCGGACCGGCCCGGAACCCTGGTAACCCTCCAGATGGTCCAACTCCTGCTCGGGCATCTCGTGCCGTCCATCGATGCCGTACACCAGTTGGAGTGATCCGTCCGGGTTCAACTCTCCGCAGCGCGCCTCGATCCACTCCATGAATCGCGCCGCCTCGTCGGTAAGTCCCATGCGGATGAAGCCGTATACCGTGAACGCCGCGTCGCGGATCCATGTGTACCGATAGTCCCAGTTTCGGACCCCGCCGATCTCCTCAGGGAGGCTCGTTGTGGGCGCGGCCACGATGGCGCCTGTGGGCTCAAAGGTCAGCAGCTTGAGGGCCAGTGCGGACCGTTGGACGATCTCACGCCACCGGCCTTTGTACGTGATCTTTGAAGCCCAGTTCTGCCAGTAGTCGACCGTCTGCTGAAACAGTTCGGCGGGATCCTCGTTGTTCACGCAAGCCGGGTCGCCGTGGTCGCACCGGACCTCCCCGATCACGAACTCAGCGATCTGGCCCTCTTCCAGGGTGAACTCGGCGGATATAACTCCATCGGTCTCTTTGATGGGAACCTGGCTGTACAGCGCCAGGCTGAGATCAGAAGTACCGAAGATCGCCCCGTTTGGCTTGATCGAGACGGTGTGATCCGCTCGGCCGTAATCGAACTCCGGGGAGCACTCCATCGTGAACGTCATGGAACCACGGATGCAGGTAACGCGCCGGACGAGACGGTGGTAGGCGTGGGAACGGCGTGCCGCACGGCCAACCGGCATGTAATCCGCCAGCTCGCCGACGCCGTCCGCGGAAAGAAAGCGCGTGATCAGCACGTTCGTTTCGGGCCAGTAGAACTGCTTGCTGGTGACGCCGTTGGATCCCGGGGCGATCTTGAAGCGACCGCCTTTGTTGTCGTCGAGCAAGGCCGCGAATACGCTCGGCGAGTCAAAATGCGGGACGCAGAACCAGTCGATGGAGCCGTTCACACCCACCAGGGCGGCGGTATGAAGGTCCCCGATGATCCCGTAGTCCTCGATCGGCTGGTAGGCCAATCCCTTCCTCCGGTCGAAAGCCCGCTATACGCCCGGTTTTCCCGTCTCCCGGGCCTCGACACTGATAACCAAGTTACCCCGTGGTGCGCCGAAGGCAATTCGCGAAGCGCGCTACTCGCACGCGTAATTAGGCGCGCGCCAGAACCCGAAGTCGCCCGACGTGCCCGCGACTACCCCCGGCGTCCACCCGGCGCGGACACCCTGTTCCCCGGTTTGCCAGCGCAGGCACAGGCGCAGGCTACGCCCAGCGACCAAAGACAACGTTGGAAGGCTGGGGAGCAGGGCCGGGAAATGGCAGGGGGCAAACCTGTTGCGGCCGGGCAAGCAAGCTCCCCGGTTCATGGCATCGTCGCATTTCCTGGATGGCGTTGGGCTCGCGAGACGTGTCGGCGGCCGAGCCGGGCGTTCTGGGCGATGCCGGTCCTTCGAGAGCCTCGGGACACGGGATGGAGCCTCAGAACGCGGTGTGGAACCTCGGGACATGGGATGGAGGCTCGGAACGCCGTGTGGAGCTCGAGATGCGGCTGGGAGTTCGGACATGGATTGGGTTCGGGGGGACGGACCAGAGCTTTACCCGCGCGATACTCGCGCGGTCATCCTCGTCCGCCCGGCCGCCAGTTCGGGTCTGTGAGCGGGATGTTCAGCCAGGAGATGACTCCCGTAAGAGAGTGGTATGCCTCCAGGCGGGCGGCGTCGGTGTCTTCCGTCTCCGCCTTCTGGACAATCTCGCTCATCTGGCCAATCACCCTCGGACCGATCTCCATTAGCGCCTCGCTTCCGGATGACGCGTAGCGGGCGAGGATGAAACGGGCCAGCGCTCCGACCGGGACATTTTTGTTACGGCTGAGCGTCTCGAGGGTCGGCAGAGGATCGATGCCCGAGAACATGGCGACCATGCTCCGGAATCCAGCGTCCGGGTCGTCGTCAGGCCAGGTATCCGTGTACGGGGTGAGTTCGATGGGATCCGCCATCGTTCGTTTACTCCTTCAATCGGGAAGCTGGGGCGGTATGGCAGCACGGCCAGGTTCTCTGCGGGCAACACCCGTGACCATGCGACTGATGATTCCTGTCATCCTGATCTTGATTCAGAATCGAGCCTTACGGGTGACGGTCTCGGCTGACGAGCCAGTTCACCTGTGAATCTCAGCCCGTTCTGGATACGACCGGATCCTAAATCGAGTTCAGGATGTCATTGATTGCTCGTTAAGGGCGAACATTCGTGCCTGCCAGGACACCTGCAACAGCGATCGATCCACCGTAACTGGCCTGCTCGCCGCTGAGGTGGCAATCTCCTGCGCCGGTCCGGACTTTAGTGCACCGGGCATACGCCGGGGATAGTCGGAATCATGAGTGTAAAACGGTTGAACAGACAGGTGTGGGAAGCGCTCGGCAAAGTCCGTTGAGAGGGGCTGCCCCCGCGCTAGCCTGCCGAAAACGCCGGGGAGGCTCCTTCACGGGGGGTGGCGGACATTTGTCTCGCCCTTCACATTTGGAGCGGGGGTGCGGCATGACACGGAAACGCCCCGGCGTCGGTGAATAGTCTCGTTCGTTTCCGTTGTCATCGATCAGGTCATATCGCCTTCGCGGAATATCTTTACCGATACCCGGAATAGAAGACGTATCCCGGGTGAGCCATGGATCGGGGAGGTGGAGTGATGACGGAGAAGCGATCGGGCAGGCGCCGGGGATAGAGCGATCGATGACCTTTGCAAATGGTGCCCGTGGTTCCGTAGTTGCAGGGACCGGCCCCGATATACTTTCTCCGCGGTCTGACGGGAATCCTGGTGTCGGTGCCGCGCCGTATTTGTGAGGACAGCTCAGCGGGGCTTCAACATGCCGACGATAGATCCCGAGATCGCACGCCATTACGGGCATTACTACGATACAGGCCAGAGCGAATGGCGCCGTTTGGGAGCGCTGGACAAGGCTGGCAATGTAGTCGAACTTTGTGGGGGGAGGGGATTCAAGCGGATCGTAGAAATTGGCGCGGGCGATGGCGCGGTACTTGATGAGCTATCCGGCGCGAAATTCGCGGAGTCCTACAGTGCTCTTGAGGTATCTGAAAGTGCGATCGAGGTCATCCAGAACCGTGGAATAGACGGCCTCAGCGAAGTAACGTTGTTTGACGGATACGCAGCGCCATTGGATGACGCAGATTATGACCTGGCTGTCCTGTCTCACGTGGTTGAGCACGTCGAGCACCCGAGGTTGTTGTTGCGAGAGGCGGCAAGGGTCGCCGGTCATGTCTTTGTAGAGGTGCCTCTGGAGCTCAAGCAACGGACTCCACGTGATTTCAAGTGGACCAGCACGGGCCACATAAATATTTACAGCCCGCTGACCATCCGCCACCTCCTCCAGAGCACCGGACTGGAGATCGTGACGGAGCGCATCACCAATCCGTCATACGCCGTGTATCGATTCGGACTGGGGAAACGGGCACTGGTTCATTTTCCGATCAAGTGGCTGGCACTCCGGGTGGCGCCATCAATCGCAACCCGGCTTTTCACGTACCACTGGTCGGCGTTGTGCCGCCCATCCGGTAACAACGATTCACCGTCTTGAATCACGAGTGACTTCGGGATCCGAACAGGCTCAGTGCGACGGGAGATCGTATAAGGCGAGTTTCTGGGACGGTTCTGATCTCGCCTCCACCGAATGTGAATAACCGGGCCGATTTCGACCGTGCGTATCGTGTTCAGGAGTATCCACGATCTGCTGAGGACACCCGGGCGGATCATCCATTTCTCTCCGGGAACGCA
This sequence comes from uncultured Dehalococcoidales bacterium, assembly GCA_964474025.1. Classification (GTDB taxonomy): domain Bacteria; phylum Chloroflexota; class Dehalococcoidia; order Lucifugimonadales; family Lucifugimonadaceae. The sequence goes on along the minus strand of CAYYRD010000014.1, from coordinate 21,293 downwards.
CCGGGTTGAGCACGGGTTCTATGTGTATCCCTCGCTTTTCTTCTGCGAGTGCTGCTCAGCGAACGGGTTCGATATCCAGGTATCCCGGATATGGACGGTCAAGAAACACGCTTTTACTAGCGCCGGGTCCTGAACATTTTGCGATTACACCCCGGGTAACCTGCGTTGGCTGACTCACAGTTTTCCGGGCTCCGTGGGGATGTGCTTTTTTGCGGGTAAAACAGAGCAGTTCACCCGGGACAAGTTTCCTCAACAGGGTGAGTATGCCCGGCAGTGGTTTGATCTGAACCAAGCGACTGTGCCGGGAGTCACGCCGAACGCGAGGGCCAGCGGCAGGGCGACAACGGCCGCCGTCACGCCGCCTTACAAGTCATCCCGGATGTTATTGCGTTGCACCCCGGGGAAGACCTGGTTGATCTGCATTAATGTCCTGCGCCGGTCCGACTTCAGTGCACCGGGCGTACGCCGGAGACAGTCGGAAGCATGTGTGTAGAGCGATTGAAAAGATACGTGTGGGAAGCGTTCAGCAAAGTCCGTTGAGAGGGGGTTGCCCCTGTGCTAGCCTGCAGCGGACGCCGGGGAGGCTCCTTGACGGGGGTTGGCGGACATTTCATCTCGCCCATCACATTCGGAGCGGGGGTGCGGAGTGCTCGGAATCGCCTCGGCGTGTCCGCTATGACCATCGCGCTGGTCTTTCTTGCAGCCTGTGGCGGTGGCGAGGATCTCGCGCCCACGCCGGTTTCGCCCACACCAACGACGACGCCCACAACAACGCCGACGCTCACCCCGATCCCGGCCACGCCCGAGCCCACGGTGGCCCCGGCTCCGACGACGGCCGCAACCGCGATTACGCCTGTGGCGACGCCGACCCCGGTCCCGGGTCCAACCCCCTCGCCAACAAACACGCCAACCCCGTCTCCCACTCCGATACCAACACCTGACCCGACCGCGACGCCGGAGCCCACGGCAACGCCCGAGCCCACGGCGACACCGTTTCCGCTGGGGGGCGCTTTTTTCCTGGAGAAGATCGAGCCGGCGAAGCTCTATCCCTTCCCGGACTCGCCAGCCCTGGAGATCGTCGGACGCACGCGCGTGGATGCCGTCATCACCGTGAACGACGATGTCGTCGAGCCGGATGCCGACGGCGTGTTCCGGCACACGGTGACGCTTGAAGTGGGCGCAAACATCATCGAGGTCGTCGCCAGCGTCGCCTCAGACGAGCAGGACAGCTTCGTCGTGACGGCGGTCTATTTGCCCTGATACCGATACGAATAATTCACGAAGTCAGCAATCGAACGGAATCTGGAGGGAACCATGCGCGAACAACTGGTACTGGCTCTTGCCACCGTAGTCGTGATCGGGGCCATCGCCGTGATCGCTTTTGCGGTCACGGGCCGGTCGAATGACATCGGCGCGGCGCCTGAGGCTGCTGCCCTGTCCGGCGCAGAAGCGGAGGTCATCGCTCCGCTGACCGAACCGGGGCTTGTCAGCTCGGAAGGGCCAGGGGCCGGCGGTCTGAACGACGGCATCGAAGTCCACGGCCGCTGGACCGTTGAGGTCACCGAGGCCGACGGGCGCTTCGTGAGCCTGACCGAGTTCGACAATTCGCTGGATTCCCAGTGGGGCGAGCGAATACTCTCCAATTTCCTCGGCCACGTCTGGTCTCCCGGGGTCTGGCGGATAAGGCTGCTGGGATCGGTCCGGCCGTGTGAGACCGGGTCCGCTTCCCAGGAGTGCGAAATCTGGGAACTTCCGTCCTCGGACTTCACCGTATCCAACAGCAGCTGGCGATTCGGGGACTTGTCGGTGACGGCACCGGATTCCGGCCCCAACGATGGCGCACTTGTACTCTCCGGTACAGCAACGGTAGCGAACGCCACGACGATCACCGACGTCGAGACCGGTGTTCGCGGATGCGCTCCATCGATAGCGCCCGCGGACGCGGATTGCGGCGGCTCAATTTTGACGTTTACGTCTAAGACCCTGAGTCCCGGCGTGCCGGTGCTTGCGGGCCAGGCCGTCAATGTCACCGTCGTCATCAGCTTCTCGTAATCGCAGAACACAGCCAGCGCGGTGTCGCATGGCTGGGAACGGGGGACGTATGAACAGGAAATTGGCCGGCCTCATCGCCCTGGCGTTAGGTGTCGGAGCCCTCGCCGCTGCCGGGTTTGCGCTGGGAGCGCGCAGTTCGGACGGCCCGGTCATCGCCGGGGCGGCCGCCCTGGAAAGAGCCGCTCCAGAGGCCGCCGCACCGGCGGATGTCGTCCGGGCCGAGGCAGCGAACACTGCGGACGGTGAACCCGAGATCGTGCGTTCCGAAGCGGACCAGCCGGCCGGACCGCAGGAGGGCGTTCAGGTCCACGGCCACTGGATCATCGAGGTCACGGAGCCTGACGGTCGTTTCGTGAGCCGGAGCGAGTTCGACAACGATCTGGTGACCCAGTTTGGTGTCGGGGGTCGAACGACGCTGGTCAAGATACTGGCACGCGAAAACTCGGCCGGTTTCTGGAGGGTCGATTTAAGAGGCAACACCGGTGCACATCCGTGCAACACAGGATTTGGCGGGACGGCCGAATGCATTATCTCCGAGCTCCCGGCGTCTCACAATTTTGTAACCACCATTAACAACTATTTCCCGGGCCTGACGGCTGAACGGGGTGATCCACTCAGCTCCAATGCGGACGAACTTGTCCTCACGGGTTCCGTGGCGGTGCAGAACTCCACCGATATCACCAGGGTGGATACGAAGTTGCAGTTGTGTCCCGCAGATCAGGCTCCCGATGATCTCTTCTGTACCGGCCCACAGAACCGGTTTACCGAAAAGACGCTGGGCACGCCGGTTCCGGTGCTTGCAAACCAGGTGGTCAACGTCACCGTCATCCTCAGTTTTTCGTGATCTGTCGATTCCCGGTCCGGGTGGTTCGCAACTATCGGGTCCACTGATCGACGCCAATCAGGTTCCGGTGTGAGAAGTACGTGCGTCTGAGATTACTCATAGCGGCCGTTTTTTTCGCGGCGATAGTCACAACTATCGCCGGTGGAAGCGCGCGCGTTTCGGCCCAGGCGCCTCCTCCAGTGGATATCTTCGTCGAGGAAGGCATTGGCGTGGGCGACGGCCCTGAGGCCGAACCTCCCACGGTGGTGAGTAACGACGAGAGCATCACGGTATCGGACGATGTAACGGTGATCGGCCCGGTGGACATCACAGTGACTGATGGCGTCACGGTGGGTGATGATCCGGGGCTGGTTAGCCCGGCGGTGATCGATGTCGAGGACGGTGTCACGGTATCCGACGATGCCGACGCGATCGGCCCGGCGGTGATCGATGTCGCGGACGATGTCACGGTCACGGATGGCCCGTCGGTCACCCCCCCGGCGCTGATCGACGTCAACGAAACGGTGTTCGTCGAAGACAACGGAGGGCCGGTCAGCTCCACTCCCATCGTCGAGGCGGGCGCGGCGATTACCGCCCTTGAAAGCAAGACCGTCACCCTCCAGGCCAGCGTCATCACGCTGAATCCTGAACTCACGACCGCCGTGATTGACTGGGGCGACGGCGGATTTACGGACACGGTCGTGCCGACTGAGACGGGTGCGATATCGGTGCTGCACCTGTACGACTACGACGGCGACGGTGTTTTCACGCTCACCGTGACGGTCACCGGCCCCTTTGGCGAATCGGGCGTGGATACGACGCAGGTCACCGTCCTCAACCACGCTCCATTTGTAGACGCCGGAGGGCCGTACGGCGGCGTCGTGTCCTCTGCCATTGTTCTGACGGCGGAGGCCACCGACCCGGGCGATGACCCGCTCACCTATGCGTGGGACTTTGACGACGATGGCCAGTTTGATGACGCCAGCGGGCAGGCCGTTATCTTCTCGTCTCCTACGCCCGGCGTCTTCCCGGTGAGCGTGGAAGTGACCGATAACGCTGGATTGACCGCAAACGCTTCTGAAATAGTGGCTGTCACCGGCTCGACGTCGGTCATTCAACTGGCGCTGGAGCTGGGGGTTCCATCGGGAACGGATGACGGTTCTCCGGCAGAAACTCTCTCGCCGATTTCTCCGCCTTCCATCGACTCACCCGCGAACGGATCAAGCCATTGGTCCGGTGGATTTATCAGTTTCGAGTGGTCGGACAACGGTACGCCGGTGGCTGCCTGGATGTTGCTCGTGGGAGACGCGCCCGGGAGGGGGAATTTTCTTCGGACCACGATGATGCCCCCGGAGGGGGATGGCATCGAGGCCTACATACCGGTGGGATTTGCAGGCGATGTGTACGCGCGACTCTGGTACTTCACGGCTATTACAACGGGTCATGTGGATGGCGTTTATTC
>CAYYRD010000014.1:0-16946 GCA_964474025.1 uncultured Dehalococcoidales bacterium | reverse complement strand
TTCCTCGAGCCACATCCCGAACCCGCCCGATGTGCGCTGGGACACGGACAACGGCAACCCATCCGGAACCAGCGGCGCCATCGTGTGGACGCACGACGACGATCGCGTCACTGAGTACCGGGTACTGGTCGGGACGTCGGTCGGGGCCAGTGATATCTACGATTCCGGATCGCTTTCTCCTACGCAGAAGTCGCTGGACGTCATCGGGCTCCCGGGAGACGACAGCCCGATCTTTGTTCGGTTCATTTCCAGCACTGCTTTGACCTTCCTCCACATCTTTGACCTGGTCAACCTGGGGGAGAACGAGTACCAGGTGGAATACGGCACTCCGCCGGTCGACGATGTCGCCCCTGTTACCACGATCGAGTTCGCCGGACAGCACACGTTCTCGTCCGGAACGCATTTCATCACTCCGGACACGCAGATTTACTTCCTCGCGACCGATGACAACCCGGTGGCCATCGAGTATTTCGTGGACAATCCGCCCTTCCTGGCGGCGTACCCGTTCAAGATCACGCAGCCCGGCCTGTATGACATCTCGTACAGGGCCTCGGATTCAGAAGGCAACGTGGAGGTCACGAAAACGGCCTCAGTATCGGTCAGCGGGCCGGTCACCACGCGTCTCGGTGCTCCGGGAGCAGTCGTTGATGACAGCGGACCGGAAATCACGTTGAGGGCTATTCGGTCTGGCGGAGACGGACCCGTCAAGGCGGGAGACCGCATCGTCGTGAAGGCGGACCTGGTGGGAGGGTCAAGCAGCACAGGTTCCGGGTCCAGCGGTTTCAATGACAGGATGGCCGAGCTGGATTCCTTCGAGGTGATCATCACCAGCGGCAGTGGTACGGACAAGACCGATGTCAACTGGGAGACGCCTGAAACCGGTCAGTGGATATTTACGGTCCCGGTTGATGCCTCCGGGAGGAATCTGGATATCAGGATCACCGCTACCGGACCGAGCGGAAAAACGGGCCCGCCGGCGACTCTGACGTTCGATGTGGCAGCTACGTTTAGCGTTTTCCTGGAAGTCACGCCGGATACGACCGAAGGGTTTGAGCCCGTCGTACTGAGCGCAACAGGAGTCAGCTCAGAGACTACAGTTACTTATTTCTTCTATCAGGTGCTTGAGAACGGGATCAGTGCGCTTTCTGCGCAGATCACCGAGCCGACGGTAGAGACCGGACTCGCCTCGACCGGAACAGGGATAGCGACGGTCGGCGTGCGGGTGACTGATGAGTACGGTGTCAGCGTTGATTCGAATCTCGTTGACGTGATCATCACCGATCCCTCGGCGTCCGCTGGCGACCCGGTCGGCAAGATCTCGGGACGTGCTGCCGTCGGGATCCTCGTCCGCCTTGATACCGAACGTATATCGATCGCCACAGAACCGGGCATACTCGATATCCGCGCCGATCTGGGAATCCTCAAGGTAATCTCCGGAGGCCCCGGCTCCGACGGGCCGGGCTCGCGAGTCGTAGTCATAGCTGATCGTGATCTGAGCGATCCCCGGGCACGCGCCGTGAGCATCACGTTCATTCCGGATCCGAACGCCAAAGCGAAGCGTGAACACAAGCGGGTTGTAGTGGCGGAACCTGATCCAGGCAACACGCACAAGCTGGTGGATGATGACGGAAACGTTCTGGACACCGGCAAGTCCGACAGGTTCGATACCGGATCGGGTGACCAGGTTGTCTTGATCGTCAAGAAAGACCGGAACGGGCGAGAGACCGATGTCGAAATCATCGCGAAGGGCGATGAGGTCGATGACCGGCTTGATCGTATCGCGCAGGAGAAGTTTGACGATGGCAAGGGGGCGGATAGCGCCAGTGTCGACCAGCTTCGCGAGGATAACCGGAAGCAGGACGAGGCGTTCGCGGAGAAGGTTTCCGGGCACGACGACGATGACATTAAGGACGCCGGCAAGAACGCGTCCAAAAAGATAGACGATGCGGAGGAAAAGGATGCTGCCGATCCGTTGACCGCCATCCGCAAGCAGGCCGCGGCCGATGCAGAGGAAGACATCCTGACCTGCGCAGCCGGGGTTGTGGGGCGGCCCGTGGGCGGCGAGGCTGATCTATCTCCGGATGAGCTGGCGAAGGTTGAACAAGAGTGCCTGGACGAGGACGATCAAGGGGCTGGACGTGGCATTCCAGACGACGAGGGTGAACGGGAGCAACCGCCGGCCGAGGTTATCGAATGCATCATTCGGGTGCTCGGTGAGGTGCCGACTTCGCTGAGTGAGTCTGACAAGTTACGGCTGGACGCAGCATGCCGAACGAAGGATGAAGGCGCCGATGGTGGGACGAAAGACGATGGTGACAGTCAGTCATCCGGTGATATGCAGAACGAATCGGATGCCAGGAAGATAGCGTTCTGCGTGGCGAACCTCGCCCACCCACACTGTGAGGGGTTTGATCCACTGTTTGACCCGGATGAAATCGATTTCGATTCTTCAACGCCCTGGGCCGGTGGCGGCGGTGGCGAAGGAGACACACCCGATTTCACGGAAGGTGATCCCGATGATCGGGATGCCCTGCTGGAGAAGTTGTGCCGGGACAAGCCTGAGGATGAGAAGTGCGGTGGCACCGGCGATCCCGGCGGCGGTGACGACGCGGATTCCGGCAAGGATGATGCCGAAGACAGCGGCACTCTCAAAGAGGAGGACGATTCAGACCTCGACAAGGACGCCATTTGCGCCCTCAAGCCGACCGACCCGCACTGCACCGGCGAGAGCGGCAAAGATGATGGCGGCGGCGATTCGTCTGGCGCCACGGACGATGGTGGCAGTCACACGGGAACCAAGGACGATGGCGGCGGAGATTCGTCCGATACGAAAGATGACGGCGGTGGTGATGGGGGGACTGGAACCAAAGACGGCCGCAGCAAGTAAAGCGGACGCCGTATGACCGGCGAGCTAACCGTTGCGTGCGCTGGCGACGTGCGATGCGTTGAGGATGTGCGCCGCCTCTTCCACCGATTCCCGCTCGCCAGCAACCGTCGCGATGTCGCCCTCTTCGAGAGTCGAATACGGGTGCGGCACGAAGGCGCTCTCGCCGCGATGAATGAGCAGGATTATCGAGTCGCCCGGCAGGTGAAGATCGTCCATCCTCCGTCCCCTCATCTCGGGCCTTGTCACGGTCACCTGCACGATATCGCTCGCCCCGTGTGGGTCTGACAGCATCGTGAAAAGGTCCGGCCGCTCGACGAGGTTGTCCAGGGAGACGGCCACGGCCATGGACGTGCCGATAGTTTTTATGCCGTGGCGTGCGAACTCTGCCACGCGGTCGTGGTCGTCAACCTCCGCTGCGACGTTTTCGATTTCGAACCGGTCGCGCGCCAGCAGGCAGGCTTCAAAATTGACGTGATCCGAGTGCGTCACCGCGACGAAACCGGCGGCGTCCATCGCGCCCGCCTGCATCAAGATATCCGGGTTCAACCCGGAGCCTTCTATCGCCCGGAATCCGCGTGCTCGCGCCCGTTCGATCCGCACCGGATCGAGGTCTATCAGCACGGCTTCACTGGCCGGGGACCGCAGTCTTTCGGCAAGCAGTGTTCCGGTGTCACCGGCTCCGATCACGATGAAGAGGCCGTCCCGGCGCAGTACGGCGGGCACCATTCGGAGGAACAACGACGGCGCCACCGTGGAGGTGACCACGGCGACGAAGATTATGGCGGCGTTCGTTTCCTGGTCGATGACGCCGAGTTCGACGCCGATCACGGAGGCGGCGATTATCAGGCTCAGTCGTGAGCTGAGCAGTACGCCAGCACCCATCGCGCCTCTCCAGCCGTAACCGATCCGCAGGATCAAGGCGGGGATCACCTTGATGGCAAAGGCCGCGGCGACCAGCACGAAGGGCAGGGAGTAACCCGCGCCGCTGAGGGAGTCGAGGGAGAACTCCGCCCCGACGGTGACGAAGAAGATCGGTACCACGAAACCGAAGCCGATGGCGTCCAACTTCTGTCGCAGGTCTGATCCCTCTTCACGGGATAACGAAGACACCGCCGCGCCCGCCAGGAAAGCTCCCAGTACGAGTTCCGCCTCGACAGCTTCCGCAAGTACGACGAACAGCACCAGCAAGACGAGCGCGCCTCGTATCCGGATCTGTGCCGTGCCCAGGGCTAGGTCAGCGATCAGGTGGCGGATCCAGCGGATCGGGCCGAGGTGCGCACCGGCCGTGACGACAATGATGAAGGGCACGAACAGCACCGCGATCAGCCATAACTCTCCGGTCACGCTGCCCGCAATCAGCGCCGCCAGGACGGTTAACGCCAGCACCGTCAGGAAGTCGGCCAGGGTGGCGGACATAAGGATGGTCTGGCCGAGTGAGGTGTTCGTAAGGCCGCGCTCCCGCAGGGTCGGCACGACCACCCCGACGGACGTAGTCGAAAGAACGAGGGCGAAGAACAGGATTGTCGAGAACGGCTCGTCGCTGAATAACGCCCACGACACGAGAATTGCCAGGCCCAGGGTTCCAGACAACAGCAACAGGCCCGAGGCCACCCGGTTGAAGGGCAGGGTTGAAGGACGCCACCGGTCCCATCGAGCCGCGTCGGCGACGCGATGGAAGTCCACCTCAAGCCCGGACAGGAACATCAACATGGCAAACCCGAACAACGACAGGAAGTCGATCCAGGCGCTCTCGTCGATCAGGTCGAACCCGGATTGCCCGAACACCATACCGGCGATGATTTCGGCCGCCGCGATGGGGATGAAGCCGCGCGTGAATCGCGCTGCGACAATGGGCATGGCGAACGCCAGTCCCAGGATCACTAACAGCGGCTGGAAGTCGTTATCCAGTGGTTTACACCTTGGACATCTGGGGGGTTGGGAGATAAGGGCGGGACGTGTGACCGGCTCCCGGGGGGCGGTCCAGACGCTCAATGGTGCAGTAACCGCGGTTCGTTTACTACTTGCCCGGGGCCCGGACGCGGTCCGATTAGCGCGTCGTGCGCGGGTTGTTTCCGCCGGGGCGTAACTCCGGCCGGCGCATCTTCAGCATCCGGTCGTAGAGCACCACGTTCACCGTCGCCGCGAGGTTGAGCGGCAGGCTGACCGGGATCTTCAGTACGCGATCACACCGTTTCAGAGCTTCCTCGCTCAGCGATCCGTTCTCCGGACCGAATATGTAGCAGGCGCGCTCAGGATGCTGGAAATCGACCAGGTCCTCGGCGTCATCCGTCAGCTCGATAGCCACCGGCGTGCAGTTGTAAGGCAGCGACTCGAACACGCTGTCCACACTCATGACCGGCGTGTGCCGCCAGGTACGTCCCGGGTCCGTCGATAGCCTTCGCAGTTTGATAGAAGGATCGGCGTTGGCGAGCACAACCAGTCGCGTATCGAAGCACATGGCGGCCCTCAGGGTATGGCCGACATTTATGGGGTCTGTCGGGCCGTCAAGGGCGACTATCGCGTAACCGCGTTCCGTCCGTCCGGAAACCCGTTCGCTGGTCCGGCCACCCTTGCGGCCGCTTTTTTTCTGCGTCTCCGCCATGCCTAACAGGATAAGGGTCGTCACGAAAACGGGCACTCCCGTCCGAACGCGAAAAGCCCCCTCCGAGTAATCGAAAGGGGCTTTTCGTGCAGGAGGGGCCGGGTTCAGATAGTCGTCCCGTCTACCGGCGGGGTTCGCTGCGGGACTTCAAAGTCCGGAGGGAGCTGGAACTCGAATCCGCCGAAGCGTCCGATCTCGCCGCCCTGGCCCGCGTCGGCCCCTTGCTGGAAACCACGTCCTGGCCCGCGGTGGTGGCCACGGCCGCGCCGGCCTTTGCCTTCACCGCGCTCGCCCTTGTCCGGGCGAAGTTCGCTCATCGCCTCGGGCCGCCCCTCGGACCATGCCAGCGCCTCGTCAGCTTCAGCCTGTGTAATCGTGCCGTCCTCGACCAATGCTGCGAGATGCTTTTCGAGTGCTCCGCCTCCGCGACCGTTACGCGGACCGTGATGTCCGGATGCGCCTTTTAACTCTTCGAGGACCCCGGGCCGGGAGTCCAGCCACGCTCGGATTTCATCCGCTTCTTCCTGTGTGACGACGCCGTCGGCCACCGCCTGGTCCAGCCGTGCGTCCATCTCCTGGGTTCGTGCCTCGTCACGGGCCTGCTCGAAAGCGTCGCCGAGGTCGGTGGCGTCGATTCCGAGGATTTCCGCCACCCGGTCGGTGATCTCCTGGCGCATTTCGCCAGCCTCGCCACCGCCCGGGGTGTGTGCGCTCGCAAGCCCGGCGCCGGCAAGAGAAACGACGCCGACTCCGATGCCGGCGACTGCGATCTTCAATGTCTTCTTCATCTCGATAGTCCCCTGTGATCGACCCGTTCACCTGTTGTCCGGGCCGTCTGCCCTGTTGTCGTGTGGTCCGGCCATTTGTTGCGCCGATCCGATGAGGGGCAAGCTACGGGGCAATGTTTCAGGCAGTTACAAGGAAATGTCGGGATTGTGAAGAAGGTGTCGGGGGATTGTGAATTTCAGGTGTGGGTGGAGGGTTGGGCGTCCCGGCGCGGAACGATTGGCGGGTGTATTGCGTGTTCTGGTTTCCTTACTAAGGAAACGACCTCCTCACCCGGCCCTCTCCCGCTGGGAGAGGGGGCGCGGGCGGATCGGCGCGCCCCCCAAAACGTGTGCCGTAAGGCTCTCGAAGGGCGCAGTCCTGGCGAAACTTCAGTCGATCGGCGGTCGCCTGTCCACCAGCCCCGCGGCTCGCTCAAATGCCGCCCCGGCGCGCAGCACTGACACCTCATCGAAGGCCCGGCCGTTGATCATCATGCCGATCGGCATCCCGTCATCCGTAAAGCCGCAGTTCAGGCTCAGTGAAGGCTGCCCGGTCGTGTCGAACACACCCGTGAATTCGGTCAACTGTGCGCCCCCGGGGGCGTCCGGCGAACCCTCCGGTGGAGTGCATTCGGCGATGGTCGGCGTTTGTATCGGCACCGACGGCGTGATCAGTACGTCCAGGTCGCCCATTGCGGCATCCATCTGCTCGATGAACTTGCGGCGTGCGCGCTGCGCGTCGATGTAGTCGACCGCTGGCGTGATTATTGCGCTCTCCAACCGGGCCCGGATCGCCGGACTGAGCTCAGCGCCCCGGGTCTGAACCACCTCGCGATGCACGGCGGCGGCCTCCGATCCGAGCAGGCCGATGTTGATCGTCCGGCCCATCGCCACCCACGGCATCGACACCTCGCGCACCGATGCACCCTCGCGCTCCATGAGAGCTATGCCGGCGCGGACCGCGGCCAGGATTTCCGGGTCCACATCGTCAAAAAAGAACTCTTTCGGAACGCCCACCCGCAATCCCGTGAAGCCGCGTGTCAACTCCGACGTAAAGTCCGGGACCGGCTGCTGCGATGAGGCCGGGTCGGCGGGGTCGTATCCCGCAATCACGTTCATCATGTGGGCGCAGTCGGCGACGGTGCGCGTCATCGGCCCGACGTGATCACACGACCAGCTCAGGTCCAGCACACCGGCGCGGCTGATCCGGCCGTACGTCGGTTTGAGGCCGGCGATCCCGGTGACTGCGGCGGGCATGCGGATCGACCCGCCGGTGTCGGATCCGAGCGCTCCCACGGCCAGGCCGCTCGCGACTGCTGCGGCGGAGCCCATGCTCGATCCACAGCAGATGCGCTCCAGGTTCCAGGGGTTGTGCGAAGGCCCGTAGTGCGGGTTGACCCCGGTGGCGCCCATCGCAAATTCGACCAGCGCCGCCTTGCCGATGATGATCGCTCCCGCCTCTTTGAGGAGGCGAGTGACCGTGGCGTCGGAGGTCGCCATGTTGTCCTTCAAGACCGTGGATCCGCCGGTCGTGATCGTGCCCTCGACGTCGATCAGGTCCTTGAGGGCGATCGGGATCCCGTGCATCGGGCCGCGATAGTTGCCGGCTGCAATTTCAACCTTTGACTCTCGTGCCTGCGCGAGCGCGCTCTCCGAAAACACCTCCAGGAAGGCGTTGAGTTGCGGTTCAAGATGCTCGATGCGGTCAAGCGCCGCCTGTGTCAGCTCGAGGGGAGAAAGATCGCCGGAACGGATGCGGGGGGCGAGCTCATCGATGGAAGCGTAATTGAGGTCGTTGTCAGGCAATCTTCTGCTCCGAGTTCACCCCGCGGGGTTCAGGGCTTTCGTCTGCGGGCGAACTGTTCAGGGCCCGGCCAGTCTGCCGCGCGCATCGCGTACGCCACCATCTCGGTCGGGCCGTCTTCGAGTTCCATCGTTTCGTGTTCGTTTTCATCGAGCGTGAACCCGAGCCTCTCCGCTACCGCCCGGCTTCGGACGTTGTCCCGCCCGGCCCGGATCATCGCTCGCCTTCCGACCTCACGCTCGAATAGTTGATCCACAACCACGGCACAGGAACGAGTAACTATCCCGCGGCCTTCATATTCGGCAGCCAACCAGTAGCCAACGTTGACGTCTCCGTTTTGCTCAACTGGACCGTGTCCCACGCCCCCTGCGATGTCGTTGTCGACCATGATCAGGAAGCCACTACTTCCATCGTCGAGAGTGAGTGCCTCTTCGATCCACCGGCGTTCGTCTTCAACGGTCTTCATTTCGATCATCCGGGGAAGCCACCGAAACCGCTCCCGGTTTGCGTCGATCAGCTCGAATACCGGAAGTGCATCGGAAAGCACGACCGTTCTCAGTGTGATCTCGTTATCGACGCGAATCTCGACCATTGAGCCGTCCCGGATACCAGGTGGGTCGCCTGCGGAATTATTTGACGAGGGGCCGTGGCGCGAACACGGCGTGTGGCTCGTACTCCGTGACGTTTATCCCACGGATGGCATCTATCGTGGCGTCAACATCGTCAAAGCGTGCCATCAGCTCTGCGACGCGTTCTTCAGACAGATTCAGTCCGGCGCGTGCGGCGTCCCGTTGTCGGTCACTCATGCTGGATTTCCTGGACGGCTTCGGCATCACACTACTCCATTCCAAAAGCTTGCTGGGAACGGCGGCATTATAGGCACCTCGCATCAATCCGGGCCCGATCAAATCCGTTCGGGGAGACGGTCGATGCGCTCAAGAGCCTCGTCCGCACGTATTCGTGGCACGCGAATCATCCGGTCTCCCAGCGCTTCGGCGTAAGGCTCCGTGGTCGATCGCGCCCATCCGAAGGTTTCAGCCTGGCTCCGCACATCTTCCGCGGATCGTGTGTACCAGCGGCGGGTCCGCCATTCGAACCTGATCAAGCGGCGCCAGCCGGGAAATCTGTTGTCTCGCCGCAATTCGGCGCGCAGATGACGGTAGAACACCCGCCAGACCGCGATGGGCCACGGCGGATCAAGCCATACGACGTCGTCTGCACCGTAGATCAATCGATCGGTCCAGCCGTGATACATGCCCTCGGCGATCCAGCCGGGACCGGACATGATCGATTCCACCTCGGCCGCGAGTTCTTCCCCTGACCGGGATACGCCCTCCGGGGCCAGCGTGGTCCACGCCACCCGGTCCAGGTCGTGATGGATGAGGCCGGTGATCTCGGCCAGCTCGCGGGCCAGGGTGGTCTTGCCGCTGCCGGGTCCACCAATGACGTAAATCTTGAGATCGGAGGTCATGGAGCGGCGCATTGTCCGATAACGGTCACCACCCCTGGATCAGACCTCCCGCAGCGGCACGTAGGTGCCCGCGGGCAGTGCGACCGTGATCCCGTCACCGGGGCGCACCTCGCCGCCCGTCACAACGACCGACATCACGCCCGCCTTGAGCACGGGCCTGCCGTTATCGTCTTTCCCGATAACGGCGGCCATCAGGTTGGGCTGGATGCCGTCCAGCTGGGCGCACGGGTTCCGCAACCCTGTGACCTCCACCACGACGTTCGCGCCCAGGTGGAGCCGGGCCCCGAGAGGCAGTCCGAGCAGGTCCACGCCCCGGGTCGTGACGTTCTCGCCCATCTGGCCGGGCTCCAGTTCAAAGCCGTCTTCACGCAACTCGTCCAGCAATTCGCAGTGGATCAGGTGAACCTGGCGGAGGTTCGGCTCGTCCGGGTTTCGCCGGACACGCGACCGGTGTTTCACGGTCGCCCCCTGGTGGGCGTCGCCCTCGACGCCGAGGCCCTCGATCACGCGGATGCTCGCCCGGTTTGGCTTGGACATCGTGTGGGTGGCGCTGACGCTCACGGCCAGGACCGTTCCGGAGAGGTCTGTCATTCAGAGGAGTTCCTTCAAGCGCTCGATCGTTCTTCGGTTGTGCTCCGCAAACCACTCGTCACCGTGGGAGATCGCCCACCCGACGCCTCCGACGGCGTTGACCAGGGTTATCTGGTTTGCATGACGCCATTCTGCATCTGTCGGCGTCCGGCCGTAGCCTTCAAAAAAAGCATCGCGCAGATGGGCTCGTCCCAGCCAGTGATCGTGCGTCATCCGCTGGATGTCCTCCACCCAGTACCCGGGGCGGGACCGTTCCCAGTCGATCACCTTGAGAGTCGGGTCGCCGCCCTTGATGATCCAGTTGCGGGGTGAGTAATCGCCGTGCATCGGGACAATGTCCAGGCCGTCCCAGGCATCTGGCGCGGTCAGAATGGCCTCGGCCCAGTCACAGGTACTGGAGTCGAGGTGTGTTCGCGAACCAGCGAGATGTCGTTCCACGCCGTCCGGCGCGTAGAGCTGGTTACGCGGCTCGTTTGAAAGATCGATATCCGCATCATGCAGCGATCTCGCCAGCCTGCCGGCGTGCCGGTAAGCGGCTCGCAGGTCGTCGGGTTCGGGTGGGGAGTCCTCGATGATCTGCCCCGGTAACTCCGTCAGGATTGCGGCGCCCAACTCGTCGGCAGTCGCCACGACCTCCGGGACCGCCCACCATGAACCGGGACCCAGCCGGGATGCCCATGTATCAAGCGCTCGAACCTCGGCCTCGTAGTGGTGACGAAACTCGTGGCGCTTGAGATAAAACCCGGTCCCGTCGCCGGACCCGATGCGCCACGTCACGGACTTGCGGCCGAAAGTACGGGACCGGTCCTCGATGGTCAGTGCGTTCCCGAGCGCGGCCGCGGCGAAGGCCCTCAGGCCTTCCAGTTCTGATGTGTCCGCTGGCATCGGCCACTCCCCGGGGTCGAATCGCGATCGAACCGCGCCCTGATTAAGCGCTGGTCACGCCCTTGCGATCCCGCGCTCAAGCAGTTGAAGGGTACGCTCACGCATCCAGGCGTAATCCCCGGTGTTGGACGACGCGGCGTACCAGATCTGCGCGTCCAGGCTGACGCTGCACTCGTAGCAGAGCACGCGCTCCTCATAATGGTCCGGAAGCCGGTCCCGGTCCTCGTAATAGCGCTTGAACAGGGTTCGGTAATCCTGCTCAGGCATCCCAGATCCATCCATGCGATATCGAACAGGAAATCGCCGTACATGGCGTTGGCCCAGTCCAGGACCGCCGTTATTTTCTGGCCCTCCACGATGACATTTCCGTAGGCGTAATCACCATGGACCAGGAAGCGCTCTTCGGGGCAGAACGGCAGGAGTTCGACCATCCGATCGTAGATCAGGTCAAATAACTCCCTGTCCAGAAAGGTGTCGAAGTAATGGTGCCACGGGCCGAAGAAACTGTCGTTACCTCCCTCCAGTGCGACGTCCTTGAGGCACTCACGCCAGCTACCGAACGCCCCGCGGCCCTCGCCGTTGAACATGCCGTAACCGATCGTGTCGCTCACGTCGGCCTGGTGGATGGCGTCGAGGGTTTCGATCAACGGCGTCACGACCGGCCAGTTGTCTTCCCCGTGAACGGCCAGGAGCGGACTTCCGGGAGCGCGCGGGGCGATTCCGTAGTACAGGCCGCCCGCCGATCCGCTGTGGATGATGGGAGGGACCGGGACGCTGGATGAGACCAGTCGCTCGGCGACGAAGCGATCTTTCTCGATGGACTCCGCGGTGCGCTTGTTGGCGAAGCGAGCCACGTAGCCCTCTCCGGCGACCTTGAATGAGAACACCCGGGCCATCTGTCCGACATCGATCGGTTCAAGATCCTCAACGGGGGCGTCGAAGCATCCGGCCAGGATCTCTTTCACCCGGCGGATGTCGATCACTGGCTTGAACATCGGCACAGGATACCCGGGGCGTTGAGGTCTATATCTCAGTCGTATAGCGGGTGTTACATTTCGGCTCGGACTTATCCTTGGATTTCAGGGGATTTCAGGGGGAGTCCGCGCAGGTGTAAACAGAGGGGCGAGAAATTGGAGCCGGTCCAAATCGGCGGGATGGAGCTTGCCCGACGGTTCTACTTCGAGGCGGTGCGGCCGATCATCCTGGAAGCGGGGATTGGCGCCCATGCCGCCGGGCGGCTTGACTCCGGCTCCGAGGTGATTGGGTTTGACGACGAGGTGTCGCGGGACCATGACTGGGGACCCCGCTTCACGCTGTTCGTGCCGGATGATCTGCCGATGGATCGGAAGACCCGGCTGGACGCCGCTCTCAAGGAGGGGTTGCCGGAAAGGTTCGCCGGCTACCTGACCAACTACGCGGAACCGGTCCCGGAGGATCCCGGCACGCGCTTGATGGCCGAGCCCGAGGGCGGCGTTATCAACCACCGAGTGGAGATCACCAGTCCCAGCGAGTTCATGCGCGAGTACGCCGGGCTGGATATCGGGGAGCCTCTTGCGGTCGGTGACTGGCTGACCACGCCCGCCCAGGTACTCCTGACGATATCGACCGGCCCGGTTTTTCGTGACGAGATCGGCCTGGCCGAGATTCAACGCCGGTTCGAGTTCTATCCCGAGGACGTTCGGCGTTACCTGATGGCGTCCGAATGGAGCGCTATTTCTGAAGAGGAGCCGTTCGTGGGGCGCGCCGGATCGACCGGTGACGATGTCGGCTCAACGCTCATATCGGCCCGCTTGGTTCAGCACGCCATGCGGCTCTGTTTCCTGATCGAGAGGCGGTATCCGCCATACTCCAAGTGGTTCGGCGCCGCCTTCGATCGACTGGCCTGTGCGGACGGCCTCTCGCCGCTCATTCGAACCGCGCTGAGGTCGAGCGACTGGCGCGAGCGCGAGCGTTCCCTTGTCGAGCTGCTCGGGTTGATCGGCGAGGCCCAGAACGCACAGGGACTTGCCGCGCCGGTTGACTCAACGCCCCGGGGGTTCTTCGGCCGCGACATCACCGTCCTGGGGTCCGACAGATTCGCGAGGGCGCTGGTCGATGCCATCGAGACCGATGAAGTTGTTGAACTGGCAAGCAGACGCCTCATAGGCGGCATCGACACATTCAGCGACAGCTCCGACCTGCTGAACGACCCGGAGCGCCGGGATGTGCTGAAGTCCCTGTACAGATGAGTGTGCAACTGGCCCCACGACGTAACGCGTTTCGCTATCCGCTCGACTGGTGTGCCGTGCTAGGATTTCCGGTCTGATGCGAATAACCGCCCAACTTCGCGATGCCGTGGAAGAAGCCCTCGCCGCAGCCCAGGCCAGCGGAGTTCTTCCCGCGGCCGGCGCGTCGGAAATCGCCATAGAACAGCCTCGTGACGATGGCCACGGCGACTTCGCGACCAACTTGCCGCTGAGGCTGGCGCGCACCATGAAGATGGCGCCTCCCACCATCGCCGCGGCCATCGTGGAGGCGTTTCCCGCGAGCGCGGACGTCGCGAAAGTAGAAGTGGCCGGGCCCGGGTTCATAAACATCACCCTTGCCGACGCATGGTTCCAGGAACAGGTTGAAGCGATTCGCTCCGCCGGTCCGGGTTTTGGCAATACGAACTCGAAATCCGGCCAGAATATCCAGGTGGAGTTCGTCAGCGTCAACCCGACCGGCCCGCTCCACGTCGGCCACGCACGGGGCGCCGTCATCGGCAGCGGACTCGCCAATTTACTTGAGGCGGCGGGCGCTGATGTGACCCGCGAGTACTACGTCAACGACGCCGGCAACCAGATGCGGGTTTACACCGAGACTCTGTACGCCCGTTACATGCAGGCCGCGGGTCAAGACGTGCCACTGCCCGAAACCTCGTATCCGGGCGAGTACGTCGCCGACCAGGCCGTCGAGATATTCGAAAAGGACGGCGGGGCGCTGGCGGGACTGCCAAAAGAAGAGGCCATCAGCGCGCTTTACGAGCCGGGCCTCGAGCGGAACCTGGCGCTTATCAGGGAAGACCTGGAACAACTCAGCATCAGTTACGACGTGTGGTTCAGCGAGCAGTCGCTGTTCGACACGGGACGCTTCGACACCACGATGGGAGAGCTTGAAGACGCCGGATTCCTGGTCGACCGGGACGGCGCTCGCTGGTTCGCCTCAACCCAGCTTGGCGAGGACAAAGACAACGTCGTGATCCGCAGCTCCGGCGGACACACCTATTTCGCCAGCGATATCGCATACCACGCCGAGAAGTTCAAAGAACGCAACTTTGACGAGGTGATCGACGTCTGGGGCGCGGACCATCACGGGCACGTCGCACGCATGAAGGCGGCCGCTACTGCGCTCGGGATCGACCCGGAGAGGCTGACGATCATCCTCAACCAGATCGTTTCGTTCAAAGAAGACGGTGAATCGCTGCGCTTCAGCAAGCGCAAGAACGTCATCGTCACGGTGCGGGACCTGGTCGACGATGTTGGCTCGGACGCGGTCCGCTACACCTTCCTCAGCCGCGGCGCAGAGAGCCAGATGGAGTTCGACCTGGACCTGGCGCGGAAACAGTCATCCGACAACCCGGTCTACTACGTCCAGTACGCGCACGCCCGGCTGTCCGGGATTTTGCGCAACGCCAACGAGCAGGGCATCGACTGGGCGGACGGCGATGTTTCCTTGCTCACGCATGACCTCGAGATAGCGCTCATACGACAGATCGCCGGGTTGCCTGACGTGGTGGATCGCGCCGCGGACCGGCTTGAACCGCAGCAGATCCCGCACTACGCCACGGAAGTCGCAAGGGCCCTCCAGAGGTTCTATGACGCCTGCCGGGTGATATCCGATGACGAGGATGATCTGCCCGTTTCGAAGGCGCGCTTGAAGCTGGTGGAAGCGGCGCGGATAGCCATTGCGCGGTGCCTCTCGCTAATGGGGATGAACGCGCCGGAGCGGATGTAGGGGCCGAATGTAGCCGGGTTCAGAGCCTGGTGCTGATGAGCGGCTCCATCGTGGGCGCGATGCTCCCGCCGGCCGCCTCTTCCGTCAGGGCGATCATATCGCCACGCTGTAGCGGGACATCCATGTCTCCGGACCACTTGCCTTCGTCGTCCGTGTTGAATACGCCCAAGCTGATGGCGTCGTGGTCACGCATCGCCCACAACTGGTAACTGCGGTCGGACGGCAGTGTCTCGAAACCGCCGAGCGCGAAAGCGGTGCCGGGTTCCCCTAGTTTCGCTTCGATACGAACCCAGTCCCCGTCCGCTTCCTTCATGAAGTGGACGAGGTTTTCCGGCGGCTCGTTGAGTTGCATGTTTACGTTCCAGACGATCAGCGCACCGATGCCCACCGCCAGTGTCGCGGCGACCGGCCACGACGCGAGACGCGCTGCATGGGTCCAGATCGGCCTGGCGATCCGTGGATCGTGGGGCGTCGCCGTCGTGGCTGCGCCTGGTTCGGCCCGTATCGCTGCCGAGATGCGTCCGCCCAGGGCGGCTGGAGGGTCCATTTCAGGGGCTGCCGACGCCAACCCGGCGACAGTGGCCACGAGGCCTGAGATCTCGGGATGAAGATCGCACCCGGCGAAGTGGTCTTCTATCTGGTTTTTCTCTTCCGGGGACACGCTTCCGAGCGCGTATGCGCCCGATAGATCGCGAACTTCGTCGCAATTCATGGCGCCTCCTCCCCCTGGAGTTCAGGGATTCCGAAGTCAGCTCTGAGCCGTAACAGGCCAAGCCGAAGTCTGCTTTTGACCGTGCCAAGCGGTGTTCCCGTTTCCTCCGCGATCTCGGAGTGCGTTAGCCCGCCGAAATACGCGAGCTCGATAGCCGTTTTCTGGGCTGCCGGTAACGCCTCCATACACTCCACAACGTGCTCGTGCGTCAGGGCGTCTGCGACCCTGTCAAACAATTCGGAGGCGTTTCGATCCACCACCTCATCCGGGATCACCTCGGAGATACGGGCGCGACGTTCCCGAACCCGTAAAGCGTCGATAGACCTCCGGTGGACGAGCGTCATCAGCAGGGAATCGACACGGCCCCGGGTGGCGTCCACTCGCTCCGAAATCCGCCACAGTTCCAGGAACGCTTCCTGTACGGCGTCCTCCGCAGACGCGCCATCACCAAGCACCCGGTAAGCAAGCCCGAAGGCGCGCCTGCCGGTAACCGCGTACAGATCATCGACTGCGCCCGCGTCGCGGGCGCGCAGTCGTGTCGACAGTGCGTCGGCCTCTTCGCGACTGATGCGTGTCGGTCCCGTTGTGTTGGCGCTCCGACTGGTGGCGGCAGATAGCGGAGACGCAATTGTAGCCACCGGGGCGTTGATCCTTTCTGGAGATGGCAAAGGGAACCCGGGAGAACCACTTTCTGGGAGGTGACGACCGGCGACGTGACGGGAGTGAACAACTACCCCGCCGGCCGACATCTCCACACCGGTTATTCGCATCCGGGATCGATCTGGATCAGTGCACCGGAATGACCACCGGGGGGTCGATTCCACATTGGAGTGATCCGATCCGGCGCGACGGACGAACAAAGGTCAGCACGGAATTAATTCGACGACATGCTTCGGGGGGTAAGAATTGATCCAGACAGCAAACCTGATCCGTCCGACGACGCACTGGCGAGATGTTCTGCTTGCCGCCAGCGCCGCACTGGCGCTGGTCGCAGTCGCATGCGGCAGTGACGATCCGGAGCCGACTGACGTGGGGGCTCCCGCGACGAATTCGGCTCTTACGGCTACTGGCGCGGCGACTGCAGACGGCGACGCAATGATGGACGACGACGCGAAGACATCAGACGGCGACGCCATGATGGCTGACGACGCGAAGATGGCTGACGACGACGCCATGATGACTGACGACGCGAAGATGTCAGACGGCGACGCCATGATGGCTGACGACGCGAAGATGGCTGACGACGACGCCA
>CAYYRD010000013.1:0-101849 GCA_964474025.1 uncultured Dehalococcoidales bacterium | reverse complement strand
CCCGGAGGTGGCCGGACTAATATAATCCCTGGTATCGCTTCAGGGGGCAGGTCAGCGGCACTTGCTCCGGTAGCGTGAACGTCGGCGTACCGCACGATAAGGGCAAGAAAGGTTCGATAGCCGTGGACAGCATCGTCCGTTTCGACTCGACTGGAGCGTAAATTCCACTCGAAGTTGATTGAATGACTGAAGAGGCCCGGCCGTTCTGGCCGGGCCTCTTCGCGTCTGCCGTGTAATTACGCTAGCGGCACTCCTCCAGAACGTGAGAAGCTATCCGGCGCAATGACCACTGATCCTCATTCACCCGGACCGCCCAACCCCGCGGCCAGCGCACGCGGCGCTGAGCTGGCGTCCGACTACACCGTCTCTCTGCATTACGACCGGCGCCTTTACAAACAGGACATCGCCGGTTCGATCGCGCACGCCCGCATGCTGGGCAGGCAGGGCATCATCGGCGAGGCCGAAGCGGGGCAGATCATCGACGGGCTTGAGACGGTCCGCGCCGAGATCGAGTCCGGCGATTTCCCGTGGAAGCCGGAGCTTGAGGACATCCACATGAACGTGGAGTCTCGCTTATTCGATCTGATCGGCGATGTCGCCGGGAGGCTCCACACGGCCCGGTCCCGGAACGACCAGGTCTCCACGGACACAAGCCTCTACATGAAGCAGGCGTGCGCCGACACCATCAGCGCTCTCAGGACCCTTCAGGAAGCCCTCCTGGGCGCCGCAGAGGCCAATCTCGCCACGATACTGCCCGGATACACCCACCTCCAGCGCGCACAGCCGGTCCTCCTTGCGCACCACCTGCTCGCCTACTTCGAGATGTTCGACCGCGACGCTACCCGCTTCGCCGCCGCGCAGGCGTCGGCCGACGTGCTGACGCTCGGCAACGGAGCGATGGCCGGCGTCCCCTATCCGATAGACCGGGAATCCGTCGCCAGCGAACTGGGATTTTCACGCGTCACCGCCAACTCCATGGACGGTGTGTCCGATAGAGACTTCGCGCTTGAGTATCTGAGCGCGGCGGCAATAAGCGCCATGCACCTGTCACGGCTTGCTGAGGAGTTCGTGATCTGGTCGTCTGAAGAGTTCGCATTCCTGGCTCTGCCGGAAAGCTACACGACCGGTTCCAGCATCATGCCGCAAAAACGCAACCCGGACTTCGCGGAGCTGGCACGCGGCAAGACGGGACGCGTGTACGGCAACCTGTTCGCCATGTTGACCACGCTCAAGGGCCTTCCGCTGACTTACAACCGTGACCTGCAGGAAGACAAAGAGGGCCTGTTCGACAGCGTGGATACACTGCTGGCGACACTGGACGTCGCCGCCGGGATGATCGACGGCGCGCAGTTTGACGCTGGCCGGATGCGGGAGGCAGCAGAGTCAAGCTACGTGCTTGCGACCGACATCGCGGATTACCTCGTTGGCAAAGGCCTGCCGTTCCGCGAGGCACACGTCCTCGTGTCTGCACTTTCAGATCGTCTGATCGACAGCGGCAGGTACTTCAAAGACCTGTCGTTTGAAGAGTACTCCGCCGCGTCCTCGCTTTTTGAGGAGGACGTGATGGGGATCGGGGTCGACTCCTCCATAGCCTCACGAGACGTCCCGGGCGGCACCGCGCCGGGCAGGGTGAAGGCTGCGCTGGACGAGGCGAAAGCACGGCTCAGGGAGGCCGGCCAATGACTTCGGAGCCCGAAACCCGGAATGTCCGGATTGCCGCGTCTCTCCTCGCCGCCGACTTCTCGCAACTCGGCAGGGACATCAAATCCCTGAACGATGGCGGCTGCGACGAGATCCACTTCGATGTCATGGACGGCAACTTCGTGCCGAACATCACCTTCGGCGCGCCGGTGCTGGAATGGATTCGTCCCCTGACCGGCCTCCCGATCGATATCCACATGATGGTCCATGAGCCGGGGCGGTTCGTGGCCGACTTCGCACGCGCCGGGGCCGACTACTTCACGGTCCACGCCGAGACCTGCGCGCACCTGCACGCAACGCTGCAATCGATCAAGGAAGCCGGCATGAAGGCCGGCGTGGCGCTGAACCCGGGCACACCGGCATCGGCGCTTGATGAAATCCTTCCGGACGTGGACCGGGTGCTCGTGATGACCGTCAACCCGGGGTACGGCGGTCAACAGTTCATTTCCGGCCAGCTCAGCAAGATCGCAACCCTGGCCGAAAAACTACCCTGGCGGGCCGATAGCGCCGACCTGGCTGTCGATGGCGGGGTCAAGACCGATACCGCGCCCGCATGTGCCGAGGCCGGCGCATCCCTGCTCATCTCGGGCACCGGCATCTTCAACCACCCGGACGGCGTCATCTCCGGGATCGCCGCGCTACGAGAAGCAATCGACGCCCGATAAGGACCTGCCCCGGGACGCGAAAACGCACGCCTTAACTGGCGTGCGTATCAACTGTCTGGAACCGGGCAGGCGTCTAGCGTTTCGCCTTCAGTTCCGTCCGCAGGCAGCGAGTACACACGTACTCGTGTTTCTTGGGACCGTCCGGCGTCTTGCGGCGCACCAGGTTCGGCTTGAACATCCGGTTCGTCGCCCGCAGCGAGTGGCTGCGGTTGTGCCCGAAC
Organism: uncultured Dehalococcoidales bacterium; assembly: GCA_964474025.1. GTDB lineage: Bacteria > Chloroflexota > Dehalococcoidia > Lucifugimonadales > Lucifugimonadaceae. The sequence continues at coordinate 99,262 of CAYYRD010000013.1, read as the reverse complement.
TGCGGACCCTTTCCGCAGGTAATGCACTTGGCCATGACTGAGGTACCCCAAAAGTTTCGACGCTGCGTGTCCCGCGACCGGCCGCGCGCATCTGCTGGTTAGGAAAAATCGAGAATTGGCTTACGCCAGACCTACAAGTTACCATCCGCTGACTGTCTGCGACAACATTTACGAACGGATACCGGCCGGATTTGCTGCCCGTTCTCATCGCAGGCCGAGTCGCCTGATCCGGCAATTCGCAAGAAAGCCAATCAATTGACCCGATCTGAAGCGGAAAACGATAACGGTCAGTGGATCGACGGGGTGGTCCTTTGCGCCCTGGTCGGGGCGGGCAGTCGCGCTGTCGAAACCAATCGTACCCAGATCAACGCCCTGAACGTATTCCCTGTCCCCGACGGCGACACGGGAACCAACATGAGCCTCACGTTGCGGGCCATCGTAGAAGAGTCAGCGGTTCAACCCACACTCCACGCCGGGGACGCGGCGCAGAGGATGGCGAGAAGCGCCCTGCTCGCGGCCCGTGGCAACAGTGGTCTCATCTCGGCCCAGCTCTTCCGCGGAATGGCGGATGTCTCGGCCGGACGCGAGCGCATCTCGCCCGAGGAGTTCGCCGCCGGCATGCGCGCAGGCGCCGCTGCCGCGTACGACTCCGTGCCGGACCCGCGCGAGGGCACCATGCTCACGGTGATGCGCGTCGCCGCCGACACGGCGGCGGAGAGCGCCGCAACGGGAGCGGGCATCGACGGAGTACTTGAGGCCGCGGTGCAGACCTCCATCGACGCCGTGGCCTTGACTCCCACACAGCTCGATGTCCTGAAGGACGCCGGTGTGGTCGACTCAGGCGGATACGGCCTGTCAGTGTTTCTGTCCGGGGCACTCGAGATGGCACAGGGTCGCGGCGATGGCTCAACCCTGTTTCCGTCGCCGGACCCGATCGGCGTCGAGAAGGACGCCCGGTCCGATACCGGGGTGAGGATCGATTTCGTCGAGGCGGTACAGGAGGAGATCTTTGGTTACTGCACCGTATTCCTGATCGAGGGTGAAGGGCTGGACGTGGCCGAGATCCGGGAAAAAGCGACGACGTTCGGGGAGTCCGCCGTGGTTGCCGGAGACTCAACGGCCGTCAAGATTCACCTGCATCCGCTCGACCCCGGACCCGTGATGTCGTACGGCGCAGCACTCGGGACACTCGCCGGGATCACGATCCTCAACATGGACGAGCAAACCGCCGAATGGGCGGCGGACCGGCAGTCGGGTGACCCGGGTTCGCCAGCGCCGGCCAACCCCGCGCCTGACATGCCCCGCGTGGAGACCGCCATCGTTGCCGTGTGTGACGGGGATGGCCTGAAGGCCGTATTTGCCCAGGCGGGAATGGGCGCGTGCAGCCCGGTCACGGGCGGCGACACGATGAATCCGAGTGTCCAGGATTTGCTCAGCGCAGTAGAAGCCGCGCCATCGGACCAGGTTCTCCTCCTCCCGAACAACGGGAACATAGTCGCCGCTGCGTTACAGGTCCCTGACCTTACGGGCAAGAACGTCCAGGTGGTCCAGACCAGGTCGGTCCAGGCGGGAATCGCCGCCGTCTTCGCCTTCTCCGCAACCGCCGACCTCGAGGCCAACAGTGCCGCCATGAGCGAAGCCGCCATAGAAGTGCGCGCAGGCTCCGTTACGCGCGCCGTGCGCGACGCCGTTGTGTCCGGGCAGGAGATCATCAACGGGGAGGTCATGGGGTTGCTGGACGGTGATCTGGTGACGACGGCGAGTGATCCGATATCGGCCCTCGTGGAGATGATTCGGCTGTCCACCGGGGACGCAGAGCTCATCACCATCTACAGCGGCGCTGGCTTCGAGGATGCTGATGGAGCTCTCGAGGCCGCGCAACAGGCCGCCGGAGATGCGGAAGTGGAACTCGTGAGCGGAGGCCAGCCGCACTACGACTTCCTCGTCGCGTTTGAATAACCCGGAATCCTGAAGCGACCGGCCACCCGATCGTTCTGGCCCTATCGCGTGACACCGGGGTCGCCCCTTCCCCCGGGGCGCGATAGTCTGTGCGGGTTCACGCTGGCTGAAACCGGCCTTGCTACTCCAGTTGGCGAATCTGGTCGGTCGAACAGGCCGATCGCTGAATCCGGCCACGGCATTCCGATGGCTGAATAGAGGGTTGTATGAGCATCGCTATCGTCACGGACAGCACCGCAGATCTTCCGAAGGACGTCGCAGAAAAACACGGAATCACGGTGGTCCCGCTCAACGTCCGGTTCGGAATGGAAGAGTTCAAAGACGGCGTTGATATAGACAACGACGAGTTTTACCGTCGCCTTCAGACCGAATCAGAGCTTCCGACAACTTCACAGCCCTCGCCCGGCGACTTCGCCGAGGCGTACCGGAAGCTCCTTGACGACCATGACGGCATCGTCTCCGTCCACATATCCGGCAAGCTGAGCCAGACCATCAACTCGGCCGTACAGGGCGCACGAGAAGTCGACGGGGATGGCACGAAGATAAAGACAATGGATACCGGGCAGGCCACTATTCCCCTCGGCCTGATCGTGATCGAAGCGGCGCAATCCGCAGCGTCCGGGACCGGCCTTGACGGGGTGGTGGATGCCGTCGAAGACGCCATGAGCCGGGCGCGGTTCTACGGCATGGTCGACACGCTTGAGTACCTCATCAAAGGCGGCCGAATCGGGCGCGCCAAAGGCTTCATCGGCGGCCTGCTCAAGGTCACCCCGATCATCACCCTTGAGGACGGAGAGTCAGCGCCGGTGGCAAGCCCGCGCACACGGCGCAAGGGACTTGAAAAGCTCAAGGCGCTTGTCGAAGAGGCCGCCCCGTTCGATCAGCTCGCCATGCATCATTCGACCGAGCCCGAAGAAATCAAGAAGCTGGCGGCTGACCTTGCTCACCTCGCCCCTGAAGGCGGGATGATGATGTCGCAGATCGGCGCCGTGGTTGGAACCTACGCCGGCCCCGGCTCGCTCGGGGTGGGATTCATCCGCAAGAAATCCGGCTAAACACCGTGCCTCGCCGATCCCGACCTCCACGGCGCAGCGCGCAGGAGTCATTGCTGCGCATCCTTGATCTTGAGGCCAAACGCGGCTTTGGGGATGCCGCGGTCGCGGGAGGACTGGACCTATTCCTCGAGGCCAACCGGGACGATCTCGCGCCCCTGGACATCCCGAAGTCCTACGCTTCATTGACCGTGGATAAGCGGGAGGAGTGGGCGAGGGCTGCACGCGCGTCCGTCATCGGCGACCCGGCAACCGTATCAACCGGTACGCCGTCTCCAACGCCCCCGGATGCAAAGGCGAGGCCGGCCTCCCCGAAGCGCGCAGCAATGGCAAAGAAACCGGCTGTCAGGCCCCGCAACAAGGCCACCCCGAAAAAGAAACCATCCGGCCCGCTCACACTTGATACCGCCATCGAGGAACTGCCCTATATCCAGAAGGCCCAGCACCCACGTTTCAAGCGCCTGGGCGTGGAAGACCTGCGCGGGCTGCTCCGTATGTACCCGACCCGGCACCTGGACTACTCCAACATCGGCAGCGTGATCGACCTCGCCTACGGCGAAGAGATGAGCGTTATCGTCACGGTCACATCGTCAACGACAGCCAACATCGGCAGGCGTGGGGCGGCGCGCGTGACCGCGCGTGACGAGACCGGGTTCGTTGGCATTACCTGGTTCGGCCAGCCCTACCTCGCACAGCAACTGAGGCCCGGCACGCGAATCGTGATCAGCGGCAAGGTGGAGGCGTACCGGGATCAAGCGCAGTTCCAGAACCCGGAGTACGAGGTGATCCGGGGTGACAACCTGACACACGCCGGCAACCTCCTCCCGATCTACCCGTCCACCGACGGGATGTACCAGCGAACATTGCGAACCGCCGCCCGCAACGCGCTGGACACCGGGCTCCCGTTGCTCAAGGAGTACCTTCCCGCGGGGGTACGGGAGCGCAACGTCCTTCCGGAATTACAGGACGCCGTTCGGTGGATGCATCACCCGGAAGATATGGAGCAATGGCACGGGGCCCGGAGGCGGTTGGCGTTCGACGAACTGTTCATCAACCAGCTCGCCGTACAACGCCGGAAGCGCGAATGGCGTGAACGGGCGGGCGGCGTCTCCATCAACCCGGACCACGACCTCCTCAGGTCCTTTCTGGAAACGCTTGAATTTGAATTGACATCGGACCAGGACGATGCGCTCAACACCGTGCTATCCGACATCTCGTCCGAGGTGCCGATGGGCCGTCTTCTGCAGGGCGAGGTGGGGAGCGGAAAGACCATCATCGCCGTTACCGCTCTGCTCGCCGCCTTTTCCTGCGGCTACCAGGCCGCATTGCTGGCGCCGACGGAGGTGCTGGCGGAGCAGCACTACCTGTCACTTCGCACGCTGTTCAACGCAGTCCCTATTGCCGGCGAACAGGCCTCGATGCTTGAACCCGAGGGATTGGACACTGAGGCTGTAGCACAGCGCCACGGCGGCGATCCCGTGGTGCAGGCACTGATCCCTGGGCTGGACTCGCCGATCCGGATAGGCCTTTTGATAGGCAGCCATACAGCGCGCGTGAAACGTGAGCTTCAAGCGAGCATCGCGGCCGGCGAAGTGGACATCGTCGTCGGCACCCACGCCGTGATCCAGGAGTCCGTCCAGTTCGAATCGCTCGGCCTGGCGGTCGTGGACGAGCAACACCGGTTTGGCGTCGAGCAACGCGCCGTCCTCGGCGACCAGCGGCCGCGTCCCCATCTGCTCGGAATGTCCGCAACACCGATTCCTCGCACGCTCGCACTGACGGTCTACGGGGACCTGGACCTGACGACGCTCCGAGAGCTTCCGGGCGGTCGCAAACCCATTTCGACGTCCTGGGCGCGCACGGCGGAACAACGATCCGATGCCCATCAACTTGTGCTGGATGAGGTCGCAGCGGGTCGGCAGGCCTTCGTAGTTTGCCCCCTGATCAACGAGTCGGAAGAGATACGAACCCGGTCGGCGGTCGAGGAGTTCGAATACCTTTCGTCCGGCCCATTTTCAAAACTGAAGCTGGGCCTGCTGCACGGGCGGCTTCCGCTTGCCGAGAAGCAAGAGGTCATGGACCTGGTCCGGGACCGTGAGATAGACGTGCTTGTCGCCACCCCGGTCATCGAGGTGGGTATCGACATCCCGAACGCAACCGTGATGTTGATCGAGGGCGCAGAGCGATTTGGCCTCTCACAGCTTCACCAGTTGCGAGGGCGTATCGGTCGAGGCGAACACGCCAGCCAATGCATCCTGCTGTCGGATGAACCGAGCGCGGACGCGAGGGAACGGATGGGCATTATCGAGCGTACGTCTGACGGCTTTGATCTCGCCGAAGAAGACCTGAGATTGCGAGGTCCGGGTGACTACATCGGAACCCGCCAGAGCGGTTTCGCAGACCTCGTCATCGCCAGCCTGACCGACGCCGATCTGCTCGCAATGGCACGAGCGGAGGCGGTCGATCTGATAGCACAGGACCCGGGTCTCGAGGATCCCGGACACGAACCGCTCGGGGCAGAGTTAGACCGCATACTGAGAGGCCGTGTAGCCGAGTTCTCGTAAACACGCGAGGCGTGGCTTATGAGGCGTGTCTTACCGGGAATGATGTCCCGTCCGGGCGGCCCTGTATCATTCGGCTGCCATGCCATACAAACAGGAAATCACCGACGCCACACCCGGGATGATCGCGCTGCGGAGAGACGTCCACGCCAACCCCGAGATCGAGTTCCAGGAAAGCCGGACCGCTTCGATCATCGCCGAGCGCCTGGCTACGGCAGGCCTGGAAGTTGAGCAAGGCATCGGCCACACGGGCGTTGTCGGCGTTCTTGCCGGCGGTTCCGAGGGCCCGACGCTCATGATCAGGGCCGATATCGACGCGCTGCCGATGGCGGAGGATACCGGCCTGCCGTTCGCCTCGACCGTAGACGCCATGCACGCCTGCGGCCACGACTCTCACATCGCTATCGCCGTCACCGCCGCCGAGTTACTGGCGCGACATCGCGGCGAGTTGAACGGCACGGTAATTTTTGCCTTTCACCCTGCGGAAGAAAATAACGTCGGCGCTCAGGCTATGGCGGACGACGGGTTTTTCGACCGTTACAAGGCCGACCGCGTAATCGCCCTTCACATCAGCGCCGGAGATCCGACCGGAGTCGTGAGCGCGGCGGCCGGACCGACGATGGCCGGCAAGGACACTTTCAGACTGACGATCACCGGCAGCGGCGGACACGGCGCCATGCCGCACCTGAGCGTCGACCCGGTGGTGATCGCCTCCCACGTGGTCACCGCGCTTCAAACCCTGGTCAGCCGCGAGACTCCGCCGAACGAGATGGCGGTGGTGACCATCGGAGAGATACATTCCGGGACGGCGGGAAACATCATCCCGGCCACTGCGACGATGAGCGGCGCCATTCGCTGGTTTTCCGAAGAGACGCAGAAAACACTGCTGGATGGCCTGGTTCGTACGGCGCAGGGTGTGGCCAGGGCGATGCGGGGAGATTCCGAGTACGAGTGGCTTTCCGGCACGCCGCCATGTGTCAACGATGAACGAGTGACCGCCTGGATGCAGGGCGTTGCGGCAGGTGTCGTGGGCGCGAGCCGGGTGGAGGCGATGACTCCTCAGACCGCGTCCGACGATATGTCGCTGTTCCTGAGCGCCATGCCCGGGAGCTACTTCAGCCTGGGCGCCGCGATCGAGGGCAAGCCGGAAGCCCAGGCGCACCACAGCCCGTCCTTCGATATAGACGAAGCTGCGTTCCCGGTCGGCGTCGAACTGTTCATGGCGGCCGCATTCGACTATCTGAAGGCGTGATCCCCGCCACCCTGGTTCCCGCTCGCAGACCAGTTGGCTGGCAAAAAATGAGCTACATTTTCTCCAGTTACGCTCCAACAACTTGAACTGATCGATCCACACCCCACGACCCTGGAGAAACACTTGGCAGGCAGGCTTACCGGAAAATCCGCCCTCATCACAGCAGCCGGTCAGGGCATCGGCCGGGCCACCGCGCTGGCATACGCGGATGAAGGCGCCAAGGTCTGGGCGACGGATATCAATCCCACAACGCTCGGTTCGCTAGATGGCACTCCGGGCATAACGACCCGGATCCTCGATGTGACCGACACAGATGCAATCCGGGCCGTGGTTGAAGAAACCGGGACACCGGACATCCTCTTCAACTGCGCCGGTTTCGTAGCAGGCGGCGACATCCTGGAGTGTTCAGAAGAAGACTGGGACTTCTCCTTCAACCTGAACGTCCGTGCCATGTTCCACATGATGCAGGCGGTACTGCCCGGGATGGTCGCCAACGGGCGCGGCAGCATCATCAACATGTCGTCTGTCGCCTCCAGTTTGCAGGGCGTCGTCAACCGATTCGTGTACAGCGCCAGCAAAGCGGCCGTCCTTGGCATGACAAAGTCGGTGGCGGCGGATTTCGTGGGCAAGGGCATCCGGGTCAACGCCATAGCGCCCGCCACCGTTCAAACCCCATCGCTTGATGACCGCATCAACGCTTCACCGGACCCGGTGCAGGCGAGGAAAGACTTCATCGCCCGTCAGCCGATGGGCCGCCTCGGCAACCCGGAAGAGATCGCGTCCCTGGCTGTTTACCTGGGGTCGGACGAGACCGAGTACGTAACCGGCACCGTGCAGGTGATCGACGGCGGCATGACCCTCTGATCCAGGCCCCTTCCGGCCCACACCGGAATACTCCGATACTCTCCAGATTACCGAGTTTTTGCCAAACGGGATTAGGATGCTGGCCGCACGATCACGGCCTGGACCATAACCAAAAGGACAGAACAATCAGCCAGCTATTTTCCTCATACAAACTGCGCGACGTAGAGTTCCCGAACCGGGTCTTCGTCGCACCCATGTGCCAGTACTCTGCCGAGGACGGAATCCCAAACCAGTGGCACCTGGTACACCTCGGAACCCGGGCCGTCGGTGGATCCGGCATGGTTATGACAGAGGCCGCCGCGGTGAATCCCGCCGGACGTATCAGCCCCGGCGATGTTGGCATCTGGAACGACGATCAGGTCGAGGCATGGAAACCCATCACCGGCTTCATTTCAGATAACGGCTCCGTGCCGTGTATCCAACTGGCGCACGCCGGCCGCAAGGCGTCGCGGAATCGGCCGTGGCTCGGCAGCGGTTTCGTGGGATCCGACGATGGCGGCTGGCAGCCGGTCGGCGTATCTGCCGTGCCGTTTGACGACGGCTGGGCGACGCCGGACGAATTGAGTGAACCGGATATCGATGCGCTTGTGGATGACTGGCGCGCAGCCGCAAAGCGCAGCCTCGCAGCCGGGTTCAAAGTGGTGGAGTTGCATTTCGCACACGGCTACCTCGGACACACCTTCCTGTCACCCATTTCAAATCACCGTGAAGACGCTTACGGCGGCAGTTCGGACAACCGCGCGCGCTTCCCCCTCAGGGTCGTAGACGCCGTGCGCGAGGTATGGCCTGAAAACCTCCCGCTCATGGTCCGCATCTCAACCACTGACTGGGTAGAGAGCAGCGGATGGGACGTTCCGGACGCCGTCGAGTTCTCGAAATCGCTCAAGGAGCATGGAGTTGATCTTGTCGACTGCTCCTCCGGCGGCGTGTCGCCTCACCAGCAGATGATCCTCAAGCCCGGCTACCAGGTGCCGTTCGCTGATGCGGTCCGGTCCGGGGCGGAAGTTCCGACCGGCGCCGTCGGACTGATTACGGAAGCGAAACAGGCGGAGGAAGTTCTTGCCGCCGGGAAGGCGGATGTGATCTTCCTGGGGCGCGAAGTGCTGCGTAACCCGTACTGGCCGCTGCACGCCGCCATCGAGCTGGGTGACGACGTGGAATGGCCGCCGCAGTATGTCCGCTCAAAACCGGGATACTAACCAACGAAGACGACTATAGAAAAGGCCAGCTGGATGACCAAATTGATTCAGGGCGACAGGCTGCCGGAGATCACGTTGGACCTGATCGATGGCGGAACCCTCAAGCTGCCGAAAGAGATGCCCGGGAGGTACCTCGCACTCCTCTTTTACCGCGGCAACTGGTGACCGTACTGCCGCCGGCAGTTGGCCAGCTACGAAGCGAAGAAGGAAGAACTAGCTGAACTTGGCGTTGCGGTGATCGGTGCAACAACCGGTGACAGGGAATCGACTATCGAGATGGCCGCGCAGAACGGGCTCACTATGCCCATAGCGTACGGCGTGACGGACGAGCAGGTGGAGGGATTTGATCCCTGGTACGGGGACGATCACCACGGTCACTACCATCAACCCATGGAGTTCCTGATCAGCCGGGGTGGAAACATCTTTGGAGCGATGTATGCCACTGGCCCGGTTGGGCGGATGGGCGTGGAAGAGGTAATCAACTCGGTCACGGGACGAGAGGCCCGAAGGCTCAACCCGCCGGAGTAGTCATCCTGCGTGTGAACGACCTACCAAAAAAGGGGGAGCGCAACGCGCTCCCCCTTTTCAGTTACTGATGAATATCAGAGAGGGTTCTTCCGAGGACGTCCAGGCCGTCGTCTTTCTTCCTTGAGCGCAAACAGCACCTTGTCGCCGGAGATCGCCGCCTGGAGTTTCTTCCCGGCCGCTTTGCCTGCATACATTACGCGGGCCCGGACCTTCTGCGACGTCTGCCCCGGCTCAACCACTACCGCCTTCGCAGCGCCCGGAACCAGCGAATCAATCGCCTCGATCAACTCTTGCGTCTCGGGCGAGCGAACTCGTCCTCGGCGCTGAGCCGTCTTTAGCGTATTCAAATCTGCTTCTTCGATTCGCATTCCTGACTCCGTCGGTCAATTGAATTTCGTCGTCATCGACTCATGACGACAACACGAGATTATTGCATCTAATAGTATTTTGGTCAAATGATTCACACGTAAATCTAGACGATTAGTTATGTGGGCGATATCCCAACGAAATACCTGTCGCCTTAACGGGAAGCGCAACGTCAGTACACGATGCCCGACGTTAACGTCCGTGACCTGTGATCGTGTCGGCGCTATCGATGGAAAGAATAGCGAAAACCAGGCATATAAGATTTCAAACATCAGTGAAAAATAACGGGCACAAAACACGATTCAATGCGCTGCCTAATTTCGACCATTGAACCGATATCCGGGACAAAATATGAGAAAAACCATGGGGAGCCAGAGTTTTCAACAGGCGCAAATACACAGAATTTAACGCCTGGTATCAGGATCGGTCGCGCGGAACTCGATCTCGTCCTTCACCCGGGTCCCGGCTCGCAACGCGCCGGGACGACGGTCACCCGGGATTATTCCTGATCAGGAGGGTGCGGTTCCCGTCTTCTCAATTGCCTCCTCGGCGGCGGCCTTCTCGGCCGCCTTTTTTCGGGAGAGGTAACTGAGAAGGGCGCCGAGAGTCACGCCAAACCACGTGTACGGAACAATCACGATGGCCATGACGATCAAAAAGAACCGGACGAACCCGCCCACATCGAACACGTACAGTGCACTGAGAGCGGCCGCTACGGGCAGGAGCATCATCCCGGCGACCAGCAGGCCAAACTTGACGATCCTGTCCTCGTCAGCCTGCGCGATCCCGCCGCCAAAGTAACCGGCGATAAACGGTCCGAACCAGATCGACACCCAGTGAAATCCCGGTATCGCAATTGAACCGATCATGATCCCGAAGGCGATTAGAGCTCCCTTAAGCATTCCCGCTCCTGAGAAGACCGTTGCGGCCCGGCGGGCGTTCCGGCGCGGGCCATTACCCTAAAGTCTACGTCCGAAGGGGGTGCCCGTTCACTGGAATCACGCGGCGTTGACGACGGCGGCCCGGGTGTTGTGGCTCGGGGTCCGTCGTCGGGCAGGTCCGCGAGCGAATCCCGGGACATACCGCACGTATCGAGACTCAACCAGGCGTGACCAGGAAGCCCCTTCCCGTGAACGGGGATGGGCCGTTCCACCAATCACGTATGCCCGGGTCTAGTACCCCTTCACCGGATCGACCGGGTTGATCAGATCCTCGCCGGCCAGGTAATGACGGATGTTTTCGATCACGATCTGCCTGCGACCCTCGTACATCTCCGGCGTCAGCGCCGACGAATGGGACGATAGCAGCGCGTTCGGGTGGCTCCAGAACGCGCTACCGGATACCGGCGGTTCCGGGTCGGTCGCATCCAGCGCCACGCCGGCGATACTCCCGGCGTTCAGCGCATCACTCAACGCGTCCTGGTCAACGATGCCGCCGCGTGAGATAACGATCAGCGACGCGGTCGATATCATAAGGCCGATTCGGCGTGCATCGACAGACATGCGCGTCATCTCGGTCAACGGACATGCCACCACCAGCCAGTCAGCCGCCCGGAACAATTCGTCCAGCCGCTCAACTCCCCACAGGTCAACGCCCGTGACCTCATCATCCGGGCCGGGATCCACGGCGATGACCTCCATGCCAAAACCGAGAGCCCTCCGGGCGATCGCCCGGCCGATCATTCCGAAACCGTACAACCCCATCACACTGCCGGACACCTCGACGTGGTCGAAACCGGTTGCGTCCCACTCGCCCCTGGCCTGGTCGTCGAGCATCTTCTTCGAGTTGTGCGCAAGCGAAAGCAGGAACAATATCGTGTGATCGGCCATCGGTTCCGTATGCGGGCCGCGGGCGTTCGTGATCGGAATCCCGGCCGATGCGATGTCGCCCAGCGCCTCTACATTGTCCACGCCGGTCCCGATGCAGTGCACCCACTTCAACCCCGCGCCGGACCGGAAGACCTCCCTGGTGGGCCAGCCGAGGAACACCTCCGCGTCCGCCGCCTCCCGGACCATGTCTTCATGTGAGAGTGCCAGCGCGAACTCCGTGTCCGGGAACGTATCACGCAACCGTTCAACAAAATCCATCCCGAGGTGATCACTTCCGAGAACTACCTTCACAGCATGCTCCCTGGTGCGCCTTGTGTGGAATCAACTGGAACCGGACAGAATTTCCTCCAGCCGGTCAGCGATTATGCGCTCTTCGCCGGGTTGAACGTTGACCATAACCACGTTGATCTCGTTTCCGTATCCGCCCGCGCCGACATGGATCGCCGGGTCGCCGCCCCGGAGCGCTGAGCGTACGGCGTCTGGATCCGGGCCGTCCCATCCACGTTCAAAATAGATCACGGCCTGCGGACCCTGCCGGTTGGGATCGCCGTCCTCCAGCACAACCCGCAGCCCGGGGATGTCACGCAGGCGTCCGACGATATGTTTCGCCTGCACCCGCCAGCCAGCCCAGACTGCCTCGTGGTCCGTATCCGTAAACATCTGGAGCGCCGTCACGAGGCCGGCTATGTCTTCCTTGGACGCCTTTGCGGAACGGCCGACCCCGGCGCGCGTACCGCGCGAGTTCAAGTGGTTCTCGTACGCCGCCTCGACCAGGTCCCTGCGCCCGACAAGCAGGCCGGTGCCCTGCGGCCCGCCGATCCCCTTGCCGCCGCTGTACCCGACCATGTCCGCGCCCTCCGAGACAAACCGGGTCAGGTTTTCGGGCGGCGGTACCTCGGCCGCTGCATCCACTATCACCGGCACACCTTTATCGTGGGCGATCCTGGCCGCTTCACTGAACGGCATCGGATGCCGCATGAACGGGGCCGATATCCACGCCATCGCGCAGGTCTGTTCGGTGATCGCCTCTTCAAGCTGATACGTCTTGCCGTTTCCGGCGAAACCCCAGGGGACGATAGTCGCCCCGGCGATCTCGTAATTGCTGTCGTAATGATTCCGGTGTCCGTTAAACAGGACAACCTCGTTCTTCATCCCGCTGGAGTCCGGCAAACGGTCAATTCTTGCCGGATCGTTCCCGGTCATGCACGCCGCCGCCATCAACACGTTTGATGCCGCCGCTCCTCCGGTCACGAAACCAGCTTCCGCCCCGCAGGCCCGGGACAGCACCTCGCCGGCCGCGATCTGGAGCGCTCGCAGGTCCACGAACGCCGTCGACGCCTCCTGCATTGCGCGGAGAACCTCCGGCGCCATCAGGCTGCCGCCAAGCGCCGTGAGCCAGCTCCCGGCGTTGATGATGGGCTTCACACCGAGCCGCGCGTACACACCGGGGATCTCACCGTTTGAACCTTGAGACGAGGTCAATGCCTGACTCCTGCGTTCGTTATCTTTTGCGCCAGATGTGCGTATCCGGAAAGCGCGAGTCTACGCCGAAGCGGAGCGGCAGGGACGCGAAGAAAACGGGTTACAAACGTCCCTTGCCGGGAACCGTGTATCCCCCCGGTACCGGATGAGGGTCGGGAAACCCGAAAGTCATCAAAGAGCCGGATCCCGTACTTGAAACGCGCCGATCTTGCCGGCGCGGGCTACACGGTTCCGCTATCCGGTTCCGCAGGTTCGGAGACGCCCGGATCCGGGGGTGTGGTGCGCTGGTCCGGCGCCGTCGGCCGGCCAACGGGGATCCGGAAATAGAACTCGGAACCCTCCGGAGAGGTCTCGAAACCGATCTCCCCGCCATGTGCTTCTACAAACCCCCGGGCGATCGCGAGACGGAACCCCCGAACCTCGTTTGACCTCACGTCTTCCCGCGCAGCCCTGGAATACGGATCAAAAATGTAAGGCTCGTCTTCGGGCGCTATCCCGGGACCTTGGTCGAGCACGCGTATCTCGTAAACGCTGTCGAAAACCCGCCCGGAGGCGACGATTGCTGCCCCTTTTGAAGAGGCGCGATGCGCGTTCATCAGCAGGCCATGGATGACCTGAACCATTCGCCCGTGATCAACCCACAACTCGGTGCCCGGACTGTCCAGTAGAAGCCTCACGGATTGATCCCGTCGCGCGAGTACCGGCTCTATGGCGGCCAGCGCTGTGTCCACCAGACCGGATACGCGGACCTGTTCGCGGTCGAGCTGAATCGTCCCTCGTTGCATATCGATCAGATCGACCAGGTCGGTCAGCTCTCCGCCGAGCGTGTCCAGCCGATCCACTCCCCGCTCCATTACGCCCATGAGCCGCTTAAAGGTAAAGCTGTCCAGGTCCGCGGGAGCGGTGGACGTGAGCAGATCTTTTGCGCCCAGTACCGCGCTCAACGGCGTGCGAAGTTCATGGGCAACGGTCTGAAGCACCCTCATGCGAGCGTCTTCTTCCGTCTTCCGTTCCGTGATGTCGCGAAGCGTTATTACGAAACCTTCCTGCCCGGACAGCGGTGCAGTTACGGCCTCGGTCGGGAACATGGAACCGCTTGAGCGTTGGGCGTCGATCTCGATCTCTCGGTCTCTGGAGTCCGGAGATTCGGCGGTGCCTGAACCGATCTCCGTCCACGACGGCACGAGTTCGATAATCGCCATACTTTCGAGACGTGCGGTTGGATACCCGAACATCGACACGGCACCGGCGTTGACGCCCGTAATGCTGCCGTCCGTGTCCACCGTGATCACCGCATCCTGGCTGGAGTCGAGAACACTCCTCAATCGCGTTTCACTGGACACCAGGACCTCGGCCAAACGGGAACTTTCGATAGCAGAAGAGATCTGGTGCGCGACACGCTCCAGCCGATCCAGGTCCCCGGTGGAGTAGGCAGTCCCGGCGTGCGCCTCCGTGCTGATCGTGCCGATCACCCGGTCGCCGGAAATCAACGGCACCGCCATGGACGTGTGTTGGCCCGCGTGTCCACCACCGAAAAGCATCCCAGACCGCTGGTCAATGACTCCAGGCAGATCTGGATCGAACCCGGAAGATCGACCCGACGCAGAATCGCCCTGTGAGTAGACATGCTCAAGTTGACCGGCAACCGGATCAAACCGGTTCAACGAAATTCTTCTGTACGGAATTAGCTCCCGAACCAGGGAAGCGAAATGTGAATAAACCTGCCCTAGTTCCAGAGTTGAACCGATCACCCGGCTCATCTCCGCTAGTGTCGCTCTCTCCCGTGCGAGATCCTCGGCCTCGTCCCGTGCGCGATTCAACCGGGCCATGAGCCACAGGGTCAGTCCCATCGTCGTCGTCAGGAAGAGCACCCGAAGCGGCATCTGTTCGACGGCGTAGAAATCGGCCGGCCAGAACCAGAGCGCCGTCGCCGCCATCCATACGATGAACACCGTTCCCTGCACCACGCCGAGCGGCCAGCCCAGGCGGATCACCGCCACCACCACGATCGGGAACATGATCAGGTAGATGTCGGTGGCTTCGGGCTCTTCCGCTAACCCTTCCGTAACCACGGCCCAGGCCAGGAGCAGTACAACCGTGTCCAGAGTGAGTCCCAGGAAGAATGAGCCGTGGATCCGGCCTTTCATCAGAAGCCCGGCCATCAGGACGTTGTAGGTCAGTACGAATCCGACAGCCCACAACATGAAAGCGAACGGTGGCGTACCGCGCTGGAACGCCAGGACACCGATTCCGGCGACTACGACGAGCGTGGCGCGGCCCGCGACCCATGCCCATTCGCCTGTCATCGAAGGCCTGACGCTTAATCTGGCGGCAAGCCGCTCAAGTGAGCGTTCTCGTGCCTCACCAGTATCTGCGGTAAATCTGCTGCCGGGATCTTCGACCATCGGTTCCTACCGTCGGGTCAGTTGATTCCCGTCGGGCGCGAATCACGGCGCGCCCGACAATCGTCGGCTAACGAGATACTTCTTGAGGGTATCGCGATAAGTCCGACGACAGCATCGCTCATACGGAACAGCCAGCGCACGAGTCGTTCGTGTCGGATCAGTGGAGGATCGGTGATCGCCGGGTTCCTGGTTACGACTGGATCGAGTACCCGCCGTCCACCGGGATCGCCGTACCTGTCACGAAATCGGACGCCGCCGTTGCCAGGAACACCGCCGTACCCGCCAGTTCATCAGGCGTCCCAAACCGCTTCACCGGCGATCGCTCCACGATGGTCCTGTATCGCTCCGGCGAATTCACACGAAGGACATCCGTCATATCGGTCGTGATCCAGCCCGGGAGGATGGAGTTCACCTGGATATTGTCCTTTGCCCACGCCGCAGCACAGGCCTTCGTGAACTGCACCACTCCGCCCTTGCTTGCTGAATAAGGCGAAAGAGTCTCGTTGGCGAAGATCGACATCATCGAGCCGATGTTGATCACCTTTCCGCCGCCGCGTTTCACCATCTCCGGGTAGGCCGCCTGCGACATCAGGAATACGCCCGTCAGGTTCACGTCCACGACGGTCTGCCACTCTTCAAGGCTCAGCTCTTGCGGCAGCTTTCGGACGTTCACGCCGGAGTTATTGACCACGATATCCAGCCCGCCGAATCGCTCGACACAACTTGCGACCGCTGCGTTCACCTCGGCGCTATTCGTGACATCACAACTGATGCTGACGGCCTCAACCCCAAGCGCCTCAAGCTCGGCCACGGCGCCGGCGCTCTTGTCCTGGTTCCTCGCAGCAACTGCGACGTTTGCGCCCGCCCGCGCCAGTCCGAGCGCGATGCCTTTGCCGATCCCGCCGTTTCCGCCGGTGACGAGCGCTACTTTGCCCTCGAGGTTAAAGGGATCGAACGGTGCGCTTGCCATCGGAGGCCGTGCCTTTCTTTTCTGTGTGAGTTCGTGGGTGACGCGGGCTGACCCGGGCGTCATATCCGTTCTATCAAGCACCGCATTATGCCCCAGCAGGTTCAAGTAAATTCGGGCGGAGGATTTACCGGGACGCGCTCATAGCGGCTAACATTGCTCCGCCATTACACGCTCGCAAGATCAGGAGAAAAGATGACTAACCCACGCGCCCTGGACGGGGTCACAGTGCTCGACGCGACGCAGATCCTCGCCGGACCGTTTTGCACGATGCACATGTCCGATATGGGGGCGAACGTCATCAAGGTCGAGAAACCCGGAGGCGGCGACGACACGCGCCGCATCGGCCCGCCCTTCATCAACGGCGAATCCGCCGCGTTTCTACAGCTCAACCGCAACAAGCGCAGCATCGTCCTGGACCTCCGTGCGGACAGTGGCAAAGAGACCTTCAAGAGGCTCGCCGAGAAGTCGGACATCGTGATCGAGAACGGACGCCCGGGCGCAATGGACCGGCTCGGACTCGGGTACTCGGATATCTCGGCGATCAAGCCCGAGATCGTTTACTGCTCGATCTCCGGATTCGGGTTGACCGGTCCTTATTCAGCCCGGCCCGGATTTGACCTGATCGCACAGGGAATGAGCGGGCAGATGGCGATCAACGGCGATGTAGGCGGACCGCCGCTCAAGGTCGGAGTGCCGATCGCGGACCTGAACGCCGGGATGTTCGCGCTCCACGCTGTCGAGGCCGCCTACATCCGGCGGCTGCGGACCGGACAAGGCCAGCATGTCGAGACATCGCTGCTTGAAGCCGGTCTCGCCTACACGGTCTGGGAGTCCGCGTTCTACTTTGCGACCGGCGAGGTTCCGCCGCGTATCGGCTCCACGCATCGATTGATCGCCCCTTACCAGTCGTTCGCAACAAAAGACGGGCATATGAACGTCGGCGCGGCCAATCAGAACAACTGGGTGCGGCTCGTGAACGCCATCGGTCGGGAAGACCTGCTCGAGGATTCTCGTTTCGAGAGCAACGCGTCACGCCTGGAAAATGTCACCGCGCTCCGTGAGCAACTCGACGCCACTTTCCAGACGAAAACGACCGCAGAATGGCTGCCGATCCTGGATGAAGCCGGGACACCTGCCGGACCGATCTTCGAGATGGACGAGGTGTGGTCAAACGAGCAGGTCAACGCCCGGGACATGAACGTCGTCACGGAGCACCCGGTCGCCGGCACGGTCCACAACATCGGGATCGCCGTCAAGATGCACGGAACCCCCGGCAGAATCGAATCAGCAGCGCCGACCCTGGGCCAGCACACCGATGAAATCCTGGAGTTCGCGGGTTACGACGCCGCAGAGATCGAAGAGCTGAAATCCTCAGGAGTAGCAGGCCCGGAAGCAGGAGCAAAGTAAGTCAACTGCCTCCCCATATCCAAACAAAACCTTCCCCGGATAGACCAATCCTGAGGCGACAGACCCACCCTGAGGCTCTCGAAGGGTCCGTCTGCCAACAACGCGTCCCCTCACCCGGCGTGAGAGGGTTAGGGTGAGGGAGAAGACTCTCTGAAAACCGGGTCCGTACCGGCCAGTCGCACAATCACGCCCACCAATCACCCGGCAGGAACACCAGTGCCAGCAGAACTACCGCCACGCGCCGTCACATTCGATCTCTGGTTAACGCTCATGTTCGAAGAAAGCACGGGCCGCGGTGAACTCAGAGTTCGTGAGGGCGTGAAAGCACTGAGCGAAGCCGGGATCATGGTCGAACCGCAAACCCTCACCGATGCCATCAGGGCCGTCGGCAGGGAGACAAGCGTTGACCACGATCGCGGCTTCGACAGACCGTTCGAGGAACGCATGGAGCAGATTCTTGCCGCCACCGATTACACGGCACGGGCCGCATTAACCGACGCCCAGTTCGAAACCTTCTCCCGGGCCATCGACGAGCCGTTTCTCGTGCATTCGCCCACGGTCTATCCGGAAGCTGGGGGCGTCCTCAGAGCCATAAGGGAACGGGGTATCCGCACGGCATTGATCTCCAACGTCGGTTCCACTTCTCCAAATGTCTACCGGCGATTTCTGGATCGGGAGGGAATCGGCCAGTATCTTGAAGTCCTGACCTTCTCGAACGAAATCGCCTCGGCGAAGCCGGGCTTGAAAATGTTCGCGCACACACTCGAACGGCTCGGTGTGATGCCCGAGAACGCTCTCCACGTGGGCGATAACCTGCACGCCGATATCGGCGGAGCGAAAGACGCCGGCATGTCCGCTGCGTGGATAAAGGGGTTCGACGAGCGAGAGCCACGGGTACAGCCCGACTACACGCTCTCGGGGTTGGGCGAGCTGCCAGGCGTCGTGGATCGCTGGCTACGGGCCTGAATCTGGTCGATTAACCGCCGTGCGCCCGCCGCGAAGCCCACCACGCCGCCCCGTACACAACGCCCAGTTGCAGCGCCGTCAGCACCACAAGTATCAGCGTAGCGGCGAACCAGAACCCCACTGGAAAGAGCCGCAACAAAAGGCTCTCCGACGGGTTCAACTTCCAGAAGTCGTTCCTGAACGTCACCTCGTGAAACAGCCGGAACGTCGTGTTGAAGTCGATCAAGGTCGCCAGGCCAAACAGTGCTGCGACAGCCAGCCCGGCGATGGTCGACCACACGATGGCCGACCGCAGCAGGGGCAGGAATCGGCGTCGGAGCAAAAAAAAACCGCCGCCAACGACAACTACGAGCACCGCTCCCGTTACCCATACGGCGTTGAACACGACATTCATCACGTCTTTGACGTCAGCCATGTGCGTGATCTCGCGCTCGTTGAACAGTGCAACCTCGTCGCCCTCGAAATCCACGCGCAGATCCAGGAACTCTTCGTCGTTACCGAAGTAATCAATGATCCGGTTCGCGGCGCTCGTTAACGCCACATCATCCAGCCCGGTCCTCCGTTCGACGTTGTTGCTGTCGAACCCCCACTCGTAAAACGCCTGGGAGTTGGTGAGGACGCGGACGTTTAACGAGATGAAAAACAGGGGCAGGCAGACCGCCACCACCACGATGACAGCGATGCGGAAGCCGGAGGACGTTGCCAGGCGGTCGTTGTGTCGGAGATTGTTCATCGGCGCCTATGGTACGTTGCAGACCCTCGTTTTCGTGCCATCCTGAGAGCCTGAATCTCGCCGTTCCGGAGATACGCCAATGCCCAGTTCCGACACCCCGTCCCGGACGCTGGAGGACCTGCTCGCCGTGGTGGAGCGATTGCGTGATCCGGGTGGTTGCCCGTGGGACCGTGAGCAGACCCACGCCTCATTGCGGCCTAATCTGTTGGAAGAGTCTTACGAAGCGTTAGAGGCGCTGGACCTGAACGACCCGGACGCGCTGGCCGAGGAGCTGGGCGATCTGCTGGTGCAGGTTACGTTTCACGCCGACATCGCCCGCCGCGCCGGGGAGTGGACGCTCGAGGACGTGATCTCGGGGGTGGTCGACAAGCTGGTGCGCCGACACCCACACGTGTTCGATGAAAACGGCCCCGAGTTAGAGACCGCCGAGCAGGTATCGCAGCAGTGGGACGCGCTCAAGAGCAAAGAGCCGGGCCGCGACTCGATCACGAACGGACTCCCAAGCGGGATGCCGGCACTTGCCTACGCAGCCGCGCTTCAACGAAGGGCCGGAAGGGCAGGATTACCGGTGCCGGACGCTGGTGATGGCGAGGTGGATGAGACCACCGCTGGACGTGAGTTGTTTGAGGCAGTGGCCCGTATCCAGGCTTCAGGGATCGATCCCGAGGTGGCGCTCCGTGCAGAAACGCTGCGCTACCGGGACCGGATCAGGCGCACCGAAGAATTGGCCGGGGATGGAGCGCTGGGTGATCTGGCTGATGGAGAGCGCGACCGCATGTGGGACCGGGCTGGCGAGTGAAAAACGAATAGAGCCGTAATTTCAGAAACATCTTCTCACTCACCCCGGCCCTCTCCCGCCGGGAAAGGGGGTCGCTGATTCCCTTCTCCCAGCGGGAGAAGGTGCAGGATGAGGGAGAACCCGATCCCTCCGGCATGCTGAATTCGTCGACGCGCACCATTCGCGCCTACGCCCTCGGCGCAGTCTCCGCGCTACCCGTCGGCTCATACCCGACCACCTCTCGGGCGTGCGAGATGTCCCGGTAGCCGTACCTGTTGTTGGACACCACGTAGAAGATATCGAAACGCACCGACTCAGGCGCCTCAACGCACTTAACCGCCATCTGCGCCATATCTTCGTGGCTGCAGTAGATCGACCGCCCCCGCACGCCGTTCACCACGTCCTCGGAGCCGACCCCGCCGATACGCAGGCAGATGATAGACATATCGGACGTATTCACGAAATAGCGCGCCAGGTCCTCGCCGATCAGCTTGCTCGCGCCGTAAAGGCTGTGCGGCTTCGGCTCTGAATCCCGGGTGACGTTGGGCCATGACGCCGGTGTCTCGGCATCGTCCTCGGACACCAGTTCACGCCACGGTGACTCCTGCTCGTACCCGATCACCGTCGCGCCGGTGCTGGCAAACACGACCCGCTTCACGCCCGCGGAGCGCGCCGCCTCGAACACGTTATACGCGCCGATCACGTTGTTCTGGAGCATCGATTCCCATCCGGCGTTCATGCCCTCGGTGCTGTGGGCTCCCCCATCGGCCGCAAGGTGGATAACGGTGTCGACGCCCTCGAAAGCCGGGGCGATTGCAGCCGCGTCCTGCACCGCGCCCCGGAAATTCAGAGCATCGGGAATCCCGTCCACGCCGGATCGCGACAAAGCCGCAACCTCATATCGCTCCTCGAGCGCCGGTCGAATCGCCGATCCAACCGCCCCGCTCAACCCGGTTACAAGTACACGCCTGTTTGCCATATCGTCCTCTTCTTTCTATGTCTGTCGGCCCAGATCTCTCCTCTCCCAGCGGGAGAGGATTGAGGTGAGGGAGAATTCGTAGGTTTGAGACGGAAATTAACCACCCCCTAACCCCCTCCTACATTAGGAAGGGGCATCTAGAAAGCCTCCTCCCTGGGAGGGAGGAGGTCTGGAGGAGGGTCGCGTCTCGCGACAACTCTGAGATAACCAGAAGGACCACCTCACGCTAATACCCAGCCGCCATCGTCAACTTCGCCACCGGGTACACCGCGCTCCGCAGGTCCGTCCCATCCACCGCGATGCCGTTCGGCTCCGCGTACGGCGCAACGTCGTACCTCGGGGTCACGATCGTGACCCTGTGTCCTCGCGTTTTCAGCCCGTCGATGGTGTCGTAATCGAAACGGCCGTCAATCATCACGTCACCGTCTTCCACGTGGATCCGTGGCGCCTGGACCGCGTCTTGAAGCGACATACCCTGGTCGATGTAATGGACCAGACTCTGCGCCACCGATGTCCAGATTCGGCGTCCGCCTGATGCCCCCAGCGCTCCCCGTAATTCACCGTCCTTGAGCAAAACGATCGGCGTCATGTTGTTGAGCGCCCGGGCGTGTGGGGAGATCGTGTTGACCGTCCCCGGCAGCGGGCAGCTCCATCCGATGCCGTTATTCATCATCACGCCGACACCCGGGTTGACCACGCCGGAGTAGGCCAGGTTCGTCTGCGTCAGCGCCACGGCGTTCCGGTCCTTATCCACGACCGTGATGTGCGTCGTTCCGTCGTCCGCTGCGGCACCCGACGGTCCCGGGAAGTCGGCCGGCTTTTCACGACCCTCATACGGCCACGGATTCCCTGCTTCAGCCGGTCCCGCCTGCGCCCGGTCAATCGACTTCGCCCGCTCGGCCCCGTACTCCGGCACCGCCAGCGCGCCGATAGGCGCGCCCGTCTTCTCCGGGTCGCCCATCCATGTGAAGCGGTCGGACGCCGCCAGCTTTATCGCCTCGGCGATGATGTGGAGGATCGCAGGATCCCCGTGGTTCGTACCCGTGAGCTCAAACGTTGAGAGGATGTTCAGGATCTCCATCACCGTTGGACCGGAGGTCGGCCCCGGCAGACCCATCACCTCGTAACCGCGGTACTCGCCCAGCACCCCGTGCCTGTGCAGGAAGGGCGTGTACTGGGCGAAGTCAGACGCCTCCAGGAGGCCGCCGTTTGCCTTCACGTCGGCACTGATCTTCTGTGCTATCTCGCCCCGGTAAAACGCATCCGCGCCGCCCGCCGCCAGCGTGCGCAGCGTCTCGGCGTGCTCCTTCTGGATCAGCTTCCCGCCGACCGGGATCGGGTACCCGCCCGGGTAGTAAATCTCCGCCGTCGCCGGGAACCGGAGGAACAGGTCCCGGCGCGCCACCGTTGAAAGCGTGAAGTTCGCCCCCACCGCAAACCCCTCTTCCGCCAGCTTGATCGCCGGTTGGATGGCGTCCGAAAGGCTGATCGTGCCCCATTCGTCCAGCGCACGGCTTAACCCGGCGACCGTCCCGGGGATGGCGATCGACTTGTAACCGGACGACAGCATGTCGTCCTTTACCTTCGGCCAGGCGTAGTTTCGGGAGTAGCGGGACGAGCCGGTATCCATGCCCTCCGTGCCGCCCTCAAGCGGGAACTCGTCAGTGGTCGCCGCGCCCGGAGCCTGCATGCCGTAATCAATCGAACCTCCGCCACCGGCCGCCATGTAAACGGTCATCAAGCCGCCGCCGCCGATTCCGTTCATGAGCGGCTGGAGCACGCCCATCGCGAATGCCGTGGTTATGGCGGCGTCCACGGCGTTCCCGCCTTTTTGCAGTACCTCAAGCCCGGTTTCTGCGCCCAGCGGATGCTGTGCCACCACCATCCCCATGCGGGTGCGGATCTCTTCGGAGGCGAGAACGGGTCTGGTGGTGTACATCTTCACTGGCCCTTCGATGGCGTTGGCTGCGTTCCCGGGGCGCGCGTCCCGGCGACCGGGATTCTACGGCCGGAGCTCGGGAAACGTCCGCCTACCCGGTCGATACGTTGACAGACCGGCCGGAAAACAGGTCGTATGTGCGCCACGACATTAGAACCGGGCTCTCACACACCGCGAGGGTTACACCCATCCGGCCACAACCGCGCACGACATTCCTGCTGCTGAACGCCTGGACGCAGTTCGCGTTCCACGTGACGTTCACCACGTCAGCCGTCTACGCCATTGTCGAGGCCGGGCTAAACCCGTTTCAGCTGCTATTGATCGGCGCAGTCCTCGAAGGCAGTGTTCTGATCGCAGAGGTGCCAACCGGGATCGTCGCCGATGCCTACTCCCGCCGCCGCTCCGTCATCATCGGCTATGCCATCCTCGCGGTCGGGTTTTTCATATGGGGATCTGTCCCGAACCTTTCCATGATCCTTATAGCGCAGGTGTTCTGGGCGGTCGGATTTGCCTTCACCAGCGGCGCGCAGGAGGCCTGGATAGCGGACGAGGTGGGCGACGACCGTGCCGGCCCGATATTCCTCAGGGCGGCCCAGGTCGGCCAGATCGCGGCCTTCATCGGCATCTTTGTCGGCGTCTCACTGGCGGTCGTGAACCTTCATCTGCCGTTCATGATCTCCGGCCTGTTATTCCTGCTGCTGGCCTTGTTCCTGTTCCTGGCGATGAAGGAACGAAACTTCCAGCCGGCCGGGAGCGCCGGTGGCGTATTTGGGAGTCTTTCAGGCACGGTTCGTTCCGGGCTGCGGGTGATTCGCGGGCGAACGGTGCTTGTGTTTTCGCTGGCCGTGGCGGCGATCTTCGGCGCGTCGTCCGAGGCTTTCGATCGACTCTGGCCCGCGCACCTCCTCGAGCAGGTCGATCTCCCGGAACTCGCCGGACTGGACCCGCTGGTGTGGTTCGCCGTTATCGCAGCGGGCGGCCTGCTACTGGGCGTCGGCGTTACCGAGTTGGCCGGTCGGGCAGGCGCGGTGACGACTAGATCTGGCCCGACACGTGCACTCGTGGTATTGATCCTGTTGCTAATTGCGGCGCTGCTCGTATTCGCATTCGCCTCGTCGCTGGCCGGACTTGTCATCTCCTACTGGGTCGTGACTGCGATCAGAAGGGCCAGCGACCCGGTCTTCCTCGCCTGGATCAACCGCGGCCTCGACCCGTCGGTTCGCGCCACCGTGCTATCCATGCACTCCCAGGCGGACGCGCTCGGCCAGGTCACGGTCGGCCCCGGCTTTGGAGCTATTGCAACCATCAGGTCGATCCGTTTCGGCCTTGGGATCGGCGCCCTCGTGCTGCTCCCGGCACTCGGACTACTCGTAGCCGCCCGGAGCCGGACCACAGAATCCTCACGGGAAGAATCTGGCGACTGACCCAACGGGAGTCGCCCGCTTGCTCCACCGGGTGTACAGTAGCGCCGCTCGTCGGTATCCAAGCCGATCAAGCCCAGTGCAACAGGAGCGCTCGCCGCATGAAAATCACCGGGATAGACACGTTCGCGGTAGACGGCGGGGCGAGGCCCTGGCACTTCGTCGCCATACGTACCGATGCCGGGATCACCGGCTACAGCGAGTTCGGTGAAGGCGGCGTCACCCACGGCGTCCAGGGCCTCGTGCGTGACATGAGCTCGTGGCTTATCGGCAAAGACCCGACACCCGTCGAGCGGCTTTATTTCGACCTGTATCGCGCATATCGAGGCACGCCGTACGGTGTCACCGCATGGGCCATCGCCGGCATCGAGCTGGCGCTCTGGGACCTCAAGGGCAAGGCGCTCGGACTACCCGTTCATAAAGTCGTCGGCGGGCCGTTCCGGGAGAAACAGCGTGTCTACTGGTCGCACCTCGGCACATACAGGGCGCGCAATCCCGAACTCTGGGGCGCAAAGCCGCTCAGGACGTGGGACGACGTCGCCGACTGCGCAAGTGAGGCGGTCGATAAGGGTTACACGGCTTTCAAGACAAACATCCTGTTTCCGGGCGACCCGTCATGGGCCATCACGCAGGGTCGCGACGGGGTGACCCACGACCAGCTCGCCGAGGCAGATCTCGTCAACCAGGCCGTGAAGCAGATCTCCGTCATGCGTGACGCCGTCGGGCCGGAGATCGATATCTGCCTGGACATCAACTACAACTTCAAAACCGAGGGCGCTATCAGGGTCGCCCGGGCGCTCGAGCCGTACCAGCTCTTCTGGCTGGAGATCGACAACCAGGACCCCGAGGCGCTGCTTCAGCTCAAGACCTCTACCCGGACGTCGATAACCTCGGGCGAGCAACTTGTAACGATGCGGCAGTACCAGCCCTTCTTCGATCTCCGGGCGATGGACACCGTCAAGGTGGATGTCCAGTGGCAGGGCTTCGGCAACGCCAAAAAGGTCGCCGACCTGGCCGAGACCTTCGAGTTGAACATCGCCCCGCACAACTACAACTCCCACCTGTCCACCTTCCAGAGCCTGAACCTCTGCGCCTCCGTTTCCAACGTACGGATCATGGAGTCAGACCCGGACGCCATCCCCTGGAAGGACGACCTCGTGACCGTGGCGCCGACGCCCACCAACAGCTACATAGACATCCCACAGGGACCGGGGTGGGGTACCGATCTCAACGAAGAAGCGGCAAAGAAGCACGCCTGGGACAAGTAATGAGACCCACAACCGCGTAGGGGCGGGCAGCGGCCCGCCCCTACAGTGCAATTTCCAAGCGAATCCGATTGGACAGAACACATGAAGATCACAGACCTTGAAGTATTCGTAGTCGATGGAGGACGTAGGCCCTGGCTCTTCTCCGCCATCCGGACGGACGCCGGTATCACCGGTTACGGCGAGTTTGGCTCCGGCGTTACGGCGCACGCGCTTGTCGGCCTCTTTGAAGACCTCAAGCCGCATGTAATCGGCAAAGACCCCGAGGCCGTCGAGAAGATCTACTTCGATCTGTACCGCCTGATGCGCTCAACGCCCGGCGGAATCGCACAGATGGGCATCGCCGGGATAGAGCTCGCCTGCTGGGACATCAAGGGCAAGGCGATGGGCGTACCGGTAAACAACCTGCTCGGCGGCCCGTACCGTGACAAGCAGCGCGTCTACTGGTCACACATGGCCAGCGCACGTGCCGGAAACCCGGACCTGGCTCCTGATAAGCCTCTCAAGGATTGGGGCGCGGTGGCCGCCGCGGCGCAAGAAGTGCCGGCGGCCGGGTACGACGCCTTCAAGACCAACATCCTGTGGCCGGGTGAAACGCCCCGGGCGATCTCGCAGACCCGGGACGGCCTGAGCCACGACCAGCGCGCCGACACAGACCTCGTCAGGCACGCAACAAAGCAGATCGAGGTCATGCGCGACGCGGTTGGAGACGAGGTCGATATCCTCCTCGACATCAACTACAACTTCAAAACCGAAGGCGCCATCCGGGTCGCCCGTGCCCTGGAGCCGTACAACCTGTTCTGGATAGAGCACGACAACGAAGACCCGGAGGCGCTGGCGCAGCTAAAGGCGTCCACCTCCACGCTTCTCTGCTCGGGCGAGCAGCACTTCTCGATGCGAGAGTACCTGCCTTACTTCGAGCTACACGCCATGGACACCGTGAAGGTGGACGTGCAGTGGCAGGGTTTCGGCGTCTCCAAGAAAGTGGCCGACCTCGCCGAGACCTACGAGCTAAATATCGCGCCGCACAACCCGGCCTCAGAGCTTGCAAGCTTCCAGTCGGTTCACCTGTGCGCATCGGTCTCCAACGTACGGATCATGGAGAGCGACCCCGAGGGCGTGCCGTGGCGCTTCGACCTGTTCACCGAGCGACCGGAAGTGATCGACAGCTACATGACCGTGCCAACCACCCCGGGCTGGGGATGCGATCTCAACGAGGACGCGCTGAAGAAGTACGCCTGGAACAAGTAAGGGGCGCTGCACGCACTTCAATCTTTACGCCGTAGGGGCGGATAGCGATCTGCCCGAGGGTGGGCCGCTGCCCACCCCTACGTTGATAAGCCCCACCAACCGAACGGACCAAACAAAATGAAAATCACAGCAATCGAAAACTTCCTGGTTGATAAAGGCGGACCCGCCCCGTGGCTCTTCTGCGCCATCCGGACCGACGCAGGGATCACCGGTTACGGCGAGTACGGCCAGGGTTCGCTCTACAGGGGCCTTCCGGGACTGGTAGAAGACCTGGGCCGGAGCCTCATCGGAACCGACCCGCTGCCGGTCGACAAGATCTTTATGGACATGTATCGGCACCGGCGGGCCGAGACCGGCGGCGCGACGGCGATGGCGATGGCCGGCATAGAACTGGCTCTCTGGGACATTAAGGGCAAGTACCACGGCGTCCCGGTCTACCGGCTCGTTGGCGGACCCTTCCGTGACAAACAGCGCGTCTACTGGTCCCATCTCGCGACTTATCGCGTGAACAGGTCAGATCAATACGGCGTCCCGCCGCTCCGTACGATGGAAGACCTCGCCGACTGCGCACGCGAGGCCGTAGATGCCGGGTACACAGCCTTCAAGACCAACATCATCTTCCCGGGCGAAAATCCGAGGGGCATCGGCAACATGTTCGCCGGGTCGAACGACCAGAACGCGCCCACCGACCTGGTCAGGCACACGAAAACCCAGATCGGCGCCATGCGACAGGCCGTAGGCCCGGACATCGATATCCTCCTGGACATCAACTACAACTTCAAAACCGAGGGCGCGATAGCTATCGGCCGGGCGCTCGAAGAGTACGAGTTGTACTGGATGGAGATCGACAACCAGGACCCGGACGCGCTCCTGCAACTCAAGATGCAACAACGGACGCCGATCTGCACCGGCGAGCAGCTTCTCGGCCTTCGCCAGTACCAGCCCTACTTCCGCAAGCACGCCATGGACACCGTCAAGGTGGACGTGCAGTGGCAGGGCTTCTCGCAGGCCAGGAAGGTCGCCGAACTGGCCGAGGTGTACGAGCTAAACATCGCACCGCACAACTACAACTCGCACCTCTCCAGCTTCCAGAGCCTGAACCTGGTCGCATCCGTCTCCAACGTCAGGATCATGGAATCGGACGTCGATTCCGCGCCGTGGCGGGACGAAATCACGACCAACGTCCCGGAGATAAAGGACGGTTACATGACCATTCCGACCGAACCCGGCTGGGGGTCTGACCTCGACGAAGCCGCAGCAAAGAAGTACGCCTTCACGGGCTAGCCGGTATGACCTGAACCCCTCTCCCGGCGGGAGAGGGCTGGGGTGAGGGAGAAGTCCCTACGGGGAACGACCCTCACAATACGCGAAAGAGACCACATGAAGATTACCGGCATCGAAACTTTTCCGGTCAAGTCCGGCGGATGGGGAGCATGGCTCTTCTGCGCCGTCCGTACAGATGAGGGAATCACCGGGTACAGCCAGTTCGGTGAGGGCAAGATGGCGCACGGGCTGCCCGGGATCATCCAGGATCTGTCCGGCTGGCTGATCGGCAAAGACCCCGACCCGGTCGAGAAGTTCTACATGGACATGTACCGCCAGACGCGCTCCATGTCGGGCGGCGCTACCGCGATGGCGATAGCCGGGATTGAACTTGCTCTCTGGGACATCAAGGGCAAGCGTTACTGCGTGCCAGTGCATCAGCTTGTCGGCGGCCCGCACAGGGACCGGCAGCGCGTCTACTGGTCGCACCTGGCTTCTTACAGGGCGATGGACGCCGAGTTCTACGGCGGCACGCCACTTCTGACGCTGGAGGATGTCGCGGACTGCGCAGCGGAGGCGGTCGAGAAGGGCTACACGGCCTTTAAGACAAATATCGTCTTCCACGGCGAGAACTCCAGCGCGATCAACCAGGGTTTCTTCCAGTCAGACGACCAGAACGCGACGACCGAGCTGGTCCATCACGCCGAAAGGCAGATCGGCGCCATGCGGGCTGCCGTCGGACCGGACATAGGCATTGCGCTCGACATCAACTTCAACTTCAAGACAGAGGGCGCTATTCGGATCGCACGGGAGCTTGAGCAGCACAGCCTTATGTGGCTTGAGATCGACAACCAGGACCCCCAGGCGCTCGCGCAACTCAAAGCGTCCACCACCACTCCGATCTGTTCGGGCGAACAGCTCCTCGGGGTGCGCCAGTACCAGCCCTATTTCAAGCGCCACGCCATGGACACCGTGAAGGTAGACGTCCAGTGGCAGGGCTTCTCGCAGTCCAAGAAGGTCGCCGATCTGGCCGAGACATACGAACTGAACATCGCTCCACACAACTACGGCTCGCACATGTCCACGTTCCAGAGCCTGAACCTGACCGCGGCGGCCTCCAACGTCAGGATTATGGAGTCCGATGTAGACGCAGCGCCATGGCGCGACGAGCTAACGACGGTGTTGCCGGACATCAAGGACGGCTACATGGCCATCCCGCAAACACCGGGCTGGGGCAGCGACCTGGACGAGACCGCCCTCAAAAAGTACGCCTACACGGGGTGACGCCAAACGCCCCTACACCTACGACGGATACACAACATGAAAATCACAGCAATCGAAACCCGGGTCGTCGCCACCGGCGGCGGCGGGCCATGGCTCTTCTGCATCATCCGCACCGACGCCGGGATCACCGGGTACAGCCAGTTTGGATCCGGCTCATATCCAAAAGGGCAGGTGGGGCTGGTCGAGGACCTGGGCAAGACCCTCATCGGCCAGGATCCGGACCCGGTCGAGCGGCACTACCTGGAGATGTACCGGAAAAGCGCTCAGGTCTCCGGCGGGGCCACGGCCATGGCTATCGCAGGCATCGAGCTGGCGCTCTGGGACATCAAGGGCAAGGCAGCCGGGCTGCCCGTGTACCGGCTCCTCGGAGGCCCGTTCAGGGAGCGTCAGAAGGTCTACTGGTCCCACCTGGCGTCCTACCGCGCGCAAAGAGCCGGTGAGTTGGGCGTCGCGCCGCTGCGAACCTGGGACGACGTGGCTGACTGTGTGAGGGAGGCTACCGACGCCGGGTTCAGCGCGTTCAAGTCAAACATCATCTTCCCGGGCGATCCGTCCCGGAGGATGAATGACGTGTTCGCTGGCGACTTCGACCAGAACGCCGATCAAGACCTGATCGACCACGCCGTCCAGCAACTCTCAGTCATGCGTGAGGCCGCCGGACCGAAAGTCGGTATCGCCCTCGACATCCACTACGAATTCAAAACGGAGGCCGCTATCAGGCTTGCGCAGGCGCTCGAGCCGTACAAACTCATGTGGCTGGAGTTCGACCGATTTGAGCCGGAGCCGCTCGCACAGGTCAAATCCTCCACCCGGACCCCCATTTGCACCGGTGAGCAGCTTCTCGGCGTGCGCGAGTACAAGCGTTTCTTCGACCTTCGTGCCATGGACACGGTCAAAATAGACGTGCCGTGGCAGGGCTTCAGCCAGTCGAAAAAGGTCGCCGATCTCGCCGAGTTGTACGAGATGAACGTCGCTCCCCACAACTACACCTCGCACCTCGCCACGTTCCAGAGCCTCCAGTTCACGGCGATGATCCCAAACGTGCGAATCATGGAGACCGATGTGGACTCATCCCCATGGCGTGACGAGCTGACGACCGCTGTTCCGGAGCTAAAAGACGGATACATGACCATACCGGACGGCCCCGGCTGGGGCTGCGACCTCGACGAAGCCGCAGCAGAAAAGCACGCCTACGAGGATTGAGAACTCGGCAACACGCAGGGGCGTATGGCAATACGCCCTCGGGTTCGGTCGACAACGCGTAGACCGTGTCCCGGGGTTCTCGAAGGGTCCGTTGAGCAGCAACGCGTCCCCCTCTCCCAGCGGGAGAGGGTCAGGGTGAGGGAGAAGGTTTTACCGGGTTCCTCAACGCGAAACGGCCCGGCCGCCGTTCCCGGATCGTTACTCCGGGTCTGGCCGACCGGGCCGCTCCGTGCCGACTACCGACCTAGACCGCGTAGACCGGCGCCGCCTCCCTTGCTTCCACTCGCTCCTTCGCCTCGTGACGGGCTGCCAGGGTGTAGACCACTGCGCCTGTCGTTGCGAATCCGAGGCCGATCACCACGAACACACCACCGATCGCCTTCACCATCAGGGACATGTCGAGTCCCATTCGGGCCATGTTGAGGGAGTTGCGGAGGGTCAGGCCGTCAAGGAGAGACGCCCTCTCGTCACCGCCCCGTTCCAGGGTCTGCCATGGCCCGTACTTGTCCAGCGTGTGGGACTTGATGATCAGCGCCTGCGCCGTCGCACGCTCGCCGTTATCCACCGGGTACTGCACGTCGTCGATCTTGACCGTGACGGCCTCATCAGCCATCCGGGCCTGGATCTCCGACTCGGCCGAGTAGCCCTGCTGGATGAAATAGGCGCCAACAATCACGACACCCGCTCCAAGAGCCAGCAACGCAATGCCGGTCAACTTCCGTAGTGCGGTCATGACCTGTCTCCCATCTCACGCCGACTCTGCCCGCGAACTCCGCGGCGAGTCCGGTGGGTGTTTATCTCTCGATAACCAGTCTCTCGTGCGAGACGTGAGCATTTCGTGAACAGGGCTACGTTGGACATGAACGTTGTGTGAAAAACGCCACAATACGTTTTTATTGATATATTCGAACCGTTTCGACCTCTGAATGTCCCGGTAAATTGGCGCCTGGAAGAGCCAGTTAAGGAAGATGGTTGCGTAAATGATTACGCGGGAAGATCATGCCGATGCATACGACAACATCACGTAGGCGCGGTCAGCGGACCGCCCTTGAGCGGATCGCTATCCGCCCCTACGACGCAACGGCATTCCCAACGCAGACAGGACGCCCCATGCGCATCGCCACCCTGGGCATATCGCACGAGACCAACACCTTCTCCCTCATCCCGGCCGAGTACGACAAGTTTGAGGAGGTGGAGCTTCTCCGCGGGCCAGAGATCCTGGACCGGCACGCCGAGTCCAACTACACCATCGCCGGGTACGTAGAGGCATCCCGTGAACTCGGTTTCGAGCTCGTCCCGCTCATGTTCGCCCGTACCGGTCCGATAGGCACCATCACAAAGGACGCATACGACCGGCTTTCCGGAGAGATGCTCGGGATGTTGCGCGACCAGGGACCGTGGGACGCCGTCCTGATCGCCAACCACGGCGCGGCCGTCTCCGAAGAGTTTCCGGACATGGACGCCGAGTTCGCTCGCGCCATCCGTGAGATCGTCGGTCCAGACTTGCCCGTCGGAATCACCCTCGATATGCACTCGAACATCTCGAAGGAGCTGATCGAACGCACCACGGCCTGTGTCGTGTGGCGTACCAACCCGCACCTGGACACCCGGATTCGCGGCCGGAAAACGGCCGACCTGATCTATCGTGCAGCGCTCGGCGAGATCAAGCCTGTGCAGTGGATCGAGACGCCGCCCGTGCTGGTCAACATCGTCAGGCAGTTCACGGGCGAGGAGCCGATGAAGGGGCTTGTGGACGACGCGCTGGCCGCCAACGATCGGCCCGGGATCCTGGACACCAGCGTCGCCGAGGGCTATCCCTACGCCGACGTCGAAGAGATGGGCATGAGCTTCATCGCCATAGCGGATAATGACCTCACGGCAGCACAAAGCGCGTCTCGCTGGATGGCATCTCGTGCCTGGGACCAACGGGTCGAATTAAACGTGCCGGTGCCGAGCATCGTCGAGGCGCTCACGATGGCCGAAGAACGGTACGTCGGCCCAAAGCCGGAAGGCGTGACGAACTTTGTGCCCGCCGACGGAAGTGCGCTATCCGCGCCGGTCGCCGACAGCGACCACTCGCACCTCGGGCCGATCGTGTTGATGGATGTCGGCGATAACATCGGCGGCGGCTCATCGGCTGACTCCACGTTCATCCTGGCGCAGGCGAAGCAGATGGGCGTGAGAGGGCTGCTGCTGTCGCTCTACGATCCCGAGGCGGTCGCGGCGTGCGTGACTGCAGGCATCGGCGCCGAAGTGACGTTTGAGGTGGGCGGCAAGACGGACAGCATGCATGGCGAGCCGGTGCTGGTGACGGGAGTGGTCCGAGCGGTGTCCGACGGCGACTTCGAGGAAACCCGGCCGATCCACGGCGGTTACCGATACTTCTCAGCGGGAACCTGTATTCGGCTCGACACCACCGACGACCACACCATCCTTCTAACGGGCCGTCGCAGTGGAAACACAAGCCGGGAGCAGATGTATCACATCGGTATCTGGCCGGAGAAGTATCGGGTGATCGTAGCGAAGGGCGTCGTATCGCCCCGCCCGGCCTACCAGCCGATCGCAGCAGAAGTGATCCTGGTGAACACACCCGGGGTCACCACGGCAGACCTCGATACTTTCACCTACGAACGCCGCCGAATCCCGCTCTACCCCTTCGAAGAAGCGGAGTACAACGCTGGATAGGGACACGACCCCCTCTCCCGGTCGACGGAGGGCCGGGGTGAGGGAGTAGCTGTCCCCCCAAACACCTCGGAGGGGAGGGATCTGGCTCGTACGTGCCCCCCTCTCCCGGACGGGAGAGGGCAGGGTAAGGGGTGTACCGATTGAAGATCGGCAAGCCGCGAGCGCGCAATCAACCGATCCGGCAGAATCGGGCGGAGCAAGCCCCGCCCCTACAACATGGCGCGTCGGTATGGTTTGCCCCCCGACCTTTGCGAGGACGATGTGGGAGATTCTCAGGACTGAAAGCTCATTCCCCGGATTCCTCAGCCTCCCCCACCACCATCCCCGCACGAATCGCTTCTTCCAACCTCAGCGGCGCAAGCGACGACACGAAGTACTCGCGTCGTTTCCCGGACTCGTGTAACACCACGACCACGCCGGCAGACACACCGGGCATGCTCCACGCCCGGCGTCCCAGCGGCCCTCGCCTGTAGCCCCAGCCGCCGTAGCGCGCCCAGCGGTAACCGTCTACCTTGATCGACTCGATCTGGTCGATGGCCACCCGGTGCCGCACGACACCGTAGGCAAACGTAAACTCGCCGTGTGCGACGCCGATGTGGAGCGTCAGGAAGTTGAGATAGGCGAACAGGAACGCAGCGCCGGAAACCAGGGCGGCGATCCACGCGGCTATTCCATCGCCGCGAGCCGTTCCCGCGCCGATCCACACCCCGATCGTGGAAATGATAAGCACCAGCGCCGCCAGCAATACCCAGCGCAACCAGGCGGGCGCGTCCAGAGTCTCTTCGTATCCCGCCGAATTATCGTCCATCAGAACGCGCTGGTCCTCCGGCTGCCCACTTATCGCAGATCAAGTAAACGGTTACCAATCAGATCGGATTCGCGCCCGTTCAAAGACGTTTTTAACTCCACATTTTTGACCCGGTAACGATACCGGGTAGTCATGCCGTGTTGACGGCCCAATAGGCCCACCCTAGTATGACCGTACTGGAAATGTCGGCGGGCCTACCTCAAAAAACGGCCCGTCAACCCCAGGCAGGACGGTCGAGGAGGTACTTATGGACCTCGCCCTGACTGCCGTAATAACGGCTCTACTGGTCGGCGTTCTCGCAGGAATTCTGATTTATCTGCGGGGCGTACTCACATCCCGGCGGCAAGAAGCCGCCCGGGTAGCGGCTGAACAACAGATTCGCCGGGCTGACGCACGCAGCAAGGAAATACTGCTCGAAGCCAAAGAAGAAGGAATAAGGACCAGAACCGCTGCAGAAGCGGATATCCGAGCCGAACGGCAGGAAATACAAAAACGCGAACGTCGCGTTGAACAACGCGAAGAGACGCTGGAAAAACGTTCCGGCGTACTGGATGACCAGAATAAAAGCCTGGAGCGTCTCCAGGAACAACTTGAGACTGAACGAACGGACTTCGAAGAGGTCCGGAGTAAAGAGTTAGCGCGATTCGAGGAGAGCTCCCGGCGGGAAACTGAACGGCTGGAAGAGATCTCCGGACTGTCGGCAAGTGACGCACGTCAGATGCTGATGGACCGCGCCGAGGAATCGATCGAGTTCGATCTCGCACGCCGCTACCGCGACGCGGAAGTGGAAGCGCGAGAACGCTCGGAAGGTCTTGCCCGCAATATCCTCGCGGGTGCGATTCAACGGCTGGCCTCCGATGTCGTATCGGATAGCTCAGTTTCCTCAGTCCCGCTTCCTAACGATGACATGAAGGGCCGGCTCATCGGCCGAGAAGGCCGAAACATCCGTGCAATCGAGGCCGCTACGGGCGTCGACTTGATAATCGACGAAACGCCAGAAGCGGTCACGATCTCGTGTTTCGACCCAATCCGCCGCGAAGTGGCGCGGATTGCGCTTGGAACCCTGATCCAGGACGGCCGGATACACCCGGCCAGGGTCGAGGAGCAGGTAGCCAAAGCACGCCTCGAAGTCGATGAGGTCGTCCAGAAGGCGGGCGAAGAGGCACTGTTCGAGGCCAACGTCAAGGGTTTGCACCCAGAGCTCGTTAAAATCGCAGGCCGGCTAAAGTTCCGGTACAGCTACGGCGAAAACGTGCTCCGGCACTCCGTCGAGGTGGCACTGCTTGCGGGGATGATGGCGGCGGAAATCGGCGCGGACGTTGAGCGTGCCAAGGTCGCAGGATTCCTGCACGACATCGGCAAGGCCCTCACCCACGAGGTCGAAGGTCCGCACGCCGAGATCGGCGCGGACCTG
Organism: uncultured Dehalococcoidales bacterium; assembly: GCA_964474025.1. GTDB lineage: Bacteria > Chloroflexota > Dehalococcoidia > Lucifugimonadales > Lucifugimonadaceae. The sequence goes on along the minus strand of CAYYRD010000013.1, from coordinate 63,399 downwards.
GTCCTGAAGTACAACGTCGCTGACCGCATCGCGGACCCGATACGCCAGCACCACGACTCCGAGATGACGACCCCGGAGGCCTTCATCGTGGCCGCCGCAGACGCCATCAGCGCCGCAAGGCCCGGAGCGCGACGTGACACGCTGGAACGCTACATACAGCGAATGCAGGAGCTTGAGGACGCAGCGCGAGGCTTCGAAGGCGTGGAACGCTGCTTTGCCATCCAGGCCGGCCGTGAAGTCCGGGTGATGGTGCAGCCGGATACGGTTGATGACGCCGCATGCGCTGTACTGGCTCGCGACATAACGAAGCGGATCGAAAGCACCCTGTCATATCCGGGCCAGATCAAGGTAGTCGTAATCCGGGAGTCCAGGTCCATCGAGGTCGCTCGCTGACCGGGCGCCGATAAAGTTGAAGAAACAGGCTCCGGGCCGTTCCGTTGGGGCGGCCCGGAGTCGCGTTTGAGGCCCGCGTTGAAGACCCCAATCGGCCGAGGATTCCAACTCCCCGGGTAGACCGCAAATCCTGAAGACACTATCTCCCGGACCACCTGTATCCTGTTGCTGCCGTCCGTCCTGATGCGCGCTCGGCTTGAAACGTGGCAACTATGGACACGGACTCAGCGTTGAACTCATCTGACCACAACGACCCCCGGAATGGTCCCCGGATCAACGGAGACAACGGGAACGGAAACGGCAACACGGGCCTCACTCCGCCCCTTGTCGATCTGCACCTCCACACCACCGCGTCAGACGGCCAACTCTCGCCGACCGAGTTGATAGACCAGGTCGCCGCCACGTCCCTGAGGATCGTCGCCGTCACGGACCACGATTCGACCGAGGGGATCGCGGAAGCGCAAGGGGCGGCGGAGCGTCACCCCGGGCTCACCGTCATCCCGGGAATCGAACTCGGCACCGAAGATGGCGACTCGGAAGTCCACCTGGTCAGCCATTTCGTGGATACGAGCGCGCCCGGATTGCAGGACTACCTGACCTTCCTTCGTAACGGGCGTGTTGAGGCCGCAAAAGGGACCGTCAACAAGCTCGCCGAACTTGGCATACACATCGAGTGGGAACGCGTGATGGAGATAGCCGGCGGCGCCGTCGGCAGGCCGCATATCGCAAGGGCGATGGCCGAGGCCGGCTACGTCCAGAACGCGCAGGACGCGTTCCAGCGCTACCTTGGGAACGACGGCATCGCCCGGGTCAGGCGACCGAAACCATCCCCGGGCGACGGCGTCCGGTTCCTGCACTCGATCGGTGCCACCGCCACGCTGGCCCACCCCCAGACCGTCAAGGGCCTGCGGAACGTCCTGGGATTCCTGGTGGACGAGGGACTGGACGGCATAGAGGTGTTTGCCCCCAAGTACGGAACCAGCGACCGCGAGAGGCGGTTGGAGGTTGCGTCACGCAACGGTTTGATCGCCGTTGGGGGCAGCGACTACCACGCCTGGGGTACGGCCGACGAAATCGTACCGGGCGACCCGAATACGGTCGGGCCCCCGATCGATACCGTGGACAGGTTGCGAACCGCCGCCGACAGGTGGAAGGCGTCACCTCCGGCCGGAGAGTTCAACATTTTCGGCGTTCCCGAGACACCCGGCGGGGCCCAGGCAGCTCCCGGCTCCGACTGAGATGGAGATCCTCGGGGCGCCGCTGGCCGGGGTACTGGCGCTGGGCATCGGCTCGTACCTGTTCGGGGCGATCCCAACGGCCTATCTCGCCGTCCGATTCAGACGCGGCGTTGACATACGGCAGCTCGGCAGCGGCAACGTGGGCGGGGCGAACGCCATCCAGGCGCTGGGCCGAACTCCCGGGTTGACCGTGATGGCGTTCGACGTGTTCGTCAAAGGCCCGCTTCCGGTCATCGTCGCCGGAACCCTGCTGGACTACGGAAAGGGCGTCGAGGTCGTGGCGGGAAGCGCCGCGCTCATCGGCCACAACTGGTCCGTCTTTCTCAGATTCTCCGGCGGAAGGGGACTGGGCACCGGCAGCGGCGTGATGTTCGCCATGGCATGGCCGATCTGGTTCATATTCGCCGGCACAGGGCTGCTCTACTGGACCATCACCCGCAACTCGCCGCTCGGATGGGTGATCGCCCTTCTTCTCCAACCCTTCATAGTGGCCGCGTTCGGGCTGCCGAAGGAATACGTCGTTTACGCCGCGCTCTTCGCAGCCATATCCGGAATCAAGCGGGTAGCATCTAATCCGGGTGAACGGTCCGTATTCCCGGATAACGAGGGGATGACCCGGACCCGGCTTTACTGGAACCGGCTCATCTACGACCGCGACATCAAAGACCGGGAAGCCTGGCTGAGAGGAGACGCCGGCAGGTAACGCACCGGGCGACCTGCTGTTCCGATGGCCGAATCACAAGCAACTTACTGTCCGCGCGATCCGCACACGGAGACAAACCTGCGCTGCGGCCGCTGCGAAGAGCTGATCTGCCCCAACTGCCTGGTCCAGACAGACGTAGGCTCGCGCTGCCCGGACTGTGCGCAGGTCCGAACGCCCCCCATGTTCCAGGCAAGTTCCGGCGAACTGGGTAAAGCGGTGGTGACCGGGTTTGGCACGGCGATAGGGCTGTCGTTTATCGCCGGATTTGTAGTCGTCTTTTTCCAGATTCCGTTTTTCGGGATCATCATCGTCGGCGGAATCGGCTGGGTAGTGGGCGAGGTGGTCTACCGGGCCAGCGGATACAAGCAAAGCACGGCGCTTCAGTGGGTGGCAGGCCTGTCCGTGCTCTCGTCCTTTCTGGTGCTGACGATTTTTGGAGATTTCACTGCCATCATCGGCCTCATCATCGGAACCTACTACGCCATCCAGCGCCTGAAGCCACCGCGCGGGGTTTAGGCGCGCACCGGATAGCAGTGCGCGTGGATTCCTTCCGGAGCGTGGGGAGCGTTTGGAGCCTCCTCCCTGGGAGGGAGGAGGTCTGGAGGTGGGGCGCGATGTGCACACTGACCTCATTGCCCCAGAAGCATGCCCCCTCTCCCGATGGGAGAGGGTTGGGAGCCTGCCCTTCTACGGAAGGGTGAGGGCGGTCCAAGTTTCGACTTGCAAATAACGCGCTACTTGTCGTCGATCGCCGGTTCCAGTCCAGCGGTATCCGTCCAAGTCAAGACCAGCGATAGACACGCCGGGAGATCCTTCGCCTGCGGACTCAGGATGACAGGGTCGTCTGGCGTCTGAGTCTGCGCTGCATATAACCACCCCCTGACCCTCCCACATTAGGAGAGTGCAACAGAAAGCCTCCTCCCTGGGAGGGAGGAGGTCTGGAGGTGGGTCGCGATATGGCAGTCACGCACTTCCCGAACCCATAACGCCCTGGAAACCCATCGTCATCCCGATCCTTCCGGTTCCGGAAGGACGAGGGACCTGAACCGCGCGGTTCACCGGACACGAAAGGCCGGTTACATCTTCAAACTCACTCGCATGGACGACCGTCATCCCGAGCGAAGACGAGGGACCTTCACCGCGCGGCTCACCGTGAACGATAGGCCGCTTACTTCCTCACACCCACGCGTACGGACGATCATCACCCGTTCGTTCCGGCCGCCCCGCCTTCGGTCACCGAACTGCGATTGTGTGCCGGCGTGGCGCTTACGAGAACCGCTAACCCGGGCTAGTCACGCCCACCACAACGCGAACGACGCGGTTCCATGAATCGGCGATGTACAGGTTACCCTTGGTGTCTAGCGTCACACTTCCCAGAAAACTGAATGTTGCCTCAGTGGCTGGACCGCCATCGCCATCGTGGCCCCATTCGCCAGTGCCGGCAATCGTGGTGATGATCCCCGTGGCAGCGTCTAACCGACGTATTCGACGGTTGTCATCGTCGGCGATGTACAGGTTTCCCTCGCCGTCTGCCGCCACGCCATTCGGCTCGCGGAGCGGTGCCTCCGTGGCCGGTCCACCATCGCCGCCGTAACTCCAGACGCCCGTCCCGGCGATAGTGGTGATGATCCCCGTGACGGCATCCACACGGCGAACTCGATGGTTGCCTTTCTCCGCGATGTACAGGTTTCCCTCGCCGTCCACCGTAAGGCCACGCGGATAATCAAGCATCGCTTCTGTCGCCGGACCACCATCGCCACCATAGCCCCATTCGCTGGTGCCGGCGACTGTCGCGATGATTCCCGTGGCGACATCCACCCGTCGCACTCGGTTATTGCCGGTGTCGGCGATGTACAGGTTTCCCTCTATGTCTACCGTCACGCCGCTCGGATCATTGGGCGATGCTGCGACGGTCGGCCCATCATCGCCATCGTATCCCGGTCTTTCCACGCCAGTGACGGTGGTGATGATCCCCGTGGTGGCATCCACACGTCGCACTCGATTGTTGCCCGTATCGGCGACGTACAGGTTTCCCTCGACGTCGATCGCCACGCCCTCCGGATAACCGAACTCTGCCTCTGCGGCCGGACCACCATTGCCGCTATAGCCATACTCGCCCGTACCGGCGATGGTGTTGATGATCCCGGTGGTGGTATCCACCCTTCGTACGCGGCGGTTCTCTGAATCAGCGATGTACAGGTTTCCGTTGGCGTCCACCGCCACGCCTGTCGGCCAGGAGAGCGCTGCCTTTGTGGCCCGGCCGCCGTCGCCACCGTATCCCCGTTCTCCCGTGCCGGTGACAGTGGTGATGATCCCGGTGGCGGCATCCACCCGTCGCACTCGGTTATTGCCGGTGTCAGCGATGTACAGGTTTCCCTCGACGTCTACCGCCACGCTGGTTGGACGATCGAGCGATGCCTCGGTGGCCGGACCGCCGTCGCCGCTCTCGCCGTCCTCTCCCGTGCCGGCGATGGTGGTGATGATGCCAGTCACGGCATCCACCCGTCGCACTCGATTGTCGCCTGTATCGGCGATGTACAGGTTTCCCTCGCTGTCCACTGCCACTCCCTCCGGATTAACGAGCGATGCCGCGATACCCAGGCCGCCATCGCCGTCATAGTCCTTCTGACTCGTGCCCGCCACCGTGATGATGACGCCCGTCGTGGCGTTGACCCGGCGCACTCGACTGTTGCCCGTATCTGCGATGTACAGGTTTCTTGCCGCGTCGAAAGCGACACTGCTGGGATTCGAAAGCAGAGCTGCGGTCGCCACGCCCCCGTCTCCAACGGCCACCCCCGAAGACGCAGGTTTTCCTCCGGCAACAGTTACGATGGTGCCGGTTGGCAGACTATCCAATCTCTGGAGGTTGACGGATGGCCTGAGCAAGGCTGGAACTGGCGTTGCCGTGGCTGTCGTCGCCGCTGAGCGGACACGGTCAAAGTAACCATCATATGGTGATTCACACGTCGACAACCCAAGGAATGCGAGCACTGGGGCGGCGATGATAGCCGTGATGATAGCGACCAGTTTCACCGGCACGCTTCGCCGACGTGATCGTCGGACCTCACCGGAACTCACCACGGAGCGCGGGGATACCTCCCAGGACTCGGCCGGAAGAGAAGTCTGCCCTCGCGATGGTCGGACCGGAGTCGGCGTAGATGCTGATGATGGCGTCGGCGCATCGACCGGCGTCTGTACAACCGGCGCTGAATCCGCTACCCCAGGCATCGCTGTACGCAAAGCCTCCGCCATCGCACTCGCGCTCTGGAATCGCTCCTCAGGGCCCTTGCTGAGTGCCCGCATGACGATCTCACTGATCGTCGCTGGCGTCTCCGCACGTAACGATTCCACCGGACGGGGCGGCTCGTCGATGTGCAGGCGCAGGATCGCTAGCGGCGTCGTGGCGTTGAAGACGACCTCGCCGGCGAGCATCTGATACAGGACGCCGCCCAGGGCGTAGATGTCGGAACGAGCGTCAACGTCCCCACCTGCCGCCTGTTCCGGCGACATGTAATAGGGCGTCCCCATCATCACGCCGGTCGCGGTAAGCGTCCCCAGCATGTCGCCCCGGGCGATGCCGAAATCCGTCACTTTCGCCACGCCTTCGGCATCGATCAGTATGTTCTGGGGCTTGATATCGCGGTGGATAATCCCGGCATCGTGGACGGCGGCGAGACCGTCAGCTACCTGGATGGCAAATCGGACCGCGTTTTCGATCGGGAGCTGGCGCGAAGTCTCGATAATCCGGGACAGGCTCTCGGGCAGCAGCTCCATCGCCAGGTAATGGCTGTCGCCATCCGAGCCGACGTCGAGGATCTTGACGACGTTGGGGTGGTCGATGGCCGACATGAGGGTGGCCTCACGCCGGAATCGCTCCAGTTGTTGTGACTGGCTTATGAGCGCGAGAAGGAGAACCTTCAGGGCGACGATGCGGTTGAGTTGAGGATCAAACGCGCGATGTACCGCGCCCTGGCTGCCGGACGCGATCGTCTCGATGATCTGGTACCGGCCTATGTACTCCTCGGCCATCCATCAACCCCGGGTACAGGATTTCGACTTGCGGCATCTTAGGGGATGTGCCGCGTCACGCGCGTGACATCGCAGGCCGTCAATATGCAACGCGGCGCACCGGGGTTCGTGACACCGTGCTGACCGTGTCATGACAAACGGATTACAAGATGCCGATAGATCGACCGCACGTCGGGGGCGCTTGCCGCAAAGGCTGCCTTGACGAGTAAGAGACTGTCGGTGGACAGCCTGAGCACCAGGGAACCCGGTTCTTCGAGGGCCTCAGGACCCGGCGAGGAGCCTTGAGGTGGTCTTTTGTGCCATTGCGTTGTTCCTCGATGGCCGGCGGGCGGAGCGAGCTCCACTCCTCGTCGGGCTGTTGGGGGCGATGCTTGCCCCCTCTCCATTTGGGAGAGGGCTGGGGTGAGGGGAACAGGGTCGGATCGTGATCTGGCCGTGTGTCTAGCGCGTGTGTCGACCTTCGAGGAACGCCGGCAGCCCCGGCCCCTTGAGAGCCCCGGGACGCTTTGCGAGTCTCAAGACGCGGTCGTTTGCACCGGGGCGCGGCCTGTCGTGCTGACACGTGACCGGACACTGCACCTCGCGGCCAAACCGAGATTAACCCTGCTCGAACTCCACCGGGTTCATGAGCATCACTTCGCCGTGTGCGAGTAGGGAAGGCACCCGGTCCTTTATCGCCTGCCAGTCGAGGCCTTCGTGGAAGCGATCCTGGCTCGCCTCCATGTCCCACTGATTCTGGAACGATCGGATCCAGAAGAACCGCTCTTCCTCGAGGTCATGTGAGAGCCATTCGAGGTTGATACCCGCGGCCTGGTGACCCGGGATCTCGTAGCGCTTGTACAGGTCCTCCCAGACAGCCAGCATGCCCTTGTTGACCGTGTACATGCGGAGCTGGGCGAGTCCGCGACGGTCCATATCGAGCAGCCCGTAGTCGCCGTCCCAGTCGTCGAAATGCCAGATCGGCTGGAGCTGCACGACGTCCTGCTGGGCGGTCAGGTCAAGCACCCGTCCCTCGATCGCCCGCCAATCTGGACTGGCGACGAAACGGGCGCGCCTCGCAGCCATGTCTTTGTCGTCGGCGAAAGACCGGATCTGGACGAAACGTTCACGTTCCACGTCCGTCCACGCGCCGGTGATCCGGACATCAAGCCGGCGAGCCAGAGGCGCAACTCGCTCGCGAAACAGGTCGAGCCAGTTATCCATCTGGCCCTTGTTGATCGTAACGATCCGGAGTTCGGACAGCATCCTGTTCCCTCCCGTTAGCGGATTCACGCCCCCTGATGCCCCGGGGCGCTGTACTTAGACCGGACTGATTACGGTAATGTCCCGGCGAGCCAGGTGGCCGCGCACGTGGTCCACGCCGGCGAGCCATTGTTCGGAGCCGTAAAACGCCGCCTCTTTCCGCTCCAGGTCCGCCTGGTCTTCGAAAGACCGGACCCAGATGAAGCGCTCGTTCTCCTCGTCGACCCATGTACCGTCGATTTGAATTCCATGTTCTTCCATAAGCGGCTTCAGACCCTCAAATGCCTTGAGCCATGAGTCCATCTGGCCGCGGTTGATGGTGTAGACGCGGAGCTGTGATATCAAAATGCTGGTCCCCGGAATCAGTAGGTGTAGTCGAGCTTGAACGTCGAGAGTATTCAGAAAGACAATGCGGACACAGGCCGCGCCTGCCGTCCGCAGCATATGGGCCGTCAACGGCATCGTCCAGTGGGCCGGCGCAAACCGCCGCAAAAAGGTCAGGCGCGAGATGGAACCGGCTGAACGATCGTGATCTCCCGATGGGCCTCGTGCGCCCGAATCCGGTCCATGAGGTTCAGCCATGCCGGATCGTCATAAAACGCGGCATCCTTGCGTTCCATATCCGCCTCATCCTCGTAAGTCCGGAACCAGATGAAGCGCTCCCGGGGCAGGTCCGTCCACATCCCGTCCACGCCCATCCCGTGCTTGCGGATCAAGGGCATGGCCTCATCCAGGAAAATCTCCAGCCAGGCGTCCATCTGACCGCGGTTGATCGTATAAACGCGCATCTGGGCGATCATGGCGAGGTTCCTTTCACGTAATCTTCAGTCGTCGCGATCCCTGTTCAAGGGACGGCCGGATAGCTGCCCCCCGGCGGCCTTCCGCGATGCTCATCCCGGGGCGAGCGGAGGGTTTTCGGGCCGGGTGGTGGGCGACTGATCCTCGGTACACTAATTCAAACGTTGCCCGACCCGGCGGGGCTGCTCCAACTACATCCCGAAATTGATAACCGGCCCCGTGACCTTATCCGGCGAACCACCGTATTCCCCGTCCGCGGCGGTCACTGGAATGTCGATAAGGGCTTCCCCGCCGAACGCGACGACCTCAGAAAGCTCGAGGACCAGATTCAGGTCCGGCCGGTGGACAAGGAGCCGGACCTGGAGCAGTTCAGCGTCTCCGCTAAATCCGTGAGGGTCGATTACGCCGATCGCTACCTTTCCCGGTTCGGAAATGTCGAAGTCAAGTAACGCATCTTTCAATCCCTGGTCCAGCGAGACGTCCATGACCTCCAGGGCCAAGGGATCAAACACGAGCTCCAGGTGCAGCGTCTTCAACCCCTCCGCGCCGATCGCTCGAATCGGTACAGTGAGGTTGACGGGTGTCACCACCTCCTCGAGAGCCGCTGCGGGCGTTGGTGTCGCGGTTGATTGAGTCGATGTGATCGGGTTTTGTTCAGGTTGCGGTGTTGGAGTTTCAGGGTCTGGTTGGGTGGTTGCATCCGGGCTGGTTTCCGGGGGAGAGGGCGCGGGATCGGTCGTTGTTGCGGGTGCCGTCGGTTCCTGTGTTGGCACCGGAGAAGGCATTGGAGTGGATGAGGGACCTGGTTGAGGTTCCGTCGAATCGTCCCCGGCGCATGCAATAACCACCGCGGGGAGGATCAGCACGGAGACCAATCCCCGTCGAAAACTCTTACTCACCTGACACCGCCGATTGCAGGATCAGGCGAGCGTCTTCCACGGTTACAGCCCCGCTGCCATCCAGGTCCAGGAACAGGTCCTCGGGCGTCAATCCCAGGGCCATCTGTAGGGCCACCACCGCATCAAGTTCTGTGATCTTGTTATCACCGTCGTTGTCGCCGGACAGTGTTCTGACCGCAACTAGTATCGACCCGTCGATTGTGGTGACTTCAACGGCGTCTCCCGATCGATCCATGGCAAACATTCCGTCAACCGGGCCAAACGCGAGGGCACTGGATGTGCCTTCGCCGCCGAGTGCCGCGAATGTCAGGTAGGTCAACGATCCGGCGCCCGTCAATCCAGACGGGGCGTCAAGCGTGAAACGGATCACCCCGGGGGTATCCGTGTTTATTAATAACTCTGCGTTTCCGAGCATCGAGCCGGCGATCGCGTCGCTGAGATCGATTACTGCCGTATCGATATTGACGACAAACTCCATTCCCGCGATGCCGGCAGAATCCGCCAGCAGGATTGGAACCCGGACAGAACCTCCCGGGTTGGCCGTCCAGACTCCGGCGGAGAGCAAGGGAACGAGCGGCGGCGGGGAAGGTGTCGCGGTTGCCGGCCGGGCTGGCGCGGGGACTGGCGTCGGAGCGACCGTCGCCACCGGTGGAGGTACCGGCGTCGCCGTCGGCTGTGGCGTCGCTGTCGGCCGTGGTGTCGGCGTTTTCGTCGGCGTTGGTTGCGGCGTCGCCGTCGGCTGTGGCGTCGCTGTCGGCCGTGGTGTTGGCGTTTTCGTCGGCGTTGGCTGCGGCGTCGCCGTTGGCTGTGGTGTCGCCGTCGGTTGTGGCGTTGGTGTGGGAGTTGGGGTCGGTGCGGGAAGTTCTGGCCGTGTCCCGGCGTAGAACTCGGACTCGAACGATCCGATATCGGCAGGTCCGTAAATCCGTCGCACGCCGCGTTGGTCAACGGCGGGTGGGTTCCGGAGCGCCCCGTCAACCGCGTATCCGCCCTCTTCCACGGAATGGGTCAGCGTAGGCCCACCCCACCCGGCAAGCTCGGTCAGCCCCGCGTTAAGCGCGAACAGGTCTGTGTCATCAGCGATTCCGCAATCGCGCGCGTTTCCCACGATGTTGTAACCGAGTGAACTCGGAGTTCCGAAACAGTTTGGTCCCCTTGAAGTAAGGTTCGCCCCGATAACGGAATCACCGACTTCGAACATCTAAGAACCGCCACCCCACAACCCGGCGCCCGCGCCCTCGCCAAGAATCTCATTCCGGACCACGCTCACGTGATTGAACAGCGCGGGGTTCTCCGGGGAGGATGAATGGAACCACACCCCGCCGCCGTCATGGCCAGATGTGTTCTCCGATATCGTGCTGTTGATTACACGCAGGCTCGAGTTCTCGATCGCCATACCGCCGCCGCGCAAGGCGGCCGAGTTGCCGGTGATGGCGGACCGCTCTATCACCACGTCGGACCCGACCGCCTTTATCCCACCGCCGCCCGCGCCAAGCGAGTCATCCGATCCCCCGACCGTGTTTTCCCTGATGGCTGACTCGACCACGTTCAAGGACGAACCGACGAATGAGAAAATTCCGCCGCCGGCCGAGAACCCGTCGAGATCGGCAAACACTGAATTGTCCCGTACTGCGGTCCTCCACAGGGTCAGGTCTCCGAAGTTGCCTATCCCCCCGCCGTTGCCGCCGAGGTCCCCGTGCCGGATCGTCATCTCGGATATGACGATCGTAAACCCGGTGCCCGTGGTCATGACCCGGTGATTCGCGACCCTGGGCGCCGTCCCCGCCTGGACGGTGGTTCTATCGGTGCCGTACCCGGTGATCGAAACGTCCTTGTCGACAAGCAGCGCAGAGTCCACCGTGTAGGTTCCCGTCGGGACCACGATTGCGTCCCCCGGCTTTGCGTTGAGGATCGATCCGCGCAGGGAGCAGTTCCCGGGGCACTCGGTCGCGTCGTCCCTTTCGTGGGCGACCCGGAGGATCTCACCCGGACTCGACTCGTGTGCGCCTATATCGGCGAGGCCGAACGGGCGTCCCATGCCGCGCTGGTCAATGCCCGGGGCGAAATCGGTGCCGGCGGCGTCGATCGCGGGACTCGATTCCGACAGGGCAAAGGTTTCGGTCGGTCCCCCGTTCAACCCCAGGTCCTGGAGCATCGGGTCGACGCCGACCATGTCCCCGGCGATCTCGTCGAAGAAACAGCTCGTGATGCCCCCGACGATGTTGTAACCGTCCGACTCCAGGCTCCCGAAACACTCGGGTGACTCTCGCACATCGGAAGTGATGGTGTTGCCGTAGAGGATCGTGTTGCCGATATACAGCGCACGCGTGATCAGGTCAAAAACGCCTCCACCCCTGTTTGCCGTGTTTTGCGTGATCGTCGCGTTGGTGAATGTGGTCTCGCCCAGGTTGCGGAGACCGCCGCCTTCATGGACCGCTGTGTTCCCTGACACGGTGGCGTTGACGAAGGTCGCCTTCCCCGACTCGTCAACCATCGCTCCGCCGCCCTGGTCAGCGGAGTTGCCCCGGATCTCAACCTGCCGGAACTCCGCCGTGGCCCGGTTGAACAGGCCGCCGCCACTGCCGACCGCCTCGTTGTTGTTAAGCCCGGAGTAGAAGAGATTTGCCGTCCCGCGGTTGTACAGACCGCCCCCGTCGGTTTCGGCGTCGTTGAACTGGATGTAGCTGTCGAAGACGTTCAGCGTAGCTGCGAAATTGTTATAGATCCCACCCCCCGCCACGGCGGCGTTAGAACCCACACTCGAGTTGGTCACATCCAGCGTGCCGAAATTGAATATCCCGCCGCCGCCCAGCTCTTCAAGCACGGATGAAGTCACCGAGTTGTCGTCGACAAAGGAGTCGGTGATCGTCGCGTTCCCTTCCGTGTGGATACCTCCGCCCGAGACGCCGGCCCTGTTGAAATCGACCTGTGAGTTTTCCAGGGTGAGCTTGCCCTCACCGAAGAAACCTCCCCGGTTCCAGATGCCTCCCCCGCCGTACTGCGCCCAGTTGTTGTGGATCCAGCTGTCTTTGACCGTCAGCACTCCCCTGTTGCCGATCCCTCCGCCGTCAGCCAGGGAGTTCCCATTCCGGATTTCAAGCCCGGTCATCGTGACGATCGATCCGGCTTCGATGACGAAGATTCCGCTGTCGGCGACCGCCGGGTGCTCGCCGCCTTCGATGATGGTGATTTCGCGACCCTCACCTACAAGCGACACGTCAATGTCGATGGTGAACGCCGTCGGCCGGGACATCCTGTAGGTTCCGGCGGGGATCGTGACCGTGTCGCCGCTCCTCGCATCCGCCAGCGCCTCGCGAAGAGAGCAGACACCCTCATCGCCGCAGGTCGCGTCCCGGTCCTCGGTTGTCGTGACCGCGATAGAAGCGGCCTGCGCGATCTGCCCGCGGGAGTCGAGTTGTAACGTTCCGGCGATGACAAGGATGAGCAAGGCAAAAACGCCCAGCACCTGGGCGCCCCTCGTGTTTCTGCGTATGGCTCGCAGAACGGTCATCCTCCGATCCCGATCAGGTCTTTTCAGATCGTCCCTCGGTCCTCCCCTGTGGAGTCCGATCGGGATTATGCACCATCCTGGCCGCGCCTACCGCGATTGCGGCCGAGCCACGGCGTTAGCGGCCTTCCAGCATGCTCATCACGGCTCGGCGGCCCTTGCCGGACGAGATCTTTTTCATCATCTTCTGCATCTGGCGGAACTGCCCCAGCAACTGGTTTACGTCCGACGCCGTCGTGCCTGAACCATCGGCGATCCGCTTGCGGCGGGATCCGTTAATCAACTTCGGATTGGCTCGCTCGCCCGGCGTCATCGAGTGGATCATCGCCTCCACGCGAGTGATTCGGCTCTCGTCCATGTTCTTGGGGTCCATGCGGCCCCTCAGCGATCCCATGCCCGGGATCATGCCCAGGATGTCCGCCATTCCGCCCATCTTCTTGAACGTCTGCAACTGCTGAAGCATGTCATTCAGATCAAACTGCTGCGAACGTAACTTCTGCTCAAGCGCCGCGGCCTGGTCTGTGTCGAACTGCTCCTCGGCCTTCTCGATGAGCGTCTGTACATCGCCCATGCCCAGGATTCGGGAAGCCATCCGGTCCGGGTGGTACTGCTCGAGGCCGTTCGGGCGCTCGCTCACGCCGATGTACTTGATCGGCACCCCTGTGACGGACCGCATGGACAGCGCCGCGCCGCCGCGTGCATCGCCGTCCATCTTGGTCATGATGATGCCGGTCAGCCCGATCCGTTCCTGGAACTCGGTCCCGGAGCGCACCGCATCCTGCCCGGTCATGGCGTCTACGACCAGCAGGCTCTCGATCGGGTTCACGGTGTCCCGGATCTCTTCCAGCTCGCGCATCAGCTCGTCGTCGATGGCAATCCGGCCACTTGTGTCGAGGATCAGGTAGTGGGTGTTGTTGCGCCGCGCCTCTTTAACGGCGTTCTTAGCGACCTGTAGCGGGGTCGATTCCCGGGGATCTTCCCGGTAGACATGGACGCCGATGTCGGCGCCGAGCTGCGCCAGTTGATCGATAGCGGCAGGCCGCCGCAGGTCGCAGGCGGCGATGGCGACCGATTCTTCTCGTTCACTCAGCAGGCGCGCCAGCTTGGCCGCGGAGGTCGTCTTTCCGACTCCCTGGAGGCCGATGAGCATGATGACCGTCGGCGGAGTTTCGCCACGCTCAATCTCAACAGCCTCGCCGCCCAGTATGTTTACCAGCTCCTCGTTGACGACCCGGATGACCGACTGCCCCGGCGTAAGGGATGCGAATATGTTCTCGTCAGACGCTCGTTCTTTGACGGCGCGTACAAAGGTGCGGGCCACCTTGAAATCCACATCCGCTTCGAGAAGCGCGAGGCGTACCTCGCGTAAAGCCTCGTCGATGTCCTTCTCGGACAGCCTTCCCTTGCCGGTCATCCGTGCGAAGGCGCCGTTGAGTTTGTCTGATAGTGACTCGAACAAGTTCAGTTCTACCTTGTGCGCTGTGAAGAATCGGGAAGAAGAGGTGGCGTCAACGACACGATTCGCCGACCATGCCTTCTAACGTCAGGTAACAAGTGTAGCAATGAGGCCGCAAACGGCATCGGGTCTTGAACGGCCATTTTGTGGGTAACGGCATTTAATCGACCGTCAGAACACAAGGCAGCCCTATGAAATTTGACACCATCATCCGGGGCGGCACGGTCGTAGATGGCGATCGGACCCCCGGATTCCAGGCCGATGTCGGCATCGCCAGCGGGCGGATAGCCGCCATCGCCGACCTTTCAGATGCCGTCCCCAACACCGCCACCGTGATCGACGCCGCGAGACACGTCGTGTGTCCCGGCTTCATAGACATCCACACCCATTCCGATGTGACCCTGGTCGATCATCCCGGCGGTGAGAGCAAGGCGTACCAGGGCGTGACTACCGAAGTAACCGGCAACTGCGGGTTCTCCCCGTTTCCTGCCCCGGACACGGTTTCCAACCGGCCGCGCAAGGGGCTCGGCTCCGGGTTACGGTCCAACAAGAACTGGAACTGGCGCGACCTGGCCGGGTATTCAGACATAGTTAACGCGCAGGGCGTCTCCATCAACATAACGCCGCTGGTGGGGCACTCCGCGCTACGGATAGCGGCGGGCGCGATGGACGACGCGCCCCCCACGGACGACCAGCTGGCACACATGCGTCGCTCAGTCAAAACGGCGATGGAGCAGGGCGCATTCGGCATGTCCACCGGGCTGACCCTCCCGCCTTCCAGCTACGCCGACACCGACGAGATCGTCTCGCTTGCGTCCGTCATGTCGACCTACGAGCACGCCTTCTACGCAACGCACGCCCGGGTCTGGGCCGGCATGCACATAAAGGCCATCGAGGAGGCCGTAGAAATAGGACAGCGTGCCGGCGTCCCCGTGCAGTTCTCGCATATCGCCATCATCGACTCACGGGAGTACGGCCACGGCGATCAGCTCGTCGCGGGGATCGACGAGGCACGCGCCCGGGGCGAGGACGTCACATGCGACATGTACCCGTACACGGCGTCCTCGTCCGGGTTCAGCCAGTTGCTGCCCGGCTGGGTCCAGGAGGGCGGGGTGGGCGCGATGCTCGAGAGACTCAGGGACCCCGCCACCCGAAAGAAGGTCCACGCAGACACGTCGAAGGGCTGGTTTGGAGGACTCCCGTGGACGTTCGAGCCGCACGTTGTCGCCACCGTGGCGGGCGACAAGAACAGCGGTCTCGTCGGAAAGACGCTGGCGGAGATCGCAGAGATGCGGGGCGTGGACGGCATCGAGGCGATGCTGATGCTGATCGACGAAGAGGACAACGAAGTCGCCGAGATAATGCACAACCGCGTGGAGGGCGATATCCGGTTCTTCATGGCTTACGAGAACGCAATGATCGGATCCGACGGCAACGCAATCGACCACGCCGGGATCTGGGGGTCGTCCCAACCGCATCCGCGTTTCTACGGCACCTTCCCGCGGGTACTCGGGCGCTACGTGCGAGACGAGCCGTTGATCTCGCTCGAAACAGCGGTCAACAAGATGACCGGGATGCCGGCGAAACGGCTCGGCCTCTCCAACAGGGGTGTCCTGCATGAGGGAGCGATAGCGGACATCGTCGTATTCGATCCCGCCACGGTGAGCGATGTCGCGACGTTCGATGACCCCCACCGCTACCCGGTCGGGATACCGCACGTTCTCGTGAGCGGAGAGTCGGTTGTCAGGAACGGAAAACACACCGGAGCAAGGCCCGGCGCTGTTCTCCAGCGCGGTGCGTGAGCGAGAAATCGGGACCAACCGTCATCATCGGCTGCCTGTCCCGCCAATCGTACACATCACGTTCTCCATAATGATGGGCGATGCTTGAAGTCGCTGAGCTCTGGACCAGTTTCGGTTTCGCCAGCCTCCTGATCGTGATCGGGGGATTCTTCCTCGTCCGGTCCGCTGACCGGATTTCCGATATCAGCGGTCTCGGCAAAACGTGGGCGGGAGTTCTGTTGCTCGCCACGGCCACTTCGATCCCCGAGTTGGTGGTCGGCCTGGGAGCCATCATCACGACCGATTCGCCAGACCTTGCCGCGGGTGGAGCGTTTGGTTCAAACACCGTGAATATCCTTTTGCTCGCAATGCTGGGACTGATACCTGCGTGGCGCGGGCTTTTGACGGAGCGCAGCGATGAGGCTGCTTCCCTGGGGACCTACGGCATCGTGCTAACCGCGTCGGCCGGGGCGATGGTGCTGCTGGGGAAGGTTGACGTCGTTGAAGATATGTACCTGCTGGCCGTGCTCCCGCTTGCCCTTCCAGTCCTGTACCTGGTGTCCGTGAACCGGATATTTGGTGGAGAGATGTCGCTGGTCAGCATCGACCCGAAGCGCCTGATCATTTTCCGGCCGCAGGAGATAAGGCTTTCGCAAGCGGGCAAACTTCCGTCATTCGTGCCGCACGTCGTCATCTACGCGGCGGCCGCCGGAGTCGTAGTGTTTGCCGGGTTCTGGCTTTCGGACACGGGGGGACGACTCTCCGACGAACTCGGCTGGTCTCAGAGTTTTGTCGGATCGTTCTTCCTCGCCATCAGCACCTCGCTGCCAGAGGCGGTCGTGGCGGTGGCAGCGTTGCGGATCGGCTCGACAGAACTGGCGCTGGCCAACCTTCTCGGCAGCAACATGTTCAACATGGGGATTGTCCTGGGCGCGGACGCCGCCATATTCGGCACCGGAGAGTTCTTCATCGAGGCCGGGACGATCCACGCGCTCACGGCACTCGCCTCGATCGTCATGACGGTCCTCGTCCTGTACCGTCCCTGGCCATCACCGGAGTTCGGCAGGCCCGCACGGCATCATAGCCAGGTGAGGATCACGGCGGCCGGGGTCCTGGCCCTGTTTATAGCCACGAGCTACGCGCAGTTCTACCGGGGATAGTGAACCGGGGCGGTTACTTACCCAGGTCGCCCAACGAGTTCGGCACGACAACCCCGCCGGTCACCACCATCTGCATCGCCTCGGGAGATGACATGTCCAGGATGGTGATGTCGCTCATGGGAACGACGAGCAAAAATCCGGAACTGGGCACGGGGGTAGTCGGGATGTACACGATGCCGTATTCACGATTCGTATCGTTCGTGAACTCTCTTGTGAGGAAGCCAACAGCCAGGCTGCCTTCCGTTGGGAATGGCACGCTGACCACGGTATCGAAGCTCGACTCCTGCCCGCCTGAGACGGACAACGCGACCTGTTTGGCCGTCAGGTATACCCGGCCGATAAACGGAAACTTGACGATTCCTCGCTCCACCGTTCGGCCGACGACTTCGGCAAACCGGTGGCTGAGCAGACCTACCAGGAAGACGACCGCGAGCAGGATGGCGAGGCCGATGCCGGGGATGTCAGGGCCGATCAATCGATCGGTGACGGGCGCGAAAATCGAATCCGCCGTACCCGCGACGAACTGGATTATCAGCACCGTTACGGTCAGCGGCAACAGCACGATCAGGCCGCGACCGAAAATTCTTCCCATAAATCCTTCGGATCCTTAATTCCGGATTATCGACAATAGCCGATTGCGAACCGGTTAGGTACTTATCTACCCGGTAGAGGCGCGTTCAACGGGTGATATTCACATGAATACGGGCGGCCCCGCCACACCGATACGTCGGCGCGACGGATACGGGACTGCGGGCCATGCGAATTGCGATCCGGCGACAACTGTGGTCGCGGGACCGATCGTACAACCCCCAATCTAGACAAAACCCACCCTGCGGGTATGCTTTGCCGCATCTCGCCGGGGTCCGCCCGACGTCACTTCGATCGGAGAAACCAGATGACTACCAACGGCACCGGCAACATAGATATGTCCGGCTTCAAGGGCGTGTTCCCGGCAAACCCGACGCCCGTCAGCGCGGACGGCTCCATCTACGAAGAAGGACTCCGCGCGATCCTTGAGGACAACATGTCCCACGGCGTCCAGGGATTCTGGATCGCAGGCAGCACCGGCGAGGGCCCGATCCTCTCCGAGAAGCAGCGTGACACCGTCGCGCGGGTCGCCGGCGAGACCACTAAAGGCAAAGCCCTCGCCATCATGCACGTCGGCGCCATCAGCACCGAGAGCGCGGTCAAGGGCGCGAAAGCCGCTGCCGAGTCCGGCTGCGCAGCGGTCTGCTGCGTCCCGCCCTTCTTCTTCCGGCCCAACCAGCGAGCGATCGTCGACCACTACAAGGCCGTCGCAGACGCCGCTGACGGGCTTCCACTCTTCGCCTACAACCTCCCGCAGCTGACACAGGTCGAGTTCGTTCCGGACCTGATGGACGCCGTGATGAAGGAAGTGCCGAGCCTCAAGGGCCTCAAGCACTCCGCCGCCAACTTCGCACTGATTCGAGACTGGGCTGACCGCGGCCTGGCCTGCTTCTCAGGCTCCGGCCGCCTGCCCCTCCCTGCCCTCACAATGGGCGCGATCGGCACGGTCGATGCTCCGCTCTCACTGACGCCGTGGCTTTACACAGAGCTATACGACGCCTACCAGGCTGGCGACATGGAAACCGCTCAGGCCCGGCAGGACGAGGTCCAGAAGGTCGTCGACATCGTCACGATGTACGGCGCGCCCGCACACGTCTGCAAGGCGGTCCTCTCGGAGCGACTCGGCATGGACATGGGCGAGTCGATCCGGCCCAATAACTACCTGGCGGCGGACGAAAAAGACGTCGTCATCGCAGCCGCCAGGAAGGCCGGTATCCTGGAAGCCCCTGTCCCAGCCGCCGTATAAGGCAGAAGCGAACCGGGCGACGAAAATAGAGCGCCTCCGTCCTTCTTATGCGACGGGGGCGCTTTCGCGCCACGAAAACTTTACCCGGGCTGGCAGTACCCTTGCGGGTTATGACTGCCCCCGGTTTTGGCCGAGCCGCGCATGATTACGCACGCCACCGCGGCGGATTCCCGCCGGAGTTCTTTGACTCCCTCACAGAGATCGATATCGATGTGAGAGGGGCGCGGATCGTCGATCTCGGCACCGGGGCGGGTGCGCTAGCTCGCGGCTTCGCCAGGCGCGGCGCGGAGGTCATCGCCCTCGACATCTCGGAGGATCTGATGCGTGAGGCGCGGCGTTTGGACCGGGAGTCCGGCGTGGGGGTCGAGTACGTCACGGCGCCGGCCGAGGACACGGGAAGCCCGTCTGAAACAGTCGTGCTTTGCCCCCTCTCCCGGTGGGAGAGGGTTGGGGCGAGGGAGAAGATTCTAGAAGTTCAGCGTCCCGGGAGGCCCAATTGCTCACCGAAAAACAGCACAGCACCGGAGAAATGACCCTCAACTACGTGGAGGGCGATGACCACGGCGATCCCCTTGTCTTCATCCACGGCATCGGCGGCCGCTGGCAGTTCTGGTCGCAGGAAATCGGTCTCGTCTCACACGCATGGCACCCGTACGGGGTGGACCTGCGGGGTCACGGCGCGTCCTCTCCGGCCGAGACCGGGTACACGTTCGCCGACTACCCGCGGGACATCATCTCATTTCTTGAGAATTGCATCGACGGACCAGCGGTTCTGGTAGGGCACTCACTCGGGGCCGTCACGGCCATCGGAGTCGCAAGCGCCCGCCCTGACCTTGTACGAGCCGTCCTCCTTGAGGATCCGCCCATATTTGTTCATGAACGCGTGGGCGGGAGCCCTCGCGGCAGCCTGTTCGCACGGCTGCAGGAAATCGCACGGATGGATGTCTCGGACGTGGAGATGGCACGGCTCCTGAAGGAGACGAACCCGCACCAGAACGCCGCCGAAATCAGATTCAGGATCCCGACCATCCGGGGTCTCGACCCCGAGGTCTACACGGTCACACTCAACGGCAGATCGATGGATGGTTTCGATGCCGAGGCAAGACTGTCCGCTATCGAATGCCCTGCGCTGCTCATGCAGGCGGACCCGCCGCTCGGCGCGGCGATGACCGACGAGGACGGCGATCATGCCGCGACGCTGATACCGGACTGCACGCTGGTGCGGATGCGAGGCGTCGGGCACGGTATCCACCGGGACGATCCCGTGAACTTCCGACGTGTGATGTTCGATTTCTTAGACACGATTTAGTGCCACGTTCCGGACATCCAGAAAGAGGACGCCATGCTCAACGAGAAAATCTTCGACGCCGGAGGAATCAACCTCAATTACGTTGAGACCGGCGATCCGGGCGCGGACCCGATCGTGCTGCTCCACGGCTTGAGCGGGCGATGGCAGGCCTGGTCACAGGAAATCGGCCTGTTGAGCCATCGCTGGCATGTCTTCGCATTCGACGCGCGTGGCCACGGCCGTTCAGACCATGTGCCGGACGCCAGTTACGGCATCGATCTTCAAACGATCGATGCCGCGCGTTTCATAGAGGGAATGGTCGGCGGCCCCACGGCGGTCGTCGGACACTCGATGGGCGCACTCACGTCGATCGGTCTTGCCGGCACCCGCCCGGATCTCATTCGGGCTGCCGTGTTCGAAGACCCGCCTGCCTACATAGCCAACAACCTTGACGAAACCGATTTCTACCCGCGCTTCGTGGCCGCCCGGGACCGTATGCGGACCGGCATATCGTTTGAAGAGCTGGTTGGCGAGTTGAGCGCCGCGGACCCGGCCGCCCTAGCCAGCGCCGTAAGAGCCACCGCCGCAAGCCACATGGCGATGGACCCAGAGGCGTGGACCACGTTCATCGATAACGTCGGCCTGGAACGATTCAATATGGACACCATGTTGAGCGCCATCGAATGGCCCGTGCTGTTGCTACAGGCGGACCCTGAGTTCGGCGCGGCGCTGGTGGAGGGTGACGAAAAACGAATCCAGGGTCTGGTGTCCGATTGCACGCACGTACGGTTCGCCGGCGTCGGCCACGGCATCCACCGCGACGACCCGATCAACTTCCGGCGCGTCCTGTTTGACTTCTTAGACACGATTTGAGGGACACGATCCAGTAGTTGCATCGACAACAGACGCCTCCGTTTATACTTCCGTAACCGTCGTGCCGCACTCCTACACGCAAGGGTTCACATGGTCTCCACCACAAGATTCAAGAACGCCATCACCTCCGAAGACGAGCTGCGCGATCTGCTTGGCTGGCCGTCGGAGCGTGCCCGGGACAAGACCATCACGGCGCTGGACAAGCACTGCCGGGACATCATCGCCGCATCGCCGATAGCCTTTCTTGCGACCACCAACTCTGACGGATCGGTTGACGTTGCTCCAAAAGGCGACCCTGCCGGCTTTGTGCAGGTGCTCGATGACACCACGCTCGTCATCCCGGACCGGCCCGGCAACCGTCGGTTCGACGGTCTTGCCAACCTGATATCCAACCCCGGCATCGGCCTGGTCTTCCTCGTTCCCGGCATGCGCGAGACACTCCGTGTAAACGGCACGGCCACCATCGTCCGAGACCCGGAGCTGCTTGAATCGCTCGCCATGAATGGCAAAAACCCCTGGTTGGCGATCGTGGTAGATGTCAAAGAAGCCTTCATGCACTGCCCGAAGGCGTTCTTGCGGTCCCGGCTCTGGGAATCCGAGACCTGGCCGTCCAGGGACTCCCTGCCGTCAATGGCCTGCGTTCTAAACGACCACGCATTCGGCGGAAAAGGCAACGTGGAAGAGATGGAAGCGCAGATGAAACAGACAAACAAGGACGATCTTTACTAGCGGGAACAGCTTCGCCGGACGCGGGGTACGACGACCCGGTGTTCGGACCGAAACCATCGGGTCAACCAGGGGGTTGCGTTACCGGGAGGTGTAGCCGCAACGGAAAGTGCACACCAGCATGATCGCGAGTACCAGCTCAGCCGTACGGGAACGGACCCGGGATACTTTCGACGACAACCGGGACGCCATCTTCCGGCGATTCAAAAACGTCCCGTACTCGCCGGACACCGGCGTATCGGTCGATGAGCTGCAGGGCATGGCGGACGCCTACCTGCTCGAACACGCGGATCAGCCCCGCATCCTGCAAAAGGCAAGCATCTTCAGGCTCGTCCTGACCCGGGGTCGCATCGACATCGACCCACTCGACTGGTTCGCCGAGAAGATCGACCACGGCGACATCCTACGAAAGCTCACGCACGGGGCAAGAGGCGATCAAGATTTCGGACCGGGGTTGTGGCTCGAGGAAGCCGCCGCTGGCGCTCTTAAGAGAGGCACGGACTGGTTCGACCAGGCGCGCGAACACGGTGTCACAACGGGGCCTCGAAGCGGCCTGGACCTTGGCCACATCGCTCCCGGCTGGGACAAACTGCTCGCACGAGGTCTCACCGGCCTCCTGGACGATACGGCGCAGGCGCGCGCCTCCCTTGGCGACGACATCACGGAGGACCAGGCAGCGTTCTACAACGCCCTGGAGATCGTCTATGGAGCGGCGATCGATTTCGCATCCCGCCTCTCGGCGTTCGCCGAACAGAGCGCCGAACGCGACCCCGAGAACTCCGAAAAACTACGAACGATTGCCAGCGCGCTCTCCAACGTCCCGGCACACCGCCCCCGCACCTTCCACGAGGCGCTGCAGTTCATGTGGATCATGCACGAACTGATCGAGATGGAGGGCGAAAACGTCCGCTCGATGGGTCAGCTTGACCGCACCCTGTACCCCTTCTACCGGGCCGACATCGAGGCTGGTCGCGTGACGGAAGACCACGCCAGGGAACTCATCAAGTACTTCTGGCACAAGTGGTACTGCGGCACCGAGGGCGCTGCCAACGGCAAGAACTTCGTCTTTGGCGGCCAGGCCGCGGATGGCTCTGAGAACGTCAACGAACTCACCTACCTTGCTCTGGACGCCTACGAAGAGCTGAACACTCCCGACCCCAAACTATCGGTACGCTACCTGCCGGGCTCGCCGGACCGCCTGTACCGGCGCGTGGCCGACCTCATCCGCAAGGGCCACAACTCATTTGTGCTGATGAACGACCCGCCGGCCGTGGAGGCGTTGATCAAGCGCGGCAAGACGCCCGAAGACGCGCGGATGTACCTGCCAATCGGCTGTTACGAGCCGGCCGTCGAGGGCAAAGAAGTGGCCTGCACCATGAACGTCACGGTCAGCCTCGCAAAGCCGATCGAGTTGGTGCTGAACAACGGGGTAGATGCCAGAACCGGCGTTCGCCTCGGCCCCGCAACAGGCGATGCCGCGAGGTTCACGTCGTACGACGAATTCCACGCCGCGTACATCGCACAACTGGACTATGTGCTCAACAACTCGCGCGACAACATCGCCGAGGCCGAGCGCGAGTGGCCGCGCATCAACCCGGCGCCCTTCATCTCGGGCGCGATCGACGACTGCATCGCCAGCGGCACCGACATCAGCGCCGGGGGCGCACATTACAACTCGGTCGGTTTCGTAGGTGCGGGGTTGGCCAACGCCGCGGATTCGCTCTACGGAATCAAGACGACCGTTTTCGACGAGGGCCGCTTCACGATGGCCGAGATCGTCGATGCCACCCGGGGGGATTTCGTGGGCCGGGAGGACATGCGTCTATACCTGCGTAATCGCGTGCCCAAGTGGGGCAACCACAGCGCCGGAGTAGACGAGGTAGCGAAGGGCGTCGCCGACCACTTCTGTTCGACGGTCCATTCCTTCACGAACGGTCGCGGGGGAGGGTGCCAGGCCGCCCTGTTCACCCTGGTAACCGCAATGAGTTTCGGCGCGCTATCGGGCGCGACCCCGGACGGACGCAAGGCAGGTGAATCACTCGCCCCGGGCGTCGGCGCCTCTTACGGCCTCGACACGGGCGGCGTCACCGGCCTCATTAACTCCGTCACAAAACTCGACTTCACCGAAACGCCAAACGGCTCGGTACTGGACGTCTCCCTGCATCCCACCGCGGTCGCCGGTGAAGACGGGCTTCACGCCTTCGTGAGCCTTATCAAGACCTTCTTCGCCGAGGGCGGCTACGCCATCCAGTTCAACGTCCTGGACGCCGACACTCTGCGTGACGCCCAGCGGCACCCCGAGAAGTACGCATCGCTACAGGTGCGTGTCACCGGCTGGAGCGTTTATTTCACTACGCTGACGCGGCAGGAGCAGGACCTGTATATCGCCCGGATCGCTCATGCCGGCTAGCCGCTCACCGGTTACCGATATCGCGAGAGACCTGAAGGGCCGGGTCTTCGATTTCAAGCGTTTTGCGGTACACGACGGCCCCGGTATCCGCACGACCGTCTTCCTGAAGGGCTGCCCACTCAGTTGCGCCTGGTGCCACAACCCAGAGGCGATCGCCCGTCAGCCACAGATCCTTTACAGGCCGGAGCGCTGTATCGAATGCCTGGCGTGCGTGGACGCGTGCCCGACCGGCGCGCAGGCGGTGATGGAGGGCAAGCGGGTCTTCGCACGCGGCATCTGCGACCTGTCCGCGGACTGCGTGGACGTGTGCAACTCCGGCGCGCTGGAGATGTCCGGCCGACCCATGAGCGTTGAAGAGGTGATGGACGCCGTGCGGCAGGACAACGGCTTCTACGGCCAGTCAGGGGGCGGCGTCACGCTGTCAGGCGGCGAGCCGCTGCTCCAGGGCGAGTTCGCGACGGCGCTGCTGCGAGCCTGCCACGATGAGGGCATTCACACCTGTGTCGATACCTGCGGGCAGTTGCAGTGGTCGACCCTGGAAGCTGCTCTGCCGTTTACAAGCATGTTCCTGTACGACCTGAAGGACATGTCGTCCGAGAATCACAGGGCCAACACGGGGGTGTCGAACGAGCGCATCATCGACAACCTCAAACGGCTGGCAGAAACAGGCGTGCCGATCGAGGTCCGAATGGTCATCATCCCCACCGTGAACGACTCGGATCAGCAGATCGACGACGCCGGGCGATTGCTGAGCGGATTGGACAATATCACCGGTGTGCGGCTGCTCGCATATCACCGGATGGCCGGGTCCAAGTACGCCGCGCTCGATATGGACAACACGCTTCCTGCCGTTGAGCCGCCCGACGAGGTACGCTTGACCGAGATAGGCAACCAACTTGAAGCGCGGGGTTTGACGGTCCACCTTCCGGACAAGACATAAGCCCCGGGTTCCCGGCTCAATCCCAACAACATCCTGGAAAGAAGTAACACCGTGATGGGGCGGGCGTCAGCCCGCCCCATCCTGCGTCCACCATGCCGCCTCAATTCACTTCCAACAGATACGAAGCGCCCGACATGTCCCTGGCGTTCGACGCCGGGCCAGACAACGGCCCCCCGGTGGTGTTCATGCACGGCCTCGGCACACGTCGCCAGGACTGGACAGCCGTGCTCCCGGAGTTCACCTCGGGTAACCGGGTCTTCGCCCCGGACTTGCGGGGACATGGCGATTCCGGCAGGGTCCCCGGCGGCTACAGGTTCACCCAGTACGCGGAGGACATCGTCCCCTGGTTGCGGGACGTGGTCGGGGAACCGGCCGCGCTGGTTGGTCATTCGCTGGGCGGTGTCGTAGCCACGGTGATCGCCGCCAACCAACCTGAACTGGTCACGACGGTTGTCGCAGTGGACCCGCCGCTGTTCTCAAAACGCCACGCCGACGAAGGAAACTTGACCCGGTATCCCGAGCGTTTCAAAAGGGCACGGGATCTAGCCGCGTCTGACATGAGCGAGACCGGACTGTTCACGATGCTACAAGAGCGATCGCCAAACCGGCCCGCGTACGTAAGCAGGGCGCTCGCACGAAACCTGATCAAGCTGGACCCGGACGTTTTCACGCTGGCACTCGAAGGCGGAAAGCAGCTCGACTTTGATTCAGAGGCCCTGGTCGGCCGGATGACGCGACCGATGCTCATCATGCGGGCGGACCCCGCAAACGGCTCGGCTGTGCAGGAAGACGACGCCCTTTGGGCGGTCGAGAAGAACCCGCTCATATCACACGTTTTGATCGAGGGCTCGGCCCACGAGATTCACCACTCCCACCGGGACGAGTTCGTCAAAACGGTCCGCGAGTTCATCTCGGTCGAAACGGAATCCGAAGGCGAATAACGTTGGGTCGCGTTGTCCGGGAACGCGGCCGCTGCTACGCTGTCGCCGCCCTCGATCGACTCTCTTAGCCTGCATACCGGAGCCTGAATTGGACTTCACCCTCATCGCTCACCGCGGCTATTCGTTCAGCGCGCCGGAAAACTCGTTCGAGGCCTTCGATATGGCCCTTGAAGGGGGATTCGATAACTTCGAGCTGGATGCCCAGATCACGAAGGACGGCCAGCTCGTCGTTTTCCACGACCAGACCGTCGACCGCGTGACAAACGGCAGCGGCGAGGTGTCCGACCACACGCTTGAGGAGATACAGGCGCTGGAGCTGATCGGCGGGTACGAGTTCGAAAGCGACTTCCCGGACGCCTACATCCCGACGCTGGACGAGTTCCTGGGCCGGTACGCCGGGCGCGCACACCCCCATCTGGAGCTCAAGTCGAGAGAAGCGGCGCTGCCGACGATGGTCGCAGCGGCGCTCAAACGCCACGGCTGGCTCGATGTCGCAGACACCGATACCTTCGACGCCCCGGGCGTCACGGTATCGTCGTTCTGGGCCGATCAGCTTTACCGGTCCAAACTGCGGCTGCCAAACGTCCGTCACGGCTGGCTGATCAACGAGCTCAGCGAAGAGACGGTGGACGCGGCGCTAAAACTGGGTTTCGACGCCGTCTACCCGCGAGCCGGAACGGCCACGCCGGAATCCGTCAATCAGGCCTACGATCGCGGTCTTGGCGTGCGCGGCTGGGGCATAGACAACGACGACGACATGGCCCGGATATACCGCTCAGGAGCCGGGGGCACGACCGTGAACTGGCCGGGCGAAGCAAAGGTGTTTCTTGAAGCGATGGCCGATTAGCGCGGGGTAGTAGCTCGTCATCCAAATCACCGTAAGGGCGGGCCCTGGTCCGTCCGTCGCCCATCTTCCGAGAGCCTCAGGACACGGTTTACAGCCTTTAGATCCGGCTAAGTCAAAACTTTCACACCAAGGAACACCGCCAATGCCGACCTACGACGCCGTAATACGAGGCGGACGCGTTCTCGATCCCGCCAGTAAAACGGACGATGTTCTTGACCTCGGCATCAACCACGGGCGTATTGATGCGATAGGTGAGGGGCTGGAGGCCTCATCCAGCGGCCGAACTATCGACGCATCGGGACGTTGGGTCATGCCCGGCCACATAGACACACACGCCCACGTCTCGTCAGCGGGTGACGAGCGCAACGTCGACCGTGCCCTCGGGCTCGCCATGCTCGCCGAGTCCGGCACGACAACCTGTCTTGACCTGCTCGGCACACCAGAATCGCTCTCCGACGGCATACGGCGACTCGGCGCGGGGATCAACGTCGCGGGCGTGATGGCCCTGATCCCGCACCTGACCATCCCCGAAGACGACCCGCCAATCGCCACGATGCGGGACATCGTCTCGGACGCCCTGTCACGCGGCGCGGTCGGCGTCAAGATGATCGGCGGCTACCACCCCTTCACCCCGGAATCGACCGCCGGGGTGATTGAGGCGTCCAACGAACAGATGGCCTGGGTCGCCTTCCACCTTGCCACCAAGGACAGCAGCAGCACCCTGGAGGGCCTGCGTGAGGTGCCGGACTTGCTCGGGGACGGGCGGCTCCACGTCGCGCACGTCAACTCCTACTGTCGCGGCATGATCCTCCCCGCTGAGCAGGAATGCCGGGAGGCGTTCGACATCCTTGAGAGTGTCCACGGGCAGGTCGTCACCGAGTCATACCTGGCGCAGATGAACGGCACGAACGGTCTTTGCGATGAAGACGGAAACGTCGTCGCCAACGTGCCACAGAACTGCCTCACAGCGAGGGGATACCCGACAACCGAGGTCGGTATGCGGCAGGCGCTGTTGGACGGATACGGCTACGCGCAGACCGTGCGCGACGACCGCGTCATCCTCGTCACCGGGCAGGAGGCGGTCGATATCTGGGAGGCTGCCGGAACCGCTGCCAGCCTCAGCTTCCCCGTAAACCCGGCCTCGTCCGCCTTCACCCTCGCCACCGGCCGGTACGAACCCGCCGATACCTCCTTGCCCGAGGACGCCGAGTTCCGCGTTGACGCCGTCAGCACAGACGGCGGCGCGATCCCGCGAAACGTGGCGATCGAAAGGACCATGGCGCTGGTCAACTTCGGCGCCCTCAGCCCCTTGAACGCCGTACGGAAGCTCAGCTACAACCCCTCCCGGATGCTCGGCCTCCTCAACAAGGGCCACTTTTCCGAAGGCGCGGACGCAGACATAACGGTCGTCGATCCCAACTCCGGGCTGGCGACCATGTCGCTGGTGGCAGGCGAAATCATCATGGAAGACGGTGTCTCCGTCGCATCCGGCGGCTCCTGGATTGTCACCGCCGCCGGTGAAGCCACCGCAAAAACCAGCGGCCTGAAGTACGAAGTCGTGGACCTCGAAGAATCACAGCTTTACGCGGGCTGGCGTTAAGCGGGACGGGTCCCGTCCAGTCAAGGGTCCCGCCTGCCGTTCTCAACCACCGTCGCCACTGCGCCGTAATTCGTCGCGTAATGCACGGAGGGTGACCGATACGTTATTGTCAGGGGCATCCGACGGCTGCTTGTTTCGTTTCAGTTCCTGATAGGTTCAGGGTGCGTGATAGGGGGAACGTATGGCTATCCCGGACAGGGATCCGATCGTCGTCGCACCGACGCCGACGCCCTTCGACACAGGGGACCGGGTGGACCTCGGCATGCTCGCGCGCAACATCGAGCGGCTCATGGCCACCCCGCTCGGCGGCTTCGTCCTCGGCACTATTAACGGCGAGGAAAACGCGCTCAGCGAGGACGAGAAAGCCGCGATCGTTCGCACCGTCGCCGAGGTCGCCGGGAATGAGCGGTTGATGATCGCCGGGATCGACAACCCGTCCCCGTCAGACACCGTCCGGCAGGCCACGCGGTTCACTGAACTCGGCGCAGATTTGATCCGGGTGCGCATCCCGCGTGACCTGGAACCCGGCGCGGTGATCGAGTACTTCACAAACGTTCTCTTTCGTTCCCCGTCTCCCGTCATCGTTATCCACCAGACGCCCACGCGCGAGCCTGCGGCCCCGCCGGAGGTCATCGGCGCTATCTGCCAGATGGACAACGTCTATGGATACGTGACCGACCATGACATCAGGTTCGAGTCGTGGGTCCGCCCACATGTCCCGGAGGATCGTAAATTCTGGACCTGTAACGGCTCACTGCTCCTGCCCGGGGTGTTGATCGGAGCGAACGGCGCAATGATGTGGCTCGGCAACGTTGCCCCTGAACTTGCCGTCGAGATCGTTCGGCTTGGCCACCAGGGCAAGTTCAACCCGGCGCGCCAGAAGCAGGCGGCAGCAGCAAAGCTGGACGGCGAGATCATCAAGTACGGCATCGCAGGAGTGAAAGCTTCGCTCGAACTCCTTGGATGGGAAGGGATGCGTCCGCGATCCCCGGAGCCGGCGGTTCCGTACGAAGTCCGTGTCGTGCTCGAAATGGAACTTCGGGAAGCCGGCCTGCTGGGTTAGCACGCAGACCCTCTCACCGGCGCGCTTTATCGGCGGACAGCCAGTCGCTGTTTTCGTTTCTCGCCGTATCGATAGCTCAAGCCATACGTAGTGTGGTGCAATGAAACAATTCGACGTAGCTGTAATAGGCGCCGGTCCGGCGGGCCAGCGCGCCGCTGTTCAGGCCGCAAAGCTGGGCGCATCCGTGGTCGTCATCGAAACGCTCCCCACGGTCGGTGGGGCGGCCACCAACGGCGGGACCATCCCCAGCAAAGCGCTTCGTGAGGCCGTGTTGTACCTGACCGGGTTCCGGGAACGCGAGCTCTACGGCGTCAGCTATTCCGTCAAGCAGGACATCTTGCTCCAGGATCTGACGTACCGGTTGGACCACATCCTCAGGCGCGAAGTCGCCGTGATGGAATCCCAGCTCGCCCGCAACGGCGTAGAGGTGATGTTCGGCAGGGCGTCGTTCTCGGGCGATCACAGCCTTGTCATTGATCGCGGTCACGAGAAGTCTGAAATCGTCGCCGAAAACGTGATCCTCGCACCCGGGAGCAAACCGGCGCACTCCGAGCAGGTTCCGATCGATGGCGTACGGATATTCGACACCGACCAGATACTTAATCTTCAGGAGATCCCGCGCCGGCTGGCGGTTATCGGCGCCGGCGTCGTAGGGCTGGAATACGCCTGCATGTTCGCCGCACTCGGCGTCCGGGTGACGCTCGTCGAAAAGCAAGAGCAGCTGATTCCATTTGTTGACCGTGAGATTGTCGAGGCGTTGATCTATCACATGCGTGATACCGGGGTGCTGTTCCAGCTCGGCGAAGGCGTCGATTCCGTAACGATCGAGGGCGATGAGGTAGTGGCGATGACGGAGAGCCGCAAACGAGTCTGTGCTGACGCCCTTCTTTACACGATCGGTCGGGTAGGATCGACTGACCAGCTCGGCCTGGAGAACGTAGGGCTGGAGTCGGACGACCGCGGCCGCCTGAGCGTGGATGACGGTTACAGGACATCCGTCCCGTATATCTACGCTGCCGGTGACGTCATCGGCTTCCCGGCGCTGGCGTCCTCCTCGATGGAGCAGGGACGAATCGCCGCCCGGAACGCACTCGGGGCGCCGACCGAAGGTGTGCAGGATCCCCTGCCCTTTGGCATATACACCATCCCCGAAATATCGATAGTCGGGAAGACCGAACCGCAGTTGACGCGCGAGCGCGTGCCTTACGAAATCGGGCTCGCGCGCTACTCGGAGACGGCCCGAGGTCAGATCGTCGGCGATAGCACAGGACGGCTCAAGCTGCTTGTACATACCGAAACGAGAGAAATTCTTGGCGTCCACATCATAGGCGAGGGCGCCTCTGAGCTGATCCACATCGGCCAGGCGGTGATCGCCTTGAATGGCAAGCTGGACTACCTGGTCAACAACGTCTTCAACTATCCAACACTGGCCGAGTGCTACAAGGTCGCTGCGCTGGATGCCTTCAACAAGATTTCCGGGTACGCCGCGTACGCAATGTTGCGCGAGGCAGCTTAATTAGCGCCGCCGGGCTTGCTCGGGGTGACCTGCCCGAACCCTCCGCCGGAGTCGCCGGGCGCGGCCGAGAAATCGAAGCCGCCGTCCGGGGCCGCGTAGAATCCACCGCCCTCCGGAATCAAGCCCTGTTCGATACGCTGCCGTAGCGCCGCCTCAACCTCGGGCGGGATCTGGGATCCTTCCGGCAACCGTTGGCGGAACTCATCCGGGATCACGAAACCGGTATCCTCACCGGTCGACTCCGGCGCGGACGCTCCAACTGTCGGGGCATCGTCTCCTTCGTACACGTACGCAAACAACCCACCGGCCACCGCAGCTACCATCGCAACCACTGCGATAAAACTCTTGAATCCAAACACTTGTGGCTCCCGACCCGTCGATCCAGTCGATCTGGATCGACATACCTGGTTGACCGTGCTCTGCCGAGCTTAACCTCGGGTTGTGAAGCCAACTTGAAGACTCGCTAAGATTGAAAAAATGCCGAATTCAACCCCGGACAACTCGCCCCGAGCAGAGATCGCATTGGTTCAACCGTGGCGCTAAACGGCATCACGACCATCACGTTCGATGCCGATGACACCCTGTGGGACTTCGAGACAGGGATGATCGCGGCGCTACGCCGGCTCCGTGCGGAGATGGTCGCCGTGGCAAATGGCGGCGCAACCGTGCCGTCGGTGGAGGAGATGCAGGCCACGCGCGCGGCCGTGGACGACGATCCTTCGTTGCTCAACGCAACGCTGGACCTGTCCCGCCGTGAGGCGATCCGCCGGTCCGCATCTCAGGCCGGGCTGGATGAACCTGTCCTAGTGGACGAACTATTCGATCTGTACGTCGCCGAACGCGTCGCCAGTACGCCGATATTCCCGGAGACGCTCCCCGCGCTCGCCGTTCTTGGTGAGCGGTTTCAACTCGGCGTCATCACCAACTCGAACACCGATCCGGCAGAGATCGGGCTGTCCAACCAGTTTTCCTTTGCCGTGTGCGCCGATGCGATGCCGTACCGAAAACCTGACCCGCGAATTTTCCAGCACGCAGCATCAATCGGCGGGTATGACCTGGAACGCTCGGCCCACGTGGGGGACTCTCTTATGACCGATGTAGATGGGGCAAATCGCGCCGGCGCGATCTCCATCTGGCTGGACCGATCAGGCGACGGGGGCCGACACACCAATCCGGCGGATCACACCATCGCGTCCTTGTCGGAGTTGCCGGCGTTACTGGGCGTCGCCTGATCCAGCCCCCGGGCCAATCGCCGACCCTTCAAAAACCACCGGGCGCCGGGAGTCGCGGCGTATCAGCTCCAGATGTCTAACTCGAAGGATGCCAGGGACTGCCAGCGGCCACCCCTGAACGGCGCGCTGCGGGCCATCAACTCCAGGGTCTCGACGTGAAAACCGGTCCCCAGCCTCAGCCCCCTCGCCAGCCGCAGTCCCGTCTCGGCTTCGTCGGCTGACGCATCCTGGAAAACGGTCATGTGTGGCTGGAATCTGGTATCGCCGTACTCGGCTTCAACCAGGGGGCTGATTGCCGATTCCAGGGAGTCATTGAGCGCAACCAGTTCCGGGGTGCTCTGGATCGGGACCGCCAGGGAAGAACCTTCCACGCCGCGCGGTTCCGGATCACCGGCGAACCCAATTCGAAACGGCTTCGTGGACTCGGCGAGGCCGTGAATCGCCTCCTGTATAGCCTCCACGTTCGGGATCCCGGCAAACAGGCGTTTCACGGTGACATGCGCCGGCGCGTTGACGTATGCCGGTGGATCACCTGATCCCGCGTACATCGCCCTGCGAAGCTCGGAAATAGCCGCCACCTGTCCCGACCCGGCGACCGCAAAAACGGCGTAAACGGCGAACCCGTGTCGGTCGTTTTCCGCGTCGCGCGGGTTGGCGCTGGCAGCGGCCATCAGGCCTCCTTGATCGCACGAAGAGACCACATCAACGGCAGCCGTTCGGGGTGATTGGGGACGCGCCACATGCCGTCATCACCCCTGACCATCCACGGATAGGCGCGCCATGCGCACGCTTTGTGCTCGTGCAAAAACTCGATGCGAAGGCCGACATCGATGAGTGCGGTGACTATCTCACCGAGGCCGTGGCCCCAGTTATAGCTGCGGGTGTTCTGCAGCTTCTCGCCTGTTCCCGAGTAGGTCTCGTCGTCATCCCACCCTTCGGGGTTCTGAGGCTGATCCGTCTCGAAGTAGGGCCACCTGATGTGCATCGGTTCCTCGGGCGTGTCATCGTCGAGCGTCCACATTATCGGATGGCCTTCCAGGATGTAGAACACGCCGCCCGGCTTCAGAAAATCGCCCACGACCTTCGCCCAGCCACGGATATCTGGGAGCCAGCAGAGCGCTCCCAGGCCGGTGTATACGACATCAAATTTCTCATCCAGGACGTCGGGCGCGTCGTATAGCTCTGACTCGATGAATCGCCCCGGAACACCTGACTCCTCGCTCAACTTTCGGGCGGCCTTGATGGCGAGAGGAGAGAAGTCGAGGCCGGTCACGGTCGCGCCTTCCCGCGCCCACGAAAGTGTGTCCATGCCGAAGTGGCACTGCAGGTGAAGCAGCGACTTGCCGCGGACGTCGCCCATCTCCGGGCGCTCCAGCGTTTCCAGCGTCGTCTCGCCGGCCTTGAACCGCTCGACACCGTAGAAGTCCGAGCGGTAGTGGATGTCGACTGTCTCGTCCCACTGCGCCAGGTTGGCGACGCGATACTCGTCCATGGGCATCGGGTTCTCCCTGTTTAGGCGTCCTCGAAGTCACGCCGCCAGGACGCGCTCCGTGGCCTTGATGAGTCTGTCGATGTGGCCATCCTCCATCGGCGCGGACAGGACGAACTCGCCCTTGCCGGTGAAGAAGCCTTCAAGTGTGGTCGCCAGGAACAGATCGTGCGCCAGTGCGCCGTCGTGTTTCGCCATCGTCCGGTAGTCGGATACCGGGGTGTCGGGGTCGAGGAAGTAAGAATGGAGTAGCGAGCCACGTTGCACAACACGGGCCGGGACGCCGGCGTCCGAGAACGCACGTCGAAGTCCGTCCGCCAGCCGCTCACCGAGCGCGTCCAGGTGCTCATACACCTCCGGCGTCAGCGCACGCAGGTTGGCGATCCCCGCCGCCAGCGTCAACGGGTTGCCCGAGTATGTGCCAGACTGGTAAATCCGGTTGCCAGGCTGTGTGTTGTCGAGCATGTCCATCAGGTCTGCACGCCCCCCGAAAGCGCCCACGGGCAGGCCGCCGCCGATTACCTTGCCGAAGGTCGTCAGGTCCGGTTCCACGTCACACAGCGACTGGTATCCGGAATAACCGACCCGGAACGAGATCACCTCGTCCATCACCATCAGGATTCCGAGCTCGGAGGTGATGTCCCTGACGAACCGGGTGAACTCGTCCGGGATCTCCAGCGTCCCCGGCTTGCCGTCGTAGAACACGGCGGCGATCTCGTCTTTGTGCTCCCGGAGGATCAGGGCGCAGGTCTCGGGATCGTTGTAGGGCAGGATTACCGTGTCTTCGGTTGCGCGCGACATGCCGTCCCACTCGGGCACGGCGTCCGGGTTTGCGGCGTCCCCGGCGTCTTCCAGCGACGGCGCAACACTGACCTCGAGCGAGTCGTGGGAACCGTGGTACGCGCCCTCGAACTTGGCCAGCTTCACCCGGCCCGTTGCGGCACGCGCCAGCCGGCCGGCGTGCAGGGTTGCCTCGGTGCCGGAGTTCGTGAACCTCACGCGCTCCACCGAAGGGACACGCTCACAGAGTGCCTCGGCAGCTTCGGCTTCAAGAGTGGTCGGCGCGCTCAGCCCGATTCCCGCCGTGATCCAGCGGGTGGTCTCGGCGATCACGTCTGGGTGCGAGTGGCCCAGGATCATTGCGGTGTGGTGGTTGGCGAAATCGACCATCTGTCGACCGTCCAGGTCCGACACGTAGCAACCCTCGCCGGATTCCATGTAGATGGGGTACGGCGGGTACCAGTAGGCGCCCTTCACCATGCCGCCCGGCATCGACGACTTGCTGCGCTCCCACTGGGCGCGCGAAGTGGGGGTAACGGCCCTGTATGCGGCTTCTATATCTTCACGTGTCTTCATCGGGCCACATGATGCGGGCGCGATGGGGCCACAGTCCAGAGGTGGGTCGCGATGTGAGCGTGGCACCGGTTCTTAACCACCCCCAGACTCCCTCCTGCATTAGGAGGGGGCATTCAGATAGCCTCCTCCCTGGGAGGGAGGAAGTGGGAGGTGGGTTGCGTCGTCCGCCTACAACCCGAGCAATCGTGCCGCGTTTCCGCCCAGCACCGCCGCCTTGGACTCGGGCGAAATGCCGGACGTCGCTATCCGTCCTATCTGGTACCGGGCGTCCATCAACGGCATGTCCGTGCCGAACAGCACGCGGTCCTGTCCCGCCCCTTCGACCAGGAACTCGATTGCGCCGTTGCCGCCCCATGAAGTGGCAGTCTCGAGGTAGATGTTAGGACCCTGTTTTGCCGCCCAGACCGCCTCGACGCGCCCGGCTTCGGCATTGCCGGCGTGCCCGAGCACCCATCTGACATTCGTGTATCGCTTCGCCAGCTCGGCAAACAGCCGTGGCCGATGCAGATGGTTACCGGCCATGCCGAGGTCTGAGTGGCTCATCACTACGGCGGACCGTGCGTCACACCACTCGAAAATCGGCGCCCATGCGGGGTCGGTCAACGGGATCAGCGCATAAGGTGGATATACCTTGAGCATCTTGAATCCCAGCGAGTCGTACGCCCGTTCCAGCTCCGGTAACGCTTCTTTCGGGTAGTGCGGGTTCACGAAAGCCACGCCGATGAACCGGTCCGGGTAGCGGTCGACAAACCGGGCAACGGTGTCGTTGCCGGTCGAGGCGTCGCCGTAAAAGATGCAGTTGATGCAGGTTCGGTCGATTCCCGCCTCGTCCATGATTTCGACATAGCGATCGGGGTCGTCGTCCACGGCGACGCTGCCCCACCTTCCGGCGTGGGCGTGGAGGTCTAATACGGGGTTGGCGTTAGTCATTGCGGTTCGGTGTCGCTGAGATGGCCAGAATCGATGCCCTCATTGAGGGTTCTCCCTCACCCTTCCCCGGAAGGGCGGGCTCCCGGCCCTCGCCCACCGGGAGAGGGGGATCCTTCGCTCCGGGTTCTCAACAGGCCGTCGAGGTTGCCGGCGCAGATCGCTGCCAGCTGTTCCTCATCCAGGCCACATCGGTGCAGTGCGTAGAGTTGCGCCGCTATCGGGCCTTCCGGCCACCATGAGCCGTTCAGAACCCTGGAATAGCCCGCTGCCTCGATCAGCCGGGGAATGGCGTCGCCGATCACTGCGCGAGATATCTCAACGTGCAAGTTGGGGCGGGCGCGAAGAAGCGGGATGATCCACGGGAAATGTGTGTAGTGCGGCTCGCACAGGACGACAGTGAGTGCGGGTACGGTTTCCAGCATGTCCGCCAGTTGTGACGGGTCTACATCGAAGGCCGATATCCAGACGGGCGTCGGCTGTTGCGGGAGTTCCCGGGGACGCTCCAGTCCCGCTGCCCAGGCGATGAAGTCCCCGGCGACCCAGCTTCTCAACGGGTACCTGTGTTGTATCGGCGCCATGCGGACCGATCCCACACCCGCGCCCTCAACGCCTTCCACGAATGCGTCCAATTCGTCATAAGCGGGGTTGAACACGAACTGCGGGATCAGCCGTTCCCGGTGGCTACCGACCATCTCCAGCAGCATCCGGTTGCCCTCGACGGCGTCGAAGGAGACGGCATGCTGGCAGTAAACGAGTGCCCGCTCGATGCCGAAACGGTCCATCTCGGCGAGCAGTTCGTCGGGCGTTGCGCCGGGCACGCGGCGGTCGTGGCGTCTTCCGAGAGCCACGTTGGCGTCGAAGACGGGCACATCGGAACGGAAATCGAGTTCCACGGGATTTGGCATGGGCGGCGGCATCGTACCGCGGGCGAGAGTGGGTTGGGCTGCCCGCTTATGCCAGAAACGCGAGGCCTTCTCGACCCCGTTGAAGGAGGAATACGCAGAGCCGGAACTGACACCGGGCAACCGTGGGAGCATCGCGGCGCACGAACATCACCAAGCCACGCGGGTTCGCGCCGAAAATATCCGACTCACCGTCCCGGGTGCGCGTCCACTTAACGGGTGTTGGCGGCCTCTCGGGCCTCTTTCGCCTCGCGCCGCTGCCGAGCCGTCTTCGGGCCATCGTCGCCGATCGGGTCGATCTTGCGCTTTTCGAGGATCTCCGTCGCTTCGCCGTCCTTGACCTCGTACACGTGCGTGGCGATGCCGTCTACGATACCCGGGTCGTGGCTGGCGCAGATGATCGTGCCGTCGTAGCTGGCGAGCGCCTCGATCAACCGGACACGCGTGGCGCGATCAAGGTGGTTGGTCGGCTCGTCAAGCAGGAGGACGTTCGTGGGCTGGATCAGGAATTTGGCTAGCGCAACCCGGGAACGCTCTCCCCCGGACAATACCTTCACGGGCTTGAATACATCGTCCCCGCTGAACAGGAACTGGCCGAGGATCGATCGAAGTCGCACGTCCGGGGCGCCGTTTGAGCCATCGCGAACCTCTTCGATCACCGTCCGGTTCGGGTCCAGCGCCTCGTCCTGGTGCTGGTCGTAGTAACCGGGCCGGGCGCGTTCAGCCCATTCGATCTTCCCATCATCGGCGTCCAGGGAACCGACCGCGATGCGCAGTAGAGTGCTCTTGCCGCCGCCGTTCTCGCCCACAAGGCACACCTTGTGTCCGCGTTCGATATCCAGGTTCACGTCCAGCAGCACCGGCTCATCGCCGAACGCCTTCGCGAGGCCCCGCACCTTGAGGACTTCTCGCTCCGTGCGGCCATTGGCCTGGAGGGCGAACCGCACCTCCGGGGCCTTTCGGATCTGCTCGATGACCTCCATCTTTTCCAGTGCCGCTTCGCGACTGCGGACCTGCGCCGCCTTGGTCGCCTTCGACCGGAACCGCTCAATGAAACGGCGCTGTCGTGCGATCTCGCGCTGCTGGCGCAACCGGGCGCGCTCACGCGCCTCAGCGCGCGCCTTTTTCTCCGCGAGGTAGGCGCTGAAGTTACCGGAGTAACTGATGATCTCGCCCCGGTCGAGTTCCATGACCCTGGTGACGACTTTGTCCATGAACTCGCCGTCGTGGGTGACGATTACAACAACACCCGGGTATTCCTTCAGATATGTCGCGAGCCAGTCACGTGCCGCGGCGTCCAGGTGGTTGGTCGGCTCGTCCAGCAGGGCATGTTCAGGGACGGACACGAGGATCTTTGCCAGGGCGATACGCATCTGCCAGCCGCCGGAGAAGTCTGCGCAATGCTTGTCCCGGTCCGGTCGCTCAAATCCAAGGCCATCCAGCACCTTGCCGATGCGCGCCTCGATCCGATACCCGTCGAGCACCTCGTAACGCTCGTACAGCGCCGTTTGCTCGTCTATGAGCTCCATGACGTCGCCCTCGCCGGTCTCAAGCATCCCGCCGACCTCGTCCAGGCGGTGTCGGATGTTGAGCGCCTCCGGGAACGCCTTCCACAACTCGTCTACGAGCGTGAATTCTGGCGTGAGGTCCGCTTCCTGCTTCAGGAATCCGGCGTCTCCGCCACGGTGTCCAGCCGTTCCCGCCTCCGGGATTTCCTGTCCGGAGACGAGACGGAGGAGTGTCGATTTGCCAGCCCCGTTCGGCCCGACGATGCCAACGCGCTCATTCTCACCGATGACAAAGGTCACGTTGGAGAACAACTCTTGTGTCCCGTAGGACATGGCTAATTTATTGGCGTAGAGCATCTATCTATGTGTTCCAGGTGTTTCTCGGGCGTCCCGGCGATGTCGGGTCCGCGCCTGAGTCAGGCCGCGGACGAGCCGCGGAGACTATCTTTTGTTTTCGGTGAAGGGTCCGATATGTTCGGGCGCGACCCTGTGCGTCGTGCCCCGATCTGATCATTCCCGGAGCGACGCTAACTGCCCGGCAACTCCGTTGGCGAATCCATCGCCAGATACATGAAGAACTGGACCCCGGTCGAGCGGCGCAGATCACGCCACAACTAACAATCATACCGCGATGCCCGCCTCTGGACACGTGGAGAACGCGCAGCAATCCCCCGGATATCCCCCTGTAATGCCGTCATAGCATCCCGGAAAAGCAGAGTCTGCATCGCCAGGACCTGCGCCGCATCGCATGTATCAGAGAAAAAGGCCGGCAGAGCGAACCGGACGCCCTCAAAGAACAGGCGCCCGAAACAGAATTGGAGATCGACATGGCAAGCAGGGAAGCGCCCGGGTTACTTGTAGGTGCATGTACTCGCTGTGGCGGAACTGCCAAATACGACAGCAAAGAGAGCGCATACCGCTGCATGATGTGCGCCCGGGCCGTCCTGCCGGTCGAGTTCAACATGGAACTGTTGGACGCTGAATCGACTTCGGCGGCCGCCTGAATGAAGACCCGAGTCAGACTTCCCTCGATAACGACAAGCGCGGTTCTTTACGACATCGACGCTTGACAACCACGGGTCCGTCACGATGATGTGGCAAAGTTGCAGGAAGTTTTGATGGTAATCAGTCGCCCTCGACGTTGGCGGCAAACCTGACGAGGCCCCGGGGGGGTACGCTCGTATGCTCAGCAATCTTTCGACCGAGAACCTGGCGCGCGCAAGCGCTCTACATCCGAGGCGCGTTGTATTCGCATGGCTGGCGCTTTTCGTTCTCGCCATTGCGTCCATTGCGACGCTTTTCGCTGACTCGGTAACCACCCAGTTCGAGTTTCTGAATTCCCCGGAATCGAAAAGGGCGCTCGAAGCCACGGAAGATGGATTGCGTGGTCCCGAACAGATCACAGAGATCGTCGTGATCCGGGCGGCTCCGGGAACCTCGGCGGTGACCGATCCCGAGTTCCGCAATGTCGTTGACGAACTTGCATCGGGGTTTTCTGAACTCGGCCCCGACGTTGTATCAGGCGCCGTCAACTATTTCGATCTTCCGGCCGGGGCCCCGCAGGCGGAATTCCTTGTCTCACGGGATGGCAACACGTTGACTATGCCGGTGGTGATGGCCGGCGGTTTTGAAGAAGCGGAAGCCAACATCGGGAAGGTCCACGACCTGATCGATGAGATCTCAGAGGATTCGCTTCCGGCCGGGTACGGCCTGTATATCGCTGGCGAAGCGACTTTCTCGGCGGATTTTGCTGAGGGCAACCAGAAAGACGCCGAACAGGGCGAAATGGTCGCAATGCCGATCGCCCTCGTGATCCTGGCGGTCGTGTTTGGCGCGGTTGCGGCCGCGGTCATGCCGATGATTCTGGCGATAGCGTCTATCGTGATCGCCATCGGGGCGGTCTCGGTGGTGGGCACCTTCTTCCAGCTGAGCGTGTTCGTGCAGAACGTGATCACGATGATCGGCCTCGCTGTCGGGATCGATTACGCCCTGTTCATCGTGTCGCGTTACCGGGAAGAGCGCCGCGCCGGTCGCGAAAAGATAGACGCCATCGGCGTCGCTGGCGCGACCGCGAGCCGGGCGGTCTTGTTCAGTGGCGTGACGGTAGTGCTGGCCCTGGTTGGCCTGTTGATCCTTCCAATGAACGTGTTCTTGAGCCTGGGCATCGGCGCTATCTTCGTCGTGACGATCGCCGTCGTCGCCACGCTCACCCTTCTCCCCGCTGCGCTCAGCATCATGGGCGACGGCATCGAGCGCCTCCGCGTGCCATTCATCAAGCGGTCGACAACGATCAGCGATGTCACTAGCCAGTCGGGTTTCTGGGCCTGGACGATACGCGGCGTGATGCGCTGGCCGTGGGTGGCGCTGATCGTGACGGCCGGTTTCCTCGTGGTTGCAACTATCCCGTATTTCGACCTGAACGCCGAGTCGGCCGGCGTCGACGAACTCCCGGACGAGTTCCGGGCCAAACAGGCTTTCGAGGTACTGCAAGAGGAGTTTGGATACAGCCCGGATGCTCCCATCACGATCGTGATCGAAGGCGACATCGACTCTGACGGGGTCAAGGGAGCGCTGGAGGATCTCCGGGCCAGGCTTGCCGAAGACTTGAGCTTCGGTCCGCCCGGCGCATTAGAAGTGGAAGGCCCGGCAGCGAGCGGAGCGCGTGACGTCGCCGTGCTGTCCGTGCCGGCGACGGGCGGTGCATGGACCGAGCCGGTCGTCGACTCGGTGGAAAAACTACGCGATATCTACATCCCCGCGGCCTTCGCCGGTGTCGATGCCGAGGTCAACGTCGGCGGCCTGACCTCCGAGGAGATCGACACGATCGACCTCACATCGACGTATCAGCCGTACGTGATCGGGCTGGTTCTGGCGCTCAGTTTTGTCCTTTTGATGATCGTGTTCCGGTCCGTCGTGGTCCCGGTCACAGCGATCATCCTGAATTTGCTGTCGGTCGGCGCGGCTTACGGAGTCGTCGTGTTCGTTTACCAGCAGGGCAACGGCAACGAGCTCTTCGGGTTTCCGGAGACTCCCACCATCCAGCCGTGGCTGCCGTTAATGATGTTCACGATCCTCTTCGGATTGTCGATGGACTACCAGGTGTTTCTGCTCAGCCGGATCCGTGAGCGGTACGATCGTACCGGGAACAACGCAGAAGCCGTGGCACACGGCATCCGTTCAACCGCAGGACTGATCACCGGGGCGGCGCTC
The DNA here is from genome assembly GCA_964474025.1 of uncultured Dehalococcoidales bacterium. Classification (GTDB taxonomy): domain Bacteria; phylum Chloroflexota; class Dehalococcoidia; order Lucifugimonadales; family Lucifugimonadaceae. Next base: position 21,527 of record CAYYRD010000013.1, on the reverse strand, counting down.
ATCATGGTCGCCGTGTTCGGCGGATTCGCATCTGGAGACCTTGTCCCGGTGGGACAGTTTGGCTTCGGCATGGCGGTGGCCATCCTGATCGATGCCACGGTAATACGGACGCTCCTGGTGCCTGCAGCCATGAAGATCCTCGGCGACACCAACTGGTATTTCCCGAAGTTTCTGCACTGGCTCCCGGACGTACGGGTTGAGGGTGTAGAACCGGCGCCGTCGCCATCCGGAGGGGATCCAGAACCGGTGGGCGTGCCGGCCGGAGGCGATGACTAGGATCCGACGAAAACGGGGCGTGACAGTACCCCCTCTCCCCGGCGGGGGAGAGGGCCGGGAGCCCGCGCTTCCGAGGAAGGGTGAGGGGGATCGCCATCAGGCGATCAGTCTCGCAGAAGCGCCGCCCGTAACCCCGTCCTTCGAGAGCCTCAGGACGCGGTGTATCGGTCCGGGACTCTCACCTCAGACCCTGCCATCGCAAACGGGGGCACTGTTCATGGTCATCCCGAGCGCAGCCGAGGGACCTTTACCGTGAGGATCTGGGTCTGAGAGGGCGATTGGGTTCGGAGCGCGTTCCGGCAACCGGTTGGATGGGAGGTCGTCGCACGATCCGGTCCTTCGAGAGCCTCAGGACGCTGCTGCGAACATACGCAACCCCTACCGCCCCAGTACCTCCGCCATCTTCGCCCCGATTACCGCCGGTGAGTCTGCGACGTGCACTCCGGCCTCGTTGAGAACCCGGATTTTCTCGGACGCCAGCGCCGCTTTGCCCGTGATGATCGCCCCGGCGTGTCCCATGCGCTTGCCGGGAGGCGCCGTCTGGCCAACTATCGCTCCCACCACCGGCTTCGTGACATGTTTCTTGATGTACTCGGCGGCCTGCTGTTCCTTGGTGCCGCCGATCTCACCGATCATCACGATCGCATCCGTATCGGCGTCGTTCTCAAACATCTCAAGCACGTCCACGAAGGTCGTGCCATGCAAGGGGTCGCCGCCGATGCCGACGCATGTCGATTGGCCGATGCCAAGTTCCGTCAGTTGCACTACCGCCTCGTAGGTCAGCGTGCCGCTGCGCGACACCACGCCGACCCGTCCCTCGCTCAGGATGTTGCCGGGGATGATGCCTATCTTCACGTGCGCCGACGGGCTGATCAGGCCCGGGCAGTTCGGGCCGAGTAGCCGCGAGGGCTTGCCCTCCAGGTAAGCCAGCGTCGTAACCATGTCTTGCACCGGCACGCCCTCGCTGATGCAGACCACGAGCGGGAGGCCCGCATCGGCCTGCTCGATTATGGCGTCCGCGGCGCCGGAGGCCGGCACGAAGATCAGGCCGGCATTTGCGCCGGTCGCTTCAACGGCTTCGGAGACCGTCTCAAATATCGGAACCTCATCCTCAAACTTCGTGCCACCGCGGCGCGGGTGCACACCGGCCACCATGTTCGTCCCGTACGCCCGGCAACGGCTCGCCTGGAACGATCCGTCCCGGCCAAGGCCCTGCACCAGCAGGCGTGTGTTCTCGTCTACGAGGACGCCCATTTAAGCTTCGCTCCCGCTGGCAAGCACCTGTGTAAGCGCCGTGGCGGCCTCGCCGAGGTCGCCAACGGTGGTGACGTTCAAGCCAGCATCGGCCAGTATCTTCAGCCCTTCTTCGGCATTGGTGCCGCGCATGGCGACCACCAGCGGCAAGTGCGTGCCCGAGTTTTGCGCCCCCGCCACAATCCCGCGGGCGGCGACATCGCATCGAAGGATCCCGCCGAAAAGATTCACCAGGATCGCTTCTACATCGCCATCCGAGACGATAATCTCGAACGCTTCCGCAATCTTGTCCTCGGCGGCGCCGCCGCCGACATCAAGGAAGTTTGCCGGCGCGGCCCCTGCGGTTTTGGTGATGTCCATCGTCGCCATAGCCAGCCCGGCGCCGTTCACCATGCAGCCCACGCGGCCGCCCTCCAGTTTCACGTACGCAAGCCCGGCGTCGTGCGCCTTCTGTTCCAGCTCATCGTTCTGTTCGGGGTCCTCCAGCGCCTGCACGTCACCGTGACGGAACAACGCGTCGTCCTCAAAAGCGATCTTGGCGTCGAGCGCCATGACCCGTCCATCCGTCGTAACGACCAGTGGATTGATCTCCACCAACGAGGCGTCCTTCTCCTGGAATATGCGGGCGAGATTCGTGATCAGGGCCGTCGCCGGTCGCACAAGGTCGATCGGGATACCGATCTTCATGGCGATGTCACGGGCGTGATACGGGGACAGGCCGATGAGCGGGTCCGCCGCAGCCCGGACTATCTTCTCGGGCGTATTTGCGGCCACCTCTTCGATCTCCACACCGCCCTCAGAACTGGCCATAACCATGGGCGCCCGTGCGTCAGCGTCCATCGTGATCGCCACGTAAAGCTCATCAGCGATGTCGGTCAGCTCGGCCACAAGCACCTTTCGTACCGGAACACCCCCGGCCTTCGTCTGGTGCGTGACCAGGTTCTCCCCCAGCATCCCGGCCGCGGCCTCCGCAGCTTCATCGGGAGAATCGACGAGTTTGACCCCGCCCGCCTTCCCGCGCCCTCCGGCGTGCACCTGCGCCTTGACGACCACGCGACCGCCGAGCTCAACGGCGAGTTGCCGGGCTTCCTCGGGCGTGGATGCGACGCCCGCGCGCGGAACCGGAACCCCGTAGGAGTTCAGGATCTCTCTCGCCTGGTATTCATGAATGTTCATATTTTGATTGTGCTCTTGTTGCCGTTCACTCCCGCTGATCTGAGAAGCGGAGAGGTGTAACCTCCGGGCCGATCATTCGGCCTCAACATCTTCCACATACCCCTTGAGCCGGTCCATTTCCCTGAGAAGCCGTTTCCGGGTGAACATCATGCCTGCCACACCGGACGCGTCCAGTTCTGCCGTCAGTCGAGTGCCGCCGTTTTCGGGCCGGAATGTGAAGTGCTGCAACACACGTCCGCCGATAGGCATGTTGGTCTCAAACCCCAGTTCCCGGTCCGGCTCGTAGGAGGTTACCGAACCGTCGAGGTTCATCCCCATAACCCGGCAACTCATAGCGCCGTTCACCGTCCAGCCATCCGGAAGCATCACGTTCTGTATCTGCGGCCACCAGTCGCGCCAGCGCTCGATATCCGTCATGGCGGCGAACACCGTTCCGACATGCGCGTCGATAATTATCGATTCCTCGTGGTGCGGCAACCTGACTTCGGCCCCCCGCCAGTTCGACTACGTTATCTTCGGCGGCCGGTAAGCGACGAATATCGTAGTCACCCGTGTGTCGGGTGTCCACATGCAGTATCGGGCGTGTCGCCGTCTGGGGCTTGCGCCGTCGCGTCCCGTTCCGGTCCCGTTCAGTTGAAACGCGCCGTGGCCCGGCCCAGGCCCTCGATGTCGATCTCCACGAAATCGCCCTGTTCGAGCCATTTCGTCTCGACGATGCTGCCGAGGAAAACGAACTCACCCGCACGCAGTGGACAGCCATGCTTGACGCCTGTGTTCGCCAACCATGCCAGCGCTTCGAACGGGTGTCCCATGATGTCTCCGCCCACGCCGGATCCCACTTCGATGCCGTTGATCGACATCGAACCTGACAGGTAGGCAAGGTCGAGGTCACGCCATGCCGTGATTGGCCCTCCACGTACGCAGCCCGCCCCGAAGAAGTCATCCGCTATCAGCGTCGCCACGTCCATCGACCTGTAATCGACCCAGCGATCGTCCACGACCTCGATCCCGGCCATTACCGCATCAACCGCGGGCGCTACCGTGACACGCTCGTACGGTTCTTCGGTGGCAGGCAGATCCTGTCCCAACCGGACAACGATCTCGCACTCGACCCCGACATGCTGGAACGAATCAAACTCGAACTCGCCGTCCTGCTCCCGAACGGTCGGGGCGTATACGAAACCGGCGCAGGGGTTGGGTATCTTGAGATATTCCTGCATCACCGCCGTCGTGCAACCAATCTTCCGACCGACCGGCTCGCCGTACCCCCCGGCCGATAGCCGTTGCCGCACAGCACCCTGAAGTTGGTACGCATCGGCCTCATCGGCTGGCCTGATGGCATCCGGGAGGTGATCAAGCTTGACTGGCTTCAGACGACCCGCGGCAAGAACAGACGCTGCATTTTCGATGGCCTGGAAATCCATATGCCTGATCTTCTCCTTCGGCAACACGGGTCAGAATCCCCACGAGCTTACAACTCGGTTACCCGCAAACAGCCGCCCAGCCGGGCCGGGGCCTGGGCCTGGGCCATAAAGAAAACCGCCCCGATGACCGAAGTCACCGGGGCGGTTCTGCTAACTGGAGCTATCGGGCGCCAACGCCTACCAGCTGCGGGACTGCCGCTGCTGCGAGAAGCAAGAGTTGCAGTACACCGGACGGTCACCGCGCGGCTGGAAAGGCACTTGGGCCTCCTGTCCGCACTGTGCACACGTGGTGGTGAACATCGGCCGGTCGGATCGGAATCCGCCGCCGCCACCACCGCCGTAGCCGCCGCCACCGCCGCCGCCCTGTGCCCGGCGTGCCGCCCGACAGGACGGGCAACGCTTGGGGTCGGAGTAGCCACGCTCTGAGTGGTACTGCTGGTCATCTGCGCTAAATACGAACTCCTGTCCGCACTCAACACAACCTATATTTCGATCCTGGAACACTTAATCCATCTCCATGGTCTCGTTCGGGGCATCTCGGACTGGTCTTCACGGATCCGAGCATTGCCGGTTAACCATGGGACGAGCTTTCTAGGTGCCTGCCTGACACAATAACATACTGAAACTGCCGCAGACCGTTGATACAGACGACTGAATCCGCAGTGCACCGGTCACTGGCGTCACGGAATAGTGTGACGTAACCATTTACCGGTCCGGGCGTTTCGAGATCGATTCCCGCTCCAACTCGGTAATCTGTCTTACCGGAGTCGATTGCGGACAAACCGTTTCACTGTAAGATTCACCCGGTCCGCACCCCGGCTGCCCTGACCGAATCACTCGGCTTTTCGATCCCGTTAAAGAGGCTTTCGAACGTGACAACCGGGTATATGAACCCTCTGGTTATCTTCGTGGCGTCCCTCGTTGTCGCACTGGTCGCCTGCTCCGGAGGAGACGGCGAGAGCATCGTGCTTGATTTATCGAGGATTGAACCGCTCAGCGACGGGTTTTACTACGAGGGCTGGGTCGTGATCGATGATGAAGAGGTATCCGTAGGCAAGTTCAACGCCTCCGCCGGGGGCGAGCTTGTCACGCCGGACGGCAAGACGATTGTTGGCGGGGCGTTTGAGATCGATGGGGCTATCGAAGACGTGACCTCCGTGATGGTGTCTATCGAACCGGCCGGCGACACGGACGACGAGCCATCAACCACGCGCATCCTGGCCGGGGATATTTCGGACGGCGTCGCATCGCTGGCCGTCGGTGATCCCGGGGCTATCGGAAACACGTTCGAGAGCGCCAACGGCTTCTACATACTAGCCACGCCGACCGATGGTCATCTGCGCACAAATGAGACCGCCGGGATCTGGTTCAGGCGCGCCGTGGATCAGCTCGAACCCGACCCGCGCGGCCTCTACCTTCCCGAGCTGCCGGACGGCTGGCTGTACGAAGGATTTGTCGATATCCACGGCCAGCCCGTGACATCCGGCAAGTTCTGGGATCCGTGGGACATCGATATGTCGGCCCCGTACAGCGGCCCGGCCGACATGAACACCACCGACATATTTGATGTGATGCTCGACGAGTACGTATCGGTCGTCGTCCAGGGCGAAAACGGCACCGAGCTGTTCACGGGACCGGAAGGCTGGAAAATGTTCCAGAAGGACGGCCTGTCACTGGATCTGTTCTTCCACGGGCCGCCGGAGCCGGGCGAAGACTACCTCCTCAACGCGCCGCCGGGGCTCACGTTCCCGGTCGATCTATCGGGCTTCCCGATCTACGTGACCATCGAACCAGAACCCGATGACTCACCGGAACCGTTCGGCCTGAAAACGCTGGTCGGAACCGTGCCGGTCAACGCCGTGTCCCACCACACGTACATCCTCAACCCGGGTTTCATGGACTTTCCGACCGGAACAGCGACGCTGAAACTGGGGAGCTAAACTCGGCAACACCCTCTCCCGGTGGGAGAGGGTTGGGGTGAGGGAGGACAAACCTTCTCCCTCATGCAATTCGGCTTCTTGCCCCACATCGACTCCCTCTCAAGACCACTCCCGCGCCCACGCGGCCGTCCGGTAATGCGGCATAAATCCCATCGACAGGTACGCCGGCTGGTTCGATCCCACGAATGCCACGGCGGCCCCGCGCTCGGCACAGCGACGAATGCCCTCAAGTACCGCGGCGCTCGCCAGGCCTAATCGCCGGTGGTCCGGGTCGGTGCAGACCGGCTCCACGTATGCCACGTGATTGACGGGATCCATCCACATGCCGCAATACGACGCCAACGTGCCGTCCGGCGCGACCACGACCATATTCAGGTCCGTGTCGAAGTTCGGCGCGGATCGCATGAACTCCCGGTCCTCACGGCCATCGTCCGGCGGCTCATCGCCGTGGTTAAAGCCCCGCCAGAACAGGCGGCTCTCTTTCACGGCATCTCCGTCCAGCGTCAAATTGGAGACGCGATAGCCGTCCGGAACTGGATGAGCTGGCATCTCGCCCGGAATGTCGAACCGTGTCGTCGGTTCGGCCGAGCCGTCCATTGCATACCCACGATCGGCGGCGATGCCATGGAACTCTTCGTCGAGATCGTTGATGAAAACGCGCATCCTTTTGCCGCCCCCGTGATCCAGAGCGAGGTGCGCCTCCGCGTACTCCAGCATCGGAGCTCTCAGATCGCCGAAATCCGGGTGCAACTCAAAGTAAACACCGCCCTCCGGATCTTCCGGGTGGACGACCCCCACGATCTCCGCACCTGACTCCCAGACGCCGATCCTGGAGAGGTCCAGGCCTTTGACGAACGGATGGAAGTTCATGTACTCCCAGCGCGCCTGCAACCAGTTGATGTGCTCGCCGGACTCCCTGTACGTCTCGACAAGAAACCGGCCGACACGCTCATAGTCCGAAGCGTGGTCGTATGCGCGTAAAGAGGTTTTCATGTCGCTCCTGTAGCGAGGGCCAGGTCCTCCGCGGGAACGCGGCAGTCGTCAACGCGAAGTGACGGCGGAGGGGACGGGATTCGAACTCGCGTTACCGTCGCCGGCAAACCTGTTTTCAAACGCGCCATGATCGGTTCCTACGAGTGCCTGGCAACGCGACCAGTCCTAGATCCCTTCCAACTGCGAGACGATCCGGCTGGCCGGTACGACGTTGCTGTAGACCTCCCCGACCTCCTGCCAGCGGACCTCGCCGGCGTCGTCGATAACGAACACCGCGGCAGAGGCCAGCCCGTCTCCGTGCAAGTCGAAAGCGTCGTAAGCGTCCGGGACCGAAGAATCTCCACTCGTGTAAAGGAGGGGGAAGTCGATGCCGAAACCGCTCACCAGTGACTCCGTGTTGCTCAAGTCGTCGGTGCTCACGGCCAGGACTTCAGCGCCCAGGGCGGAGATGTCGGCGTAGCTACTTTGCAGCTCGACGAGCTGACTGCGGCAATAGATTCACCAGAACGCCCGGTAGAACACGAGGACCACGTTCTTCGCGCCCTGGAACTGGCTGAGGGTCACGGTTCCGCCGTGTACGTTCGGCAACGTGAAGTCAGGAGATCCGTATTCAGTGACCGTCACGGGCTGCGTTGGCACGGGCGTGGAGATTACGGGCGGCAGCGGTACCTGCGTGGCCTGTGGAGATGGAGATACCGACGGTGGCTCCGGCGTCGGAGCCGGCGGTGTCGGCGTTGGCGGTGATTCAGGTGTGGGTTGTGGCGATGGGGGCATCGGCGATGGCTCGGACGTCACTGTCGGCGGCGATGATCTCGGCGGAGTAACGCTCTCGACCGCCGGGGGCTGCGGCGGGGAGGTCGGCTGCGCCTCGACGATATCAGTACCCGGGGGCGTCGGTGTCGCCTGAGACGGAACGGCGGTCGGCTGCGGCGAAGACACCGACGAACTGTCGGCGACCGATGCCTGCATCGTTGGTGTCGGGCGCACTTCGGTGACGCCAGAATCAACTGGTGAGGGCATCACCTGAGCTGGAGGAGCGGACGATTCTGATGTGCCGCAGGCCAGGGCAACGACACCGAATGTGACGCCGAGAACTGCCAGCAACCGACTCAGGGCGTGGACGTTCAAGGAGCGTATTCCCGCAACACGTCCAGGGATTTAGCAACCGCACTCCGAAATGGCATCACCGGAGGAGTTCTCCTGCCGCATGGACACTGACGTTTACAACATGCACTGAAACGGTAGCAGCCTCATCAGATTCATTGGTTACGAAATGTTCGCAGTCGGCCCCTCGGGCGCGCCAGGACGTTCCCGAAGGGCAAGCTCACTTCATCCGGCCGCCTCGGCTCCTACGTGCCGGGCCATAGCGAACCGGGCTGGCGGAGGGGACAGGATTCGAACCTGCGTTACCGTCGCCGGTAAACCTGTTTTCAAGACAGGCGCCTTAAACCACTCGGCCACCCCTCCACGCCGAACTTTAAAGTCTAACGGCCCGGGACGCTTCATCGGTAATGTTGGGATGCCGCCATGAACTCTGGGTCAGGAGTGGTCTTCGTCAACTCGATGAATCGCAGGTGGATTCAATAAGGTCGGCAGCTACCTGAATGCCTTCGAGATCGAAAATCGCGGTGATCGGACTTTCTGAGTACGGCGTGATCTGCGCCACAAATTGATCGACATTTCGAAGATCACGCAGGAACGCATTCACGAAACCTGCGTTCCCCGGGAAGAACGTCGCTTGACTGTCGGTCGAGATGCCCCAGTAAGTCGTCTGGGCGGGGAACGATCCTAAGCGCCACGTTACGGGCGGATCGTCCAAACCTATGTATGACTCCCAACTTATATAGGCATCGATTTCACCACTGTCACACCGCAAAATGAGGGACACCGGATCTCCGTATGTTCCCTCTCCGTTTGTCGCGTCAAGAATCGCGATTGCAGTAGCAGAATCGTCTAGCGGATTTTTGGAAGTATCAACGATCCAATTACCGAGGGGAGGGGCTGGTGTTGCGGTAGGACTGGGCACTCGAGTTGGCGTTGGAATCGGTGTTTCGGTCGGTTCCGGCGACTTTTCCGGAGTAGACGTTGGAACTATTGTTGCCGTTGGTTCCGGCGATGAAGTCGCGAGCACCACGGCCTCCGGCGTACTCGTGGGTGAAGGCGGTAGTACTGGATCCAAGGTTGGCTCAGTGATGTCGGTCTCGCTATTTTCAGCCGACCGCGTTGCATCAACCGCCGCCTGGACAGCTGACTCAAAACTGGCAGAAGACGTAGGGGATTTCTCTCTGTTATCTCCCGAGCAGGCCGTCGCGAAAACCAACACTGTTATCGCCATACCAGTGGACAACGCTCTCATCACCAAGAATCCCTCCGTCAAATCTAGTAATCGACGATATCTTAGCATTGCGCGGCCCGAACAATACTCGCGCATTGTCTGCTCCGAATATCTGTTTGTATTGAACCTGTGTCGAACTCGTATTCCTCACTCAAGGAGTTTGGATTGAACAACTAGAACGGTCCATTTCTTGTTGAGATGTATGGAACAATATGTTCATGAAAATCCACAACTCAACAACTTGCCACAGGTATTTCACCTGACGCTCACGTTTGGCCCCCTGGGTTTCACGCGATCCTCATCGCCCGTGGGAGATGATCGATATCTCGAAGATATCGGCCGCCGACGACGCGACGCAGACGAGAGGGGTCAACGGGAACAACGGCGGTGGGATACGGGACGGTGTGCCATGACGATGAGCCTCGCGGTTCTCTACGTAACCTTCTTCATCGGCGCTGGCGTGCTTCTGGCTGCATGGGCATGGGGTGACATGCCGGAACCCGGGTACGAGTTCTACGGCGAGTCCCCACTTCAGCCGGATCTACGGCACGTTCTGGTGATTGAAGAGGTCAACGACGACATCCACCACACCCCGGCTGCGCCTCTCGGGCGACACGCCTGATGCGCCGAAACGCTCCGGCGGCGATGAACGTTCAAGTCGCCGGAGCGGGGCCAGAATATCCGGGAGAAATCGGTTGTCAGTGCTGGCAGGACGGGCAGTAGTAAGCCGTCCTGCCTCCGAATTTCTTCGCCTTCTGGGACGTCCCGCACTGGGGACATGGCGCGCCCGGTTTGCGCGTGATCTGCATGCGGTCGTCCTGCGCGTCGATCACGTAGGGACGCCCTTTGTCATCTGGATGTGACTCGATAAACGCCAGCGCGTTCTCAAGCACCCCGACGATCGTCCCGTGCAGCGTTTCCAGCCGGCCGGCTGAAATCCGGTCAGCGCGCCGTGATGGCGATATGCCGACGATCAGCAGCGCCTCGTCCGCATAAATGTTGCCCACCCCGGCCAGGACTTTCTGGTCCAGCAATACAGACTTAACTGCCGAGCGCCGCGCCGAAACGCGGTCGGCAAACTCGGATGCCGTGAACTCCGGGTCGAGCGCGTCCGGACCCATCCCCGCCGTGAAACTCTCAATATCCTCCTCCAGCCGAACCATCGCCCAGCGCCGAACATCATCCAGCTCCAACCGACGCTCATCGTCAAGAAACAGCGAAAGCCGCCGATACCGAAACGACTCCTCCTCAGGCCCCATAACCCCGAGCCGACCAGTCATCCCCATATGCAACCCAAGGACCCGGTCGGGTCCCATATTTTGCCCCCTCTCCCGGCGGGAGAGGGCGGCATCCTGAGGCTCTCGAAGGATGACGGAGGACAGACCGTCGTCAATTGATGATTCGGCTACTTGCTCGGCTTCGACATTGGAGGTCGCGCTACCGCCTTGCCCCCTCTCCCAGCGAGAGAGGGTTGGGGTGAGGGAGAAGTCCTGACCTTCAGACTCATCAATAGCCCCGCCAGCTTGCCCCCTCTCCCCTCCGCGGCAGAGGGCCGGGAGCCTGCCCTTCCGAGCAAGGGTGAGGGGGACCCCGCCGCCGCCCACCGATAACGGCAAAATCAACTGCTTGCCCCGACGCTCAATCCCCTCGAACCGACGACCAACAAGTGGAGACAAACCTCCTTGCCCATCGACCGTGTCCTCAACACCCGGCCAATCAGCATCCACCTCAACAACGGTCCGACCAACGAGCCCCTCGCGCAGCAAGTAACGGCGAAGCGCCTCTATCTCGGGAAGTTCAGGCATCAGGCGGTTACGGTCTCCTGTGATGACAGAATCTTCATTTGCAAGCCATCCAGACAACTATCAAGGTCATCCTGAATCGAGTTCAGGATGACAGCAGGAGGGCGGGTGTGGCCCGCTTTTGAACGAACGCGATCGTATTGAGCCGGTCCTGGCCCATCCGACCCCCCTTACTCCATATCACCCCACGTCGGGCCCGTCTTGATCTCCACCTCAAGCGGCACCGACAGCTCCATCGCCGCCGGCATCAGCTCAGAAACCATCGCCTGCACATCCATCAACTCGCCCGGCGCCACCTCGAAGATCAGTTCGTCGTGTACCTGGATGATCATGCGTGACTTCAGTCCCCGCTCCCGAATCTCCCGGTCGATATTGATCATGGCGATCTTGATGATGTCCGCCGATGTTCCCTGGATCGGCATATTCACCGCCATCCGCTCCGACGCAGCGCGCGCCATCTGGCTTCCGGTGGTGATATCCGGCAGACGCCGCCGCCGCCCGGTCATCGTCTCCACGTAACCCTTCACCCGGGCGCCCTCTTTGACGCGTTCCAGGTAATCCTTCAGTCCCGGGTACCTGGAGAAATACATCTCGATGAACTCTGCGCCCTGTGCCCGGGTGAGGTCTGTCTGACGGGCCACGCCGATCGGTCCCAGCCCGTATATCACGCCAAAATTCAGTATCTTGGCGATACGCCGCTGGCCCTCGGGATCGTCCGAGTCCTCGCCGTACATCGCCGTGGCCGTTGCCGCGTGGATGTCCTCGCCGTTCCTGAACGCCTCGAGTAAACCCGGCTCCTGCGACAGGTGGGCGAGGATCCGCAACTCGATCTGCGAGTAGTCAGCGGCGAGCAGGGTCCAGCCGTTCTCGCCGTCCGCCTTGAACGCCTGCCGCACGCGCTTGCCCAGGTCCGTGCGCACGGGGATGTTCTGCACGTTGGGGTCTGAGCTGGACAACCGCCCCGTGGCCGATCCAACCTGGTTGAAGCTGGTGTGAACGCGCCCGGTGCTCTGCACCACGAGCCGGGGCAGGGCATCGACATAGGTCGATTTCAACTTGCCGAGCTCCCGGAATCGCAACACGTTCCTGATCAGCTCGAACGCCTGCGGGTTCAGGTCCTCCCGGTCCATCAGCCCTTCGAGCGTTGCGGCGTCCATGGAGTAACCGGTCTTCGTGCGGCGCGTCTTCGGCACGTCATACTCGTCGAACAACACCGTTGCCAGCTGCTGGCTGGAGTTCATATTGATCTCCGTGCCGCCAAGTAGCTCGTTCGTGTCTGACTTGAGCCGCTCCAACTCCACCCCCAGCTCTTCGGAGAATCGGTCGAGCTGGCCGGTATCGACCATCACGCCCTCTTGCTGCATCCGGACTATCACGGGGAGAAGGGGCATCTCGATGTCCCGGAAAACCGGGCGGGCCTCGTCTGCGTCCAACCTCGGGTCCAGATCGCGCTTCAGCCGCCAGGTGAAATCGGCGTCAGCGGCGGCGTACGGCGCTGCCTGTTCCACAGGGACCGACGCCATCGTGATCTGCTTGCGTCCGGTGCCGATCAAGGCCGTGATCGGCGTCATCTCCACCTGGAAGAAGTCCAGCGCAAGCTGCTTCAGCCCGATCTGTCGCCTGCCCGTGAGCGCGGCCGCGATCATCGTGTCGAAATCGACCCCGTTTACCTCAAGACCGGCGTGGTTCAGAACCATCACATCGAAATTGGCGTTGTGGGCCGTTTTCGGGATCTCCGGGTCGGCGAACATGGCTCGCATCGCATCGAGCGCCTGCGCGAGCGGGATCTGTTCCGGCGCAGGAACCTCCCTGCCATCTTCGTCCCCGGGATCGTCATCGGGCACCGGCGGCGGGGAGTGACCGATCGGTACGTACCACGCCCGGCCCTCGGCATTGGAAAACGAGACGCCAACCAGGTCGGCTTCCATCGGGTTCACGCCCGATGTCTCGGTATCGAAAGCGAACCCTTCCGGAGTTGAGAGTTCCCTGACCAGCGCTTCCAGTTCGGCGGTGGTCGTTACCGTGCTGTATTCCGCGTCCACGGAATCTCCAGTGATCGGTGGCGGTGTGATCCCGCTGGCGGTCGCGGTAGACCCACCGAGGCCGAACCCGAGCTGTTGCCCGTTCGATGGCGTCCCCGCGTTGTTCGCCGATGTTGCACCCGGCGCGTCCGAGTCCACCTGGTCAAGGTACCCCGGGTCCGGGACCTGTCTCAGGACACCCCTGAACTCAAGGCCCAGCAAGGTCTCGACCACGTCCTCACGGTCGTACTTCCAGAAACGCGTATCCTCCATCTCGAAGTCCATCGGCGCTTCTTGAGAGATCGTCGTCAGCCATCGACCCTCAAAGGCCACGTCCTTGTTCTCTTCAAGCAACCTGCGTACGCGCTTCGCCCCGCGCAACTCGGCGGTGGGCATCGCCTCGATCTCGTCGAGATCTTCGTACACCTTCTCCAGCCGGTCGCGCCCGTTCAGCACTGCGAACGCGGCCTTCTCGCCAACGCCCGGGACGCCTGGGATGTTGTCCGAAGGGTCGCCCTGGAGCGCCTTTACGTCCGGCAACGAATCCGGCATCAAACCGGAGTAACGCTCCCGGAACTCGTCGATGCCGTATACCTTCGTGTTGCCAAACCCGGAGTACATCAGCACGTTCACCGTGTCAGATACGAGCTGCAACTCGTCACGGTCACCGGTCACCACCAGCGTGTCCATCCCCTGCTCCGTGGCGAGCCGGCTCATCGTGCCGATCAGGTCGTCAGCCTCCCAGCCGTCCTGCTCGTAGTAGGGGATCTTGAACGAGTCCAATATTTGCTTCACGAGAGGAAACTGCTGGCGCAACTCGTCCGGCATGGGCGCTCTGCCCGCCTTGTACTCCGGATATCGATCATCCCGGAAGGTCGGCGCGCTGGTGTCGAACGCCACGGCGGCGTGCGTCGGCCTGTGGTCGCGAAGGACCTTCAAGAACGTCGTCAAGAATCCATATGCGCCGCGCGTGTCCTGTCCCGTCGATGTGCTGAGCCGCTCGGGAATGGAGAAGAATGCCCGGTACACCATGGCGTGCCCGTCAATCACCAGCAGGAGAGGGCGGTCATTGTCCGAAAAAGCGGGCTGAGTCATGGAGCGGTCCTTCGGTAGGGCTGGCGGAAGCCCTGGCATCAGCGACGCCGCCGGCGGCAAACGGGCGGGTACGGGGATCGAAATATGCCCGGATTATAGCTGTGTAGATCGGAAGGACCTGTTCGCACGTCAATCGATGTTGTAGGACGCGTTAGGTTGAGGTTGACATAGAGGCTTATATAAGTAAGCTATATATAGCGTTCCGATATATAAGGAGCCTTGCTATGGCGACCGCCCCCCTGAAGATGGGAACTGGCAGTGACCTGACCGACGAGAAGTACTGGGACATGCTGAATCGCAAAAGCGTTTCGCGGTTCTTTCTGCTCGCCTCGCTCAGCGATCGTCCACAACACGGCTACGAGCTTAAACGCTCGATAGGCCAGTGCTGCCCGGGGGCAGAGCCGACGGACGCCATGATCTATCCAACGCTGAAGATACTGCTCGAAGGTGGGTACATCGCCTGCGATATCGAATCCAGCGGTACGCGTGATCGCAAGGTTTGCAGCCTCACGCCAAGGGGGGAAGCCGCTTACGCCGCCGCCGCCCGGGCCTGGGCGAGGATGCTGCCCTGGCTCCAGCAGTGCGTGGCCGGGGCCGGCGAATCAGCGCCAGAAATAATGAACGACGAGAAGCTCACAGACCAGGCCGGAATCCGGGCCTGGGTGTAGAAGGAAGAACGATGACCGAAAGCAAGAGCCGTCCCGAAATGCCGGAGCTTCTCTCCGAGGATCCGGTAAACCTCAGAAGCGTCATCCAGGAGCGTTACACGGTGGTCGCTGAGCGAGGCCACCAGTTGATACCGGACGACGGCGGCGCGTGCTGCGGACCCGTCGATGAAGCATGTTGCTCGCCAAACGCCGAACGTCTTTACTCGGCCGACGAGATCGACTCCGTAACCGACGCCGCAGCTGCGGCCGCGGCCGGATGCGGGAACCCGACTGCAATCGGGGAGTTGAAGGCGGGCGAGACGGTTCTTGACCTTGGATCAGGGGGCGGGATCGACTGTTTCCTGGCGGCAAAACAGGTTGGGCCAACCGGCCAGGTCATCGGGATAGACATGACACCGGCGATGATCGACCTGGCCCGCAAGAACGCCGCCACTCTCGAGGCGGACAACGTCGTGTTCAAGCTCTCGCAGATCGAGTCCTTGCCCGAGCCGGACAACACCGTTGACGCCATCATCTCCAACTGCGTCATCAACCTGGCGGCTGACAAGAGCGCCGTATTCGCAGAGGCGTTTCGAGTCCTGCGCGATGGTGGAAGGCTGTATGTGTCTGACATCGTCGTCACGGAAGAGCTGCCGCTTGAGGTACAGGCGGATGTCAACAGTTGGACCGGATGCATCGCCGGCGCGCAGCTTCAGGACGTGTACCTGGCCCAGATGGCTGATGCCGGGTTTACGGACATAGAGATCGTGACAAGCGTTCCGACATCGTCCGGCGGCGAAGAGTCCTGGGCGGAAGCCGTGCGAAGCATTTCAGTTCGGGCGTCCAAATAGACCTGCCTGAAGAGTCGCATCCCCTGACCGGAAAACGAGCGGAAGAGGTGGCCTAACTGGCCGCCTCTTCCTGTTCTCCCGGAAACGGTTCCGGTAATTCATCCATGCGTGACCATGGGATGACCCGGGCCATTACCTGTTCCTTGAGTTCGGCGTCTGTCACACCGGAGTAAGCGCCCGGAACATAAAAGCTGATCGTCGTCTTGTCTCCCATGGGAGGCCTCGCTTCGATCTTGCCACCGTGCAGGTCGACAATCGTTTTCGCGATGTACAGCCCGATCCCGGTGCCGGGGACGGCACGGGTCTCCTCGTTATCGGCGCGGAAGAACAGCGTGAATAGAGACTTCCTGTCGTCGTCCGAAATGCCGATCCCGTGATCGGTCACGGAGAAATACAGTCGGTCCTTCCAGCGCCTTGCTGATACGTCGATCTGCGCTCCTTTCGCGGAGTACTTCGACGCGTTGCTGAGCAGATTTGTCATGATCTGCGCCAGCCGGTCACGATCGGCGCGAATGCCTACCGGCTTGCTCGGGAACGAACTGACTATTTCCTGTGATTTGGCATCAGTTATCGGCCGGAAACCGTCCAGCACCTCGGCGAGCATTTCCCCGGCGTTGAACTCGGACACCGTCAGCGACAATCCACCCTGGTCAATCTGGCTGAGATCGAGCAGGTCGTCGATGAGATTCTTGAGCCGCCGATTGTTGCGCTGAATCACGACCAGTTGTGACAGATCGCGTTCGGTCATCCCGCCGACCCGGTTTTTCAGGAGGATGTTGGTGAAGGCGGTGATGCTCGTCAGCGGGGTTTTGAGCTCGTGCGTCACCGTGGTCAGGAACTGGCTTTTGGTCTCGGCCAGGCGCTGCAACTCCCGGTTTTCATGGTCCAGGAAGAGGCTGCGTTCGCGTTCTTGCGCAAGGCGCGTTTCGCGATCGCGTTCCAGCGAATTCTGGATCGCCGGTGTCAGGTATGTGGCCACACGTTCAAGCATGTCGATGCTGCGCTCGTCATAGGCGTCCGCTGTACGGCCGTAGAGCCTTACGTAGCCCAGGAGGCGCGGGTGGCTTCCCAGCGGGACCTGGAGCATATTCTGCGCCCGGTCGTCCTGGCTCGAACCCGGGGTGGGGACACGCTCCCATGTCCAGTGTTCGCCGTCAAAAGGATCACCGTCCAACGGTTCCACGATGTCTCCGACCTGGAAACCCCTGAGGGGCGTGCCGCGTGTGAAGGCGACCCGGAGAGCCCCGTCGTCGGGATCCAGCAAAGTGATGGACACGCGTTCGTAATCCACCATCTTTTTCAGAGAATCAGCGGCGCGAGCAAACACGCTGTTCAGGTCGGGATTCTGCGTGGCCGCAAGTGCTATCGCAGCGAGCGCCCGGCGCTCGTCCGCCACGTATTGAAGATCCTCGTACAACCGGGCGTTGGCGATAGCGCCAGCGATCTGGTCCGCTATGCGCTCGGCCAGTTCTATAGAGCGCGGCGCGTACACATCTGCGTCGACATGCTTGAAAGTCAGGCAACCGATCAGGTCGCCGTTGGACCACAGTGGCACCATGAGTGATGAATGCAGTCCAGCTGCGGAGTGCATGTCGCTGACATCGGATGCGGTATGGATATCTTTCGTGACATCCGGCACGTACTGGCTCTGCCTGGCCCGCATCAATGTCTCCAGGGGGGTCCCGGCGATCTCGTGGGTGTCTCCTTTTTTCCGCCCCGGGAGTTCCTTGCCGTATACGTAAGTGGCCGCAGCTACACCCGCGCCCGGGTCGATTAATGTCACAACCAGGCGACTGATCGGAAGGATCTTTCCGACTAGCTGTCCAAATCGCTCGAACACTGCATGAACGCCAGTCTCAGACGTAATGATCCGGCCGAGCTCAGCGAGCACCGCGTTCTCTCTGGCGGTCTGCTGCTCTACCTCCCGCAACATGGAACTGGCGATCGCTCCAGCAATCTGGCCGGCCACCGATCCCGCGACCTCCACGTGACGCCGGTGATAGTCGTTTTCGGCCATGGAGAAAAATTGCAATGCGCCGACGATCCGGTCCCCGACAAACAGCGGCGTCGACAGGAAGGATCTCAATCCCGCATCGAAGTTTGGAAGCAGTACCGGGTACTCCCGCTCAACATTGACCCGGCTCAAGGGCTGAAAGAGAACCGGCTGGCGGGTGTCTGTGACGATGGGGATTAATGACCCTGCCGAGGACACCTGCTGACCCGAGGCCCGGTCCGTCACTTGAATACCGGACCAGTTGAGGATCGCGAACTTTTCGCTGCCCTCCAGAAGGCCCGCGACAACAAGGCAATCAGCTGGCAGAATCTGGCGAACGAGCTCCGCAAATCGGTCGTATAACTCGTCCACGTTCGGCGAAGAACTGATAACTCGCCCAATTTCAGCGATGATCTGACGTTCATGTGCCTCCCGTTCAAGATTCTCGTAGAGGCGAGATTGCTCCAACGCCGGGGCGATGAGCGCTGCCACCCGCTCAATCAGCGCCACCGACTCGTCCTGGTAAGCGTCAGCTGATTTCGACCTGAGACTGATCGAGCCGACCACGCGGTCGTCGGCGATCATGGGTACGGACACCAGGGAACGGATACCGGCGCGGCGATTGGCGCGCATGCTCGGGAAATCGTCGGGAATCGTCGTCGCTTCAATATCGTTGATAACCAGGCTCTCACGACTATCTACTACGACAGCGTTCATACTTTGCCCGATGAGGAGTTTGTCGCCTTCTTTCCGGCCCTCTATTTCTACGCCACGTATGAATTTCAGGGTGAAAGTGCCGTACTCCGGGTCCAGCAGTGCGATCCCTATTCGGTCGAACGGGATCAGGCGTTTTACTACATTCGCGACCGCCTCGAAAACCTCCGCCCCCGGTCGTCGGCTCGCCATGATTGCGCTGATTTCGGCCAGCCCCAGTATCTGAACCTGCTCGATTTCGGAGGCCAGTTGGGCGCGTTTCTCGGCATCTATGTTGGTGAACAGGGTGAGCACAGCGGGCCTGTCTGCGTAGACCACCCAGCGACTTGATGTATCCAGCCACACTTCGTCGCCATCGACCAGCGTTCCGATGACGTGCCGGCCGCCGACCACGCCCTCGCGCAACAATCGCGAAATGAACTCGTCATGCTCGGCGACATCGCGATAAAAGTCGGATATTCGATGTCCCGTGCACCCGCCGGCCGTGACGCCCACCAGCGATTCGAATAGAGGGTTGGCGTGACGAATCGTCCCGTCGTCGCGGTCGTATATCAACGCCGCTACGGGGAGCAGATTCACCGCGATAGCGATTTCGCGATCGGAGGTGGACAGCACGTCACCTCCGGCCCGCGCTACCGGTTTGTGTGTGCGCCTTTTTTCATCTTCGGCAGAGTCACCGTTCGGGACCAAGGTCAGCTCACTTGTTCTCGTATGTGGCAACCATGCCAGCGAGTCCGGTCGGGAACCGCCGGCTAGCAACAGCAAGCGTATTTTGACCTGATCCCAAACGTCATCCGGGGCCGCGCCAGCCATTAGCCGGTGCTACTACGTTCTGATACGCCAGAAGCGAAATGCCCGGGCCGCAATCGACCCGGGCGCTTTCTACTATTGTCGTCAGGTTTGGGGCGTGTGCTAACGAGTCGGGATGGTGTCTGATGGAGAGCGGGATTCAAGCAGGTCCAAACCTGCCCGGACCTTGCCCAGGACACTGGAGACGTGCTCTTCAAGCGCGAACAGTACTTCGCTGGCGTACGCGTCTGCGCCGTCACGCCGGATGCCGGCGTCCGCTTCGGCGTCATTCATCATCATGGCGATCCGGCTCTCGGACTCTTCAGCTTTCTCGGACGCGATAGCCTCTGCGTCTTCGATGATCCGGGCGGCTCGCCCTTCCGCCTCGGCGATGATCTCCTCCGCTTTGCGCTGAGCCTCGGCCGTGATCTCGTTCTGCTGGATCATCTTGGCGGCTCGTTCGTTAGCGGTGTCTGTGGCGATGGTCGCCTTTTCTTCCGCCGTCTCCCGGATCGTCGTGGCCTCTTCGTCCGCGTAGGCGCGAATCCTGCGGGCCTCTATCTCGGCCTGCTTGATCACGCTTTCCTTCTGGCGGATGATCGCCTGGGATTCATTCATCTCTTCAGGCAGCTCGGCGCGAATCTCTTCGACGGCCGCGTTAAACCGCTCAAGGTTTACCAGGGTCCGCGAGGTGGCCGGTACGCGACCGCTCGCCACGAGTGATTCGAGTGCTTCCAGGCGTTGTTCCAAAGACATATCTGCCCCCTGTTGTTGCCATGCCGGTGGCGCTTGGTTGCGTTCCCGGTCACTTCAGCCGTTCACCGGCCTGCTGCGTTGGTTCCTACTGGTCGCCTATGCGAGCGGCCACCGCCGCCGACACATGGGAAGGAACGAAGGAATCTATCTCCGCTCCCAGTTTCGCGATCTCTTTTATCCGGCTGGAACTGATGAACTGTTGTTCAAGACTGCTCATGAGGCAGACCGTTTCGACGTTCGGCTGCATCGCCCGGTTCATCAACGCCATCTCCCGCTCGTATTCGTAATCGGCTCCGATCCGAAGACCCCTGACGAGAACCTGTGCGCCGATCTGGGCCGCGTATCGCACCGTGAGACCGGAATAGGCCGAGATCTCGACCCCCGGAAGATCCGACAACGCACGTCTGAACATATCCACCCGCTCTTCCGTGTTGAACATCAACGATTTTTGCGGCAGGTCGTAAACGCCGACTATCACTTCGTCGAATAGCTCGGCGGACCTCCGGACGATGTCAAGATGGCCGTCTGTGACGGGATCAAATGTCCCGGCGTAGAGCGCTCTTACCTGGTTGTTCGCTATGTCCCTGTTCCCTGAATCTTTCCGGGTGTTGGTGGCTCAGAAAAGGCGCTGCAGTTGGGTTCCGCTGACGCGCCGGTCTATTCAGTCCTCATCAACCGGTACGTAGACACCGCCGTATCCCCGTAATCACGTTTGTCGGTCCGTTTCAGCCGTCCGTACTGGTCCTCAAGATCGGTCCTCGTTGAGTGCTCCGCAAAGATGGTGACGCCCGGATTGAGGACATTCCCCTCGTCCAGGTTGCCGATCACCTCCGCAAACGGATTGTCTGCATACGGCGGATCAATGAATACGACGTCGAACCCCTTCGTCAGCGTTTTCGTGATCCGTTCGCAACGGCCTCTTCGCACCGTTGAACGGTCGCCGAAGCCGAGCCCATCCGCCGCCTTTGTTATCTCTCTGCAACGCCTTTCGTTTTGTTCCACAAACTCTGCCGAATCAGCGCCCCTGCTGAGCGCCTCAAGTCCCATCGCACCCGTGCCCGCGTAAAGATCGAGCACATTCAGCCCGCCCAGGCCCCCCGGTCCGAGCATGGAGAAAATGGCCAGCCGGACTCGCGACGAAGTTGGACGTAACCCGGCCTCGCCTCGGCGCCTGCCGCGCCCTCCAACCCTTCGCCCCCCGGCGCTGCCGCCGCCGATCCTCATCGGAACCTCCGGCGTTATCGCCAGTTGAAAGGTTGACAAAGGGAGTGCGCCCGTCTCAGGTGACGGGAGCCTGATTATGGGAATTTCAGGTTCTTGAGTGCTATGTGATCGTGATACGCGTTTGCCCCGATTTACACGCCAGCGTGTCCGGCAAACCGCGTCCTGGGTTCTCGCAACCGCGTCCTGAGGCTCTCGAAGGACCGGGTGTTGCAAATCACGGCTGTGTCGCCCTCTCCC
>CAYYRD010000012.1:0-105341 GCA_964474025.1 uncultured Dehalococcoidales bacterium | reverse complement strand
AGGTGGCCGGACTAATATAATCCCTGGTATCGCTTCAGGGGGCAGGTCAAGGCGGTTCGAACCCCGGACCCTGCCAGGCGAATTCGATGCCGATCGGTCCCGCGCAAGGCGTAGGGTCACTTCTCGTTCAGCACTCCTTCCAACGTACCCGACAGGTGCGCGGAGCGTGTACGCGCGCGACCCCAGTCGAAATGGGGGCAGTCACCTATGTCGTTCGTGCTCTACGATCCGCTGCACCGGGAATCTCAGCCGGATTGACCGTGCGTGCCGCCCGGCGTATCGTCGCCCGGCGCCGCGATCACGGACCTCGATTCCAGACCTCTCGCCAGCATGCGCGCCACTAGATATGAGGATCGCCCCATGAAGATCACAGGGATCAAGCTTCGGAAACTGCATGGAACGATGGAGTTCCCGGGCGAGTTCTGGGAAGACCGGTTGATCCAGCCGCTCGATATCTACCCGGAGTACAAGGCCCGCGGGGCCGGCTGGCTGCCGAAGATCGATGACTGCCACTACGCCATGACATCAACGTTTCTGGAGATCGAAACGGACGAGGGCGTCAGCGGCATCGGCGGGCCGATCGACGGCGCGCAGGCATACATCATCGCCACCTCACTGAGCAAAATCGTTGAGGGCAAGGATCCGACCGCTAACGAGCTGCTATGGGACCAGATGTTCCGGGCCTCGGTCCACGGCCGGGGGGGCGAATCTATGATGGCGATCAGCGCCGTCGACTGTGCGCTCTGGGATCTGCGCGGCAAGATCTACAACGCGCCGGTCGTCAGTCTTCTCGGCGGTCCGACGCGCACCGAGATCCCGGCTTACGCAAGCATGCTGGGCTTTAACGTGGAAGACCCGGGGCTGGTCCGAGAGCGCGCCCTCGCGCACAAGGGCATGGGCTACAGGGCGCAGAAGTGGTTTTTCCGACACGGGCCGATGGACGGACCGGAGGGGTTCAAGAAGAACGTGGAGCTGGTTCGCACCCTTCGGGAAGCACTCGGCGACGATTACGAAATCATGCTCGACTGCTGGATGAGCTGGAACCTGACCTATACGAAGCAAATCATTGAGAGGATAGAAGAGTTTCACCCGCGCTGGCTTGAAGAGACGGCCATGCCGGACCGCATCGATACATACTCCGACATCCGGGCCAGCACCACCATCCCCATATCAGGAGCGGAGCACGAGTACACGCGCTGGGGCTTCAAGCGCTTCATCGACGCCGGCGCCCTGGACGTGCTGCAGCCGGATATCTACTGGGCAGGCGGCATCACGGAGACCGTCAAGATAGCGGCCTACGCATCTGTGCACGATCTGCAGTGCATACCGCACGGCCACTCAAGCCAGGCGAATGCGCACTTCTCATGCGCGATGGTGCCGACGCTGACGCCGATCCAGGAGTACCTGGTCAAGTGGAACACGGTCCACCAGTTCTTCCTGAAGGACCCCGTAGTGCCGCGGGACGGCATCGTCCACGTCTCGCTACAACCCGGCATGGGTATGGAGCTGGACGCTGACAGGATTGAATCGGAAGAACTGGTCGAGTTTTAGGCGGTCGGCAGGCACGACTTGCACGCCTTCTGGCCGGAACACCCAGGGGCGTATGGCGATACGCCCACGCCCGTCCTTCGAGAGCCTCGGGATGCGAGTGAGAGCCTCAGGACACGGGCGAGCTCCCCGTCGGTCCGGGGCGCCGGGTTACCGGGCGGAGATCGGAACGGCGGCTTTCTTTTTGCCGTAAACGTCGATCACCTTCCGAATGGAGCGTCCATCCCCGTAGAAAATCATCTCGATCAACTGGCTCGGCGTGTGCCGGTTCCACTCGACCGCCGCACTGTCGATAAGCTCTCGCATCTCGCGCCTGGCCCGTACACGAACGAACACGTCTACAAACGGATTGAGTCCGTCCGGGAGGAAGGTGTTTGCCAGGTCCGCTACCCGGTGCCTGATCTCTTCGACCGAAGCCTTTGCGCGTTCCACGGGGTTTCCTGTCTAGGCGAGTGCTGTGCCCGCCGACTTCAAGATGGTGAGCCTCCGACGACCGCTGCCGTCTCTCTATAAATGTAGACCCGGAGGTGTTACGAGAAAATGTCTGATACGTGACAGTTTCATTCCGTGCAAATCACAAAACGCCCCGGTGACATCACGGGCGCACGTGGTAATCGGTCGTGGTCCGGGATGTCCCGAGTAATACGTCGGGGCCGCAACTCCGGACGTGCTCGTGTGCCGAGGGTATCCGGGCGTCATGTGAAGATGTCTTTCCAGCGTTCTGTGTCCGGCGTGCGCTGGCGGGTCGACAATACGCCCGGGCTAGG
Organism: uncultured Dehalococcoidales bacterium; assembly: GCA_964474025.1. Lineage (GTDB taxonomy): Bacteria > Chloroflexota > Dehalococcoidia > Lucifugimonadales > Lucifugimonadaceae. The sequence continues at coordinate 103,026 of CAYYRD010000012.1, read as the reverse complement.
CTGCGACGCCCAGTTCTTCGATGCCGAGCGCGTCACAGAGGCTGGCGGATGACAGGTGCTTCTTGGGGATGAATCCCCGTGCGCCTATCTCCTCGGCCAGCAGGGCGTACCCTCGTTCCGGACTCATACTCGTCAACACGACCGACTGTCGCGGCATAGCGGACAGGATGTGTCGTGTCGCTTCGATGCCCGTCATGTCGTCCATCTGGACGTCCATGATTACGATGTCCGGCGCCAACTCTCCGACAAGGGCGATGGCCTCAGCGCCCGAGGCGGCTTCGCCGATCACGGTGAACGTGTGGTTCGTGGAGAGAGTTTCCCTGACCAGGCCCCTGAACATCTCCTGGTCATCAACCAGGAGCACCTGCAAGGGGTCGGTCGCCCGTTCTTGAGCTTGCATTGCCCGCCTTGTCGCGACTGTCTGCGCCGTGTTGAAACTCCCCGACTTTGCTGACCACAAAGTTAGGCTAGCCGGACACGCAACTCCAGTCGTGTCCGCCTCACCACGCGCCTACTTCCTCCCCCATTCCGTATACGGGCGAGCACGCAGGGAATTCACTGTCGGCGACCCGGGAAAGACCCCACCGGCGGGGACCGGATCGGGCAAGAATTCATCTCGTCCCGTGCTAAACTTCGGCGCCGATATCGAATGACAGATCGACGCCGCGTCACTCGCGATGCTGGCGGGATTCCGGCCGCTTCCCGGAACGATCTGGGAACGCCAGAACGATCTGGGAACGAAAGTGATACCTGATTGGCCGAATCTGAAGAAACCCCCGCCGTCGATAGCCCGCGCCCGCCCGGGGCTGGAGACGACATCGCGGCCCTTGGGGCGGCGGTCTCGGAAGGCGAGGGGGCGCACCTGATCCGGGTCGCACGGGAACTGGGCTCTGACTCGGCGGCGCGTGTTCAGCGCCTTGAACGCCAACTGGAAGACCCGGATGAGGTCTCCCGATTCCGCGCCGCCAGCGCCCTTGGCGATATGAACGACCGCAACGCCATCGCCGTGCTGCGCGGGCTCCTTGAGAGTGACGACCCGGACGCATGGGCGCTCGGCGTGACCGGCCTCCGACAGTCCCGTGAACGCCCCGGGTGGCTCTGCCTGGAGTCTGTAGCTCGCGCCCAGATACCGGCACTCGGGCAGGCTGATTCCCGGGCGAACTGGGCCGCTTCCACACGCCTGTTGATGATGGGGCGCACCAAGACCATGGATCGCCTGTTTCGTGCCGCAGACGGTCACTCCCGCAGCATCCCTGCCAGCGCCGCGATCGCATTTGTTCGGGCCGCGATGGCGTCGCTCGACGAACGTGAGCGTGAGGTGATGGAGCTCAGGCTTGGAGTCAGCGACGGACGGGCCTCGACGCCGGAACAGGTTGCCGAACGGCTTGAAATGGACGAAGACCTTGTCAGGTCGCTCGAATCTGACGCCTGGGTTCGCATCCAGTCGCCCCGTCCTTACACGGCGATCGCCGGCCGCGGCATCTGACCGCTTCCACCTTGTGTTAACCAGACGACGCGAATCTCGGTTCACGCTCCCACACTTTTCCCTCAACGCCGCCGACCCCCCCGGAGCTTCAGATCGGAACCACCATGAAGATCACCGAGATCAAGACCTTCAAAATGCGGGGCGGCGGGCGCAACTGGTTGTTCGTCAAGGTGATGACGGACGAGGGCGTGCACGGCTGGGGCGAGGCCACCCTTGAACGGCACGAACGGGCCGTCGAAGAGTCCGTTCATGTACTTGAGAAAGCGCTAGTCGGGCGTGACCCTACGGAGATCGAGCGAAACTGGCAGATCATGTATCGCCACTTTTTCTGGCGCGCCGGCGTGATCCTGGGCTCCGCAATCAGCGGTATCGACCAGGCGCTCTGGGATCTGACCGGAAAGGTTTACAACCAGCCCGTCTACAAGCTGCTGGGGGGGCAGGTCCGTGACCGGGTGCGCGCTTACGGACACTGGGAGGACTTGCGGCCCGACCCGGCGTTGCAGGACCCGACCGCTGGATTCACGGCATACAAATGTGGCGGCTGGCAGGTGGGCGAGAGCGCATTCCGTGAGAAGGACGTTGTAGAGGCACTTCGGGAGAAGATCAGGGACATGCGGGAGAAGCTTGGTCCCGACGGCGAGATCATGATCGACAACCACGGTCGCTCACGCCCCACTGTCGCCATCAAGCAGATCGAGGCGGTGCAGGAGTTCGATGTACTCTTCTTCGAGGAACCAACAGCGCCGGACAACCTGGATACGCTGCAAACCCTCCGCAATGCCAACCTGAGGACCGATATAGCCACGGGAGAGCGCCTGTTCTTCAGGTGGGGATTCAAGGACCTGATCAACCGCCGACTCGTTGACGTGATCCAGCCCGATATCTGCCACGCCGGCGGGATCTCGGAGTTGCGGCGCATCGCGGCGATGGCGGAGACCGAGTACATCAGGTTCGCCCCGCACGATCCGGCAGGTCCGCTTTCGGTCGCCGCATCGCTCCATGTCTGCGCAGCCGCTCCCAATTTCCTGATCCTCGAGACGGCGCGTGACATGCCCTGGCATGACCTTGTTCAGAAGAACCCGCTCGTCTTGAAAGACGGTTACTTTGAGTTGCCGACTGCCCCGGGACTGGGCGTCGATCTCGATGAAGACGTGATCGCAAGCAGGCCATACCCGGAGCCGTCATACGGCGCCGGTTCATGGGACGCACTGGATGGCGGTGTCGCGGACGTTTAGGGGGCGGAGACCCGAAAAAAGGCCTGGCTCCACTGGCGAATTCTCCCTCACTTCAATCCTCTCCCAGCGGGAGAAGAGGTTCCCTTCTCCCGGCGGGAGAAGGTGCGGGATGAGGGAGAAGCTACGTGTACCAACGCGATCTTTTAGGTCGGTAAGGGATCTATCGGGACGGGCCTGATCCGTCTGCTCAGCCGAGCACCACCCGCCACAACCCGTCCAGCATCTTCCGCGCTCCTTCCCTGATGGAACCAGCGTTCTCTACGACAACGTGCCCGTCGGCTTCTCCTGGCGTTACAGGCTCGCGTTCAGTTCGATGCCACGCCAGCAACTCGGGCTTCCCGTCCGACGGCGACTCACCGGACTCGTAGCGTTGTTGCAGGCGGGATAACGCAACAGGCTCTGGCGCCTGTATTTCAACGATGTAGACCGGTACGCCGTGCTCCCGCGCCATCGCCACCGCTTCCGACCGGTGATGGCGCTTGATGAACGCCGCATCCAGCACGACCGAGCTGCCTCGATCAAGCGCCTGGCCGCCGAGGCGAATCATCTCGGCGTATGTGCGGTCGGACATCCGGCTGGCGTAAAGCTCTTCACGTTTGCTCTCGTCGCTCACCCGTTGTGGGTCGATACCGGCGAGGGTCTTGCGAACGACATCCGAGGTGACGGGCTGTGCACTCCATCGCCGGGACAACTCATCGGCCATCGTCGACTTGCCGGAGCCCATCAACCCGGCCATCAGGTACACCGCCTGCGGCCTCTGTCCCGCTACGGTCTCGGCTGCGAGACGTCCGTATGACGATGCCTCCCGGATAACGTCGTGCCGTTCCCGGATTGAGTCTTCTTCCGGTTCATCCAGTAACAGGGAAGTCACTTTGCAGCGCACACATGCCCGGTGCATGACGTAGAAAGGCATGAGGCGTCGCAACTCTGAATCCCCTGTCTCAGAGACGTACGCGTCCGATAGCACGTCCGACAGATCCTGGCGTCCGGCATGAGTCAGGTCCATGGTGAGAAATGCCAGGTCTGAGGCCACGTCGATGAACCGGAACCGGTCGTTGAATTCGATCCGGTCGATCACGTGAATCCCGTCGTGATCGAGGAAGATGTTTCCGGCGTGCAGATCCCCGTGGCAGTCACGGACGAAGCCCTGTGCTTTTCGTGACTCAAGAAGACCGGCGTTAACCTCCAGGAAGGCCGACGTGTACGCGCTCACATCGTCCAGGTCATCTCTTTCACAGGTGACACCAGAGAAACGCGCGATCACGGACAGGTTGTCGTCCGTCACGGCCCGCATCGCATCGACGCCACCCTGGACCGATGACGAGCCAACCACGTCTGCATCGGCGTGGAATCGTGCCACAAGCCGGGCGGCGTCCCGGATTTCGTCCGGCCCGATCTCGCCAGCCCGGAGCAGCGTCCCGAACGCCCGGTCCGCGGGGAGTTGCCGCATCTTGAGCGCGAACTCGACCGGCTCACCGCTGCCGCCCACCCGGTAGCCACCTCCCGGGATCGATATCACCGGTTCGATGCCGAGGGACACGTCGGGCGATATCCGGCGGTTCAATGTCAGTTCCAACTCCGTGAACCGTTTTCGTAACGCCAGCGTCGAGTAATCCACGAATCCCAGGTCGACGGGTTTCTTCACCTTGTACGCGTACCGACCGGTTAGAAACAGGTGGGAGATGTGGGTCTCGATGACCTGGATCGGCTGATCTACATCGTGCGCGTATGCGTCAGGGCTGGACAGCGCTTCGACCAGCGCCGCCCGCTCCTCATGGGCCCGGTCAGGAAACGAAACGGTCGCCATACCTCAAGCCTAAGCCGTAACCCGTGAGAAAGTCGTGGCCTGCGGGTCGCTCGGGCGCGATGCGCACCTTCTCCCAGCGGGAGGAGGATGGGGCGAGGGAGGAGACCATCGCTCCAACACGGCCCGTCAGCCGGGTTTCTTGCCCTCTCTCGCTATCGGTAACCCCACCCCCCGTCAGGCGCGTCCGCCCTCCCGCAAGATGTCGCCGAGCGCCTCTGTGTGCGTGGCGTCGTTGATTGATACAGGAAACCAGCCGAGTGGGGTGAAACGGAACCGCGATATCGAGGTGTTGTTGAGGGGGAAGCGGTCGATCAAGCTGTCATTGAAGCCCATGACGTAGTGGAAAAGGCACTGAAGAGCGAGCCCGTGGCTGACGATGGCAACCGTTTGCCTCCCCGGCCGACCCACAAAGTCGCCATTGAACAGCAGCTCGTCCTCCATCCAGTTGGAGAAACGCCGCTCCACCTCCCGGTGCGACTCACCATCGCCCGGCTTGAACCACTTGCCGTTCTCCGCCATGAGCAGCTTCACTTCCGGGGTGTGGGCCTCTTCGACAGGTACACCGCGCCATTCGGGAACCTGTCGCTCGATGATGTCGCCCGACTGCTCAAAGGCGGTACTGCCAATCCCCATCCCCTGCAACATCCCCTGGGTGGTCTGGACTGCGCGGACCATGGTCGACGAGTAGATCCGGTCAAATGACCGGCCCTCCGCTCGCAGGCGTTCGCCGAGTGCGAGGGCCTGCTTGTGTCCGCGATCAGTGAGCGGCGCGTCGAAGTTCACCCCGGCGGCAAGTCCCGGCGCGATGTTGGACTCAGACTCGCCATGACGAATGAAGTAGAAGTCGGCCATGAAGTCGGCGTGGATCAAGGGTCCTCCGGTCTGGCAATGGACTGGTCCCCCGGTAACAAAGACATGGGGGAGGGACGACAAAACGGAGGCAATCGTACAGGCGCGCCGACCCCGATACCACGGGGAATGCTGTCTCCGGTTGGTCATCAGGCTGGCGATAACTCGGAAGTCATCCTTCCAGACCACGGACAGCCTGATCACTCGATCGATGGCACCGTGAAGAAGAACGTGGCCCCCTGGTCAATCGCGGCCTCGGCCCACACCCGGCCACCGTGCCGCTCGATGATTCGGCGTACGATCGCCAAACCGGCGCCCGTTCCCGGGTAGTCCTCGGGACGGTGAAGCCGCTCAAAGACATCGAACAACCTGTCCGCCTCTGCCATGTCAAATCCCACGCCGTTGTCGCGTACGTAGTAGGCAAGCTCACCATCCACATCCTCCGATCCCACCTCGACCGATGGGTTCGTTTCCGAAGACGTGAACTTACAGGCGTTACCTATCAGGTTTGTGAACACCGCCCGCAACAAGGTTGGATCGGCATCACAGAGCTGCATATCGGCGAGCGACCACTGGATATCGGGATTCTGCTCTGAAAATTCCCCCGCGACAGACGAAACGATCTCCCCTGGATCCAGTCGTTGAATCGCCATCGCCTGCTGGCCGAGCCGAGCGAAGTTCAGAAGATCTGTAACGAACTCAGAACTCTTCCTGGATGATCTCTCGATCAATTCCAGGTATGTCCGGGAAGATTCGGAAAGTTCCTCCGACCCGGATTCGAGCAAGCGGGAGGCGAGCTGCGCAGACATGGACAGTGGCCCTCGAAGGTCGTGGGAGACCATGTAGGAGAACGACTCCAACTGGGCGTTCGCTTCCTCGAGCCGGTCGTTGGCGTCTTGCAGGTCCGAGGTGCGCTCCACGACTCGCCGTTCCAGGGTGGCCGTCAATTCGGTTACTTCGGACTCACTCTTCTTTCGGTCCGTGATGTCACGGATCAGGCCTGTGTACATCTTCCCGTGATCCAGATCGACCTGCGTAACTTCGAGCTCAATCGGAAACTCGGTGCCGTCTTTGCGTCTCCCCTCCACCTCACGAACGAGCCCGATTATCCGTCTTTCTCCGCTGACGTTGTAGCGTTCCACGTAATCATCGTGCTCGCTTCGGAAGGGTTCAGACGCCAGCACGAGGACGTTTTGCCCGATCAACTCTTCCCTCTCATAACCGAAAATTGCCAGTACGGCGTCATTTGCGGTTTCGATCTCGAGTCGAGAGTTTGCAGTGACGATGCCGACCGAAGCCGTTTCGACAACGGCCCGGGTTCGTGCTTCGACGTCGAAAAGTGACCGGTGTAGTTCGGAGTTCGCTACGCTTCCCGAGACCTGGTCCGCGATGCGCCGTGACAGCTCCAGGTGTCGCTGGTTATAAGCGTTGACTTCCCGGGACCTGGCCGACATGGCGCCGATCAACTCACCATTGACGACAAGAGGGACAAGAAGCGCCGAGTGGAGGCCAAGGGAAGTCGCGAGGGTCTGGGTGGTGATCACCCCCGGCGTCCCATCGCCCGACACGACACGGGGCAATATTCCTTCAAGCGCCTCCCTGAGCGCTGAGTCCTCATCCGAGTGCCGGTCGCCAACCTCGTACCCTTCGACCGACTGGCCGGCGACAAACCGTGTAGTCCAGGTCCTTGTGCTTGAGTCGAAAGTCGTGACAACAAGTCGGTCATATGGGACTAGTTCTCGGAACGGTTCGGCGATCGCGTCGAACATTTCCACGACATCGAGGGATGAGCTGACCAGTCTCCCGACCTCGGCGAGGGCGCTTCGTTCGGCCGCCTCGCCGGCCGTAATGGCGTGCAGTTCTGAGTTGACGAATGCGCCGGAAATCTGTTGAGCAACCCGAGCCGCAAGTTCCAGGTGGTGTTCGGTGAATCGACCCTCTGTTTTCGATCGAAGCGCGACATTGCCGATGGTCCGGTTCTCCCAGATCAAGGGCACGGATACGAGCGCCGGGACGCCCGCCCACAACGCGGCATTGCCGTCCGACTCCGGTCCTTCATCCCGATCGGAAAGGCGTCCCTCCTGGTCCATTTCCGGGTTGGACCCCGGACGCCATCCGGAGATGGCCCGGGACGTCCCCGGACCCCAGCCTTGCACTTCTATCCCTGCGACGTAGTGGGTCCAAATCATTTGAGATTCGACGTCGAGTCCCATGATCACGAAACGGTCGTAAGGGATTAGCTGTTCGACGGATCTAGCGAGTTCGTCGAACGTACTCCCAAAGTCCAGCGATGAACTTACCAGGCGACCGATCGCGGCGAGAACTTCCTCCTCTTTCGCTCTGCGGTTGGCGGTCGAGTGAAGGCCTGCGTTCACGAACGCACCGGTGATCTGGTCAGCAATTCGATTCGCCAGATCAATGTGACGCGCGGAGTAAGTGCGTGCCTGACGTGATCTGAATGACAGCACGCCGATGCATTCGTTTTGCCAGAAAAGCGGCACTCCGAGGGACGAATGCAAGCCCATGTTGACAAAGGTCATGTCGTCATCGAAGTGATCGTAGTCGGAATCCACCAGTGCGGTTCGTGAATCCGAGTCCCACAACTCTGAATAGTGTTCCGCCGGAAACGCGTCCCCTGTCTCGAACTCGCCAACCGCGACACCATCAGCGAACACCGTGGTCGCAGTCGCGGTGTCTGGATCGACCAGCGCAACGGCGATCCGGTCATAGGGAATCAGGGGCGAGACGGATTCAGCGAGTCCTCTGCACAGTTCATCGATGCCGAGATCTGCTGTAACGGCTCGTCCTATTCGGGCAAGTACTGACTCCTCCTGTGCCCGGCGGTCTACTTCAGCGTGCAGTTCGGAGTTGGCGAAGGCGCCGGACAATTGCCGTGCGATTCGCATCAACAGTTGAAGATCACTTTCTCCGTACGCGTTTTCGGATGTTGAACGAACGATCAGGTTGCCGACCAGATCACCGTGTGATCGCAGGTTGGCCCGCATCCCGGACCGGAGTTCTCCAGTCATCAGCGGCGCGACTGGCAGGTTCTCAAACGACCGTTGTATTTCAGAACTCTGAAACAGCTCTCCGTCGCTCTTGAGGTGGTGCGCATCCAGGATCTGTGGAGGCAACGGGTGAATATCGCCCGGCGGGAACCCTTCGGCAATCAACCCGGATACGAATCGCGTGTGCGCCTGCTCAGCTTCCACGTCGATGCTGGCCATCGCAATTCGGTCATGTGGAATCGCTCGCGAGATCGCCGCCGCGATGGGTTCAAATACGTCTCCGAAGCTCGGGGACGACGTTACTATCCGGCTGATCTCTGCCAGCAACGCCTCCTCTGTGGCCTTGATATCGAGTTCGAGACGTAGCTCGGCGTTTGCCAGCGCCCCAGAAACCTGGATGGCAATTCGACTGAGCAGTTCGACATCGGCGTCTGTGTAGGCCGCGAGCGCCCGCACATCAGTGCCCACGACCCCGATCACTTCACCGCGAACGAGAAGGGGAGCATAGATTCCAGATTGAAATCCGAGGTCGACCAGCATCTTCGCGCCCGGGAATCGATCCACGACACCCGCGATGTCGTCTATCCTCACAGGAATGCCGGATTGTCGTACCTCGTCGAGGACGCCCGGTCTTACTCTTTGATCTGGCGGGGAGCCCGGGCGGGCCGATTCGATGCCGGTGACATACTCGCGCCGTAGCTCGCCGCTGGTGCGGTCCACCAGCGCAATTACTACACGGTCGGCCGGGACCAGTTTCTGCACCCATTCCGCAGTCCGGGCGTACAAATCTTCGAGACGTTCGGACTCGTTGACGGCGCGGCCGATTTCCGCAAGCGCAAGTGCTTCGCGTATCTTCCTGTCAGCGGCGTCGTCTCCAACCACATCCTCTTTGTTTGGCTGTGGTCCAGTCACTGAGCGTTCCGTTCTCGGTTCGTTCAACACGAATCCCACGTGACGCACCGAACCCGGGAATCTGGAATCCCACCGATTATCCGCCAGCACCCATCGGTAGAACCTGTGTATCGATACGTTTCAACGTCGGGCCGAACCACCATGAGAAGTTGTTAACGGATGGATTCTCGTCGAAGAACCGGGCCAGCATCAACGCCGTCGGCATCGGGGATGCTTCTCATAGGGACTCTATACGCAACGATACCGCATTCTACGCCGGGGAGGTCTGAGATCCCGGTCCGGCAAGGGAATGAACCTGGACCAGACGCTCTCCTGGTAACGTTCTTGACGAGCGGTCAGAGGAGTCTCCGCCGCTCAGCGGTACATGGACAACCTTCGTACCGCGCTCGCCAGCCTTGGACCGATGCCCGGACCGTCGGCCATCGTGGCGCCGGGATCCGATTCGCCGTTCGAGTTCCAGTCGTTGATCTCGGTCGATAGCACCTGCGCTACGACCGCCGTCACGTTGTCCGGGCCACCGGCCGCGTTGGCTCGATCCACGAGTTCGGCAGCGGCTGCTTGCGGCGGGAGCGCCCCCAGCACGGATGCGATGTCCGCCTCCGATACCGGGCCGTGTAGTCCGTCGCTGCTCAGGAGAATGACGTCGCCGACCTCTATCTGCACCATGGCTTTATCGATCTCGACACTCTTGTCAGCGCCGAGGGCGCGAAGCAGGACGTTGCGCCTGGAGTGCGATGCCGCCTCTTCCCGGGACAGCGCACCCTTGAGCACGCGATCGGCGACCCACGTGTGGTCGGCCGTCAGGAGGGCCAGCACGCCGTCACGGAGGAGATATGCCCGACTGTCTCCGACGTGTGCGAGCGCCAGCACCGGGCCGGAGATGACCGCCGCCGTGAGCGTGCTGCCCATTCCGGCGCGTTCGATCGTGCCGGAATCGCCGAAAACCTTTGTATTTGCAACCACCGCCGCGGCGTGAAGTGATTCGGCGGCGCGCCCGGGCGACAAGGCATCCGCCGGCATATTCCGCAGTTCTGAGACGACGGTATTCACGGCCAGGTTGCTGGCGTAATCGCCCGCCTGGTGCCCGCCCATCCCGTCGCACACAATCATCAGACCGCCACAGCCGTCCGGCACGTTCGGCGGTAATAGGGCGGCGGCGGCGTCCTCGTTGGAGCGTCGGACGCGGCCGGGGTGCGTCATCGACCCGATGGCCAACTGTGCCGCGTAGCTGTTTCGCGTGGCGGTCATGGCGGCGTGCTCAGGCGGCGTGTGGCCGCATCAGGTTCAGCTCGGTGTGCCCGACGCCGATCCGGTCACCTGTTTTCAGCCTTGCGCCAGTAAGTTTTGTCCCGTCGACGTAAGTGCCGGTCTTGCTGGCGAGGTCGTAGACGACGTAACCACCGGACTGGCTTCGGATTATGGCGTGACGGCGACTCACAGTCGGATCGCTCAATTCCACTGCCGAGTCCCTGTCGCGCCCGACCAGGTTGTCTCCCTCCTCCAGGTTGAAGGTGCGTCCGGCGTCCGGACCGGAGCGCACAACGACAACCCCGCCGGAAGCGGGAGTGTCCAGCACGGTTCGGTCGCCCTCGTCAGCGGATTGAACGAACGGTTCCGATGAATTGACCGCGACAAGTTCGATTTCCGTGTCACCGACACGGAGCCGGGCGCCATTCCTGACGGATCGCCCGGACACCGATCGGCCGTTGACACTCGTGCCGCCCGCGCTGCCCATGTCGATCAGCACGAGTTCATCGTCGCGCGCGATCACGACCGCATGAGAGCGGCTGACCGCGGGGTCGTTGAGGACCAGCTGGTTGGACCCATCACGTCCTATCGTCGTGCGATAGGTGGATAGCTGGCAGATCTGGCCCTTCAAAGGACCGGATGCGACTGCAAGCCATGCGGCCAGCCGGTCGTCGTCCGGATTGTCTGCGTCCAGCATGGTTTCGCCGGGCTGTATGGCATCGACCGTTACGGCCCGCACCTTCACGTCGCCAGGGTCCGGGATACCCGGGGCGGTTGAAACAACGGTTCCCGCCGCGAACCGGGTGATCGACTCGGCAACGGTGAACACCAGTTCGGTGTTGCCCATCTTGATCGTAGAACCGGAAGTGAGGGGTTCTTCCCCGGCGATCTTCTGGTCGCCGAAGAGGGTGCCGCCGGAACTGCCGGAGTCTCGCAGGACATAACGGCCGTCTTTGAGTTCGATCTCGGCGTGCATACGACTTATGTTCGGATCGTCGATCACCACGTCGTTGGAGCGGTCGCGGCCCAGGCGAGTTATTCCTGGCGAGAGTGGCAGACTCTGGCCCGACGCGGGTCCAGATCGGAAGTGGAGCCACGCCGCGAGGGTTTCCGAAGAGTCCATCCCGGATGGGTCGCCGGTTGAGGCTTCTGCGCCGGCCACCGACAAGGGTATCGTTGAGTTGCCGGCGGTTGTTGCGCCCGCGGACGCAGTCGCACCGGCCAGGGCGACCGCCGCCTGTCTGGCCGCTATGCGTTCATTGGCCCATCGCACGAGCCGAATCGCACGCATCTGGAACGACGCGTAGATCGCAGCGCCCGATGCGCCCATGAAACTCAGTACAGCCATGAAATCCTCGTTGCCGCCCAGGTTGATTCCCAGGCGCTCAAACGCTAGCGGCATTGTGCCGATGAAACCGATGGCGAGGAGCACTTGCACCGGAAGACGGTGAAAACCGTCTTCGATCTTGACCCGGGCGTGTATCACCATCGCGAGGGCGAATCCGCCCGCGACGCCTGCCAGCCATGTCTCGTACCAGAGCCAGGCGAGATTCCCGGTTTCAAACGGGTTTGGCAATTTTCTTCGCTCGTTAAGTCGCCGTTGTCGCAACCGGCAAATTTGATACGCCGTGGCGGCGGGACGACCGTCTGCCGATCTACGGATTACGCATCACGCGGATTGCGGTTTGATATCGAGGCTAGCACCGGCCCGGCATGCCGACGTTGCGTACAAACGCACTCCCGGCATCGTGGAAACCCCAAAAAGATGGGTTCTGAGCAGCCCCAGATTCGGAAAATAGCGCAGGGCCGGGGCTTGCTCCGCCCCTGGTCGTGCGGCGTGAACGTCCTGATACTTCTCGACTTACCTGCCGAACGTCCCGGTCAATCTCGCCCGGGCCAGTACGTGTCCCTCGATAGCTTCGAGGAAATCGTCGCGTTCGGAGCTATCGTCGAGCCCCAGCTCCGTGTCCAGGTAATAGACGGTGAACTGATATCGGTGCGGATCTCCCGAGGGCGGACACGGCCCGCGGTATATGCGGCTGCCGAAGTCGTTCTTTCCCGTCACGCCGGAAGAACCTGGATCTGCGTTCTCTTCGACCCCTGTCGCATCGGGCGGAATATCGAACACAAGCCAGTGGCTGAACGTTCCGCCCGGGGCATCGGGGTCATCAACCAGCAGGGCGATGCTGCGTGTTGCAGATGTCGCCGCGTTCCACGACAACGCCGGGGACAGGTCTTCGCCGTCACAAGTGTGCCGTGCCGGGACCGTCTCGCCTTCCGCGAACGCCGGACTGCTCACCTCCGGCGCGACCGACGTCCCGGACGGCGGCGGGGATGGATCCGGGGCCGCGTCGCCATCACCGCCCGAGCACGCGATGGCGACGACGCTGATTCCGAGCGCGAACAATCGGACAAACATTCCGGTCTTTCCCATACGCATCGCATCGTACGCCCTCACCGAGTTGCGGCCCATCATGAAGCGATGTGGTCGTTACCGGCACGGATCGCCTCCGGCCACCCCGGTAATCTGGACGCCTCCTCGACGGTCAAAGGCCCGTCGGGCTTGACTCCGGGATCCTGTAACTCCAGTCGCCACCAACCCACGTCGTGCCACGCCCCGAGCTTGTAACCCACAGCCGGGAACACCCCGATCGGTTCGAAACCCAACGCCTCATACAGCCCGATGGACGCCGGATTGGGCAACGCGATCACGGCGACCACACTTCGGTATCCCTGCACCCGCAGGCAACCGAGCAGGGCCGCGTTGAGCGCATGACCAATGCCACGCCGCCTCGCCGCATCTCTCACGTAAACGGTGACTTCCACCGTCCATCTGTAGGCGGGACGCGGCCTGAACCTTGAACCGTATGCGTACCCGTCGAGCTCTCCATCGACCTCGCACACCAGCCAGGGTGCGATCTCCTGGCCGTCCCGGATACGCTGCCGAAACTCGCTCTCCGTCGGCACATCCGTCTCGAACGAGATTGCGGTGTTCTCTACGACCGGGGCGTAGATCGCGCGCATCCCGCCGGCGTCACGTTCGCAGGCCAGCCTGATATTCGTCCTCGTTCTATCAGTCATCATGTGCATCGTATACGCCGGGCGAACACTGATATCGTGCCGGAGGGATGATCGGACATTAATACGAGGGAGCAGCGGCCTGATGGACACGGCGGTTGGAGAACAGGCGACACGTACCCTGACGGTGACCCGGCAGATGGTTGAGGCGTTCGCCGGGATCACCGGCGATTACAACCCCCTGCACTTCGATGAGGAGTTCGCCGCGGCCACGCGTTTTGAACGCCTGGTCGCGCAGGGCGGCATAGCCACGGGGCTGCTTCATGCGCTCGTCGCGATGGACCTGCCCGGGCCGGGCAGCGTCTTCATGAAGCAGGAGTGGAGTTTCCCGAACCCGGTTTACATCGGCGATGTGATCACGGCCACGGGGACGATCACGGCCGCATATCCGCGCCGCTCGATGGCGAAGATGGAGTTCGGAGTGGAAAACCAGGAGGGAGTCGAGGTCCTCCGCGGCGAAGCGACGGGGTTCCAGTTGCAGCCGGGCGAACAGGCTGCGGGTGGCCGCGATAACTAACTATACGTAATCAACTTACGGCAACCTGTTGTCCGGAGGGGGCGTATTTGACCAATCTTCATGACTGCGGCCGTTCAAGTCCCAGACCACGACACCCTCCCGCACCGTCATTTGCGGTACGAGCCGCCGGTCGACCTGCATGACCCTGAACCCGGTGCGGCCGCCGTCGGTCAGGCCGAACGCCCCCTCCGCAAGCTCAAGGACAGCGATATCGGCATCGGCGCCGACGCTCAGAGAGCCGAGCTCCGGGTGTCCGAGCTGACGCGCCGGGGCGATAGTCGAGCGTTCAACCACATCGGCAAGCGACATGCCTATCGCAAGCAGTTTCCCAATTATGTGCCCTTGAGCGCTAGGCGGCTCTCGTGAGTCCCGGAGCAAAACTTATTCAGTTTTGCTCTGTACTTTTGGGGTTCTGATGCTCTAGGAGGGTACCGGAATGAGTCCGAAGGGCCACAACTTGAATCCCTTCTGGAGAAGTCTCCCTGCGGAACCAACACCCGGTGGGATGAGCGAGGTACTCGTCGATCGAGAAAATTGTGGCGTAGAGACCGCTCTTGACTCTGCAGCCGCATCGTTCGAGTTTGACATGGCGTTCTTTGGGCGCTGTATGCGAACACTCGGTCGAGCGGATTCGACCATACGTCTCTACGCCGGAGGAGTACGCCGTTTCTTCACTCACCTGCATGAGCGCGACGGGGTGCGGTCAGAGCCACAACATATTCATCGCGACCAGGTCAGGTGGTTCGTTGACCATCTGATCGGAACCCACCCACCTACGGCCGCAAAGCATCATGTGCAGGCGCTTCGAGCGTTCTTTGAGGTCCTCGAAGTGGAAGGCGTGATCGGCAAGTCCCCGGTGGGTGAGATGAGAGCCCCGAGTACGGTATCTGAACCGTCTGAGATTCTCCGATTAAGCGAGATCTCGGCACTGCTTCGAGCCTGCCGTGGAAGCAGTTTTATCGATCGAAGGGACCTCGCAATGGCACGCGTATTCGTTTCGACGGGTGCCCGGCGATCCGAGGTAACGAACCTCAGAATCAATCCACTTGATTACGGAGACGGGGACGTCGAGCTCGATCGGGGCACTATTCGGCTCCTGGGCAAAGGTGGGGTGTCCAGGCGATGCTCGGTCGACCCGGCCACCATTCGGGCGCTCGAACGTTATTTACGGATGCGTGTGGACCATCCTCATCACCCCCTGTCGAACCTGTGGCTGACCCGGTTTGGTGGCATGACGGCCAGCGCCGTACACAGATCCCTGAAACAGAGAGCCCGGTCTGCCCGTATTGACAACTTTCGCCTCCACCGCATCCGGCATACTTACGCCCATGAATGGCTCAAGGCCGGTGGTAGCGAAGGCGACCTGATGCGCGTAATGGGGTGGCGGTCGAGAGAAATGGTCGACTACTACTCGGCCAGCGTTGCGGAGGAAAGGGCCATCGCGGCGGCGCGAAAACACGCCATGAGCCTTTTGTTGTGAGCGAATCCAGAGATATCCCGGGGTCTGCACCTGGCGGCCTGCTGTTATCGAACACATGGGTAAGGGACGGGGCGAACGGCTTCGAATTAGATCACTTTATCGAGCGTTTCAAAATCCATCTGGCGGAGCACGGTCATAAACCATCCACGTTGAAGTCCTATTCCCAGGCCGTGCGTTTGCTTTGTCAGTACTTCGAAAAGACTGGACAAGGCCCTACCGTCCGGGAAATTTCCGCAGACGATGTCCGGAGTTTTAACGTGCACCTGCTTCGGTCGTACGCGACGAGTTCAGCTTACGGATATGCCGTCGGGATTCGGCGGTTCTTCGTATTTCTCGAATCCCGAGGGGTGATCAATGCATCCCCAGCGCGAAATGTGGCCCCACCGAAATTCCTGCAGAGACCCGCCGGCATTCTCCAGAAACGCGAGCTTAAAGCGCTCTTGCGAGCCTGTCGGGGAGATAGTTTCTTAGCGTCCAGGGACATGGCACTATTCCGAGTCTTTATGGCCACGGGGGCTAGGGTGTCTGAAGTGTTGGGGTTGAAACTCGACCAATATGGTGACACCAGCGGATTTCTTGAATTGAAGGCGGGCACGGTGAAACTTGAGGATAGTAATGGCCATCCCCGTCGACTTGCCCTGGATCCAAGAACGGTGAAGAGCCTACAAAAATACCTTCGCGTCCGTTCGATCCATAAAAAAAGCGCACTCACGAACCTGTGGATTACGAAATGGGGTGGACTCTCACGCAGCGGGATTTATGATCTCGTCGGAAACCGGACAGCGAAAGCGGGGATCGAAGGATTTCGGTTGCATATGTTGCGAACTACTTTCGCCTACCGTTGGATTAACGGTGGAGGCAATCATGGAGATCTGATGCGAGTAATGGGTCTCCGTAGCCGAAAGATGATTGATCGATACGCCGAACGTGTTACAGCGGATCATTCGATCAGATCCGCGAGGATTTTTCATCGAAGGTGAATGTGAGGCGACGTCAAATGTGGTCGTAATAAATGGCCTTGAACCCCAAGGGCGTTCATATTTTGTAACCGGAACTCCGAACGGTTGCGGCCCGATTATGGAAGTCGATTGTCGGGCGGTGGTGTGTTAGTCCAATCCTCGTGACTCCGGCCGTTTAGATCCCAAACCACAACTCCTTCACGGAGCGTCATCTGTGGCACTAGCCGCCGGTCGGTCTGCATTACCCGGAATCCGGTACGTCCTCCGTCGGTAAGGCCGAAAACCCCTTTCGCCAGCTCAAGAACCGCGATATCTGCATCGGCACCAACGCTCAGAGAGCCGAGTTCGGGGCGGCCGATCTGGAGAGCGGGAGCGATTGTTGATCGTTCAATCACATCCTGGAGTGACATTCCGATGACGAGTAATTTGGTCATCGATTCGGGCATGGTCGCGAAGGTCGACAGAAGACTTTTACGGCGTGTATCTGTCGAGATGGTGTCCGGGGAAAATCCCTGCTCGATGGACGGTTTTGCCATGGCGAACGAAAAGCTGTTGTTGCCTGATCCGACGTCGAACTGCACGCCCCGCTCTCTCGCCTCCCGGAAATGGGGCTTGACCTTGCCGTCGTCGTCGATGATCGGCTTATTCCATGCAAAACAGTGCGTGGCGACATCGCCCGGCCGCAGCTTTTCGAGAAGTTGATCCGTGGTCCGGGTCTCGAGCGCGTTCTGGTCCACCATCACCCAGGTGCCGGAACGCTCCGCCGCATCGATGGCCCGGTCCACGTTCTCCCAGCCTGGGCCGCGGAAATGGGCCGTCTTGATGCCGACAACGATGTCTCTGCGCGCCATGATCGCCTCGGCGGTCGCCCCGGCGTCCATGTCGGACACGTTCTGCTCGGCATCGTCCCCGGCCATGCCCGCTCCAACGATGTTCAGCAGGGCGAAGACGCGAGTCACGGCCGGAACGATTCGTTTCTTTCGGAACTCATCAAAATTGCGCCACCCGGATCCGCCCGCGTCGAGCATCGTCGTCACGCCGTAAGGCAGGCACATCTCGTCCGGGAACATGGCCGCCACCGAACCCCAGGAGTGCGCATGGAGGTCTATCAACCCCGGGGTCACGTAGCAGCCGGAGACATCCGCGACGCGCGCCGCGGCGCTGGAAGGGATGTCGGGCGCCACGACCGCGATCTTGATCCCGGACACGGCGACATCCATCGGTCCGTCGATTCCGTTAACGGGGTCGATTACGTGGCCGCCTTTCAGCAGAAGATCGCTCTTGATTCCGGGTCCGGTCGTCAACCGCGTGCTCCGTATCTGATACCCACAGGTCGGTTAGTCGATCGTGATCGTCCGCCCGGTGTCGGACGACTCCCTGATTGCGTCCAGGACCTGCTGGCAGCGCCATGCGTCGACAAAATTCGGCTCGGGTGATGTTCCTTCGTCGATGCCGCGGTTGAAGTCCCTGACCAGCAGACGGAAGGCCATCAGACGGGGATCGCGGTCGTCGGAGAACGGCATCAATCGGGCCGGGGTCTCGATCGCTTCGAGTGGACCGCCGCCCTGGCTGCCGAGTATTCCGCCATCTTCGGCGGGGTTCGGGCTGTCTTGCTCGGCGAACAGGGTTCCCTCGCTGCCCATCACAGCGATCCGGGCGCCACGGGCGGGAATGACGGCGGAGGAACAGGTCATCGTCGCGCTGCCGCCGTTCTTGAAAGCCAGCGTGAAGGTAAACGAGTCATCCGTTTCCGACTGGACGACGGCGCCGGTGTCAGGATCTGTCCGGTCTGGCTGGAACGTGTCCAGTCGGCCCGTGACCGTCTCGACATCCCCGAACCAGTAGCGGAGACCGTCTATGAAGTGGGAGCCGAGCGCGCCCAGGAAGCCGCCGCCGTCCGCTCGTCGTGACGCCCATGTCATGGGAGGCAGGGTGCCGCCACCGCCGCGGCTGAGGTAGAGCTCCAGCGAGGCCATCTTGAACTCGCCGATGTACCCGTCATCCAGCAGCTCCTTGATTTGTTCCCTTTGCGGCGTGTGCCGGAACTCGTGGGCGACCATGGCGGTGCGCCCGGTCTCGGCGGCAACATCGCGCATCTCCGCGGCCTGCGCGGCGCTGAGGGCGAAAGGTTTCTCACAGAGGACGTGCTTGCCTCCTTTGAGTGCCGCAATGGCGAACTCATGGTGTGGCCCGGGCGGCGTCGCGATAGCGATAGCGTCCAGGTCATCACGATTGATCAGCTCGTACGCGTCGGTGTAGTAGTCCGCGACGTCGTTCTCACCGGCCGCGGTCCGGGCGCGTTCCTCGTTACGGCTGTAAACCGCCGCCACTTCCCATCCCTCGGACCGGAATCCCGGTATGTGGACCGCCGATCCAAACCCGACCCCGAGGATCCCGATTTTTCGATTACCGCTGGTCAATATCTGCCTCCGTGCTCTGGTCAGTACCAGATTGCCCACCGATCATCGCGCGACGATAGCGCTGCCCGACCGGAAACTCGAATCTGCTGCGTGGTTTTGCTATCGATGTTCAAACCGGCGGAGCCTATCACGGCGGGACCGTTCAATCGGGCGTCCAGGTCGAACGGCCCGCGGCCGAACACACGTTGCAGGCCAGGATGGGCGTGGCCTCAACCTCGCATCTCAAGATCGAAAGCGCCGGCCAGCAGTTCATATGATCGTTTGCGATCTTCATAATCGTGGGTGATGGTCAACACGATCACCTCGTCAACGTCGTATCTCTGCGCGATCTCAAGGATTCCGCGCTTCACGACGTCCGGATCGCCCTCGATCACCCTCTCTTGCTGTTGGGTAACAAAGGCGAGTTCCCCCTGCGAGAACTCGGTCGTGAGCGCCAGTTCGGGCGCGGGCACGCCGTGAAACGGCCGGCCCTGGTCGCGGCGCAGCCGCATCAGGTGTCTGCTCAGCCCGAGACGGCGCGCCTCTTCGGTGGATTCGGCGCAGATCGCTGAAACACCGATGTTCACCCTCGGTTCGCCCAACCACTCCGAGGGCTGAAAAGAATCCCGATACCGCGCCACGATATCCGGCCCGCTGTCCGGGCTGATGAAGTGCGCCCACGACAGCGGAAGTCCCAGCCGCGCGGCGTATGTGGCGCTTCCGATGGACGAGGCGAGCAGCCACGCCTCGGGTGAGTTCGGACCGGACGGCATCGCGGTTATCCCGTGATACGGGTGATCCTCGGGAAGTCGGCCATGCATGTAGTTCAGTACGTCCGTCACCTGGTTCGGGTACGACTCCAGCGGAGGGCCTACCGGACCCGGTTGCAGCGCAGCTGCTGTGTAGCGATCACTTCCCGGCGCGCGTCCGAGTCCGAGATCGATTCGCCCCGGATACAGTGTCTCCAGCATCCGGAACGACTCTGCGACCTTCAGGGGTGAGTAGTGGCTGAGCATGACGCCGCCGCTGCCGACCCTGATCCCCGTGGTCGCTCCGGCCAGCGCGGGGATCAGGATCTCCGGCGTGGGGCTCGCAAGCGTTTGAGTGTTGTGGTGCTCAGCCAGCCAGTAGCGTGTGTAACCGAGCCGATCCGCGAGCCGGGCCAGATCGATCGTTGCCAGCACCGCCTCGCGTGGCGTGCCGCCCACGCGGATGGGGGACTGGTCAAGGACACTGAGTTTCAATCGAATTCCCTCCCGGAGACGTCGCGAGGAACGACGCCGACCGGGAGGATAACCCGTCCGGGGCCGGATAACCCGGTAACCTCGTGTGTGACCCGGGGGTCCCCGTGTTCTGGCCCGGCGTGATCGATGACCGAACAGGGACGTAACGGTCACTTTCCAAGGTGTCGTACATGAGACGCCGGGGAGTATGCTTGAATCGTCGTGGCGGTCTCAATTGAGTGCCTTCCACGTCTGTGCACACTGGCGAGGAGCATCCAGCTGAGGGCACTAAGCACGGCCACCAGGATGAGTGGACGGACACGTTGGTTCGTGCTCGTCCTGCTCCATATCGTCCTCGTAACGTTGTCCTTCTGGGCATCGTTCTGGGTTCGCCTCGACTTCGATATCGACCAGATTCCTCGCGAGATCTTCTGGGAATCGCTTCCGATCCTTCTTGCGCTGCGCTTCGCCTCGCTTGCGGGATTTCGGCTGTTCAGGGGGATGTGGCGCTACGTCGCCATCCCTGACCTGGTCCAGATCCTCAAGGCGACGATCATCAGCTCGGTCGCCTTCGTGGCCCTCCAGTGGTGGCTCTTTGGTTTCGTCGGCTTCCCGAGGAGCGTCCTGCTCATTGACTTTGTCGGCAACATCGTCCTGCTGTCCGGGATCAGGCTGGGGGTTCGGATCCTTCGTGAGCGATCCATGGGCGGGTCTTACGCGGAGGCGGGCGGGGGAAGACTTCTCATCATCGGGGCGGGCGATGCCGGGGCTTCACTCTGTTCCCAGGCTTTTAGCACTAACGCCTTCCAGTACACGCCCGTGGCCTTCGCCGACGACGACCGCAGCAAAATCGGACAGACCATCATCGGGGTGCCGGTAGCGGGACGTATATCTGAGATACCTTCACTTGTCCGCCGTCACAGTGTCGACATCGCTGTTATAGCCATACCGTCCGCGAGCGCTTCACGAAAACGCGCCATAGTCGAGATGTGCCGTGAGGCGGGCATCGAGTGCAAGATTCTGCCCGCCACGGCTGACCTGGTTGACGGCAGTGTCAGCATCTCCGAGATCAGGGAAGTCGACATCGTCGACCTTCTCGGGCGGCCCCAGGCTGTTCTCGACGTTGACCTCATCCGCGAGTCGATCAAGGGCAAGAAAGTGATGGTGACCGGCGCGGCCGGGTCTGTCGGTTCCGAACTCGCCCGCCAGATAGCGGTGCTTGAACCGAGCATGCTCGTGCTTGTGGACCGGGCGGAGAACCAGCTTGTCTACTTCGAGGCCGAGATCAGGCCTTTGATAAATCCCGGAACGGAACTGGTCGTCCGGATAGTGGACGTGAACGATCAGCCCGCACTTCTCCGCTTGATGAAAGAGTGCTATCCGGACAGCGTGTTCCACGCCGCTGCGCATAAACACGTCAACCTGATGGAAGACGCTCCGTCACAGGCCATCTCAAATAACGTCGGTGGGACCCTGTCGGTAGCCAGGTGCGCGATAGAAGTCGGCGCCGGCAATTTCCTCCTTATCTCGACAGACAAGGCCGTCAACCCGACCAGCGTCATGGGCGCGACCAAGCGGTTCGCCGAGCTTGTGATAAGGGAGCTGAACCGGACGTCGAGCACTCGGCTTATCGCCGTACGTTTCGGCAACGTCCTGGGTTCCAACGCCAGCGTCGTACCCATCTTCAGCCGCCAGATAGAGAACGGCGGGCCGGTGACTGTCACCGACCCGGATGTTGAGCGTTACTTCATGAGCGGCAGCGAGGCGGTGGGCCTGATCCTCCAGGCGGCCGCCGTCGGAGAGGGTGGCGAGGTGTACATCCTCGAAATGGGCGATCCGATCAAGATCGTCACACTCGCCGAGACCTTGATCACCCTGTCCGGGCTGACACCGGGGGAAGACATCGAGATCGTTTATACGGGCTTAAGACCCGGAGAGAAAATGGGCGAGCAGTTGAGTTTCTCGGGAGAGGACATCACCGAAACCGGCCTGGATAAGCTGTGGGTGTTGAACGGCGACCAGGGCGAGGCCAGTGACGGGATGGTTGAAGCTGCAGAACGGCTGCTGGCGGATTTGCCGGAGCTGGGCGAGATAGCCGCACGCAACCGCATCGCCGAGGTTTTGCCTGGCTACCGGCCGGCGAGTACGTCTGATCGCACCGAACCCGGCACGGTGGACATGACGCCCACCGGGGCACAGGTACGGGACTTCGGCGACGGCTGATCGGTATCGTTCACCGATCCTGCTTATTGAGGTTCGAGCCGACCAGCCGCTCGCCCACTTCGCGCAAATCTTTAGCGCTATCCACGGTCAACCACATAGCGTCCGATGGCAACGCGGCGAGCCGTTTTTCGTTTGCCAGTTGCGGGAACGTTGAGACTTCATGGTCTCCAATTTCGGGGAGCAGCGGCTCGACGGCCGTGTTGAACAGGTACACACCAGCGTTGATCCAGAGGGGCAGCAGGCCCTTCTCCGCAAACTCCACCACCATGTCGTCATCGCCCATGTGGACCAGCCCGAACTGGCTAGGGTGGCGGGTGAGCATCAGCGTGGCCATCGCGTCACGTTTGCGGTGGATCGCCAGGAGCTCTGAAAGATCCAGGTCGGTCAGCGTATCGCCGTTCGTAACGAGGACCG
Organism: uncultured Dehalococcoidales bacterium; assembly: GCA_964474025.1. GTDB lineage: Bacteria > Chloroflexota > Dehalococcoidia > Lucifugimonadales > Lucifugimonadaceae. Next base: position 80,188 of record CAYYRD010000012.1, on the reverse strand, counting down.
TATTTTCGCTGTCCGGCACCAGCCTCAACCCCTGCCGAAGTGCTCCCCCACGACCAAGCGGTTGTTCCTCATGCGAGTAATGCGCGTGTATGCCAAACCGATCTCCGTCGCCAAAATGTGCCCGTATCGTCTCGCTCAAATACCCCGTCAGGAATACGACGTCGGTCACGCCCTGCGACCGCATCCACTGAACCTGGTACTCAAGAATCGGCCGGCCGTTTATCGGCGTCATCGCTTTCGCAACGGTGTCCGTGAACGGCTTTAATCGCTCACCGCGACCGCCTGCGATGATCAGGGCATACAAGGCTGGTCAATCCTCGGGTTCGGGGGTGATCGGCGTCGAAAACAAATGAAGGTTCCACTTGTGCGGGTAGCATATATCGCGGCCTTGCGGAAGCGAACTGGACACCCCGCTGGAAGCAGGCAGGCCGTCAAGCTGTTACCCCGAAAGCGTCTCGTTGTTGTCCGGAATATCACATGCCACCGTCGGCGATCCGTGTTACGACGGGTCTCGGCCGGTGGGATCGATCTCAGGGTCGTCGACACATTCATGGGTGCTGCCACTTAGTATTTCACGTGGGCCGTGCGAGGCGGTGGTCGTCGCAACAGGCGCAACACTGTGTCGATGGCGAGCCTTTCCACCGCGCCCGTGAGCGCACCCGAAGCACCGATGGCTGGAATTGAATGGCGGCGATTCCTCCCCTGGGAGGGGCCTGGCGTCCATTACGACGCGCTGACTACAGCCCTGATCGGGGCGATATGGTTCGGCCTGGGTCTGCTGTTCCTCACGCCGGGTATTGTGACGACATCGACCGTGTTCCCCTTCATCGTAGGGAAGGCGCTGTGGTCCCACACGCTAATAGAAATCATTGCCGGTCTGTACGTCCTGCTGGCGATCCGCGCACCTGAGTTCCGGCCTGCACGTTCCGCTCTCGTCCTGCTTTTTGGATTGCATGTAGCGGCATTGGTGATAGCCGGGGCGCTCGGGAACAGCTTCAACCTGAGTTTCTGGAGCACCTACGAGCGGATGGGCGGCATTTTTGATCTCGCCCACTGGTTCGTACTTGCCGCGGTGCTCGTTTTTGCCATCCGTGATCTGCGTCAATGGAAAATACTGGTCGCCGTGTACCTGGCGGTTAGCTGGTACTCGATGTCCGTAGCGGTCGCCGAGCGTTTTGATCACCAGTGGGTCGGTTACATAGATTACGACCGCAGCCTGGGTCGGATCGGCGGCTCTGCGGGCAACCCGGCCTTCCTTGCGGGGCAGATGCTGGCGAACTCGATGTTGTCGGCGGCCTTATTTGCTGGAACTTTCCGTTCCACGTTGAGGTCCAGGCGACTCATGCCGACGGTGCTGCTCGCTTTCTACGGTTTGACCGCCTTTGTCAGCGTATGGACTCTAACGGAGACCGGAACACGCGGATCGATGGCCGGATTGCTTGCCGGGCTGGCGGTGATCGTCGGGTTATACGCGCTCTTTTCGGACCGGCGCCGCGTACGCATCCTGGCGATCGGCATCGGTGTAGCGGTTCCGGCCGCGATGATCTTACTTTTCATCGGAAGAGATACGGCGTTCGTTGAGGATCTGGCAGCACGAAATGCGTTCGTCCAACGGGTAGTTTCCGCCTCAGGCGGCGCACAGTCGCTCGGGCAACGCGCAATCGGGCTGCGGATAGCCGGTCAGGCCTTCGTCGCCAGTCCTGTTGCCGGTTGGGGAGGCGAGAACTTTGAAGTTGCCTATCAACGCTATCGCCGCGAAGGAGAGCTCTCCGATCGCACACCGCTCATGGACAGAGCACACAACAAGCCGCTGGATCTTCTCGCCACCAGCGGGCTGATCGGGTTCACGAGTTACATGGCCATGTGGGGTTGGATCGGATTCCTCGCTTTACGGCGAGTCCGTAATGAGCCAGATGAGCGGCTTCTCCACGCGACCGTCTCGGGGGCGCTGGTCGCAATGTTCATCCACAATCTGTTTCTTTTCGACACAGCGTCAACCCTGCTCGTTTTTTCCTTGTTCACCGCCTGGGCTGCTGCCGGAGAGCGGAGCCGCAACCCGGAACAACCCTCGGGCCGAAGTCGGCTGCGATTACCGGGCGGGGTAAGCCGATCGTTCCGCTGGGCGGCACCCGTGCTGGTCGGGATCGTTGTGGTCCTGGGCGTTTACGGGATCAACTGGCGGATCTACACGGCGGCGCAGCTGGTTACCGAAACCGGGTCAACGGTGGAAGAAGTGGCCGACAATCTTGACCACTTTCCACCGCTCGCTACGTTCGGGCGTGAACGTCTACTGAACGTGATGAGTGATCGATGGGAAGAGCTCGACCCGTTTGAACGCCCGTTTCTTATCCCGAAGTTGGAGGAACAGGCGAACCTTGCGCTGGCGGCGGAGCCAAACAACATGGAGTTACATTTCGCCGTGGCGCGTTTCTATCGCGCCGCTTCCGTAAACGAGCCGGGATTCGTCGAGCTGGCCAGGTTCCACACAGATCGCGCGGCCGAACTTGGCCCCGAGACGCCATCGACATTCCTCGCCCTGGAAACCCAGGAAATGTTGGAGTCCGGGGTCTGGCCGCCTCCCAAAGAGCTGCGGTGACAGCGAGGCCGTTTTCCACCGGCCCAACGGCTACCGCAATTGCAGTTCCAGCCCGCCCGCCAGGTTGTTGTGCTCGGCAGCCAGTTCTTCATCCCCGCGGGTTTCGGCGATAAATGCCAGACCCCTGTGCGAACGGGCTGCGTATACGCCCCGCCCCTGCCGCTTCAGCGATGTCTTCCAGGCAAGTTCAGCGTCTTCCAGCCGGTCAAGCTGGAACGCGGCTTCCCCGAGTGCCCACCATGCCGTCGGGACCGGGCCGGTCGTTCCCTCCAGTGCAATGGCGTACTCCGCGATGTCGGCGCCGATTTCATACTCGCCGGCGATGACGATATTTTCGGCGGCCGTCGCCTGTATTGACGAGAAAGGTTTCATCAACGCCGCGATGTTCAGGTAGCGTCCCACGACTTCCGGGAGAAAAGATTCGTCGCCAAGTCCTGCCAGCCCTGCCGTTGCCGTGGCGATTCCCAGTTGCGTCTGCCAGGCCAGGGGGTCTCGTTCTTCGTACTCGAGCAGCAGGTTACGTGCGGCCGTGTACAACTCACGAGCGCGCTCAGGATCATCCGCGATGTGGGCCGCCGCCGTTCTATTCAAGAAACCGGAGACTTCCGTGTAGTAACGCTCCACATCCGGCGCAAGTGATACGGCACGCTGGAAAGATCTGAAAGCGTCGTCGTTTTCCCCTGCGTTCTTTTGTTCAAACCCTCTGGCGGAGATCACACCGGCGCGCAGGGTATTGACGTCTTTCTGGATGAAAATTGTGAGTGCTACGACTCCCACCAGGATGGCCGCGCCGAACGGGGCGAGCCGGCGGAGTCCGGCGCTCGACAATGAAAGCGGGCCGTCCGCGCGACGCCGGATCGCCGGTCCGATTTCGATCTCCGCGACGGCTATCACCAGGCCCATCAAGGCCCAGAACGTCACGAGGTCGCTGACCCTTCCCACGCCCGGACCCTGCTCAATGGCACGTGCGATCAAGGCCGCTAACAGGCCGACCATCAGGATCGCCAGCCACGGATCTTCCTCTCGCCGTTTCGCCGCGCTTCGGACCACGGAGATAGCGGTCAGGAAAACCAGGATCGCGGTAGCCAGGAACAGTGCCAGGCCGGCAATCCCTTGTTCCATCAGCACCTGCAACGGGTAGTTGTGGGTGTGGCTTGTGGTCCTTGCCTGGGGAAGTGGCCTGGAATTGATCGGGAACGAGTAGAAGTACATATCCGGCCCGAACCCGAACATGAACCTGAGCCCGCGAAGCAGACCGGACTCTTCCTCCACCCGATCCCGCGTCACCGCAAGCTTGAGCGCCCCGCGCCAGATGTCTGCCCGCTCGCCGATGGCCAGGCTTTGTCGGTCGACCGCCCCGAACACCTCGAACTGAGCTGCATCGGCCAGCGTGAGCGCGGGGGGCCGGCCGACCGGATGGAACACCGGGGAGTCGGCGCTCGGCACAGGGGTGGGCGCCAGGCTGACCCCGGCGTCTACCTCCGCACTGGGAGCCGTCGAATCACCCGGTGCAACCGAAACGCTGGCGGTCAGATCCGCTTCCTGCACCGACTCTTCCTCCGGGCCCTGAATTATGTATTGGACGCCGTCGACAACCTCTGAGAGAACGTCCCTCAGGTGTTCCAGGCCACGTCCGGTTTCATTCACGCCCCCGGGCAGCGATGTGATTATCAACGCCATTATTCCGCCGATGACGCCGAGGCCGGCCGCCTTTATTGCCCGGACCCGACCGAGCCAGGGGAAGGCGAAGGCCACGAACACCAGAATGCTGGCGATTGATGCAATCCACGCTCCACGCCCGCCGGCGTACCAGAGTGCTGCGAAATGCAGCCCGATCGAGACCGCACCGGGGGCCAGAACCCAGCGGCGCCCGATAGAAAACTGGTGCAGCGCCACCGCCATAACCAACGGGACAGACATCACCAGATAAGCCCCGAAAAACAGCGGATTGCCGAAGCTGGCGATGACCCGCCTCAGGTTCTCGCCGCGACCCACAGGGTCCCATCCGAACGACTGGGATACCCCGTAAGCCGCAGATAAAGTGCCGACCGAAACAATGACCAGCACTATGCGGAGTACCTGGTCCTGCGTCTTCGTCCTCAACGCCACGGCGAAAAAGATCACCAGGTACGACAGGGTGGAGTACAGGTCGTACCCAAGATCCCCGAAGTCGCGGCCCCAGACGCTCACCCATGGCGATGGCGACAGCAGCGTAGAAACGACGAAAGCGAACCCGAAACCAGCCACCGCCACCAGAGTCCATCGATGCCGCGCCTCAGACAACCAGTCATCGGCAAGTTCAAATACCGGGCGCGACCGCTGTGTTCGCCGCCTTGCGCTGTTGAGAGCCAGTTCAACCGTCCAGAGGACGGTGATGGACAGTGCCACGAAGTGCAGGACGAAAAACTTCGGCTGAGAAAAGAACGCCACCCACTCCCGCCCGCGGAATACCAGCGGGACAAGAATTAGCCCCAGCAGGGCCAGGAATTCGATCGCGACGTCGATGCGGGTACGCGTGACGGTGACTTCTGTGGCGCTTCTGGCGCTCGCCGTTGACATGGTTCCAGATTGTATCCGCGAGATTCGTCTGGCACGGGCATGTGCCTGTCACCCGGAACTTATCTGATCGCGGGGCTACCGGAAAATAGAGTTACGTGTGAACCCCCAGCGCGTGTGTGAATTTCCCTCGATCAAAATATGGGTAAAGGGCGCGAGTCTTAATAGGAGCAATCACTGAAGACCTCGGAGAGGTGTGGAGTTGGCGTACCCGGATCCCGCTTCGGAACCGACAATGGACGGCTCCCAGATATGGGGCACCCTGTTACTGCGCTGGCGATTGATCGCCGCGATAGTGATGGCGGGCCTGGTGCTGGCCCTCATCCAACAGGTGGCGTCCACGCCAGATGCGGTCTCAAGCGACCCACAGGCGCCAACTAATTACAACTCAAGCGCCAATTACATGGCTGTCACGGCCAGAGCAGAAGGAATCTCCACGGAGGAAGCCGTACGTATCGGGCAGTCGCTCGCCCCGACTTATCGGACCCTCATGATGGGTCCGTCCGTCATGACCGTGCTCACAACCATGACGGGGTACGAGATTCCCAGCGCGGTGCAAACGTTCCGAATCACCGTTTTGCCAGACACGGCATTGATCCGGGTTACCGCATCCGCCAGGGATGAAGAGACGGCGATAGCACTGGCGAACGGCATGGCAACCGCAATGGCCGCGCTGCCGGGACTCGGGGATATCAACGTAGGGCCCGTCAGCACCCGTCTCGAACTGGTGGAGGCGGCGACATTGGCGACACCGGTGATTACGCCGACACGCTCGATAAACACGTATGTTCTGTTTCTTTCAGTCGCCATGTTCCTTGCCATAGTGACGGCTTTCGTCGTTGAGTGGGCAGATGGTCGTGCCAACTGGCCCCGCCAGGTCGAAAGCGAGACCGGCATGATCGCCATCGGCCGGCTTGAACACCGGGGGCGCAAAACAGATCCCGTATCGATGTTCATTGCCCGCGACTCGGGCGATGTCGAGGCGTTCCGCGAAGCGAAAGTACGCCTGAAATTGGGCCTCCCCGCGCTCGGGCATGGCCGAAGCCTGATGGTCACGTCCGCGGGCTCCGGCGAGGGGAAGACGACGATAGTCGCAAACCTGGCTGATGCCCTGACCGAAGACGGCTCCAGCGTTATCGTCGTGTCAGGTGATCTGCGGAGTACGGCGTCCATAGAGTCGTACTGGGATCACGCGGGCGGCGGTCACGGGTTGTCCGAATATTTGACGGATACGAGCCTCACCGTGGACGACATTATCGAGCCGACCACGCGCTCGGGCGTCTCTATCATCCAGAGAGGTGCGATGCTCGGCGCTGCTCTGCCGATGGTTGATTCCGACCGTATGGCCGAGCTCGTGAAAGAGTTGAGCGGGCGTGCTGACTGGGTGCTATTCGATGCCCCGGCCACCTCGCGAGTCGCGGACGCACAGCGCCTGGCTGCACAGGTGGATGGCACGCTCCTGATCGTGGACGGTGTCCATTCCACGCTTGCGTCGGTGAAAACAGCGGCCGGGCAACTGGTCGAGGCTGGCGGCAACCTGGTCGGCTTCTTCCACAACAGATATCGGGGTACCCCGGTCCCCTCTTTCTTGCGCTGATCTGTTTGACCGCGGGACTGGCCGACGACCCAAAATTGCTTTAGCTACCGGCGCGCCTGGCTAAATCGGCGATCAGGTGCGCATACCGATCAACTATCTTGCCACGCGAGTAGTTATCGACGACAAATTCGCGTCCAGCCTGGCCCATAGCGGCAACGTGTTCCCGCTCTGAAGCAGCCTTCTTTATCTCCGCCGCGAGCCGGTCAGCAGATCCCGGTTCCACCAGGATTCCCGAGCCGGATTGAGCGAGGAGGTCTGCGACCCCGGAGTCGCGGCCGGCCAGGGCGAGGATGGCGCGTCCACTCGCCATGATTCGATACACCTTTGACGGCAGCGCGTGTGTCGCGGCTGGCCCGTAGAGCGGAACGTAAGAGAGGTCACTGCTGGCGTAGATCAGGGGAACCATGTGGTAGGGCTGATAGGGCAGCACGGTCACGTTGTTGAGCCGCTTGCTTTCCACCTCTCTCTTGATGCTCAGGCGTTCAACGCCGTCCCCGATCAGCATGAAGCGGATACCGGGAGTGTCTCTCAATATGACGGCGGCAGATATGAATTCGTCAAAGCTCTGGGCAAGCCCGATGTTGCCCGCGTAACACACGACGAACTCCGACTCGATCCCGTGTTCGTGCGAGAAATCGTTGTCTTTTGGCAACACGTCGATGTCTGTCGTGTCCACCCAGTTCGGGATGTGGATCACTTTTTCCCCCGGCACGCCTTTCGCAAGAATGCGATCCCGCATGCCCTCAGAGATGACGGTCACACGCCCGGCGGTCGAATAGACAAATCGCTCAAGCCGATAAGCGAGCGAAACCAATGGGCGATTTCTGATCACGCGCAGGCTGACGGCGATGTCCGGATACAACTCCTGGACGTTGTAGATGAAGGGCGCACGATGCCGGAGGCCGAGAAGCCATGAAACGAGCCCGATCGTAAGCGGCGGAGATGGAGACAGGATCGCGTCCACCTTGCGGGGGATCAGAACACCCGCAATCAGGCTCACAAGATGGAAAACCATCCAGCCCATGATCCTGTTGAGTACGCCTCCGGAACGTGACAAAGCCGGGGAGTGATAGACGGTCGCCCCGTTCAACTCACTCCTTTGCAGCAGACCGCCCCAGAATCGGCGAATCGGTTGGGCGTCTTCTGCAGCGCTGTCCCGGTTGAAGTGGGGCATCGTTGTAAGCACGGTCACGCGGTGTCCGCGGGATACGAAATCGCTCGCCAACTCGCCCATGAGGTGTGCGGTGGAGACGTTATCGGGAGGAAACGCGAGGCTGATGAGCAGGAGGTGGGTCATCTATGCTCGGCCTTCTTCCCACGGTTGGATTGGCTGATGGATCGCATCAGCGCGCCCTCCAGGTTCTTAACTCGCGTTGGAGGAGTCCAACCATTGCCGCTCGGCGTTATCGAGCTCACGCCGGCCAAGGACGATGCGGGAAACGACCTGGGCCACGCCATCCGCCATGTATTCGGCAGGAGGCGTCCAGGACCTGGATTGAGAGGTGACAATGCTTACGGCGCGCAGTACCGACTCTGATTCCACACCCGCGAGGATATTGGAACCCGCTTCCAGCGTCTCCGGACGCTCCGTTACATCACGAATGGTGACGTTTGGCGTGCCGAATATGCAGGCCTCTTCCTGGACCGTACCGGAGTCAGAAATCACGCAGAACGTTTCCTGCTCAAGGCGCACGAAATCGAAGAACCCGAAGGGGTCCAGCAACTCCACTCCCGCCATGTCCGGGGCGTCGGCAAGTGTGTCCAGTTTCGAACGTGTCCGTGGGTGGACGGAGCAGATTACTCGTTTGCCGTGCGCCCGGTGCAGGTCGGCCAGTGACGTCATCAGGGTTCTGAGACGATGGTCATGGTCCACGTTTTCCGCGCGGTGCATGGTCACAAGGAAAAACCCACCGCTCTCAAGACCGAGGTCTTCCAGAACAGAACTCGCTCCCACGTCTGTTGCGTAGCAATCGAGAACTTCCTTGATGGGGTTGCCTGTCACAAAGATTCGTTCGCGTTCAATCCCCTCAGCAAGAAGGTTCTCTTTGCTCCGGTGTGTGTATGGAAGCAGGACGGTGCTTGAGTGATCAATCACCCGGCGGTTGACCTCTTCCGGCACGCGATCGTCGTAGCAACGGTTACCGGCTTCCATGTGGAACACCTGGATGCCCATTCGTTTGGCGACCAGTGAGACCAGCCCGCTGTTGGTGTCTCCAAGGATGAGGACGCGCTCCGGTCTCAGCTTCAGAAACTGCGCCTCTATTCCGGTGAGTATCTGGCCGATCTGTTCAGCAAAACCTCCTGCACGAACCCCGAGATAGACATCCGGCTCACGGACGCCAAGTTCTGAGAAAAAGAGCTCGCTCAACCTGGGATCGTAGTTCTGACCTGTATGGACGAGCGTGTGGTCGCATAGTTTGTCCAGTAGCGGTATCAGGCGTGAGAGCCTGATGATCTCGGGGCGTGTCCCGAGGACCGTCATTACCTTCATCGGATCAACTCGCCGTCCACCGGATTGACGTCTTCGACCATCAACCGGTGGTCGATCAGTAACTGGCGTGTCTTTTCGGCCGACAGCACCCGGTCCTCTGAGCTGAACTCTCCGGCCAGCGCAGGCTGTCCATCGAAAGTCCCCGATAGTTCCGGGAGCATGGGCCGTATCGCGTACCAGTCACCGTCAAGCCGAGTCCTGGGAGCTTCCTCGTCGCTCACCATCGCCTCGTGCAACTTTTCGCCCGGCCTGATACCGATAAAGCGGGTATCTATCTGTCGATCCCCTATCAACGCGGCTGCGATATCCGTGACTAGCGCCGAGGGGGCATCCGGAACAAATGTCTCGCCCGGTTTCGCGGAGCGGACGGCGGCGAACAGGGTATCGATGGCCTGATCCAGGCTCAACAGGAAGCGAGTCATTTCGGCCGTCGTAATCGTGACCGGCCCTCCCGCCCTGATCTGGTCGTGGAACAACGGGATAACGGATCCTCTTGAAGCCAGCACGTTGCCGTAGCGTACGCAGATGAAACGGGTGTCCGGAGTGCGCATGTTGGCCTGGATGAAAACACGCTCTTGAAGAGCTTTAGTCATTCCCATCACGTTGACCGGCTTGCACGCTTTATCGGTCGAGACGCCGACGACGGTTTCCACGCCGAGACCGTGTTGTTCGATGGCCTTCACGATGTTTTCTGCCCCGCCGATATTGGTCTTGACCGCCTCGTACGGGAAGTATTCGCAGATAGGGACCTGCTTCAATGCGGCGGCGTTGAAGACCACATCCGCGTCGCGCAAGACCGAGCTCACGCTATCGAAATCTCGGACATCGCCGATCCAGAAATTCACTTTCCGCTGGAAGTTCTGGAAGATGACCTCGTCGGTCGCGGCCTCTTTCTGGAGATAGTCGAGCCGCATCTGGTGCTGCTTCGCCTCATCCCGTGAGAAGACCGTGATCGCCTCGGGTTCTCCGATCTCCCCCGAAAGCAGGCGACGGACAAGGAGTTTGCCGAGGGAACCCGTGCCGCCGGTGACGACGATCCGTTTTCCCTTGAGCGGTTTGTCGGCAGGTAGCGTGGACGTCAAGACTTCCAACTCTCGTAAGGGGTGGGATCGGCTGCCAGTTCCGCAACCATTTCTTGCCATGAAGGCGCCACGAACCCGGTGCTCGCGCTGAAACGGTCTCCGACCAGCGTACGGTCTATGTCCACTTCCTCGTCTCGTTCGATTTCGATATCAAGTTCAAATGCTTCCCGGACGAGGACCAGGAGATCGTATTTCGATATCCACGGTCCCGAAACCTGGTACATCCCGCTCAAGCCTGGATGATGGATGATCAAGTCTTTCACCAGTTGCGACATCCGGTTCGTCGTTAGGCCGGCGTACATCGCCCTCGTGAAGCCCCTGATTCTCTTCCCGTTCTGTGCCAGAAACCATTCGAGCAGCGAGGTGTTGTTGTACAACTCCCGCCCGATGATTGACGATCTAAGGGTGAGCGTACCCGGCGAACTGACTTCCCCGAGGAACTTCGTACGGCCGTAAAGATCTGTGGCGTCGCTGGGATCAGACTCCTCGTAGGCGCCCTTTTCGCCGTTGAAGACGCAATCGGTGCTGAAATGGATCATGCGCGCGCTGATCGTTTCGCACTTCTCCGCCAGTCGATGCGGGAGAAGTGAGTTGATCGTTATCGATTCGATAGCGTCATGAGCAGCGTCCCGCTGTTTGATCACTCCAACGCAGTTGACTACGACATCAGGATTGATCCGATCAAGCAATCTCTCGACGTCTGCAAACTCGGCAACATCGACATCGTCGATAAAGTGACCTTTTCCGGATGAAGCGATAGCCTCAGCCGGGCTGTCTTCGATGGCCTGGCGGACCGTTGCATACGTCTCGAATGAAGCGTCATCCAGGGCCTGGTACATCTTGTGTCCCAGCATCCCGGCGCCTCCCAAAACAAGTACTTTCGTCATATCCGGCTGACCTCTGATTTCGCCCAACTGACATATTCGGCCAGCCCGTCGGAAATTGTCACCGTTGGGTCGAATCCGAAGGTATCTCTTGCCGCCGATATGTCGGCCAGGCTGTCGCGGACGTCGCCCGGACGCTCCGGACCGTAGCTCACACTGTGTGGTCCTGGAACAAGATCACTGAGGCGCGCCACGAGGTCGTTGACGGTGATTCGAGAGCCGCTGGCGATGTTGAACGCACCGCTCACGCCCTTCGTCTCGGACGCCTTGATATTTGCCTGCACGATATCGCGTACCGATATGAAATCACGTGTCTGATCGCCATCCCCGAAAATCGTGATCGGCTCGCCGTTCAGCATCTTGAATACGAAAATTGGGATGACGTTGCCGTACGCGTCAAAACGCTGATTTGGGCCGTAAACATTGAAATAGCGAAGTGCGATCGCTTCCAGGTCGTACAGCTTGGAGTAAGCCAGGCACAACTTCTCCGCAGCGAGTTTGCTCGCGCCGTAAGGGGAGTCGGGTTCCGCCGGATGGTCTTCGCGAATGGGAAGCTTGTGAAGCTCACCAAAGATGCCGGCCGAGGAACTCACCACGATCTTGCGGACCCGGGCTTTCCGGCAGGCTTCAAGAACGTTCACGGTGCCGACGACGTTGATCTGGGAGTCGAGCGCAGGGTTGTCGATCGAGCGCTTGTTGCCGACCGACGCGGCGAGATGGAACACCGTATCCACCCCGTCAAAAGTGGATTCCAAAGCCGATTCATCAAGTATCGAGGCGTTGCAGAAAGCCACTTCTGGATATGGCTCGAGATTGATCATGTGACCACTGGAAAGATCGTCGATCACGGAAACGTCGTGGCCGCGACCGATCAGGTTTCCAACGATGTTGGAACCTATGAAACCGGCCCCTCCTGTCACTGCGTATCGGGTCATCGAATCCTGAACTGGCTTATTGATTGTGGTCGGTACGGCACTGGAATATACGAAGAGCGCGCAATGCCAGTTTGAATGTACTCGATACCCGATTTCTTCTGCCCTGAGTGAACGCGGCCCAATATCGGCAGTGATTGACCGGCCGGGATTGTCTAATCCGGTTCGGCGGGCCGGTGAAAATCGAACGCCGCACCGGCCGAGAGGTCTCTATCCATCACCACAGTATCGCCGCAGTATCGGTCCCGACCAGCTGACGCTTCCCATCACCGGCACCGGCGAGGCGACCAGGGATCGGGCCGACCTTCGTGGGAGACATCGTAGACGGGCCGCTGCGTGCGGCGACGACCCCGTTAGCTGATGGCGAAGCGATCAATCTGGCGTCCGGCAAGGAAACGAAGGTCATGGATATGGCCAACATGGTCAACGAACTGACCGAGAACCCTGCCGGTATTGCCTTACGCGAACGGCGGAACCGGGATCACCAACGCCGTCTTCTCGGCTACGTCACGAAGGCCGGAGAGGTGCTTGATTACGAGCCGCGCGCACGGTTCGCTGAAGGACTCGAGCAGACGGTCGGCTGGTTCCGAGACAACTGGAACCAGATCAACGAGACGACCCGGTTCTAGGCGGCGATGGACCGGTAGTGCTCCACGGTCTGGGCGAGTCCATCCCGCAACGTTACGAATTCACAAGGGGGCATCACGCGTTCGAGCGGCGATAGATCCGCACGCAACGCCGCACTCGTGGATTCGCCAGATCGCATCGGCAGGCGTTCGATCCTGGAGTCGCTGCCGGTCAACTCCTTGATCAGGTCGCACACCGCGTTGACGGTCTGGCCGGCGCCGGTTCCGATTTCATACGTGCCGTTGATCGCCTTTTCGGACATCGACAGATCGCATATCAGTCTGACCACGTCGTCGACATGTATGTAGTCATTGATCTGTTCGCCTGACCTGAACACAGTGAGCGGCTCGTTGTGTAGGGCCTTCATGATGGTGTTCGGGATCAACCTCTGTGGGCGGCCGGGGCCGAAAGATTCACGAGGTCCGTAGACGTTAAACGGTTTGACTATCGTGACCGGTACCTGGAACTCTGACCGGTACATCAGGCAGAACTGTTCGGCCGCCTGTTTGGTGATGGAGTAAGTGTTCAGCCACGGGTTGGGTTTTGAAACATATAGCAGGGCAGCGCCTTCCGAACGGCAGGCGTCCAGCACGTTGACCGTGCCGCTTATGTTGATGTCCACGGCGTCGCGGGCCTGCGTGACCAGCTCAGCAGTGCCGAGGATCGCCGCAAGGTGGAACACGATGTCCTGGCCGGACGTGGCTTCACGTACCCTGCCGGGGTCCCTGATATCGGCCTGAATCGCACGGGATATTCCGGGGGAGTCGTTGGCGATCCGGTCCAGCGTCGTCACGTCGTGACCGCGCTGGAGGAGCGTATCCACGAGGTGGCCGCCGATGAATCCGGTGCTTCCGGTGACAAGAGCCTTCATTGTGCGTTGTATGTTCAACGGGAAGGCGCGCGTATTGGAATCGTGGAAACCACCAGATCAGTCGCGCTTTACTCGTTGATAGATTTCCCTGAACGCGAGTCCGATGGTGTCCCAGGAGTAGGGTCCCGTGGCCATGGCGCGGGCATTTGCGCTCATCTTTTTCAACTCTGCCGGGTCGTCCAGCAGGGATGTCAGGGTGGTTCCAAACTCTCCAGCATCGAGATTGATTTCCCGGCCGGCGCCGGCTTCCGCAACGGCCGGGAAGTGACACTCGGTCGAGATGATCACCGGGAGCGATGCGGCAAGGGCTTCAAGTACGGCCACGCTGAATCCCTCTCCATACGACGTGAGTACAAACACATCGGCGCGCGAAAGAGCGGCAAGTTTGATCTCATCGTAGACAGGCCCGATGAAGGACACCTTTGAGTCGAGCGATGCGGCGGCGACCATCTGGCGAGCCGCTCCCTCGTATCCCTCGTCCGGGCCGGCGATCACCAGGTGAAGATCATCACGACCTCTGGCAGCGCGAGCGAACCCGTCGATGAGAATGTCGAGGCCCTTGATCCTGCTCAGGCGGCCGAGGAACACGGCGACGCGCTTGCCTTCAAGTCCCGGGTAGGAACGGTCAAACTCGCCGGGAGCGGGCAGGGACGCGAACCTGGTCGGGTCTATTCCCAGGGGGATGACATCGATCGGCACACCGCTTACATGGGCGGCGGTGTCGTCTCCCTCCCGGGCCGTCATCGCGTGGAACGAGGTGGCACGTCGCGGCAATCTCCTGGCGACCAGCGAATTGAAAAGCCATTTCTTCAAACGGCTCTTGCTGACCGCCGTGGGAGCGAAGCCACCAAGCGGGGAGATGATGTATGGAACGTCGCTATGTAGCGCGGCCCCGGCGGCCGCGTAATTCGGGTAGTGCCAGAGCTCATGGATGTGAACCGCGTCGAACCGGCTGATCGTCCGGTCGAGCTCCCGCCGCATGGCTGGACTGTGACCCGGCCAGTACTTTGCGAGCCATCCTGAGTCGAACATCCGCACCTCGGCGTCCGGGACGGAGACCGGCACATCGCCGGGAATTAGAGGTGCGGTGGAAAAGACGGTCGACTCGACACCGATCTTCGCGAGTGAGCTGGTAAGAGCGGCGACCGTGTGCGGTGGCCCGCCTAGGCGTGGTTCGAGCCCTCTGACAACGTGAAGAATGTGCATCTGGTTACATCATCTGCCCGGCACGCCGAAAAACACCGGATGGGCGGGGAGTTACGGTGTCCGGGTCCGGTCTCCGTAACGAAGGAACTTGAACCCCGCCTTTTCCCAGGTCTCCTTATCGAGAATATTGGATGTATCCAGGATCACCCGGGTGCGCATGAATCGGGCGACGCGGACTGGATCGAGACGCAAGTACTCGTTGTGACCGACAACAAGTATGGCAATATCAGCGTCTCGAAGCGCATCGTCGAGCAAAACAATAGCCGGGTCGAAATCGACCACATGCGGATCGGTCACGGCTACGGTGAATCCATGATCGGCCAGGCGCGCCGCAAGCCCGGAGGTCGGTGACTCACGGGCGTCGGCGACGTCCGGCTTGTAAGCGGCTCCGAGCAGAGCCACGCGCGCGTTCTCCACCCCGGACACCGCATCAGCCGCCTGGCGAGCGATGACAGCCGGTTGAGCGTCGTTTACTTCCCGAGACAGCCTGATCAACCCGGATGAGTCGTCATCTGCCGCCACCAGGAACCAGGGGTCTACGGGAATGCAGTGCCCGCCAACGCCCGGTCCGGGGGTGTGGATGTTCACGCGCGGGTGCCGGTTGGCCATCTCCACGACATCCCAGACGTTTACGCCAACCGATTCCGAGAGGTTGGCCAGGTTGTTTGCCAGCGCGATGTTGACGTCGCGATAGGTGTTCTCGGCCAGCTTCACCATCTCTGCGGTTGCGGCGTCTGACTCACGCAACTCACCAGTCACGAAGGATCGGTATATCTCCACCGCTCGCTTCGTGGATTTTTCATCAATGCCGCCGATAATCCGGTCATTCCTGACGATCTCGGCGACGATATTTCCCGGCAATACCCGCTCCGGGCAGTAGGCCAGTGAGAAATCAGGTCCCGCTTTGAGGCCGCTCTCTTCCAGCGCGCCGGAAATCTCGTTGTTCGTCGCGCCGGGTGGGATAGTAGACTCCACGATCACCAGGTTGCCCCGGGAGAGTTGTCCTGCCACCGAGCGACAGGCTTCGATAACGAACGACAGGTCCGGCGATCGGTTTTCACGGATCGGTGTCGGAACCGCTATGACGAAAACGTCCGCCGGTGATGGCGACGTGGAGGCGGATATGCGTCCGCCATCCAGCGCTCGTTTGAGGAGGTCAGGAAGACCGGGCTCGCTTGCGCCGGCCTCGCCACTCTGGATGGCATCGACGAGCGCTGAGTCGATATCGAACCCGCGAACCGTGTGCCCGGCGTTGGCGAACATCACCGCCGCCGGAAGGCCGACGTAGCCCAGCCCGATGACGCTGATGTCACTCATTGAGCGTCAACCAGTTCTCCATAGCACTCACGATCTGTTCCGAAGCCGTGCCGTCGCCAAAGGGACTCGGAGCCTCGGCCATCGCCCGATACCGATCACCGTCGGTGAGCAGCTCGTCGGCCGCCTTGAAGATGGTATCGGTCTCAACGCCGACCAGCATGGCGCATCCGGCTTCGACCGCCTCGGGCCTCTCCGTGACACGCCGGGTGACGAGCACGGGCTTGTCCAGGGCCGGCGCTTCTTCCTGGATACCGCCCGAATCCGTGATGACGATGTGGGCGCGATTCAAGAGCCATACGAAGGCCGGGTAGGCGGGCGGATCGAAGAGACGGACCCGGTCGCTGTCGCCGAGGATGCGGAACACAGATTCTCTGACGCGCGGGTTGAGGTGGACCGGGTATGCGACTTCCACTTCCTCGTGTTCGGCGGCGATACGAAGCAGTGCACGGCAGATCGAATCCAGGTCTTCGCCAAAACTCTCCCGCCTGTGCCCGGTGACGAGCACAAGCCGCCGGCCTGATCCAGGTGACGCCACGGCCCGGGCCAGGTCGGGTGGGATATCGACCAGTGCAGGATCACCCGGCCCCAGTGTGTCTGTTCTCTTTTTCATCAGCAGCACTGCATCGATCGCGGTGTTCCCGGTGACCGTAATTGAATCTTCACCCACCCCCGCGCGCAGCAAATTCTGACGGGCCGTTTCGGTCGGGGGGAAATGCAGATCAGCCATCACGTCGATGATCGCCCGGTTGACTTCTTCGGGGAACGGGCTGTACTTCTGGCCCGTCCGAAGTCCTGCCTCTACGTGAGCGATCGGCACCTGTGCGTAGTACGCCGCCAGCGCTCCGGCCATCGCTGTGGTGGTATCGCCCTGCACGGCCACCAGCGCCGGTTTGATCTCCTCGATCACCTTTCCGACGCCGTGGAGCGCTCCTGCCGTGACTTCTGACAGGGTCTGGTCCGCCCGCATAAGGTTCAGGTCGAAATCCGGCTTGAGATCGAACGCCTGGAGCACCTGGTCCAGCATTTCCCGGTGCTGCCCGGTGACGCAGATCGACACGCCCAGGCCGTTTCTGCGTTCAAGTTCTCGCACCAGCGGCGCCATTTTTATGGCCTCCGGCCGCGTGCCAAATATCACCAGGGCTGTGCCGCTCAACTATAGAAAATCCTGCTAACTGTTCCCGGGGAGCCGGAAGCGATCCGTCGAAATGAGACGGCCCGTTCATGCTAGCAGCCAGCGAACGAAGGGCCGATCTCGAAATAACGGCATTCTCCCCCGAGTCCCGCCGTGCTTAAGGCATGAGAAGATTGGTCCTTCATTTCCTCCTCAACATTCACGGGCGCGAACAAGTTGCACATCCTGGTTACCGGGGGCGCCGGATTTATCGGCTCCCACCTTTGCGAAAAGCTGCTGGCTGACGGCCACGCGGTGACGTGCCTCGACAGCCTGGACCCGTATTACGATCCGGCGATCAAGCGGGACAACATCCGGGCCATCGAATCGTCTCCGTCTTTTCGCTTCATTCACGGGGACATACTCGATCCAGACGCGGTCGATCAGGCGCTCTCCGCCGCGCCGGTGGGCCAGGAAACTTCGATCGTGCATCTCGCCGGCCTTGCCGGGGTGCGGCAGTCGATCGAACAGCCGGGCGTCTACATGCGGGTCAACGCCGAGGGCACGGTTAACGTGCTTGAGCGTGCGCGCAGGGCATCTGTCTCCCACTTCGTCATGGGTTCTACCTCGGCGGTCTACGGCGCTACCGCCAGCGTGCCTTTCAAAGAAAGCGATCCGCTCCCGGCGCAGGAATCGATCTACGGCGCGTCGAAACGGGCGGCGGAGATCGCATGCGCCACGTACCAGGTCAGGTACGGTCTGCCCGTGACCGTATTACGGTTTTTCACCGTGTTCGGTCCGAGGCAGCGGCCGGATATGGCCATCCACAAGTTTGCACGCCTGATGCTGGATGAACAGCCGATTCCCGTTTTTGGCGACGGAGAGTCCGCGCGGGACTACACCTATGTCGGGGATATCGTGAACGGCATCAGCAGGGCGGTCGAGACGCCGGACGGATTCCGGACCTTGAACCTGGGAAGCGACAGCCCGGTGAAGTTGAACCAGCTCGTAAAATCGGTCGCCGCCGCCGTCGGCGTTGAGCCGGCGATCGAGCGCTTGCCGGACC
This sequence comes from uncultured Dehalococcoidales bacterium, assembly GCA_964474025.1. Classification (GTDB taxonomy): domain Bacteria; phylum Chloroflexota; class Dehalococcoidia; order Lucifugimonadales; family Lucifugimonadaceae. Next base: position 61,852 of record CAYYRD010000012.1, on the reverse strand, counting down.
AGCCGGGAGACGTGCCGATCACGTGGGCGGATGTGGGGGCCGCGCGCGAGGCGCTTGGATATCGGCCTGAAACCGGCCTCGCTGCCGGGTTAGAGCGATTCGTTGATTGGTTCCGGAGTCGGGACGCAGCGGGTATAGATACGGATAATCGATGAACATCGCAGTTATAGGCGGGTGCGGCTACGTCGGCCTGATTACCGGGCTTGGCTTTGCCGAGCTGGGCCACCGGGTCACGGCGATCGACGCCGATGCGGCGCGCGTGGCGCTGCACCAGGGCGGCGGCACCCATATCTACGAGGACGGTCTGCCGGAGCTGCTTCACCGGCTCTTGGATGGCGGCGGGATTCGCTTCACGACGGAATCGTCGTCGGGAATCGCCGACGCTGACGTAATCTTCGTAGCCGTCGGAAGTCCAACCGGCGTCGATGGAGCCGCCGATCTATCACAGGTACGGGGCGTCGCCTCGGAGTTGGCTTCTTCCGCTCCATCCGGGGCGGTGATAGTCATCAAGTCCACCGTTCCGATCGGCGCCATCGAGAAGATGTCGCAGGCGATCAAGGAGCGCAACTCCGGCGCGGAGCCGCCGGAAATCATCGTGAACCCGGAATTTCTGAGTGAGGGGAACGGCCTGCGCGACTTCTTCAACCCGGATCGTATCGTGATCGGGGGCGGATCGGACAAAGCCCGGAGGATCATGCGGGACCTTTATGCACCGTTCTTGCGCGGCGGTGAAGGCTCCCCGGGTGACCGGGAGATGGCGCGAGATGTGCCGTACCTGGAGGTTCCCGTCGCCGAGGCGCAGATGATCAAGTACGCCTCCAATGCCTACCTTGCCTCCAGGATTTCGTTCGTCAACGAGATTGCATCGATATGTGAAGCCGTCGGCGCGGATGTCACACGCGTGACCTCGGCCATGGGAATGGACCCCCGGATTGGACCTTCGTACCTGAGGCCCGGGATAGGATTCGGGGGCCCCTGCCTGGAAAAGGACCTGGACGCACTTGTTGAATTTGCCAGGGATCATCGTTACGAGCCTGAATATCTGACCGCGATCAGGGCGCGCAACGATCAGCAAATGAACCTGGTCCTGGATCGCGCCGGGGAGATGTTGGACGGCGGCGTGGCGGGAAGACGGATCTGTCTCCTTGGACTGGCGTTCAATCCCGGGACTAACGACGTCCGCACTTCACTCTCGCTGCGCATCGCCCGGAGCCTTATGGATGCCGGGGCCAGCGTCGCAGGTCACGATCCTGTGGCGATCGACGAGGCGCGCGAGCTCATGCCGGACATCGACTACCGAACCGACCCGTACGATGCGGCATCCGATGCCGATTTGTTGCTAGTGCTCACGGCCTGGCCGGCGTATCGGAAGTTGGATCCCGGCCGCCTTCGTGAGGCGATGCGAACCCCGCGCGTATTTGACGGACAAAATGCCCTGGATCGCGCGGGATTGACAGAAGCCGGTTTCTCGGTCCGGAGTGTGGGGCGCCCGGATATTGATTAGACCGGCGCCGGGAGCGATCCCTTGCGGTCGAGGACCGGGTTCCGGGTGAGAGTCCCGATTAGCCGTAAACCACTACCTTGTGGCTGACCCGTAGCTATCGATATCCTTTACCTTTGGTAAACGGGTACGCGAGCGAGGGAGGCAAGAAGGCTTGCAACCTGCCGGACCACCGATCTCGGACCAATTCCAAACGCTCCGCGAGATTACGCAGTGCAACTTGATTCCAAAATATACGTAGCCGGCCATCGCGGCCTGGCCGGGGCTGCACTTGTACGGGCGCTCGGTTCGGCCGGGCACACCAACCTGCTGCTGCGCACGCACGCGGAACTGGATCTGACGGACCAGGCTGCGGCCCGCGATTTTCTCCAGAGTGAACGCCCGGAATACGTCTTCCTGGCCGCAGCGCTGGTGGGCGGCATACACGCCAACTCCACCATGCCGGCTGAGTTCATCACCACCAATCTCGCCATCCAGAGCAACGTCATTTCTGCATCGCACGAAATCGGTGTGAAACGGCTGCTCTACTTCGGCTCCAACTGCGCCTATCCGCGTGAGTCGGAACAACCGATGAAAGAAGAGTACCTCCACACCGGCCATCTTGAACCGACAAACGAGTGGTTCGCCGTCGCCAAGCTCGCCGGGATGGCGATGTGCGATGCGTACAACAAGCAGCACGGCACACAGTACATCGCCGCCATACCCGCCGGCCTTTACGGCCCGGACGACAACTTCGCCGGAGATGCCTCCCACGTGATCCCGGCGCTCATGCGCCGGTTTTACGAGGCGAGGAACAATCCCGAAGAAGACGGCGGGTCCGTTCTCGTCTGGGGCACGGGCACTCCGGAGCGCGAGTTCCTGTACGTAGACGACATGGCGGAGGCATGCCTCCTGCTCATGAACATGGACGACGAGACGCTTTCCGAGGTCCTGGCCCAGAACAAATCTGTCATCAACATAGGGACCGGCAACCCGGTGACCATCCGCGAGCTTGCGGAAACGATCCGTGACGAGGTCGCTCCGGGCGCACGGCTCGAGTTCGATACAAGCCGCCCGGACGGGTTCCCGCGGAAAGTGCTGGACCCGACTCGTCTCGCAAAGTACGGCTGGAAGCCGTCTGTCCCCCTTTCGGACGGGATCAAGCGAACCTACGAGTGGTTCCTCAAAGCGCTCGAAAGGGAGTCGCTCCGTGTCGGTTAAACGCGAGGGTGTGTCAAACCCGCACGCACGCAGATCCGGGAGGTCGAACGGTTGACCCAAGATCAACTCTGGGAACAGTTCTATCGTTCGATGCTGCGTGTGCGCAGGGTCGAAGAGAAGATCATCGACGTTTACTGGTCGGACAAGATCAAAAGCCCGGTACACCTGTCGATCGGGCAGGAAGCTGTCGCCACCGGTGTGTGCGAGGCGCTTGCGCCGGAAGACATCCTCTTCGCCACGTACAGGAGTCATCACGCATACCTCGCCAAGGGCGGCGATATGAACGGGATGATCGCCGAGCTTTACGGCAAGGTCACCGGATGCGCCCGGGGCAAGGGCGGGTCCATGCACCTGATAGACCCGGATCACGGCGTGGCCGGGACCTCGGCCGTGGTCGGTACGACGATCGCCAACGCCCTCGGCTACGCGTTCGCCGTGAAGTTGAGGAAAGAGAAAAAGGTCGTCGCCGTGTTCTTTGGCGATGGCGCCGTGGACGAAGGCGTTTTCCACGAGAGCCTGAACTTCGCCGCGCTAAAGAAACTTCCCGTGCTCTTCATCTGTGAGAACAACCAGTTCGCCGTTCACTCGGGCCACCTGACGCGGCGCCTCAAAGACAACTTGATCGAACGCGCCGGGGTATACGGCGTTCCGGCGCAGCGTATCGAGGGCAACGATGTCCTCGCCATCTACGAACAGACGGCGCGGGCGGTTGAAAGCATCAGGGCCGGCGAGGGGCCGCAATTCCTGGAGTGCATGACCTACCGCTGGAAAGAGCACGTCGGCCCGGGCGATGACTTCCACCTTGGCTACCGAACCGCGGAAGAGCGTCAGCCGTGGATCGACGATGACCAGCTCATACGGGCGGAAAACGAGATCGGCGCAGACCTGGCGGCGACCGTTAAAACCGAGGTCGAAAACGAAGTTACCGAGGCATTCGACTTCGCGGAGAACAGTCCGTTCCCGGACGCATCGGAGTTGCACGCGCATGTCTACGCAGACTGAATCAGGCGCGAGGACGCTCACGTACGCCGAGGCCATCCGGGAAGCCACCGATCAAGAGATGGAGCGCGACCCGGGCGTCATTGTCATGGGCATCGGAGTGGATGACGCGAAAGCGATCTACGGCACCACTGAAGGGCTGCAAGATAAATACGGCCCGGACAGGGTGTTCGACACGCCGCTGGCAGAGGACGCCATGACCGGCATGGCCATCGGAGCGGCGCAGGCGGGTCTCCGGCCGATACAGGCCCACATCCGGATGGATTTCGTCCTGCTGGCGATGAATCAGCTCGTCAACGTCGCCGCCAAGAGCCACTACATGTTTGGCGGCGCGACCTCCGTGCCGATCGTTGTGCGCTCCTACATCGGGCGCAGCTGGGGCCAGGGTCCGCAGCACTCCCAGGCGCTCCACTCCTACTTCATGCATGTCCCCGGGTTCAAGGTCGTCGCCCCGACCAACGCGTACGACGCGAAAGGTCTGATGGCGGCGAGCATCCGTGACAACAACCCGGTGATGTTCATCGAGCACCGTCTGTTTACGGCGACCGAGAGCGAAGTCCCGGCCGACCCGTATACGGTGCCGTTCGGACAGGCCCGCGTCACCAGGACCGGCTCGGACATCACGATCGTCGGCGTCTCTTACATGGCACTCGAGGCGTATCGTGCCGCGGGTTACCTCGGCGAGATCGGCGTTAGCGCCGAGGTTATCGACCCGGTCTCGTTGACCCCGCTCGATATCGACACGATTCATGAATCGGTCAAGAAGACCGGGCGGCTGCTCGTAGTCGACAATGGATGGCTCACCTGCGGGGCAAGCGCAGAGATCGTCACGAGCGTTATCGAGGCGGTCGATGGGGAACGGCCGATCGCGGTAAAGCGGCTGGGTTTTGAACAGGTCACCTGCCCCACGACGCCGGGCCTCGAAGACGACTTCTACCCGAACGCCAGGACCATCGCCACCGCGGCGAACAGGATGGTCAACGGGCGTGACTCCGATTGGGCGCCGGATAACCGGGGTTCTATCGAAGCCTCCGAATTCAAAGGACCGTTCTAAACTCGAATATGAGGCCGACGAAACGCCCCGTGAATTCCCTCCCGGATAGCGGCGAGATGCCAGGGACGACACTGTGGAATCGATAAGAGAACTGGAAGACAAGGCGCGCTGGGTACGGCGGCGCACGTTTGAGATGGTGATCTCGGCGGGCGCCGGGCACCTCGGCGGCTCTTTTTCCTCCACCGATATCCTCGTCGCCCTGTACTACGGCGGCGTGCTTGCACACGACCCCTCAGACCCGGATTGGGACGGTCGTGACCGTCTGATCGCCAGCAAGGGGCACAGCTCGCTCGGCCTCTATCCGATCCTGGCGGATCGCGGCTATTTCCCGCTTGCAGATCTTGAAGAATTCAACGGAGAAGGCAGCGTTCTCGGCGGCCACCCGGACACGCGGACGCCGGGGATCGAAACCGTGACCGGCTCGCTGGGACACGGACTTGGCATAGGCGCCGGGCTGGCGCTGGGCATGGCGAGGAAGGGCGAAAACTCCGGGACCTTTGTCCTGATCGGCGATGGCGAGAGCCAGGAAGGCGCGGTCTGGGAGTCGGCGATGTTTGCCGCACAGCACAGGCTGTCCAGGCTCACGGCGATCGTCGACAACAACGGCGTAAGCGCCACCGATCACACGGCCAACACCATCAACGTGGAGCCCGTCACGGACAAGTGGGCCGCCGCGGGCTGGGACGCTCGATCGGTGGACGGCCACTCGTTCAGCGAGCTGCTGGATGCGTTTTCCGGCGAAGGCACATCGGACAGGCCAAAGGCGATCATCGCAAAAACGGTGAAGGGCAAGGGAGTGTCGTTCATGGAAGACACGCCTGCTTTCCACCACGGCCTTCCGAGCGGCGACCAGATCGAGCTGGCCCGGGCGGAACTCTCATGACCGTCACCGCCTACACGGACATCCGGGACGCCCTTTTTGAAGAGCTGTTCGAACTCGCTCTAAAAGACCGCTCCGTCATGTTGCTTTCCGGCGACCAGGGCGCGTTCTCGATCAGGAAATTCCAGGAACACATCCCGGACCAGTACATCAACGTTGGGGTCGCCGAGCAGAACATGATCAGCGTCGCCGCCGGGCTGGCGATGAGCGGCCACAGGGTGGTCGTTTACGGCATCATCCCGTTCGCCACGATTCGTTGTCTTGAACAGATCAAGATCGACCTCTGCAGCCAGGATCTGCCGGTGACGATCGCCGGGGTCGGAGCGGGATACGCCTACGCCACGGACGGACCCACGCATCACGCCGTGCACGACATGGCGCTGATGCGGGTGATGCCGAATATGGAGGTATGGAATCCGTCTGACCACACGATGATCGCCAGCCTCGTCCCGCAACTCGTCAACGATCCTCATCCGAAATACATCCGGCTGGACAAGGGCGCCTTCCCGGACCTTTACGCCGATGGCGGCGAAGATTTCTCAAACGGACAGACCGTCCTCCGAAAGGGCAGGGATATCATGATCGTGGCGACCGGGATCATGGTCCATCGGGCCCTGGAGGTGGCGGAGGCGCTGAACGCAGCCGGCATCGACGCCGGGGTGACCGACCTGTATCGCATCAAGCCCCTCAACGAGGCAGGCCTGCTGAAAGCATTCGGCGATTCACAACGCGTAGCCACACTCGAAGAGAACTCGATCGTCGGCGGCATCGGGACCGTGGTGAGCGAGGTGATGGCGGAGGCCGGCGCGGGCATCCCGCTGCGCAGGTTCGGAGTCGCCGATGTGTTTCGGTGGGAGCTCGGCGGCAGGGATCCCTTGCAGGCGAGAGACGGGCTGGACGCCGGGAGTTTGATCGACAACATCACCAGCTGGGTCCAATCCGGAGTGCGCATTAATTGATAATCACCCGGACCCCTTACCGCATCTCCTTTTTCGGCGGTGGGACCGACTACCCGGTCTGGTGGAAGGAGAACGGCGGAGCCGTCCTCGCGGCGACCATCAACCGGTATTGCTATATCACCTGCACGCCGCGCCTGCCGTTCTACGACTTTAAGTACCTGGTGTCGTGGTCGGAAAACGAAACCGTCAACGAAATAGATGAGATCGTTCATCCGTCGGTGCGGGAGAGCCTCAGATTCCTGAAGGTGGACCACGGAATGGATGTCCGGACGGCGGGCGAATTGCCAGCACGCGCAGGGCTTGGCGCGAGCAGCGCATTTACCGTGGGACTCCTGAACGCACTTCACCATCTTGGTGGAACCTCTCCGTCCCCGATGCAACTGACATCGGAATCCACGCATATCGAGCAGGAGATGATCGGCGAGAACGTGGGTTGCCAGGACCAGGCCATGGCGGCATTCGGGGGTTTGAACAGGGTCAGATTCAACCGGGACGGATCGCTGGGAATGGATCCGATCGACCTGGGATCCGAACGAAACATCGCACTTCAAAGCAACCTGATGCTGGTATTCACCGGGATCACACGACGGGCTTCAGAGGTTGCCGCGGCACAGATCGACGCGACCGGGACGGGCGACCTCTCCGACCGTCTGAGGACGATGCAGGAGATGGTGGATGAGGGCACTCGAATACTCTCGTCCGGGTCAGACCTGGACGACTTTGGCAGGCTGCTCCATGAAAGCTGGCAATTGAAGCGCTCCCTCACATCAGTTATCAGCAACGGCGAGATTGACGGTCTTTACGATGGCGCCCGGGAATGCGGGGCTATCGGCGGCAAGATCACCGGAGCGGGTGGAGGAGGTTTCATGTTGCTGTACGCTCCGCCGGAGGCACAGGCCCGTATCCGTGAGCGGTACTCAAATCTTATTCATGTGGACGTGACGTTCGAATCCCAGGGTTCGCAGGTCGTGTTCCAGGACGTTGAGGCATCACGCTCGGCGTTGCGGGGCTTCAATGATCGAAAGTTCGGGAACGCAGGAAACAGCGATGTATAACGGGGCAAAGGTGCTTGTCACCGGTGGTACCGGGATGATTGGCAGGCCGTTGGTCTCGATGCTCATCGACGCCGGCGCTCACGTCCGGATAGCCGCGCTGGACGATCCCTCCCGGGCACATCCGGGCGCGGAGTTCATGAACGGGGATCTGACCGACTGGGACTTTTGCGCCAAAGCCGTAGACAGCGTTGACATGGTGTTTCACCTGGCGGGGATCAAGGGCGCTGCCGGCCTCTCAGAGCAACGGCCGGCCAGTTTCATGGTCCCGCTCCTGTTGTTCAACACCATGGTGATGGAGAGCGCGCGACGCGCAGGTGTTGAACGGATGCTTTATACGAGCAGTATCGCCGTGTACGAGCCAGCCGCACGTTTCGTGGAGGACGAGGCGTGGAACGGGCCTCCCCATCAAGGCGATCGTTTCCCGGCGTGGGCCAAGCGCATGGGCGAATTGCAGGCCGAGGCGTACAAGCTTGAGTACGGCTGGGACAAGATCGCCATCGTCAGGCCGGCGAACGTGTACGGCCCCGGCGATGACTTCAGTCCGACCGGCATGGTCATCCCTTCATTGATACGCCGGGTTGCGGACGGAGAGAGCCCGATCGTGGTCTGGGGCGACGGATCAACGGTGCGTGACTTTATACATGCCCGCGACGTGGCATACGGCATGATGCTTGCGCTCGAAAAAGGAGCGGATTGCACACCGATCAACCTCGGTAGTGGTACGGGTGTGGCGATCAAGGACCTGGTCGAGGTGCTCGTAGATATCGTTGATGACGGTAGAACGGTCGAATGGGACACGACGAAACCCACCGGCGAGCCAATTCGGCTGATGGACCTGACGAGGGCCCGAGAGAAGATAGGGTTCGAGCCACAGGTAAGCCTCCGCGAGGGCGTCGAAGAGACGTACAACTGGTACCTGGCGAACCGGGATAACGTGGACAATCGGTTCAACGCCTTCTCCACTTCCTCCGGTAACGGGGGCGCCCGGTGAGCTTTTACGACAGCAAGACGGTCCTCGTCGCCGGATCAACGGGCCTGATCGGCGCCAACCTGATCGAGGCCCTCCTCGAAACTGGTGCAAAGATTCGCGCCACGCTCCATGAAGACCCGGCCGTCATCGATGATGACCGCATCGAGTACGTTACGGTCGATCTCAAGACGCAGGAAGGATGCACGACGGCGCTGAGAGGCGCCGACTTCGCTTTCCTGTGCGCTGCGGACACCTCCGGCGCAGCCGTGATGGTCAACAACCCGATGGCACAGATCACCGGCAACGTGCTCATCAACACATTCTTTTTTGAGGCCGCCGTTCTCGAAAAACTGGAACGCCTGCTCTTCATCAGCAGCTCCGCCGTGTACCCGGATGCTGACTACCCGGTGAAAGAACACGAGGGATTCGACGGCGACCCGTTCGAGACCTACTTCGGCGTGGCGTGGATGAAACGCTACGCGGAGAAGCTGATCACGTTCTACCACAGGCGCTATGGCCTGAAATCGGCCATCGTGCGGCCGTCCAACGTGTACGGGCCGTATGACAAGTTCGATCCCGAGCGCTCCCACGTTCTGCCCGCGTTGATACGGAGGGCCGATTCGGGCGAGAACCCGCTCAAGGTGTGGGGCGCGGGCGATGAGGTCCGCGACTTCATCTACGCCACGGACTTTGTGCGCGGGCTGTTGCTGGCGATGGAGAAGTGTGCTGACGCCGAGCCGGTGAACATCGCATCTGGGCGGCTGACAACGATCAAGGAGTGCGCCGAGATCATCGTCCGCGAGGGCGGGATTACGGATACCAGGCTCGAATTCGATCCCTCGAAGCCGACCACGATCCCTTACCGGGCCGTCTATACCGAGGACGGGAATCGGCGGCTTGGTTTCAAGACCGAGGTGTCGCTTGAAGATGGGCTGCGTAAGACCATCGAGTGGTATCGGGCCAATGGCGGCGAGGCGTGACTTCCGGCGGCGACACAGACCCGGGCTCGGGGCTTGAGAAGTGGCGTGTTCTGGAATCGACGCCGCTCGTAGACGCCCTGCCGTACCTGAAGGTGTGGGTCGAGAAGATCCAGTTGCCGGACGGCCGGATTGTTGACGACTTTTACCAGGTCCACCTCCCGGACTCCGTACTGATCTTTGCAAGGGACGCCGAGGGCAGGGTGATCGTCGAGCGTGCTTACCGTCACGGCTTAAAGCGCGTATCGTTGATACTTCCAGCGGGCGGAATCGACCAGGGAGAAGAGCCGCTGGTCGCCGCCAGGCGAGAGCTGCTGGAAGAGACCGGCTACACGTCTGGCGACTGGGCTGCTCTCGGGGTTTTTCAGTCGAACTCCAACCAAGGTGGCGGCAAGATCTTCATGTTTGAGGCCCGGAACGCCCGGAAAACGGCGGAGGCGGATGCCGGTGATCTTGAGGAGATCGAGGTCGTGTTGCTGAGCGAGGCCGAGCTTGAGGCAGCCATCAAGGACGGTGAGATGATCGCCCTCAGCAGCGTCACAGCATGCTCCCTAGCGTTCAACTCATGGCAACAGACCGAGCGGATTTCAGGATAACGCCACATGTATGAAGCCAAGAAGGTCCTTGTCGCCGGTGGCACGGGGACGATCGGGATTCCGACCGTGAAGCGCCTCGTGGAGCGCGGCGCACAGGTCACAGTAGTCGCGCTCGACGATCCCGCGTACGCCCGGGAAGTCCTCGGACCGGCCGTGGAGTTCAAGCGGGCGGACCTCACTTCGGCAGACGAGTGCCGGGCCGTCATGGAAGGCCAGGAGATCGTCTTCAACCTGGTTGGAATCAAGGGCAACACCGGCATCGGGACCAGCCTCGTGGCGAGCTACTTCGTACCGATGATCCTGTACCAGACCAACATGATGGACGCCGCGTTCCGCGCCGGCGTAAGTCGCTTCTTGTTCGTAAGCAGCGTCTGCGCATACCCGCAGGGTGAACTTCATGAGGAGGACAACCTGTGGGAGGGGATGCCCAAGCAGAACGACCGCTATGCCGGGATAGCGAAACGCGTCGGCGAAATCCAGGGCGAGACCTATCTGCTTGAGCATGACTGGGACGCCGTGCGGGTGATCCGGCCCGCAAACGTCTTTGGCCCCTTCGATGATTTCAACCCGGCGACGGCGCAGGTCATCCCGGCGCTGATCAGCCGCGCGCTCGGCGGTGAGGATCCGCTGGTGGTCTGGGGAGACGGGAGCGCCGTCCGGGACTTCGTGTTCTCGGAAGACGTGGCGGACGCGGCGTTGCTGGCGCTCGAAAAAGCGCCTGCGAACGTCCCGATCAACATCGGAAGCGGGCGGGGTGTCACCATCAAGGAACTGGCCGAGACGGTTGCGGGCCTCGTACCCGGCACTCCATCGATCATGTGGGACACAACGAAGCCCGCGGGCGATCCGATACGGCTTCTTAGGACGGAGCGGGCGAAGGAACTGCTCGACTACATTCCTCGAACGTCGCTCTCGAATGGGATCAGGCAGACAATCGAGTGGTACGTTTCAAACGCCGACCTGGCGAATCGGAGAAAAGGAGTGGTCAATGCCGCAGAGTGAAGGAAGGCAGTATCTTCCGTCGTTTGCCGAACTTATTGATCGCCTCACCGTTGACCAGATAAAAGAGGTGCTTGCGCCCTCTGGATCTGGAGCGATAGCCGACGAGATCAGAACCCTTGAAAACGACATGGACCTGATCATCGGCGATCAGGACGTGGCACTCTCGGCCCGGATGCTTCGCAAGGTTATCGTCCTGGCGCAGATCAACCTGCACATCTGGCACAACAAGGACCGGATGCAGGCGGAACCGGACCGCTACGCCGAGCTTCTTACGATGGCACATCAACTCAACGGGATCCGAAACAGGATCAAGAACTCATTGCTCGATGATTCCGGTGATGCGACGGCAGCGGCCCGCCACACCAATACGGAAACCGACGGGCTCCAGGGCTGGGACATCAGCCTTTAGGGCGGCGAACGTTGCTTCATAAAACCCTCGGGAAAACGGACACGCGCGTCTCCGCCATAGGGCAGGGAGCCGGCCTGGGCGGGTATTCCACTTCCAGCGGCTCATACGACGAATTTGCCCCCGTGATTCGGGCGGGAATCGACGCCGGACTGACGTTCATCGATACTGCGCCCGCGTACGGGGATGGTGAATCGGAACGCATCGTCGGCCGTGCCATAGACGGTTTGCGTGACCGGATGGTCCTGGCGACGAAGGTGTCACCGGAGGATACGACATCCGACGGTGTGGTCCGGTCCGCCGAGGCCAGCCTGGCCCGGCTCGGGACCGACGTGATTGACCTTTTCCAGATCCACTGGTCAAACCCGACCGTGCCTATCCAGGAGACGATGGCCGGGATGGAACGGCTGGTCGAGCAGGGCAAGGTGCGACACATCGGTGTCAGTAACTTTTCCCTTAACGAACTGAAGGCCGCCCGAAGCGCCCTTTCTTCAGCGCAAATCGTCTCGTTGCAGGTCGAGTACAACCTGTTTGATCGAAGTATCGAGGATGTGATGGTGCCGTATTGCGCCGAGCACGGCATAACGGTCATCGCCTACAGTCCACTCCACCGGGGACGTGTCGTGGGCGGAAAAGACCAGAGAGCGGTGATCGAGCGAATCGCGGAGGCTCACGGCGCGACGACGGCACAAGTTGCTCTTGCTTGGCTGGTGGGACGCCCCCTGGTGGTCGCCATACCGAGCACCACACGGCTTGCCCGCATAAACGAGAACGCGGGCGCCATGGATATTGTGCTGGACCCTGAGGAGGCGGCGGAGATCGATCGAGTTTGCTCGCTCCAGCAAAGAGAGATCCCGACGGATCGAGTCCGGCCGGCGGCTGATGACTCTCGACCGGCGTTCAGGACCCTGCAAGAAGCGCTGGACAACACTTTGAACGTGACGCCGAGCCCGCGACAGCTCGCGGATCAGATACGGTCCGGGGATTTTCTGAAGCCGGTGCGGCTCGTGCCTGCCGACGATGTGGATGGCGAATTCGAAGTGCTCGAAGGCCGGCTCCGCTACTGGGCGTGGGTGATCGCATTTGACGGAGCGAAACCGGTGCCTGCGTTGATCGACGAGACATCATGAAGTCCCTGACGGTCCAGGAAATAGCGAAAATCATCGGCGCAGATGACAACGAATTGCCGGAAGCCTGCCTGCGATCAATCGAGAAACTGGATTTTCGTGTCGAGCGCATCGAGGGCGAAGATGAGGAACGCCAGTTCAAAGAGGTCGAAGGCGTTCTTGATTCTGACCTGATCGTTGCCGGTTCCCATCGGAAGAATCAATGGGAAGACGGCTGGGGAGAGAACCTCACGGAGTTCATTGAGTCTGGCTACGACCTGGGCACACTCGTACCAAAATTCATCCGCCCGTATCGACCGATGAGGCTCAGTGGCGGGTATTACCGAATCGCCGATCCATACTTCGAAACGAACATAGTCACCGTGTTCCGGGAACGGCTGTTTACCGAGTGGTTTGCGGACGTGGATCACATCTACGAATTCGGTTGCAGTACCGGGCACAACCTCGTCGCCCTCGCCGGCATGTTCCCGGGGAAGAACCTGCACGGGCTGGATTTCGTCGAGGTGTCGGGGAAGATCATTGAGGCCATCAGGACTCAACACAGGCTCAATATCGATGGCGGGTTTGTTGATCTGACCCGGCCGGACGATGCGATCGAGATAAAGTCGAATTCCGCGATATTCACTATCGGCGCCCTTGAACAACTTGGAACGGGATTTAACCCGTTCCTGGAGTTCGTGCTGAAGAAAAGACCGGCGGTATGTATCAACGTTGAGACGCTGTACGAGCTGTATGACAACGGCGACCGGTTTGATGATGTGGCGCGCCGATATCTCGACAAGCGCGGTTATCTGAAGGGCCTGGTTGATCGTCTGAGGGAACTCGAACGAGAGGGTCGAGTCGAGATCCTGGAAGTTCAGCGGACATTCGGATCCCTGTTCCACGAGGGTTACTCGTACGTCGTGTGGCGGGCGCGTAATTAAGCGGATGATCACGCGCAACTGGGCCTCACCGGAGAGATGATCGCCGCCATCGGCCAGGGGCTGACCCGCACCGGGGCTTCTGGCACCTCGAAGGGCGACGGCAACCGGGTGAACGTTCTCAGGCGAGGAATAGAACTGGGCATGAACCTGGTGGATACGGCTGAACTTTACGGCGGTGGACACGGTGAAGAAGTCGCCGGACGCGCGATAGCGGGGATCAGAGATGAGGTGTTTCTGACCGGAAAATTCAACCCGGGTAATGCAGATCGGGAGGGTATTGCCGGGGCCGCTGAACGGAGCCTCAAACGCCTCGGCACGGACCGGTTTGACCTGTACCAGGTCCACTGGCCAAACACTTCGGTGCCGCACGAGGAGACGCTTCGAGCGATGGAGGACCTGGTCTCCCGGGGGAAGGTGCGACACCTCGGCGTGTGTAATTACACGACGGCACAGTTGGAGGAAGCGCGTTCCAGCGTTCCGGACCTGACGATCAGTGCCGTGCAGGCTGAGTACAACATTTACCAGAGGCAGGTAGAGAGCGACCTGCTACCGTACTGCATATCGGAAGGACTGACTCTGCTCGCATACAGTCCACTGGACGGAGGCTCGGATTCCTCCGGGGACCCGCGAATGGAGGAGCTCGCAAGCATCGCCGGGCGATACGGCATCAGTTCACCGCAACTGGTTTTGCGATGGCTGCTATCGCACGAGCGCACCGTGGTTCTCGTCAAGACGGCGACGTCGACCATCTTGAAAGCAATGCCCGTGCCGCGGATGTAGAGCTATCCGAATCTGATATCGGGGCGATAGATGCGCTGTTTGAGCAACGTGTTTTCGAAATCGATCCGCGGGATGTCGCCGTATCTAACGCCGACGGTTATGTTCATGAGACATTGGATGCAGCACGGCGTAACGCGGCGGACCTGATCCCATCACCGCAGATTGTTTCCGAGGGGATTTCCATTGGGCACATGGTTCAGCCGGTGGGCCTTCGCGAGGTGCCGGACGGCCGAGGCGGTCACAGGTACGCCCTGGCAGACAATGAACGCCTGTACTGGGGCTGGCGCATGGCACATGAGGACGGGACACCGATGCCGGCATACGTGAAGCACGTCGCCCCTCAAGCGAAGGGCTGAACTCCAAGACGCCCCTGTTCCGTCCCGGAGATACCTGTAGTGTCTGGCGACCGGCGTTGTAACATCGAGGCCCCGTCCGCGACCGGACTCGACGTCGAACGCCGCGCGTGTGCGGCAAGTACGGATTAGAACAACCGCATGCAATCTGACAAAGTCGCAATCAAAAACTACTCAAGCGCAGAAGAGGATGTCGGCAGGTCGGGGCTGGTTGAGGCCCTCCAGAACTGCCCCATCCCGCCCGATCAGTTGCTCTCTAACCTGGGCCTGTTCCTGGAATCCAAGAACCTGTCGCGAATCCTGTTCATGGACTTCCTGTTCCGGTCCGTCCTGGATGTGCAGGGAGTCGTGATGGAGTTCGGCACGAGGTGGGGCCAGAACCTGGCACTGTTCTCGGCCCTACGCGGCATCTACGACCCGTTCAACCGCCATCGCAAGATCATCGGTTTCGACACGTTTGAGGGATTTCCCGAGATCTCGGAGAAAGACGGCACCTCGGAAATGATGCAACCCGGGCAACTGGCGCTCGGCGAGGGGTACCAGGAGTACCTGGATGGTGTTCTGCAACTGCACGAGATCTTGAATCCCCTCTCCCACGTCAAGAAGTACGAGTTGAGGGCCGGAGACGCCACAATCGAGGTCCCGAAATACCTGGAAGAAGCGCCCGAGACTGTGGTGGCGCTCGCGTACTTTGACTTCGATCTTTACGAGCCGACGAAACAGTGTCTCGAGATGATCCGGCCCCGGCTTACGAAAGGCAGTGTCGTTGGATTTGACGAGTTGAACGATCCTGATTCGCCCGGGGAGACCCTGGCGTTGATGGAGGTGTTCGGCCTGGAAAACGTGACACTCAAGCGGTTTTCGCACGCGTCGCGCGTTTCGTACTTTGTGGTCGGAGAGTAGCGGGTTGCGAACTCACCGGCGACTAGCGCACCAGACGGAGGGTTGAAGGGCTAATGCGAGCTCTGATCACGGGCATCACCGGTTTCGTCGGCAGCCATCTTGCTGAAATGATCCTCCGGGATCACCCGGACTGGGAGGTCCACGGCACCAAGCGCTGGCGCAGCCCCCGGGAGAACCTGGCCGGCATCGAGGGTTCGATCACCCTTCACGACTGCGACCTGACGGACCTGGCTTCGCTCATACGCGTTCTGGATGAGGTGAAGCCGGACCGCATCTTCCACCTGGCGGCCCAGTCTTACGTAATGATGAGTTACCGGGCACCGACCGCCACGATCGACTCCAACGTGAACGGCACGATCAACCTGTTCGAGGCGCTGCGGATACTCGGCCAGGATCCGCTCATACATGCGTGCAGCTCGTCGGAGGTGTACGGGCAGGTTCGCGATGAAGACATCCCCATAGACGAAGACACCCCGTTCCGGCCCGCAAGCCCCTACGCCGTCAGCAAGGTCGGCGAGGATATGGCGGGCTACATGTACCACCACGCCTACGGCCTGAAGATTATCCGGACACGCATGTTTACGCACAGCGGCGCCCGGCGGGGAGAGGTGTTTGTAGACTCGTCGTTTGCCCGGCAGGTGGCGCGGATCGAGGCCGGGGTCCAGGATCCCGTGGTGCTCGTCGGGAATCTCGATTCTGTGCGCACGTTTGCCGATGTCAGGGACGTTGTTCGCGCATACTGGATGTTGCTCGAAAAGTGTCCGCCGGGGGAGGTCTACAACATCGGCGGCGATACGACTCTGACGATCGGCCAGATGCTGGACATGCTGCTCGAAATGACGGATCTGAAAGATCAGATAGAGGTCAGCGTAGACCCGGCGCTGCTCAGGCCGGCCGATGTGACAAACCAGGTGCCGTCCAGCGAGAAATTCAAGGCCGCAACCGGGTGGCGTCCGGAGGTTCCGTATTCGCAGACACTGCGGGACATGCTCGACTACTGGCGGGCGCGCTCGGGTCCCGGATAGGCGTATCGCTTGCGGATCCTTTTCTAC
This sequence comes from uncultured Dehalococcoidales bacterium, assembly GCA_964474025.1. Classification (GTDB taxonomy): domain Bacteria; phylum Chloroflexota; class Dehalococcoidia; order Lucifugimonadales; family Lucifugimonadaceae. The sequence continues at coordinate 45,115 of CAYYRD010000012.1, read as the reverse complement.
TATTACGAAACCGGCGCTTATAACCAGAGCTGGATCTACCCACACTGGGACAAAGAGCTGACCGGCGCCGGCCACACGTTTACGGTCATCAATGCGTATGACAGGGGATGGGGTCTCGGTCGAGGCGAGTACGACGATTACGTAGTCGATGCCGTGGCTCGCGAGCATCAGCGCGAGCCCGTTTCGATGCTCTTGTGTTCCGTGCGATCTCACGAAATGAGCGCCGCGGCCGTCCGGCGGATTCGAGAGCTGGGAGTCCCCACGGTGAACGTGACCTGGGACGATACGTTCATGGCGCACCGTGTCAGGGAAATCGCCCCGGCGTTTGATCTCTACTGGATCGCCGACCCACTGGCCCTGGAGACGATGCGTGGTTACGGGGCGAACGTGATGTTCCTTCCTTCCGCAGCCAATCCCGGGGTGTTCCGTCCCGAGGATGTCAGGGAAGACATCGATCTTTCGTTCTGCGGCCAGCGGTACGGGTCGCGGATCTTCTACATCGAAGAACTGTTCAAACGCGGAATCGATGCCGAGCTGTACGGCGTGGGGTGGAAGAGTTTCGAGCAGGGAGGAAATCCCGGAGGTCAGCAGCGCGGGCTGGGCCGAATGGCCGGCCTTCGGCACATCGCGGGCAGCCTGACCCATCCCCACGGACGTACCTGGGCAAGAGCGGCCATGAAACGTCGACTTCATAGAAGGTCAGTGGATCCTGCGCTTGGGGAACGGATCGATGAGAGCAGCCATCCGCCCCTGCCTTTCCCTGAAATGATCCGGCTTTACTCCCGGAGCAAGTTGACGCTGGGCTTTAACGAGCTCGGGCACACGTATCTCTTGAAGAATCCCCTGGCTGTTATTCGCACAAGGGATTTTGAAGCCCTGGCCTCCGGCGCGTGTCACTTCATCCGTCGCATGCCTGACTGGGAACCATATTTCGAAGAAAATCGGGACGTGCTTTGCTACGATTCGGCGGATGAACTGGCGGAAAAGGTTCATTACTACCTGGATCCCAAGCGAGACTCGGTGCGCGCGCGGATCCGCTCCAACGCCCGTGCAAGAGCCGTACGGGATCACACGTGGACGAAGCGATTCGAGAGTATTTTTCAGACGCTTGGGATCCAGGACTAGATGAAGCAAACAAACGGCAACGGCGCTTGGGCATTCCTCTGGTCGCTGTCGAATCGGTACCGTGTCGGAATCGCTATCTCGGCGGTTGCGGCCCTCGCAGGCGCCTTCCTTGACGTAATAGCGCTCGGGCTTCTGGTTCCGACTATCAACCGAATAATTGATGTATCCACAGTAGGCGACAGCCAGGCGGTTCAGTGGCTGGAGGAAATATTCGATCGCGGAGGGATCGAATTCACGCTCGGCTGGATGGTGGGCGTGATCCTGATCGCGTCGGTTTTACGAAGCGCCACGATGCTGGCCCAGGCCTGGGTCGGGTCACATTACCAAGCCCAATTTGAGGCCGATCTCAAGCGTTCCGTCTTCGCGGCCGTCATGGGCGCACGTTGGCAATTCTTCCTGGACCAACGTGCCGGATATCTCAACAACCTCCTCATCCTGGAGACCAACCGGGCGGCTCTTTCTTACGGTCTCCTGAACGGCGCTATCGGGTCACTCCTAAACATTGCCATCTACCTGGGGATTGCCTTTGCTCTTTCATGGCAACTGACGCTCATTACGGTGGTCGCGATGTTGATGTTGATGTCCGCGTTCAGCGTATTGACGAACGTCGCCAAGAGCCTCGGTCAACAGGCGACTGACATCAACAACGACCTGGCTGCCGAACTCAACGAAGCGATCGGTGGCGCCAAAATCATCAAAAGTGAGTCTCTTCAAGAATCGATCGGGACCCGGATTGAGGGGGTTATCTCTCGCCGCGCCAGGATAGATCTCCTCATCGGCATCAACAACGGTGCGTTCGCCTCCATTACAGAGCTTGTATTTTTTGGCGTCATGATCGTCGGCGTCCTGTTTGCTTCTCGCGTCATTGATCTCCCGGCCTCTACGGTGCTCTTATTCGCTCTCCTTTTTTTCCGAATGTATCAGCGCGGCCGGATTTTCCAATCGGCCCTGGTGGAAGCGAATGCTCGGCTACCCGGAGCCTGGGCTGTTAACCGAATCGTCGCGGAAGCAGATGCGGCAGCTGAATCGGCCGGAGGAGAGAGTTTCGACGGAATTCACGACAGCCTTGAATTCCGTGATGTTTCGTTTTCCTATGACAGCCGGATTCAGGTATTGCAGGGGGTCACTTTTCGTGTGCCAGCCGGTGCGGTTGTTGCGCTAGTCGGGCGATCGGGCGCCGGCAAGACGTCGATCATCGACCTCACAATAGGGTTGCTAAGACCGACCAGTGGCCAGGTGCTTGTGGATGGGGTTCCGCTTGAAACGATAGATCCTGCCCAGTGGAGATCCAGGCTGGCATACGTGTCTCAAGAGACGATCCTCTTTCACGACTCGGTTTTCGGAAACATCGTTTGGGGCGGAGAAAACGCGGACAATGATGAGGTCTACGAAGCGGCCCGGATGGCGGAAGCAGACGAGTTCATCCGGGATCTTCCGGACGGCTACGAAACCGTGATCGGCGATCGTGGTACTCGTCTGTCCGGCGGTCAGCGCCAACGGCTTGCATTTGCACGGGCTCTCGTTCGCAACCCTGCACTGCTAATCCTGGATGAAGCGACCAGCGAACTGGACACGCGATCCGAGGCGAAGATCCAGGAAAACCTGGAGCGGCTTCGTGGCAACACTACCGTACTGGTCGCGGCTCACCGACTTTCGACAGTTCTTTCCGCTGACTTGATCTGCGTATTTGAAAACGGAAAGATAGAAGAGTCAGGCACGGCATCGGAATTACTGGCGCGGCGGGGGCTATTTCATTCGATGTACACGGGTGGGGCGGACTCGAGTAGCTTCTCTCCGGAGATTTGAGATCAGTCGAAGGCGTGATTCGCTCCGGCAGAACGTCGTAGGTAGCCGGAGGGACAACGCAGTGGTCCACGATTCGCTGAGATGGCGATCGAAATTGTGGATGCGACATTCGGAGTAGAGACGCCGATCACCGACTCGTCTTGCCGATCCCGGTTTGACTGATCAGCTCACGGCCTCGGAGTCCCTCGAACGAGCGGCTGCTCCGAGGGAATCTGCGGGTTCCCGGGACCAGACGTCAACGTAATACTTGCTGCGGCCGGGCCAACAAGACCTGAGCAAATTCCAGGTCGATGTACTGGAGGTCGAGTACGCCCCTAGGAAATTGCGCCAAGGAGCGTTCGCATTTAGACCGTTAGTTAATGTTTCGGCGCGTCGAGACAAACGGACCAATCTGACGAGTTGCAATCTGCGATGGAAAGCGCCATAGATCCTGTCCCATCGGACCATCACCCAGTGTGCGAGTCCTGATGTCTTGATGTGTTGCGCACGGATTAACGCGGTTTCTCGGATTATTTGTTCACCGGCGTCCTCCCGGAGGTTCACGGCTCCGGGACGCTTACGGAAAATCGCCAAAAATTCTTTGATATTGGCTACTTTACGATCACGGGTAATCCGCATGATCCAATCGTAATCACACGCGTGGGGGAATGATGTATCCAACTCCTCATTCCCTGATAGCGCGTCTCGTCGGATATACATGGCGGCCGGTACGAGACACTGCGTGCGCGCAAGATATCCGAACGTGAAGCGTTTGTGTACCCGCAAGTGCCAAGAGCCAGTTCGCATATCCAAGGCAACGGAATCTCCGTGGACCACATCCGTGTCCGGATGTGCGCGAAAATGATCCACGACCGTCTTAATCGTCCACGGAAAGATGAGATCATCCGAAGGTACAACCACCACGATGTCGCCCGTCGCCATATAGAGACCTTTTGTCGTGGCCTCCACGTTGCTCTCGTCCGGTTCCGAAACCCATTTGGTAAGGTGATTTTCGGCATACTGACGTATCAAGTCGACCGTGCCGTCGGTAGAAGCGCCGTCCACAAACACGTGCTCGATTTTGTCATAGGTTTGGGCGTCTACAAGTTCGAGAAGGTCCCCGAGGTACGCTTCGGAATTGAACGTGGGCGTTACGATCGAGACGAGAGGTCGTTCTTTGGTCATTGATCTCTCTGAGTTGTCATGCGGTGGCCGAACGTGACCGATGTCATCTTATGTGCATGGGGTTGCCCAAGCGGGTTACGCAACGATGGTGTGCGCAATAGGCACAGAAATTCAATTTCGAAACCGAATGTCGCCATTTGAACTCGTGCTGACTGTCCACTGCGTTATTACGACAGCATGGTGTGAAGATCGATTCATCGGCGGGAAGTAATTAGTATAGAGACTCCTGCCCACTGACATTTCTGCGGGCGACCATCGTCAGCATTTTCTCGGTTTGAGGTCCAGCGCAAAATTGACTCGACTGTCACTTTCTGCTCTGTGGAGGCTGGCCACCAAGGCCAACCTGTACTCGTCTAAAGTCCGCCTTTCCGCCTGCGCCCGTGCGCTCGTACCCAGAATTACCGGCCGTGTGTTGGACGTGGGAGCCGGCGCACAGCCGTATCGCCAGTACTTGCCCGATGGCACCGACTACGTGTCGATGGACATCTCGGACACGACCGGAGCAGACATCGTCGGAACCGTGCTCGAAATCCCGGGGGACGATGGAGTCTTCGACGGCATCATCTGCACCGAGGTCATTGAGCACGTGACGGACCCGAGAGGGGCGATCGCGGAGTTGTGCCGGGTCAGCAAGCCGGGCGCGCTCCTTTATCTCACCGCGCCGATGAGCTGGGGTCTGCACTACGAGCCGTACGACTACTTCCGGTATACGAGATACGGCCTGGCAGCGATCCTGGAAGACGGGGGATTTCGGGTGCTGGAGACCAGGCAGATCGGCGGGGTGTTCGTAATGGCATGGGCGCGGGTCACTGACGTGATGGTGACGCTCCTGTACCGGGTTGGATTTCCGCTCAAGTACATAGTCGGCAATCGGGCGCGGATAGCGATCCTCTCACTCATAGCGTTTCCATTCGTGGTCGTCGGGGATCTGCTAGCGACTCTTGCAGATGTGATAGTGCCCGGCTCGCGGCATGACGCGCTAGGCTGGGCTGTTCTCGCCGAAAACACGGGCGAACGCGGCGAAAAGTGAATATCGCACTTCTGACGCTGAGCTTCTGGCCCGTGCGTGGCGGGATGGAATACGTGGTGCACGATCTGGCTACAGCGCTGCATGACCGAGGCCACAGCGTCACGGTGTTCGCACCCCGCTGGAAGAACCTGCCGGAGGAGATCGAGCACCGCTACCGGCTTGTGCGGTTCGGTTGGAACTTCCGGGGCGCGTTCCGGTTTGGTTTCAATAAATGGCCCCTCGGACGCGTCTTTGGACGCATCCACAGGGACGCGCCGTTTGACGTCATCAGCAGTCATTCCGCATACCTCACCACGAGTTACGCGCTGTCCCTCAAGCGAAAGTTTGGCGTGCCCGTGGTGGTCACATGTCACGGGCACGACATTCAGCGTCATCCGGAATCGGGGTATGGTTTGCGACTTGATCCGAAGAAGGACCGGTTGATTCAGGCAAACCTGAACAACGCTGATCTCGCCATCAGCATCAGTTCCACGATAGACGAGGACATGGCCGAGATACTCCCGCCGAACAAATTCGTTTCGATACCAAACGGGGTTGATGTTGAGACCGCTGGCAAGGGCGAACCGGCATGGCTCAGGGAGACCGTGGGCGGCGAGTCTGATGTGATCGTGCTATCGGTCGGTCGAAACGTCCCGAAGAAGTCCCTCGACGTGGGAATTGAGGCGTTTGCGGAAGCGCTGAAACAATCGCCATCCCTGCGCTACATCCACATCGGCAGAGACGGTGAACCGCTCAAAGAGCAGGCAGAGCGTTTAGGTGTCGGAGATCGATTCCATGCACTGGGCGAACAACCCAGACCTCGGACGCTCCAGGCGTACCGGGAGGCCGACATATTTTTCTCCCCGGCTGCAATGGAGTCGTTCGGAATCGTGACGTTTGAGGGGATGGCGGCATCGTTGCCATCCGTCGTCAGTGATGGACCTGGTAACCGTGACGCAATTGACGATGGTACGACTGGGATCGTGGTTCCGGTGGACGATATCAGCGCGATGGCACGCGCCCTGGCGGATCTGGCGGGAGACGAGCCCAGCCGCGAGCAATACGGGCAAGCGGCCAGGAACGCTGTAGTTGATTTTGCATGGCCGCGTGTCGCTGAGCGGTACTTGGAAGCTTTTGGACAAGTCTCCGATGCGGTAGCCGGGACAAACAGTCACTAGTGTCCATTTCACCGTCTGACATCCGGTTTATCTTCTATCTGCCCAATCTCAGATCTTATCTCGACCGTGTCGATATGATCGGGAAGATCGCAGACAAAGTCGGGCGGGGTGTACTCGTGACCTCGCGTATAGATGCCGATCTGCTAGAACCCGTCTCTCAGAATCTCGAAGTGATCGAAGTCCCGGGCGGCAGGGGCTACCCCGGACGTACTGCGATGGCGGCTTCAGGGACCGTCGGCAACCTTCTGGACTCCGACGACTTCAACATCGTTCACGATACGTTCGCCCACCTTGCACCGCTGTTTTATCGACGACGAAAACATCCAGACCAGGTGTACCTTACGTCCTTTTATCTGCTCGCAGAATGGGATCTGCGCCGATGGGTCTGGCCGAATTACGGCAGGCGCACATTCACCAACATGAATCTCAGGCAGTGGATCTTCCGAACCATCTCTCAGAGAATCGTCGCCCGCGCCGCTGATTCGATAGTCGTACAGGCGCCCGGGCTGGTTGATCGGGTGGCGGAGATCAACAGCAATGCGAGACCGAAACTCACATGGCTTCCGAATAATGTCGTTGTTGAGGAAACATCCCCGCAACCGTCGAGCGAGGATGACGACCCGACGATTCGCCTGATGTGTGTGGGCGGATTCGCCCTTGCAAAAGGCGCTGACGAACTCCTGACATTGCTCGCCCGGGGTATCAAACGAGGGGTTCCGGTGCGGGCAACAATCGTCGGTTCCTCATCGCCTCTTGACCGATCAATCCGGCCCCATATTGATGACCTTCACCTGCGCCGCCGTATTGAGGACGAAGGTCTGGCCGATCACATCGAGTTTCTATGGCGCGTAGATCCCACGGAGATGGACCGTCACTATCGCAGCGCTGACTGGTTGTTCCACGTGACCCGGATCGACGGGTCGCCCCGGGTGGTGGTCGAAGCGCTCGCCCGCGGCCTACCCGTCATCGGATCCAGGCACCCCGGGGTGACCGTATTAGATCCTGAGGATGATTACATCCTGTTCTCAGACCCGTTTGACCCGGACGCCGTGTTGGACAGCCTTGTGGCGGAGAAAACCATCCCATCGGATCACGATGAGCGAGCGACGCTGGGTTCCAGGTACGTCATGGAGCATTTTTCCAGCGAGGCGGTCAGTGAGCGATACGTTGATCTCTACGTACGATTGTTGTCTGAACGGGAACGTTGAGTTCGGGATACATACAATAAGCACGATTCGCTGGCCACTCGCGTGGATCAAGCCCGGCGCGCTCTCGACATGACGTGACACGAGGGAACTTTTGATGCAGACGGTCATTCTGGCCGGGGGACTGGGTACCCGCCTGAGGGAAGAGACCGAATTTCGGCCAAAGCCGATGGTCGAGATCGGCGGAAGGCCGATCCTCTGGCACATCATGAAGATGTACGCGCACTACGGGTTCACCGATTTCGTCGCCTGTCTTGGGTACCGCGGCGACTTGATCAAAGAGTATTTCCTGAATTACGAGGCGATGAATAACGATTTCACCGCCACGCTCGGACGGGAGAGCAGCATCGAAGTGCACGGCGCCCACAATGAACAGGAGTTCCGGGTGACCCTGGCCGATACCGGGATGGACACCATGACGGGCGGCCGGGTCCGCCGCATCAAGAAGTACATCGAAGGCGATACCTTCTTGCTCACATATGGCGATGGCGTATCGGACGTCGACCTTGGCGCACTGGTCGAGTTTCATAAATCCCACGGTCGCCTGGCCACGGTCACGGCGGTGCGGCCCTCGTCCCGGTACGGGATACTGGACCTGGAGCCGAGCGGGAACGTCGCCCGGTTTGAGGAAAAGCCCGAGATCAACGCCTGGGCCAACGCCGGTTACTTCGTCCTCAACCGTCGTGTGTTCGACTACCTCGACGGCGATGACTGCATCTTTGAACGTGAGCCACTTCAAAGGCTCGCAAAAGAAGGACAGCTCGCGGCATTCCGGCACTCAGGATCCTTCTACACTATGGACACTTACAGAGAGTTCCAGGCGCTGAACCAGCTCTGGGATTCAGGCCAGGCGTCGTGGCGGAAATGGTGAGCGACTCGGGCCTCTGGCGAGACCGTCCGACCTTCATCACGGGAGCGACCGGGCTCCTCGGGGGCTGGCTCGTACGCGACCTGGTCGCACGCGGCGCGGATGTCGTGTGTCTTGTGCGTGACTGGCCGCCGCATTGCGAGTTCGTGAGAACCGGACTCAACGAGCGCGTAACGGTTGTACGGGGTGATGTCTCGGATCAGGCGCTGATGGAACGCGTACTGGGCGAGTACGAGATCGCCACCGTGTTCCACCTGGCGGCTCAGACCATCGTTGGGGTGGCGAATCGGAATCCTCTTTCAACCTTTGAGACGAATATCAAAGGCACATGGACCGTCCTCGAGGCTGCCCGGAGAAGCCCCTCGGTGGGACAACTGGTCGTCGCCTCTTCCGACAAGGCGTACGGCTCGCACGACAAGCTGCCATATACCGAAGACGCTGCGCTACAGGGCCGACATCCTTACGATGTTACGAAATCGGCCGCCGACCTGATCGCCCAGTCGTATGCGGCCACGTACGACCTTCCGGTAGTGATCAGCAGATTTGGCAACCTTTACGGGGGAGGAGATCTGAACTGGAATCGGATCGTTCCAGGCACCATCCGATCTGTTATACGGGATGACGCTCCGGTGATCCGGTCTGATGGGCTTTTTGTCCGCGATTACATCTATGTGGAAGATGCTTCCGCCGCCTACATGCTGTTGGCCGAGGCGCTGGCCAGCGACAAGTCCCTGGCCGGGGAGGCGTTCAACTTCTCCAACGAGTCTCCGGTCACGGTGCTCAACCTTGCGGGCAAGATTCTGAAGCTGATGGACTCGTCGCTCGAGCCAGAAATCCGCAACGAGGCGAGCAACGAGATACGTGAACAGTTCCTCAGCGCCGGGAAGGCGCGCAAGGTTCTCGGTTGGAAGCCGCGCTTTGACGCCGAGGCTGGATTGACGGCTACGATCGAGTGGTACCGTGATTTTCTTCTGTAACGGAGACAGTCCCCCGTTGGCACTATCGTCAGGGACCCTTGGACGGCACCGGCGAGGCCTGCGTTGAAGGCGCTTGTAATCGGCGGGAGCGGAATGCTTGGCAAGGCGCTGACCTCCGCTTTGAGGCGGGCCGGAATTGACGCGGCGCCCACCTACAGTTCGCGACCGTTCCCCGGCGGACTCGCTCTCGATATCACCGACTCCGATGCAGTTCGGCGCTGCTTCGATGAGGTCAGCCCGGATCTGGTGTTTGTCGCGGTGATGCCGCCCGGCGGCGCGGACTACTGTGAGACGCACCCGGACGAACTTGATCTTCTCAACGTAGAGTCCACGCGGACCATCGCCGAACGTGCCGTGGATTCCGGGACCAAGGTCGTTTACTACTCGTCGGATTACGTGTTCGATGGCGAGAACGGCCCATACACAGAAGAGGACGAGCCTTCGCCGATCAACGCGTACGGTCGCAGCAAGCTGGACGCGGAAAACGTGATCCAGGCTATCTGTCCGGATTTTCTGATAATCCGTACAACGGCCGTGTTCGCGTGGGATCGCACGTCGCCGAACTTTGCGATGCAGGTGTGGGACAGGCTCCAGGCGGGCGAACCCATGAAGGTCCCGGACGACCAGATCGGCAACCCCACCCTTGCGTCCTATCTCGCTGAGGCCAGTGTGCGCCTGGTCCAACAGTCGGAAACAGGGATATTCAACGTGGTCGGCAATGACCTTTTACCCCGCTCGGTGCTCGGAAAGGCGCTCGCGAGGGCGATGGCATTAGACCAGGCTTTGATCGAGCCGGTACCAACTTCGGCGTTGGACCAACTTGCGCCCAGGCCACTGAACGCCGGACTGAGCACCGATAAACTAACGGAAGCGCTCGGTACCGAGCCGCCGAGTTTGAGGGATTCGCTCAAGGTCTTCCGGCGCAACTGGCGGAGCGCGACGCATACCCCTCAAACGGTGGCATCGATTTCGCCAGAAGCCTCCAAATTGAAGCGCCAGATCCTGGACCGCGTGTCTGAATATTACCGGTTGGTCCACGGTCCCGAAGAGTTCGTGCCGTACGAGAGCCGTGTTCAGTACGCGGGAAGGGTGTTCGGAGAAGAGGAGATGCGGAACCTCGCCGACTCCTCTCTTGATTTCTGGCTCACACTGGGCCCATACGGCGACCTGTTCGAAAGCCGTATGCGCCGCTATTTCGGGTCCGCATCGTTTTCGCTGGTCAACTCGGGCTCTTCCGCCAATCTGACGGCGATCCTGGCTTTGATGTCGCCCCAGGTCGAGCGACCTCTCGTGTCGGGGGACGAAGTCTTGACCCCGGCCGTCACGTTCCCGACCACGCTCGCGCCCCTGGTCCATGGCGGGTTGGTGCCGGTATTTGTTGACTGCCAGCTTGGTACGTACAACATCGATCCCGATCAGATAGAAGCCGCCGTCTCTGATAAAACACGGGCCATCGTTGTACCGCACACCCTTGGCAACCCGTGCGATATGGATGTCATCACGGACGTGGCGAAGCGCCATGATCTGTTTCTCATGGAAGACAGCTGTGACGCGCTGGGCAGTCGGTTCAACGACCAGCTAGTCGGCACGTTCGGGGACATCGCTACGCTCAGCTTCTACCCGGCGCATCACATCACGTTGGGAGAGGGGGGAGGCGTTGTGGTCAACGACCCGAAGCTTTCACGAATTGTTCAATCCGTCAGGGACTGGGGGCGTGATTGTTGGTGTGCATCCGGAGAGTCCAACACATGCGGCCAACGGTTCGGCTGGCAACTGGGCGACCTGCCCCGGGGCTATGACCATAAGTACACCTACTCAAACCTGGGTTACAACTTCAAGCCGACGGATATGCAGGCGGCGGTGGGCGTGGCGCAAATGGACCGTCTGGAAGGTTTCGTCGCGCGTCGCAACAGCAACTTCTCACGACTGTATAAGGGACTTGAGGAGTACGAAGACCGAATCTTGCTACCGATTGCGGATGACCGGGCAGAGCCTTCATGGTTTGGGTTTCCGATAACCGTCCGCGACGGGGTGTCCAAGAATGAACTTGTTCAGGCGCTTGAAAAGGCGAACATAGAGACCCGATCAGTGTTTGGTGGGAATATCACGCTCCAGCCCGGGTACGCGGGTATCAACGCCCGCATTCATGGAGAGCTGGTAAACACGGATCGAGTCATGAGGGACACCTTCTTCATCGGCGTGTATCCGGGGCTGGGCGATGTGCAGGTCGACTTCATGCTCGATCGGTTCACTGAATTCTTCCGGTCCCACTGACAATCATGCTCAGCGTCGCAATCCCCACGTACCGACGACCCGAGTACCTGGCCGAGGCGCTGGGAAGCGTGGCGCGAGAGGCCGCTGACGCCGGATCGCCGGTGGAAGTGGTCGTACAGGACAACGCGTCCGGAGACGAGACGGAGGATGCGGCGACTTCGATTCCTGGATTAGCCGTTTCCTACGCCTGCAACGAGACCAACCTCGGACCATCCGAGAACATTGTTCGTGTCTGCGAAAGATGCACCGGGGACTATGTCTTCATCCTGGGCGACGACGACCTGCTGGAACCTGGCGCGCTTGGGCGTGTCATTGCACATGCGAACTCCGATTTGCGTCCCGGAGTGATCTCTGGACCCGTTTCTCATTTTGCAGACGGCGAAGGACCGTCGGGCCGGATCGGCTTTCGGAACGCTATGGGAAGAGATTATTTCCTTGAGGCGGGTGGTCCGGCGCTGGAGCAGATGTTTCTCAGGGCGACAATGATTAGCGGGTTGGCGATACGCCGCGATCTGCTGGACCCGGCCGGGGCGCGTCGTCATGCGGACAGCCTTTATCCCCAGATATATCTCGCAGGGGTCGCGGGCAGAAATGCGGGCGCTTCGTACCTTAACGATACGGTTGTCAGCGTTCGCGAAGGTCGGGAATCGGAGTGGTCTTACTCCGGTGACTACATGGCTGCAGGCGTGTTCGGCATACTTGATGAGCTAACCGTCGGGACTGATTGGGGCCCGGGAGTGCGAAAACGCGTCACAAAACGACGTGTGCGCGCCACTTACAGCCCGTTGTATCGGTCACGAGCAGACTCGTTTGGCTCCTACTTGAAGACCGTTCGAGGTTTATCGTCGGTTTCTCAGTACCGGCGAAGCCCGTTCTTCTGGGCGATGGCGTTTGCGATCGGTTCGCTGGGCACAAGGGGAATCGGTCTGCTGCGGAGGATCCTGCGTCTCCGGGCGCCGGACGGCATCGGATAAAATTCACGCTTGCCGGTCGGCATTTTCGTGCAGACCGGGTACGTTCTCACACAGGGGCCATATGCCAGATTCAAGCCGGGGTGCGAGGTCAGACGCTGAAAGCCTGGTCGAACGCCGTCTCAACGAGCACCTCGCCGCGATTAACGCGTTGATCGCCGACCGCGCGACTGTGGCTGAGATCGCGTTGGCCATCGCAGACGCCTTCAAAACTGGTGGGAAGATTCTCATATTCGGTAACGGCGGAAGCGCCGCTGACGCACAGCACTTTGCTGGCGAACTCGTCGGACGTCTTTATCTTGAACGCGCAGCGCTACCTGCCGTTGCCCTGTCCACCAACACATCAAACATGACGGCCATAGCGAACGACTTCGGGTACGACTCGGTCTTTGCGCGACAGGTGGAAGCGTTGGGGCGCCCCGGCGATGTGGCCATCGGCATAACGACCAGTGGAAACTCACCCAGCGTCGTTGCGGGACTGGATGCGGCGCGATGCGACGGACTCACGACGATCTGCATGACGGGCAAAACCGGGGGTTCGGCTGGCGCCAGCGCTGATATATGCCTGGCGATAGATTCCATCGACACGCCTCGTTGTCAGGAGGCCCACATAGCGGCCATCCACATCATCTGTGAGTGGGTTGAGAAAGAGCTCGCAAGATCGTGAACCACGGGGCGTTTCTTGATCGCGACGGCACGATTAATATGGATGCGGGATACGTAGCAAGACCTGACGAGTTGGAGTTCATACCGGGCGCGATCGAGGCCATCCAGCTTCTCAACCGTCTTGAGTATCTGGTCGCCGTGATTACGAACCAGGGAGGCGTCGGTCATGGGTTCCACACTGAGGCGGACGTTCATGCGTTCCATGAGGAAATGTCGCGACAACTGGCTTTCGAAGGCGCCCATATCGACCGGTTTTACTACTGCCCACATCACCCTGAGGGATCGGTAGAGCCTTACAACGTCCAGTGCGATTGCCGTAAACCTGGAGATGCGCTGTACAGACAGGCGGTTGTGGATCTTGAACTTGATCCCACGCGTTGCGTAGCCATCGGGGACAAAACCACCGACTTGACGCCGGCATTGGCCCTCGGAGCGACCGTGATGCTCCTCGTGCCTGAGGAGCGCGTGGCCAATCCGTTGCCCGAAGAAGAGTCGTTCCCGCGTGCCGGGAATCTGCGATCAGCTGTGACGGTAATGCTAGGTCCGGGTCACTAGTGGTCATGTATAAATTGAACGTGGTCTGGCATTCTGGATGACGGCGTTCGATAATTCACGGGCCAGACTCCTCGACGAAAATCAACCTGTGATGCCGGCGACCAGAGTTGGAACGGAGTTGAAATAGTGAACGACCGACTCGTATTCCTTGGCGATCTGACGCACACTTCGCAGGGGTACGCGGCCGAGCTCACTCCCTATCCGGTTGCATGCATAAAGGCGTGGATTCACGAGTATTCCCGTCACCGCGAGACGCTGGGAGTTGAACTGTTCAAGCACCCGCAGCGGTTCATAGACGCGTTCATTGAGCGACAACCCGCGGTTGTCGGATTCTCAAACTACATGTGGAACCTGGATCTTTCCTATTCGATCGCGACCGAGATCAAACGGGATTATCCAGAGACGATCATCGTTTTTGGTGGCCCGAACTATCCGCTCGAGGACCACAAACGGGAAGAGTGGCTCGGTCGGCACCCGAATGTGGATGTGTACATTATTGGGGAGGGCGAGGAGCCGTTCACAAACTTTGTCGACGATTGGTACGAATCCCGGGACATTGTTCATGCGGTCCAGGCGGGCGGAAGTGGCGTTCACGCACTGGTGGACGGGCGGTTGATCAAATCGGACGATGTTAGTCCCAGGGTTTCGGATCTTGACCGGGTTCCTTCTCCATATCTCGAAGGCTATCTGGATGAGTTCCTGAAGGAAGTCCCGCTAACGCCTCTGCTGGAAACCAACCGGGGTTGTCCCTTTACCTGCACCTTCTGCGTTGACGGGATTTCAGATCGCACGAAGGTATACAGGAAGTCCATCGACCGGTTCGAGGCGGAGCTTGAGTACGTGGCGCAGAGGTACGAGGGCAAGGTACTCACTCTTGCCGATCTCAACTTCGGGATGTACAAACAAGACCTGGACGCCTCTCACGCGATCGCGAAGGTGAAACGCGAGTACGACTACCCGTACCACTTGCAGGTTTCCACTGGCAAAAATCAAAAAGAACGGGTCCTGGATTGCGCCGAAATCCTTGAAGGGAGCCTGCGCCTTGCCGCTTCCGTTCAGACGCTTGATGCCGATGTTCTGAACAACATCAAACGTCAGAACATATCAGCCGAGAAGTTGATAGAAGTCACCAAGCTAGCGAACAAGCTGAACGCCAACAGCTATTCGGAAGTGATCCTGGGTCTCCCGGGCGACACCAAAGAGAAGCACTTCAATACCGTGTTCCAACTTGCGGATGCCGGCCTGAAGTTCATCCCGCTCTACACGTTGATGCTCCTGGAGGGAACCGTCCTGGCTACCGACGAAGAACGTGGTCGCTGGGAGATCGGTACCGAGTACCGGGTCGTTCCACGTTGTTTCGGCGTCTATCAGTTCAAGAATAGGCAGATCCTTTCGGCGGAGTTCGAAGAGGTCTGTGTGTACACAAACACGCTGCCGCATGAGGACTACCTTGAGTGCCGTTCTCTGGCCCTGACGATGGGATTGTTTTACCAGGACCGCATCCTGTTTGAGTTGTATGGATTCCTGGGAACACTCGGGATAAACCCGTCGTCCCTGCTGTCCATATTGCACGAGAGGCGCATGTCCCTGAGCCCGGCTTTGACCGACCTTTACCGCTCATTCGACGAGGCCACCGCCTCTGAGCTGTGGGAGGACCTCTCGGAGCTTGAGAGATTTACCAAGACCGGCCCGGAGATGATCGAGAGGTACATCGAAGGCGAGCTCGGTAATAACGTCCTGTTCCGGCACCGGACGATAGCTCTGCTGGACCTCGTCGATGACATACATGACGTCGCTTTTGAGGTCGCCCGGGAAGTGGTCAAGGACGCGACGCCAGACTCGTGGGAGGAGCACAGCGCTTACCTCGATGAGCTACAAAGGTTCAGCGCCAACCGAAAACGCAACATGTTTGAGTTGGGGACAGAGATCGACGACGAATTCACGTACGATTTCCGTGTTCTGTTGTCAGACGATTTCGCCTCTCACCCCGTGGAACTTGAGGAACCGCTCAGCGTTCGGTTTTCACAGAGCCGAGAACAGATTGAGATGATCAATGACCAGATAGCTGTACAGGGCGAAGATCTGAATGGAATAGCCAAGGTGGTCTCTCGTATTCCCGTGGCCAAGTTGCAACGTCTCGTCAGTTATGGTGAATCGTCCACTTCAACCGGTGGGGATGATGGCCTTCAGTTCTCATCCCCCACCGCACTCTCGCCTGGCGAATTTGCGTAACAGCGGTCGCCGTCAGCCCACGCCAACATTCGGGGTCCATCGGCCTTTGCAGGCGTGGACGGGTACGTCCCCCACGAACGGTTCCCCCGCCGGGAGCATGAGCAAGGCCGCGCCGGTCAAGACCGGCGCGCGTAACGCGCCCGGTCTAGAGAGGGCTCGCTGTTCATGACGACGATGTTCCCGGGCAAACTCGGGATACAGCAACGGGTACTGCCGCGATACAGGGCTCCATTTTTCGACCGCCTCGCCTCTTACTGCACGGGGGGGCTGGATGTATTCGCCGGCGAACCCCGTCCGGAAGAAAACATCGTCGTAGCTGACGGCCTGGACGTCGCGAACTACGTTCGGGCGCGCAATATCCACATGTTCAAGGGTCGGTTGTATTCCTGCTGGCAGCGCGGCATGCGGCGGTGGCTAAACGAGTCACAGCCGGATGCGCTCGTCGTGTCCGCCAACCCCCGGATCCTCTCGTCGCTGGTGGCGATGCGCCGGATGCGGTCACGTGGCGTTCCGGTCATCGGATGGGGACTTGGGAAGCTCGGAGGAGCGGATGCGTTGACCGGACGTGCGATCTCTGATCGCCTCCGCAGAATGTTTTACGGATCGTTTGACGCGCTGATCGCTTACAGCACAAAGGCGGCGGATGATTACCGGGCATCTGGAGTCCCGGATGAACGTATTTTCGTTGCCCACAACGCGGTATCCACCGTGAACGCTGATTCGGCCGCGGAACGATTTCCGGCCGGCGGAGACGCTGTGACCGGATGGCGGGCCCGGCATGGTATGTCCCGGCCGACGATTATCTACGTCGGTCGATTGACCGCGGCGAAACGGGTTGACGTGTTGATAGACGCGTGCGCCGCAATTGGAGATGGCTGTGAGCTGGTAGTAGTGGGCGACGGGCCGGAGCGAGGGACTCTAGAGGCCCGGGCTGCTGAACGGTTCCCGCGGGCCAGGTTTCTGGGCCACCGGGAGGGCGATGCGTTGACCCTGGCATTTGCCGGGTCAGATCTGTTCGTCTTGCCCGGGACCGGTGGGCTTGCGATATATGAAGCGATGGCGCATGGCAAGCCGGTAATCGTCGGCCAGGGTGATGGAACGGAGGCGGATCTTGTTCGTGAAGGCAGGAACGGCTCCACGGTTCGCCCCAATGACGTGACGGAGCTGGTGTCAGCGATTCGCTGTTTTCTCGAACAGCCCGACAGGATACATCTGGCGGGGATCGAATCGCGACGGATCGTGAACGAAGAAATAAGCATCGACAATATGGCGAATACCTTTGTGGCCGCCTTGATTTATGCCGGTGATTCCAGAGATGTGGGTGGTGGTGGTGTCGGCATCGGCCGGGAGAACCGATAATGGGCGTGTGCTGTACTTGGCGGGGTTGTCCGAGTAGATTTGACGCCGGATCGGGGTATGAGTTCGTCCACGTACTTGAAGGAAATCCGGGGCAGCAGGGGGAGAAGTCCGATTCCGGTGAACGGGGCGTTGGAGTAGTGGCGCATTTGGGCAGGCCCTTTTATGGCAACTGGATTGTGATCACTTCAACCATCCGGTTGTTTATTTCTGCGCGCCGCATGCCGATGTTGCCAGGTGGTAACCGTCTCGAAGTGGTTTCCTGGCCTTCCGTTGAAATTGCGCGGTTCCGATGGCGCTGAGTCTCCGATCGAATCTCCGATTCGGCCCGATGCCGCGTTCTGATGAGCGCGAGGCGTCAACGGGACTAACTCCTGACGGGAAGATGTTGATCGCGCTCCTCGCTCTCATCCTCCTGGGGCCATATCTTCCGATTCTTGGGTTCATTCGCATCCTGGGATTCGAAATTTCGGAAGGCCGGGAGACCATCCGGCTGGACAACCTGGCCGTGCCGCTCGTAGCGCTTTACGTAGTCACACGAAGCATGGCCCACCAAAGATTGAGAGTTCCGGTCTACATCGTCTGGTATCTCGTCTTTCTCGCATGGACCACGCTCGTAACCGGGATCTGGTGGATGGATATGCCGCCCCCGTACGCGGACAGCCCGGCTCGTGGTGTAGGACTCCTGCGGTCGGTAGACGCCTACGTGCGGCCGGCGTTGATTCTTTTGATCGCCGCAAATGTCCGGGTCAATCGACAAGATTTCCTTTTACTGGTCAGGTTGATACTGGCCGTAACAGTTGTGATCGCGATTGTCGCCGTGACCCAGTTGCTTTCAGCGACGAAGGATGTCGTAAACCCGTTCCTAGCTGATTACTACGATAATTCACCGAATCCGAGATTTTTCTGGAATGTCATCAATCAGGGCAGAGTGGCCTCGCTTATGCCCCAGCTTTCGACCCTGGGCATGTACATGGTCCTCGCCATAGGATTGATCGGGGCTCAATTTTTCGGCGCCCGCATCTTCCGTAAATGGGGATTACTCATATTTTTCCTGGGCGTCGCGATGATCGGCGGGATGCTATCCGGGTCCAAGGTGTTTGCCGGCGGCGTTGGCATGTTGATCGTGATGTCGATTCCGTTCATCAACTCGATGCCAAAGAGATCGGTTCTCCGCCTAGTGGTCGCCGTTTTTGCCGTCGCCCTGTTATGGTTGGCGGCCGCCGTCATCTTCCCTGAACAATCAGACAGGCTCGTTGGAAGGGTGATGCCGTCAGAAGGCGATTTCGTAGACCAGTACTTTGCGGCCCGGTTCGATCCCGAAACCGGCAAGGTGTTCCGTAATGGAGCGATGGATATCGCCCGGGACTACCCGGTTACCGGCCTCGGATTGAACGTGGTGAACCGGACCACTGATTCGATGCTGCTCGGCGTCTTCATTATGAGCGGCGTTATCGGGTCCCTTTTATACCTGCTGGTAATCGCAACGGCCTCCACACGGTTGTACCGGATGTCGCGCGGGGAAGACAGGGATCTCGCGGCGATATCGCGAATGCTTTTATTGCTCACTTTCGCGTACTTCATAATCGCTATCGGGTTTCACACATTGATCCAGGACCGGGCAGGGGACGCTTACTGGATACTGGTCGGTCTTTTGCTGGGCCCGTTGTATCTGCGAAAAGGCGATACTCCCGCACCGACGGAAACTGGGCCGGCACTTCCTGTTGTCCCGTCCATCCCCGCACCGGAAATGTCAGAGGGATGACGCCGCATTGACTGAGGTGGCGCATCAGCCTGAGAGCCATCCAGACGACAGACGCCTGAAAATGCGAGCAGTGAAGTGACTATCGGATGGCTTCACCCCGGACGTTGCAACCACTCCACAGTCGTCCTGAGCGCGTCTTCAAGCGCCGTGTAATGTAGTCCCAGTTCTCGTGTCGCTCGTCCGCCTTCATAGAAGGTGCCGCCGTGGCGAATGCCCGCGACGGTGACGGGCGGTTTCCATCGAGTCACCGGGGATGCACCCCATAAAGCGGCAACGCCCGCCGCTGCCGCCCAACCCGGCAGTGATAGACGAGGCGCACGCCGCCCCGACACGCGGGCCAGTGTCTCGATGAACGCCCGGATGGTCACAGACGGTCCGGCCAGGATGTAGCGCTCACCTCGCTCGCCGGTTTCGAGTGCGCTGCGGGCGCCGCGCGCCACATCACCGGAATAAACAAGCGAGAGGACCCGGTTCGGCAACGGGATGATCGGCAGGCGCCCGTGCAGGAACATGTTGATCAGACGCCCGGAGTGCCGGGACCTCGGGCCAAATACCACCGTCGGATTGACAACAACGGCGTCGAGCGACTTTGCGGCGAGTTCCAATACCAGCGATTCCGCCCTGGTTTTTGACGCATCATATCCGGCGTGGGGCGGTTTGGACGGGGTCGCCGTCTCGTCCACGCTGCGTCCGGGATGGATCCCAAATACCTGCACGGTGCTCACGTGGAGCAAACGCGAAACCCCGGCCGTGATGGCCGCCTCACACACGATGCGCGTTCCTGACACGTTCACCCGTTCGAACTCGTCCTCGTCCGCTCCACTACCCGGAACCAACCCCGCGGCGTGACAAACAAGGTCCTGCCCCTCCATCGCCCGCCGGATGCTGTCCCGATCGGTGACGTCTCCTTCCACGACCGTGATTTCTTCCGCCAACAGATGTGACCTGTCAGAAGCGGGCCGCGCCAGGGCCGTCACCACGTACCCGGCGCGATGGAGTTCGAGGGCGATTTCACCGCCCACCATCCCCGTTGCGCCGGTTACCAGCACCCGGCGTTCCGGGTTGGATGAAGAGTGCGTTACGATCAGAATTCTCCGTGAATCGGGGCGGACCGCCATCCTAGCAGCGTCCATCGCTTTAACATGTGTCTGGAGTCGTTGCCGGGACGTACCGCCGGAGCGATACGATGGCGCGTGCCATCGCGTATCCATTCCCGCCGACTTGCGCGGCTTACCCTTCCGGCTAGGAGGCCCTGTCTGGCGCAGTGCCAGGTCCGATGCTGAAAAGAACTTTTGACCTTGTGGCGGCCTCGACAGGGTTCGTCGTTCTGATCCCGGTGATGATCCTGGTCGCCCTTGCGATCGTCCTGGAATCCGGCTGGCCCGTGTTATACCGGGCTGAACGGACCGGACTCGGTGGGATTCCGTTCAAGATCATCAAGTTCCGCAGTATGCGGAGTGCGCCGTCTGGCAGCCACTCCCATCACTCGGGAGATGACGATCCCCGGATTACGCGCGTGGGCCGTTTTATCCGAAAGTACAAATTCGACGAACTTCCCCAGCTCCTGAACGTGATCGTCGGCAAGATGAGCCTTGTCGGCCCGCGCCCCGAGACCACCGAGTACACGAAGCTTTATACGGAAGAGCAGATGATTATCTTCTCCGTGCGCCCCGGGATCACGGACGATGCTTCAATCGAGTTCGCGGACCTCGGCTCAATCCTTGCAGGAGGTGATCCGGACGAGCTCTACTTCCAGAAGGTCTGGGGACCGAAGATGGAACTGCGCATGAGGTACGTCCGTGAACACAGTTTCATGGGCGATCTGTTTCTTATTTTCCGTACGCTCGCCGCACCGTTCTCCCGGCGATCAAAACGGCGGTGATTGGCGGGCGATTCGTGCGTTTTCATTGATATAGCGGCCGGATTTTCGAATGGATCTGTGCGTTCTAAGTGATGCCGGTCGGAATCTGGGACCGGTAACCTTACGTAATCCACAGAATGTCCAAACCCATTTACGCGCGCCTGATCTGATATTCGGGCGAAAGCCACGCGTCGGGCTGAACCTACTTAATGCTGACCAACGTATCCAAATGGATAGCACGCCATCCGTGGCGGACAACGTTCGGGGGAATCTCGGCCGTCCTGGCGATCTCGATCGTGCTAGGGATTGTCTGGGGGATACGCGTATCTGGCAGGGCAGAGCGACTTGCCACGGAGTTACGGTCTACCGGCCTGGCGGCGGAGACGGTGATCGTCGGTGCGGACCCGGACGCCATCGCCGGGATTTCGAACTCCCTTTCAGCCTCCGTAGAGTCGGCCAGGGAACTGGATGACGACATGTGGCCCCTTCGCTGGGCCGGTACCCTGGTGGGATGGACGCCGGTTATCGGAGACAACGTGACCGGGGTTCCTGACCTGGTGGATCGGCTCAACGATGATCTGGTAGCGGCGGTCGCTCTCATGGAAGCAGCCGGGGTCCTGGTCACTGCGTACGGCGATCTGCCATACAACGATGAAGGCCTGGTTGCCATGTTGAGTGGATTGCCGGGTGAGGATCAAATCGAAGAGGTGGAACGTCTCATCGATGATGCGGACAGTGCGCTGGCGCGGGCGGAAGAAAAGGCGTCCGGGATGAAAGACGGCCGCTTGTTCGGCCGTGTCGGGCGCGAGTCAGCGGAGTTGCGTACCCGGGAGGCTCGGCTGCGCGAATTGATCGACTGGACCGGCCTTGCAACAGAATCATTGCTCGCGATGACGAAGCTCGGTGAAGTGTCGTTGCCCCTCGTCGGTTTGCTGGACAGCGATGATCCCGCCGGCGCCACACTGAGCCGGGACACTCTGAGCGCCATGCCCGATCTCGAACTGGTCTCGGCTTCGACATACGACGCCGTGATTTCCACGAATGCCGCGACTCCACCGGGAATAGCCGGGACCTCGATCGGCGATGCGTTGTTGGATTTTGAACCGGTGCTCGGGGCCCTGGCTGACACGTCGCGTGCCGGCGCCCTCACCTGGGCCGCCGTTTCTCCGGCGCTTGACGTGATGGAGTCATCTCCGGGAGGTTTCATCGGTGAGGGCTCGTCGCTGCTGGTCGCCCTGGAGCAACTCCAAGACTCGCGTCCCAGCCTGTTGGAGGCACGCCGCATACTGGAATCGGTTGCACCCGGCCTGCGTTTCGCGGACTTGAAAACCCCGGCGGCCGCCTCGTCTGCGCAAACGCTGGCGGATGGCTCCGTGGAGATCGCGCGTGCAGTTGGATTCCTGTCTGACTTCCCGGAAATCGGTCCAGAGGCGCTTGGGAAGGATGGGCCTCGACGTTACCTGGTACTCGGCCAGACATCTGACGAATTGCGCGGTTCTGGCGGGTTTGTATCGGGCGCCTGGCTGCTCACCTTCGATAATGGCCGGTTGTTGGACTCTGAGTATCACGACATCGTTGACGTGGATGATCGCTCCAGGCTGGAGCAATACCCGCTACCGCCGGAGTTGCTCGCCAGACACATGGATGCCCCGGTCTGGTTGTTGCGTGACGCCACGTGGTCGCCGGAGTTTCCCTCGGCGGCCAGGACGGCGGCAGAGATATTTGAACTGGGACAGGGTGGACCCAGGGTTGACGGGGTCATCGCTCTCACCCAGTGGGCCGTCATCGGACTCGGCGAAGCATTGGACACGATCACTACGGACATCGGAGTGATCGGCACCGAGGACCTGCTCTCCACTCTCGAGGCAGGCACAGACAAGGACGGGCGAGCTTTCCTGGACACCGTGTTCCGCGGGGTGTTGGGGGAGTTCAGCAAACCGGCCGTCAACGATCGGCTCTTCGCTGTTGCGCTGGCCGCCAGCGACAACTTGAATCAGAAGGACACCCTCGTATACATGTTCGATGCGGATCTGCAAGATATAGTCGTGCGGTCCGGTTGGGATGGGTCTCTCGGACGACCGGAAGGAGACCGAATCGCGGTTGTGGACTCGAACGTCGGTTGGAGCAAGGTAGATCGCAACATAGAGCGATCGTTTGTATACGATGTCACCCTCAGTCCTCAAGAGCCGATGCCTGCACAGCTCACGCTGTCCTATCACAATCTCAGTGGACCGCTGTCACACGGTTGTGACATCCAGGCCCCGGTGCATGACCTCTCGTACGCAGATCTGAAGCAGTTCTGTTACTGGAATCTCGTCCGCGTGTACATACCGAATGGGGGGTCGATGATCGGTAACGCCTCGTTGCCCATCCCGGAGAAGAGCGTCTATGCTCGCGTCGGCGCTGGTCTGCCCGGCCACGATAGTGTGGAGATCGGAGTGGGACCCGGAGGAAAGTACATTTCCGGGCTGCTCAAGGTCGCTCCCGGCGAGACGGCGAACGCCCGGTTCGATCTCCTTGCACCCGCCAGCGCTCTGGTTGCAGACGGGGACGTGCTCACTTACCGGCTCGATCTGACGGCGCAGCCGGGCGCGCTGGGGCGTGATGGCCTCATTCGCCTGGAGTTTCCGCCGGGTTACGAATTGGACGGGGCTTCGCATACTCCGACCCTGGTGGAGGCGAAATCCGTCGAGTTCGCTCTCACCATCGAGACAGATGTGACTATCGAAGTACAGTTACGACCCGGATCGGTGGCCACGGGCCCCGACCCTTCTGCCGACTACCCGGATCGACAGGAATCAGACTTGAAAAGCGCGGTTCCGTCGTGATCCCACAGGGATCGCGAGATCCCGCGACGCGCCCGGGCATGGCAAGAGTCGGGGCCCTCGCATTTATCGTGCTGGCGGTCGTTATCGCCGCCTGTTCAAGCTCATCGGACGGCGCCGAAGAGTCGCCGAGGCCATCGTCGGCGACGGCGACGACTACCGTCGTTTCTACGTCGACGGCGTCCCCTTCCTCCACCCCCGCGATTTTGGCTGAGACACAAACTCCGACGCCGGTCGCGACCACGATTCCCGTACCCGGCCTGCCGGTGCCGCTCCCGGTCTGGACCCCGACTGCGTCGCCGACCGCTCAGGCTCAGCCGACAGTTACGGCCACACCTCCACCGGCTACAGCGACTGTCGTCCCGGCCACCGCGACGCCGTCGCCCGTCGCATCGGCCCTGCCGGCATCTACCCCGACGCAGGTACCTGATTCCACTGCCACTCCGACCGCCGTACCGACGCCGACACCCACTCCTACCACAACGCCTGGACCCACCCGGACACCCACTCCTACCACGACGCCTGGACCCACCCGGACACCCGTTCCTACCACAACGCCGACCTCTACACCGATCATCCCTCTTCCCACGGCAACCCCCTTCGTGCCACCAGACCCGACTCCAACATTTGCGCCCGCGCCGACCCCCGTGGCTCCGTTCGATGATCGGTTCGGTGTGATCGCCTCGGGGTCGGCGCGTGACTGGCAGGTTCAGACCCTGGGGGCCACGTGGTTTATCGATTTCGATCGCGATCCCGGAGACGCACCACCGGGCACGCACAAGGTTCCCTTTATCCAGGTCACCCCCAAAAGCACTCGGCTATCTCCTGGCGAACTGGCCACCCTGACGTCGCGCGCCCCGGGTTCATACTGGTATATCGGAGGAGAGCCCAATGTGCGTCAGCAAGGCAACATGGCGCCGGAAGACTTTGTCGATGAGTTCGATTATTACGCCACGGAGATCCGATCTGCAGATCCGACCGCCCGGATCATGGGCCCCAGTATTCTTAACTGGGATTTCACCTGTACCGGCTGCGGCGGTTTCACGTCCGGAGAGACCTGGATGCGTGCGTTCATAGACGCTTACGCCGCGCGCCACGGCGGAGAGGCGCCGCCCGTCGACGTCTGGTCGATAGATGCGTATCCATTGACCTGGAACACCGTCCCGATGACAAACTGGCAGATCGTTCGGGATCAGATTCTGGGTTTCCGGCAGTTTCTTGACCTGGAAGTACCCGGACACGCTCAGACCCCTATCTGGGTAACCGAACTCGCTTCCCACTGGGCCTTCGCGGCCTGGACCATCACGGACGGTGTGCTCGCAATCCCGCCCGACCTCGATCCCGGCGACGATTACCTCTGGGATGAGATGGAAGGCTACATGGACGGCATCCTTGGCTGGCTGAAAACCAGTGGCCCGGAGTTGTATGTCGAGCGCTGGTTCTTCTTCAAAGGTTATGCGGACATGTGGGCAACGAGCGGGGACGGTTACGCGGGTATCTATTTCTACGAGGAGGCCACCGTAGGCGCTCCACTCAACCAGCTCGGCGGGGTGTATAGAGATTACATCTCCCGGAAACGTTAGCTCTTGATGTCGAGATGGCTGGCGTTCGGGCTGACGGTCTTTTTTGTCATCGCAGCAGCTTGTGGCGGCAATGGCGGCGATGTGGTGGCAACGAATACGGTCCAGCCGCTTCCCGCGATCGAATCGCCGACGGCGGTTCCATCGGCGGAGGTGGTGCCGTCTCCGACTGGGATCGTGCTTCCGCAACCGGGAGTTACGCCTGTCGCTCCGAGTACGACGCCACGTCCGACGGCCACTTCGGTAAGCACGTCCCGGCCGACGCCGACGGCCACACCGGCGAACACACCTCAACCGACGTCGACAGCGATCCCCACATCAACTCCGATCCCACAAATATCGGAACCGCACGTAGACCTGGAGACGCTGATCATCCCGGTTTGTCGCACCGATCCGTACACCGGGGGATCTGCCGGATTCGGGACGATCCCCCGCGCTCCGGCAAATGGGTCGTCACCTCCACCTATCGGTCCAGTGCTGCCATCAGATTCCGATATCCAACTCGTTCGGGCGATGGCCCCGGTTGCACTGTGGGTGGACCATTTCACAGGTGCAGCGGATATGGCGTGGAATGACGCGCTGTCCGAACAAGATTTCGCGCTTGCCCTGGCCGAAGAAAGCCGGAGACTCTGGCTGGCTTGCGGCGCTGTCGCTGCCGTTGCGTCCGGCCTGGATCCCGGAAGTCAATTTGTTATCTCGGTCAATTCATCTTTCGCCTCCAGGCGCCAGTGGCTTGCCGATCGATTGGAAGTGCTCCGGTCGGCGCCTGAATTGATACGAAACGACGACGATGTCCGGGCGTCGACCTCAAAGGTATTACTCGATCTGACCGCAACACTGGATGATCTAGCGGCCGATGCCGGAATGGAATCCGGCGCGACTCCGACGCAGTTCACCGTCCCGAATCCGCTTCTCGAGGTTTCGATAGACGTATCCGGCGGTTGGCTCTTGATCCGAAATCGGATTGATGTCGTACTTGTTGCACCGCCCGGGCTGCAGGCGGAAGGTGTGCGCGGCCTGGGTGTACCCGGATGGAATTTCGGTACGGCCCTGCGGGTTCGCCGGCTGCGGCATGAAGCGCCCTGGACGCTGGCGGATACATCAGGACTCATGGACTCACTGCTCGTCAAGTTCGGCGGACGAGTGAGTGACGGGGATACGGAAGTCGACGGGCACGGATCCATCGTCAGGGTGTACGAAGCGCCGGACGACGGCTGGGTCACCATCGCCGCCGCAACGGTGCGTGACCTGCACTCTTACCTGTTTGAACTGGGCTGCCCGGTTGCTGAGCGAGATTCTTGCGAAGAACTGCTCCAATCCCTGCTCGCGGGCGTTCATTTCACCGACCCATAGGCGACCCGGGTGGCAGGTGCTGCCCTTTCAATCGTATCGATCCTGGAGCGGGCAATTCTACAAAGACGCCGATTACATCAGCCGGGTTTCGAACCTGCGAGGGCGGCCTGGATCTCTTCGGCCAGCGCCCGATGTTCATCGGCCAACGCAAGATCCCCGGTGGCCTCGTAGACCCGCGCGAGATTCTCGTGAATTCCCGGCGCGAACTGACCCCTGGGCGCGCGTTTGAGTGCCGTCGTGAACGACTCGATCGCCCCGTCAAGATCCCCGAGATCTCCGAGGGCTCTGCCTCGCATAAACCATGCGAACGGCTGTGCGGAAGTCTCCGGTTCCATGACGATGGCCCGGTTAGCAAGTTCCAGCCCGAGTTCAAGTACATTTCGGTCTGATTGACTTGCGAGCAGCACGCGCTCGGCCGCGAACGCCTGGATCTCCGGGTAAGAAGGCATCGCATCCGCCAGCCGGACCATACGGTTTATCAATTCGTTCCGTCGGAAGTCGTCTCCACGCAATACGAGTTCGACCTCGGCGAGGCCAATTCTCAGTTGAGTCGTGAACGCAAGCCGATCGCGTTTCTCATATTGGCTGAAAGTTTCGTAAGCCTCGCCGAGTAAAGGCAACGCCGTTCCCGGATCTGCCTGGGCTCTCGCTCGTTCCACCAACAGTTCACCCGACCACTCGTAGTACTGCTGTACATCGGGGGATATGTCGGTTGCTTTTTGGAGCAAGTTGGTCGCCTCAACTCGGTCTCCGGCGGCGGCTTCTTCAAATGCATCGCCAGATATCAGACCCGCTCTCAACATCTGGATGTCCCTGGCGACAAATATGTAAAGAGCCGCCACGGCCAGCACAGTCGCAACAGTCAGTGGCGCATAGGAGATCGCGTTGCGCGATCCTGGACGAATACCGGCTTCGCCGCGGCGCCCGATCCCGTAGATCGCAAGTGCAGCGCCAAGCAAGGCCCAGAACGGGACCAGATCACCGACTCTGGCGATACCAACGATCTGCTCAGCTGAGCGGCCGATCAACGCCGCAATCACGGCCAGCATGGCTATCGCGAGCCATTCGTGTCCGCTCATCGCGTCCCCCCGGTCCTTTCTGATGAAGACGAATCCGGCGATCAACACGGAAACAGCGAGCACGATAAACGCCATTAGTCCGGTCACGCCGAGTTCGAGAACCAGTTGCAAAGGCCAATCGTGTGCGTGACTCACAACGATGATGCCGTCCTGGGGATTCGCCACCAGCGGATAGGAGTAGTAATACATCTCGGGCCCGAGCCCGAAGACCGGTCTGAGCGCCGACAGTGTTCCCGATTCCCGATCCTGCACCTCCCAACTGTCCAGCAGACGGACGCTGCCCTCCCAGATGTCGGATCTGGCACCGAGTCCCCCGGCGGCCGGGGTTACTCCGGAAAGAACGGAGCCGAGACCTCGTCCCGAGCCCTCGGTCGAATCCCCGGTGAGGTTTGTCGTCAGCGTTATCAGCGCGGCTATCAAGATGCCGATGGCGAAAACCGACGCACTCCGAATCATCTGAGGCCGGTTGAGCGACATCGCTCCAAGTAATGCGAACGCGCCCACGCCGAACACCAGGCCGACCCAGGGACCACGGCTTCCTGTGAACCACAGGGCGGCAAGCTGAATACCGGAGAGTATCGCAACGAGCGGCAGCCACCACCGGTCAGCGTTCCGGGCCCTGTCCAGCGTGAGACCTATCGTGACGACCGTCGACATCACCAGGTACGAGCCGAAATAAATTGGATTCCCGAACGACGAGAACACACGTTCCTGGACCTGGCCGTTGCCGATCGGGTCCCAGCCAAATCGTTGCGATATCCCGTACAGCCCAGTCAGAACGCCGGCGCCAGCGATCACCCACAGAATTCGCCTGATCTGTTCCGGTTCCCGGACGCGGAGGGCGATGGCGAAGAAAATGACCAGAAGTGACAGTACGGAATATAGCTCGTAGCCAAGTTCGGCGTAGTCCCTCCCCCAGAGGCTGACGGCGGGCAACGGCGACAAAACCGTGGAGATTGCTGCCGTCACTCCGAAGCCCGCTGCGCCGGCCAGGGCCCAGTGCCGGGGATCTGAGCCCAGCCATCGGCGGAACCCCGCCCATGAGCTGAGGTCCGCGTTCGGCCGGTAAGCGCCGATGGCCCATTCGAACCCCCAGAAAGCCACGATCAACAGCGCCGCGAAGTGCAGTACGAAATCTTTGGGCTGGAGGAACAGTACGACGATGTCTGGACCGTTGAACGCCAGCGGAACAAGGCAGAGCGCGAGCAGCCAGCACCCTTCGATGGCGAGGTCCAGTTTCGAACGTGGAGTATGATCCGGGTGCAACTTTTCGTCCGCTCCGGGTATGCTGGCGTACGTTCAGTCAAGATACACATCCCCCGCGGCTCTCACCGTGGTCAGGATGATTCCAGAAATGTCCGAGTTGTCTGATTTCCGGATTTATTTCGCAAGCGCGAAGGGCCGATCTATATCGACGAGTTTGATGAACCCCGTTGTGTTGAGCGTCGCCATTTTCCCTTCGGCGGTGATCTGAGGAGTCCGAGCGACTGATGCGAGTGCTTCATGTCGCCGCCGGATTCGAGGTGCGGCACGGCGGCCCTCCACGTGTCGTAGCTTCGCTCACTTCGGCACTGAGTCACGCCGGTGTTTCCTCTACAGTGTTCGCCGCCATCCACGCGGTTGATCACGAACCGCTTGTGGAAGCACCCGAAGCATCTCTCAAATTGTTTCGCACGGGTGGCCTTGCGAGGTGGTGGCCCGGCCACAGCCCTGATCTCAAGCTAGCGGTCCAAAGAGAAGCCAGGGCCGCGGACGTGGTTCACATCCACGAGATGTGGCATCACCCCCACTTCGCTACGGCAAGGGCGTGCAAAAGCCTGGGGGTTCCGTTTATTGTCTCGCCACATGGAAGCCTGGATCCGTGGGCGCTCGCTTCCAAACGACTGAAAAAACGGTTGTACAGCGCCATCTGGCAGCGCCGTCTCCTCGGGCGCGCTGCGGCGGCCCACGCGCTCACCGGGACGGAACGGTCTCAGCTGCGGGATTACGGATATTCGGGGCCGGTCTCGGTGATTCCCAATGGCATCGATGTCGATGAGTTCCAGCGTCCGGCGGCGCCGGGCGTCATGGATGATCGATTCCCGGAGCTTCGTGGCAAAAAAGTAATTCTGTTTCTGGGACGGCTCCATGAGAAGAAGGGGCTGGATGTACTCGTCCGGGCCTTCGCCAGGCTTCATGGCACGCGTCCGGACACACACCTGTTGATTGTCGGGCCGGACGACGGTTACGAGACGGATGTCAGACGCATGATCGGGGAGGCCGGAATCGAGGGATCAGTGACCCTGACGGGGTCTCTCGACGGCGATGATCGATTGGCAGCGATGGCGCGTGCCGATGTCTATGCCCTGCCCTCTTACTCAGAGGGTTTCAGCGTCGGGGTGTTAGAGGCGTTGGCCGCCGGACTCCCCGTGGTGATCAGCACCTTCTGTTATTTCCCGGAGGTGGAGACGGCCGGAGCCGGCTTGATCACGGAGCCAGATGTGGAGCAGGTTGGAACGGCGCTAAGCGCCGTGATCGATGATCCAGGGCTGGCCGACCGGATGGGGAAGGCCGGAAGGAACCTGGTACATACGGGTTATTCGTGGGAGTCAGTCGCGTCGTCGTTCATCGAGCTGTATGAAGGGGCAGTCGCGGCCGCTTCCTCCTGAGAATCCTCTGGATTCTCAAGCGACATCGATGGCTTGATCGCCGAAGACGCCCTGAGGAAGGGATGTGGCGGGCAGATCGAATAGGACACGCCGGACGGGAAACGGTGCGCTCAGAACGCGCGTGAGTGCCGTGCCTGGTGGTTCGTCGAGAACATTGTGAGACGGTGTGATCCCGCGGACCGGCTGAAACTACCGCCTTGTCTCATTCCGAGACCGCGACTCCCTCAGCGTCAAGTTCGATGAAAACGTCTCCCCACCCTCCCCAGTAAGTTGTGTCATCCAGCAACCCCATAGACGAGCCCAGGCAACTGTCGAAAATCAGCCTGAATGTGTTCACAGGCGAAAGGGTTGGATAGAGAGCATCCCGGCAATGCTCGGGTACCAGGATGGTGTTGAGAATCGGGGAGTGTTCAGCGATCTGGTCGGCATCTGAAGGGTCATCCCAGACGGTTCTCGGGTTGTCTGCTACCGTTTGCGAAGCCATCATCACAGACGACGGGCCGTGGTCAGACTGGATAACGATTATCGGTTGCGTTTCCGATTTGGATAATATCGATTCAACAGTTTCCAAAATCAACGCATTGACAAATTCGAGTTGCTGCGACCACAGATCTGCCCATGCCGCACCGGCCGCTGGCCCGTAACCGAGTTCGTAATGATCGATGATATCTTCCCGGGCCGTGCCGTCTGAGTGGAATATAAATGGATCGTGGGGTGGAAGGTTGTAGCTGAAGCTGAATGTTGGATTTGGATCGTCTGCTACGGCGATTAAACCTTCAATTTCCGTGTAAAAAAGAGGCGCCCATTGTCCGGTAAGCCATCTCTGCACGGGGCTGGCACGCAGAACCTGAAACACGGTGGTATCCAGGAAATTGGTCGAAAGAAGCGAAAACCCGACAAACCCTGAAGGGGTACGGGCGTTGAAACTGTGGATGTCGTACCCGAGGGTGTTCACGGTGGCGCCCAGCGTCGTCGAATCGATATCCCAGTCGAGTGCTGAACGCCCAGATTGCACTCGGTCGCGCTCTTCCGAGCTCAACTTGGCGATATGGTTCATGCTCATCGTCGCGGGAAGCGATCGTGCCGTGACCATGTAGTTGGCCCGGGCCTCGTCGGCTACATAGAATCCTTGTGATCTCAGCGCGTCGAGGAATGGGCCGTTGTCGATATCGTAATATTCGGCTATGACGTCTTCTCGACCATATGAGTCGAATATGAGCCAGTACACATCGGGCAGGTCGCTGAGATCGTTCGGAGTGCCCGGCAGCGACCCGGCGGTGTTCGGCGAAGAAGTTGACCATCCCTGGACGATCTGCGCCGCGTTGAACAAGGTCAGGATCAACGCCGCGCCGCCCACAGCGACGAGAACGCGTGAAAGATCCTTTTTGCAGCGCCAGATGGCCCCGGTCAGGAGCATCGATCCGACAAACAGGGCTGGCAAGACGTAGCGATGCCGGCCGATCACAAAATCGCCGACCGGATTGCTCCTGATAAAGATGATGAGGTAGCCGTACGAGAAAAAGGCGACCACGAAAATGACGCCAACGGCCGCCGCCTTCTGGGCGTCTCTGAACAGCAGCAAGGACACCAGGATTACGACGGAGGTCAGGGCCGCTGACATCACGACCAGAAACAGGAGTTCTTGTGGTTGGACTTCCGCTGGATCGTTCCCGGCGGCGAGCAGCAGTACCGGATAGGTCGACATCACCAGTGGAACCCAGAGTATCCACCGCCTCAATATCACAGGCAATACGGCCTTTCGAACTTCAGGTTCTGATTAAGTTGATTTTGCAACGGCTCTGAAACGTGACCACACTGGACGGGAATGGGTGATCAGCGTCCGAGGTGAATTCGAGTCGGTTGGTAGCAAACGAAAATCGACGCTCGACACCAGTTACATCGGTCACATCCGAATTCGGATCTGACTATTCGCTGTCGATTTTCCTCAACCCGAATCGGGTGGCCCAAGTGGAGCGAACAAAACCAACCGTCCTGTTCCACCAGATTCCGAGGTAAATCGTCACCGATAAAAGCCCCCCGATGATGATCTGAATCAACAGGCCACCCTGGGTTATGAGATCGATATAGAGGAGAGGCAGTCCAGGCTCTGGCATCAGTGTGACTCACTCTGGGCACTTTTTTTCGATGAATTTGCGAGCGGCGTGTATACCGTTCCAGCACTCCGCATAGCGGCTGGATACGTACGGGACTAGCACCCGAGAAAACCGGATGTCTAGCTTGGTGGCTCGCTCACAACACGCAATTCATGACGTGCGACATCGCACCCTTGAGCCGGGGATTCAGATGAAACGAGGCCGCGCCACTCCCCGCGATGGTGCGCATAAAAGTTGGCCGTGAGAACTTTCATCCCGCGGTGATGTCGTCGGGTCCGATAACTTCCATGATGTACTCAGCACCGACGGTCCCGCTACGGCCGATGTTGTATACGTAGCGTTCTCGGAGCGCTCGCGCTCGCGCTCCGGCGTCGTCCGGATCGGCGCACAGCTTTTCGATTAACCCGGGGATTTCGTCGATGTCCTGTGGCTGGACGACCGCGCCAACACGGGATCTCAGGGTCACTTCCAACGGCTCACTTGGAATGCGTTCGTAATCCGGATTGTTCACCTTGCGCGGTAAATCGATCGAAATCACCGGACGCTCCAGGCCGAATGCGTACTCGAGTGACATCCCGCCCCAGTCTCCGATCATGATGTCCGATTCGTATAGAGACCGCTCTGAGGCAACGTCCCGGTCGAGACGAAACCTCGGGTTGGTCCGAAACATGTCATCGAGACCTTCCAGAAGTGCGGACCGATGTCGTTGGGTCATGGGGTGCGGGCGGAGCGTTACCTGGTAGCCAGCGTCCAGCACGTACCGGATCACTTCCTCCCCACAGGTCTCGAGAAGGGCGTGCTCTCCCCAACTGGGCGCGATCAGCACTCGCGTTGCGTCCGAGCTCGACGCATCGGACCCCGCGGAGCAACTGACTGTGTGGATTATGGAGTCCAGGCGGCCGTAGCCGTGCTGCACCAGGACCTTCTCCGGTAATCCAAAAGCAGCCTCCGTCTGCCTGACCTCCTCTTCGTGGTGAGGGCCCACGCAAAGGATGGCATCGAAATGATCGAAAGCCGCCGGCCTGTACGCCATGTGCATGCTGTTGATGGCATGGTGCACGTAGACATAGTGGACGTCGTGTTTTGAACGTTTTAATTGCATCGTCTGGAGGTCGGGCGTGGTCATGACCATTACCGTCGCCCGCAGACTGGAGAACAGAGATGACCGGGCCGCGCCACTGCCGACACGGAATGTGGAGAGCCGGTCATTGTTCCAGTCCAGTACCGGGTCACGGAGACTTGATGTCAGGTAGCAGACGTTCTGGTTGTGTTTCTCCAGAAGATCCTGGAGAACTGGCGCCAGATGCGGAGCCGATTCTGGACCTTCGGAGTAAAAGACGATTGTCCTCTGCTCCGGCTTTAACATGCCGAACCGGACCACATCGCGCCATTCACGAAGGGTAGAAATGAACGGAAACTTCATTACCGCTACCTTGACGCCCACTTCAACAAGGCGCTGTCAGTTGACCTGCTGGCTTACGAATTGCCGTGCTGAAACCGGACGGCTAGCGTCTCAAACGCCGTGATCCGCCCCGGTTGTGCACTTCGATTGATGCGAGTCAGGGGTTATAAGTGGCGTTTCAGTATTGCCGCCACTGCGTGATTCTGACCCGGGGTTTGATGGACTCCTGGAGTCGTGGAGGGAACGCAGATCCAATTCCACGGGACGCTTACCGGGGCACAGTTTACCCCGCATGATCCGTTGAGCAGCAGATGCGTACATCGTGCGTCAGCGTCCCTGAAGTAATCAGACATCGCGCTCGATCCTGGTAGCGTCAAGCCCGAGCAGTCCCCATAATGCGGGGGTTGTGTTCGCAGGTATTTATGCGGACGGATCAAGGAGAACGATGACATTCGAAGCCAAAATCACACCGTGGCAACGACTCGGCGCACTTAAAGAACAGATTGAGCGCAAGGGTTTTGTTCGCCTGATCGAAGCCCACAACGGCATCAGTGGACTCGTAGGCGAGACCGTGACCGTGGACAGGGATGGCGAGCAGGTCGGCTTCGATGGTTTCTGGGAGAGCAGCCTGACAGACTCGGCGTCGAAGGGCCTGCCGGATGTCGAACTTATCGGCAGCGAGTCACGCCTCCACACCATTGACGAGATATTCGCAGTGACCACCAAGCCGATGGTAGTCGATGGCGACACCGGCGGAGACCCGGACGGCTTCAGGTACCTCGTGACGCAGTTGGAACGCCGCGGTGTTTCGGCGGTCATCATCGAGGACAAAATCTTCCCGAAGCGGAACAGCCTGGATCCGACGGCCGATCAGGTCCTGGAAATCCCGTCCGTCTTTGCCGAAAAAATCGCCGCCGGAAAAGAAGCCCAGGTCACTTCCGAGTTCATGATCATCGCGCGGCTCGAAAGCCTGATAGCCGGACGTGGCCTGGACGACGCACTGGAACGGGCCGAAATCTTTGTCCGGGCGGGTGCGGATGGCGTCATGATCCATTCACGATCGAGTTCACCTGAAGAGATACTGGCCTTCACGAAGGCGTTCCCGTCCCCGGAACTGTGTGAAAGTCTCGGCAGGCGTCCACTCCTGGTGTCGGTCCCGACGAACTACAACTCCATCACCGACACCGAACTCGTAGAAGCCGGGTTCAACATGGTCATCCACGCGAATCACTTGATGCGCTCAGCGCTGGGATCTATGAGGACCATATCGGAGTCAATTCTGTCCAACGACCGCAGCCTGGAAGCTGACGAGATCTGTGCGCCGGTCAGGGACCTGTTCAACATCGTTGGCTACGACCGTATCCAGCAGCGTGACAAGGAACGCGCCGACGCAAGTGCTCCATCCGAGTCGATCATCATCCCCGCGGCCGGTCGCGATCCGGTGTTTTCGGAAAGTCCCAAGTCCTTGATCCCTGTTTCAGGCAGGCCGTTGATAGAACATCAACTGGAGGCCATCGGACGGACCGGAGTGAAAAACATCGTGGTAGTTCGAGGGCACGAGGGTTAACAGTTTGACGGGTTGATGGCGACGGACGCCCTGGTCTACGTCGACAACGAACGGTACGCAGAGCAACATTCGCTCTACTCGCTGCTGTGCGCCCGGGAGCACATGAGCAACGGCTTTGTGATGGTCTATTCCGACATCTTGTTCAGCCCGGACGTGCTCAATCAGTTGATGCACGCGGACAAGGACATAGTTCTCGCAATAGACAACTCCTATCAGTACCACAGGCACGAGGTCGACAAGCAGCTGGACCTCGTGCGAGCGAGATCGTCGGAGCAATCAGGCCGACGAAGCCTCTCCACGGCCGACATCACCGAAGTACTCGCAGTAGGCAAAAATATCGATGCCGGCCAGGCCGACCATGAGTTCATAGGGATTGCCTACTTTTCGGAACAGGGCGCACGCCTCCTGCAGGAGGTCTATGACGACTGTGTCGGCAAGAACCAGGCGCCGTTCCATGAGGCGGAGTCAATTGCACGTGGCGGCGTCACGGACATGATTCAAGAGTTGATCGACCGGAACATACCGGTCTACGGTCGAGAGATTCAGAGGGGGTGGATAGAGGTGCACAACAAGGAAGACGTGGAAGCCGCCGAGATGGAAATTGCGGCCGTGAAGCAGATCGCCTGAATGGACGCTTCACAGATAACAGCCGCTCTGAAAGCACGCGGGTACAGCTTTTTTGCGGGCGTGCCTGACTCCACATTCGGGTCGTTGTTTTCCGAGATGGAGAATGATCCGGATATCCAGTACGTACGAGCCGTACGAGAGGACACGGCGCTTGGTGTTGCGAGCGCCGCGCACCTGACCGGCGCCCGGGGCGGCATCGTGCTCCAGAACTCGGGCATCGGAAACCTCATCAACCCGCTGACCTCGTTCAGCCTGATGTATGGAATCCCGGTCCTGTTGATCATTGGCTGGAGAGGATATGGCGGACCGCCAAACGACGCTCCCGAGCACTGGATCATGGGAGAGAAGACGGAAGACTTTATGAAGCTCCTGGAGATGCCGTATCGACTGCTCGAGGAAGACAACCTGGATACGTCTCTGGATGAGCTGATCGCCGAGATGGACGAGCGCTCAATACCGGGCGCCCTCCTCGTGCGCGGGGGGATCGTTTCTTAATGGACATGGAGAGTCAGCGGGCGCTCGCCGTCATATTCGAGCAGATACAGCCCGACGATATCGTTCTCACCACGACCGGATTGATCTCACGGGAATCTTTTGTCCTGGATGATCGTCCCGGAACGTTTTACATGATCGGTTCGATGGGCTTGCTGTCATCGATCGGGTTGGGACTCGCCCTGTTGAAACCGGATCGTCGCGTGTACCTGCTCGAAGGAGACGGGAGTACGTTGATGGGGCTCGGAACTCTCCCGATGATCGGGTTCGAGATGCCCGGCAACCTGCTGCACTTCGTACTGGACAACGAGGCGTATGACTCGACGGGCGGCCAACCGTCAATAACGACGCAGGTAGATCTGACCTCGATTGCCGAGGCCGCCGGGTACACGTACAACACGACCGTCAGAAATGAAGAGGCGTTGCGCGAAGCGATTTACGATGTGAGGGCGAACGACGGACCCGGTCTTGTGCTGGCAAAAATAAACAAATCTTCCGGCCATTATTCCGGCCCGCGGGTTTCGCACACACCGGAAGAGATACGTGATCGGTTCATGGGAGCCGTCAATGCGCCTAGTAGCGCCGGGTAGGCCCCGGTAAAACAGGACGAAATCCGGAAGTTGAGTTCGTGAAAGCTGTAATCGTTGCCGCCGGACTCTCGTCTCGCCTCCGGCCGTTGACCGATGACGTTCCCAAGGGCCTCCTTGATGTGGGGGACACGTCCATCCTGGAAAGGGCCGTCACGAATCTCGAGGCGACGGGCCATGACGATATCGTCCTCGTCGTGAGGTTCGAACGGGAACAGATCCAGGAACGACTCGGAAATCGGGCCCGGTACGTTTTCAATCCTTTCTACGAGACGACGAACAACATGGCATCCCTGTGGTTCGCGATCCTCGCGACCGGGTCAGGACCTTTCACCTACTCCCACGGCGATCTCGTGTACACCGAAACGATGCTGAACGAGTTCGTCAATGGCGCGACCGAGAGCGAGGTCGCCCTGTCCGTTGATTTCGGTCCGACAGATGAAGAGGCTATGAAGGTGGAGGTCGTTGACGGGCGCTTCGTGGCGTCGAACAAGCAGATCCCCCTGGATGTAGCGGTCGGGGAGTGGACGGGCCTAGCACGCTTCTCGAAGTCCGGATCCGATACGACACGAAGTCATATCGAAGAACTCCTCAGCCAGGAGCGATTTCAGGACTACGACACGGCGGCGTTCTCTTTGATGGCGAGCCGCGGGACGGACTTCGATTTACTACCGACGCAGGGCGAATCCTGGTGCGAGATTGACACAGCGGAAGACCTGGGGGTCGCACGAGGCCTGTTCCCTCTTCCTCCTCCAAGGTGAATGCGTTGCAGGACCCAACGGGCGGCTGGCAAGCTCACAATCCCGTGAGAATCGTGTTCGGATCAGGCTCAATTAGCCGGTTGCCGGAACTGGTCTCAGGGCGATCCGTGTTGTTGCTCACGAGCGCCGGAGCTTCCCGAAGAGGCCTTACCGAGCGCGTCACAGACCTCCTGGGTGACCGGCAAGTGACAGTCCACGATAAGGTCGCTACCAATGTCGAGTTGGATAGCCTGGAATCGGCCGCTCGCGAGCTATCGGTGCGAACGTACGATGAGATCGTGGCTGTGGGCGGTGGCAGCACGATCGATACGGCGAAAGTGCTCGGCCAGACTCTGCTGGCGCCAGATCCCGGCGCACTTCGGCGTCACCTTGAGGGCGCGGAATCGATGCCGGCCGCAGTGGCCTCCTTGCCGGTTGTCGCCGCGCCTACCACCGCCGGGACGGGTGCAGAGGTTACGCCGTTTGCCACAGTCTGGGACAGCGTCAGGCAGGTGAAGCACTCCTTTGCCCTTGGAGAGCCGTATCCACGGATCGCACTCCTGGATCCCGAACTTACTCTCACCATGCCGGACGACGTTACGTTAGCGACCGGCCTCGACGCACTATGCCAGGGCCTGGAATCGCTCTGGAGCGTGGGGTCGAACCCGGTGAGCGCGTTGTATGCGCGGCGGGCTGTTCATTTGGCGCTTGAAGCATTGCCCGGAGTCATGCGCGAACCACAGAAATTAGAGTTGCGGGCCAATATGCTGGAAGCGAGCCTCCTCGCCGGCCTTGCCATCGGTATTAGCCGCACCACTCTGTCGCACTCGATCTCTTACCCGCTGACTCTGCACTTTGGCGTGCCTCATGGTCTGGCCTGCGCTTTCACGATTGCCCAGGTCCTGCGGTTTAACGCAGAGGACGACCCAACACGCTTGGACCAAATTGCAGAGGACGTCGGGGCGGACAATGCCGGAATGCTGGCTGCTCAAATATGTGAACTGTTGGCCGACACAGGAGCTTATAGGGACATGGGACTTCTGAAATGGCCGGACGAAGACGTTCTTTCCGTCGCCAGAGAAGGGATCACGCCTGGCCGTGCGGATAACAATCCTCGTCCGGCATCGGTGGCTAACATTGTGGAAATCCTCACCAGTTCCCTTGCTTACGCTCGTCGGTATATGTAAGCAGGTTCGTCCAGGCGGGTGATATCTGAACCTGAAAGATGTGCGGACCACAGACACTCAGAATGTGTCTCTGGAACGGCTGAGTGCGGATACCAGGAAGCTGACTTATCGTCAGAGAGAATAACGTTGGTCAGACAGGTTGTCTGATAGGACGGAAGCTATTGAGGATTTACTGATTCGGGAGTCGCGAATCTTTCAGGCGCGGATGATCGGTCGACCATGGCCAGGGGAAGTGCCTAATTGCGATTCACTTACCGGGATCTCAAATCATCCTTAACCAATGTTCCCTTGCGGCCTCCAGATTCATGGATCGACCCCCGATAGCCGGGAGGAACCCGGCCCCATCCAGCCGACGACGCTTGTCCAGCTCCTTGCCAGCCGCCTCACCGAGTATCCACTGCCTGGACCAGTTATCTCTCCGATTCTGTCGAATCAGATCGGGATCGTCCCATTGTTCGGCGGCGCGTGCGAATTTCGCTCGGTATCGGGCCCAGACGTCAAGCGGTGGTGGCATAGCAACACGCTCATCCTCGAGCCTGAAATGTGCCACGAGGTGACCCTGTAATTTGTCCGTCACACCTCGGTCTCTGATCACCGTCGGACCCAGTAACACGTCACCGAAACCAGGTTCAGGGCGCCAGAACCCACCACCGTTATCGAGTCCACCCATGAATCCATGACACA
This sequence comes from uncultured Dehalococcoidales bacterium, assembly GCA_964474025.1. Lineage (GTDB taxonomy): Bacteria > Chloroflexota > Dehalococcoidia > Lucifugimonadales > Lucifugimonadaceae. The sequence goes on along the minus strand of CAYYRD010000012.1, from coordinate 5,218 downwards.
CGAGACAGAACAAGAGGACGTCGTTTCCGCCTACCGGCTCACGCATCAGACCCACTTCGACCAAAGGGGGTGGAGGCTGGTTTGGACGCGGCTCGACGACCCCAAATAATCCGAGATCGAGCCAGATCGGAATCTCATCGTCTATGGGAAGCCAGTAAATCACCCCGCCGATCACCTTGTAGACCGTTCGAATTCCGCAGCCAGCCCGTGTCGCCACCTCGGACATCGGACGTCCGGCCAGGAAAGCCAGAAGGACGCGCCGCATGTAACCGAGTGACGAAAATACCGGCCTGGGAGGCCGTCGTCGGTTGCTTGCCTTGAACGGCTCTTCTCCAAACCACGGGAGGTCGTCAGCCACCTCCTCAATGTGGAGCGTGAATTTCCGGTATCCGAGCCAGGGGTTGGTTGGCGGAGATTCGTTCCTCGCTACAGGTCTGCGTGGCCGCATTACCGGTTTCCTGGGCCGTCTGGTGGGCCTCCGAGCCGGTCTGTTTTTGGGTTTGCGTGGTTTCTTCACGGGTTTTCGTCTCATCCGTGGCCTCCTGACCAGTCCTATTCGTACGTGAACGGTGCAAAAAAGGCGGAAAATCTCGCCTGCATGAAGCGTGCGCGGAGCCTGCGCGAGACCTGCGTGATCCACGCGCCAGGCCTTCGCGGGACTCCGGAGTGGCGCGCGACCGGGTCGAAACAACGTTGCCGGGGAGAGAGGGGGAAATGGGTACGGGGCGACGCGCGCTGGCACCCCAGCGTGGCTGCGTGGTGTGGAGACGACTGGGTAAGGCCTCGAATCATGACGGACCGCCATCAGTGGTGCGCCCACGGTTCCTGCGGGCGTCCGCAGATTTCTTGGCAAGCCGAGCGAAGTGGAGGCGGCGAGCAAGCTTGAGTTTCTTTTCAAGCTGGGCAGGCGTCAGGACCCGGTCGGGGTCTAGCTCGCGTCGGAACTTCTCGTCCAACCCGCGCCGCGCGCGTGCCGCGATCGCATCCGAGTCGCCGTAAAGGTGAAGCGAAAGGCCGCCGATCCTGGCGGCGAGTCGTCTTTGTTCCGGGGTTGCCAGGGAGTCTGCTCCCTGCGCCCCGAGGTCTCATATCCGGGGCGCGTTCTCATACGCGCCCCGGTTTTGCCTGCTACCCGGAACATCCGCCGGGGGCTCTCCGCTTTGTGCTTCGAAAGAGCCGCCGACACGGAGGGGGGTCCGCCCTCCACGCCTACGTTGTTTCGCGACACCCGGCATACCTGTAAAAGTATGGTCCCTGTGTATCCCGTTCAATTCGTGGAGTCAAGCTAGAGATCCATCCAAAAACGATTAAATGCGGTTCCCGAGCCCGTACCTCTTCGTGGCGGCCATGGCGCGTTCTCCCGCCGCGGACCGTGCGTAGCGGTCGATCATGGTCCGGCTTCGCCAGCCGGCGAGTTGCATGAGGTCGGACTCGTTTCCGCCGTCCGAAAGCCAGTGATGGGCAAACGTGTGACGCAGTTGGTGAACGTTTACCCGACCGAGGCCGGCGGCGCGCGCGCGCCTACGTATCATCTGCAAAACACCGGTAGGGGACAGTCGACCCTTACGCGCCAGCCACAGCCAGGGCATGTAGGCGTGGTTGTGCACCTCGCGCAGCCTGAGATAGCGATCGATCGCTTGCGCCGTTCTCATGTCGAAGGGGACTATGCGTTCTCTGTTTCCTTTGCCGATCACCCTCACCGTCGGTGGGTCGAGAGAGATATCGTTCTCTTCGGGAACCTCAGGTACAAACCTGAGGTTGATCAGTTCGCCACGTCGTGCGCCGGTGGAGACAAACAGCCTGATAAGCGCAAGATCGCGACGATCTTCGAAGCTGTTTCCGATGCAGGTTTTCAGAAGTGTTTTGATGTCGTCTTCTGAAAGCACGGGTACGAGGATTTCAGGCAGACGAGGTGGCCGCATATTCCGCATCGGGCTCTCAAGGATCTCCCCCTCCTGGGTCAAAAACTTGAAGAATGCCTGTAGTCCCCGGTACCGCGTGTGGACGGTGCTCGGCTTCCAAAGCCTGTGCAGGCCCGACAGATACCCGTTGATCTCGTCCCGCGTGATGTCGCCGACCTGGAACGAGTGCCCTTCCGTCTCCAGGTAGCCGGTGAATTGGCGGACGGCCAGGCTGTATAATCCGACCGTCCCGGGGCTCTTGTTTTCAGCGCGAAGCGCCAGATCGAACGATTTAAGCGCACGGCGTATATCGAGCGGGCGGATCGTTGTCATGACGGTACCTCTGGCTTGTGTTGAAAACAGGATTACGGTGTATTAGTTTTGTGCTGTTGGAGCGCTAGGCGGATAACCATTGTATCGGTTTGCGCTGTAGACAAAGCTAAAACGGTGCGGGGGTAGCTCAGTTGGTAGAGCACGACCTTCCCAAGGTTGAGGCCGCGAGTTCGAGTCTCGTCCCCCGCTCCAGGCGCCTGCTTGCCGCTTTCCGGCGTGCCCCCGATCGTCATGAGGCCGTCGCCGTTCCGGTATAGCGGCTACACTCCGATCTTCAGCGGCGAATAAACGCCCGAAGGTATTCCGAGCGAGGTTGTAATGTCATCCCGGCCAACTATCGACGCGGCGCGAATCTCCGAGACGGCTGAACGACTCCTGGAAGAGTTCCACCTTCCGGGGTTTTCGGTCGGCGTCGTGTCCGGCGACGACCTCGTGTACGCGGAAGGGTTCGGCTGGGCGGACATAGAGTCGCGCCGGGCGCAGGACCCCGGGCTGCATCAGCGCATCGGCTCGATCACCAAGACGATGGTCTGTCTGTGCACGATGGCGCTCGTGGATGAAGGCCGGTTATCGCTGGATGACCGGGTCGCCGATCTGCTGCCTGACCTCCAGTTAAACGGCCACGGCGACGCCCTGAAACTGAGGCATCTGCTTACCCATACCGGCGGCATCGGCGAGGCGCCTACGGAGAAGGACATCGCTGATCCCCTGCGCATTCTGTGGGCGGACGACACGAACACTCCGCCGCTGCCGGAAAAGTATCCCGATGGCATGACGATAGACATCGAGCCCGGCACGAAGTGGCACTACGCCAACCACGGCTGGATGCTCGTCGGCGACATCGTCGCCCGGACGGAAGGCGCCATCATCGAGGAAGTGCTTGAGCGTCGGATCTTTGCGCCGCTCGGCATGTCCGTCACGGACAACTATGACTTACCAGGTGATCGCTTAACAACCGGATACACGCATGCGCCGTCACACGAGGCACTCGATCAGCACGAGTTCCTCGGGCAACATGTCACCGGCGAACCCCTTGACGGTCACAACATCAAGGGTGAGTGGGTTTACGTGAACGGGCGTGCCGCCGGGGCTGTGCAGTCCAACATCACGGACATGGCCCGGTACGCCTCGGCCCTTCTCAACGACGGGGCCGGCATCGTGCGGCCTGAAACATTCGCCGAAATGCTCAGTCCGCAGTGGTGTCCGGACGATCGGTTGTTCAACATCGGTTACTCCTTTTTCCGCTCCCGCCAGTTCGGCGAATTCGTCTTCGGGCATGGAGGCGGAGTCGCCGGCGGCTGGAACACTGACCTGGCCGTGATCCCGGGGCGCAACCTCGCGATGATGGTCCACCTCAACGCGACGCTCGATGTCTCGGGCGAGGTGTACAGCCAGTTGCTTCAGGCGGTGCTTGGAGCGCCGGATCCGGTGTTGCCTGATGTGACGCTGGACCCGAAAATCCTTGCCGCGGCTCCCGGTGTTTACTCGATGCCGGAGGGCAAGCTCACGAATTCACGACCGATTCGCACGCACGGACGGCTCCAGATCACGGGGGAGTCGGGAGAGCTAATCCTGCGTTCACGCCGCGGCCCGTTTCGAAGCGGTGTCCGCCTGTTGCCAGCGGACGAGAACGATCCGTTCTTCCTGGCGCTCGACACCTCGGCGCTCCAGAAGCCGAAGATCGCACTGGTCACAAACGCCGGAGGCGAAGTAACCGGAATGCGGCTGGACCGCCTGGCATGGATGGACCGGGACGAGTCGTTAGCGCCCTGGGATTGAGACCCGTTCAATCTTTATTTTGGGCTCAGTCCACAAGGACGAAAACGAGCGGATGGTTGACCGCTCCGACCGGGCGATGGCCGCCCGCGACGGCGGCGAAGTAAGGGGCGAGTATTCCCTCTTGCAACTCGATCGCCATTGCGGCGTCGCTCGCGCTCAGCGAGGCGTGCGCCAAGTCGACATCCAGGACCTCGCGCGCCAGCCATCCGGATGGATGAGCGGATATCGAAATCGGACGGATCGTCTTTACGATTCCAAGCGCCGATTCGCGATCCCGAGCTAGTAGCAGCGCCAATCGTTCAGCGCCCGGTTTGGCGGCGGTGAATCCAACAGCTTCGCCGCTGCCGTTGCACCAGACATGTGCATCGACGCCCTCCAGGCGCCAGGAGCGTATGTCGTCCGCCCACAACCAGCCGAAATCGACGTCCGACAACTCGCGCTCACAGAGTTCAGCAAGCCATCTTGTGTCGGATTTATCAGCTGGTCGGCTATGCAGGCTGATTGTCGGGGGCTCCAGCGCGTGCATGTCGATCGATATCTCGCCAGAGCCCATGGCGGGTCGGTATCCGTGACGAGGGTAGTAGGTGGGATGACCATGGAGGAACGCGATTACGAATCCGGCCTCGGCGGCCAATCGATGACCGTGTTCCAGCAGGCTGCCGCCGACGCCACGCCCCTGAAACCCGGGGAGCACACCGACGGGCGCAACGCAGACCGCTCGCACTGTTTCGCCCATGAGGCGGATGTCACACGGCGTCATGAGCAGGTGGCCGATGACCTGCTCGTCGATCGCGGCGATGATCGACAGGCGGGGATCGAATCCCGGTTGAGACTCGCGCAGGACACGGACAAGCTCGGCTTCGTCTCGCCTCCCGAACGCCAACTCTACTACGTGGTCAATCTGGGGATAGTCGTCGGGGGTCTCGGAGCGGAGATCGACGGAGTGCATGAGATGAAGCACATCATACGTTGCGCCGATTCCGCACCGGCCGCTATTCCGGTCTTCGTAGCGGAGCCTGCCGAGTGAGCGATCAACGGGCAACCCACTCGAATTCAGAGAGAACGCTGTGCGAGCGCTCGGATTCCCGGTGGCCTGAACGCGTAATATTGCAGGGGATCAACGCGCATCAGAGTCCCTAAGACGCGCTGATCACGTGCCGGGGTGGCGAAATGGCAGACGCGGCGGACTTAAAATCCGCTGTCCG
>CAYYRD010000011.1:0-111222 GCA_964474025.1 uncultured Dehalococcoidales bacterium | reverse complement strand
TGGTGCCGAGGGCGGGAGTCGAACCCGCACGGGCGTTATGCCCAACGGTTTTTGAGACCGTCGCGTCTACCATTCCGCCACCTCGGCATCTGGGACCGGCGCCTTCGACCCGGGCGTACAACGCGGCCGGGGAGGGCGCGGTCTGAAATGTTACAGGCTTCCTGGGACGTTGCGCACGGCCTGGTGGGCGCGACGTCCCTTCTCGCAGAAGGGAGAGGCGGTTCGCCCTACAGCCTGTCATTCTGAGTCGGGGCGAAGGATCTCCCGGATCTCCATGCGTCACGGCATTCAGATGTTCAACCCGGTCCACGTTCGACGTGCTCAAGGTTCGTCGTGATGAACGGGGCGGGGGCTTGCTCCGGTTTTTGCTGCTTTTCGTACGAAGACGCGCTGGCGTCATGCTGCTTTGCTAGCGTCACACCCCTCACCTTGGTCCTCTCCCGACCGGGAGAGGCGGTTCGTACGACGGCCTGTCATTCTGAGTCGGGGCGAAGGATATCCCGGATCTCCATGCGTCATGGCATTCAGATGTTCACGAGAGCCTCAGCACGTTGCGTATTGCTCGGGACCGTGGTGTTTCGCTCCGAACCGGGGTTAATGACCTTCAAAACAACCCACACCGAAAATCAACCGGGCCAACAACACGGCCACTCCGCTGACAAGGCACAGTGGTTCCATGACATTCGGAATATTCATATCCACCATCGTTCTCATATACGTGCTCGGCGTCTTCGTTGCCCTGCGGATCTTTGACCGCGCCCCGGACCCGGACACAGAGCTGCCCGAGGCGCAACGGGCCGCTGTCCGTGCCCGGGCGGGTGTCCTTTGGCCGGTTCGATTTACCGGAAGGGTCTTGGCGCTCGTCGCCAGGCAGACACCTGTTCCCGCTCAGCAGGGCATGGACGTCCACGCCGATCTCCATATGTAAACGAACGAGGGCGTGTTCAGACGCCACAAACCGGTTGGGGTTCGCCCGGCATTCCCTTTGAGTGCCGGGCGAAACCTCCTTCCAGCCATCGCCAGTCCCGTCGGGAGCCCGACATGCGAATCACTGGCCCGGAAATAAGGCATACGACCGATTACAAGCCGCCGCCGGCCGAACTCGTTTCGGGGATTTTCAGGCTGGTGAAGGGCCAATTACTCGATCGTTCGGCCCACTCCGAGTCCATCTCGGCGTTACAGCTCGCTGGTTTACTGCGGCACGATATCGGCCCGGTCAAGCGGGGCTGCGAGATGCTGGAGGCGCACGGCGTCATAACCCGGGTCTGGGCCACGCAGTCACACACGTCGCCCCGTTACAGAATCACGCCCACAGGCAACTGGGCAGCGAGGGCCGACGCGCAGTCGATCTCGGACTGTCTTCACAGGCCGCTGGCCGAGGTCGTTGCGCAATCATGGGGCCGATATTTTGGCGCTTCGCTTGCCCTGGCATCGCTCGTCATCGGGGCGTGGGAGCAGACGGAGGAAGACGTGACGGCGTTCGTCTGCGCCGCCGGACAGGCTGAGGGCAGTATTGGACTGAGCATGGACCAGGGATTTCTTCTCGAATCACTCGCTCTTGCCGGCGGACATGATTTCAGAGGCCTGAACCGCGCCGTCAGGAACTATTTCCAGACGCTGGTCGGCAATGTCGCGGCCGATGTCGGGAGAGAGATCGCGGCCACCGGTTTTGACATCTCGTTGTCGTCGGCCGTTACGCTGGTGGACAGGGGCGCACTTCTATCGAAGCCGCGGGATTCCCGTTACTTGATGAACCTCACCAACCGTTTTGGCAGGTTGAAGGTCCGCGTCACCCTACGTGATGCTTTTACGAGCACCGATCAGGCGAGCGATTAGGTACCGTCCGTCCGATCTATCGGCGGGCCATGCGACGCTGCCCTTGCGGCGGTCCGGGCCGCCCGGGTTGACCCGGCCTCCCCTGGCCCTGTGGTCTCATACCCGGCCCCGGTCCTGGCCGTCCCGGCGGCCGTCCCTGCCCCTGTCCTTGCGGCTGTCCCTGCCCCTGCCCCTGCGGTGCGCCTCGCGACGCCTTTACCATCTCCATCACCGCGTTCAGGCGCTGCATCATCTGCGCCTGCAATTTCTGCAGGTTTGCGTTATTCATCTGCTGCATCTGCGTCACGGTGCTTTCCAGGCGGTCCACACGTGCCACCAGTGCGTCGATCTGCTCAAGTTTATCGAGAGCTCCCTCAAGCGACGCTACCTTTGCAGACAGGGCCTCCATCTCTTCCGACGATGCACCGTCACCGCCCGACGGTCCGGACTCACTTACGGGCGCGCTTGGACCGCTGCTGGGCGGCGCCTCCAGCGAAGGTGTCGCACCCGCGAGGAGAGCGTCTATGTCTCCCTGTGAAAGTACGTTATTGGCGGCCAAGTTGATCCCCGTTTGGGTGGTCGGAATCCAGGGATGTCTTCTCCCTGAGCGCAGGCGCGCGATAGAGTTCGCCTATGCGATCACAGTCCAACCTATAACCCAATTTCTGTCCCTGCTTCCGGGAATCTACCGATCCGTCTCGAAGGGTAGGCTCCCATGTAGTAATGGCGGTTAAGCGGCCTTCTGAACACTGCTGTCGGTTGCTCTCTTGTAGAACGAAGTCGCAACTCGTTCAAACCCTACCGATGCTGCGTCAAGCAAAGTCTCGGTTCCTCCGATGAAGAAGTAACCGCCGGGGTTGAGCGCTGAGGCAAAACGCGTATTGAGATCATGCTTTGCTTCGTCAGAGAAGTAGATGACGACGTTTCTGCAGACGATTAAGTCAAATCCGGACTCGAACCGGTCCAGCAGCAAATTGTGACGTTTCACGGTCACGCGTTGACGGATGTTCGCGCTCACCCGGAAATCGCCGTCCTCCCCCGGTTCAAACCATCGTGCGAGCTCACGGTCCGAAAAATTCTTCAGCTCTGATCGGGAATACGGTCCGGCGTTCCTGGCTCGTTCCAGTACGGCGGCATCCAGATCCGTTGCGAGAATCTTGTGCTGGCGGCGCGGCGCGAGGTCGTCCAGGATCATGGAAAGCGTGTATGGCTCGGAGCCCTGGGAACACCCGGCGCTCCAGATGTTTAGCGGACGGCCACTGGCGAGTAACCCCGGCAATACCTTGGCTTTGAGTTCCTCCCAGGCACGTGGATCCCGGAAGAACTCGGTGACGTTAATCGTCAGGAAATCCTTGAGAGCGTCCGCCGCTTTTCTGTCGGCCTTGATCAGGTCGATAAACGCCTTTATAGATCCACCGGCGACTCGCCCGATGTATGCATCCAGCCGCCGATTCATCTGCTTCGGCTTGTAAAACTCCAGGTTTACTTCCGTCGCGGCTTTGATAGCGGGCTTGATTTGTTCGTATTCAGCGTCATTCATACCGGGGGAATTCCTCTAAGCTCCAACAGGGTTTAGGACGCCGCAGGTCCGCGTAATTTCACGGGAGATCTGGTTCAACGGAACCACGCGATCCGCCAGTCCTGCATCGATGACCGCCTTGGGCATCCCGTACACGGCACACGTAGACTCATGCTCCACAATCACTCTTCCGCCGTCCGCTTTGATCATCTGGCACCCTTCACGGCCGTCCGAACCCATTCCCGTCAAGATCACGGCGTGGGACTGACCCCGGAATGCCTTCACCGCTGACCGCATGGTGACGTCTACCGAAGGACGAACCCCGTGGACCTCGGGATCCTGGTTCAGGGCTATGCTTCCGTCTCGTTTCACGATCATATGGAAACCGCCCGGGGCCATGAGAACTTTTCCGCGTTGCAAGCGGTCTCCCTGTGCGGCTTCCACCACCTCCACCTCTGAGGCGGCGTTGAGACGTGAGGAAAGGGAGGCCGTGAACTGTGGCGGCATGTGCTGAACGATCAACATTGCGGCGTTCAGGTCTCCCGGAAGTGCCGGGATCACCTGTGCCAGCGCCTTCGGACCACCCGTGGATGATCCAATCACCACGAGGGTGTCAAAATCGCCGCCGGACAGCGTTTTCACGGTCGGCGTTCTGGGCTTGTTCGACCTGCCCGCAGATACCCGTGCGCCCGCGGCGACACGTATCTTTTCCGCGAGTTCTGCGATCCCCGCGTCGGTTCCCGCCGGCGACGCTATGGAAGGTTTCAAGAAGAAGTCGATGGCGCCAAATTCAAGCGCCTGCATCGTTACATCCGCACCCGGACCTGTCAGCGCACTGAGCATGACGATCGGAGTCGGCTGATCCGCCATGATCAGTTTGACGGCGGCGATCCCGTCCATCCGCGGCATCGTGACATCCATCGTGACCACGTCCGGCCGCAACGATTTCACCTGGTCAAATGCATCCAGCCCGTCTTTCGCCTCGCCGACAACCTCGAGATCCGGCACGGAACTGATCCGACGGCTGATGATGGACCGCGCAAACGCAGAGTCGTCCACCACCAGCACCCGGACAGGCCCGCCGGTCCGGCGGGGGATTTTGTCCTGCGAGTTAGAGTAGGTCACTGATCAGGCCACGAGCTTTTCTACGGCGTTCAGAACCCTTTCAGGTGAAAACGGTTTCACAACGAAATCCGCTGCGCCATTCTTCAACGCCTCCATGACGATCGACTGTTGCCCCATCGCCGTGACCATGGCCACGCGCGCGTTTGGATTAACGGTGCGGATCTCCTTGAGCGCCGTCAGGCCATCCATATCGGGCATCGTGATGTCCAGCAAAACGCCGTCCGGGCTTTCCCGCTTGAAGCAGGTGACCGCCTCTGCGCCGGTGCTTGCCTCGACGACTTCATAGCCGTTTTCGGAAAGCAGTCTTGTTGCCTTCATCCGCATGAAGGCTGCGTCATCAACTACGAGTATCTTGGTCAACAACTTCTCCTATATTTCCATCGGCTCACGGTTGGATGCGCTAATCGCCATCTTCCCGTTGTCGAGCCGGAGCCTTACGGTCCTGCCGTGAGACCGCCGACGTCAGTGCCGTCGATCCTGGTAATCCCTGCAGCGGCGAGCGCCACCCGGGTTGCTTCGATGTTGCTTTCGCCGATCTTGAACACGGCGCCCAGGGCGCCGGTGCCGGCCATCTTGGATCCACCCGCCATGCGTATCGTGGCTTTTGAAAGATTCCCTCCCTGGCGGGTTACTTCTTCCAGGAGCAGCGGTACGGCGGAGTTTGCGTATTTCGGTGCATCGTGATCGGCGCGTCCCGTTCCATCCGGGAGGACAATGTGGACCATCCCGCCGACGGTCGTCGTCGGGTCGTAAACGCTTAACGCGATACACGACCCGAGACCCAGGCAGACCAGGACGGAAGGCGCCTTTCTTACGTAGAGTTGGCCGAGACCGACAACCACGTTTTCTGCGGTCTCGATCGTCACGCGGCGCTCCGTTCTTGCAATGCGATATTGACGAGGGCGTTGCTTGGCAGGACCAGGAACGCCCCCTCTATCTCCATGTCATCCGTTCCAAACTTGGTCTCGACGGCCATCACATCATCCGCCTCCAGCATCATGTGGGCCAGGATGGCGTCGATGACGGAGCCGGCCATGTCGTTGATGACAAGGGGCGGGGTGGGCATGAACTGCCCATCCGTGTTATCGCCGAGCACGGTCAGGAAGAAAGCGCCCATCACGTTGCCCATCTCGCCCAGGATGGACTCTTCCATCTCGCCGATGCCGGTCGTGGTGCCTTCCGGTTGCATCATCAACATGTCGATAAGCCGGAAAGCCGTCTTCGGTTCGAAAGCCAGCAGGAGTTGGCCGGACGCTGCTCCCTCGATGCCCAGGTAGACCCCGGCGATCAGCGTTTCCGGCCCGCCGAGCAGATCGTGCACCCTGCCGGCATCCTGTTGACGGGGGTCAAGAGAGGTCACACGGACCTCCTGGCCGACCATCTCAGACAGTCCGGAGATGGAACTGCTGATGCCGTCGAAAACGAGCTTCTCCCACTGATCGCCCTTCGTCTGGGCCGCCGCGGTCATCGCTCCGTCGTCAGAATTCATTTTCCTGCCTTTCAAATCGGCCATCAGGCCGCCGTTTTGAGGCTCTTGCCTTCGTCAGTGGCCTGATCCGCAGCGTCGTCCTGCGAGTTACCAGATAATTTTTCTTCCAGCTGGGGCCGCCTTCCCGCGGCATTAACAAGGCTCGCCACGTCTGCGATGAGAACCACCCTGCCGTCGCCGAGGATGCTGGCTCCGGAGATCCCTTTGACCTCTCCGACGAATCCGCCGAGGGATTTCACAACGATTTCCTGTGGCTCCGTCAGCGAATCGACGCCGAGCGCCACTTTCTTGTCACCGGCGTTCACGATCACGCCGAAGGTCGCGTTCTCTGATCCACCGGCCCCGGGCCACACGTCGTGCAACCGTATAAGCGGGATGACCTGGTTTCTTATCGTCAGCAGTTCTGCGCGTCCGCTGGCCGTCGTAAGCCGGTGTTCGCTGATCTTGATCGTTTCGGTCACGTACACGAGTGGGAGCGCGTAGTCGCGCTTGCCCACCTTGACCAGCAAGGAATTAACCGTCGCCAGCGTGAGCGGAAGTCGCAGCACAAGCTCGGTTCCGACACCGACCTCCGTATCGATCGTGATCGATCCGTTGATGGCCTCTATGTTGGCCCGGACGATATCCATGCCGACTCCACGTCCGGACACCTCCGTGGTTTCGGTAGCAGTTGAGAGGCCCGGCGCGAAGATCAGGTTGACCGCTTCAGAATCGGACATACGGGAGACGGATTCTTGCGTCTCCAGTCCTTTGGCGACCACCGCCGCCTTCATCTTTTCGGCGTCGATTCCCGCGCCGTCATCCTTGACCGAGATGGCGATGTAACCCTGCTCGTGGTACGCAGAGAGGCGTACCGTCGCCACTTCCGGCTTGTTCGTTTTGGAACGCTCATCGACCGTCTCGATTCCGTGGTCGATCGAGTTGCGAAGCAGGTGGACCAGCGGGTCATATATCCGCTCGATCACTGTCCGGTCGATCTCAGTGTCCTCACCCTCGGTGATGAATTCGACCTTCTTGTCCAGGCTCAGCGCCAGGTCACGGACCATTCGAGTGAAACGCCGGAAGACCGTGCCCACGGGCAACATCCGGGCTTTCATGATGTCTTCCTGGAGCTCGGACACGACCTTGGTCAGGTGGCTGGTCGTCTCGGACAATGAATCGAGGAGATCGTCGTCTTTGTATCGGCCCTCAAGAATTCTGCCCAACTGGCCGATCCGCGTCCGGTCTATGACCAGCTCTCCGATGAGGTTCGCCAGGTTGTCCAGCCTGTCGACATCGATCCGAACGGTCTGCGTATTGCGCTGGGCCTTTCCCGCACCGTCCTCAGCGACCGATTCATCGCCGCCGGGATTTGCTACGGGCTTTGATCCAGCTTCTACCGGAATCAGGTCGCTGGAGACTTCCAGGAACTCGACCCATTCAACGTCTTCGACGGCCTTGAGAGCGGATTCCAGTGCATCCCGAGCGGCCGCGCTCGCCACGATGGCATCGATGGTTCTGCCTACGGCCTCGGCCTCTATCTCGTCCGACGTGGGAGAGGTCGCAAGCAAGGTGCCAATCGCCGACATCTCGCCGATGACCTGGAAAGCCCTTACCGTCCGCCACTCGCATGATTCGAGCAGGGTAATGACCGGCCGGTAGACCGTCTCTCCGGCGGCCTGCGCTTCAAGAATCGCCGATACCACGTCGTGATCAATTGCCAGGGGAGCGGGGCCCGGCTCACGGCCAGCGCCGGCCGTCGTGCCGGTGACATCTTCCAGCTCTTCGATGACCGCCACGATGTCCGGTTCCTCATCCGTCTCCCCCGAGAGTTCTTCTTTGAAGGCTCTCAGGGTATCCAGGCTGTGGAGGAGGGCGGTGATGATCTCGGTATTGACCTCGAGTTCGCCGTTGCGAAGACGGTCCAGAAGCGTCTCAGACGCGTGCCCCACGGCGGCCATGTTCGTGTGGCCGATCGTCGCTGCGGAACCCTTGATGGTGTGCGCGGCCCGGAAGATCTCCTGCAGCAGTTCTTCGCTGGCGCCATCGTGCTCAAGACGCAGGATGTCGTCATCTAAAAGCTGAATCTGCTCCTCGGCTTCCTCGAGGAATACTTTCAGATCTTCCGTAGTTATGTCTGCGGCGAGTTCCATTGTGGAGTCGTATTTACCTCAGGCACAGCGATTTCGAGAGCGCGATGAACAAGACCGCAATATCGCGGTCTGTCCGAGAATGGCGCCGGTCACCCGGCTGAGGGGTTGATCAGGCTGCGGGGAGCAGTTCTACGCCAGCTTCGCCCTTCACCTGGGTCAGAACACGTTCCAGGTCCAGCAGAAGAACGAGCCGTTCCTCAAGCTTGGCAATCCCGACGATGTAGTCAGATCCGCCGGCTGCGATCATGGTCGATGGCGGCTCGATCTGGGTCGTCGATATGCGCAGGACTTCTGTGACGGCGTCCACAATCATGCCGATGTCATCGCCATCGATGTCGACGACGACGATCCGGCTGTCCCGGGATATCTCAAGATCGGCCAGGTCAAATCGCTTGCGCAGATCCACCACGGGGGTGATACGGCCACGCAGATTGATCACGCCCGATACGTAGTCCGGCCGGTGCGGAACGGAAGTTACGTCCTGCATGCGGATGATTTCTCGGACGGTTCCGATATCCACGCCGTATGCTTCTTGAGCAAGGTCAAAAACGACTAGCTGTTGCTCGGACTGCGTGGATGTGGTTTCTTCAGCCAACTTGCCGCTCCTTGGTGGCTTGTGAACATGGTTGGGGGCACGCGAACCGTTGGTTCCGCCGTGTTCGGGCCTCAAATGGCCTTCATGCGATATCGTTCCGGTGCCCACATTTAGGTATATCTGTTCATGAAGACCGCGACGACGGTGAAAGATCGCGGAGTGGTAAGTGATTGCTCGCCGCACATTTCGGTTGATACACGAACGGCGTCACGGTGATAGCCACAGGCTGACGCCATGCGACACCCCACCTGTTGATGTGGTCATCCCGGGTGCTAGCATGGCCGCCGAGTACGAGCCCAGTTCGAACCGGATCGTCGAACGATCCGTTCGCCGAGAGTTCCGATGCGCCTTGAACTGAAACGGCCGATCGTTTTTGTCGATGTCCAGTCCACCGGGCTGGACCCAAAAACTGCGCGAATTGTGCGGCTTTCCACCCTCAAAGTTGAGCCGGACGGCGCTCGCTCACACCGGCGTGAATTGATTGACCCCGAGGCCCCGATACCGCCGGGCGCGACCGCAGTTCACGGGATTACGGACGAGGATGTCCTGGACCGGCCTCCGTTCCGGTCTTTCGCCGGCGCTCTTAAGGATTACCTGGGCGGCGTGGACCTGGCGGGATTCGGGATCGAGCGGTTTGCGGCCCCGTTACTGCGCGCTGAGTTTGCGCGGGCCGGGGTCGAGATGTCGTTCGAGGACACGATCGTGATCGACGCCATGACACTGTTTCATCGGCAAGAGCCGCGCGATTTCGCAGCCGCTTACCGGCGGTTTGTCGGAGGAACCCCGCCCGACGACATGGACGGCGCAGAGGCCGTCTACCGGGTGTTGGAAGGGCAGTTGGATCGATACGGGGAACTGGCCGGCGATGTGGAAGGACTGGCCGGTTTCATCCACCCGCACGATCCGGACGGGATAGATCCCGATGCACGTCTCGTCTGGGCGCCGGACGGGAATGCACTGTTCAACTTCGGGCGTCATCGGGGAGAGCGGCTCTCGCGCGTCGCTGAGGAGGCTCCGGGTTATCTGGAATGGGTCGCTTCGAATGACGAATTCAGCGAGCCGGTACGCGCCGCCGTTGGTTCAGCTTTGCGCGGGGAACCGCCAACCCGAGCGGACGAGAACGAGGCCGACGAGGATGGCCCCGCCGCCCTCGCCGGAGATGCCGGGAGTCCCGGGAATGCCCGGACCCAGGGGGACCGGTTTTAAGACGGTTCAGGCGGATCACCTTCCAGCGGACGTGGCTCTCCGGAAAACCGCAGCTCGACGCATGGCATCCGGTCCAGGATACGGCGGACGAAGTAGAACGGTCCCCACCAGGGCAGATGCAGCCGCCGATTCAGGCGTATGGCGCCAAGAATCATGCGGAATCGTTTGCGCGGGAACCCGGGACGCTCCGCCCAGCGATCGATGAACGCGAGCAGGTGATCAACACGCTCATCGCGTTCCTTCAGCACGCGTGCCGTCGCGGCGATTACGAAGTTATCGTCGCCTTCAACGGTCGTGACGAGGACCGAGGGGGTGGCGCCCATGTTGGCGACCCAGTCACGCGGCCCCGGGTAGCCGGACAGGTAGACGCGATCAATGCCGTCCCAGGTATATGTCGTCTCCACGGTCCGCAAGCCGCCAGAGCGGCGACGCGTCATGGTCGTTCGGAGTACGAAACTCGAGTCGAGGATGCGGCGCAGTTCTTCGGGCATCACCCCGGAACGCGCCTGGGCAGGGCCTGGGAACGCACAGGGGAGCTGGTTGAGGGCGTCGGGTGATTCACGAATTGACGACGAATGTTCGGTCTCTAGCGGCGGATGTCGATGATCCCGTTTGATGTAACCAGTTCCAGGGTTGCGGCGCCGTCCCCCGGTGACACGGAGATATCGGTGCCGGAGAGAGGGCTGTTGCCATCGTGCAGCAAGATTGCGCCGCGACCGGCCTTCGCCGAGACCGGGAGTTCCGGGTCGCTACTCACGTCGGCGAAAATACTGCCCGCTCCTGTCTTGAGGTGACTGGTCTCGGACCGGGTTGGAGCGCCCCGGAAATGGATCGAACCGCGAACCGTTTCGGCGTTGAATTCTCCCTCCACATGTTCGAGCATGATCCCGCCCAGTCCGGTCTGGATGTCGAAATCACCGACGACATCGACGAGCGTCGCGTCGCCCGTGGTCAGCGTCACAATTCCGTTTACGGCGATCGTGTCAGCGAGCGGGCCTCTGATCTCCACCGATACATCGTCGCCGTTCAACTCGATCTCCGTCCCGTCCGGGATCCACATTCTGACGATGGCGCGTGATCTCGGCGCGTACTCAAGGGGTATGAAGGTCTCGATGAGCAGGCGAGAAGTCGGGATGAACGTACCCGGACGGACACGGTGGATTACCTTCGGCCGATTCCCCGCTTCGACCTGCGTGATGACCGAACCGGGTTCACCCCTGTACAACTCGAAATCGGCGCGGGTTGCCTCGATAACGAGCGTTAGGTCATCGTTGACGTCTGTAACGTCCTGGATGAACTCCACGTCCCCGCCCTTGCTCACACACACGGCCGCCACGCCGACGAGGGAGATCAATACGACCGACATCCGAAGACGGCGCATCCAGCGGCCGTAGCTTCGTCCGGAATGCGGTGGGCCAGGTGGTCCAGGCACTGAGAAAAGTGGAATCATGAGCGTTCAGTTGGCGCATCCTACCGCGTCGGCATGTCGGCTGCCCAAGTGCAGGCGGGCGCGATATGCGCTACGCGCTTCCTGGTGACTCCCACCCTTCGTGAGCTCGGACGCACAACTCTGTTACGAGCGCGCCCTCAACGGGAACCGGAATTTCTTCCAGCGGTTCTGTTTCGCGGCGATGATCGGCCGTTGCCTGAACAGACGGATTATGTAGCTGCGTTCAGGCGCGGGCCGTTTTAGACTTGAATGTCATGTTTCCGCGCCGCCCTGACCGACACCAACGAAACGCGGGACCCCCCGGACCCGGACAACCAGGCGGGGTTCCCGGCCGTTTCGTACCGCGCCGCCCTGATCAGCCTCCCGGCGGACCCTCGCGGCCTCCGTCAGGACCCGGCCGCGAGATTCGCCGCCGGGATTTTCATGCGCCGGCGGTGCGCGAACCCGGCCGGGGCCCCGGTCCTTTGGAAATGTCTGAGTCCCGGGACGACCTGTGGCGGATGTTCATCGCCGCAGATCTGCCACCTGAAGCTAAAGCCGCTTTGACCGGCACCGCCCGGGATGTCCCGGAGTTTTTACGTCCAAATGTTCGGTGGTCTCGGGCCGACATGATGCATCTGACGCTCCGGTTCATAGGCGATACGGCTCAAGACCGGGTAGAAGCGATAAAGGAATGCATGACCGATGCAGCCACGCGATCCGGCAGGTTCACCCTCCGCCTGGACGATACCGGCGCCTTTCCTGATCTCAGGCGACCGAAGGTTTTGTGGGTGGGCATCAAGGGAGAGGTAGACCGGTTGAAGATGCTCCACGCCCGGTTGGAAGGCGCCTTGGCCCAGATCGGGATCGAGCCTGAAGACCGGCGCTACAACCCGCATCTCACGGTGGGCCGCCTGCAGCGGGAAGTACCTCCATTCGCCGCCGGACAGGTTGGACAGGCCTTTGCGCACGTCCGCTTGCCGGATCCCCGACCGGGGCTTCCCGTGGATTCGCTGGTCTTGTACAGGAGCCGGTTGATGGTCGATGGACCGCGCTACGAAGAGCTGGCCCGCGCCCCGCTCGGCTAGTTTTCGGCCAGGCTCTCGTCCAGCGAGACGACGATCTCGATTTGCCGGTCGTCGCGCAACACCGTCAACACGATTTCATCGCCCGGACGAAAGCTCCACAGGTCTGCGAGGAACTCGGGCCTGCTGCTGACGGGCTTGCCCTCGATCTCCATGATCACGTCCAGTTCCTCTACGCCCGCATCTCTGGCGGGACCATCTCCGAGCCCGGTGACGAGCACCCCTCGAGAAACCGGGAGGTCCAGGGCCACCGATATCGATTCACGAATCGTCTCAAGCGCCAGCCCGAGAAAGGGCCGGCGCACGGCGCCGAACTCGATGAGGTCGTCCGAGAAGCGACGCGCTGAATTGGAACTGACGCCGAAGCCGATACCCTGGGCCGATGCGAGGACCGTGGTGTTTATGCCGACCACGCGGCCCTCCAGGTCGACCAAAGGCCCGCCGCTGTTGCCTTCGTTGAAAGCGGCGTCGGTCTGGATGAGGTCGGACAGGGTCGCCCCGATTTCGGTCTGAAGTGTCCTCCCGCGGGCGCTCACAATCCCGGCCGTTACGGTCGGCCCGCCCTCAAGCCCGAGTGCGTTGCCGATGGCGAGCACCCAGTCGCCGACCTGCACTTGATCCGAATCTGCGAAAACAAGGGTGGGGAGTTCTTCATCGACGTCTATCTTGACCACCGCGATGTCGCCTTCCGGGTAGCGACCGACCGTGGTCGCGTCCAAGACCCGTCCATCCGAAAGCGCCACCCGCAAGGACGACGCGTCAGAAATCACGTGGTCGTTGGTGATGATGTAGCCGTCGGAACGGATTATCACCCCGGAGCCCGAGCCGCGTTGCTCCACCCGTCGGAGGAAGAAGTCCACGCCGATGGTGCTGGTGTCTATCGCCACCACCGATGGTCCAACGCGTTCGACCAGGTCCCGGAGGCTCGGAAGCCGGGCTATTCCAGAAGGCGATGCCGGCAGCTGATCGGATCTGGACGTAGCGGTCGCCGTCGAGCTTGGACGCGGAGTGGCCGTCGGGTCATCATCGGTCGCCACCAGGGAACAGGCGATAGTGGTCAACAACAGCGCCGTGAGCGCGTGGTTGACATAGCTAACGCGCTTAATCGGCGAGCGCAGGGGCCACCACCGATCCGTTGGTCCGTATTCGTTCGAGACTCTCCGAGAGCGCATCGAGTTGCTTGCGCTGGTCGCGCAGGTTCAGGTACGTGGCGTAACGCGACGTGAGCAAGGCGCCCAGGAGAAGGATGATGGTCGATACGTACACCCAGGCCATGAGCGCTATCACGGCGCTCACGGCGCCGTAAACGTCGGCGTAATTGCGGAAGCTTCCCAGGTAGATCACGAACACCACCTTGCCGATCTCAAACAGGGTCCCCGCTATGAGCACCGGCAGCCACACCTCCCGGATGCGGACGCGTGTGTTGGGCAGCCACAGGTAGAGCAGGAAGAACGACACGAAAGTCGTAGCCCAGGGCAGTGTCAGCGCGACCCGGCTCCAGAAATTGTGGCTGACGGTGTCGTTGGGGAACAACACCGTCGTGAATTCGCTTATGAAGTTGAGGAAGGTGGTCGCGAAGACCGAGACCAGCAACGCCACCGACGCCCCGAGCATGAGTGTGATGTCCATCATCCGAGCCCTCAGAAACCCGCGCGTTCTGGTTATGCCCCAGATGTTGTTGATGGACTTCCGGATGGCGCCGAACACCGCGGTCGACGCCCAGAACAGGCCTATCGCCGCGAGAACACTTCCGACGGCGGCCCCGCTGGTAACGTTCGCGATGATGCTCGCCACGAGGTCCCCTTCCACGGGCAGCACCTCGGGAATGCCTTCGATCAACCTGTCACGGAAGCTTTCCGATTCCAGGAAAAACCCGGCCACTGCTATCAGCGCCAGCATCAAAGGAAACATGGAGAAAAGCGCGTAGAAGGAGACCGCGGCGGCCATGTATGGCCCGTTACGGGCGAAAAACTCGTTGCCGATGCTGGCAACCAGCCGCAGGAAGGACCTGATGGGTCGCAATTCAGTCTCCGGGGCGTTCGACTACCGGCCTCCATGGCCGAGCACGCAGGGGTTGAGGAACGCGGGCGATCACGATGTCGCGTATATCCCTTGCCGTAAATCCGCGTAATCGGGTGAAACCCGTCACCGCTGTCTGGAGATCACGTCCGGGTTAGCGGACCATTCTGAACGCTTGCGTGTCGGCACGCAAAGCTGAACGGAATCGTGTTTCGACTCCAACCAATTCCGCCGGAAGAATTCCGGGGAATCGGGAGCAAATGTAGAATCACCGGCAATCCAGACCGCTCGCGCCCCGCGCTTCGTGTGTCCTATCCACGCGTGGCTCAGAAGCACCCGAGAAACTCCCCCCGATGCAACCTCCGTGGCAGCCGAGACCGGGCGATGTTGTCGTCCGCCGTCCCCGCCAGACCGAAATCGGCCCGGTCCAGATAAATGTCGCCCGTCGTTCAGTCCCGGTTCGCGGACCGGCGTCTCCGATGCTCGTCGTTTACGGATTCCTGGTCCTAACCTTTATCGGGACACTGTTGTTGTGGCTCCCGGTCGCGCATGAAGAAGACGGGTTCGCTCCCTTCCTGACGGCGCTGTTCACGGCCACATCGGCGATCACGGTGACGGGTCTCGTCGTGGTCGATACCGCCTCTTACTGGACGACGTTCGGTCACGTGGTCCTGTTGATCCTGGCCTTCATCGGCGGGCTGGGGCTCATGACCGCGGCGGCGTTCCTGCTCATCATCGTTGGCCAGAGGATCGGCATGCAGAGCCAGCTCGCCATCAGGGAGGGCCTGGGCGTTCGGCAACTCGGCGGCCTCCACGTCCTCATAAGGCGCATCGTTGTCCTCTCGGTCGCCATCCAGTTGATCGGGACCGTGCTGCTCTTCCTGCGGTTTTACGTGTTTGGAAGCCTGTGGGACGGGATATCGTTTGGCACCGCCCTGTGGCAGAGCGCATTCCTCGGGGTTTCCGCCTTCAACAACGCCGGGCTGGTGATTCTTCCGGGGGAGCACGTTCCGGGCGCGAGTCTCGCGGCGTTTCGATCCGACGAGTGGGTGCTCGGTATTGTCGCCGGACTAATCGTTCTCGGCGCCCTCGGCTACCTGGCCATATTTGAGATCATCACGATCCGGAGTATCCGGCGATACTCCCTCGAAACGAAAATCGTCCTGACCGGCAGCATCGCACTCCTCGTGCTGGGAACCGGGTTCCTGTACGCACTGGAGAAAGACAACGAGGACACAATCGGCGAACTTGGTGCTGCGAACCAGATAGGGGACTCGTTCTTCAACGCAACGATAGCCAGGACGGCCGGGTTCACGATCGACGACTTCGGTGAACATGAGGATACGACCAACGTCGTTTTCGAGGTGTTGATGTTCATCGGGGGCGCGTCCGCGTCGACGGCCGGCGGCATCAAGCTGAACACCTTCGCCCTGATCGTCATCGCCACGGTGGCGACCGTCCGCGGCCGGAGAAACCTGTCAGCCTTCAACAGGGACATCCCCCAGGAACTGGCGCGCCGTGCCCTGGTCATCGGAGCGCTGGCGACATTCACCGTCGGCGCGTTCTTGATCGCCCTCACCATGGTGGAGGATCAACCGCTCTCGGTCCTGCAACTGGAAATTTTCTCGGCGATCGGCACGGTCGGGGTGTCTGCCGGGGCCACGCCACTGCTCGGAGACGGGGGGAAGATCGTCATCTCGGCGGCGATGTTCGTCGGGCGGTTCGGCCCGCTCACACTGGCGTTGCTGATGGCCGGACGCGAGACTCCGGTCGCTTATCGGTACGCGACAGAGCGGATTAGAATAGGCTAGGTTCCAACGGTCACGCTGAACGATCAGATTATCCCCGGCCGGGTACACGGTATCTGGTACCCGGAACCGGATAGAAACATCTGGCTTTGAAACGACGGCGTGTTGGCGTCGAGTTCTGGCAACTGGCTATCGGGGGAGTCCCATCGCTACAACCAAAAGGCAGGTCGCTGTCGTCGGCCTGGGGCGTCTTGGATCCGGCGTGGCGCGCACCCTCTACCAGCTCGGTCACGACGTGATGGCGATCGACCAGAGCGAGGCACGCGTGCAACCCCTCATGGGCCAGGTGACCTATCCGGTGGCGGGTGACGCCACGAGTGAAGCGGTCCTCGCCGAACTTGGTGTAGACAATATGGATATCGCCGTCGTGGCTATCGGCACAGACGTGCAGGCCAACATCATGGTGTCCGTGCTGCTGAAGACGATGGGCCTTCCATATATCGTCGCCCGCGCCCACGACGAGCTGCACGGAGCAACCCTGGAACGCATCGGCTGCAACAAAGTGGTCCATCCGGAGGCGGAGATGGGCGCCCGGCTGGCCCATAACCTTTTTAACCCGGACGCTCAGGAATACATGGAACTCACGGAGTCTTACGGCATTAGCCGGATCCGTGTACCGGACCGGTTCGCTAACATGACACTTCGCGAGACCGGTTTCACGGGCGTGAGGGACAAATACGGCGTCTCCGTCCTCGCTCTAAAACGCGGCGACGAGATCACCCTGTCCCCGGATCCAGACGACGGGCTTCTACCGGGCGATATCCTCGTGGTCGCGGGACGTGACGAACTCGTGGACAGAATCTCTACCTGAGCATTGCCGGCAGCGGCGCCAAATTCCGGCGCGGTTCCAGTGACAACAGCCAGAAAAGTGATAAACGCGGAGCGGACCAGCAGATGGCCTATCCCAGAGTCCTTGCGGTACTGACCGGAGACGAGACGGACCAGGGTGTGCTCGCACAGGGCGCAGACATGGTCCGTCCGGTCAAAGGCAAACTGTTCGCCGTATACGTGATCACGGTCGACCGGGCACTGCCCGTCGATGCGGAAGTCGGACCGGCGGCAGCCAGGGGCGAGCAGATACTGATGAACGCCGAAACATCCGTCCAACTTCCGCGTGGAGATTTCGAGGCACAACTCCTCCAGGCACGCGAGCTCGGACCGGCGGTTGTGCGTGAGGCGGTCGAGCGTGACGTGGACGCAATCGTCATCGGCACGTCGTGCCCGCGTGATTACGGCAGCTTCTCGCTGGGAGAGGACGTTCCCTACGTGCTGGAGCACGCCCGCTGCCTGGTCTTGCTGTGGCGTGAACCGCCGGTCTGGCGCCGTCGGCGTCCCGGATCTCGCTCAAACGGAGGACGGCAGTCTGCCGGCGCCCTCACCGGTGTCTGATTCGTGCTTTCCAGAGCGCGCTTCGGGGAAACGGGCAACTGAACGGATCGCGACGTGAAGGTCGTAATCATGGGTTCCGGGCGGATCGGCGCGCGCGTTGCGTCGTCGTTGTCGACTGATGGTCACGATGTTTCGATCATCGAACCGAGCCGCACGCAGGTCATGAACCTGCCGAGAGCCCTGGTCGACGACGGGTCGATACAACTCGTCGCGGGTGACGGAAGCGGGTCAGAGGCGATGCTGGAGGCGGGCATCGAGGACGCCGACGTGTTTCTCGCGCTTTCCGGTGATGACGCCCTCAACGGCCTTGCCGCACAAAAAGCGAAGACCGTTTACCGCACGCGACGCGTGGTCTGCCGGGTCAAGGATGAAGGCCTGCGGGAGCTTTACACCAGCCTGGGGATCACGGTCACTTCACCGACAGCGCTGGTTGCCGACGTGATTCTTCAGACCGTGCCGGACATTCCCTGATAAACCATGTATATCGTCATCATCGGCGCAGGACGCATAGGCACCGGACTGGCCCGTTCTCAACTGGCGACGGGCCAGGAAGTGTTCGTGCTCGATAACGACGGCGAACGTGTGGAGACGCTGCGGTCGAGCTTCGGCAGCATCGCCCGGCTCGGCGACGGGACGAACGTGACCAACCTGCGTGAGGCGGGAGTGGCGCGCGCCGGGCTTTTGATCGCCGCCACGGATAAAGACGCCGTGAATCTTGCGGCGTGTCAGCTTGCGAAGCAGGTGTTCAACGTCCCGAGCACCGTGGCCGTAGTCCTGGAACCGGAGAACGCGACCCTGTTCGAGGCGCTGGGGGTCGATGATGTCGTGAGTTTGACAGACCTCGCCATGACGAGGCTCGCATCGACCGTTCCGGCACACCCGGTGGTTCGCCTTATGCCGCTGGCAGGCCGCAACCGGGAGATGGTGGCGATCAAGATCCCGGCAGGAGCGGAAGTGGTCAACAGGATGCTTTCCGAGATCGTGTTGCCGTACGGCAGCTCGGTGATACTTGTCATCGGCCCGACCGGGCAGACGGAGGAGCCTCGGCCCGAAACGGTGCTCGGCGCCGAGGATGAGGTGATCGTCGTGACACCTGTCGAAGGCACGCAGACTCTCTGGGAGACGCTCACCGAGATGCCGTAGGCCCGGTCCCGGCGGAGCGGACCCGAGGCGGACCATTCTGAAGCGCGGAGTAACTAACTAATCTGACGTAAGTAGCTATCCTGCCGTCAGCGGAGGTTCGTAGCTACGGAGGCGGAAACGGCAAATGAAACTTGGCTACCTGGGTCCCGCCGGAACTTACAGCGAAGAGGCGGCCCACAACTACGATCCCGATGCGGAACTGGTCGCTTACCCGTCCATACCTGCGGTAGTTAACGCCGTCGAGAAGCGGGAGATCGACCAGTGCGTGGTTCCGATCGAGAACAGCTTGCACGGCGCGATAACGGATGTCCTGGATTTCCTCGTCCGGACGGATGACATCATGATCGCCGGCGAGCTGGCGGTGCCGATCGACCACTGTCTCATGGTCAAACCCGGAACGTCGATCGCCGATATCGCCGTCGTGTATTCGCACCCGCAGTCACTCGGTCAGAGCCGGATCTATCTCGAGGGTACTCTCGGCCACGCCCGGGCGATTGCCTCCCTCAGCAACGCGCAGGCCGTGATCGATATGCAGGCATCGGACGCCGCAGCGGGAGCCATCGGTCCACGACGAGCGGCCGAGATTTACGGGGCGGAGGTTATAGCGGAGGCGATCCAGGACAACCCCAACAACTACACGCGCTTCGTCGTGCTCGACGACACGGACAGGCCGCCGACGGGCCACGATATGACATCGGTGGCGTTCCAGTTTTCCGAGGACGAGCCCGGGCTCCTGTACAGGGCGCTCGGCGTACTCAGGGAGAACTCGATCAACATGGTCAAGATCGAATCCCGGCCGACCGGGGAAAGGCTGGGGCGCTACACGTTCTTGATCGACATGGAACTGCATCGTGCTGATCCGGTGGGCCGGGAGACGATCGAGAAGCTTCGCGCGATGTCTTCCTGGTTCAAGGTTTTTGGCTCTTACCCCCGCATGGAAGAGCTTCCTGTCAGGGGCCAGGCGTAACTGCCGTTACGCGCGATCGTCGTCAGGTTCGGTCAAAGGATCGTCATCGAAGTCGATGTCGAATTCGTCGTCGAATTCCGGTCCGGCGTGACCCCTGGCCCGGCGGGCAGCGGCCTGGCCCTCCGTCACCGCCTGCCCGAGCCGCTCACGGGTGGCTGCGCCCAACTCGCCGGCCCTCTCCCGCCACTCGCCGCTTTTCTCCGCCAGGATGGCCCGTGTCTCTTCACCTGAACGCGGCGCCAGGAGTATCCCGGCAAGGAACCCGGCAGCACCGCCCACGAGCAGGCCGACCATGAAACCGCCGCCGTCATTACTTGCCATATCGTGGATCTCCTGTCGGGTTAACCGGGTGCTGGTTTTCGGGGTTTAGAGGGGTTTGGCATCCGGGTCAATCGGAGCCGTCGTCACGCCTGCTGCGTCGCCTCAGGAACCCTCCGAGGACGGCGGACAGTCCTCCGAAGGCGCCCCGGAACGCCATGCCGGGGAATGCCGCGCCGCTTCTCACTCTGCCGGTAATAGCGCCGAGTTCTTCAAGTAACCTGTCTCCGCGTTCAGCGGCCTTCGTCAGCGCCTCGATCAACCCCGCCACACGGCGGTACAAAAGCAGCGCCATGACCATGAAAACGATCAGGGCGAAGAAGGCGAAGATGAGGAACACGATGAGGATGACGTCGCTCACGACGTCGATCACTTCGGGGCCGGTCAGAAGGAACACCTGCGCCACGATCTCACCATCCATGGACGCAGTTCAGGCCACGTCCCATATCGACGCGCCGGGAACCGTTGATGAAGGTCCCGGTTCGTGCCAAGCAATTCGGATACGTTGCCAAGCATACACTTATGAAGCAAACACTTGATAAATGACGACCCCGGAATATGAACTCGTGCAACCCGGTCCCGGGCCAGGTGAAGGCGGACAGCGCTGCCGAGGCGGGGCGCAAAAAAACAGCGGCCCATCAAACGGACCGCTGTTTTGCTTTCAGCATTTATGGTTACGCGGGGGCTTATTCCAGGAAATCCCGGAGCTTCTTGCTCCGGGTCGGGTGCCGCAACTTCCTGAGTGCTTTGGCCTCGATCTGGCGTATGCGCTCACGTGTCACGGAGAACTCCCGGCCGACCTCTTCCAGGGTACGGCTACGACCGTCTTCCAGGCCGAAACGGAGCTGCAGGACACGGCGTTCGCGGAGGCTCAAAGTGTCGAGCACATCGTCCACCTGTTCGCGCAGCAGGTGATAGGTCGCCGCCTCCGCCGGGGCCGGCGCGTTCTTGTCCTCGATGAAGTCACCGAGATGGCTGTCCTCTTCCTCGCCGATGGGCGTTTCGAGGGAGACCGGCTCCTGGGAGATCTTGAGAATTTCCCGGACCTTGTCGGAAGTCATCTCCATCTGCCGCCCGATCTCGTCGGCGGTCGGCTCCCGCCCGTATTCCTGAACGAGGCGGCGGCTGACGCGGAGAAGCTTGTTGATGGTCTCAACCATGTGGACCGGGATGCGGATGGTCCGGGCCTGGTCTGCGATAGCTCGCGTGATCGCCTGGCGGATCCACCATGTGGCGTACGTGGAGAACTTGTAGCCCTTCCGGTAGTCGAATTTTTCGACCGCACGGATCAGGCCGATGTTGCCCTCCTGGATAAGGTCCAGGAGGTTCATGCCGCGTCCGATGTATTTCTTCGCGACGCTGACCACCAGCCGCAGGTTTGCCTCGGCGAGGTGGCGCTGTGACTTGGTGCTCTCTTCCCGCACACGCGAGAGGTGGGAGTGGAAGAGGAGCTCGTACATGCCGAGCTTGTCTTCGATCCCGTCGCTTGCGATCTCGTTCTCGATCTCGTCCACCGGCGGGTCGTCGTCCAGGACGTCGATCACCTCCGGGGGCAGAAGCCGGGTGACGATAGAGAGTTCGACCACCAGCTTTTGAGCGTCTTCTGGCTCGATCTGGAGCGTGTCGGACAGATAGTTGACGAGGGCCTCGTTGATCGGCCCGTCGATGAGGATCCGCATGTCCGGGTCGTGCATGACCGTTGAGAGCCGCACGTCTTCCGGAAGCCCCAGGAAACGGGCCACTGCGATCGCCGCGTCGCGTACCGAGTACAGGCGCTGGAGCAGGCCGAACACGGTGACCCGAGCGGTCGGTTGCCGGCCGGTCTCCTCTGCTATCTCGGCCTCTATGGCGGTGAGTCGCTTCTCAAGCTCCATCGCCCGGGCCAGTACACGCTCATCCTCGGCGGTGAGCAGGTTGACCCGGCCGATCTCCCGCAGGTACATGCGTACCGGGTCATCGGTGAGTTCCGTCTCGGCGGCCTGTTGCACCCACGCCTCGCTGGCGTTGGCTGCCTGGATCGCCGAGCGTGAGGCTTCCCAGCGGTCGAGCTCAGAGGCTGTCGCCGCCCCCTGCGGGGCGATAACTACGGACGGCTCGTCGTCGTCACCGTCGAAGTCTTCCCGGCCGGATGGCCGGGCGACCTGGATGAGGGAACTCGATGACTGGTTGTCCAGCTCTTCGTCGTAAGAGTGGGTGTCCGAGGGTCGGCCGGAACGTCGTGGCATGGGTCAGGACCGCCTTGCGAAAAAATGTTGCAATCGATCGTTCGTCTGTACGAGACGCTGGGCGAGTGCTGCGGCTTGTTGCGGGTCGTCGGGAAGGGCCTTGCCGTCGGTCGGCATTAGCCGGTTTTCCTCCGCCTTTATCGTGCGGATGTGGCGCTGATGCAACCTCTGGACGCAGTCAGATATGGCATCGACCATTTCTTTCTGGTCTGTCGGCGGCAACATCTTGCCCCGGAGTCGTTCAATCTTCTCCGCGACATCCCCTTCCCCGGAAATGGCCGCACCCTCCAGCGTAGCTGAATCCTTGAGCATCGTAAAGACAACGCGGTTCACCGGATCGCGAAATTGCTCTTCGGTGGCTCCCATCGCGTACTCACGTAACTCGGGCTTCTGGAGTACGACGGCCAGGAGGTAATCCTCGGGCGCGTTGACGCTGTCCGGGTTCAACGCGGATGCGACGGCATCGACCGATGTCGGCGGTTCCCGGTCCAGCGGTCCCGGTGGCCGCCTCCTGTAACCGCTGCGAGGGGCGCTCACACGAAGCTGTTCAAGGCTGACGCCCAACAGGCCGGCGAGCCGGGTCATGTAGCCTTCTTGTTCGTACTGGTTCGGCACGGTGTTTATGAGCGGGCGAAGCTCTCCCGCCGCCCGGGCTTTTCCATCCGGCGTCGTCAGGTCGTAGGTTCCGGCCGCTGTTTCCAGCAGGTAGTCCAGTAGCGGTTTTGCATCGGCCAGTGATTTTCTCCAGGCATCTCCGCTCGGGTCTCCCCTGATCACCTCGTCCGGATCCTTTCCCGATGCAAACGTGGCGACCCGGATATCGAGTGACGAGGATGCGCCGGGGCCGGTGGAAGAGCGACGCTGGGACTGGATAGCGCCCCAGACGGTTTCCAGGCTGTTGCGGGTGGCCGTTTGCCCGGCCACATCGCTGTCCAGGGCCAGGATCACCTCGTTTGCCAGCCCGCGTACCAGCCCAACCTGTTCAGCCGTGATGGCCGTGCCCATAGAGGCCACGGTGTTGTCGAAACCGGCCTCGTGCGCCGTGATGGCGTCCATGTAGCCCTCGACGACCACCGCGGTGCCGGAGGTGCTGATTCCGTCAGCGGCCCAGTTCAACCCGTAAAGAAGACCGGACTTATCGAAAATGGAGCTCCTTGGCGAGTTCAGATACTTTGGTTCAGACCCGTCCATGCTGCGCGCGCCAAACCCCGATATGTTGCCGCGACGATCCCTTATCTCGATCGTCAACCGGCCACGGAACATGTCGTTCCAACCACCGTCCTGCCCCTGCCTCACAAGCCCGGCGGCTTTCGCCGGTCCGGCGCCGACCCCACGCGCTTTCAAGTGGCCGGCGAGGGTCTCGATACCGGACGGACTCATGCCGAACCCGCGGCGTTTGGCGGCCTCTGCGTTGAACCCGCGGCCTTCCAGGTAGGCCCTCGCCTCGGCGCCTTCCGGTGAATTGAGCAACGCGCTGAAGTAAGCGGCGGCGACTTCGTTAGCTTTGTAGAGGAGGTCGGCGTCGCCGCTTCTTTCGCTCCGCCTGTACTCGATACCGGCCTGCTCGGCCAGTTGCTTGAGCGCCTCGCCAAACTGCAGGTTTTCTTTGCGCATGACGAAGGAGATGACGTCGCCGCCGGTGGAGCAAGCGCCGAAGCAGCGCCAGGTGCCGGTGTCCGGGAAGACGACGAAGGACGCGGTCCGCTCAGAGTGGAAGGGGCAGGGCGCTTTGGGCGTGCGCGACCGGGTGTCCAGATCCGCGTACTGCGATATGACCTGGACGATATCGGACCTGGCTTTGACGTCGTCTACGAGTGTCATGGTTCTCGAAACAGCTTAGAGGCCGCGGGGAAAGACCCGGGGCGGCGTGTCGCAAAGGAAGGTGTCCTGGTTCAACGTCCGCAATATAGGAGGCCCGGTCTGGGGATTGCGGGGAAGAACGCTGGGGATTGTGGGGAGAGCGACGCGTATTTCGGCCGCGACCCCTTGTTTCCCCGCCGGACCGGTTACCCCGGCCATCCCGTGTTCCGGTTTCCGGCGCTTAAAACCGGTCGACGAACGCGTCCGCAAACGCGCCGGGCCTGATCGATTCAGCCCGTGAAAAAGCGAACAGATCTGTCATGCTGGATACGACATCAGCCGCGAGCCGTTCCGGCGTGTCCGCCACGCGTGGAAAGTCCGCCGGAATCTCTGACGGGTGTTCCAGGTAATGGTGGTAGAGCAGATCAACAATGTCGAGTGCTGCCCGGCCGGGCCGTGTTTCGCTGATCGGGAGGTATACCTCCCGGAACATCCAGTTGCGGACATCGGTCACGGCCTCGCCGAATTCGGCCGACATCGTGATGACCGGGGGGTGAGAGTTCGCGTCACAGCCCTGTCCGGTCGCGGCCCATGAAGCTTCTATTACGTCCGTTACGAGCGCATTTACGCGCTCGGAATGACGACGCCCGAGCCTGGCGGCCGCCCCGGCGGGCAGGTCCTCGAATTCGATCTTCCCGGCGCGGATTGCGTCGTTGATATCGTGCGCGAGGTAGGCCATAGCGTCCGACAGCCGGATCACCTGCGCCTCGAGCGTCATTCCCTGCACGGCGTCCGGGTCCAGGAACCTGCCCTGCGGTTTTGAGTGTCGCCGGATTCCTTCGACCACCTCGCTGGTCAGGTTAAGACCCCTGCCGTCCTTTTCCAGTTTCTCGACTATCCGGACGCTGTGGTTGCTGTGATGAAATCCGCCCGGCATCAGGTCGTTCAGGACCCGTTCTCCGAGATGCCCGAACGGCGTGTGCCCCAGGTCGTGGCCCATGCCGATGGCTTCAACCAGGTCTTCATTGAGGTTCAGCGCGCGCGCAATCGTGCGGCCGATCTGTGCGACCTCCAGGGTGTGCGTCAGGCGTGTCACAAAGTGATCGCCGATCGGCGCCACGAAGACCTGGCTCTTGTGCTTGAGGCGCCGGAACGAGTTGGTGTGGATGATCCGGTCACGGTCCCGCTGGAACGCCGTCCGGATGGGGCTGGGCTCTTCTGGAACAGCCCGGCCCGCCGATTCAGCTGAACGAACGGCGAATGGCGAGAGCGACCGCTCCCTCGCTTCGAGACGCTCTCGTATCCCGTTCAGGTTCAAATCAGAGGATCCCCGTGACCGGTGCCGTGGATAATGCGGCCCGTAGCATAGCTGCGTGTCGCCGCCCGGTCAGCCCCGATCTTTTGCCGTGGTCGACGGAGCCTTCTTATTCGTTCCGCAGGCGCGTTACGACCCGTTGCGTTCCGGTAACGAACACCACGGATGAAAACAGCACCAGCGCGCTTAACCCCACGGCGAAGCTGGCGTTGACGAGCTGCGCGATCCCTCCCGCAAAAAGCCCGCCGATTGC
Organism: uncultured Dehalococcoidales bacterium; assembly: GCA_964474025.1. Classification (GTDB taxonomy): domain Bacteria; phylum Chloroflexota; class Dehalococcoidia; order Lucifugimonadales; family Lucifugimonadaceae. Next base: position 85,590 of record CAYYRD010000011.1, on the reverse strand, counting down.
GATGAAGCTAAAGGTCATTGAGTGAATACCCATCACGCGTCCACGAAATTCCGTTGGCACGCGTAGCTGGAGGACGGTCATCGATGTGATCAGGAATACCGAGTTAAATACCGCCGTGATCATGATCAGCAGCGCGCTCACAAAGAACATCGGCGAGATGATCGGGTTCTCGTACCCAACCGGCTGCGGTCCGAAATGTGTCCATAAAGCGAAACTCAGAACGGTTAGCGACGTGAACCCTGAACCGGCAAGAATCACGCGCCCTGCTGGCATGGCCGCTCTAATCTTGCCGGTCATGATCGTCCCGAAGACCGCGCCGATACCCGCGGACATGAGCAGAAATCCCAGGGCTTGATCGTCCTGCCGCCCGTAGACATCGGAGAAGACCGGGATCAATTGGAGGTAGGACAACCCGAAGAAATGATTGAAGTACGTGAACGGTATCAAGACGGCGAATAATCGATCGGAGGCGATGTACTGGAATCCGCCGGCGAGTTGCCTGAAAGCATTACGCGCCGGAGAGCGTTCCCCCTCATCCGGGTTGAGTGTCAACAGAACCAGGAACATCGTGAAGAAGCCGGCGGCCCCGGCGTAAAAGACGGAGAACGTACCCATGAACGCGATGGCGAATCCGCCGATCGCCGGCATGATGATTCGGGTCGCCTGCCATAGGATCGAGTTAAGCGCTACTGCGCTCATCATCTGGGAGCGCTGCTCTATGAGGAGGGGAAACAGGGACAACCGCGCCGGAAAGTCAAACCCGCTCACGATGCCGATCAAGCTGGAGATTACGATGACGTGCCACACTTTGACTACGCCGGCTGCGTCGATCGAACCGAGGAGGAAAAGGAGTGCCGCGACGATCAACGAGGTCAGGATCAACAGGTGTCGTTTGTTCACCCGGTCCGCCACCACTCCGCCGAACAGGGTGACGACGATGGTGGCGATGCCGGTCACCGCTCCCGCAAGGCCCAGCAGGAACTCGGAACCGCTCAGGTCGAAAACCAGTACGCCCTGGCCGATTATCAGCAGCTGGGTCGCGCCGACCGACGCGAGGGAACCGAACCAGAAGCGCCGGTATGGAGGGGCACCGAGCGCGGAGAATATGGACGACGGACTCGGGCGATCATTCGCCGCAGACGATGAGCCGTCGCCGGTGGTCACGGCCGTTTCTTTCTGTTCGGCCGGGTCGGAATCCCGGGTAGCCAAGCTTTAGACCGCCTCCGTTATGGAGCGATTGAGGACGAACTACCGGCTCGTCCGGTGCGGACGCCTGCCTCGATGGTACTCCGTCCGGGGAACGCCAACTTACACGTCTAAGCCCGGGTAGCCAGCCAGAGCCGGGTGGTCACTTTCACCCCGGCATGTCCCTTCCGGTTTATCGCCCCGCCTATCGCGTGCAGCAGGGCATCACGACGCTCGTCCGGGAGCGCTAGATGATTTGAAGTGGTCCTGAGCATCGCCAGCCAGTCTTCCGTCGAGTCGATCCTCGTCTCAGCGTACTCTCGTTTCTCGATCGAGCCGAGGGTCGCTGTGCGTTCCAGGTGTTCCCCTGCGTCATCAAAACGTGACGGCTGGTACATGTGTCCACCAATCTCGGGGGCCAGTTCCATGTAAATGCGATCCACTTCATCCACAAGTTCGGGATCGGCCAGCGCCGGGGTGTACCAGAACAGTGCGGCGGTGGCGCCGGGGCGCAGCACGTCCGACAGCTTCCTGTAGCCGATGGCCGGGTCAACCCAGTGGAACGCCTGCCCCGAGAATACGAGGTCGTATTTATCTGCGGGTTGCGGCCAGCTCTCGAACGTGGAGAGCACGTAGTTCATGCCCTCTTCGTCCCCGATGATGTCGCGGGCGATGTCCGCCATTTCCGCGATCGGTTCGATACAGGTGATGTCGAACCCCTGCCCCGTGAACAACCGTGTTGCCCGGCCGGTCCCGGAGCCGACTTCAAGTAGCGAGGCCTTCGGCGGCAGGGAAGCGGCCTGGAGTATGTCCGCGCCGAGGCCGGCCGGGTACTGCGAGCGGTACTTCTCGTAGTTCCCGGAAACCGGTCCGAAGTTGTTGGGACGGTCTTCTGTACCGTGCCAGTTTGGGGTTTCTGACGAAGACACCTGTCCTACAGGTCCTCGATCTCGCTCACAAGACTGGCGACGGAGGACTTCGCATCGCCGAACAGCATCGAGGTGCGGTCCAGGTAGAACAGGTCGTTGTCGATTCCCGCGAACCCGGAGGCCATCGACCGCTTCAACACTATGACCGAACCGGCGTGATCCACGTTCAAGATCGGCATGCCGTAGATCGGGCTGCCCTCGCTGCTACGGGCCGCGGGATTTACGACGTCGTTTGCGCCCACCACGACCGCTACGTCTGTCTGATCGAAATCCCGGTTGATCTGGTCGAGGTCGTAAAGCTGATCGTAAGGAACGTCCGCCTCCGCGAGCAGCACGTTCATGTGCCCCGGCATCCTTCCCGCGACCGGGTGGATGGCGTATTTAACGTTAACGCCCCTCGCCTGCAGCATATCGGCAAGCGTTCGCAGCTCGTGCTGCGCCTGCGCCACGGCCAGGCCGTAACCCGGGACGAAGATCACCGAGCCGGCGTATCCAAGCATCATCGCCGCATCCTGGGCCTGTACGGAGCGGTACGGGCGGGCCTCGCCATCTGCGCCCGCCACCTCCGCGCCTGATGCCCCGAATCCGCCGAACATCACGTTCGCCAGCGACCGGTTCATCGCACGGGTCATGATGCGGGTGAGGATCAACCCGGAGGCTCCAACAAGCGCACCGGCGATGATCAGGATGTTGTTGTTCAGCGCAAACCCTGTCGCCGCTCCGGCCAGCCCGGAGTAGGAGTTGAAAAGCGCCACGACGACCGGCATATCGGCGCCGCCGATCGGCGTCACCAGAAGCACACCCAGGAGCAGGGCGACGCCCACCAGCGCGGCAAATGCCAGCTCGTTGTTGATCGGTTCGACCACCAGGATCACGGCGATGGCGACGACCAGTAAGGCGAGAAGGCCGCTGACCATGTTTCGCAAGGGGAAAACGATCGGGTTCTGCGTGACCCAGCCCGTCAGCTTGCCGGCCGCCACAAGGCTGCCGGTGAGTGTCAGCGCCCCGATAGCGGTGCCGATCATGATGGTTGCGCCGACGTCTTCAGGCACGTCTCCTTTATCGGCAAGACGTATGAATTCGGAGCCGGCCAGCAGAGCCGACGCGCCGCCGCCGAACGCGTTGAAAACTGCGACCATCTGCGGCATCGCCGTCATCTGGACCGTGCGGGCGAGCACAACGCCGATCACGCTGCCGAGGATCACGCCGCCGATGATGAACTCGAACTCGACGATGTTGCGATCCACCAGCGTGACGCCAGCCGCGATAAGCATGGCGAGCGCGGACAGGCGGTTGCCGTTACGCGCCGTCGCCGGGGAACGCAGGAGCATTAGCCCAACGATGAACAGGATCGCGGCTACCAGGTAGCTGGCGTTGATCAGGTTTATGTAGTCCTGGCCGGTCATCTGTCGCCGCCGTCCGGGTTGCCGGTCTCGTTCGAAGGGCGTTCCCGGCGTCGGAACATGCGGAGCATCCTGTCGGTGACAAGGAATCCGCCGACCACGTTGATGCTCGCCAGCACCACGGCTGCGGTGGCCAGTCCCTGGCTCAAGGCGCTGTCCGTCATCCCGGCGGCTACCAGCGCACCCACGATCACGATCCCCGAAATGGCGTTGGTGCCGGACATGAGCGGCGTGTGGAGCGTTGGCGGCACCTTGGTGATGACGGAGTGGCCGATAAAGGTCGCCAGCGCGAACACCGTCAGGGACAGGATGAGTGACTCGATCATCTCTGATCGCTCCCTTCCGTAGTCGACCCGACTATCTCGCTACCGATGCCGACCACGCTGCCCCCGTGCGTCACCCCGGCCCCGGAGATCACCTCGTCATCGAAATCGGTCACGAGATCCCCCTCATCCGAGATCAGAATGTCCAGCAGCCCCGCGACATTTCGTGAATAAAGGGTGCTCGCCTCGCCCGGCATCATCGACGGGATGTTCAGCGGCCCGAGGATCGTTACACCGGCGCGCTCGACCTCGCGTCCCGGGACGGTGGCCTCGCAGTTGCCACCGGCCTCCGCTGCGAGGTCGACTATCACCGAGCCGGGCTGCATGGCTTCGGCCATCTCTTCCGTGATGAGCACCGGAGCCGGACGACCGGGAATCAGGGCCGTGGTGATCACCACATCGGCCTTTGCCACGTGCGCGGCGAGGGTCTCACGTTGAAGTCGCTGTGCCTCTTCCGTCTGCGTGCCGGCGTATCCACTGGGGTTTTCAAGATCTTCGGTATGGCTGTCAGGTTCCGGAGGCGGGATTTCCACGAAAATAGCGCCCAGGCTCTCGACCTGCTCCTTGACCACGGGGCGGACATCGAACGCCTCGACCCTCGCGCCCAGCCTTCTCGCCGTTGCGATGGCCTGGAGTCCGGCGACGCCCGCGCCCAGAACCAGGACCGTCGCCGGGGGGATCGTGCCCGCGGCGGTCATCATCAACGGGAAGAATTTCCCTATCGAGTTCGCCGCCATCAGGACGGCTTTGTACCCGGCAAGGGAACTCTGGGAGGAAAGAACGTCCATACGCTGAGCGCGCGCGATTCTTGGGATGAGTTCCATGGCAAACGCCGTAGCGCCTGAACTCGCGAGCCGATCCAGCATGTCCGGGCTCGTGCGCGCCCTGAGCAGGCCGATAACCACCGCGCCCGGTTTCAGGAGATCGATCTCGTGGAGATTGGGCTGGTTGACCTTCACCACGATGTCTGCGTCGTGCAACATGCCGTCCACCGTGCCCGCCATCTCTGCGCCCGCCTCGCGATAAGCGTCGTCCGGGAAACCGGCGTTCTTCCCGGCATCCGGCTGGACTATGACGGTCAACCCGGCGCGCGTGAGGCGGCCGACCGTCTCGGGGACAAGCGCGACGCGCATCTCGCCCTGTTCGGAGTCTGCCGGGACAGCGATCTTCATGGGGACTCGCATTGTCGAAGGGAGTGGACGGAGAGATTCAAGTGGACGCCTTAAATGATATTGTCTGCCCGCCGCTGGCGCACCAGATCCGGGTGTGAGAAGTGCATATGGAATAAGGGGCGTCGCGTGTCAGCCCGCCCGCGAGCGACGGGGTTTTCCGTGCCGACACGTAAATGGGGCGTATTATCTCGACTTGCCCCAATGACTCACGTGCCGAGCATTGCCCGGGAGTTATGCCGGGCGTGCCCGAATTTGAAGGTTAGCGATGCCCGCACCAACCCTCCTCGACCTCGTAGCAAACGGGACGATGGATGCCGATCTGGCAGCGATCCTCTGGTCGGTAGCCGACGAGCGCCGTTCCTTCATGACGGTCGCCGTCCCGCGTTTCGCCGGCAAATCAACCGTGTCGGATGCGATCCTCAAATTCGCGCGACCGGACACGCCGATCCATCCGTTGAGCGGGGACGAAGCGCAGATGGATGAGCTAGCCACGCGTCCGGACGGCGGCTACCTGGTCGTCGGAGAGTTCAGCAAAGCGCCGGTGGATAACTACATCTGGGGCGCGCCCGTTCGGAAAGTGTTTGAGACGGTCTCCACAGGGTTCTCACTAGTGACCGCTCTTCACGCCCCAACCGTGGAGGAGGCGTACGACAGAATCTGCGCCGGCAACGGGGTCTCCGACGAAGACGCCTCGGCGATCAACTACATGTTCTACATCGATCGACACGGCGAGTCCGAGGCCGATTTCTGGCGGAGGATCAGCGCGGTGTGGGAGGTGGAGCGCGTTGTCGACGGCAAACCCGATGCGCGGCTGCTGCATCGTTGGGATGGCGGTACAGACACGTTTGAATCGGTCGAAGAACCGCGGCTTCTGGACGCCCATGGTGATTCGATACGAGACCGGGCAGGCAAGATTCAGTCTTCGGTCGATCTGGGCCGGACTTCCGCCGCAGATGTGCAATCGCTGGTAGCCGGTTGAGCAAACCTGCCGTCATTCCCGTGCCGACGGGTGGCAGTCACGGCGTTTTGCCTGTTGAATTGTCGGGGCGGATTGGTCTTCGCACCCGGGTCAGGATCAAGAGGTTCCCGCGCTGGGAGCACACCTGCTTGCCGTCCCGAGCGTAGCCGAGGGACCTTCACCAGCAGGCGAACCGGCGAACCAAACCCGTTCGGGCCGGAACCTTTGCCCTCCCTCGCCCCAGCCCTCTCCCACCGGGAGAGGGGGGCAACCGTCCTCCCTCACCCGACGCATCTCACGTATGGCGAAGACCGGCGGCACCGGACGCCCGGAGTCACCCGTCACTCATTCCGGTGTCAACGAGAAGTACTGCAGCGATATCTTGAGTCGGAACCCGGGAGGTACAGGTCCGCGCTGATGGGCAGGGGACGCGTAGACTCACGGCCCATGCCAGACGTTCAAAGACCGGATCGGCTGCCTGATGCCAGATGACTGACGCAGCGCGCCCGTCGCCGGGACGGCCCCGGCTCGACGCGCTGCTCGTTTACGGCGGCCGGGGAGTGCGCGCCACCGGGATGGGCATCCTGGCGGTGCTCATCGCCATCTACCTGGACGCCGTCGGCCTCAGCGCCCCCCGCATCGGTCTCCTCCTCGGCGTCAGTCTTGTCGGCGGGGTGGCGCTGTCGTCGCTTGTAGTGGTCGCCGGTCCCGCGATGTCTCGCCGCAACTGGTTCTCCTTGCTGGCGTTGATTACCGGACTGTCCGGCGTCCTACTCGTGGTTACGGACAACTTCTGGATACTGGCGTTCGGGTCTTTCTTCGGCGCGTTCGCCGCCAGCGGGATGCACCACGGCCCCATCGTCCAGCTTGAACAGGCGGGTCTGGCCCAGGTCGCCACGCCGGAACAGCGGACCAAATCGTTTGCCTACCTGTCCGTTTTCTCCTCCGGGGGAAGGGCGCTCGGCGCACTGGCCGCGGGCCTGGCGACGCTTCTGATCAACGTGTTCGATTTTGAGCCGGTCGACGCTTACCGCATCACGATCAGCCTGTACGCGGTCCTCAATTTCGCCGCCGCCGCCATCTACATGGGCTTATCCGCCGCGGTCGAGACGGGCACGATCGGTGGAGGGCGCCTCACCAACCCCCTCCGTACGCGTTCGCGCGGCCGGATCCTCGGGATTTCGGCTTTATTTGGAGTCGACTCGATGGCCGGGGGCATGGTCTCGGACGCCTTCATTTCTTTCTGGCTTTTCACCCACTTCGGCGTTAACGAGGGAACCATCGGCGCAGTTCTCGTTGTCGCTCAACTCTGGAACCTGGGTTCTATCTGGGCCGCTCCTTATGTAGCCCGGAGGTTCGGCCTGCTCAACACGATGGTATGGACGCAGATCGTCGCGAACCTTTTGCTCGTAGCGTTTGCCCTGGCTCCGACATTCCCTGTCGCTATCGGCATGTTCATCCTGCGGGAACTGTTTAACGAGATGGACATCCCGACACGGCAGTCTTACGTCATGGCGATCGTGCCGCCGGACGAGAGAGTGGTGATGGCCGGGGCGAACAACCTGGGGCGAACCACGTTCCGGATGCCGAGCACCTCGTTCACGGGACTGTTGTGGTCCAACAGCGTGACGGCTGCGCCGTTCTTGATTGCGGCCACAATTAAGCTCACGTATGACGCGGCCGTCTACGCGGCGTTCCGCGGAGTAAAGCCGCCGGAAGAGGACCTTCGCGCGGGTCGCGGGACGGAAGGTTCCCCGGAGCGGATCCCGGAGTAAATCCCGGAACGGATCCCGGAAGACACGGCGGAACGCCTGGCTCCCGGCTCTCCCGGGCATGGTCAGACTGGGCGACCTGAGATGCCGGCCAGCGTATTTATGGAGGCGCGCGAGACCCGCGTTGCGGCGGTCGAAATCACCGGGCGCACGGGCGCCGTCGAGTTTAAGGCCGAGGCGGCTGTCGTGTTCGAAACGGCTGGCTGGTTCCCCCCGTGTAGGCCGGGACTCCGGCCGCACAGTTGCCGAACGACGTCCCGGCGAAAATCCTTTGGATGATTTTGTTTTCAGAGCATGGACTCTCGCATCACGCGGGCGCGCCTCAGCTGCAGCGGGAAGGGGGCTCAGCCTCGACCGACGGACCGAAGGAGCTGCTTATGCAGTTCTGAGTGACATGGTGTGAAGCCGGGACGATAGCGGCACCAATACGTTTCGACAAAAATGACCAATGTTGGGGTTGTATTTCGGTCTATGTCCTGATTTAGTGCAGCGAAATCGATGGTACGGAGTTGTTCGACTGACTCCTAGTGCGGTTACATGATTTTCAGGGAGGTACGAAATGACGATGTCTACTGGCGCGCCGACGACGAATGGTCTGCTCACCGACGAGCTATTGGCGCGCTGCCAGGCCAGAGCGGCCGGTTACGACCGGGAAAACGAGTTCTTCCAGGAGGATTTCGAAGAGCTCCGGGACGCTGGATATCTGAAGTTCGCCGTTACGAAGGAGTTCGGTGGTCTCGGGATGAACCTGGCGCAAATCCAGGCCGAGACGCGCCGCCTGTCTTACCACGCCCCGGCCACCGCCGTGGCGCTGAATATGCACAACTACTGGGTAGGCGTGGCCGCCGATGTGTCACGGAGTGGCGATACTTCCTGTGACTGGATCCTCGAGAGAGCCGGGCAGGGTGACGTGTTTGCCGCGGGTCACGCGGAAGGCGGAAACGATATTCCGCTTTTGCTCTCCACGACGAACGCTGAGAAGGTCGACGGCGGATACCGGTTCACGGGTCGCAAGTCGTTTGGCAGCCTGACGCCGGTGTACGACTGGTTCGGGCTTCACGGGATGGACACGAGTGACCCGGAATCGCCGATGGTGGTTCACGCCTTCATGCCACGCGGCGCGGAGGGCGCCAGGATCGTCAAGGAGTGGGACTCCCTCGGGATGAGGGCCACCCAGAGCGAAGGCACGGAGCTCGATGGCGTTTTCGTGCCGGACGAGTACGTGTCCAGGGTGGTTCCGGCGGGGTTCGGTGGCGCTGACCTGTTCGTACTCGGAACTTCATGTCGCCTGCGGTGACGATCTTGTCTGGCATCGGGTTTCCTTTGCGGGTGAGTTGGCGACGGGGTGGTGGTATGTCGGGTGTGTAGATACGCCGTCCGAACTTCGGAGGCGGGCGGGCGCAGTTTACCGCAGAAGGGCGATCGTCTCCCCCCGGTCCGGGTCGGCTCAGCCGGCCTCAGACAGGTGACGCCGTACAACACCCATCAGGTCGTCCGGCCGGTAGACACACCACTCCTGGTCCAGCAGGGTCTGCGTCCTGAGGCCGTCCGCGCTGAACGCGCTGGCTACCGCAATGCAGCGCATGCCCGCGCGCACCGCCGCTTCGAGGCCCGTTGCGGAGTCCTCTACGACGATCACCTCGTCCGGCGCCACCCCCAACTCCTCCGCAGTTTTCAGGTAGATCTCGGGATCAGGCTTGCCGTTCATAACCTGATCGCGCCCGACCAGGGCATCTAACAGGCGCCTTATCCCGAGATGTTCCGTCACGCGCCCGGCCTGCTCCGTAAATGAAGACGTCGCGACCGCCACCAACATCCCGGAACCCGCCTGTTCTCGCAGCAGATCGAGGGAGTGCTGGTACGCGGCCGACCTCAGACCATTCCCGGTGGCAAACTCTGAGCGATAGCGCTCGGCCTGAAGGCGGCTGAGCGCCCGCCATGGCTCTTCCGGGCCGTTCGCCAGGCCGGTGAGCCGGTCCGAAAGCCCGAGTTCTTCGACCATCGCGCGGGCAGCCGTCTCGTCGGTCGCGCCGACTATGCCGCGATAAACGTCGATGGCGCGCTCGTCTGGACCTTGCAGGTCGAGGAGGTCTTGCGACACGGCCGCGTACGCCCGCGCCTTAAGTAACTCGGTCTCGACCAGCGTGCCATCAAGATCGAAGATGAAAGCGCGAATCATGTGTCGGGGCCGTTAAACGGTTTGCCCGTCTGGCGGGTTCGTTGAACCGGGGGCAGCCGCGGATTCGGGCGTTTCAGACGACGTCGGAGGTTCGAAGAGCGTCGGCATAGCTTGTGTAAGCGGCGTTGTACCGTTCCGCTATCCGGGCCGTCGCTTCGTCTCGCTCGATCTCATCGGCGTTGTATGCGCCCAGGTCGGCAGCGTAGATCGCAGGGCCGATAATCAGTCCGCGGCATCCCGGCGTGCGTGCTGCCAGATTGATCAGATCCTGATTTAGGTCCGGTTCTTCTGAGGGGTCATCTCCCAGGGTGAACAGCGTACCGGCCTTGCGATCATCGACCTGCGCCTGGGCGGTGGCCGTGGCCATCGCCGCCGGGTTGTCGATCCCGCGCAGCGCCCACAGGTCCGGCTCCACCCCGGCGTCCTGCAACTCTCGAATCGCCTGCACGATCAGTCCCGGACGGATGTTTTCGTCCCACGCCGCGACGCTGCCCGACTGATCGAGTTGCGCCTGTGTCGGGCGCATGACCAGTTCCAGGGTTAGACGCGGTCCGCTGGAACGCGAAATCTCACTCAGCCTGCGTAACTTCCGTTGCTGAGCCTCGTTGACCTGCGGTTCTTCGCCCGGGTTGTACGGCACACGTGCCGCCGCGTAGGTGACATCGAGATTGGACAGGCGCTCCGAGAAACCAAGCGCGTCTTCAAACCTGAACTCTGCGACGCGCGCTCGCTCTACCGACATCATGGTGTTCAGGTTCATCCCGCGACCGCGAAGCAGGATCGACTCGCCCAGATCGGAATCAGTCCAGATAGCGGCCTGTGATTTCGGCACGCCGTTCTCGACCGCCTTTAGGAGGCCTTCGAAAACGACCCGTTTCAGATCTGCGGCGCGTTCGCGTTCGGCCGCCGCCGGGTGTACCGGACTGGCAGACAGGAGTTCCGTGAACAGGTCAATGCGGTGGTCTACCGCAAGAACCATCTTGGGTGTTTCAGAGCTGTCTGTTGGCATACTCGAGGGTCCCTTTCAGACCGCTAATCTCTTCCCCGTATCGTCGTGGGATTTGCGGTCTCGTCGGATGCCCGTGCCGGAGGTGACCTCCAGATGGCGTTCCGTCTGAATCTCTCGATTAGTTCCAGCTTACTCCCAGCATATCCCGGCGGGCGGCGATTTTAGCACGGGTTTTCTCCCCCGTAATGTTGCGTTGTGCGCCAGTTCCAGACCGACTACCACGGGTTCGCATGGAGTGATGCCGCAAGTTCACGTATTGCGTCCGGGTATGGCGGTTGGAACACCGCCACCATGTTTCGATGTCCTTTCGCGCGCAATGCTTCGAGGTCGCCAAGGACCTGGGCTACGAATAAAGACTCAAACCGGTAGTCAGCGCCGTGATTCCCGCCCGCGTCCGCCCGGGGCGCGGCCAGAGCGTCTTCGTTTCCCGCCACGAGCGCAAGGGCGATCACGCCGTCCGGACCGCCTTTGTGGAGTTGTCCCGTCGAGTGAAGGTAGCGAGGGCCGTAGCCAAACGTCGTGGCGCTACCGGTAACGCCAGTGATGGCGGTACGGAGTTCTGATATGGCGCTGTCGATTTCGGCGGATTCAGGGAGGTATCCAAGGATAGCGACATAGTCGCCGGGCTTTGCCTGCGTCACGGCGTCAATGATCTCCGCGATGTTCATGGCGTCCGCGGGGGTCTGCGGGTTGTTTCCTGATGACGCGAGCATTTCGCGTGTGAACTCTTTTGCGCTCTCCACGTCAGGCTGGTCAAACGGGTAGACGGAGATCGATGTCGCGGCCACCGACACGGCAAATTCCCAGCGGAAGAACTCCCCACCGAGGTCGTACCTGTCATCCAGTTCAAGCCGGGTAACCGGCTGACCGGCGGTCTCAAGCGCGCCAGCGTGCGCGTCCGTGCGGCCGTTGGCGTCTCCGGCGAGACGCAGGTACACGAAATTACGATCGTCCCCGTAGTCGGACGCGTCGTAGAGCGGCTCTCCAGCCACGGGCACGAGGCCGCGGCCGTTCTTGCCGGTCGATTCTGCGAGGAGTTGCTCCACCCAGAGGCCGAAGGATGCCAGCCCCGGCGAGGTCAGGATCGTGATCTTGTCCCTGCCGTTTATCGCCAGTCCGCCCAGGGCAGCGCCGAGCAGGACGCCCGGGTTCGTTCTCATATCAGCGCCTGGTCCGCACGCCGCGGCCATCTCCATCGCCGACCGGGAGAGTCTTTCCAGGTCGACGCCGATAAGTGCAGCCGGCAGCAGTCCGAAGCGCGACAGGACCGAAAATCGCCCGCCCACGTCGGCCGGAGTACTGAACACATGCCTGAAACCGCGCTCCTTCGACAGCCTCTCAAGAGATGATCCGCGATCGGTGAGCGCGACGAAGCGGGCGTCGGGTTTCTCGACACCTATCTCCTGAAGTGTCCCCCGGAAGTAGTTCGCAAGCGTCAGCGGCTCGATGGTCGTGCCGGACTTGCTCGATACCAGGAACAGGGATCGATGGAGATCTACGCGATCGCGTACCGCCGTGATCCCCCCGGGTACGGTGGAATCCAGGACGTGCAACCGTGGGTACCCGGGAGCCGCCCCGAACACGCGTCCCAGGACCAGCGGGCCGAGGCTGCTTCCGCCCATCCCGAGCAAGACAACATCGGTATATCCGTCATTTCGTACGTCATCGGCGAACCCGTTTAGCTCGCCGGCGAGACCGGAGATGCGGCCCGGCAGATCGAGCCAGCCGGTCGCCTCCCCGGCCGGCGTGCCGCCCGGGGATGGCGCGACCCATGCGGATGGGTCGCGTCGCCACAGCGCGTCGACCGTGTTTCGCCGGATGAGTGCGTCCAGCTCGCTCTCGACATGGTCCCGCCGTGAGGGCATAACGGGCGGATCAATCCGAGGCCGGCGCGCCGGAGAGTTCCCGGCGCCTGGCGTCGATAACTTCCATCAATCCCTCGAAGGCGTCGGCGAAGGCCTTCACGCCGGCGACGAGCAGATCGTCCGTGATCTCATCCAGGCTGATCCCCAGCTCTTCCAGCCGCGCGATGTGCGCCCGCGCTTCTTCCACCCCGGTAGTCACGCGCTCGGCGGCAACACCGTGGTCGAGGAAGGCGTCAAGGGTCGCCGGTGGTGCGGTATTGACCGTGTAGGCTCCCATGAGCTCGTCCATGTAAAGAACATCCGAGTAATCCGGATTCTTGACGCCGGTGCTCGCCCAGAGCGGTCGTTGCGGGAGTGCGCCCCGTTTGGCGAGCTCGCCCCAGCGCTCGGTTGCGATCAAATCCCGGAACGTGTCGTATGCCAGCCGGGCGTTTGCGATACCGATCTTTCCGACGATCTCGTCGCCTCCACTCACGCCGTCAAGCGCGCTATCGGCGGAGGTATCGACACGGCTGACGAAGAACGAGGCCACGCTGGATATCCCCCCGAGATCGTCGCCTCCGGCTTCAACGTAGTCTGCCAGTCCGTCGATGTACGCCTTTGCCGCCTCCCGGTAAGCGGACAGCGAGAACAGCAGCGTCACGTTGACATTGATGCCCTCTGATATCAGCTTTCGGATTGCGGGCACGCCTTCAGGAGTGCCGGGAACCTTGATCATGACGTTTGGGCGGCCTATGGCGGCAAACAGCCTGCGCGCCTCGGCAATGGTCTCGTCTGTTTCAGCCGCGAGCAGGGGATTGACCTCAATGCTCACAAACCCGTCGGCACGGCCTGAAGAGTCATACACCGTTCGCAGCACATCGGCCGCGTCGCGCACGTCATCAATGGCCAGCAGTTCGAAGATAGGTGCCGCGTCGGATGCGTCAACGCTGTAGCGGGTCAGGGAGGCGTCGTAATCGCTGGAGCCTGAAATGGCGTTCTGGAAAATGGCGGGGTTGGAGGTCACCCCTCTCACCCCGGACTCGACCAGCCGTTCAAGTTCGCCGGAGTCGATTAGATCCCGGCTGATGTAGTCGAACCAGATCGACTGCCCGATGGCGTGGGCTTGCTGGATGGTGTTGCCCCGGACGGTGTCTCCGGTGATGCCGGCGTTGTCAGGCATTTCGGCCTCCTAGCCTTGCAGGGCTTCTCGTTCCAGCTTGATCACCTTGTCCAGGCGACGCTGAAACCTCGGGTGCTTGTCCATCTCCGCTCCGAGGAAGGCATCGACCAGTGCCTCCGCCAGCGCGATTCCCACGATCCGGCCACCCATGCAAAGGACGTTCATGTCATCGTGCTGGACGCCCTGTGCCGCCGAGTACGTATCGTGGCACATTGCGGCGCGCACGCCGGGGATCTTGTTGGCCGCGACGGACGCCCCAACGCCGCTGCCGCAAACGATTATGCCCCGGTCCACCTCATTGCTGGCCACGGCACGAGCGACCGGCGCGGCGAGATCAGGGAAATCGTCGTCGGCGTCGTACTCGAACGCTCCGTGATCGACGGTCTCGTGACCGAGTCCGGAAACGTAGTCCCTGATCTGGTTCTTCAGTTCTAGCCCGGCGTGGTCGCCGCTGATGGCGATCTTCATTGGTGCTCCGTGGTTTTCAGGTAGTTAGGCTCGGGGATTATCGAAGGCTTTCTATGACCGACAGCGCGATGGACTGAACATTCTCCGCCGTAAAGCCGAACCTTGCCAGTACTTCCGGCCCGGGCGCCGACGCTCCGTAGCCACTCATCCCTATCGATGCCCCGTCCAGACCTGCGTAGTGCTCCCACCCGATCGACGCGCTAGCCTCTATCGATACCCTGGCCCGGAGCGATGGCGGGAGGACGCTGTCCCGGTACTCGGAAGACTGTGCGTCAAAAAGTTCCCATGACGGCATGGACACGACCCGGGCCGCGACGCCGTCCTCAGCGAGAAGCTCCGCAGCCGACTGAGCGAGTGACACCTCGGACCCGGTTCCGATCAGCAACACATCAGGATCTTCGCCGCCGCGGGTCACAACATATCCGCCGCGAGCCAGTTCGGCCGCTCCTCTGTCGCCATCACGTTTGAGCGGCGGAAGCGCCTGCCGGCTCAGGATGAGGGCAACCGGTCTGTCATGCGTTACGGCAAACCGCCATGCCTCCAGCGTCTCGTGCGCATCCCCCGGGCGGATCACGATGAGGCCCGGTATCGAGCGCAGGCTCATCAGCTGGGAGATCGGCTGATGTGTCGGGCCGTCCTCGCCGAGGCCGACCGAGTCGTGTGTGTATATGAAGACCGAGTGAAGGCCGCTCATCGCCGCCAGCCGAAGGGCAGGGCGCATGTAGTCAGAGAAGACCAGGAAGGTTCCGGTGTACGGGATCAGCCCGCCGTGTGCGGCCATCCCGTTGGCGACGGCGCCCATGGCATGCTCGCGCACGCCGAAATGCATGTTGCGCCCGGGGTAGGTTTCGGCCTGGAAAGAACCGCGGCCCTGGACACGCGTGTTGTTGGACGGCGCAAGATCGGCAGAGCCGCCGACCAGGTTGCCCACACGCTCGGTGATGGCGGCCAGCGCCTGCCCCGATACAGCGCGGGATGCGACCGGGCTATCGAAGACGTCATACAGCGCGTCCAACCCGGCGTCCCAACCGGCCGGCAGTTCGCCAGCGAGATCGCGTTTCAGCGACGCGGCATCCTCCGGGTACGCGTCCTCGTACGCGGCAAACCGGGCGTTCCATTCCCCTTCCGCGCGTGCACCCCGGTCCAGCGCCTTTCGCATGTGATCGGTCACGTCGAGGGGTATCTCGAACGCGCCGTGCTCCCAGCCCAGAGACTCACGGGTCGCCGCCAGCTCTTCCGCTCCCAGCGCCTCGCCGTGCGCCCCCGGCGTATTTGCCTTGTTTGGAGCGCCGTAGCCGATCGTCGTCTGGACCACGATCAACGACGGCTTGCGGTACGCCGCCTGCGCCTGCCTGATGGCTTCATCGAGCGCGTTGATGTCGTTGCCGTCGATCGGGCCGATCACCTCGAAACCGTAGGCCCGGAACCGGGCCGCCACGTCCTCCCTGAACGCCAGGTCGGTGTGGCCTTCGATCGTGATCTTGTTGTCGTCGTACAGGTAAGTGAGCTTGTCGAGACCGAGGGTTCCGGCCAACGACGCGGCCTCGGACGCGACACCCTCCTGGAGGTCGCCATCCGAGACCAGCGCGTATGTGCGGTGGTCGATGATCTCGTGTCCCGGGTGGTTGTAGCGCGCGGCGAGCATCTTCTCCCCGATCGCCATCCCGAGGGCGTTGGCGAATCCCTGCCCGAGCGGACCCGTTGTGATCTCTACACCCGGCGTGACGCCCCGTTCCGGGTGACCCGGCGTGATGCTGCCCCACTGGCGGAACCCCTTGATCTGCGCCATCGGCAGGTCGTAACCGGTCAGGTGCAGCAGGCTGTAGAGCAGCATCGAGGCGTGTCCGGCGGACAGGACGAATCGATCTCGATTTCCCCACTCCGGGTTGGACGGGTTGTGCCGGAGGAATCGGTCCCAGAGCGTGTAGGCGAGCGGCGCTGCGCCCATCGGCGCCCCGGGGTGGCCGGAGTTGGCCTCCTGGACGGCGTCCGCCGAGAGGATGCGGATGGCGTTCACGCAGAGTTGATCCAGTGCGCCGGATGCCAACGCCATCTCCTTACGTAACGTGAACCCCGGCGTTACCTCAAACCGGGTCGTGATCGCACTCGCCGCTGTACGATCCGTCCGGGCCCGGAGGATCGAGCAGGGAGTGGTAGAGCGCGTGGTGCTGCTCCAGGCCTGTTCGATACGCCTCGGTCGAGGCCGGGTTCGGAGTGTATCGCCTGCCGCGCCGTGCCGGAAGATCGTCCAACGAGCCGATCACTCCCGCGCTCTCGAGCGCGAGGATCGCGCCACCCCGGCTTGTGGTCTCTGGTTCGCCCGATTCGACAACCGTCCGGTCGAGGACGTCCGCAAACATCTGCAGCCATGTGGGCGACCTCTGGGCCGCCCCCCCGCCGACAACGATCTCCGGCCCGGGGCTCACGACAGTTGACAGCCGGTCCGCGATCAGGGTGAATCGGTACGCCACAGATTCCAGCCCGGCCCGGACGATCTGTGCCGGCGTCGTACTGGCCCGCAATCCGATCACGGCTCCCCTGGCGTCGTCCAGCCATCCCGGACTTCGCTCTCCTCTCAGGAAGGGCAGGACGGTGAGGCCGTGTCCGTCCGGGGAGAGCGCCGCTAGCTCCGATTCCAGCGTCGCCGGGTCGGGCACGTTCAGGGTGTCCGACATCCACGCGAACAGTCCCCCCGCGTCCGTGACGGCGCCGCCCAGCAGGATCCGGTTTCGAGACAGGTTATAGACGCTCAGTCCTCGTGGAACTTCGGGGAGCGGTATCGGCACACCGGCCCGTACGGCCCCGGTCGTGCCAACCGTCAGCGCGGTCGACCCTGGGGAGGCGCAACCTTCTCCGACGTTAGCGGCCGCGCCGTCGCCGACGGCGAGGCAGAACGGGATATCGCTCAGCGCCGGCCACCTTGACGCGTATTGAGGAGCGAGGCCCTGCATGGGATCGCCATAATCGGCGAGCTTCGGCAGTCGATCCGCAGAGATGCCCGTGTATTCGAGAAGGGTCTCGTCCCAGTCCTGTGTGTGGCGGTTTAGAAGCCCGCTCCAGGAAGCGACCGAGCTGCTGCAAGCCGCGTCGCGATCGAACCAGCGCCCGTACAGGTAGGTAGCGAAGTCGGTCCACCGAACGGTGTCCTCCCACGCCTGCCGGTGATTACGGGCGACCCAGAGCAAACGGGCGGGCGCATATGCCGTGTGGAGCGTCACGCCGGTGCGCTGGTGGACATCGACCGCGTCGAGGTCCCGGCGCATCTGTGCGACTTCTTCAAGCGAGCGCGTATCGGCGTACGTGTAGACGGGAGTTGTTGGCCGTCCGTTCTCGTTCAGTCCGAGCAGGTTGCCGACGAAGGTGTCCAGTCCGACGGCGACGATATCGGATGCAGAGTCACCCGCCAGCGCGAGCAGTTCGTCGATCGTCCGCTCCACGACATCGGTCAACGCCGTCGCGTCGTCGGCTGCGCCCCCGTCAGGCGTGGTCGGCGTGCTATGCGGCGTGGCGACGCTGAGTCCGGGCACGACATCGGCGCGCGCGTCGTAGACCGTAGCGCGGATCGACGAACTGCCGATGTCTATGGCAAGGACGTACGGTGTGGGTGACGGGGTGTTCGAAGGTACGGTGGTCACGCAATCCCCCTCTCCAAGCGGGAGAGAGCCGGGGTGGGGGAGAAGGTTATATCGAAACCAGCGCTAATGGCCGGGTGAGGGGAACGGGGACGAATTGCAATCCGTCCCTGCGGTCGGCGCGGCCACCAACGATGGACGCTATTGCAGACCCCGGCCCTTCGAGAGCCTCAGGGCGCTGTTGTTCGCCTCAAGGGTCGTTGTTCGCTGCGTCCCCCTCTCCCAGCGGGAGAGGGTCGGGGTGAGGGAGAAGACGTTTCACCCAATCGCAAACCTAAGGCCGTGCCGCCCGTCGTGCATTCACCTCGATCGAATACGTCTCCGTATTCACGCCGACAAACAGCGTCGTCCCGTTCGGCCCGCCGAAGTCAAGGTTGGCGTTTCGGTCCGGCGTCAGGATCACACCCAGCAGCTCGCCGGCGGGGTTGAAGACGTGGACGCCGTTTCCCGCCGAGGTCCATACGTTGCCGTCTGTATCCACGCGGAAACCGTCCGACTTTCCGGGGGTAGGCTTGGCGTAGATCCTGTGGTTGGACAGGGCGCCGTCCGGTGCCACGTCGTAGGCGTGGATCGACGCCTCGGGAGAGTCTGGTTCGTACCCGGTGTCCGCTACGTATAGGATCGACTCATCGGGCGAGAAAGCGATGCCGTTTGGCATATCGAAACCTTCGATAACTATCTCGATCTTCCCGGAACCGGGCCAGAATCGGAAGACGTAATTAGCGCCCAGCTCGGAGTCCGCCTTGTGGCCCTGCCGGTCGCTCAGAATCCCGTACGGAGGGTCGGTAAACCAGATCGTTCCATCACTCTTGACGACGAGATCGTTCGGCGAGTTGAGCTTCTTTCCTTCGTAGTTGTCCACGAGGTTCACGACGCTGCCGTCGTGCTCGGTACGACTGACCCTGCGGCCGCCGTGCTCGGCCGACACCAGCCGACCCTCACGGTCTAGTGTGTGGCCGTTCGTGTAGCCGCATGGCTGCCTGAACGTTGTGGTTCCATCAGATTCGGACCAGCGCAGCATGCGGTCGTTTGGGATGTCACTCCACAGTAGATATCCGCCGCCCTCTTCTGAAGCGTCCGGCACCCAGGTGGTGCCCTCCGCCCACTGATAGCCATCGCCGAGCTTGCGGAGACGGGCGTCTGGATCGATCAGTTGCTTAAAAGCGTCGGAAAGGATTTCGTACTGGGGTTCCAAATGTGCGTCTCCTGCCTCGAGCCGGTTCGATCGGTATCGCCTTAGAACGGGTATGCGCCCGTGGACTTTAACCGCACCATCCAGACGGAACTGGTGGCGCATATGAAGAGAGTTCCCCGATTCGCCATGCCGAAACAGCAGTTCGCGGCGACCTCCGGGGTAACGATCTTGCCAAGCATCTCGCCGTCCGGGGTGAACACCTGCACGCCATCGCCGGAAGCGACGTACAGGACCCCATCTGTATCCACTCGCAGACCGTCCGGGACGTGCGGCGACACCTCGCACACGATGCGACTGTTGATCAGCCGCACCCCGTCCACGACATCGAAGGCTCGCACGTGGTGCGGCCGGTCGTCGCCGTGGGTGAATCCGGAGTCCGAGATGTAGAGAACAGATTCATCCGGCGAAAACGCCAGTCCGTTGGGCTTGTCAAAATCCTCCGCGACCGCCGTCAACTCGCCCGTGGAACGGTCGAGCCGGTAGACACGATTGCGTTCCTGTTGAGACGGCTGCCCGTGGCCCTGGTCCTCTACCAGCGCGCCGTAATCCGGGTCGGAGAACCAGACGCTGCCGTCCGACTTGACGACGACATCGTTTGGCGATGTGAACGATTTGCCGCCGTAGCTATCTACCAGCGTCGTTTCTGGCTCACCCGGCCGGGCGATCGAGACACGCCGCCCGCTCGTCTCGCATGTCAGGAGATTCCCTTCGGCATCTACGGCGTTGCCGTTGGCGTTGCGGCTCGGCTCCCGGAGGACTCCGACTCCGTCAGATTCCGACCAGCGCATGATGCGGTTGTTCGGGATGTCGCTCCAGATAAGATAATCGCCGTCATGAATCCAGGCAGGGCCCTCGGTGAAGGCCATACCGTCGGCGACCAGTCTTATCGAAGCGCCGGGGTCGACTATCTGCGCGAACCGATCGTCAAGCACCTGGATTTCTGGGGGCATTGCTATCTCCGTGGGAATAGCGATGTGGCCGAGGCCGGAAGGCTAACATCGCGTGTGCTGCCGGGCTACCCGGTCATCGATTTCGTCCGCGCGGGGGGTGATCCAATGTCGGAACACAGAGCATCGCTGACCTGGAATCGGGAGCGTGATGATTTCAAGTACCCGACCTATACCCGGGACCACACGTGGTCGTTCCACGGCGGTGAGAGCGTGGCGGCGTCTGCGGCCCCGGAGTTTCTGGGCAACGCTGATCGCGTGGACCCGGAGGAGGCGTTTGTGGCGGCGATTTCCGCATGCCACATGCTGACCTTCCTGGCGGTGGCGGCGAAGCGCCGGTTCGTCGTGGATTCCTATTCCGACAACGCGGTCGGATACCTGGAGGAGAACACCGAAGGACGATTGGCCATAACGCTGGTCGAGTTGCGGCCCGGGATCGCTTTTTCTGGCGATTCGCTACCCACTTCAGAACAGATCGCGTCCATGCACCACCAGTCACACCGGGAATGCTTCATCGCGAACTCGGTGAGCACGGAGATAGTGGTTCTGACGCCGACAACATCGTAGGGGCGGGGCTTGCTCCGCCCGGATTTGCCCGCACGGTTGACAGCGCGCTAGCGACCTGTCGCCTTGCAGGCGACACACCCCTCACCTCAGTCCTCTCCCGACCGGGAGAGGGGGAGCGTCCAACCGTAGATGTCATTCTGAGCCGTTGCGAAGAATCTCCTGGCATTCGGATGGCGGGCCGATTCACTTCGATAGCACTTTCCGACCGGCTTCAATCGCTACAACCAGCACGGCGGGCACAAACGGATGAATCCCGCAACTCTGACCCGTCAGAGTTCAGGCCGGGAGATTCCTTGAATACAGGCCAGATTGGGCGTGCGAGCTTCGGCATGACAGCATGGAGTCGTTATGGAGCGAAAATGTCCCGGTATCGCGCCCGTTTTCAGAGATCCCTGTAGTGGATACTCTCGCGTGATCGTCGGAATCGTACTGTCGTGCCCCCCTCCCTCGATGGGAGAGGGCCGGGCTGAGGGCGATACGCGCTTCTCCGGCCTACAATCTTTGCAGCTGAAACTTCGGATTTCCTCCGTTCCAATCCACCACCCTCTGGTAACGCTTTTTTGACCTCCGAACCACAGCTTCTCCGGGCCGGCTACTCCGAAACCGTCATCACACCACCTGTCGGCTTCAACATCGCCGGACCAGAACATCCGTTACGGTCGGCGACCGACGTTACCGATGATCTGCTCGGGCGAGTGCTGCTTCTTGAAGCCGGGGACGCTCGCGCGGCGATAGTGACGCTTGACGTCTGGGGCGTCAGTGAGGCTTTTGAATCGGCGGTCGTGGAGCGAGTTTCGGCGTCTGCCGAGGTGGACAGGGCACTCGTCTGGATCGGCGTGTCCGGCAACGCCACGTCCCCGCCGCTGTGGGAGCCGGGCAACGCTGAGTACGCCGAGTACGCGGCATACGTTCCGCAACAGCTCGGCGGCGCCGCCGCCCTCGCCGCCGCCCGCATGCAGGACGCCGAGCTCGGTTTCGCCAGCGCCAACCTGCCGGGCCTCGCCACGTCAATCCACGGCCGGGCTCATGACCTTAACGAGACCGTGCCGATCATGGTCGTCGATGGATCGTCCGGCCCGATAGCACGGGTCTTCGGATTCGGGTGCCCCGGATCGGTCATCGGGGAGGATTCGTCCGTCTGGACAGCGGACTATCCCGGGTACGCCTGCTGGGCGCTGTCGCAGGCGTCGGGCGCAGAGGGTTGCATGTTCATTGCGGGACCGTCCAGCGATATCAGGCCGTTCGACTGGTACACGGACAATCCCGCACCAACGCACACGGGACGCGTCGCATCTGACGTGCAGGCGCTGGGCTGGCTGCTTGCGACCCAGGTCGGGGTGGCCGCGGGGGGCGCGTTGCTCCGACGCAATATCGAAATCACGGCTGTTCAACCATTTACTGACACGGAATCGGACCGGTTGAGCCTGTCAATCGGTGAGGGGCTCTTTATGTCGTCCACCGCCCCGCAGTCGACCAGATTTGGAACGGCGTTGACCGATGCGCCTGGTACCACCGTGTTTCTCTGCGCCAACCTCGGCGGAGCGCCGTTCGCCGAGTAGTGGTGGGCTGCAGCGGCGGGCCTCACTTGCACCGTGTTGCGCCGATGCCGGCCTCAAGTTCAGGATGACTTCATATTGCTGTGAGCATGACCCCAACCCGCAGGCTACAGTCGGCCCTACGGGGTTCGCTTCGGCCAGTTCACCAGCACCGCCCCGGCTATCACGGCCGTCGCTCCTAAAGCGAACGTCCCCGTAAGCGTCTCTTCGAGTAGCGCCGCCCCGAGGGCCGTCGCCACCAGCGGGTTGAAGTT
Organism: uncultured Dehalococcoidales bacterium; assembly: GCA_964474025.1. Lineage (GTDB taxonomy): Bacteria > Chloroflexota > Dehalococcoidia > Lucifugimonadales > Lucifugimonadaceae. The sequence continues at coordinate 63,014 of CAYYRD010000011.1, read as the reverse complement.
GACGTAGATCACCACCTGCGTCGGCGAAAGACGGGTCAGCGAGAACACGAACATCAGTTGCGCCATTCCCAGCGATCCCAGGTACAGCATCAGAAGCGAGTTCTGGACGCTGAAACCGCCGGCGTTACCCAGCGCGATCTCCGCGAGCGCGAGCGGCAGCAGCATCGTCACGCCGATCAGCATGGTCCACGCGGTCACGTTCAACGCCGAGTAACGGGCGAACGCCGGTTGGGAGATGACGCCATAAAAGCCGACACATGCCGCAGCAAAAAGTAGAAGCAGTGCGCCACCCACCGCCGCCAGGGTGCTCGCCGTCTCGCCGCCGGACTCCGCCGGGGACAGCGCACTTTCACCAAACACCAGCCCGATGCCGATGACCGATACCACCACACCCACGTACTGACGTCCGATCAACGATTCATGCCCGGTGAGCCTCCCAAGCACGACGCTCCAGATCGGTGACGTGGCCATCAACAACGCGCCGCGTGAAGCCTCGGTCACCTGGAAGCCGAACGCCATCGCGAGGGGGAAAGCCGTGAAGTAGAAAGCGGCCAGCAGGAAATAAAGCCGCCAGTCCCGCCGTTCCACTCGCATACCATGCCGGTGAAACAGCAGTACGAGCGTCCACAGGATTCCGACGCCGATACCGATCCGAAGGGCAGCCAGCGTGAACGGCGCGATGTCCTGGGCAACGACACGTGTAGCCGCCACTGCCCCGCCGAAAAGGCTGAACGCGGCGATGGCCGTGACGTTGGGCCAGACGCTCTGGGACCAGTTGGAATCCCGGGAACCTAGCGTTGCACCACCACCGTTCCGTTCTTTATAACGAGCCTCAGGTCACGTACGTTCTCGATGTTGTCGAGCGGGTTTGAACCCACCGCCAGGAGGTCGGCCGCCTTGCCCGGCTCCACGGTGCCGCGCTCGTCGCCAACAAGGCACACATCGGCGGATGTTCTGGTTGCCGCCACGATCGCCTGCCACTCCGTCATACCTCGCCGCACAAGCTGTGCGAGTTCCAGCAGACCACCATCCGGGAGCACAAGGTCCGATCCGTTTGCGATCGGCACTCCTGCATCGAGTGCCTTCTTGAATCCGGACGCGTGCGCCTCCGCCGCCACGATGGCGCGAGCCGCGTAGTCCGGCGGCGCCGGGTGCGCCTCCGCCCATGCGCGCTCGGCCTCAGACTCGGCATATGCCAGCCCCCGGTTCAGGTGGCTCAACCCGAGCGTTGGAACGTAGTAGGTCCCGGCGTGGACCATCATCGCGACCGCTTCATCGTCCAACACGTATCCGTGCTCCAGCGTCCATGCGCCGTGTGTGATGGCGCTCTTGATTGAATCGGTTCCGCCGGCGTGCGCGACAACCTTGTAGTCGCGCTGGTGGCAGATCTCGAACGCTGCGTCGATCTCGTCCGGCGTCGGGAAGGTGCGCTGCATGCCGTCCCAGGGCGGACCCATGATGCCGCCGCTCAGGTTCAGCTTGATGAAATCGACCCCGTTCTTGATGTTCTCCCGGATAGCCCTTCGGTACTCAACCGGGCCGTCGAGTTCTTTCGCCGTGCCAGACCTCAAGAAATGACCGGCGGTCGTAGTGAGAAACCAGCCGCAGGTAAATAGCGATGGCCCGATGAACTGGCCGGAGTCGAACGCCCGCTTCCAGGCTACATCCACGTACTCGCGCTCGCCGACCACCCGCATGCCCGTGATGCCCAGCGCGAGGGCGTTCATGCAATCCCGCCCGGCGCGGGTAGTGCGTTCGGCGATGGTTTCTTCACGCCACCCGGGGTCCGGGATGCCGCGTCCGATGTGCGTATGCACATCCCACAGCCCCGGCAGCAGCCAGCCGCCACCCAGGTCGATCACCCGGGCGTCGCCGTCTGGAGGCGCTGAGTTGGCGGGGAGAAGATCGATGATCTTCGAACCCTCAACTACAACGGTCGACTCTCGCGGCTCCGGGGATGTGGCGTCGATTACGTGGGCGTTCTTGATGACCGTTCTTGGCGATTCGCTCATGTTTGGCCTTTGGGGCAATCCATCGGTAGAGCCTCCCAGATCAGTTCCTTGGGATGGCGGCGAGTATAGTCCGCCCCATGCAAATCACGACCTCAAGGTTGCTCCTTCGCGAGTTCGTCGCGGACGACTGGCCTGATGTTCTGGCTTATCAGGCAGACCCGCGCTACCTCCGTTATTACGACTGGGACGGCCGCACCGCTGAGGAGGCACGGGAGTTCGTCAGGATGTTTCTGGATCAACAGGCGGAGATGCCGCGTCGTAAGTTCCAACTGGCGATCACGTTGCCGGATCAACCCGGATTAATAGGAAATTGCGGGATTCGCAGAAAACCAGACAACGAGTGGGAGGTGGATATCGGATACGAGTTAGCGCCCGAATACTGGGGCCAGGGCATCGCAACGGAAGCCGCCCGGGCCATTGTGGATTTCGGATTTCAAGAGCTTGGCCTACGTCGGATTTCGTCCTGGTGTATCGCCGACAACGTCGCTTCTGCCCGGGTGCTTGAAAAGGTTGGGCTGCGTCAGGAAGGCCGGCTGCGGGAGAACGAGTACTTCAAGGGCCGGTCGTGGGATACATTGCTGTACGGGATGTTGCGAGATGAGTGGAGCGGATCCGATACGCAGGTTTGATACGGATCGAAACTGCCAGCCAGACCGGAGAATACAACTTGCCGAAAATTGCGATCGTTGGAGCGGGTAGCGTCGTCTTCACCCGGCGTCTACTGCAGGACGTCGTGTCCACGCCGTCGCTAGCTGACTCGGACGTCTTCCTGATGGATATCGACCGCGAGCGGCTGGACATAATATCCCCGTTCGCGGAACGACTGGGCCGTGACGCCGGTGTGGGCATGAAGGTGACGGCGACGGAGGATCGGGCCGAGGCGCTGGAGGGGGCGGACTACGTCCTGACAACCATCCGTGTGGGCGATGACCTGGAGATCGACCAGGGTGTGCCACTTCGTTACGGGGTCGATCAGTCGGTCGCAGACACCATCGGCCCGGGCGGCGTGTTCAAAGCGTTGCGGACGATCCCTGTCTTACTGGATGTGGCGCACGATATGGAAGAGCACTGCCCGGAGGCATGGCTGCTCCAGTACACCAACCCGATGGCGATGGCCTGCTGGGCGATCGACGAAGCTGCCGACATCAAGGTCGTTGGTCTCTGCCACAGCGTGCAGCGCACGACCCAGGATCTCGCGGCTTACATCGGAGCGCCCCGGGAAGAGGTCACCGCATGGGTGGCCGGGATCAATCATATGGCATGGTTCCTGCGTTTTGAGCGGAACGGCGAGGACGCGTACGACGCACTGTGGGACGCGCTCAACGATTCCGAGACGCACGCGCAGGACCCGGTGCGGTTCGAGGTGATGCGGCAATTCGGTACTTTTGTGACCGAGTCCACCCGCCACATGTCGGAGTACGTGCCCTACTTCCGGCAGTACCCGGACGTGATGGATGATCTGAACCTGAACGCCATCGAGGTGGACCTGGCACGTCTTGAAAAACGCAACGAAGCCTATTTCGAGACCATGCGGTCGGAGGTCGCTGGCGATGAGCCGCTGAGCGCCGAGCCGTCCGACGAGTACGCCTGTCGGATCATGGGGGCGATGGAGACCGGTGTGACGACGGTGATCAACGGCAACGTCCCGAATGACGGGCTGATATCGAACCTGCCGGCAGAGGCCTGCGTCGAGGTGCCGTGCCTGGTGGACCGGCTCGGGCTTCACCCGATGGCGGTGGGCGCGCTACCGGCGCAACTGGCTGCGCTGAATCGAACCAACATCAACGTGCAGGAGCTGGCGGTGCAGGCCGTCCTGGAGAAGGACCGTGAGGCGGCGTTACACGCGGTGATGCTGGACCCGCTGACCTCGGCATCGCTGCCGCTGGACCGAATCCGCGGCATGTTCGACGAGATGTGGAACGCACACGGGGATGCGCTGGCGGAGTACGAGTAGGGGCCGCCGGAATAACCACCCCCGGAACCCCCCTCCTGAATTAGGGGGCCAGTTGAAGCCTCCTCCCTGACAGGGAGGAGGTCTGGAGGTGGGTCGCGTCGTGCGGATAACTTTGCGACCGGAGGTTCCATCCTTATTGCCCGGCCCATGGCCTCGTCCCCTCCACCCTTCCGACTGGCGGAAGGGCAGGCTCCCGGCCCTCTCCCGCATTGGGGACAGGGGGCAAATCTCCCCGTCATCCTCGTTTTGTTGTTGGAAGTCGGTTGAAAGCGGTGTCGTCCCGGGCATATATGCCCAGAATGAACTTGATCCTGTCGTCCTGAACCAGCCACCTGTCATCCTGAACTTGATTCAGGATCGGCTTCTAAAGCGGCTACGTAGTCACGTGAGCAAATCCCCGCCTGTGAGTGTCATCCGGTCTTAGCTATCGCCGGAAGTGGATTCGAGCGGTTCCTGAATCAAGTTCAGGATGACATCTGTGGTTATTAACTGGCCCGCTCGAAACTCGAGCAATGTGCGCAGCCCTCTGTCGGCAAGACGCTTCCGAGCGCGTAAACTTGCCCCCTATCCGCACCGCGGGAGAGGGCCCGGGATGAGGGGGTGCCCTTCTGGAGAAGGACAGACGCAACCAGGATAATTGGGAGTTCCGTTGACCGACACAATGCTCGCCATGCAGGCTCTCGCGCAGGGAGACGTCCGCCTGACCGAGGTCCCGATTCCGAGGCCGTCAGATGGACAGGCGCTCGTGAAGATGGAACTGGCGTCTATCTGCGGGAGCGACCTGCACATCGTGGATTACGGGTGGCTTGTCGAGGAGTATCCGCTGCGGCCCGGTTATCCCGGCCACGAAGGCATCGGCACGGTTGTCGATGCCAACGGAACGGAACTGGCCGATGGCGACCGCGTTCTGGTTACGCCCGCCATCTGGGATTCCCTTTGTTTTGCCGAGTACCAGGCGCTGGGCACGAACTTCCTGACGGTCCTGCCGGAGGCCTCGGATCAGCAGGCGGACCACCTTCTCATGGCGCAGCAACTCGGCACGGTGATCTTCGCCGCCAAGCGTCTCCCGAACCTGCTCGGGCAGACCTGCGTCGTAATGGGGCAGGGCTCGGCCGGGTTGTTCTGGAACTACGTTCTGAAGCACCTGGGCGCCCAGCGAGTCATCGCCATCGAACCGATCGCTCATCGGCTCCAGGTGGGCGCCGGCTTCGGGTCCGACGAACGCATCGGGGACACTTTTGCCGCTGCGACGCGTGCCGTCCTCGACCTGACCGGTGAGGGCGCAGACGTGGTGGTGGAGGCGATCGGCACAACGGAGACACACGGGCAAGCGCTGGAGCTGGTGCGCCCGGACGGCCAGGTCGTGTGGTTCGGGGTGCCGCAGGGCCCGGAGCCGATACCGTTCGATTTCGACACCTTCTTCCGCAAACGCATCGCCGCCTACAGCCCGCTCGGGGCGCAGGATGAGTTGGAGCTGTCCAGCTTCCGGCAGGCCCTGAAGTGGATCGATGACGGTTTGATCGATATGTCGGAAGTCGTTACCCACTCGTTCCCCCTGGCGCGCGTGGACGAGGCTTTCCAGGCTGCCAGGAAACGTGAAAACGAGGCGGTCAAGATAGTCATCACGATGGGGTGACACCGGCCGTGGTCCTCTCAGACGTCATCCTGAGTGAAACGAAGGATCTCCCGACATGCACTCCGCCACGGATTCAGCGGCCTGAACCGGCCCTTCTAGAACCTCCGGACACGGGCTGCGCATCGATAGCTCCTCCCCGTTGCCGCTTCCCGGATTGCTTGATGGGATTCACGGCATGATCGCGCCAGAGACGACGCCACTACAAAGGCAAACACCATGACGATCCGCATCGAACCCATCGGCCACGTCTCGTCGCCCGTTACCGAGCCGGTGGACGACGGCTGGGGTGAGGTCGTGTCCGAGGTTCGTCTCAAACCTGAGCTCGCCGCCGGACTGACGGACCTCGAATCCTTTTCTCACGTAATCGTCGTGTTCTGGATGCACGATGCGAAGTTCGATCCAGCCAGCGACCTCACCCGGAGACATCGCGGCAGGGCAGACATGCCGGAGACCGGCATCTTCGCCCAGCGCGCCCGGCACCGGCCCAATCGGATCGGAATTACCCCGGTCACGCTACTGGGCGTAGACGGCGCAACCGTGAAGGTCCGGGGACTGGACGCCATCGACGGCACTCCGGTGCTGGACGTGAAACCTTACATGCCCGTGTTCGACCGCGTGGATGAAGCGACGGTCCCGGAGTACATAGACCGTCTTATGGCGGACTACTTTTAAGCGCCCGCGGATTGGCCTGAGCGCGTGACCTCAGTCGTCGAAGATACGCCTCGGAGACACGTACAGGCCGCGGGACGGCAACGCGCCGAGAAGTTCATCCAGCTCGTCCCGGGTCATGTCGCCCTGTACGAACAGCGGCTTTGATTCAAGCACACGGGCGAACACCGGGATCAGGTCGTGGACCGTATACGGCGTGGACCCGGTGTCCAGCGACACCTGGACGGCGGTCGGATACTGTTCCTTCAAGAACACGTCCATGTGGTGAAGATAGCCGGAGTGCAGGTGCACGACCGAGTAATCAAAGTTCTTGCATATCTCGGTGTCGTACGGGAAGAAGAACTCTTCATACTGGTCCGCCGAAATCGAAGACGCGACATCGCACTGCGTGCGCACCACGCTGCCCGGAGACCAGACGCCGAACGGGTTGCTGAACCCGCCCTCGAGTTCCGGAACCTGTGACTGCTGGGCTTTGGCCACCGTGATAAACGTCTCGGTGCAGCGCTCGGCGAGAGCTTTCAATTCATTGGGGCTGTCGTACAACGCCAGGCACATCTTTGTATGACCGAGCACCGCCGAGGTCAGGTCCGTTGGCCCGCGTTGCAAGCACTGCCCGACCTGGTAGCTGCCGCCGGAATCCTCGACAAGTGCTCGCGTGTATTCCTTCAGAAGGTCTAGCCACGGGCTCTGCTCGGCGGGTGCGATGTGGCCGTGCAGCTCCGGGCCGCCGAGGAAGGGCGCGGAGTAGATGGATCCCGTATCCAGCCTGGGGACGACCGGGCAACCGAGGATCGCTTCGACCCATGGAATCTTCCCGAACGGGGCTCGTGTCACGAACAGGTCGTCCACGGTCAACGGACCGTCGGTCCCATTGGACTCTTCGCGAGCCGGGAACTCTTCGGCGTCCAGGATCAGTCTCGGATTGATCATATCCGGGGTGATCGCCTCGCCCTGGGTCGAGAGAATCGTGCCGTCCGCCAGTGGAATGCTTACGCCCTGCAACGGTGCGTACAGCGAGCGGCCTTCCAACGACGCCATGTTGAGCAAGGGACCTGTTCCGGGCTCCCGTGTCCAGAACGCCTCGTGTTTCTTGAGAGTGGCTTGAAGAACCGTATCGGTCATGACGCTCCTCCATCCCCGCCATGGCCCAGCATGGACTTGGCGAGTTCCACGGCGCCCGCCGCGTCCGGGGCGTAGCCGTCCGCTTTGATCTCCTCGGCGAACGCCTGGCTTACCGGAGCGCCACCGACCATCACCTTCAGGCCAGAGCGAAGTTCGGCCGAGTTGATAGCCGTGACCGTCTCAAGGATTTTCGGCATCGTCGTGGTCAGCAGGGTGGACAGGCACACCAGCCCGGCGTTCCCTTCCTCTGCCGCATCCACGAAGGCCTGAGGGGAGACATCGACCCCGAGATCGATCACCTCGAAACCGGCGCCCTCCAGCATCATCGCCACGAGGTTCTTGCCGATGTCGTGCAGATCACCCTGCACTGTGCCGATGACCACACGTCCGGCGGTCGGACCGTCTGACTCACTCAATAGCGGTCGCACGTATTTCAGACTGCTCTTCATGGCGCGCGCCGCAATCAACACTTCCGGCAAGTGGTATTCGCCCGCCTTGAAACGGCGTCCTACCTCATCCATCCCGGGTATCAACGCCTCGTCGATGATCGTTCGCGGTTCAATCGCCCCCGCGAGCGCGTCGACGGTCCATTGATCCGCGCCGATGTGATCGCCATTCACTACCATCTTCGATAGAGCGCTCAGATCCATCCTGCTCTCTCCGTGATTTCGGCTGCCGGTGTGGTCGGCACGTTGTCAAGCGCCATGTGAGGAATCCGTGATGACCGGGGTGACCTGCGTGATGGGGTCGTGAGTATGCCGGGTCGTTCTGATGACCCGGGCGCGCCGTTTAATATGTTCGCTTTTGGAACGCGAGTGTTCTCGCCCGTGTTCCCCGACCGCAAAACATCGACACATGGAATTCGCACGGCTCCATAACAACGACCAGATCGAGGACTATCTCAGGCGATCGCCGGACAAGCATGTCTACAGCCTTGGCGACCTCGACGATACGTTCTGGCCCCATACCAGGTGGTACGGCGCCCTGGAGGGTGGCGAAGTCAGGGCGATATGCCTTGTGTTCTCGCTTTACGACCCGCCTAACGTCGTCGCGATAAGCGAGCCGGACAACGACGCAATGCCGGACTTGCTCAGGGCCATTGCCGACGATCTGCCTGACTTTTCAGAGATCCACCTCGGGCCGGAAGCGCTCGGCGCGCTGGACGAGCGGTTCGAAGTCACCTCACTGGTCCCGCACTGGAAGATGGCATTACGGGACTCATCCCGGCTCGAGTCGGTGGATGTGTCCGCGGTTCGTCGGATCGCCAGCGATGAAGTCCCGGTGCTGGAAAAGCTGTTCGACGCCGTGTACGCCGGGAGGGAGGCAACGAATGTCTTCTACCCCTCGATGCTCGAAGTCGGGCCTTATTTCGGAGTGGAGGAGGATGGGCGGCTCGTGAGTTGCGCCGGGGTACACGTGTACTCAACGCGCTACGGGGTTGCCGCCATCGCCAACGTCGCCACGGATCCGGATTTCCGGGGACGGGGATTTGCGACAGGCGTGGTCGCCAGGCTCGCCATCGAACTGGCGAGCAAATGCGATCACATCGGGCTCAACGTGGCGCAGGAAAACGAATCGGCGATACGTGCTTACAAGAACGCGGGTTTCGAGATCGTCGCCGAATACTACGAAGGTTACATCGCCAGGAGATCGTGAACTGTAGCTACACCTGTTATCGCGTAAACGGCCGAAGTGCGTGATCGATCAATCCCGCACCCGGCCGTTCAATCGGCGGAATCTGGTTCAGTCGTCGTCGTCTTCGCCCTCTTCTTCGGAGTCCACTTCAACGACCACCAGCCGGTAATCGCCGTCCAGCCTGACGTCTACCGTCACGCCATCTGGCCGGGTGACTTCCACTTCCCATACCGCTCCGGCTTCGGAGTCCAGTTCGACCTCGTTGGCGGTCCCACCGCCCGTGATCTCGAGAGCGGCCGCGATTGCGGCGTCTGCCTCCGGACCGGTGACGTTTTCTTCGTCCATCGTCGTCGCAAATGCGGTCCCGATCGCCGCGGCCAGTATCAACGCCGCTCCCGCAACGATTCCCAACAGGTACTTTCGTTTCATGGCGATTCCTCCTAGTCATTTTACGGCTCGGCTTGCTTTCTCCGAGATTTGAATCCGATCAAGCGGCGTAGTCCGATCTGCGGCCTGTAAACCTCTTCGTCCGGGATGAGGCGTCCTTTGGCGTTGACTTTTTGATGAAGCCTCTCAAACAGCCATGCTGCGCAGAGCGCAGCGAGGATGCCGAGCGCGTATCCACCGACAACATCGAGCGGCCAGTGCCGGTGTAAAAAGACGCGTGACAGTCCCACCAGGACCACAAGAGTCCCCAGGCTGCCCATGACGCAGCCCTTTCCGAATTCGGTCACGGCGCTTCGAGAGACCACGAACATCAAAAAGACGAAAAACCAGGTACTCCCCGATGTGTGCCCGCTTGGATAACTGGACCGCGTCTCGTAAGGCACCGGGCGCCCCCTTCCCGCGACCTCTCCGAGTGCGAAATCGGCCGCGTAAACGGCGATGCCGACCATCGCAACCACGACCAGGAATATCACTGCGCCGCGTATCCGACCTGTAGCAAGAAATACCAGGGTCGCGACCGGCGCAAGCATAGCTCCCGGCTGATTGGTGAATCGCGACACCGATTCCATCAGACGCCCAAGTCCCGGCGCGCTGAAGGATCGGACCCACTCCATCACCGAGCTCTCCGCTGATGACTCGGGCGAGAGCCGGATAATCACCGCCAGCGTCACGAGCAAAACCAGCGAACCACCGGCGACGGTCGGAATATGACCGGCGAACGGGCGCACCGATGTCTTGCTCTGTGGTGTGATCACGGCCGTGACCTCGCTCCGACTTCTCCGCTCGATTGCCCAACGATATGACCGTGAGATCAATGCCGCGTTAGAGTCGTATTGGAGTTCTCTAATGATTGGACCGAGGTCGGGTCACGACAATCTACAGATGACCATGCGTGCTCTCGTGATTGAGGACGATGAACGGCTACGCCGGGCGGTTCGTCGCGTTCTGGAGCAGGAAGGGTGCGCGGTCGAGGAGGCTGCTGACGGCCTGACGGGGTTGGAGGCGGCCGTGGGTCGCGAGTTCGACATCGTGATCCTGGACGTCCTTTTGCCGGGGTTGGACGGCGTCAGGGTCTGCCGTGCCGTGCGCGCGGCCGGTGTGACCACACCGATTCTCATGTTGACCGCCCTCGGGGAGGTGGAGGATCGGGTCACTGGTCTCGATGCCGGCGCGGACGACTATCTTGGCAAGCCGTTTTCGTTCGATGAACTGTTGGCCCGCATGAGAGCGCTGGCCCGTCGCCCGTCGCTCGAATCGCCCGACACGGTGCTGGTCCATGGGGATCTTTCGGTGGACCTCGTCAGACACCAGGCCCTGAAAGACGGAACCCCCATCGAACTGTCGGCGACGGAGTTTCGACTCCTGGAATTCTTCATGCGACACCCCGGGCAGGTGATCAGTCGGGCGAGAATACTCGAGGTGGTGTGGGGCTACTCGCGCGACGTTGAATCGAATGTTGTAGACACGTATGTGCATTACCTGCGCAGCAAGATCGACCACGAGGGTGAGTCCTACATCCGAACGGTGCGCGGCACCGGTTACGCGCTCGGGAGCTAACTGATGTTTCGCCGGGTCATCGTACGCCTCGCCGCCTTGAACGTTGCGGTGCTTGTCGTGATCGTCGGACTGGTGCTCGCCGCGGTCTTCTTTGGCGCTCGGTACGGCCTGCAAAAGATGTCGATAGGGACCTTAGGCAGTCAGCACGTGCGTTGGCGTCCTCCGAGATCACCCGGGTGATGATTGCTGAAGGCGGATCGCTCCCGGGCACGTCGCCCGCGTCGTTGACCTATGTTTTTGATGCGCACGAGAACTTGCTGGTTGGCGTGCAATCTGACGAGGGCGATCTGCCGGACCTGGAGTCGATGCGCGCCGCTCTGGACGGGAAGGAAGACATCCGGGACGCCTCGTACGATGACGACTCGCGCGTCCTGTCGGTTCCGGTGATCATGGACGGTGAATTGATCGGGGTAGTACAGGTCGGGCGCTCGGTCGAGTCGCAACGTGAGTTCATCGGGCTCCTGTGGCGGTTGTTGATCGGCACAGGTGTCCTGGCCATGGTCGTCGCAGCCGGTGGCGGTGTGTTCCTGGCGTCCAGGGCGATGCGACCGATACGCCAGGCCTTCGAGCGTCAACGCGGGTTCATCGCAGACGCTTCGCATGAGCTACGCGGGCCGGTGGCGGTCGTGCGCGCCGACGCCGATGCTTTGACTCGCAGCCTGGTTGACATCCCGGATACGGATGCGCAACTGCTGCGGGACATGCAGGCCGAGGCCGACCATATAGCGGTGCTAATCGATCGATTGGTCGAGCTGGCGCGGCTAGACGCGATGCAGGTCGAACCCGTGATCGAACCGTTCGACCTGAACCAGCTCGCCGAAAACGCGGTTCGGGCCGCGCGAACACTGGCCGGAGACCGGGACGTCGAGATTCGACTGTCGGAGGGGGTGCCCGGTCCCATCACCGTCCTGGCCGATCAAACCCATATCCGTGTCGTGTTCCTCAGCCTGTTGGAGAATGCCATCGTCCACGGCGGGGAGCCGAACACAATCACCGTTGGCGTCGAGGCCGCCGGAGATTCGGCGTGGGTTCTGGTCGACGATACGGGACGTGGAATGCCGTCAGCGCAGGCGGACAGGGTATTCGACCGGTTCTACCGCGGAGACCCGGCGCGAACACGTAACGACGGCGGGGGCGGCCTTGGACTGAGCATCGCCCGTTCTCTCATCGAGATCAACGGCGGCCAAATAGAACTGGACAGCGACCCGGGGGCCGGTGTCACGGTCCGATTTTCGCTGCCGCGGTCCTTCGAACTCCCTCCTTCTCCGTGAAGCGCGGTCGGCGGAAAGGAGTTTCTTCGGACCCGGTCCAGCGCCGACAGGAACGACGGCTGTCGTAGCGGCGCACCGCGCAGGGACCGATCGAATGTCATTTCCAAAAACCGCGCCTGCTACTTATAGCCGCCCGAAGTTCGTTCCCCGGGCCAGAACCGGCTCTCCGGGAAGAAATCCTTCCAGGCCCAGTCGAAAGACGTTACGTATGGAACCTGCTGAAGTTGCGCGCTCGCTAACGGGCCTTCCAGCGCGACCCCTCGCTCGCGATCCCACGTACTCCCGGTTTCCACATCCGTGATCGTCCCGTTTTCCGAGACGGCAAAAGTGAGCACGTCCGGCGCATCGTCGGGCAGGCGCGTCTTGAGACCGGGTGCGGGGATCCGTATATAGGCTTCGATAGACCTTGTGTCCGGATCGACGAAGACAGCGATAGGCAATTCACCTATGACGTCGTTAACCACGAGGGCCTCTTCCGCGGGCGGGTAGTGGTAAGCGACTGCGCTTTCACCGATCGACACGCCGATCACGAAAATGTTCTTCGGCTGCTGGCCCGGGTACCAGAGCGGGGCGTCTGAGCCTCGCTCGTCGATCAGCGCCGTGGTATCCGGGTGGGTTTCGAGCCAGGTGGACCAGGGAACTATCTCGGCCGGTACCAGGGTCAGGGACTCCCCCTCGAGCGTCCCCCCGATGGCGGCGCCCCAGGGCTGGGACCAGGTGCTCTCTGTTTCATGGTCCCACCAGGTCATGGCGCCCATGAACAATGCGCCCTGGTTTCCGAACGTCAGGGTCTCCCCATCCAGCCGCCGGTCATGCACGAGACCGGTAAAGCAAAGCGGTCACCATGTGACAAGCAGCGGGACCCCGCCGAGCTCGTCGTTGGCGATCTCCCTCGAACGCATCATGCCCACCGCGTAGGCGCGTGACTCGCCGTTCAGCGCTACGCCCAGCACCAGCTCGTCCGGAGTGAAACCCGTTTGGTCCGCGGAAACTATCAGCGGATCGTAGACGGGCACGATGCGGTCGCGATCAATCAGTTGCCGGAACCTTCGGGGATCGACGTCTCGCGGCCCGCCGGGTTTGATCTCGGCAAACGCGTCTGAATCGAACTCCACCGACGCGGCAAGCGCCGCTGTCCATCGACCAGCGTCACCGCCTGGCTCGGAAGGCAGCGGCGTTTCCGGATCGGACGCGGTATCCGTCGAGGCCTGTTCACCGGATGATCCAGGTTCGGGAGTAGTCGCCGTCCCATCTTCAACGCCGCTCGCTGCCGCTCCCTGGCCGTTCGGCGAGTCCGCGTCTACGGCGCCGGAAAGTGGGTCCACGTCGGTCGCGCTCCCACAGGCCGTCACTGCGACCGCCACGAAGGCCAGAACGCCGATCAGGCCGCCGGATCTCCGTCGGTGTTGCGCGCGTCTGAGTCTGCCGGTATCTCCCATATCCCTTTTCGATGCTTCAATCTACCGCCAGGTCCAAAAAGGAATCCGGACGCGTGCATATGAGGGATTCGCTATGTACTGGTGTCCGGGCGGCAGCTAACCTTCTGGTAACCGACGGCTGCCCGCTCCGCATCCCGGGCCCGATCCGATGAGGGTCCGGGTCCGAATCATGTCACGGGCAGACCACCGGCAACCTGGAGATCCCGGTAAGCAGGGGCCGCCCCGATTGAACTGGAAGCGTTCGCGAACAAATAAGGCGATGGCATTTCTGGCTATCGTCGCGGTGCTGACGACGATCGTCGGCCCTGTTCTTGATCACCATTTCGCTGAGCGCCAGGGCTCCCACGGTCACGTTTTCCTCAACGAAGTCCAGCCGGAGCACGGACACTCCGTTGACGATGGACACGGCCATGCCCCCGGCGACGTTGTCGGCGTGGGAATTGTCGCCACCGGCGACAGTGATGCCACGGGACTGACGGTGGACAACGTCGTTCCTCCGCGGGCGGTGAGGCCCGGGGATGGCGACAGCGCTCTCCGGTTTGTCGGCATCGTCGCGAACGATAACCCTCCTTCCGGATTCACCGGCCCGACCCTAATTCGGCCGCCGATCGCATAGCTCCTTCCAACCGGCCCGCAGCAACCGGCTGCATTGATGGCGTGACAGTGCGCGCCCGTCCAGATGAAGGAGCCAGAAGTGGCGTATATATCAAAATTCAAATTCACCCTGGTGGTAGTAATCGCCGTCGGACTGATGGCGGTTACGGCGGCGATGGCGGCGGCGCATGAATCGCGTGACGCCGGAGACTTCAATTACATAGTTGGCTGGGAGACTGAACCGGCGTATGAAGGTTTTCCGAACGCCGTGTCTGTACGGGTCACCGGCCCGTTGGAGACGACCGCAGGCGCGCTGTTTGACGGTGGCGCGCTTGAGCCCGATGGGAAGTATTCATTCACCTTCGGGCAGGACCTGGCAGACTCAACGGTGCCGTATCACAACCACCTGAGTCCCGAACTGGGTGGGACCGTGATGGTCACCGAACTGGCCCCGGAGGGCGATGTCGAGATCGAGATCACCGCCGAAGGGTATTCACCCGCCGACGTAATGGTCCGTCCCGGGGCCGCGGTCATCTGGCACAACATTGCGGACAGCGTGCAGGCTGTTCACAGCGGCGAAGGCCAGATGGTGATGGATGGCGCCATGGATATGGATGGCGATGCCATGACGACGGACCCGGATGCGGCTGAAGGTGATGACCACGCCCATGAAGAAGCCTCGGCCGATCCGACCGGGCCGATCGAGGGGCTTGATGGCGCACTGGAGGTTGAGGTCACGCACATCCCGACCGGAAGCATTCACACCCTTACCCTGGACGCGGCGTTCCGGGATCCCGGTCACTACGTTGGACCAATGATCCCGACGGCCCCCGGCGCTTACACGTTCCGTCTCACCGGAGAGATCCAGGGCGCAGAAATCGATGAGACGTTCGATTCCGGTCCGGGGACCTTTGACGATATACAGACGCAGACATCCATCCAGTTCCCGGTGGAGGTATCGGCGCCCAGAGAAATCGAGGGCGCGGTCCGAGGGGCGGCGGACGCGGTAGTGATCGCTGAAAAGGCGGCGAACGCCGCAGCGGACGATGCTTCGTCGGCACAGACCCTGGCTATCATCGCCATCGTGATCGGGCTTGGCGGCGTCGCCGTCGGCGCTGGTGGAATGGTGATAGGCCTGAGGAGCAGGTAAGGAATGAACGGCAGAACACCGATCGAGAGCACGAGTGCGTCACGGCGTCCTGAACCGAAACCCCGGGCGGAGAAGTAGGTCAGTTATCGTGGAAGTGAGTTACGACAGATGAGCGTTCTCTCGGTTGGTGTTCCGGCCATCCTCCTGCATGGCGCGGACGGTTCGGGCGGATACACGGACGAAATAATCACGTTCGGCCTCCTGGGAGGGCTTGTGGTGGGCATAACTTTGCTGGCGTTCCGGGGCGCCCGAAACAAGAAGAAGAACGGGCCCGGGAATCGGCGCCGCCGACGCCGTTGAACGTGGGATTGCCGTCAAAGCGCTGGCTCTGGTCGATTGTCGGTCTCGCGGCCGCCATATTTTTCCTGCTTGCGTGGCCGCAGGGCGATGTAGCCGCGCACGCCAATCTGAGCCGTGCAGAACCGGCGCCCAATTCAGAGCTACCCGGGTCACCGGAGCGTATCGTCCTCTGGTTCTCCGAGGGTATCGAGCCGGACCTGGCCGATATCCGGGTGCTCAACGCGCGCGGCGAGGGTGTCGACAACGATGATGTCTCCACGCAGGGAAACCCCGTAGAGTCCGTATTCGTCTCCCTTCCCACGCTGGAAAACGGCACATACACCGTTTCCTGGGCGAACGTCTCGACCGTGGACGGCCACCGGGTGAGGGGTTCCTTCCTGTTCTCCGTGGGCGAGCCGATCTCCGGGGAAGTCGATCTGCCTTCACAGCCGGCGATCTCCAACTCGCAAGAACCGTATCTGCGTTGGCTCGTTCTTTTGGGCGGCCTTTCCGTCGCCGGCGGCCTGCTGCTGGAGCTCGCCGTGTGGCGGCCTGCGCTGCGCGGAATAGGTGGCGGATTGTCGGCCGTTGTTTTGTCCCGTCGCGTCGGGTGGCTCTACCTGGGCGGGATGGTCGTTCTGGGCCTGTCGTCCGTGGGCCAGTTGCTCTCTCAGTCGGGTTCGACCTTCGAGGTTTCATGGATCGGTGCGATCGGCGATCCGTTGCGCGACACGCTGGAGACCGACTGGGGTCGATCATGGCTGTGGAGGTCCGGGTTCTTTGTGATCCTGTCCGTAGCGTTGATGATCCGCTACATGCGCCGGAGCGCCACGGCAGACGGCAATGAAGGTGATGGCCCCGGCACCCCGGACTACGCGGCCTTCACGGCGCTTGTGGCGTCTCTGCTTTTGCTGGCGCCGATCACGCTCGTCAGCCACGCAGGGACAACGCCGGAGCTGGAGTTCCCCGCCCAGCTCTCGGACTATCTTCATCTTGTCGGCGCCGCGATGTGGGCCGGCGGGCTCTTTCACCTCGCTCTCGCCGTCTTGCCGGCTCTGTGGGGCGTTGAAGCGCCCAAGCGACGTGCCTTCCTCGCCGTAGCCGTTCCTCGATTCTCGGTGGTGGCGATCATCGGGGCGGTGGTGCTGGCTGCCTCAGGGATGTTCAGCGCATGGGCGCAGGTCACAACGATCCCCTCACTGGGCGTGCCTTATGGCGTCACCCTGGTAGTCAAGATGGCGGTCGTCGTACCTTTGCTTGTTCTGGCGTTCGTCAACCACCGCTGGATACGTGGCCGGCTTGCCGGCAACGACGACGCGAGCAGGTGGTTGACCCGCACCGTAATCGGAGAGGCGGTGATAGCTGTCCTGGTCCTGCTGCTTGCCGGTCTGATGACGAGTATGGAACCCGCCCGCCAGGTCGCCGCCCGGGAGGGCAGGGGCCTGCCGGACGGGTTCGTGGACAACACGATCTCGGAGAACGTGGTGGTCGACATCGGCGTAGAGCCGGCTAAGACCGGGCGGAACCAGGTACGGGTTACCCTGGCGGATCGCCGTGGCGCTCCTATCACCGATGCGACCGATGTGCGGGTCCGGCTCAGTTTCCTGGAGCAAGACCTGGGAGAGTTGCCGGTGCCGCTCGAAAAAGCCGGAGAGGGCGTCTGGATCCTCGACGATGCCGTAATCGCCCTGGTGGGCGTGTGGCAGATCGAGGCGGATATCACACGGCTGAACGGTTTCGACGCCCGAGCCGCATTCCGGTTTGAGGTGCTCGCGGGCGCCGGGTCCAACAGCGATGCCATCCGGCTTGATAGGGACCTCGGTCGCGTGTTGCTGGGAGCGGAGATCGCGCTGGTGGGTGTTGTGTTGCTGGCGGTGGGCGTACCGCTCGGCGGCTGGTATGAGCGACGTGGCGTGTCATTCATGATCCCGGGCACCGCGGCGGGAGTGGTCGGAGCCGGTCTCATAGTCTGGGTCCAGTATTTCGCCCCCGTCAGCATCGCTCAGCAAACGAATCCGTTCGTGCCCGACGAGGAATCGATCATGATCGGGCAAACGGCGTACGCCTCCGTGTGCAGCGCATGTCACGGGGAGGGCGGAACCGGGGACGGCCCGGCCGCGGGTTCTCTCTACCCGCCACCGGCAAGTCTGCCGGTGCACGTCCCGTTGCACACACAGGGCGAACTGTTCGAGATCATTCGGTTTGGCGTGGTCGGCACGGCCATGGAACCGGTCTCCGAGGAACTGAGCGACGACGAAACCTGGCATCTGATCAACTACATCCGTACCCTCGAAGACACCGGCCTCCGATAACGGTCGGACAGCCCCGCGTCGCCGGTTACACGACGAACGCCTTTCCCGGGACCTGGAGCCGTCCGTCGCCCGATTTCGGTCGGTCTCACCGTCCCCGGCGCCCAGAACAGTGAACACAGGCCCGGAGCGAACGCAATCCAAGGGCGTCGAGCATCGGTATGGCTGGTCTGTGTAGAGGCGGAGATGATTTCGAGTGGTTCGAGGACGAGTACCCGCCGGCTCACACAAAGCGAGAGGGCCACGCCGTAATGACGTGGCCCTCTCGGTACTACCGTGGTTTAGGTCGGCGGGTTTGCGCCGTTACCGTTAAACCGAGTTGCGGAGCCTGGGGTCAAACCTGTCCCTGAACCAGTCACCGATGAAGTTCAGTGACATCACAAGCAAGAAGATCATGACTCCCGGGAAGAACGAGATCCACCAGGCAGATGCCAGGTAGTCACGGCCTTCCGCAACCATCGCGCCCCAGGTCGGGGTGGGCGGTGGTACTCCAGCGCCGAGGAAGCTGAGAATCGCCTCGGCAAGAATCAACTGACCCACGCGGAGAGTGGCGATCACGATCACCGTGTTGATTACGTTTGGAACGATGTGCTTCCACATGATCCAGATGTCTGAAGCGCCGGTCGCCCGGGCCGCAGCCACGTAATCACGCTCTTTCAGGCTCAGCACCTCGGCCCGTACGTTCCGCACGAACGGCGGCCACGCCAGGAGCGCCAACAGCACCAGCATCACCGGGATGCTTTGCCCGAACACGATCACGGCCACGAGCGCCAGTAAGATGAACGGTATCGAGAAGTACACGTCCAGCGTTCGCATCAAGATTTCATCTAGCCAGCCACCGAAATATCCGGCCGCCAGTCCGTAGAAGGTTCCGAACACCATCCCCACGGAAGCGGCGATGGTCAGGATGATGAGCGAGATCTGCGCTCCCTTCATGATGCGGGTCAGGATGTCGCGGCCGAACTGGTCCGTCCCCAGCCAGTATTTGCCACGGTCAGGCGGAGTTTCGCCCTTCTTCTCGGCTCTCGCTACAATTTTCGCGTAGGCGTCCGCATCCTGGTCCGCGCCGATCGCTGCATTTCTGTCCTTGAGCTGGGGAAGCTCGGGATTCATACCCGTTACCCCGCTCCAGTAGGGCGTGCCTGCCAGCAAGGCAAATACGATCAGGACTCCGAGCATCATGCCCGGAAGCACCGGCCATTCCTGGACGAATCGCAACCACCGTTGCGCACGGTTCCTACGACGCGCACGACCTACCACAGCAAAAGCTTGAGAGTCGCCTCTTGATACTTCAGTTGCCATTATTCGCTGATCCCCTTAGCCGATCCTGATTCGTGGGTCGACCACTGCGTATGTGAGGTCAGTGATCAGGTTGATAATCACGTACATCATGGCGAACACAAGTACCACGCCGGTCATCACCGGGAAGTCGTTCTCGTTCGTTGATGTGACAGCCAGCCTGCCCAATCCAGGCCATGTGAACACCGTCTCGACGACGACCGTTCCCGTTATGAAACCGACCAGTATGAGGGCCGACAGCGTAAGCGGTGGGATCAGGGCGTTCTTGAACGCGTGCTTCCAGATGACCATCTGGGTACCCACGCCTTTGGCCCGGGCCAACTTCACGAATTCAGAGTCGAGAATTTCCAACATCGCCGACCGTGTCAGGCGGAGATAGCTTGCGGAAGCCGCCAGCCCAAGTGTTCCCGCAGGCATGATGAAATTCTTCCAGCCGGAGAACCCATCTCCCCTGCCTCCGGCCGGCAGCCAGTCCAATCGAACGGCGAAAAGAAGAATGGCCATGATGCCAATCCAGAAGGGTGGCGCCGCCTGCCCGAGCAGTGCGAAGCCCCGCCCAAGGTAGTCCCAGAACGAGCCGCGTTTCACGGCCGATAAAACGCCTAACGGGACGCCGATGAGCGTTGCCACCACCCAGGACACTATTCCAAGTTGGAGAGTAGCCGGGGATTTCTGGCGTATTAGTTTGGAGACATCTACGCGCCCCAGCAAAGACTGGCCGAGGTCGCCTGAAACAACGTCACCCAGCCATTTGAAGTACTGCACGATTAACGGTTTATCGAGACCGAGCTGCACTCCCAGGTCATCCCACGCCTGGTCGGAAAGGCCATAGCCGCCCTCCTGCGCATACAGAAGGCGAGGGTCTCCGACTACCCGTGAAAGCGTGAACACAATGATCGTCGCGCCGATCAGAGTGAAGATGCTAAAAATCAGACGTCTTAATAGAAACTTATACATACACTTCTCATATACCTGGAGGGCGAGGCCGGTACTCCCGTCGTAGTGGGCGCAAGGATAACGGGTCGGACCCCAAACGTGAAGCCCATATGTGGGATTGTCTACGTAACCGTGGGCAGTTCGGCTCCATTCACATGGGCTCGGCGTGTCATCCGCTTTGCGGGTAGGGGCTGTGAATCACGAGACGTGATCATTTCATTTTGCTTTCCGCCCTTTTCTGAGCGCGCAGAGGGGGCGTCCCTCGTATGAGAAACGCCCCCTCAAATATCGACTTACGCCGACCTGTTCCCGAGTTTTACTTCAGGACCAGAGACTCCAGGTTAACGAACTGCTGGAGGTTACCGTTTGCCTGTGGAAGCTTCTCGTAAGCTGCCACAAGGTCCGGGTTCTGGACTGTTCCCACGGGCTCGTGAACGAGTCCGATGCAAAGGGCTGTTTCGATGCCCTTTTCTGAGAACGCCTCGTTAGCCGCAGAGCGCTCCGCCTTGTCGGTCATAAGAGCGACTTCGGCGTAGTTCTTTGCTGCGAACGGGATTTCCATGCCGACGCCGTATCCGCCGTCAGACCACGAGCTCATGACAAAGCCACGTGCCCAGTCGTAAGGCATGGATGTGTTTGCGTCGTCACCGCAACCCAGGAACGGCTCGGAAGTCGTTCGTGCGACGAGACCCGGCCTGTAGGTCGAGTACACGGCGTTGTTCAGGGTTACGTTGACACCGAGTTCCTCGGCCCAGATGCCGCCGATGGCGGTCATGAGCTCCTGCGTCAGTCCAGGCGGACCTGTCCAGACGTTGCTCATCTCGAACCCGTCGGGGAATCCACCGGCCGTGATGAACTCTTTGGCGAGGTCATAGTCAACCGGGTATTCCCAGCCACCTGCTCCGCCTTCACCGCCCTTGCTCGTGTCCACGTAAGCGGACGCGTGGGCCTGGGTGATGGGGTGAGCGTTCGGGGGCTGGTAGGCGAAGTACATCGGTCCGTCGCCCCAGCCGTCGAGGATGGACTCTACCAGGGCTTCCCGGTCGATGGCGTGAGCCAGGCCGATACGTACGAGTCGAGCCTTCTCGAAGTCGTCACCCGAGTTGGTGTCGGAGACCCATGCCTTGTCGGAGGTCTCGCGTTCGAGGACTTTGTCGTCGTAGTAACGGTTGTCTTCCCACCAGTTACCGGTCATGCCGATGTTTCGGATGTTCCCGTGGCCAGAGTCGAGGTTTATCTCCATACCCTGGTCGGCGAGAGTGTTCCAGTCGGCGAGAGCCGGGGCGGCCATGATGACCTCTCCGGTCTCAAGCATAGCTCGCCTTGAGGAAGCCTCTGGGACTTCCAGGAAGGTGATCTTTGCCACCGATGCAGTCTGTCGGTAGTGGTTCGGGACTGCCTCGACCACGATCGAGTCGGCCTGGATCCAGGACACGTTCTTGAACGGTCCGGTGCCGATGATGAAGTCCCTCATCCCCTCTGCGCCTTTGTCTTCATAGAGCGCGTTGGAGGTGATTCCGGCTGACTGCCAGAAGGTGCTGAAGCGGTGCCTGATGCCCCGGCTGTCGTAGTTTTCGTAGAACATCCGGACGTTGTAGTCGTCGATGATCTCGAACTTCTTGATCAGCGGTGCAAAGTCACCGGCCTGTCCGTGGATGGACTCCGGCTGCGTGTTGCGGTTCGCGTCGTTGAACGAGAACACAACGTCTGCCGCCGTCATCTCACCCCAGTCGCCATGGAACTGAACGCCTTCTCGGAGTTCAAAGTCCAGGTACTCCAGGTCGTCTGCGAGGTCGAACGACAGTGCGAGGACCGGAGCTTCCGGTTCTGCGCCGAGGTTGTCCCCGTAGTTGGGCCTGAAGAGGGTTTCCATGATGCCTGCGATGTAAACGTCTTCTGCGCAACCGGCGGTGCAGAACCGCGGTGTGCCGACTCCGGCGTTTACGGCGTTTACGGCAACGGTCGTCTCACCGGATGGGACGACATCGTCGCCTCCACCGGAGGGAGCGTCCGCAGCCCCGGCGTCCGCCGCAGCTGAAGCCGTCGCAGCGGCATCACCCGCCTGGGCGGCGTCACCCGACGCAGCATCACCAGCGTCCGCCGGCTTGTCTGGGTCGTCTGCTGTTCCACCAGCGGCTGCGTCAGCAGGCGCCTGTGGGTCTGCAGGACCCGATGCGTCACCAGCGTCATCGTCGTCGCTGCCACAGGCAACGGCGGCGACAAGCGCCAAGCTCAACAGCAACCCTAACAACAGGCGCTTGTGAGCTGTCCAATCGAGTTTCATACACACTCCTCCTGAATGATATGCCCAGGTGGGCCGGTCAGCCGGATCTTCCATGAATATGCGGAACCTGTGCGTTTCCGCATCACCACTTCCGCTCCGATGCTTGTGCCCCCGGCCCTTTCTTTCCGCAGCGATCTCTAATACCCATCGCGTGAGAAGAGTCGACCCGGGACTTACATCCGGCGCTACACGAGGCGGCAGAAAAATACCGCCGTCCAAACGCGTGGCGCACGAATTAGGGGGCAAGCTATCAAATGCCCCTGTGGGTGTCAACCGTTTTCCAAGGACGGTTAAGGCGGCGATGAAAGATATGTTTTCCAACGTAAATACGGGGCTTCTGAGCCACTTGAGCGGGCCGTTCGGGGCGTGTGACTCGGTGCCATTCCAGCATCATGGAATTACACGGTTCCGAGGGTAAACCGGGGATTGCTCAGGGCCCAGAGCCCCCTTCCGGGCAAGGCGGTAGAGGCATGGAACGGTGCATTAGCCGTTCTTCGCCGCCGGACGGGATGCGGCGGATAGCGTTCTTTCGGCTGTCTGCCTTCTTTCCGCCCTTTTCTGAGCGCGCAGAGGGGGCGTCCCTCGTATGAGAAACGCCCCCTCAAATATCGACTTACGCCGACCTGTTCCCGAGTTTTACTTCAGGACCAGAGACTCCAGGTTAACGAACTGCTGGAGGTTACCGTTTGCCTGTGGAAGCTTCTCGTAAGCTGCCACAAGGTCCGGGTTCTGGACTGTTCCCACGGGCTCGTGAACGAGTCCGATGCAAAGGGCTGTTTCGATGCCCTTTTCTGAGAACGCCTCGTTAGCCGCAGAGCGCTCCGCCTTGTCGGTCATAAGAGCGACTTCGGCGTAGTTCTTTGCTGCGAACGGGATTTCCATGCCGACGCCGTATCCGCCGTCAGACCACGAGCTCATGACAAAGCCACGTGCCCAGTCGTAAGGCATGGATGTGTTTGCGTCGTCACCGCAACCCAGGAACGGCTCGGAAGTCGTTCGTGCGACGAGACCCGGCCTGTAGGTCGAGTACACGGCGTTGTTCAGGGTTACGTTGACACCGAGTTCCTCGGCCCAGATGCCGCCGATGGCGGTCATGAGCTCCTGCGTCAGTCCAGGCGGACCTGTCCAGACGTTGCTCATCTCGAACCCGTCGGGGAATCCACCGGCCGTGATGAACTCTTTGGCGAGGTCATAGTCAACCGGGTATTCCCAGCCACCTGCTCCGCCTTCACCGCCCTTGCTCGTGTCCACGTAAGCGGACGCGTGGGCCTGGGTGATGGGGTGAGCGTTCGGGGGCTGGTAGGCGAAGTACATCGGTCCGTCGCCCCAGCCGTCGAGGATGGACTCTACCAGGGCTTCCCGGTCGATGGCGTGAGCCAGGCCGATACGTACGAGTCGAGCCTTCTCGAAGTCGTCACCCGAGTTGGTGTCGGAGACCCATGCCTTGTCGGAGGTCTCGCGTTCGAGGACTTTGTCGTCGTAGTAACGGTTGTCTTCCCACCAGTTACCGGTCATGCCGATGTTTCGGATGTTCCCGTGGCCAGAGTCGAGGTTTATCTCCATACCCTGGTCGGCGAGAGTGTTCCAGTCGGCGAGAGCCGGGGCGGCCATGATGACCTCTCCGGTCTCAAGCATAGCTCGCCTTGAGGAAGCCTCTGGGACTTCCAGGAAGGTGATCTTTGCCACCGATGCAGTCTGTCGGTAGTGGTTCGGGACTGCCTCGACCACGATCGAGTCGGCCTGGATCCAGGACACGTTCTTGAACGGTCCGGTGCCGATGATGAAGTCCCTCATCCCCTCTGCGCCTTTGTCTTCATAGAGCGCGTTGGAGGTGATTCCGGCTGACTGCCAGAAGGTGCTGAAGCGGTGCCTGATGCCCCGGCTGTCGTAGTTTTCGTAGAACATCCGGACGTTGTAGTCGTCGATGATCTCGAACTTCTTGATCAGCGGTGCAAAGTCACCGGCCTGTCCGTGGATGGACTCCGGCTGCGTGTTGCGGTTCGCGTCGTTGAACGAGAACACAACGTCTGCCGCCGTCATCTCACCCCAGTCGCCATGGAACTGAACGCCTTCTCGGAGTTCAAAGTCCAGGTACTCCAGGTCGTCTGCGAGGTCGAACGACAGTGCGAGGACCGGAGCTTCCGGTTCTGCGCCGAGGTTGTCCCCGTAGTTGGGCCTGAAGAGGGTTTCCATGATGCCTGCGATGTAAACGTCTTCTGCGCAACCGGCGGTGCAGAACCGCGGTGTGCCGACTCCGGCGTTTACGGCGTTTACGGCAACGGTCGTCTCACCGGATGGGACGACATCGTCGCCTCCACCGGAGGGAGCGTCCGCAGCCCCGGCGTCCGCCGCAGCTGAAGCCGTCGCAGCGGCATCACCCGCCGCAGCGGCTTCTGCCTCAGCAGTAGCGGTGGCGTTTTCGCTCACCCCGCTGAACGTTCGGAAGGCGTCCTGGTCGCCGCCACTCCGTCCAGACGCTCCCCCGCCGCTGTCGCTTCCGCAAGCGACGGCGAAAACCAGGAGCAGGCTTAACGAGGCGAAGATAGACCAGCGCCTCTTAATCGAAATATTTGTCAACGTCTCCTCCTTGTCTTCGGCACTCTTCGCCGAACCCGGTCCCGCTCATGACGGCCGTCGCGTGGGTCTCCACGTGAATCCATCAACGACCGCCTTCGGGACGATATGAAGGCTGTTGCCAGATAGTAAGGGTTTCATCCCGTCCGTCAACACCTACCGGCCGCTCAGACCGCTTTTGTGAGCCCGTTTCGTTCGTGCCGGATCAACAAATCGGGTGGCAACGAAATCGGCGGCGGACATCCCTGCCAACGGGGGTATGCGCCCGTCCAGGTCAGGCGTACAGGTCCAGCTGACCGCCGCCCAGGATGTACAGACCGGCGGCGCCCATTCCCTCTTCAGGCAAGAACTCCGCGGCCAACCGGTAACCTTCCGGCGACTCTTCTTCTGCCAGCGTGATTGTGGCGTCGACGAGGTCGGGGAGACGTCCGTCCGCCCACATCTCCTCCTGTGTCGTCACGCCGGAGAGTGTGAGCCGGACACTCCAGGGTGCGCTCAACACCTCGGCGGGCTCGACGATCACATCGCCATGCGCTGCCTCTGATGGCGTTGCGCCTTCTTTGACCACCGGCATCGGCTCGTAATCAGGGCGGGCTATGACGTGAACGTGGGCGTGGTCCTGGCTTTGATGCGCGATTCGGCCGAAGTTGGAGATGGCGCGGAAACCTTCAGGGGTCACGTCATCGGGGACGCTATCGATGGTGAGCTCGCGCCCGAGCGCGAGCGCGTACGGGATCAGGGGAACGTAAAGATTCCGGTCCGTCCACAACTGTTCCTGCGATGGATGGCCCGGCGGGACGACCAGCGCCATCATCCTGAGCCAGGTCAGGCGATTGCGAAATGCGAGAGGGCCGTCAATCGGCACTTCCGAGCGGTCTTCGGTCTCGACGCCGCCCGGGGTTATGTACCGGGCGGGTTCGTCGCCGGAAGAGATCTTGCAGAACACGCACCCGTCGCGTAACGGGTATTGCCGCTCAGGCGCATCCGGCTCCATCTATCGGCGACCCCGGCCGCGATTACCGGTAGTACGCCGGGCGCTCGGTCGCGCAGACCCCCGATTCCTGTAGTCCGGCGCATCCAGAAATCGTTCGCTCACCATCAAGCCGTCACGCAATCGCGACATTATCGACGCCGAGAAGGAGGCTCCAGAACGACCGGGCTCGTCACCGTCCCGGTCCGGATCTGAGAGCATCACACGGCTCGTGATGACCGTCGGAAGGGCCGAGTTGTAGCGATGAACGATGAGCTGGTACAGCTTTTCTTCCGCCCATGCGGTTGAGCTGTGGGCCCCGAGATCGTCGAGGATCAGAAGCTCGGCGTTCTTGATCTGCTCGAACAAACGGTCATAACTGACGCGACTCTCCGGGCTGAAAGCCTGCCTCAGATGGTCGAGCAGGTCCGGGACGAAGGCAAAAGTGACCGGGACTCTGCGAGCCCTGCGGAGCCCGGCGATGGAAACTGCGAGGTGCGTTTTTCCGGTGCCGGTTGGACCGGCGAGATAAAGCCAGCGGTCCGGGTGTTCGGCGAAAGTTTTCGCCGCACCGAGGGCGTCTTTCAGAACTGCCTGCTGGGCACGGGTCGTGCCCGTTCCGCCCCGTGGATCAAATGAGTCGAAGGTCATCGAATCAAGCATCCGCGGCGGGATATCACCGACCGTGGACCTCACAGCGCTTATCGGAGCCGTGATCTCGCACACCGTGGTCAGGTCGGGATCGAGTAACCGGGTGCGCATGCGGTCCGGCAGCGAGGCGCGATCCATCCCGGAGGTAACGACGGTGGGACGGCGGGCGTTGTATCGGCTCGTCAGGATCTGGTCCATCTTCTCTTCAGCCCACGGAGTCAGGTTCCCCGCGCCGAAGTCATCCAGTACCAGTAATGGCGCGTTTACCACCTGATGGAACAGATCTTCGTATTCGCCCCATTCCGCAGAATCTCCGGACGGCCGTAACTGGTCCAGTAACTGGGGCGCCGAGATGAAGAAAACCGGCCTTCCGTCCTCCACGCATTTGTTCGCCACCGCCGCGGCGAGGTGCGTTTTGCCCGATCCGGACGGACCGAGGATGACCAGCCAACCCTCCGGGTTTTCCGAGTAAAGCCTCGCCGACTCCAGGGCTGGAGCAAACGACGCGGGATCGGCGAATCCGTCCCGTCCTTCCGGCAGGGCGGTGTCGAAACGCAACCGCTCCAAAGGGCCCAGGTTGGCGTAGCGCTTCAGCCGTTCGCCCTGCCGTTCGATCCAGAGTTTCTCCTGGCACTCGCACGGCGCCATTTTTCCGAATCCGGGACTTCCCAACGGTTCGCCGAGACGGACCCAGCGGACGTCGTCGCAGATATCGCAGTGCGGTTGCCCGTCAACGGTTTCCCCTGGCTCGCTGCGCGGCGAGATAGCGTTTGAGGTACTCGTCTGAGCGAGTCGGGTCAGGATCTGTTCCAGGCTTTCCATCCGGCCTGCCTTCATCCGCCCATCCTCTAAGGACGGCGGCTATGTAGTTCCAACTCCTGGCGTTGGCCCGTGCGGCAGTGGATATGGCCTCACGGATCCATTGTTCCGGGTAGGTGTCCAGGGCGTCACGCAGCGTGTCCGCAACCGCCGGCGTCAAGGTGCCTATATTGTGTTCGTAATCAGCAAAGACGGACGGCTGTGATCCCGCATCCGCCGATACCGGATACGTCTCGGTGACCGCATCCCTGGCCCATCCCGGGAACGATGTTTCGACGGCCCTGAGGACGGCGTCAGTATTCAGGAAAAATAGGGTCTCGTCGCCATCCCCCCGGACAGCCAGCAGCGTACCACGACGCACCGCGTTTTCCAGTGCTTTTGACACACGGTCTTCAAGTTGGACGCCAGAGGCGTGGAGCATCGCGGCGGTGGTGCGATCCGAGAGAAGGTCGTCCGCCCGGATCGACGCCGGGAATAAACGCCGCTGATGCAGGAACCAGATCGTCCGAAGCGTCACCTTCAGCTCGTCGAGGTCATCGATCTCCTCGAGCAGGCCGGACAAAAGGTGATTCGGGACGGGAGTGGATTTGTATCCCGCCGGGAAGCCAGCCGCGCCCACACGCGATTGACCGGCTCCGCCCGAAGCCCTCGGATCCGACATCCGAAGTCAGGCCCTGGAGTCTGCGACGCGTCGGGAGTTGTCCTGGAAGCGGCCCCATTCATCCCTTACGGCCAGTTCGATGCTGCCGGTCGGGCCATTGCGGTGCTTGGCGATTATCAACTCCGCCAGGCCGCGCGGGTAGATCAGGCCCGGGTTTTCCCGCACCCACTCTTCCTCCGTCCTGAATTTTTCCTCGCGGTGGATAAACATCACCACGTCGGCGTCCTGCTCGATAGATCCACTTTCACGCAGGTCGGACAACATCGGACGGTGCGACGTACGGTGTTCGATCGCCCGGCTCAACTGGG
Source organism: uncultured Dehalococcoidales bacterium (assembly GCA_964474025.1). Classification (GTDB taxonomy): domain Bacteria; phylum Chloroflexota; class Dehalococcoidia; order Lucifugimonadales; family Lucifugimonadaceae. The sequence continues at coordinate 34,438 of CAYYRD010000011.1, read as the reverse complement.
ACAGGGCGAGAACCGGCACGTGCAAGTCACGGGCCATCCCTTTGATCGAACGCGAGATCTCGCTCACTTCCTGAGCCCGGTTGTTCTCGCTCCGCCGGCTGTTGCCCCGGATGAGTTGCATGTAATCAATCACGATAAAATCGAGGCCGTGTTCCATCTGCAAGCGCCGGGCTTTGGAGCGCATCTCCGCCACGGACTGGATCGGCGTGTCGTCTATATAGATGGAGAGGTCGGAAAGCACACCGACCGAGTCAACGACCTGCGCCTGTTCAGCCTCGCTGAGCAGTCGCATGCGCAGGGCGTGCATATTCACACGCGCCTCGGCGGACAACAGCCTTAGCGCGATCTGCTCCTTGCCCATTTCCAGGGAAAAGACTCCGACGGTGGCGCCGGAGCCGATGCCCGCTCCGGCGGCGGAATTTCGGGCGAAGTTCAGCCCGAGCATGCTCTTGCCGACACTTGGTCGAGCGGCCAGCACGATCATGTCCGATCGATTCATGCCGCCGAGAAGATCATCAAGGTCCTTGAAACCGGTGCCGATGGGCCGGCCATCAATGCCGTCCATGTCCGTGAGCGGTGACGTCTGTTCAAGGAATGGGTCCAGCGACTCGCTGAGTGGCACGAAATCCCGTGTCGGCGCGCTGGACCGGATCTGGAATAGAGCATCCTCGGCGCGGCTCAGCGCCGCGTCGACGTCGGCGTCTTCCTCGTATCCGATCTCGGAGATGTTCGATGCGGCACGGATGAGCTTGCGCATGGTCGAGGTTCGCTGGACGATGCGTCCGTAGTACTCGACGTGCCGGGAAGTCGGGAGTATCTCTACCAGGTGGCCGAGGTAGGCGGTGCCGCCGACATCGGCCAATCTCTCGGTACGCTCAAGCTCGTGCGCTACCGAGATCTGGTCGATCGCCTCCTGGCGCTGGAACAATTCAAAGCAGGCTTCGTAGCACCAGCGGTTACGTTCCCGGTAGAAGTCATCCGGGTCCAGGAACGAAGCCACTCGCGTCAACGCCTCGTTGTCGACGAGCAGCGAGCCGATTACGGCTTCTTCAGATTCTATGTCGTGGGGTGGAAGCCGGTCCGCCTGCAATTCGGGTTAATCCTCTTTGGTGCTCTCCGCTTCGGTATCGCCGGTAGAACCCCCGGTTTCAGAGGCGTCCTCATCATCTTCGCTCTCGTCGCGCTCCCTGGCCTCGCGTGCCAGGCGACGCGCCTCGAACTCTTCGAGGAGTGACATCTCGCCCGTGCCGTCGCCGCTCACGCCCTCTTCCAGGGCGGCTTCCATGGCCGCCGCCTCTGCGCCGCCGTCGACGGACACGACGTTCAGGACGATCTGCCCCTCCACGCCCTCAAAGTAGCGGATCGGGACCGTGTACTCGCCGAGCATCCGGACCGGGGCCTCGAAACGAATCCCGCGCCGGTCTACCTGGACCCTGGAAATCTCGGTCAGTTTTTCGGCCAGCATTGTGTTGGTCACGGAACCGTACAAGCGGCCGCGTGGTCCTGATCGGACGAGGATCTCGACGGGCTCTTCCGCGAGGCTCGCAGCGACCTGTCGCCACTCTTCCGCCTCTTTAACCCGCCGGACCTCGGCATCGCGCCTGAGGCTCTCAACCCGCTTCAACTCGCCCGCCGTCGCCATGGTGGCCAGTTCACGGGGCAGGAGGAAGTTCCGTGCGTATCCGTTCTTTACGTCTTTGATGTCGCCGGCGCGAGCGTTTGGCGGGACATCCTGTAAGAAAATGACTTTCATCTGGTCCTCCATGGCCCGCTGAACTCGAAGTATCTCGATGTTCCATCACGGGCGGAATCAGGTGTGACCCGGCGGCGGAAGGTCCGGAGCGCGGTCTGTCACCTGGATGCTGCGACTCAAAATCCGGGTACCTGACATAAAAGGCAGGCCGTTCGGCGGGAGACGATCAATTGATCATAGACGCGGGACTGGCTCCCGCACAACGTCCACAAGTCTGAATCCCCTGACTCTACGTGGTCGAATACCGTGACTTGTGGGTGTCCATACCCGCCCGGAGCGGTGATCCTGCCGGTAAACACCGCCCGGGTGGGGAATTCCTGTAACGGTCCGGGGTTAATGCGCCTAGCCGACAACTCCGGCCGACCTGAGCTTTGCGATCTTTTCATCGCTCATGCCCAGAAGGTCGCCCATGATCTCTTCGTTGTGCTGGCCGATCGTCGGCGTGGAGCCGACGGGTACGTCGCTTCGGCTGAACTTCACGATCTTGCCGGTCACGTGGATCGTACCCGCCACGGGGTCCGGCACCTCGACGAGAACCTCTCGCTCCTTCAGGTGCTGGCTCATTGCGGCGCGCGGGATGTCGTTGACCGGAGCGCTGGGGATGGAGGCCGCGTTCAATATCTGCTCCGCCTCGTCCGTGCTGTGGGCGCCGAACCAGTCGATTAGCGCAGCTTCTATTTCGCCGCTGTTATCGGTGCGGCCGCCACGCGTCTGCCAGCGGGGATCCTCTTTCCACTCGGGGTGGCCGAGGGTGTCCGCCAGCCGTGGGAAGATGTTGTCGCTGGACGCGCCGGCCAGGTATACGTGACCGTCGGAGGTCTTATAAGCGTTAGTCACGCCGTCGCCGTTGCCCTGGCGCTCCGGCACGATCCCTGCGCCGAGGTACGCCGTCAACGGGATTTCACACGTCGTGAACCCGGTGTCTGCCAGGCAGACGTCTATCGCCTGTCCTTCGCCGGAGAACTGTCGCTCGTAAAGCGCGCCCAGGGCGCCGATGGTGGCATGCAGTGACGTTATGCGGTCTATCAACGGGAACGGGAGCACGGTCGGGTCACCCTCTGGCGGGCCGGTCAGGGACATCAGACCGCTCATCGCCTGGCCGATGGTGTCGAAACCGACGCGGTCTTTGAACGGGCCGTACTGGCCGTACGCGGACACGTTGACCATAACGATGCCCTTGTTCAGTTTCTTCAGATCTTCGTAACCGAAGCCCATTTTGGCGATCGTGCCCGGGCGGAAATTCTGGATGAGCACATCGGAGACCTTGACGAGATCCCGGAGAACCTCTTTGCCCTCTTCGGTGCGGAGGTTGATGGAGAGGCTTCGTTTGCCGGAGTTGTACTGGACCCAGTAAGCGGACTGGCCGCGCACGCGCGGTCCGTTAGAGCGGCTTTCGTCGCCCTTAAGGGCTTCTACTTTGATCACGTCAGCGCCGAGCCGGGCGAACATGAGCCCGCAGCGCGGGCCTGCCTGGTAGCGGCCCAGGTCAAGTACGCGAATACCGTCAAGTGCGCCCTTTGCCCTGGCGCCGTCTCCATTGCTGTTAGTCATCGATTTTCCTCCATGAAGATGGGCCGCTTTGCTCTCCGGCAGCGGGATCCTGCGATCAGATCGCTCAGTTTCGGGTAGTGAGTGCGCAGATCATACATCCGTCCCGGGCGCCCGGGCTGGACGGTTGGCGTTCACGGTCGTCGCCCTGCACGGATTCGCTTCGGACCTGGTTTCCCGCGCATTTCAGCGTCCAGGAAAACGGGAAACGTGACGTTCACCATGCGATCCAGGCGCCGGGCGCCCGGGGGATACAGGCCGGGTGAAAGAGATAAACAAGGTTTTGTTCGCGACTTTCGGGTACTACCCAGCAACCGAAGACTGAAGGCGCAAAGCGTGATTGTGGAATCCACAAATGCGACACCTTCATGGAAAAGGGAATATCAGGCTATTCGAGCCAGTCATTAGTAGACGTATGGGCCGGGAAACGCCGGGGCGGTGGCAAGGGTGGGCGACGTGATCGCAGGGCATCACAACAATCGCGATCGCGTTCTCCAACGAATGGCGGCTCATGACCACTCACCATCACCGGTGCATGTGTCGAGGGACGCAGGCAGGGAGAAAGAATCGGCGACGATGAACGCATTATCGGTAATCAAGAACCTGAAGTTGCGAAGCAAGCTTGCGTTAATGCTTGCCGTGCCCATCCTGGGGATCCTGTTCATGTCAGGGACCCAGATCCTGGACAAGAAGAGCACGGCGAGCAATATGAGCCGGATGCAAGAGCTGGCGGCGCTGTCCACCACGATGAATGCGGTCCTGCATGAATCGCAGAAGGAACGTGGACGTACCGGCCAGTTCATTAGCAGTGGTGGAACGAAATGGTCCTCAGAGCTTGGAGCTCAGCGCAGACTGCTGGACTCGAAGATCGACGACCTTAACCTGTTCCTCGGTGGATTTGATCCCGGCAAGTTTGGTAACGAGTTCGTTTCCACGTTTAGCGCCGCGACCCGAGACATATCGAGTGTGGGGTCCCACAGGCAGACCGTTGACGGGGTTCCGACGGCCAAGGTTGGCCTCGGCTACTACACCGCCATGAACGGCAAGATCCTCCACCTGACAACGTTCGCCGCGCAGCTAACGGACGACCGCGAACTGGCCGACCGAATCCACGCCTTCGCGAACTTCAGCCTGGCGAAAGAGCAGATGGGGCAGGAGCGGGCCGTGATGAGCGGCGCGTTTGGCCGCGGGTCTTTTGACGCCGACGCCGGTGATTTCAACCGGTTCGGGCAGCTTGTGACGGCCCAGAACACCTACCTGGTGGGATTTGAGACCTTCGCGACCGCCGAGCAGAGCGCGTTCTACAACAACACAGTGCGCGGCTCGGACGTGAGCAAAGTTGCCGAGTGGGAACAGTACGCGTTCGATAGCGCCGGTACTGGAGATCTCTCGGCAGTGACGTCCGGTGAGTGGTTTGATGGCATCACCGCCAAGATCAACCTGGTGAAGACGGTTGAAGACCGGCTGGGCGCGGACCTGGTAGAAAAGGCCGGCGCGCTGGCAAGTGACGCACAGTCATCGCTTATCACCACCGTCATATTCGGGCTCGCCATCCTGGCGGCCGCGGGGGCGGGCGCTTTCTTCATCGCACGAGCCATTACCGGGCCGTTGGGCCAGGTAAGGGTCGTGTCGACAGAGCTGGCCCAGGGCGACGTCGACCAGGAGATCACCGTCGACAGCACCGACGAGGTCGGCCAAATGGCGCTCTCTTTCAAAGAAATGGTTGCCTACATGAAGGAAATGGCGACGGCAGCCGAGCAGATCGCAGCCGGCGATCTGACGGTTGAGGTGACGCCGAAGTCGGAAAAAGACGCACTCGGTAACTCTTTCGCGATGATGGCCGGAAACCTTCGAAACGTCATCGGCGAAGTGGCCAAGACGGCTGAAAACCTGACTGACGCAAGCGACCAGCTTTCCAGCGCGGCGAACCAGGCCGGGCACGCGACGCAGGGTATTGCGGCCACCAGCCAGGAAGTCGCCAAGGGCGCAGATGAACAGGCGCGTTCCGTGGAGCAGACACAGGGCTCCATCGGCGAGCTCACCTCTGCGGTGAACGAAATCGCCAGGGGCAGCACTGACCAGCAGGAACAGGTTGCTCAGGCGATGGACATCGTGAAGCAGGTCTCGGAGTCCGCTGAGAGCGTGGCTCAGAGCGCCCAGGTGGCCGCCAACGGCGCCACCGACGTGAACGAGGCTGCGAAGAACGGCCAGGAGATGATGCGGGACACGATCGAGGGCATCCGGGGCATCGAGCGTGCCGTCGGAAGCGTATCGACACGGGTCTCAGACCTTGGCACGCAGTCTGCCGAGATCGGGAAGATCATCGGCGTGATTGACGAGATAGCGGACCAGACCAACCTGCTGGCCCTTAACGCAGCCATCGAGGCTGCACGGGCCGGGGACCAGGGTCGTGGATTCGCCGTGGTCGCTGACGAGGTTCGGCAGCTCGCCGAGCGTGTCACCGAGGCTACGAAAGAAATCGCAGTACTGATCGAGGTTGTCCAGACCGGGGTCGAAGACTCCATGAAGGCCACGAACGAGGGTACGGAACAGGTCACAGAGGGTGTCGAGCGAGCCGAGAAGGCCGCCGGAGCCCTGCAGCAGATCATCGACTCCGTGACTGACGTGACCGGCCAGATCGAGCAGATCTCGGCCGGGGCGGAAGAGGTGAGCGCGTCTGGTGACGAGATGGTGCGCACCGTTGAGTCGGTTGCCGGCATCTCGGAGCGAAACGCTTCAACTGCGGAAGAGATGCGCGGCTCAAGCTCCAACGTGGAAGAGGCGATCAGTGGTATCGCTGCGATCACGGAGCAGAGCACCGCATCGGCGCAGGAGGCCTCTGCGGGCGCAGAAGAGATGAGCGCCCAGGTAGAAGAAGTTGTTGCCTCATCCGAGACTCTTGCGGGAATGGCGCAAGGCCTGAAGAAGGCCGTCGGCGCATTCCGCATCGGTTCCGATGATGGTGGCAAAGCTGCCGGCGCAAGCCCTGCTTAAGGCCTAGCGCCGGACCGTAGGAAATAATACGGCCGGGCTTCCCGGATGGCACACATTAAGTGTGCGTCCCGGGGAGCCCGGCCGTTCTGGTTTCCTTGTCGAGCGATGGTCCGGGTTAGCCGGTTCCCTTGCGGTCGATGAAGGACTTGAAGCCTTCGAGCACCGGGGTCGGGGCGAGCTTCGTCTTCTGCTCGATGATCTCTTCCTCGAACTGCTCCCGCCAGCTCCGGCCGATGTTGCCATCGATCAACCGCTTTGCGCCCTGCACCATGCGCTGATCGTTCTTGGCGATATCGTGGGCGATCTCGATCGCCTTGAGCAGCACCTGGTCCTGCGGTACGAGGTGGTTCAAAAGTCCCGCCGACAACGCCTCGTCCGGCTCCACGATGCGGCCCGTGAGCAGGTACTCGCGTGCCATGGGGAGACCGACGATAGTCGGCAGAAGCCAGGTGTTGTTGATGCGTCCGTAGGTGACGGCCAGGAAGCGGAACCGGGTCTTGTCGCAGCCGACACGGATGTCGAACGACGTCGAGAGCACACCGCCGCCGCCGTAGCAGAGTCCGTTCAGCGCACCGATGCGGGGCTTGCGACCCGTGGCGAAACGCCATGAGTGCTCTGAGAAGTTGCTTGAGGGCGGGGGCACGTCCTGCTCCGCCAGCCGCGCCATCTCCTTGATGTCCGCCCCGGCCGAGAAGGCGCGATCGCCGGCGCCCGTGACCACTATCACCGCGGTCTCTTCATCTTCGTCCAGTTTGTCCATCGTGTCGTACAGCTCGGTAAAAAGCTGACGGCTGAGGGCGTTCATGGCATGCGGCCGGTTGAGGGTGACGATGGCGACGGGGCCGTCGTGTTCAAGAAGGATGGGATTCTCGTCAGACAAGTCTGAATGGCTCCTCTGGAATTTGGTGACTCTGGACGCCCGATTATGTCCCCGCCCCTTCAACTGGTCAACGCGTCGTCCGGCTCCGGGTTGAATGTTCAGGCCGCAACGCCGGCGCAACACGACGCGTGGCATCTTCGCACTCCGTACAGGCAACTGCGGCAGGCGCATAAACGTGCCTCCAACTCTTCCTCATCGTCGTCATCAGGCCGGACCCGTTCGAGTCCTTCCCGGACCAGCCACGGCAGCAGTAGCAGCGCCGTGACGGGATCGAGCCACCACCATCCGATCAGCGCGTTCGCAACCAGGCCCACGAGAAGGGTCAGGGAGAGGTATGAACAGGCCAGCGTTTCTTTCGCCTCTGAGGCCAGTGAGCGAATGTTGTTGCGCGCGGCGAGCTTGAGCTTCCAGATTGCGATACCGGGCATCACGATCAGCGACGCGAACGCGAGCAGGATACCCACGGCCGACTCTTCCGCCCCGTCGGCGCGCCAGAGGCTGTAACTCCCCTGGAACAAGATCGCGGCCGCCAGGAGAAGGAAAGTGACTCCAATGAAACGCTCGGCGAACTCTTCCATCCACTCGGCGTTCTCGCCGCGGACGCTAAGGCGCCAGAGAACCACGGACGCCGCGGCTACCTCCAGGTAGCTGTCCGCGCCGAACGCAGCGAGCGCCACACTGCCCGCCGCGATGGCGGCCCACAGCGCGATGGCGCCTTCACCGACGTTGTAAGCCAGGGTTAGGAGGATCAGCTTGCGTGCGGACATGGGCGTAAGCCTACTCCCGGTTCGGGCTCGCCCGGCCTGCGAGGTACAGCTTTGCCGGACGCCCTCACGTCCGGTATCCTCATGCCCCGCCGCATAAGTAGAACTCCCTTACGTCAGCCGGAGGCGCCCAAGTGCCGTTCGATCCGATTACCAAGCCCGCGATTTCCGAGATGGCGGTCGAGCCCAACCTCGTCGACCGCGACGAAGCGACAAAGGGTTTCGAGTGGACCGATATGTACTCGGAACTGGACTGGCTGCCGGATGGCGGCCTGAACAAGGCGTACGAGGCGATCGACCGCCACGTCGCCCACGGCCACGGCGACAAGGTGGCGATGATCTGGGCCGGCAAGAACGGCGAGGAGGAGATCTACACCTTCTCGGATATGAAGGCGCAGACAAACCGCTGGGCCAATGTCGCCACAGAACTCGGGTTGGAGCGCGGCGACAGGGTCTTCATCTTCATGGACCGGCTGCCGGAGTTGTATTTTGCTTTCTTCGGCACACTCAAGGCCGGCGGCGTGGTCGGCCCTTTGTTTTCGGCTTTCGGGCCGGAACCGGTTCGGGATCGGTTGCAGGACTCCGGGGCGATGATCTTTTTGACCCAGCCCGAGCTGCGTGACAAGGTCACCAGTATTCTGCCGGAGTGCCCGGACGTCAGGCACATCGTCGTCGTCAACAAGGACGGCCGCTCCAGCGAGCCGCTTGTAGACGGCGACCTGTCGTACGAAGACCTGATGGCTGACGCTTCTGACGATTTCGGGATTGTCTCTACGTCGATGTACGACTACTCGATCATGCACTACACCTCGGGCACCACGGGCAAGCCCAAAGGAGCTGTCCACCGCCACCTCGCCGCCGTTCAGCAGTACGCCACGGGCAAGTGGGCGCTTGACCTGCATTTTGACGATATCTATTTCTGCACGGCCGACCCGGGATGGGTCACGGGCACGTCATACGGGATGATGGCGCCGTGGACCAACGGCGTGACAAACCTGATCTATGAGGGCGGGTTCAGCGCCAATAACTGGTACGACACGATCGACAAGTACAAGGTCACGGTCTGGTACACAGCGCCGACCGCCATCCGCATGCTGATGCGCGCCGGGGAGGAACCGGTCAGGAACCATGACCTGTCGTCGTTGCGATTCATCTCTTCCGTCGGAGAGCCGCTCAACCCGGAGGCGGTCGTCTGGGGCAACGAGATGTTCAACCAGGCGATCCACGACAACTGGTGGCAGACCGAGACGGGCGCAATCATGTGCGCCAACTATGCCTCGATGGAGGTCCGCCCCGGCTCTATGGGCAAGCCGATCCCGGGGATCGAGATGGGCATCCTGGATGCGGACTACAACCCGCTTCCTGCCGGCGAAGATGGCCTTCTGGCGGTGAAGCCCGGCTGGCCCTCCCAGTTCCACGCTTACTGGAACAACTCCGAGATGTACAACTCCAAGTACAAGAAGGGCTGGTACATAACCGGCGACCAGGCGCAGATGGACGAGGACGGCTACTTCTGGTTCCAGGGCCGCTCGGACGACGTGATCAACACGGCCGGGCACCTCGTGGGACCGTTCGAGGTCGAGAGCGCGCTTATCGAGCACCCGGACGTTGTAGAGGCCGGGGTTATCGGCGTGCCGGACGAGATCGCGATGGAGGTCGTGAAGGCCTTCGTGGCGACGCGCCCGGGCGTCGAGCAGACGGACGCTCTGCGACGCGACATCATGCGGTTTGTCCGGACCAAGCTGTCCGCCGCCGTGGCGCCACGCCAGCTCGAGTTCACCGATTCGCTGCCAAAGACCCGGTCCGGCAAGATCATGCGCCGATTGCTCAAGGCACGAGAGCTGGGACTCCCGGAAGGCGACATCTCAACGCTGGAAGACGACTAGATTCGGGGCTCGGTTGTGGGAAGACGTTGTCTACCGCCTTGAGGCAGGTGGTAGACGTAGGGGCGGGCCTTGCTCCGCCCGTGGGTATCCGGCGGGCATTTGGCGGGTAGCTCGGATTGAGCCCCCTCTTGCATCAAGACGGTGCCCGCCCCTTCGCCCACAGCCCGCGCCACACTATGGCTGCCACCGCGGTTCCACCCAGCCCCACAACGGCGTTGATCGCCAGCGCCGTACGTATTCCCAGCCACTCGGCAATGACGCCGCTGATAAGTAGACCCATCGGCAGTCCGTAAACGGCCAGCGAACGAATGCCCATCACGCGGCCCCGGTACTCCACCGATGAAGCGTGTAGCAGTGTCGTGGACATTGAAATCATCGCCACACTTTGAGTCGTTCCGTACACGACCAGCGTCGCCAGGGCGGCGAGCCACCAGCCCATCAACGCGAACGCCAGCATGCTTACATGCCAGAGCACGATGCCGAGCATCATGCGGCGCATCGGGCTGGCGGTCTGCGCGTATGCCGCCAGCCCGATTGATCCGATAAGCGCCCCGATCCCCGGGGCCATCTGCATCATCGCCAGCCCGTTTGGACCCTTGTGGTAGATCTCCCGGGCCACTACCGGCATGAGTCCGTTCACCGCCGGGAACAGCGTCAGGTTTACGAGAAACGCCAGCACGAGCGGCCCGAGAATCGCCTGGTCGTGCCGCATGTAGCTCACGCCGTCTTTGAGGTTCTCAAACCATCCGGAATCGATTGCCCTCGCCGTCTGCGATTTGAGGACGATGCCCATCGATATCAGGCTGCTACCGGCGTACAGAATCACCACGGCCACGTATGCCTCTCCCACGCCAAGCGCGCTCAAGAGACTGCCCCCGAGGAGCGCGCCGGTGATGCGGGAGATGTCCATCACGCCACGGCTGAGAGCCAGGGCGTTGGACAGTGAGCGGGCCGGCATCACATCCGCAAGCAACGCCTGCCGCACAACGTTGTCCAGGTTGCGGACGACACCGGTCAAGAATGCCAGGACGAACGCGTGCCACGGCTGGAGTGCGCCGGTGAGCGCAAGCGTGGTGAAGCCCAGGGCTATCACGGACAACATGGCCCGATCAGCGATCAGTAATTTGCGTCTATCGAACTTATCGGTGAGGGCTCCGTATATCGGCCCGAACAGCGTGCCGCCAAAGCGCAGTGTTCCGATCAATCCGACCAGCGCTGGCGAATCCGTGGCGGTCAGGATGTACCAGCCCAGGACCAGCGTCTCCATCTCAAACGCCCAGATTGTCAGCCCATCAGACGGCCACTGAAACCGAAAACTACGGACCTGGAACGCGTCCAGGATCCCGCCCCGTTTCGGCGCAGATAAGGCGTCGGACTGTGCCGATCCACGCGACCCGGATGCTACTTCCGCCGTGCTTTGTTGTGAGGATTCGTTCATTCCGACGAAAAGGTTACGCCGCTTCGCCCGGCCCCGCGAAGCAGAACGGCACGCAGGTTTGTTGAGTGACGCGCTGCAGAGCCCGTCACGACGCTTCTAAACGCGTCGGAACAGGAAGTAGTGGAACCACTGCTTACGCCCGTCGGGCGTGTTGTGTTCTTCTCGCCTGTCATCGACCATCACGAACTCTTCGCCCAGTTCGGCACGGATTCCTGCGACGTCGTACCGGGTCACGGGCAGACCGCTGCAACTATCGGGGCCATCAGCGGCGAACGTTGAGATGAGGACGTGTCCGCCGGGCAAGAGGGCCTCTTTAAGCCTGGTCACGTACTGGCGACGCTCTTCCGGTTCGCCGAGGAAGTGAAAGACCGCTCTATCGTGCCAGAAATCGTGAGTTCCGTTGAGCGGCGAGTCGAGGACGTCACCGACCAGCCAGGTGATCTGTCCGGCATGCGGGCCGAGCCGTCGCTGGCTTTGCCCGAGAGCGACGCTGGACACATCGAGGACCGTCACGTCTTTGACCCCTCGATCAAGCAGGGCGTCCACGAGGTTCGATATGCCGCCGCCCACGTCGAGCACGCGGGAGTCGGCGTCCAGGCCGGCGTCCGTCAGCAGATCCAGCGATATGGACGGGGTCGGCTGGAACCAGGCCATCTCTTCTGGAGCACGTCCGGTGTGCGCCGCGTTCCAGTGTTCCGACCGCGTCATGACGTTTCCTCTGGTCCGGACCTCGCGCGAAACGCAGTCGGCGGGCTGACCAAGTTTGACTCCATAGGTAGCGATCTGGCTGATGAGCCTGCCGGTGGCTGTCTGCCGGGATCCGAGAGCGGACGAGACGCGCCAACTCGGCCATTCACCCCCAAGGAAAACCTGGCCGGGATGGCGGTCGGCCCGGCGACGACCGTAGCAGGCGTGCTACCGGGGAATGACATCCAGCTCTACGTAACTATCGTGCTGGGAGTCGTGGAACACGGTGTTTGTGGCGACGGCGATCTCATCGCTATCCGCCCACAGGCCCGTGTTCAGGTTGCGGGCGAAGCGCGGGAAGTTGGATGACGAGATCTCAAGCCGTATGCGGTGCCCCTTCTTGAACAAGTTACTCGTCGCAACCAGGTCGATATCGAACCGTTTCGGCAGGTTCGGATCGACGTGATGTGGCCGTTTTCGAGAATCCTGGTAACGAGCGCGGACAATTCCGTCCGTCAGGTTGACCGCGCAACCGCAGGGCCGGACGTCAAGCAACATGCCGGTGAAGTCTGTATCGGCGGCGGAAGTAGACGCCCACAGTGAGACCGTCACGGGTCCCGTTACCTCAACATCCTCCTCCAGTTCAGGCGTCGAGTAGACGAGGATGTCCGCCCGTTCCTCTTTTTCGGCGTGGTTCTTGGGGCCATCCGGGAGGGGGACTCCGCCGCAACACAGAGGACCACCCAGCGTTGAGACCGGCGCCTGGGGATCGTACAGGTAGACATCCGGCCGCTCATCGACCGGAGGCTCAACAGACAGAACGCCCTGCTCGCTCGGTGAGTGGGCGCGCCCGTTGCTGTGCAGGTAATACCGGGTTCTTTCCGCCCGTGCCAGCGGCCATTCATTCTCGTCCCGCCAGACGTTCTCGCCCATGACGAAGATCTTGACCGGAGGCTCGTCGATAATGCCGTTGTTTTCCCCCTTCAGCCAGTGGTCGTACCAGCGAAGGGTCAACTCATCCAGGTTCAGGCCGGCGGCGGTGGCCTGGTGTGTGAAATCTTCTTCGCCGACCACGTTCTGGCCGATGGTGGAATGACTCCAGGGTCCGATGATCAGTTTTTGACCCTTTGACGCTTCATCGGACCCGCCGTTCTCGCGCATGTTGGCGTAGTTGCGCAGCGTCCCCATCAGAAAGATGTCGTACCAGCCTCCCAGGTTGTACGCCGGGGTCTGGATATCGTCATGCTTGTCTTCGATACGTATGTTCGACCAGAACCCGTCATCAGCCGGGTGGTTCAACCAGTCGAAGAAATAGGGAGAAGTCTGGGCGGTTATGAACGGCTGCTGATCCAGCGGCAATGTCCAGAAGGCGTCGTCTATATCGTCGACCGTGCGCGCCAGGTCGGTTACCTGCTCATCCGACATGCCGAGTTCATCTCCCAGGTGCCTGGCGTTTGCCGCGGCCAGCCGGATACCCCAGGACACGTTGAATCCGAGTTCAAATACCCCGCCCTGGTACGTCCACCCCTCGTGATAATCAGATGCCGTGATGCGCGGGAAGATCGCCGTCAGGTGTGGCGGCTTTGCCGAGGCAGCGAGCCACTGGGTCGCGCCCACGTACGAGGCCCCGACCATGCCGACCTTGCCGCTGGACCAGGGTTGCTCGGCTATCCATTCGACGGTGTCGTACCCGTCGTTGGCCTCGTTTGTGAAGGTGTCGAACGTCCCTCCAGACCGGAACCTGCCCCGGACGTCTTGCAGGACGATCGCGTATCCGCGCTCCACGGCCGCGAGTACGTTCAACGCGGCCCCAACGCGCTTGTCGTAGGGGGTGCGCTGGAGAATTGCCGGACACTCACCATCGACGTTCGGGCGATAAATGTCGGCGTACAGCGTTACGCCGTCTCGCATCTCGATTGCGGCGTTTAGCTCGATAATGGCCGCTGAGGTGACCATGCCGGTCGCTCCCTGAAATGTGTTTGGGGAATCGCGGGCCCATACGGTGCAGGCCCCGGTCCTGGCGCGACGGGTGGTCGCGCACTGGCGGCGACCCGCCAGTCGTTTCCGGCCCGCCACGTAACAACGGGCGGGCCGGCTGGCGAGAAGTTAGCGTAGTAAAGCCCTACCGGCAACCGCGATACATCACTGAAAACCGTGTATCCGAACAATCACGCCGGTATTGTGCCGGGAACCGGTTCGCCATGCCCCCCGGCTACCCGTCCGTGTACTCGTCCGGGCCGTCCTCCGGCAGGTGGTCCATGAACCAGCGGATGGCGGTCTCAAGCGCGTCCGGCGCCTCGACCGCGGGATCGTCGCCGCAATCCTCCAGTTCGTACAGACGCGAGCCGGGGAGCCGATTCATGAGAGACACGGCGTCCTCGTGTGTCAGGCGTTCGGCCTGCCGCCCGCGGAGTATCAGTGTCGAGACCCCCGGGTAATCGGTATCCGGATGGGGCAGGCTGGCGTCAACGACGGCGAGCGCTTTCACCTCCCGGAGCCTAGTCGACACGAATGCGGCCCGGCACGACTGTCCGTACCCGACAACGAGTGCCGGAGCACCGGCTTCGTCCAGGGCCGCGCAGGTCCAGGCGCCACCTCGTCCGTCTCCCGGCAGCGGGATCAGCGCTACGCGAAAGTTGGCGGAGAGTCTTCCGGCGAGTGTACGCAACGCAGCGGGATCAACGTCTGCCGGGCTCAACAGCACTATCGGCCGGGTACCGGATTCGCCCCACGTCTCGTAGGGGAGTGTGGTCCCGTCCTCCAGCTTGAGCGTCGATTTGATCGCGTTCACCTGTGCCGCCGTTTCGTCCGGCCCGCTCCAGGCAGGCCGGGCGCGCCCGAAAAATGACAATCGAGACGACATCCTAACGCGATGGGGGTGAGATGGGACCCGCGCTCCTGCCGCATCCGGCCAGAATCAGGGGGTGACCACGGCGCGGCCAACGTCGCGGCGGTACAATGCGCCAGCCCGATCAGCCTGGAAATTACGGCGGGCTCGAAGTGAGAATCGACGAACTCACCCGAGAGCGGTAATAAAAGATCCCGGCGCATAAACGAACAGGGGCATCACACGTCCGAGCACGGAGGGTCTTCCAGCGATGAACGGCTTCGATTTTGTAGCCCAGTGCATGAAAAAAGAAGGCGTCGAGTGGATGGCGTGCTTCCCGGCGAACCCGCTCATTGAAGCGGTCGCCAAAGCAGGCATCCGGCCGATCGTTTTCCGGCAGGAACGCGGCGGCATACAGGCGGCTGACGCCTACAGCCGCCAGCTTGCTTCCAAAGGTAAGATCGGCGTGTTCGCCTCCCAGGGCGGTCCCGGCGTCGAAAACGCCTTTGGCGGCATAGCGCAGGCCTTCGGTGACGCGGTCCCACTCGTGTACATGCCCGGCGGCCACGGCACGTTCCGGGAAGATGTCTTCCCCGGCTTCTCCGCTCCCGAGAACTACGAGCACATCACAAAACTCGCCCTGGACGTGAACCGCATCGAGCGCACCTCGCAGCAGGTCCGCCGCGTATTCCACGTCGCCCGCAACGGCCGGCCCGGCCCGACGCTGCTCCAGTTGAACGGCGATGTGCTGGGACAGGAAGTCCCGGAGGGTTTCACCGACTACAAACCCACATCGACCATCAAGACTGCGCCCAACCAGTCCGACATCAAGGACGCCGTCAAGCAGCTTCTCGGCGCTACCAACCCCGCTATCTGGGCGGGGCAGGGCGTGCTTTACGCCGGCGCCACGGCGGAGCTTATGGAGCTCGCAGAGCTCACGCAGATTCCGGTCATGACCACCATGCAGGCCAAGAGCGCATTCCCGGATAGCCACCCGCTGGCGCTGGGATCGGCCAACCGGACGGCGCCGAAGCCGGTCTGGAAATGGCTCGGCGACTCAGACACCATGTTCTGCGTCGGCACCGGCCTCACCCGGACGAACTTTGGCCTTGAGATCCCGGACGGCAAGTTCATGATCCACTCGACCATCTCGGACGAGGACATTAACAAGGACTACGCCATCGACCTCGGTATCGTCGGCGACTCCAAACTGGTGTTGCAGGCGATGATCGACGAGGTCAAGGCCGCGATCGGCGAGGACGGCCGCAGGGGTGACTCCGCCACGGCAGATCGCGTTGCCGCCGTATGGGCCGAGTGGCAGGCTGAATGGGCGCCGCATCTGGCGACGGCCGGCGCTCCGATGAACCCGTACCGGGTTGTCGCAGAGATCAACGCGACCGTGGACCACAAGAACACCGTGGCGACCCACGACGCCGGACACCCCCGTGACGAGGTCATGCCCTTCTTCAGCGCGACCGTGCCTTTCGGCTACATCGGCTGGGGCAAGACGACCCACCTCGGGTACGGCATCCCCTTGATGATCGGCGCGAAGATCGCCGACCCGTCCAAGTTCTGCATGAACATCATGGGCGACGCCGCCTTCGGCATGTCCGGGCTGGACATCGAGACGGCAGTCCGGTCAGGCAACCCGATCACGACCGTCGTGCTGAACAACAGCACGATGGGCGGCTACAACCACCACCAGCCGACCGCCATGGAAGAGTTCGGCGCAGGTAACCAGGGTGGTGATTACGCCAAGATTGCGGAAGGCCTTGGCGCAACCGGCATCCGCGTCGAGAAACCTGAAGAGGTCGCCCCGGCAATCAAAAAGGCGCAGCAGCTAAACAGCGAGGGCAAGTCCGCACTGATCGAGACCATCACGGTCCAGCAGATGGAATTCTCGATGTACCCGGAGCTACTGAAGTAGCCCCAACGGAGCCTTCATTATTCAGGTACCGATAAGCGGCGCCCCGGCCAAAACCGGGGCGCCTCTTTCTACGATCAAAGCTTGTTTTGCCGCAGGAGGAAACGTTTTGGGTAGTGAATCGGATGGTCCGGCTCCGGGAGAGAGACTCGTCGACTGGGTTTTCTCGTCGACGAGTGCCGAACAGGTTGCTGCCCGGTACGATTACTGGTCGTCCAGTTATGAAGATGACCTAGAACGGGATTACGGGTATTCCGCTCCGCAACTGACGATTCCGGTGGTCCAGAGACGGGTGCCGAAGAGCTCACGGATACTCGACGCGGGGGCTGGTACCGGGCTCGTCGGGCAACTTCTGGCCGGTGCCGGGTACGAAGACATGCTCGGCATCGATATTTCGACGGCGATGCTCGCAGAAGCCCGGAAAAAGGGTGTCTATCGCGAGCTCAGGCAGATGGTGCTCGGTGAGCCCCTGGATTTCGAAACGGATTCGTTCGATGCGGTGGTCAGCGTCGGCGTCCTGAACCCCAGCCACGTTCCGGCATCTACCCTCAACGAATTTGTGCGGGTGACGAAAGCGGGAGGCCACGTGATATTTACGCAGATAACAGGGGTTCGAGAAGACGGTGGGTTTGGGGCGAAACAGCTTGAGCTTGAAACTGCCGGATTGTGGAAATTAGTCGAAGTTACGGATGAGGCCCCGCCGATGGAGAAAGCGTTGCCCGAAACGATGACGAGGGTGTGGGCATTCGAGGTGATTGGTTAGGAAGGGCAAGGACGGGACGGCTGCCCTTTTATTAACCGGCAGAGGATTGGTGAGAACCATGAATCCACGAACCGACGGTCCAGCTCCCGGACAGGGTGGGGTGGAGTGGGTGTACTCGTCCACGAACCCGGAGCAGTTGGAAGGGCGCTACGACACGTGGGCGGAGACATACGACGCGGAGATGGATCAGAGTTATGGCTGGTCCGCCCCGCAGATAACGGTCCCGATGGTCCAGAAGTATGTGCCGAAAGACGGCCGGATTCTTGACGCAGGTGTTGGGACAGGGCTGGTGGGCCAGCTACTGGCGGAGGCGGGTTATACAGACCTGACTGGTATCGACTTCTCGAAGGAAATGCTCAACCAGGCTCGACTCAAAAGTGTGTATCGCACACTCAGGCAAATGGAACTCGGAAAACCCCTCGATTTCGCTCCACACATATTCGACGCCGTGATATGTGTGGGCGTCTTTACCCTCGGCCACGCGCCGGCGTCGTCCCTGGATGAACTGGTCCGGGTGACCAGGCCCGGAGGGCACATCATCTACTCGATGCGACCGGACTACCTGGAGCCGGGCGGTTTCGTGGGCAAGGAAGCTGAGCTTACGGATGCCGGTCTGTGGAAGCTCGTGGAAGCTACCGATCCAGTACAGACGATGCCGAAGGGTCTTCCCGAAGCGCTGATGCAGGTCCGAGTGTTCGAGGTGACCGGGTAAAAGCCCTCTCCCGGTCGGGAGAGGGTTGGGGGTGTGTTGCTGGACGAGCCGGCAGTGCCTGGCGCTATGTACGGCTTCACGCAGTCCCGGTGCTTCGAGAACCCCAGAACATGGTTTGCAGGAACATATCCGCTCCTACGCCAGCGCGCCGCCGTCCACCCGCACTGGAGTTCCCGTGACGAAGGACGACGCGGACGACGACAACCACACCACCAGAGCCGCCACTTCTTCCGGTTGGCCGTTGCGGTCGATTGCCTGGCGTACGCGTGTCGTACTGGGAGCTTCCCCTTCAACGCGGAACGGCTGCGACATAGGGGTCTCTATCAGGGCCGGACACACCGCGTTGACCCTGATCCCCCGGTTGCCGTATGACTGCGCCGCCGAGGTGGTCAGCCCGACCACCGCGTGCTTGCTGACGGAGTAAGCAGGGATGGCGTGGTTGCTCACGAGGCCCGCGACGGAGGACGTGTTGACGATGGTGTGTCCGCCCTCGGGCGTGTCCTGTTTCAGCATCTGCCGGACCTCCGCCTGTAAAGAAAGCCAGGTGCCGGTCACGTTGACCGACAGCACGCGGTCGTATTGCTCACGCGGGTAGTTGGCGATGTCCGATAGCGGACCAAGTACCCCGGCATTGTTATGGGCGCAGTCGAGACGACCGTACTCGGCGACCGTGAAATCCACCATCGCCGCTACCGCGCCTTCATCCGTTACGTCCACAAAGACGGACACGGCACCTCCGCCTTCGTTTCGGATGAGTTGTACGGTCTCGTCAGCCGCATCCGTTCGGATGTCCGCCGCCACAACCCGCGCACCCTGCCGGGCGAACTCCAGTGCCGTGGCACGGCCGATGCCCGAACCGGCGCCCGTAACCAGTGCTACTTTGCCATCAACGAGTCCTGCCATGCCCGATGCCTCCGCTAAACAACAAGACGTGAACCGGCGAGATGCCGGATGTCGTCCGAGTCGCCCATATTAACGGGAGAACCTGAATGAAAAGGGCGCGCCGGCAACCGCCGGTGCGCCCAGACCTCAGGTCTCTCGGGACTGTTTCAGGATCCCGCGGGCCGGTATGCGATAGACCCGGCCCGGGTGATCGCATCGATGCCATCCTCCACGCTCATAAGCGGCGTGGTCTGCATGTTAGACACCGCGCCGCCGGCGGCAATAGCGATCGCCGCGGATGCCGCACTCACGTTGTCCGGACCATCCACGATAGCGATGATGTCGAACTCGCCGAAAGCGTAGTAGGCATCCACAAACGTGATACCGGCCGGGGCCAGCATCTCTCCCACGACCTCCAACCTGTTGGTGGGATTCTTGATTTGTGTCGCCCACGAGTCAGATGTATAAGAAATCTGAATCAAATAGCGTGCCATCGTTAAGCCTCCCTTGTGGTGTGCCGGAAAACGTCGTCCGGGCGCCGAATCGTAACCGAAAGGCACTATTTGAGTGCGCACCATGGAGTCGTGCAGGGGCGACGGTCTGATGGGGAATGCTGACCGGCCTCGAACCCGGGATGTGATTGGCCAACGGCCGGGTAAAGATGCCCCGGCGCGCCCGGGATGACAACAACCGGGTACGCGATCAGACCTAAACCGGCAGCCAGCGCTGCCCCTCGTGTGCCAGCATGGCGTCCGCCTGGGACGGGCCGTCCGATCCGACGCGATACAGGGCCGGCGGTGATGCGTCGTCACCGCTCCAGGCCTCCAGTAGCGGGTCCACCACGGCCCATGCGGCGTGGATGTTGTCCGAGCGGGTGAAGAGCGACGGGTCGCCCCGCAGCACGTCATCCAGCAACTGCACATACGCGTCCGGGATCGCCCGTCCCTCGAACGTGTCGTCGTAGTTGAAACGCATGTCGACCGGCCGGGTCGCTGTTCCTCCGCCCGGCACTTTCGACATGAATCTCAAGTGCATCCCCTCGTCCGGTTGGAGTCGTAGGGCCAGGGTGTTCGGCTCAATCTCTGCGGCCGCGGAACCCTCGTCTGCGCCCATGAGCAGGTGCGGCGGCTCCCTGAACTGGATGACCACGTCCGTCGATTTCGTTGACAACGACTTTCCGCTGCGCAGGAAAAAGGGGACACCCTGCCAGCGCCAGTTATCGATATGCAGCATCATCGCTGCGTACGTCGGCGTGGTAGACCCCGGCGCGACGCCCGGCAGCGACGTGTAGCCCTCGTACTGGGCGCGCACCGCATGCTCCGGCTCGGGGCATCTGACCGCCCGGAGGACTTTCGTCTTCTCGTTCCGCAGGGCGTCTGCATCGATCGAACTGGGTGGTTCCATCGCGATCATCGCCAGCACCTGTAGAAGGTGGTTCTGGAACATGTCCCGCACCACGCCGGTCTGGTCGTAAAAATCGACCCGGCCCTCGACCCCGACTTCTTCGAGCGCCGATATCTGCACTGATTCTATGTAGTTCCGGTTCCAGAGCGGCTCAAAAATCGAGTTCAGGAACCGGAAGTACATCAGGTTCTGGACCGTTTCCTTGCCGACGTAATGGTCGATCCGATAGACCTGGCTTTCGTCGAACACGGCCTGCACGTCCCGGTCCAGCGCAGCCGCGGAACCACCGTCATTGCCGAACGGTTTTTCGATGACGACGCGCCGCCAGTCGTCACCGTTCTCACGGGACATACCGGCCGCGCCAAGCTCTTTGACGCAGCGGGCGTACAGGTTGGGAGCAACAGACAGGTAGTAGATACGCCCTGTCGAGCCTGAACCCTCGAGCGCCATCAGGTGGGCGTCCAGTTTCCGGTAGTCGTCGGTGTCCGTGAGATCGCCCGATATATAGGTGATCCCCCGGGCGAACTCGTCCCATTCGGAATGGTGACCGTCCATACCCCCTACAGACGCCACGCTCTCACGGAGCAACTCGCGCACGTTCTCATCGGAGCGCTCCCGCCGTGCGAATCCGACGATGCGGGTGGACTCCGGGAGCCGTCCCAGGCAGGCGAGATTAAACAGGGCCGGCAGCAATTTGCGGGCCGCAAGGTCGCCCGTGATGCCGAAGATCACGATCGTCGTGGAGTCGGCGTTCTTCGTGTCGTTCATTCCGATTTATGGACGGCATGGCCGCCGAACTGGTTGCGTAGCGCCGACAGCATCCGGCCGCCAAAGGGGTTGTCCTGCCGGGACCGGAATCGCGCCTGGAGTGATGCGGTTATCACCGGGGCCGGCACGCCGAGATCGACCGATTCCTGTACGGTCCACCGGCCCTCGCCTGAGTCGTCCACGTAGGATGTAAGCGCTGAAAGATCGCCGTCTTCTTTGAGCGCCGCCACCGCCAGGTCAAGTAGCCATGACCGGACCACCGATCCGTGCTGCCAGATTTTTGAGATCTGCTCCAGGTCTTCCGCCAGCTCCGATTTGGCGGCCAGGATCTCGAAACCCTCGGCATAGGCCTGCATCATCCCGTATTCGATGCCGTTGTGGATCATCTTGGTGAAGTGACCGGCGCCGCTCGGCCCCACGCGCCCGACGCCGCGATCCGCGGCCGGCGCAAGGGACTGGAATATCGGTTCGAGCCTCTCGTAGGCGGCCTTGTCGCCACCCACCATCATCGAGTAACCCTCCTGCAACCCCCAGATTCCGCCGCTGGTGCCGGCGTCCAGGAAATCGACGCCATGCCCGGCGGCCTTCTCCGAGCGGCGGATCGAGTCTTTGTAGTTGGAGTTGCCGCCGTCGATTATCGTGTCGCCCGCTGACAGCAAGCCGAGGAGCTCGTCGATGCCGGCCTCGGTAATATCGCCTGAGGGCAACATGATCCAGACGGCGCGGGGCGCGTCCAGCCGTGACACGAGATCGGCCGGTCCGCTGGAAGCGGTAGCGCCATAACCGGTCACCGTCCGTACCGCGTCGTCATCACGGTCGTACGCGACCACTTCGTGGCCTGACTGTAAGAGCCGCCGGGCCATATTGCCGCCCATGCGGCCGAGGCCGATCATGCCGAGTTGCATTCGGGGTCTCTCCTGTTGGGTTGCGAGTTGTCGTTGGAATGTTGGAGGAGATTGAACGCTACCACCGGGGGCCAGTTCGCGCTTGCGGTCGCCGGATTGTAAGGGCGGGGCTCGCTCCGCCCGCTAGCGCATTTCCGACCCTGTCCCTGCCGACGGCGGGCTGGCGTGTTGCCGCTCGATGAGCAGCACACCCCCAACCGGTCATCCCGATCCTTCCGGTCCCATAAGGACGAGGGATTTTCACCGACAGGCGATCAGGCAATAAATTCCGTTCTGAACGGAACCTTTGTCCTCCCTCACCCCAGCCCCCTCCCACCGGCAGAGGGGGCATTTGGCCCTCCGCACCCTCTATCGGTTCCCGTCATATACCCTTCTCCCGGATACCAGCGCATCACGGGGAGAGCCGGACTTGCCGATAAAGACAGTCGCCATCATGGGTGTCGGGGACATGGGGCACGCCGTTGGACAGGCGTTGCGCGAGAGTGGATTCGACGTTATCAGTTGCCTCAACGGGCGAAGCGAGCATTCGCGCAACCTGGCCAAAGTCGCCGGGATTCGAGACATCGGGAACCTCGAGTTGATGGTCTCGGACGCGGACATCGTGCTTTCCATCATGCCGCCCTCTGCGGCCGAGAGCTTCGGCAACGACATCGCTGCCGCCATCAGAGGGTCCGGGTCCACTCCCATGTTCGTCGAGTGCAACGCCATCTCGCCGGACACCACGCGCCGGATCGAGGCCTGCATTACTGGCGCGGGCGCTCCTTACACGGATGCCGGGATCATCGGCAGCGCACCCGGAAGGCCGGGGTCGCCCCCGCGTTTCTACGCCAGCGGCCCGGACCTGGGCCCGATATCCGAGTTGGACGGCAAAGGGATAAAGGTCATGCCGATGGGCGACGAGATCGGCAGGGCCAGCTCAATCAAGATGTGCTACGCCGGGTTGACCAAGGGCACGACCACACTCCTGACCGCGGTCGCCACGGCGGCGGAATCGCTCGGGATCACAGACGAGCTGGGCGCAGAGCTTGCCTCGAGCCAGGCGGCTGCGTACGAAGGCATGAGACGGGCGGCCCCGCGCTTGCCGCTCGACGCCGGACGGTGGATAGGGGAGATGGAAGAGATAGCAGCCACGTTTGCTTCCGCGGGTGTTACCGATAAGTTCCACCAGGCGGCACGTGAAATGTTCATTCTCCTGGACGGCACACCATTCGCAAGCGAGACACGCCAGACCTTTGACACCACTCGAACGCTGGAAGACTCGGTGCGGGTGTACGTGGAGCAATTGGGTAAAAGCGGCGAATAACGCCAGTAAACACGAAGAGGGAACACATGGCCGGCAACGACTTCCTGGTATTTATCGGGGCGTATACACGACGTGACGGGCGCGGGATCGGGCTAGCCCGGTTCAACTCCGATACCGGGGAGCTGACCACCCCCGAGCTGGCGGCTGAGATCGCCAACCCGTCTTTTGTGGCCCTGGACACGTCGCTGTCCCATCTCTACGCCGTGACGGAGATCGACGATTATCAGGGTGGTACCAGCGGTGCCCTGAGCGCATTCGGCGTAGACCGTTCCTCCGGGAAGCTGACCTTCCTCAACCGACAGCCAACCAACGGTCCCGGACCGTGCCACGTCAACGTGGACGCGACAGGGCAGAACGCCGTAGTCGCCAACTACAACGGGGGCAGCGTCGCCGTCCTTCCCATCAATGCGGACGGTAGCCTGGGCGCGCCTTCGGACTTCGTGCAGCATGAGGGAGTGACCGGCCCAGACTCAGATCGCCAGGACGGTCCGCATGCCCACTCCGCCAACCTGGATCACGAGACCGGCCGGGTCTACATCAACGACCTCGGGCTGGACCGCATCAAGTCGTACGAGTTGGATTCCGCTACGGGCAAGCTCACGCCTGCGGGCCTCGATGTCGAGCTCCACCCGGGCGCCGGACCGCGCCACTTCGACTTCCACCCGGACGGTGCGCACGCTTACGCCATCAACGAGCTGGACTCCACCATCACCGCGATGGATTACGACCGTGCGGCAGGCCGAATGACACCGACGCAGACGGTTTCTGCGCTGCCAGACGGGTGGTCCGGACAGACGACAACCGCCGATCTCCACATCTCACCGGACGGCCGTTTCATCTACGGTTCCAACCGAGGTCACGACAGTATCGTTATCTATGCTATTGATGCCGGGTCGGGTCAACTGGCATATGTAGGCCATGAATCCACACGGGGCAAGAACCCGCGAAACTTCGCCATCGACCCGTCCGGGCGGTACCTGCTGGCGGCGAACCAGGACTCAAACAACATCGTCGTTTTCGATAGAGACAGCGAAACCGGGAAGCTGACCGCCACGGGCACGGAGGTTTCCGTATCCATGCCGGTCTGTTTGAAGCTGGTGCCTACGGCGTAAAACGTAATGGAAACTGATCCTGCGCCCAGGAACATCGTAGGGGCGGGGCTTGCCCCGCCCGCACCGAGCTTAACCTTCCGCGGAAAGATCAGCCCGGGAGAATCAATAAATCGACCCCTACGATCGTTGGGCTGAATGATTGATTCGGCGCGTTCGGACGTGGAGGGTTGCGGGCCGGGAGGTTCCTCGCGTGCGGGCTTCGGAATGACTGACGGTCGTGATTCTCGCAACAGAAACATTATGTTTGACAGTCGGCCGGCGAAATTGTGCCCACATTTCCGCGTCAGGGCAGCGTAATTTTCG
Organism: uncultured Dehalococcoidales bacterium; assembly: GCA_964474025.1. Classification (GTDB taxonomy): domain Bacteria; phylum Chloroflexota; class Dehalococcoidia; order Lucifugimonadales; family Lucifugimonadaceae. Next base: position 9,585 of record CAYYRD010000011.1, on the reverse strand, counting down.
ACACCGTCGTCTCGGACGTATTGACGACCCACAGGGACGCGTCCATGCCGGGGCCAGCCGGTACGGCCACCATACTCACCGGACCTTTGCCCACCGGGAGCGTGACGATCTCAACGCCGTCCAGGCCGAGCCGGGTGACGGTGTTGTCGACGAAATTGCTGACCCAGACGGACTCGCCATCGAACACCAGTCCGGACGGCCACTCTCCCACCGTGATTTCTTGCAGGATGTTGCCTTCGGTATCGAGCACGGTCACGAGATCGATCCAGTTCGAGGCCACCCAGACGTTTTCGCCATCGAAAGCGAGCGCGGTCGGACCCTGCCCCCCGGTATCCGTTCCTATGCCCTCGTAGTCCACGTTTCGTTTTCCGACCGGGAACGACCCGAGCACCTCGCCGTCCAGCGATATCTTGTCGACCGTGTGGAGGTTCAGGCTGGCGAGCCATATCGCGTCGCCGTCGAAGGTCACGGCCCACGGCGACGGGTGGTTGCCGGGAACCGGGATGGACACCAGGTCCTCGCCGTCAGGAGCCAGTTTATGGAGCGAGTTGCCCCATGACGCGACGACCCACATGTTCGTCCCGTCGCTGACCATCGCCGCCGGGGAGGTGTAGCCGCCGCCGACTGGAAAGGTCCCGATCTCGTCGCCATCGATGGTCAGTTTCGTGACGGAGCTTACAGCGTTGTTGCCGACCCACATGAACTCCCCGTCGAACGCTATCGGCCGCGGGGCGATCCCGACAGGGTACGTGGCAATGATCTGGCCATCGCCATCAAGCTTGGAAACCGCGTTGTCGCCCACGATCGCCACCCACACGTTTTCGCCATCAAAAGCGAGATCGCCCGGTGTCTTAATGCCGCCGAATGTCTCGATCAGGTAGCCATCGATCGTCACCGGGGGCGGCAGAGGTACGGCTGTTGCGGTTGGCCGCGGGGCACGGGTCGGCGTCGGAACGGGCGTTGGCGTCGCCGGGATGGCTGTGTCAGGCGGCGGAGCAGGAGATGGTTGAGCGCTCCCGCAAGCAAGAGTGGAAATCGATACGACGAACGCGATGCCCGCCAGCAGACCGCGCCAGCCGCGATTTGCTGTCCACCCAGAAACACGACGGCCTCCGAATCCGGCGGGCGCGTCGATTGATGGCATCGTGCGAGTTAAACGGACCATCGGCGACCGGTCAACCGAACCGGCACTCCGGACTAGCCCTCAGGATCCAGCTCGGCCAGGCGCTTTCGGACGCCGTCGGCGATCTCATGAAACTCATCCGCCACCGCATCGGAGTTGAACACCGTCGGTTTCGTCTCGGACTGCTGATAGTCGGCTCTCATCTCAACCCGCCCGAGAAACGGCAGTTCCATATCTTCAGCCAGTTCCTCGCCGGCGCCCCGGCCGAAGATATCGCCTGACATGTTTTCGACAACGCCCAGGACATCCAGGTTGAGCTTCTTGACCATGTTGATTGAGCGTTTGGCGTCCAGCGCCGCCAGTTCCTGCGGCGTTGTGACCACGACGAAGCCGTCCACATTCAACGTCTGCATCACGGTCAGCGGGGCATCTGATGTGCCCGGAGGCAGGTCGATCACCATGTAGTCCAGCTCGCCCCAGTCCGTATTGGTCAGGAACTGGTTGATGGCGTTATGGATCATCGGTCCACGCCAGATCGTCGCCTCTTCTTCGTTCTCCTGGAACATCGACATCGACATCACGCGGACGCCGAATCGTGAAGGCGGGGTCATCACCTGGCCGTCCTCGGAAGTAGGGCCATCGCTGATCCGCATCACCCGGGCCACGTTCGGACAGTCGATATCGCAGTCAAACAGCCCGACGCGTGCGCCTTCCTGGGCCAGCATCACGGCCAGGTTCACGGCGATGGTGGTCTTGCCGACGCCGCCCTTGCCGGAGTAGACGCCGATACGCTTGCCGATCTGCCCGAGGCGTTCGTTGACCAGGCGTTTCTGCTCCCAGTTACGCTTCATGCCCTCTACCCGGGCGCGTTCTTCGGGAGTCAACTCTCTTTGTTGTTGGGTCATGTGAGTTCAGATGGGTCCTGCGGGTACGGGTTTACGCGACGAGGGCGGTCCCGGCCCGGACCGCCCCGTCATTTCATATCGCTGCCGGAGCGCTTACCGGCCGCGTCCGGCTAGTCCAGCCCGAGGAGGCGTTTGCCGTCTTCTGTGATCAGCTCCGGCGACCACGGCGGGTCCCAGACGAGCTCAACTTCGACATCGTAAACGCCCGGCATCTCTGCGATGCGCCACTCCGCCTGCTGGGCGATGTATGGACCCATGCCGCAACCCTGCGCGGTCAGCGTCATCTCGACGGCGACCTCGCCGTCTTCGACCTCGATGTCGTAGATGAGCCCGAGGTCAACGATATTGACCGGGATCTCCGGGTCGTAGACCTCTTTCAGGGCCTCGATCACTGCATCTTTGGTGAGATCTTGCTCGGTGGTCATTGGTGGTTCCTGTTGTTAGCGCTCATGCGCATGAAACGATGCCATCAGTCTAGCAAGCGCAGATCGGCCGGGCAATTAACGCGGGGCAATTCGCGCTTAATTCCAACCGGCACGTCTGATCTGGCGAGTGATTCGCGAGGCCCTCTAGCCCGCGTTTGCGCCGGCCACCGCCGCCGGTTCGGTCTCGTTAATTTCAGGTGCAAGCTGCCGAAAATTCGGCAGCCCGATCAGCGACGCCGCGGTCAGTCCGACGCCCATAGCGGCCCACAGAGCGATGTCGTACGAACCCTGGGTATCGTAGATTCGGCCAGCGATCCATACGCCCGAGGCCGCGCCGAGCGGCATGATGCCGAATATGGCCCCGTACACCGTACCGAGACGCCTCAATCCGAATTGTTCCGCGCTAACCGAGCCCGTGAGCGAAATTACGGTCGTCCATGACGCCCCGATTATCATCACGCCGAGCGTCGCCATCGGCAGTGAGTTGGCGAGCAGCAGAACCCCGTAGCCGATACCCCGGAAGCTGTAGGCCACGGCCAGGACGTAGCGCGTGTTGTAGCGGTCCCCGAGGTTGCCGAATGTCAGCGCTCCGATCACGCCGGTCACTCCTACGGTCGCAAGCGCTCCTGCGCCGACTATGCTGCTCGCTCCGAGTCCCTCGGCATAGGCAACGAAGTGGGCATTCACGAAGCCCATTGTGTAGCCTCAGGTGAAGAAACCGAAGGTTAGTGCCCAGAAAATGGGCGTCCTCGACGCTTGTTTCAGCGACATCCCCTGGTCGGGCGCCCATGCGCAAACAGGTCCGTTGGATGCTGCCCGATCGGGCTTATCGATCTTCGCGGGATCCCGGTCGTCGACCTCCGGCGTGAACTTCGATTTCAGCAGCCGGTACGAAATCGGGATGATCACGACCAGCACGAGGATGGACAGCATGATGTAGGCAGATCGCCACCCACCGAACGTCAGCACGACGGCAGACATCGGGACGAGCGTCGTCTCGCCGATCGCCGAGCCGCTGCCCGCCAGTGAGAGCGCAAGGCTGCGACGCTTCGTGAAGACGGAACTGATGAGCCGGGTCAGCGTGGCTGGCGAGGCCAGTGTGAACCCGGATCCCATGATCAAGAAAAGTGTGTAGAGCTGCCACAGCTGGTTGATCTGTGAGAGTCCCAGCAACGCAAGCCCGGCCATGGCCATGCCCATCAAAGCCATTTTGACGGGGTCGAAGCGGTCGGAAAGATACCCGGCTACCGGACGCAGAAAGGCCGTCGCGAGACCGGCGACGGCCAACGCCCCGGACATCGAGCTACGGGACCAGCTAAATTCCTCGGTCAGGGGAGTCAGGAAGACGCCGAAGGAAAATCGACTTCCAGCTGCGCCAAACAAGACCAGCGCAGCCCCGGCCACCACGAGCCAGCCGGGAGATGCCCCGGCCAGTGGGTGCCGCACACGGCGCATCAACACGTAGATACGCGACAGGCGCGCGAGCACGCCGCTCCATGATTAGCTGTCATGGAGCGAAATGATACAGGTCCGAGGGGGCGATCGGGTGCCAATCCCAACGGATTCAAGGAGTATGAACTTATCGTGTTTCACGGCGGCTTCGCAGGGGCGGGGCTTGCTCCGCCCGGTTGACCTTTTCGACAAATCGCGCGCTGGCGTCATGCCGTTCCCGAAGCGGCAGACCCTTCACCCCTGATGCATCTGCCCTCTCCCCGCCAGGAGAGGAGGAAGCGTTTGTGCGTTCCGGACCTTTCAAGACCTTCAGAACTCGAAAACATGCTCTAGACCATGTTCTTCTTCGCGCTCACGCCGCTGTTCAGTTGAGTCGTTCAAAGATCGTCGACACGCCCTGGCCGCCGCCGACGCACATCGTCGCCAGCCCGAACTGCTGATCCTGCCTGGTCATCTCCTCCATCAACTTGACCGTCATGATGGCGCCGGTCGCCCCGATCGGGTGCCCCAGCGAGATTCCGCTGCCGTTCACGTTCGTCTTTTCCGGGTCCAGTCCCAGTTCCCGGATCACGTACACGGCCTGCGCAGCGAACGCCTCGTTGAGCTCGATCTGGTCGATATCCTCCAACGCCATTCCCGTCTTCTCGAGCACTTTTCTCGTGGACGGCACCGGGCCGATGCCCATCACGGACGGGTCAACGCCCGAGACGCCGCGTCCGACCCACTTCAGGCGAGGTGTGATTCCCTCGGCGGCGGCCCGTTCTGCGGACATCACGACCACGGCGGCCGCTGCGTCGTTGATGCCGGAGGAGTTGCCCGCCGTTACCGAGCCGTCTTTTTTGAAGACCGGTCTCAACTGGGAAAGGCTCTCCACAGTGGTGCCCGGGCGCGGGTGTTCGTCCGAGGAGATACTGACCGGGTCGCCCCTGCGCTGTGGGACATCGAACGGGGCTATCTGCTCGTCGAAGTACCCGTTTTCTTGCGCGGCCAACGCCCGCTGGTGGCTGGCTGCGGCCAGCTCGTCCTGCGCCTCCCGGCCCACCTCGAACCGTTCCGCGACGTTCTCCGCCGTCACGCCCATGTGGTAGTCGTAAATGGGGCAGGCGAGGCCCATCGTGACGCCGTCGGTCATATCAAAATCGCCCATGCGGGGGCCGTCCCAGCGGATGCCGCGCGCCAGGTAGGGCGCGGTGCTCATGCTCTCCGCCCCACCGGCGACGATCACCTCCGCCTGGCCCGTCATGATCGCCATCACCGCAAAGTTGATCGCCTCCAGCCCGGAGGAGCACGCCCGGTTGACCGTCATGGCCGGTATCGACTCCGGCAACCCGGCTTTTATCATCGCCCGCCGCGCCGCGTAACCGGTCTCAGCGGCCTGCAGAACGTTGCCCAGGATGACCTCGTCCACGTCGCCCGGCTCCAGGCCGGAACGCTCGACGGCCGCCTTGATCGCCGTCGCCCCGAGATCGGACGCCGGCACGTCTTTGAATCCGCCGCCGAACCTGCCTACTGCCGTGCGCGCTCCGCTCACGATCACCACGTCCGTCATGACAGTTCCTCCGTGTTCTGTGCGTTTGCGGGGGTTCCGATGGCGTGGATTGTAGTCCCAGGCGCGTCATCGTCCCAGCGAAGGCCCCGGGCTGTACCCAACCGGAGTCGATGCCACCCCCTCTGGCGTTCCTGGCCTTCGAACTCGGCGTCGACTTGCCACAGCGATTCCCGGGTTCAAATCCGAACACAGGCCAGCCCGTATACTGGCGGCAACCATGACTATCTGACGGGTCGCGTGGGCTGGGACGGTCGCGCTACCCGTGCGGGAGGTTGAGACTTCATGGTCAAGATCGTGGACCCCGCCGGCATCGAGACGCGCGTCATTCACGAGCTCGTCGACTTCGCCGGTAAAGACGTAGTTGAGGTCGGTTGCGGCGATGGCCGGATGACCTGGCGCTACGCGTCTATGGCAGCGTCGGTGCTGGGACTGGATCCCGACGAAACGGCAATCGCTGCTGCGATAAAGGCCACTCCGTCTGAGCTCGTTACACGGGTGTCCTTCCGCGCGGAGGACGTCGCTGCCGTGAAACTACCGCCGGGATCGTTTGATGTGGCGGTGCTCGCATGGTCGTTGTGATGAATTCCTGTTGAGGGCGTCGTCGACGCCCTGAAAAACCTGCATCACTCGCTGCGTAACGGTGGCCTCGTCCTGGACGTCCACCCCGAACCGCACCCGGATCGAGATCTGGTGGTCCGGGTAGACGACGAAGACATTGGCGTAGGCAAGATCGAACGAACGACGCATTTCCTTGAGGACATTCGGCAGACGCGCCATCTTCTCGATTTAGCCGTCAGTGGCGGGTCATTTAGTCGCCGGGACGAGACACTGTTTGACTTCGTAGAGATTTACGACTCTCCAGACGCGTGGGAAGCACTGCTTGCCAAAGACTGGGTGGCCCGCGCAGTTGTGGAAGACGATCTGCTCAACGAGGCGCTTCGGATGATGGACGAAGGTCGGTGCGAGATTGTGATCGGACAGAATTTTCGGGCGTTGACACTGGAGCGCCCTTAGTCCCCGGCCGACGGTGTTGCGACCTCCGCGTCCACCATTACCTTGCGCAGATCCACGATCTGGTCTCGCAGCAGAGCTGCTTTTTCGAACTCAAGGTCTTTTGCCGCCGTCCGCATCTGGCCTTCCAGGTCTCGGATCAGGCGTGCCAGGTCGTCTTTTGGCAGACCCTCGGCGGCCACGTACGGCGCCTTCGTTTCCGCGACCTGGCGGATCCGTTCCGTCATGTCGCGGACCTCTTTGATGATCGATGCTGGCTCGATGCCGTTTGCCTTGTTGTGCGCGTCCTGTACAACACGCCGGCGCGCCGTCTCATCGATCGCCGTACGCATTGAGTCCGTTATGTTGTCGCCGTACATGATCACGTGGCCCTGCTCGTGGCGAGCCGCCCGGCCCACCGTCTGGACGAGCGAGGTGTTGGACCGCAGATAACCCTCTTTGTCTGCGTCGATGATGGCGACCAGCGACACCTCGGGAAGGTCCAGCCCTTCACGCAGCAGGTTGATGCCGACGACGACGTCGTACACGCCCAGCCGCAGGTCACGCAGGATCGCGGTGCGCTCGAACGTGTCGATATCGGAGTGGAGGTAGTGTGTCCGGATGCCCATCTCGAGCAGGTACTGTGACAGCTCCTCCGCCATCCGCTTCGTCAGCGTCGTAACCAGCACCCGCTGATGCCGGGCTATGCGCTCACGGATGTTGTCCAGCAGGTCGTCGATCTGCCCGGCGGTCGGTTTCACCTCGATAGTCGGGTCGAGCAACCCGGTCGGCCGGATCAACTGCTCAACGCGTTGCTCTTCGTGCTGATCCTCGTACGGACCGGGTGTTGCCGAGACATAAACGATCTGGTTGACGCGGTCCTCGAACTCGTCAAATGACAGAGGCCGGTTGTCGATCGCAGACGGCAGGCGGAAGCCGTAATCCACCAGAACCGACTTGCGCGCGAGGTCGCCGTTGAACATGCCGCGTATCTGCGGCAGCGTCATGTGCGACTCGTCGATAAATATCAAGAAGTCCTTCGGAAAGTAGTCCAGCAGGGTCCACGGAGCGGACCCGGGAGGGCGCCTTCCAAGCGGCCGGGAGTAGTTCTCGACGCCCGGACACGAGCCGGTCTCCCGCAGCATCTCGACGTCGTAGCGGGTGCGCTGCTCCAGCCGCTGCGCCTCCAGCAGCTTGCCGCCGTCGTTCAGCTCCTTGAGCCGGTCCTCCAGCTCCTCTTCGATATCGTCCAGCGCGTCCAGCAAACGTTGCTCGGACGTGACGAAGTGCTTGGCCGGGTAGATGTCGATCTCGTCGCGGTCCCCCAGGATTTCGCCCGTCAGGGGATCGAGCACCGTTATTCGCTCAACCTCGTCGCCCCAGAACTGCACCCGCACCGCCAGCTCGTCGTACGCAGGCATCACCTCCACCGTGTCGCCCCGCACCCTGAACCGGCCGCGGCTCGTATCCATGTCATTGCGGTCGTAGTGCATGTCCACGAGCCGGCGAACGACCTTGTTGCGGCCGGTCTGCTCGCCCTTCGTCAGGTTCAAGACAAAGCTCTCGTACTCCTCGGGCGATCCGAGGCCGTATATGCACGACACCGAGGCCACGATCAGGGAGTCCCGGCGCGTTAGCAGAGCCCTCGTGGCGGCGTGGCGGAGCCGGTCGATCTCCTCGTTGATGTCCGACTCTTTCTCGATGTAGGTGTCAGACCGGGGGATGTATGCCTCCGGCTGGTAGTAGTCGTAGTAGGAGACGAAGTACTGGACCGAGTTTTCCGGGAAGAACTCCTGGAACTCGGAGGCGAGCTGGGCGGCCAGCGTCTTGTTGTGGGCGATCACGAGGGCGGGGCGCTGCTGCCTCTCGACGATCTGCGCCATCGTGAATGTCTTGCCGCTGCCGGTCACGCCCAGCATGGTCTGATGCTTGAGGCCGTCATCGAGACCCTTCGATAGCGCGTCGATAGCCTGCGGCTGGTCGCCGGTGGGCTGAAAGTCCGAGACGATCTTGAAGTCAGGCATGTGTTGGGTCCGGCGGCAAGCTCCCCGGGGTTCTCGACCCACTCCCTGATCCTTCCACGGAAGGAGAAGGGCGGGCTGCCGCAGACGGGGTTATATCGTGGCGTCTACACGATTCTATTCGACTTGCACGCACACGGTTTCCGGGGCGTCACCAATGGTACGTACAGGCAGGGGTTAGCGGCCCTTCGCCCTCATCGTCATCCCGATCCTCCCGGTATCGGAAGGACGAGTGACCTTCACCGGCACGCTGCTCATAGGGAAACGTTGAAGTCGCGAATATCTTTGTCCTCCCTCACCCCGGCCCTCTCCCACCGGGAGGGGGGGCAACGACCACGCCGAGAGGGCGGCTAGCGATCCGCACTTGTGGTCATCCCGATCCTTCCGGCACCGGAAGGACGAGTGACCTTCACCGGCACGCTGTTCATAGGGAAACGTTGAAGTCGCGAATATCTTTGTCCTCCCTCACCCCAACCCTCTCCCACCGGGAGAGGCGGGAACGACCACCCGGCCCGCGTATGCTTAGCCTGCGTAGATCCGAGCGTACTGGTTGTCTACGACCGCGCCCTCTGCCGAAAACGTGAAGTTAGACGTGATCTTCCCGGTTGCGCCTGCGAACTCGCCATCGCCCCCGGTCACGTTCCACATGATGGCGCCGTGCATCACTCCCTCGACCGGGCTCGGCGCCATCTGTCCGATCCCGATTGTGTCGAAGGTCACGCTGCCCCGGCCGTTCAGGGTGATCGATCCCGTTTCGGTGAAGCCGTCGTCGGACATGACGACTTCCGACTCGAAGATTATCGATTCTCCGTTCGGCCCGGTGCCCGAGGTCGCTGCCCGCAACACTCCTTCCTGTCCTTCGACGGGCGCGCCGGAACCAGTCATTTCGACCGCGTATACGATCTCTGCCATGTCAATCCCCCTTCAAATGGCCAAACGGAGTACGGAATCCGTCCAAGATACGATCACCCTAGCAGATAACGGGAACACCCGGACGGGGCGGGAAAACCGGCTGTGATCTTAGTCGGAAACACACCGTCGGAACGCTCAATAACCGGCCTTCGACGGTCCTTCGAGAGCCTCAGGGTGCTGGTGTTTCGCGTGCCACTCCCCCTCCCGG
>CAYYRD010000010.1:0-115327 GCA_964474025.1 uncultured Dehalococcoidales bacterium | reverse complement strand
CCCGGAGGTGGCCGGACTAATATAATCCCTGGTATCGCTTCAGGGGGCAGGTCACCCACAGTGTCCCGATTCCCAACGTGAACACCGAAACGACGATCTGAAGTATGCCGATCCAGATGTTCCCGAGGTAAAACCGGTGAACCCCGAGACCGCCCAGGATTATTCCCAGGATGCCCGCCACGACGCGGGATTTTTCTGAGTAGGAGACGCCTGGCGTCCGATTGACCCGTACCCCGCAATGGACGCAGAGTTCTGCGGCACGCTTGATGACGACTCCACAACTGGAGCAGTACATCTCATCGTATGCCGGCCTGTCGGGTTGCATCGGCAACGCTCCCTCGCTCATCGTCTGGCCGCTTTCGCATCGAACGTCCGTGCAGTCGCAAGAATTTCGCACACGGCGGCGATCATGGGGTGCGCGCGAACGACTGTCAATTGGACCAATTCGCCTTCGGCCCTGGCTTCAAAGGCCCTATTTCGCGGCGATCTCCTCAATCCGGATGATGTGTTTCGAGGACTCGTAGTACCAGACCCTTACACGCGCCCCGGGGCGCAGCGAGCGGAGCGCTTTCCGGGATAGGCCATAGTCGACCCCGTCGATCACGATCAGGCCGAGATGCGTGCCGCGCGCGCCGAACCACTGCCAGTTCCGCCCAACGGCATCGACCACACCCTCGCCCTCGCCGGCCTGGACCGATCTGTCCTGGTCCCGCGTCAGGACAAGCGCCCGCCTGGCAACCAGGTACACCAACCAGAGAATGAAAATCCCGAACGGAATCCCAAAAGACAGGCGGTCGAGTCCAAACGCCCCGAAAATCCAGGCCGCGGGCGCAAGCGTCGTCCCGGTGAGTCCGAGGAAGCGGAATACTTCCATGTCCAGCGGCGACTGGATGTGGGGATCGCGCGGGGGCGTCCCCGGGCTTGCCGGATCCGGGGGCGTCTGGAAGGGACCCGGTGCCTGTTGATCTGGTCGTTCGATTTCCGCCATACGCTTTCATTCTAGAGACGCCGGGTGGTTGGTGGCGGGTAATCTTGCCGGGTGACACACGATAGCCACCCGACCGACACCTCCGGCGAACCGCGACAAAAGAAGATCTGGCTCGCGAACGTGGGCGCCAACGCGGCACACCCGTTTTACAGCCCGCGCTTTGAGGACGGCACGTTCGAGTTGCTGCCCATACCGGAGACGCCGCCCGAGCCGGGTCCTCTCTCGGTGCGCTTCGCCGACGTGCCGTCATTCAATAATCCCGGGGAGACACTCGGGCGGTGGGTCCCACAGCGGTATCAGGAGATGGCGACTCACTACGATCCGGAGTTCACGACGCTCACCTACGGCGACCATGTAGAGCGGAACGCCCGGGCGGCGGCGCTACGGGGAGTCGGGGTCGGTGACATGCTGTTCTTCATCGTCCGGCTCGCGGACTGTTCCAACGGCGCGTTTACGGGTCGATTTGGCTTCTACCTGGCCGGATTCCTTGAAGTAGAGTCGATCCTGTCCGGCGTGCGTGAGGAGCCGACATCGGCGGAGCTCGATCGATATGGTGCGAACGCCCACGTCAGGCGCGGCCGGAACGACCCGGCGAAACACTGGGACGCGTTCTGGGTGTTTGGAGGGTCAGGCAGATCGAGGCGGTTCGTTCGGGGCGTGCCAGTGGATCGAGCGTTCGCTGATCGCGTCTTCACGCGCGCGGACGGCGGCCCCTGGCGCTGGAATCCGGCTCGTTCCGAGCTACAGACCATTGGTTCGTACACGCGCTCGTGCCGCTGCGTGATTGATACCTCGGACGCAGACGGCCTGGAGCGCGCCGCGTTGCTGTGGTCTGCGGTGGAAGAGCTGAATCCGGGAGCCCGGCCCGGGTAGCCGAGGCCCGGGTGCTTTACCGGGCTGCCGCCGCCGACCGGCGAAGAGAATCCGGGACGCCATCCGGAAAGAACAGGTCGACCTCCGTGCGCGGAACCCCTGCCAGCTCCACGACGCCCGACTCATCTATCCCGCCGACGATCAGCACCGATCCGTCGTCGAGCAGCGTCGCCGTGTGGCGACCCCTCGGCTGGTCCAGCGTTCCCACGGAAACCCAGCGATCCTCCTCCGGATCGTAGGTCGACACATCGCCGATATCGCCGAGCGCGTTGAAGCCGCCGACGACCAGGATCCGGCCATCCCGGAGGAGTGTCGCCGTGTGCTGGGCTCGTGGCATGGGCATCGGCGCGCCGGCGCTCCAGGTTCCCGTATCCGGGTCGTAAATCTCCACCGAGTCAAATACATCGACCGTCTCCTGGCCGCCTATGACGATCACTCGACCGTCGGGGACCAGCGTCGCGGTGTGAAGGAATCGGCCGGTTTCGAGATTCCCCGTGACGTCAAACGACCCGGTTTCGGGGTCGAACACCTCCGCGGACTGCCGTGCCAGGCCGAACCCGGACCCGCCGGCTATGAGTACCCGTCCATCGTCGAGTGTCGTGGCGGTGTGCCAGGCTCGTGCGCCGTTTAGATCGGGTCCGGGTTCGAATCGCCCCGTTTCCGGGTTGTAAAGATCGGTGAATCTCACCGGCGCAACGGCGTTCATCCCACCGCTGACGAATACCCTCCCGTCCGCCAGTGGCGTTAACAAGTGAAGAGCGCGCGCGGAACGCATGCCGAGGCTCACGCTGCTATTTCCGGCGATTGGATCAACCGTCTCCGCCGTGACGGTGACGCCGAAATTGTCGACGCCGCCGGTCGTCAGCACGCGTCCGTCCGACAGCGCGATCGTCCGATGATCCCGGCGGGCCGTCCCCAGGTTCGGCGCTTTCGCCCACGTCCGGGTCACCGGGTCATAGGTCTCGGCGGTGATGTACGAAATCGTCTCGCCATCGCCCCCGCCCTGTACCAGCACCCGCCCATCGTCGAGCAATACAGCGGTGTGATCAACGCGCGGGATGACGAGCGGCGCCACGGACGCGATGCTCCCGGCATTATCGAACAGATCGGACCTCAACCACGTTAAAGCGGCCGCGCCCACCGCGACGGCGGCGACAAGCAATCCTCCGATGACGGTGTCGCTGGAATTCAAGATGATCGTTCCGTGCTTTCGAGAAGGAGTGTTGGTGGCGGGGAACTTTCGCAGGAACATATCTGAACACGTCCCGGACCGGGTCCCCCCTGCAAGTAAGACGCCCGCGGACCGCCCGGGGGCGCGAACGGATTTCTGCCCGGCCTGAACCATGCGGCCGAAGACCGCTATCCTTGCCCCGGTGGTGGACGGAGGGCGGTCTATTACGGGGGTAAATCAGAGGAGTTATATGACACCTGTACGTAAAGTCCTGGTCACCGGTTCGGGCGGGTTAATCGCCGGGGCGTTCACCCGAGACCTCGGAGACCGGTTTGAATTCACCGGCCTGGATATCGGTCCACAGGATCACCTGGCCGTCCCGAACACCGTGGGTGATCTCTCGGACATGGAGAGCGTGCGGGGGGCGTTCGAAGGCGTGGACGCTGTGGTCCATCTTGGCGCGGACTCGAACCAGAACGCGCCCTGGTCAAGCGTGTTGCCGAACAACCTTGTCGCCACCCGCAACGTTTTCGAGGCGTGCCGCGACGCCGGGGTGAAACGCATCGTCTACGCGAGCTCCAACCACGCCGTCGGCATGCACGAGCTGGACGACCCGTACAACCGGATTCGCGCTGGCGATTACGAGGGTCTGGATCCCGCGAATATCCGCCAGATAGACCACACCGTTCAGATCCGCCCGGACGGTCAATACGGAATCAGCAAGGCTTTCGGGGAGGCGACCGGCGCCTACTACGCCGAGAACTTTGGTTTGGAGGTGGCCTGCCTGCGCATCGGAACCGTCAACCGGGCCAATCGGCCGACGGAAGTCCGCCAGCTTGCAACGTGGTGCAGCCACAGGGATGTGCTCCAGCTCATCCAGCGCTGCCTCGAGGTAGAACCGCTCCAGTTCGACATCTTCTACGGGGTGTCGGACAACAAATGGCGATTCTGGGACATCGACCACGCCCGTGAGATTCTCGGCTACGCGCCGCAGGACAATGGAGAGGACTACCGGGACTCGCTCTAGGGGCGGTCGTCCGGGTTTTCGGTATCCGTGGCATCGACAGGCTCTGGAACGCCCACATCGTCGGCGCCGACGGAGTCTTCCATCGGGGGTTCGACCATCGGGTCGCCTTCATACTCGCCGGACATGCCTGGGAATCGTTCTTCCAGCGATGCTTCCGTTGGGATCTCCGGCGATAACTCCTCTGTTTCGGGCGTTTCGGGTGGCCCGGTCGAAAGATCGGGCGCATCCATCCCGGCCAGTTGGGCCGCCCGGGTCACGCGTGCGATGCGACCCGCATTACGAGCCGCACGCCAGCGCTGCTCTATCAGCCTGATCTTCTCGTCGGCATCGTCCGTCGATCCGTAGCGGTTGTGGCCGACCAGGCGAAGGTGGCCCTGGCGAACCCCGATCGCAAGTTGCTTCCGGATCGAATTGATGTCGGCGTTCCGGTAGTGCCGGGCGACCATCAGGTACGCGATCTGTTCAGCGCTCAGCGCTACGTCCGTGGTGACCAGGACGTACAGCACACGTTCGTAAGCGCTGGCGACCTCCACGAAAGGCAGGTCCCAGCCGGAGACCGGCTTCTTATACACGCCCACGATGTAGCGCCGTTCCCGGTCATCCAGTCGATCCCAGGCGCGCTGGCGTTTCGGCTCAAGATCGGGAGACTGCCCGCGGCGGTGCGTGACGGCCGATAGGTCAATGCCGTGGGAGAAAGGTTGTTCCATCCGGTCCTCGGATTTGTTGAGGGAGTTCGTGAAGCACGCCTCCGAGATACGGCCGGCGACCATCGACTCCTACGTCATTCTCCCGCAGGTCGGCGTGTGAATCCACAACCCCGCCGCCCGGGGATTGCCTGGCCGGCGCGCCGGCGTGGATTCATCCCGGCGATGAGCCTGCCCGGCCACTGATATCATTGCCGGTGAGGCTCCCTGCCTTCGTACCTGGGGGCCTCTTATTTATGCGCGTATTCCCGGTGTACGCGGAACCCGGCCCGGAGCACAAACTTGACCCTGCGCGATCAGATGCAAAACGCCCTCGCCGGGCACGGAGCGGACTTCGTCGAAATCCGCCTCGAGGAATCAGACTCGTCACGTATCCAGTACAGGGCACGTGAGATCGAGGAGATCGGCCGCACCTCCGGCCGGGGAGGTTCGGTGCGGGCGGCCGTCAAGGGCGGCTGGGGCTTCGTCAGCTTCAATGACACCGACGACCTGGAGTCCCGGGTAAAGCTGGCCGTAGAACAGGCTCGCGCCGTCGGCGCTGAGAAAACGGAGCTTGCGGATACCGAGCCCTCGGTCGCGGATGTGCCACCGGAGCTGGCTAACGACCCCGGAGCGGTCTCTCTTTCCGAGAAGAAAGACCGGATGGACCACTACAACGATCTGATCTGGTCCACACCGGGCATCCAGAGCTCGACGGTGATCTACGGCGACAATCGCCGGCGCGTCCACTACGTGAACAGCGAGGGCTCGGCGGTCGACCAGGAGTTCGTCCACGTCATCTGCTACGTCAGCGCCGTCGCACGCGATGGCGGCGATGTGCAGCAAGCAGGCTTCTCCATCGGCAGCCTCGGCGACTACGGCCTGATCACGGGACTGGACGACGAGATACGCGCCGTCGGCAAGCGCGCCGTGGACCTGCTCAAAGCTCCCGGCATCGAAGGCGGCGAGCGGACGGTGATCCTGGACCCGGTGCTCGCCGGCGTATTCGCCCACGAGGCGTTCGGCCACCTGTCCGAGGCTGATCACGTTTACGAGAGCGACCAGCTCAAAGAGATCATGGTGCTCGGCCGGGAGTTCGGCCAGCCACATCTGAACATCGTCGATGGCGGCGCAATCCCGAGTCTTCGCGGGTCAATGGCCTACGACGACGAAGGCACGCCAACGAAACGCAGCGACCTGATCCGTGACGGCGTTCTAGTGGGTCGGCTGCACTCGCGCGAAACGGCCGCCAAAATGGGTGAAGCGCCCTCCGGCAACGCCCGGGCCATCAGCTACAACCACCCGCCGATCGTCCGTATGACGAACACCGTTATCGAGCCCGGCGAGGCCTCGTTTGAAGACCTGCTTGAGGGCGTGGACGATGGCGTTTACGTGCGCAACTGGTACGGCGGCATGACGGAGATGGAGATGTTCACCTTCTCTTCCGGCGAGGCGTATCGGATCCGAAACGGACGCGTCGAGGAGATGGTCCGTCCGGTCAAACTGTCCGGGAACGTCTTCAAAACCCTGCATCAGATCGACGGCATCGGGAATGATCTCGGCATGAACCAGGGCGGCGGCTGCGGCAAGGCGGGCCAGAGCCCCCTGCCGGTCTCCAACGGCAGCCCGCATATCCGTATCCAGAACTGCCTGGTCTCGGGAGCGTAGCCGATGGCCGATCTTCTTCAAAAAGCCACGGAAGCCGGATTCCAACAGGCCGAGGTCTACCGGATCTCCAGCGAGAGCCAGCCGATCCGCTTCGAGGCGAATCGCCTCAAAGAAGCCACGCGTCGCGACACGTCCGGCGCGGCCCTGAGGGTCATCAAAGACGGCAGGCTGGGACTCTCCGCCACCACCGATCCCGCGGCGGAAGACGGCCTTCCGGAACGGGTCGGAGAGCTGACCCCGTTCGGGGCGAAAGCTTCTTTCGAGTTGCCGGGACCGGGCGACTCCCCGGAGGTCGAGATTTTCGACCCGGCCGTGGAGTCTCTCGAGTTCGACGGCATGGTCGAGACCGGCCAGTCATTGATCGACGCCGTTCGCAAAGACTGGCCGGATCTGAACTGCTCCGCCAGTGTCTCGCGCGGTGTGCACAGGCAGAGCCTCGTCAATACCGCCGGGCTGAACGCGGAATACCGGCAGACGTCCTACTCGGTCGGATTCGGGGGCGAGCTGGTCCGTGGCGACGACATGTTGTCCGTATGGGAGGGCTTCGGCGCTTCCCGCATGTTCACTGACACGGACTGGATGGTGCAATCCTTGCTCCAGCAACTCGAATGGGCCCGTGAGACAGCCGAAGCGCCAACGGGCCAGGTCCCCGTTATCTTCACGCCACGGGGAGTATCGGCCGCCCTGCTCAGGCCGCTTCTCGGCGGCTTCAACGGCAAGGCGGTCATGACCGGTAGCTCTCCGGTGGGCGACCGGCTGGGTGAAAAAGTTATCGACGAACGCATGTCTGTGTACGACGATCCCACGATCAATGGCGCCATCGGCGGCCGCCCGTTTGACGATGAAGGGATCCCGAGCCGGCGCATGGCATTGATCGACCAGGGTGTCGCGAGTAACTTCCTGTACGACCTGCAAACGGCGGGCCGGATGAATGCCGCCAGCACAGGTGCGGCGGGACGCGGGCTTGCCACGCTCCCGGGTCCGGGGACAAGCGTGCTGGATGTTGCGCCCGGCGACACTCCGTACGCCGATCTCTTCCTCGGCATTAAAGAGGGCATCGTCGTGGAACGACTTCTCGGCGCCGGACAAGGCAACGAGATGGGCGGCGATTTCAAAGCGAACGTCTCGCTTGGATATAAGATTGAAGACGGGATGATCGTGGGCCGGATCAAGGACACGATGATCTCGGGCAACGTGTACGACGCGCTCGGCAAGCTGGAAGCCTTATCCGACAGAGCGGAATGGGTATACGGAAGCCTGCGCACGCCGGCGATTCGCTGCCTGGGCGTAGAGGTGGCCGCGGCCGGCTGAACAGCGCCGCCCTGGTTGGCCGCAGAGGATAATTTACTTGGGACTGCCAGACTTTCTCCGTAAGATCGAAGAAGAAACCGAAGACCCCGAATCGATTCCTTACTCGACGTTGTCCGAGCTGTCAGGAATCGGCCAGACGGAGGCCCAGGAACTAACCGAGTACCTGGAGTTCTGGAACCCGGAGCAAGTACGCGAACTTTACGCGCGCCTGACCTCGCTGGTAGAGAGCGACCTCCAGATGGAGTTCGATTCCATCTTCCTTCAAGGTCTCGATTCGGGTGACGCCGTGACGCGCTCACTGTCGGTGACCGGGCTCGGCGAGAGCACCCACCCGTCTGTATTGCGTTACCTGGTTCGCATGCTGCGGAACGACGAGTCGGAAGATGTCCGCATCGCTTCCGCGCTCGGCCTGTCCCGGATGGCCACGCTGGCGCACGAAGACAGGATTCCGTCACGGCAGGCCGTAGAACTCCAGGCGATGCTGACCGAGTGTTTCAACGACGAGTTGGAATCATCGGACGTCCGGCGTCGTGCCCTGGAAGCGCTGGCGATCTTTCAGGGCGAGGCGATTGAGGCCTACATCGAGATCGGATACGAAGAGGGCGAAGACGACGAGGAAGACGGCAACAACATGCGGCAGTCGGCCATCCACGCGATGGGGCGCAACTGCAATCCGAAATGGACCGAGATCATCGTCGAAGAGCTCGACAGCGCCGATGCGGCGTGCCGGTTTGAAGCCGCCATCGCGCTCGGACAGATCGGCGACGAGGAGCACCTCGGGCATCTCCTGGAGCTGATGGATGACGAGGACATTGAGGTCCAGACCGCCGCCGTGCGGGCGATGGGTTTCATCGGGGGGACGCAGGCGCAGCGCACGCTCAGGAACCTCCTCACAAGCGCCGAACCTGCCGTCGTCGAAGCCGCCGAGGAGTCACTGCGGTACGTTGAGGTTGAGGACATGTCGATGTTCGATCAGAAACCTCAGACGGTTGAGCAGGTGTCCGAGGAAGCGCAACCGTTCCTTCCCGAAGACGAAGAGAACCTGTACATCGACGACACAGACCTGGAACAACTGGGATTCCACTCACCGGGCGAGCGCGACACCAGCCTGGACTGGGTGGGCGAGGATGAGGACTGGGACGACGATCCCCTCACGATCACCGACGAGGACCTGGGACCTCCCGGCGCGTAAGCTCGCCCCGTGGGTGAGGGAGGACAGCCGCCCCCTCTCCTGAGTCGGCACGCGAGGAATCTCCCGGCGCGCACTCCTTCAGGCCGGATGTCGTCCAACGGGCCTGACCGCTGACGTAGGCGGGCGGTGGCGTACAGCCACAGTCCTGTACGGGCTAGTGACGCGCCCGCGGTCCGAAGTAGCCGCCTGGCGTGTAGTGTTCAGACGTCGGGAGCGGCACATCTGGCCCGGCTCCCGTCTCCGAGCGCCAGGCCTCCAGCCGCTGACGCATTTCGGCAATAACCGAAGCGTTCGCTGGATCTGCCGCCACGTTGGTGAGCTCCGCTGGATCGGCATCAAGGTCGTACAGCTCGTCCTCGTCCATGCCTTCAAGTGGGTCGTGGACGTACTTCCAGCGGGTCGTGCGGACCATGCGCCGGTCGCCCTCCGCCTCCCGCCACTGGAGGCTTCCGATCAGGGTCTCGTAACCGTAAGACTCCGGCATCGCCTCCAGGTCCGCCATCGTGAACGGCGGCCCGCCGCTGCCGTACTCGGAGAAGGCGGCGTCTCGCGGTTCGGCGTCCGTGACGGTGGGCAGGGGTTTGCCCCAAAACTCCGAAGGAGTATCGATGCCCTGTAGCCGTAGCAGCGTTGGCACGATGTCGATTGTGCTGACCATGCTGTCGTCCCTGGCGCCCTGCGGCACATGGCCGGGCCACGAAACGATTAATGGCACCCTCACGAGGCAGTCGTAGAACACGCCGCCCTTCACGATCATGTCGTGCTCGCCCATGAAGTCTCCGTGGTCCGCAGTGAACACGACGATCGTGTTCTCCCGAAGCCCGGTGCGCTCCAGCGTGTCGAGGATGCGACCGATCCCGTCGTCCACGAAGCGAGTCATGGCGTAATAGACCCCGATGGCGCGCCTGATGTCCTCTTCGCTATCTCCAGACAGGCCAAGAATCCGATGGAGGATGCGATTGCGCTCCGGGGCGCTTTCGTCGAACTCGTTATCCCGATACGGCGGCAATTCAATTGCCTCCGGCGGAAACATGTCGGCGTATCGGCGGGCAGCTTCGTACGGCTCGTGCGGGTCCGGGTAGGACACCCAGAGCGCGAAGGGCTTGTCACCCCGATTATTTCCGGCCGCGTGATCTTCCAAATAACTTTCCGCCTGCGCCGTGATAACAGCGGTGCCGTAATCCTCTTCCGGGAACTCGGTGATGGCGTGGGCGATACGCGGACTCTGGCGCGGAATGTTCGCGCGAACGACCTCCGCGGCACGGATTTTTTCAGTTGGTCGCACCCACTCCATGCCCTTCAGGGTGGACTCGTCCAACAAGCCCCTGTGCCACAACTCGCCCCGGACATCGAGCAGGTCGATGTCCTCCTGCCGGTCAAAGCAGTGGTTCTTGCCGATCAGGCCGGTCGTGTACCCGGCGTCCTTCCAGACACCAAACGCGTGCGTCACGCCGCCCGGCATCAGCGTCTCGTT
This sequence comes from uncultured Dehalococcoidales bacterium, assembly GCA_964474025.1. GTDB lineage: Bacteria > Chloroflexota > Dehalococcoidia > Lucifugimonadales > Lucifugimonadaceae. Next base: position 104,940 of record CAYYRD010000010.1, on the reverse strand, counting down.
GCGACGGGTGCCGAGCTGGTGCGGGTAGCGAGAGGCCATGATCGCCGTGCGCGCCGGGACGCAAAGCGGGTGCGGTGTGATGGCGTTCTGGAAGGTCACACCCTGCGACGCCAGACGCTCAAGCGAGGGCGTGTCGCAAATACGATTGCCGTACACGCTCAGGGCCGTCGCCTTGAGTTGGTCGCACATGATGAACAGGACGTTTGGACGGGACATGCGACCTACTTTGGAGTGATGGCGAATGACAATCAAGTCGACAAACCTCGGTTTCCTGTGTATCCTGAGGCAACAGTGGTTTACATGAAAGGATTGTCAATGGCTCACATCATCGAGTTGCCCGACCGGGTTCATGCTCGCCTTCGGCAGATTGGCGGAGACCTATTTACTGATGCAGAGGTAATAGAACGCCTATTGGACCGTTACTCTCTGAAAACTCAACGCGCCGAGCGCTCGGTCGGAAGGTCGGAGGAAGTCACGTCGCCGCCCCAAACGACCGACTCTGTACGGCCGGACATCAACAAACGCGCCCCTAGACAGCGGGGCATTACGGTAAAAGTAGATGGCCACCGGATCACGGCGGACACAGTGAGAGATTTGTACGGGCAAGTCCTTCGTTGGTTAGTAGAAAGTGACCAGATTAGTCGGCTTCGCAGTTTTATCCCGTTCGAGACGCAAATTGGAGTCCGGTATCTCATCACAACAGGCAACCCTACTCATCCCAATGGCAAACCATTCGTTGTTCCCGTCGAACATCACGGGTTGCGAATGGAATCACATAAGGATTACAAGAACGCGTTCAACCACTTGACACGATTCCTCAATAAGGCCGATATCGAACTTGAGTATTTAGGTTGACCCGCGAACTGCCAGAACACGTTTCACACGGACTACGGTGACGTTTCCGGGCCATACAATCTATTCCCGCGCAACTCAAATCCATGGGACCCTGTCCAATGCCCGACCGACCCAATATCGTTTTCCTCTTCCCCGACCAGCTTCGGCGGGACTTCCTGTCGTGCTACGGTGCTGACTTCATCGATACGCCGAACATCGACTCCATCGCCGCCAACGGCACGCGCTATGACGAGGCCTATTCGCAGTCGCCCATCTGCGTTCCGGCCCGGAACGCCCTGCTGTCCGGGATGAACGCCATGCGCAACGGCATCACGGACAACAACCACGGCATCCGGCTCGACTACGAAGCCGCCGGTATCCGCACGTGGCCGGAACTGATGACCGACGCCGGGTACTACACCTCGGCCATCGGCAAGATGCACTTCTACCCGTGGGACGCCCGGTTCGGGTTTCAGCACCGGGTGATCTGCGAGGACAAGCGCTGGCTGAACGTCCGGGATGACTACTTCCACTACCTGCGTGAGCGCGGGTTGCGGAAGCTCCACGGCAACGAACACGAGGGCTATTTCGAGAACCAGGGCGCGATCATCCACCAGCTCCCGTGGGAGCACTCGTGGGATCGGTTTGTCGGTCGCGAGGCGGTCAGGTTCCTGGACGAGTACGGCTCCGACGGACCCTTCGCCATGATGGTCGGGTTCCCGGGACCGCACTGTCCTTACGACCCGGCCGCCGACTTTGAGGATGCATGGAAATTCGACCCCGACGACATGCCGGCTCCTGCGCCGGACGCTGGCGACACGCCGAAGTTGCGCCAGGGCAACATCGACGGCAACAAGAACGACTGGAACGGGGTCGACATCAGCGACTTCACGGACGCCCAGAAACGGAAGGTCCGTGCGCACTACGCCGGTCTGGTGAAGCAGGTCGATCACGAGGTCGGCGAGGTGCTGGGAGCGCTGCGCCGCAACGGGTTGTTGGACAACACGGTCGTCATCCTTGCCACCGACCACGGTGATTACCTCGGGGACCACGGACTGATTGGCAAGGCGTCGTTTTACGAGGCGGCGATTCACATCCCGATGGTGATCCAGGGTCCGGGGTTGCCCGCGGGACAGGTGTCGGACGATCTGGTCGAGGTGCGGGACATCACGACGACGATGCTATCCGCCGCCGGTGTGGGAATCCCGCAGCACATGGATTCACGCCCGCTGCCGGGGCTGGGGCTAACGGATGAGCCGGCTCGTGAGCGCATTTACGGCATGCTCTCCGACGGCTGGATGATCTACGACGGTGAGTGGCGACTGTCCCGTTATTCAACCGGTGAGGTGACCTTTTACAACCTGCACGAGGATCCGACGGAGCAGGTGAACCTGGCGGATGACCCGGCGCACCGAGATTTAAGAGATCGACTCAGCACCGAGCTGGATCAGGAGATCATGAACTCGATCCGGTTATCGATGCACGATCGACTGGCAGACCTGGGAGGTATGGCAATGCAGACAGACTTTGGGTACGAGGGCCGCTCAAGGCCGTACCCGTTCCCCGTGACCGATGTGAAGGCATGAGCGCGTCACATATGGGCGCCTGCTGTGCGGCGTCACGGGATGCAATGCCAGGGAAGGAACCGGAACGGCAGACCGAAAATCTCACTGCGCCCGGACGGGCTGATCTCGGAAACGGAGCTGCGGCAAACGAATCGCGCCTCCAGATGAACGGGCCGATGGCCCCGTTCGATGACTCGATGATCAAAATCGCCGGCGGGCAGTTCTTGATGGGCAGCGACTACCCGCGGGGCTTTCCGCTGGATGGCGAAGGACCGGTGCGGGAGGTAGGCGTCGATCCGTTTCATATCGATGCCACAGCCGTGACGAACGCGCAGTTCGCCGAGTTCATAGACGCGACGGGGTTCCAGACCGAAGCCGAACGTTTTGGCTGGACTTTCGTCTTCCACGATTTCATCTCGGAGGAGACGGCGAAAACGGTCACCCAGGCCGTCGCCGGGTCCGAGTGGTGGCGGCGCGTCGACGGGGGCGACTGGCGGCATCCGGACGGGCCTGACTCGTCGTTGGAAGGGCGCATGGACCACCCGGCGACCCAGGTGTCGTGGACCGACGCGCAGGCTTACTGCGCGTGGGCCGGAAAGCGTCTCCCGACCGAGGCGGAGTGGGAGATGGCCGCCCGCGGTGGCGTTTCGCAGGCGATGTACCCGTGGGGCGATGAGTTGGTGCCGGACGGGGTACACATGAGCAACATCTTCCAGGGTCGATTTCCGACCGAAAATCGTGCATCTGACGGATACGCCGGCACCGCCCCGGTCACGTCGTATCAGCCGAACGGGTTCGGCCTCTACTGCGTGTCCGGCAACGTGTGGGAGTGGTGCGCCGACAACTGGAGTCCGACTTTCCACCAGCATCCCGACGCCTCGCGCGACAACCCGATCGGCCCGCCTGAGGGGGCTTCACGCGTCATGAAGGGCGGCTCTTACCTGTGCCACGCCTCGTACTGCAATCGCTACCGGAACGGAGCACGCACAAGCAACACCCCGGACAGCTCCACCGGCAACCTCGGGTTCCGCTGCGCACGCGATGCGTGATTTGTCTGGGGGTTGTGTGGTCTGAGCCTGGTCGGCAACGGGTTCGTGAATGGTTGAACTGACCTCTGCCGAGGCGACGCGCCGAAGCCCCAAATTGCCATCGTGGACTCGATTCAGGAATTCATAGTGGCCAAAAGCACATATTTTTGGCCACCATGCCGGGAATAACAGGTCGATGAGGCGCGCTGGTAACGGACAATCGCGATACGTCTGACATTCATCATCCATGAACCGGATACACCGGAATCTGTCATCCCTCGTCCTTCCAGTACCGGAAGGACGAGGGATCTGCACCAACCGATCTGAATCCCGTAAATCCACCATATCGCCTGAGCCCTTGACCTCCCTCACCCAGCCCCTCCCATCGGGAGAGGGGGCAGGCTCCCGCCTCACAGGAGAACCCCATGAAGCCCAATATCGTGTTTGCGTTTGCCGACGACTGGGGTCGATATGCCAGTGCCTACCGGGGCTTTCCGGGCGAAGGCACTATCCATGACCTGATCGAGACGCCCAACTTCGACCGCGTCGCAAACGAAGGGGCGATTTTCCGTAACGCGCACGTCCCGGCTCCGACCTGCACGCCCTGCCGAAGTTCGATCCTCTCGGGCAGCTACTTCTGGCAGACAGGGATGGGAGCGATCCTCCAGGGGGCGCGCTGGGACGAGAGCATCCCGACATACCCGCTGTTACTTGAGGCCGCCGACTATCACATCGGCTATACCTACAAGGTGTGGTCTCCGGGAGTTGCGATCAATGCGCCTTACGGCGGCGCTCGCACCGCTTACGAGTCCTCCGGGGTTGCCTTCAACAGCTTCTCGCACGAGGCGATACAGATCGGGGCGGATCGAGGGATCGAGAGTGCCAAAACATACCTCTACGAAGAGGTCCGCAGCAACTTCGATCGGTTCCTGGCTACTCGTCCCGAAGACTCGCCGTTCTGCTACTGGTGGGGGCCGACAAACACGCATCGCACCTGGGAACGTGGGTCCGGCAAAGCGCTATGGGGGCTCGACCCGGACGATCTGAAGGGCCGTATGCCGGCGTTCCTTCCCGATGTCCACGAGGTGCGAGAGGACTTCAACGACTACCTCGGCGAGTGCATGGCGTTCGACGCCGGGCTGGGCGTGATCCTGGACCGATTGGAAGCGGCCGGTGAGCTGGACAACACCATTGTCGTAGTCAGCGGAGACCATGGAATCCCCGGTTTCCCGAGGGCCAAATGCAACCTGTACAACATCGGAACCGAAGTCGCTTTAGCGGCGCGCTGGCCCGGAAAAATAGCGCCCGGCAGGGTCATAGATGACTTTGTGAACCTGATGGACCTCGGACCGACCTTCCTGGACGTGGCCGGAGTCGAGATCCCTGACTCGATGACCGCCACATCGCTCCTGCCGCTGTTTGAGTCCCACGAGAGCGGTCAGGTGGAACCGGAACGGACTTTCGTCGTCACCGGGCGTGAGCGGCACGTGGCATCCGCGCGGGACGGGCATCTCCCATATCCGCAGCGCGCCATACGCACAGCGGACTATCTGTACATCTACAACTTCGAGCCAGATCGATGGCCCGCAGGAGATCCGGGCGGGCTTGATGACCTCACAGCCACGCCGCCATCGGAAGAAGAGCTGCTGGCGACGTACGAGACGGCGTTCTCAGACCTCGATAAGAGTCCGACCAAGGTCTGGATGATCTACAACCGGGCGGATAAGGAAGTCGAGCCGCTGTTCTGGCTCGGTTTCGGCAAACGTCCGCAGGAGGAGTTGTACGACCTCCGATCAGACCCCGACTACATGACCAACGTGGCCGAAAACACGAACTACGCAGAGGTCCGAGCGGAGCTGAACTCACAATTGATGGCGGTTCTCCGCGCCCAGGAGGATCCGCGGGTTACAGAGTCGCCACCCAGGTTTGAGCAAGCGCCCTACGCCGGGCCGGTCCCCGAAGAATGGTTCGAGGTGCGTAGCGAAAAACCATCGTGGTCGGCGGGATAAGTCCGTCACCGGTTGAGTCAGGGCCAACGCCCGGCACTCCCAACGACCCGAACTTCCGAAACTTCCCGAAGTTTGTGGTGCGCGCTGCTCGTTTTCGGAATGAACTGGCTACGGGATCTGGTCGGCAGGACCGGAACAACACCTGAACGCTACCAACCGTTTACTTACCGAATCGAGGACGGAGTAGATCATAGAACCACGTAGTAACACTAGGTCTTGACGAAACCTATGGGGGATAACTTGGGCATAGGCCGTGATTTGAACGGCATGAGGGTGCGAATCGCATTTCCTCTGCCTCAGAATCGTGACGTCAAGGGCGTCGTGGGCACGGCGAGAGAGATCGGCCAGGCTGACTCTCCCGTGTTCGTTATCGACCCCATTGGTCCCTACAATATCCGCGGTATGCGCGAACGCCAGTTCCAGGAAGCCGAACTACGCCTGCTGCTGTGAGACCGTTTAGTCGCTACTGAGACCCCCCGGTCCACTCCGATCAGCTTTCCTCAGTCAAAGCAGCCGTCGCTCAACCAGGAGCGCATCGGCGCCGATCAGGTCGTACCGTTATTCGGGAAATCGCGGGCCGTTGGGGCGCGGGTCCATTCGGGCGGTGCGGACGAGACATCCGATCATGCCGTAGTAGCCCATCAGGTGGGACATCTCGATAGTGCCGCGGTCACCCCACTGCGCCTTCGCCCGTTCAAACGTGGCGTCGCTAAGGTCGCGGTCGTACATGAGCTCGTTACCGAACTCGATAACAAGCTGTTCGGTCTGATCCAAAGCCGAGATGTCCTCGGTACGTCGGCCCACGGCGTCGACCGCCTCATCGCTGACCCCGGCCTCCTGCGCCCAGGGCACGTGCTCGGACCAGGTGAACTCGTTGCCGGCCGCACGTGCGCCGATGATGATGCTCAACTCCAGCACGTTCTCCGGGAGTGACGAATTGAATCGCAGTTCGTTGCTGAGCTGGGTTGTGCGCCACGCCATCTCCGGCGAGTGCAGCATCATCGCCATCGGCCCGCCGGTCAGCTTCTTCCGGGAGCCCATGATCTTGTCGAACGCATCCAGGCCCTCCGGGGCTACCTGGTGACGCTCGTTGAGCGGCTCAATTCTTGGCATGGGTGTGGCTCGCTCCCTAAAGGGCCTCGGTGTGGCCCCAGACAACGCCGAATACCGTTGCGCCCAGCGCCGTGCTGACTGTATGCACGGCGCCGTTCGGCCGGTAGCTCATGTTTCCGGGAGTGATCGCGCCGGATTCGTCTGCGCTCGCCCCCTCGATCACGAAAATCAGCTCGTCCCCATGATGGCGGTGGGTCGGAATGCCCGCGCCGGTCGGGAACCGATTGATCGCCGCCGCCCAGTTCGCGGCCTCGTTTGCGACGATTCGTTTCGTGAAAGTGCCCCGTGGCGTTGCGGCCCATGGAATGTCTTCCGGCACGTATATCTGCGAGCCGGGAGCGTCGCCGATCTCGGTGGCGGGCTCGTTGCCGCCGGCGATGATGGCGAGGGCGATAGCACCGTTGGGGCTGCTGTTGGAGTGGACGCAGCCATCCGGCCGGTATGCGACGTTGCCGGGCCGAAGCGTGCCGGACTCGTCAACTAGCGAGCCCTCGATCAGGTAGATGAGCTCGTGGCCGACATGCCTGTGCAGAGGCATCCCCGCGCCCGGCTCGAACTCGACGATGTGCGCCTTGCGATCGGTCGCCTCGTCCTCCCAGAGCGGACGGGTCCGCATGCCCGGGCCGCCTTCTACCCAGGGGATCTGGTTGACCTGTATAGGCCGGGATCGGATCGGTTCTTGAGATGTCGCCACGGTCGAGACTCCCCTTTGGCCCGTAATGAGAATGGGCCTGTGATGAAATAACCAGCCTGCGGGCCGCAAGCTATCACAGGGGGAAGGCCCCGAGGGCACGGGACCGGAGATTTCTTGCCAGAGGGCGATGACTGGCGCGCCGATCGAGCAAAGCATTCGGGCCTTGAGATTCCTTAACATTCCGGGCGTTTAATGCGGATGTGCTCCGGACCCGTCATCCCACCGGCACGGGCGACGCCCCCTCTCATAGAGGCTCCATGACGTGAATGCTCTCATCGGTCCCGTCGCGGTCCACCGCTGGCTGGCGGATGCCGGCTCCCTGGTCGCGATCGCTTTTATCGGGTGCGCGACTGAATCGGGTGGCGACGCAGGCGCGCCTGCAACCGATGACGCGGCAGCTGAGCATCAAGATGGCGATCCAGCAGGCGTCACCGGGACGACTCCCGGAGGAACAGGCGGCGGCATCAGCGAAGACTGCGTCCGGCAAGTGCTAGGCAGGGACGCGTCCGGGTTCGGCGATGTGACGTCGGCCGAGCGCGATCGCATCTTGAGCGAGTGTTCCGGTGACGACAGGGCGCGTGCCGGCGCGAGCCGCCGCGGCTTCCTCGGAGAAGGGAACACAACGAGAACGCCCGGGGACTTCCAGTTCGGAGGTGGTGGCTTCACCGCAAACGATCGGGAGTGTGTACAACGACTCCTCGGCGATGCCGCCGGCACTGACGGCACGCAGGGTGGTTTCACGCAGATCACGCCGGACCAACGGCAGGGCATCTTCGAGGAATGTGGCGGCGACGAGCTGACTGGCGGCGGGGTCGGACCTGGCGACGGCTTCTCTGGGCGCGATGGGGGCCGAGACGGCCCTTCTGGAGAAGGCGAATTCCGGGGCGGCGTGTTCGGCCGGGACGGCGGGTTGGGTGAGTGTGCGACAGCGGCCCTCGGAGCGAACCCGGAAGGCCCGGGCGAACCGGGGCAACTGACGCCGGAAGAGTTTCAGGCGATCGTAGAAGCCTGCGGCGACGAGTTGTTCGGAGAAGGATTCCGTGGCGGGCTGTTCGGGCAGGTCGGCGGTCCCGGTGGATTCAGCGGAGGTTTCCGTGACGACTCTGTCCCACAACCCGGAAGCCCGTAAAGCGCCCGGTTATCGGATGGCCGCACGACAGGTGGGCTAACCGACTTTCCCCTCACTTGGACACCAGGTTTCTCGTGTTGAATCAGGCAGCCCGAGCGGCCGCGCCGCCGTGCGATGCCTCCGTCCCTCTTTGCGGATTACCCGCCATAAGCGCCGCCAGTCCGCACAGCGGCGGGAGGATCATGTAGGCGACCAGGCCCGGCGTGTAGGAGCCGGTGATGTCCAGCGCCAGGGCCAGCGGAAGTGGTCCAAATGCGGCCGCGGTCATCATGCCGAAGTTGGTCACTCCCCGGATGCTGCCGAGGTTGCGCCGGCCGAAATACACGGGCCAGATCGCCTGGTTGGTGTTCATGAGGAAGCCCATCGTGATGCCCAGCACGGCGCCGTAGAGGTAGGCCTGCCACAACTCGGAGGCGCTGAGCAGCAGCAGCATGGCGACAACGATCCCGCCCTGCCCGGCCGCCAGCAGGTAACGAGCCTTGACCCGACTGGCCAGGTATCCCGAAAGGAACTGTCCACTGATCGCGGTCGGCGCGAACACGGCGAACACCCCTGCTGCCACGGACGTGGAAAGGCCTTTTGAGGTCATGATCGAGACCTGCTGGAACATCACGCCGGTCCCCACAAGCGATTGCGCCGATCCGGCAAATATCAGGAGCCACAACGCACGGGTGCGCATGGCCTGGCTGACGGTCCAGGTTCGTTCGTAGCCAGAGGGGGTTGCGTTATCTTCCCCGCCTTCATCCCCGGCTACGGCGTCACCATCGGGGAGGAGGCCGACCGATTCCGGGCTGGATCGTACGAAAATCACCGCCGGGATGATCAGGAGTCCCCACGTGGTGATCGCTATCGCAATCCAGGCCGAGCGCCAGCCAACGCCGTCGATAAGGGCGTCTGCGTAGAGCGGGAAAGTACCTCCGGCGATGGATCCACCCAGGGCCATCAGCGCCAGCGCCATGGCGCGTCTTCGCACAAACCAGATCGAAACGAGGGTCGAGGGAATCAGTTGCAGAGCGCCCTGGCCGAAGGACCGCATGATCGCGAAGCCCACGTAAAGCTGCCAGGCTCCATCGACCCGGGACAGCCAGATAGCGCCGAGCCCAAGTGCAAGTGCTGCGATGACGAGCATGATCCGTGGACCAAACCTGTCGAGACCGCGGCCGATGAAAATGACCGAACCGGCGGCGGTGAGGGAACCGAGCAGGTAGAGGGCGGAGATCGTCGTGGAGCTGACGCCCAGGCCTTCGATAAACGAGTCCTGGAATACGGCGAAGGTGTAGGTCTGCCCGGGAGCCGAGGTGAAGCTGGCGAGCGAGGCGATGACCAGGATGACCCAGCCGTAGTAAAACGGCGTTCGCGCAACGCGCGGCAGGTTCTCTGCGCGGGGTCGAGGATCTGAAATCACGACCCCGGATTGTACCTGCCGACGGATTCGGCGACCCGTGTCGCGGCCCCGGAGATCAGTCCAGTATTCGTACAACCCCCGCGTCGCCGTCCACCCTCACCCGCTGCCCGTCCTTGATGCGTGACGTGCCAACGCCGGTGCCGACAATCGCCGGGATGCCGTACTCGCGGGCTACGACGGCGCAGTGGCTCAACACGCCTCCAGTGTCAGTGACGACGGCGCTGGCGACGCGGAATAACGGGGTCCACGGGGGCGATGTCGTCGGGGCGATCAGGATGTCGCCCGGAGAAAGTCTGCCGAATTCGGAGACGTTCTCAATGATCCGGGCGACGCCCTCGACACGCCCGGGTGAAGCCGGAATACCGTTGACCAGCGACGGGTTATCTCCCTGCGTTATCCGTTCCCCAAAGAATCGGGTCAGGCTACGTGATGACACACTTTCTGGAGGTCCGTTTTCCGGCCGAACCCCGATCTCCAGGGGTCCTTGAATTTGAGACCAGTGCTCCAGATCGGCGACACGACCACAGACCACGTCACTCCTGTCGCCCGTGTCACCGGACATCAGCCCGTCCAGGGCGTCCAGAACCTCGTCGAAACTCAGGTGAAACACGTGGGCCGGGTCATTGATCACACCGGCTGCGGCCAGTCGCCTTCCGGCCTCCACGGCTACGTAATGCGTTTGGACCAGGGATTGTTGATCGATCCAGAAAGCATGGTCTTCCTGCAATCGACTGCCTTGCTGAGCCTGGAGCAACGCCCTGTCGAACTGGTCCCTGACCTCTTGCGGATAGCCCTCTAGCTTGCCCCGGGCGACCGCGATCAGCCGATCCCTTTCAGCGATCAGTGAGGCGTGATCATCGGCGGGATCAGGGCTGTCCGTCCGGGCGTAGGCGCGAACCATGGCAAGCGCTGGAGCCGGATTCTCAAACCAGCTCGACCCGGCAAATCCACTTCCGTCGCCACTTCTGTGACCGTATTTCGACAAGAAATGATCCAGTGAGTCGCCGAGTTCATTTCGCAGGTCCTCGTCGGACCCGGACTCGATCAAGGCGGGCGCATCGTTTGCGTTTCTTAAGCGCTGGCTGAGTTTCCAGAGCTCCCTGTCTGTCTCCAGGCTTTTGTTGTCCTCCGCCAGGGTCAGCCCGGGAGCCTCCAGGTACTGGCTCTCGCCAAACAGGTCGGTATAGAGGTCCATGAACACGCTGCCGGCGCCCGTGACGAGCGGCGCAAGTAGGAAGTGCAGGTGCCAGCATCTCACCGATCTCTCGATCGATTCCGAGAGATGATCACGTAGCGAAACAACACTGGCGCCGGGGAGATCGAACCTCTCCCACCATGAAAGATGGGTCTGTATCTCCGGCAGCCACTCGGTCTCCCATCGGTCCCATATCTCGGGCCAGGCGTCCAGGGTGTTTTGCTCACCCTCCCGGGCGGCGGTGGCGATCTCAGCCGGAGGCGCAACGGTGCGCACGGTGTTGTAGATATAGCAGTTGACTCGAACGCGATGCATACGGATCGGGCGGCCGTAATGTTCGTATGCCCGGTTCATCCCCCCGCCCTGGCACCGACTCACAAACTCGAACGCCATTAAGGGCAGCGGCGACGGGAAATGCGACGGGTCCCGTGTCCAGAATCGCTCGCCTTCTTCCGGGGGATCCCAGGCAACCGGAAAATCCGCCGGAAGAGGTATCGGACGGGGTTGTCGATCGGTCATCAGCTACCTCCCAGAAGCTTATCCATCCAGATGCGGAGGGTCGTCGCCGCTAGCTCGGACAGGGGCCGGTTGCGCTCGATACACCCCCGGAATTACCCGGAGGCACGACCATCCGAACGGTAGCAAAGGTGTAGCAGTTGATGCGGCGACGGTCAATTCGGATGGGACGTCCGTAATACTCGTGCGCCTTGTTCCTACCGGCGCCGGTCGTACGTTCCATGAAATCGCCGGCCAGTACGGGCACCGGAAATGGCTGGTGCATCCGGTCCCGGGTCCAGAAGCGGTTCGCATCTTCTGGAGAGACCCATTCCACCGGAAAATCCGCCGGGAGAGTTATCCGTTGTGGGTCGGTGTCAACCATCGACCGCCTCCCGATGCCGAGTCCACCCAAACGCGGCACGTCGTCAGCATGCCAGATGGACCGGTTATTCGACCTCCCGGAAGGGCACGATAACACCGTTGTAGCTACACCGGGCGGCCTCGTGTAGGTATGGTGTACGCCATCACGGGGTTATATTCCCTGCGACACCACACGGATACGCCGAACACAGGTAGCAGATACGCCCGATGACTCTGTCCAAACTTCTCGTGGCGAACCGCGGAGAGATCGCAGTCCGCATCATCCGCGCCGCTGCCGATATGGGAATTTCGACCGTCTCGATCTACCCGTCCGACGACGCCAGCTCCCTGCACGTCCATGAGGCGGATGAGTCGGTGCTGCTCGATGGGCGCGGGGTCGCTCCGTACCTGGACATCAAGCAAGTCGTGAACGCGGCCCGCTCTTCCGGGTGCGACTCGGTCCATCCCGGCTACGGCTTCCTTGCGGAGAACGCCGAGTTTGCGAAGGCCTGCCACGATGCAGGGCTGAATTTCGTGGGCCCTCTCGTCGAAACGCTGGAGTTATTCGGCGACAAGGTCCGGGCACGAGACGCCGCGGGCAGGAACGATGTCCCGGTATTGACGGGTTCCGGCGAGCTTGGCTCGGTCGACGAGGCGGCGGCGTTTTTTGAGACGCTCGGCGGCGGCAGCACGATGATCCTCAAAGCGGTCGCCGGTGGCGGCGGTCGCGGCGCCCGTGCCGTGAGCGACCCCTCCGATCTGAAAACCCTTTACTCGGAGGCCACCGCCGAGGCTATGAACGCGTTCGGCGACGGAACTCTGTTCGCGGAGCGTCTCATCACGCACGCACGTCACATTGAGGTCCAGATCCTCGGCGACGGCTCCGGAGCGGTGTCCAACTTTGGCGAGCGCGAGTGCAGCGTTCAGCGCCGATATCAAAAGGTGATGGAGGTCGCGCCCGCCCCAAATCTGCCGGAGGGGTTGAGAAAGCGGATTATCGATTCTGCGCAGAGACTCGCGGCTGCGGTCCACTACCGGAGCCTGGGGACGTTTGAGTTCCTGGTGGACGCAACCGATCTCACGAACGAGTCTGGGTTCTACTTCATCGAGGCCAACGCCCGGCTACAGGTGGAGCACACCGTTACGGAAGCGGTGACGGGAATCGACCTCGTGGAAGCCCAGTTGAACGTCGCCGCTGGTTCTAAGCTGGCCGAACTGGGGCTTGAACAGGCAGACATCCCCGCCCCGCGGGGCTTCGCCATCCAGGCACGGGTGAACATGGAGACGGTAACTCCGGACGGACGGACGCTGCCGTCCGTTGGAACGTTGACGGCATTCGACCCGCCTGCCGGACCCGGCGTGCGAACGGACACATTTGGTTACGCCGGATACACCACCAGCCCTTCTTTCGATTCGCTGATCGCCAAGGTAATAGGTCACTCGAGATCGAGCGACTTCGGGGACGCCATCCGGCGGACATACCGAGCATTGAGCGAGTTCCGTATCGAGGGCGTAACGACCAACCTCGACTTCCTGCTGAACCTCCTGCATCACCCGGATTTCGGCAAGATGCAGATCCACACCCGGTTTGTGGATGAGCAGATCGCCACGCTGGCCGCATCCAGTAACGGCTCGCACCCGAAGCGTTTCGCAGAAGGTGTTGACGGTGCTTCGAGTGGCTCAGCACGCGGCGCCGCAGTGGATGCTTCGAGAGCCTCAGCACTCGAAGTGGCGGTCACGGGTCCAGAAGGCACGGTCGGCGTGTCCTCGCCGACGCAGGGGATCGTCGCCGAGTTGAACGTGGCCGAGGGCGACTCGGTGCGTGTTGGCGATCAGATCGCCGTGATGGAGGCGATGAAGTTCTTCCACTCCGTCGCGGTTGATTTCAACGGCGTCGTCCGCAAGGTCGCCGTTGCGGAAGGCGACACGGCTCTCGAGGGTCAGCCCCTGGTGTTCATCGAGGAGATGGACGAGGCTGATCTGGGTGAACGGTCCGGTTCCGAAGGCCCGGCGGAAAAACGCAACATCGGGTGGGACGCCGAGCTGGAAGAGTTGGAGCTGCGGACCAACCTCGCTCACCAGATGGGCGGCGAGGACAACGTCGCTTTCCACCGGGGACGCGGCAAATTGACCGTGCGTGAACGGATCGACGCGCTTGTCGATCCCGGCAGCTTTGAGGAGATCGGCACGCTGGCGGGTTCTGCGACGTACGACGCCGACGGGGTGCTAACCGGTTTCACGCCCGCGAACACGGTCATCGGCGTGTCGAAGATCAACGGACGCCGCGTGATGGTCAACGGCGGCGATTTCACGATCCGCGGCGGCGCATCGGACGCCAACGTCGGCAACAAGACGGCTTACTCGGAGCGCATGGCGATCGAGTGGCGTGTGCCCTTCATCCGGCTGCTGGACGCTGCCGGCGGCAGCGTCCGCACGTTCGAGCAGATCGGCCACACCTACCTGCCGAACGGCCCGGGCCATGACGTGTCGCCGCACCTGCTGCCAGTAGTTCCGTCGGTTGCGGCGGTACTGGGCTCGGTCGCCGGACTGCCGGCCGTGCAGGCCGCGCTGGCGCATTTCAGCGTGATGGTGAAGAACACGTCGGTGCTATTCGCCGGCGGCCCTCCTGTCGTCAAAGTGGCGTTCGGAATAGACATCACCAAGGAGGAGCTTGGCGACGCCAGCGTGCAGGTGTTCCAGAGCGGGGTGGTGAACAACCTGGCGGAGACCGAGGAAGAGGCGTTCGACATGATTCGCCAGTTCCTCAGTTACCTCCCGGACAGCGTCTACGAGATGCCGCCCTACGAGGAACCGGCCGACGACCGGAACCGGCGTGACGAGCGGCTCAAGAACATCATCCCCCGGGACAACCAGACGGTGTTCGACCCCCGACCGATACTTGAATCCATTCTCGACAGGGACTCGATCTTCGAGATCGCCCCGGACTTCGGCGCCGGTCGTATCACCGTCCTCGCAAGGGTCAACGGCTACCCGGTCGGCGTGATGATCAACGACTCCCGGGTCGATGGCGGCGCGACGGACATCAAGGCCGCCGAGAAGATCATCCGCTTCATAGAGATGTGCGAGACCTTCCACCTGCCGATCATCAACCTCGCAGACGACCCCGGCTTCATGATCGGTCTTGAATCGGAAAGCTCGGGGATGCTGCGGGTCGGCGCACGGCTGCACGCTGTTATGGCCGATACGCAAACGCCGTGGCTGACCTTCGTGATACGCCAGATCTTCGGCGTCGCAGGCGGGTGTCACGTTCGTCTCAGCGGCATGCATCGTCGCTACGCGTGGCCGTCCGGAAACTGGGGTTCGATGCACATCGAAGGCGGCGTGGACGCGGCGTACCGTCGAGAGATCGCCGATTCCGACGATCCAGAGGCCAGGCGTGAGGAGATCCAGAACCGGCTCAAGCAACTGGCGTCGCCGTTCCGCACGGCCCAGACCTTCCTCGTCGAGGAGATCATCGATCCCCGTGACACGAGACCGCTGCTTTGCGATTTCGTTGAATCCGCACAGGCGGTGATCAAGACGCAGCTCGGCCCGGGCAGTGCGGCTCGGTGGCGGCCGTGAGCGACACGGGTGCAGGCGCACTTGGAAGTCTGACGGTCCTGGACCTATCGCACCACGTCGCAGGGGCCTACACCGGCAAGTTGCTGGCTGCCTTCGGCGCAGAAGTCATCAAGATCGAACCGCCGGATGGGGGCGATGTTACACGGCGGGTTGGGCCCTTCCCGGACGACACATCAGACCCTGAGGCGAGCGCTCTTTACCTGTACCTGAATACGGGCAAGAAGGGTCTGACGCTGGACCTGGCCACGGACGAGGGCGCGGCGGTGCTGAAGGAGCTGGTCCCGGGGGCCGATGTGCTGATCGAGAACTTCGCTCCCGGCGTGATGGAGTCGATGGGGCTGGACTACGCAACCCTGAGCGCCAGCAACCCGCGCCTCGTGATGGCGTCGATATCCAACTTCGGCCAGTCCGGACCGTACCGGGATTACCGTGCAGACACGATGGTGGAGATGGCGCTGAGCGGGCAGATGTACGTCAACGGACACCCGGACCGTGAGCCGCTGAGCAGTGCGGGTTACCAGCCGTCCTACCAGAGCGCTCTGTACGCCTACAGCGGGGTCATGGCGGCGCTGCTGGCGAGGGACCGCGACGGGCGCGGCCAGTACGTGGAGATCTCCATCCAGGAGGTCATGGCTTCCGAGCACCAGTTCACGCTGAACGGTTTCACCGCCAGCGGCAAGATCAGGATGCGGGCCGGAAACCGCTACGGATCGGTCCATCCGACAACCATCCTCCCCTGCAAAGCCAGTAACGGAAAACCGGGCCTGGTGTCGCTCGGAATAAGCGACCCGACCCAGTACGTCATGTTCCTCCAGCTTCTTGACATGTCCGAGCTGCTGGATGATCCACGCTTCGCCAACCCGACGTTGTGCGCGAACAATCATGAAGAGTTCAACGCGATCGTTCGCCCGTGGTTCATGGAGCACACGGCGGATGAGATCGTCCACGCGTTGCAGGACAATCGCGTACCGGCGGCGTTCGTGAACGAGATGAATCAAGTCCTGGAAGACCCGCAGTACGACTACAGGGGCTTCTGGAAAGAGATCGACCACCCCGTGGCTGGCGCCCATCGCTACGCTGGATTGCCGTATCACCTGACGGAGGCGCCGCCGGATTACGGCCGGGCCAACCTGCTGGGCGAGCATACGGACGAGGTGCTTGCAGGGAAGCTGGGCTACGGCCGTGACCGCCTGGAAAAGCTGCGTGAAGGCGGCATCACCTAGTGGCGGCCCCAAACCCGGGTGAGGCGAAGGGCCCGCTCGACGGCGTTCGCGTCCTTGACCTCTCGCGGGTCTGGGCAGGTCCGCACTGTACCCGGATACTCGCTGATCTCGGCGCAGAGGTGATCCACATCTCCGGGCGTCGTCTTGTTGGCCGGCGAACAGTCACACGAGAGACGGCAAAGGCGATCGGCATCTACCCAGACAACGAGCCGGGCGAACGCCACTGGAACCGCCACGTTCTGAACAATGACATGCTCCGCAACAAGCTGGACATCACGCTCGAACTTGATACAGATCGCGGGCTGGAGCTGTTCAAACGGCTGGTAGCGATCAGCGACATCGTGATCGAGAACTACAGCCCGCGGGTGATGCCCAAGCTGGGGATCGACTACCCGGTCTTAAAAGAGATAAACCCGGCGATCATCTTTTGCTCCATGCCGGGATATGGTCCCGAAGGCCCGTTCCAGCACTTCGTTTCGTACGGCACGACCGTAGACGCGCACTCCGGGCTGGCGAGCCGCATGGGCTACCCGGGCGAGGAGCCATACATGAGCGGCAACGCCTACCCGGACCCGGCGTCCGGGATGTTCGCCACAGGGGCCATCATGACGGCGCTGTTCCGCAGGAACCAGACCGGCAAGGGCCAGTCGATCTCGCTGGCGCAGGCGGAGTCCGGAGCGGCGCTCACGGGCGAGGCGTCGCTGGGCTACCAGCTTTCGGGCGAGTTGCCTCCGCGCACAGGTAACGGTCACCTCCGCAAGGCGCCGCACGGCGCGTATCGGTGCGCTGGTGATGACAGGTGGGTGGCGATCTCGGTGGGGTCTGAGACGCAGTGGGCGGGTTTCCGCGAGGTGATCGGCTCGCCGGAGTGGACCGCAGACGTGCGTTTTGCCACGCTGGAAGATCGGCTCCGCAACCAGGGTGAGCTGGACCGGCATGTCGGCGAGTGGACCCGTGACAGGGACGCTTATGACGTGATGCGACGTCTTCAGGCGGCGGGCATCGCCGCGGGCGTGGTGCTCAACGCCGATGAGCTGATGAATGACGCGCATCTGAACGAACGCGGCTTCTTCTGGGAGTTCGATCACCCGGAGGCGGGAGTTCACCGCCACGCCGGTCAGCCGATACGTCTCTCAGAGACTCCGGCGCGCCACTACCGGCCGGCCCCAACACTGGGACAGCACCATCCTTACGTGCTGGGCGAGCTGCTGGGGTTGTCCGAGGAAGAGATCAGCGAGCTGGAGGAGACCGGGATCATCGGCTACGAACCGCTGGCGCGGGAGCGTTAGCCAGATCACGGGGTAAGACACCTGGAGGCCGAAATGAGCGATTCCGCATCCGAGGCGATCGAGGCGTTCCACCGCTGGAACGACGCCTTTAATGCACGCGATACGGAAACCCAGGTCTCGCGTATGCACTTCCCGCACGTCCGGCTGGCCGAGAACCGGTTCCAGACATGGGAGACGGCCGATGAGTTTCGGGCCGGCCAGGACGGCCATACCCGGCGTTTGAAAGCGGAGGGTTGGGACCACACCGATACCATCGCCATCGAGGCAGTTCAGGCCGACAACGAAAAGGTCCATCTTGCGATCAGGCAGTCCCGGCAGCACGCAGACGGCGTCGAATACAACGGCTTCGACACGCTCTGGATCTTCACAAAGATCGACGGGGAATGGGGCGTGCAGTTTCGGTCGTCGTTCCTGGCGAATGCTGCGAGTGGCCTGTCCGCCGACGCCGGCCGAGGCTAACTAGCGGAAGACGATTCCCGGGTCGCAGACTCACGGAGATCTGCTGCCTGGGTCAGGCGTTGTTCCCGATCGAGTACCATTGCCCGCGAGCTTCTCAGGATCGGGAATACCGCCGCCGATACCAGCAATGTGAAAAGCCCGATCCCGCCGGTAATCAGGATGGCCGTTCGTGGATCGATTAAATCGGCGAGCACGCCGATGTTGATCTGACCTATTGGGCCAAGACCAATAAACATCGCGACCGAGCCCATCACGCGCGCCCTCATCGCGGGCGACGCGGCGTAGATCATGATGGCGCTCTGCATGGCGGCGAACGACGCCATCCCGAACCCGCCGAAGAACACGGTCACGAAGCTGAACCAGTACCAGTCGGACTGGGAGAACACGATGGTCGCCGTGACGAAGAGCATCGAGCCATAGAGATAGATTCGTGTGTAGTGCCTCGGCTGGGCGAAGGCGACGATCAGCGCAGCGCCTATGAATGACCCGAGTCCCTCGATCGATTGGAGCGCGCCAACGAGCACATCGTTGACCATCAACTCTTCCCGAGCGACCACGGGCTGCTGGCTCACGTACGGGAACCCGAACACGTTCATCAGCAGTGTCACGATCAGGGTCCCGACCATCAGCCGGCTTCCCCTGATGTAGCTCACGCCCTCACGTATTTGCTGGAACGCGCCCTGCCTGGTGGTTTCCTTTCCCGGGGGCTGGTAGCGCATGGAGAGGGCGATGAGAAATGCGATGCCATAGAGCACGACCCCGAGCATGAAGCCGCCCTCGGGGCCGATGGTCGCAAGGAATGTCCCGCCGAGAATGGGGCCGAGGATCCGGGAACCAGCGCTCGTCCCGGATTCCAGTGCGACGGCTCGCCCGACCCGGTCCGGGTCCACCACCTCCCCGATTATCGTCCGGCGTACAGGGAACTCGCTGGCCAGGACGATGCCGGAAAAGAACGCACCGGCGGCCAGGTGCCAGTATTCGATGGCTTCCACGATCACCAGCGTGGCCAGCGAGGCCGCGACGACTATCTGGACGCCCAGCCCGAACACCATCAGGTGCTTCCGGTTCACACGGTCGGCGATGATCCCTATGCCGAAACCGAACAGCATCGGCGTGAAGCGCAGAAAGAACGTCAGGGATACGAGGAAGGGTGAACCGGTCAGGTCCAGCGTCAGCAAGGCGATGACTAGCATGTCCAGCCACATCATCGTGCTGGTGAACCCGCCGATGGCCCACAACCTGACAAAGGCCGGATTCCGGACGATGGACACCGGCCGCGATGGTCCGATACCTGAACTGGACTCACCTGTCCGAGGCGGGCCGGAGATCATGTGCGGGCTGGCCTCATCACGAAGGTTCTAACTCGACGCGCGCCAGTGTCGGCGAACCGAGGCCGGTTAGCTACGGGCAGGCGATGCTTTCCAGGGTGCCTTTACGTCGGCGCACATTGCCCTTCGAACCCATCACGACTCCCTCACGAAGTTCGACTTAGGATTCCGCGGGAAAACTTGGCGGCGTAAAGTGTTCGCAATTCCTGGGCGCCCGCGCTCGCACCCATCCATATATTGGCCTGCAGGGAGGAACCATGGCTGACCAGAAGAAGTTTCTGCTGAACGAGACCGATATTCCGACCAGCTGGTACAACATCCAGGCTGACCTGGATGTCCCGATCGCCCCGGCGCTGCATCCCGGCACCGGCCAGCCGGCGGGGCCGGACGATTTCGCCCCCCTGTTCCCGATGGACCTGATCATGCAGGAGGTCAGCCAGGACCGCTGGATAGAAATCCCGGAGCCGGTGCGCGATGTGTACAAGATCTGGCGGCCGACGCCGCTGTTCCGCGCCACCGGACTCGAAAAGGCTCTGGGAACCCCGGCGAAGATCTTCTACAAGTACGAGGGGGTTAGCCCGGCCGGGAGTCACAAGCCAAACACGGCGGTGGCGCAGGCGTACTACAACAGCGTCTCCGGCACAAAGCGCATATCCACGGAGACCGGCGCCGGCCAGTGGGGCAGCGCGCTGGCGTTCGCCTGCCAGCAGTTCGGCATCGAGGCCAAGGTCTTCATGGTGCGGGCCAGCTTCGACCAGAAGCCGTACCGGAAGTCGATGATGCAGATCTGGGGCGGCGACGTGACGGCGAGCCCGAGCAGCGAGACGAACGCGGGCCGTACGATCCTCGAGGGCGACGCGGAATCTCCCGGCTCGCTCGGGATCGCAATTTCTGAGGCGGTGGAGGTGGCCGCGGGCGACGAAGACACCAAGTACTCGCTGGGATCGGTGTTGAACCACGTGCTGATGCACCAGACGGTTATCGGCCAGGAGGCCATCAAGCAGATGGACCTGGCGGGCGGCCAGCCTGACATGGTGATCGGCTGCGCAGGCGGCGGGTCAAACCTGGCGGGGATCGCGTTCCCGTTTGTCCCGCAAAAGCTGGCGGGTGGAGACATCCGCTTCATCGCAGTGGAACCGGCGGCCGCTCCTTCTCTGACGAAGGGCAAGTTCGCTTACGACTTCGGTGACGCCATCGGCATGACGCCTTTGCTGAAGATGCACACGCTGGGACACACCTTTGTCCCGAACCCGATCCACGCCGGAGGGCTCCGCTATCACGGCATGGCGCCGCTGATCAGCGCCATGGCGGACGCCGGGTTGATCGAGGCGCGGGCATACAACCAGACCGAGTGTTTCGAGGCCGCCGTGCTCTTCGCCAGCACCGAGGGCATCATCCCGGCGCCGGAGCCGTCCCACGCCGTCAAAGCGGCTATCGACGAGGCCCTGATGTGCAAGGAGACCGGCGAGGAGAAGTCGATCCTGTTCCACCTGTGCGGACACGGCCACCTGGACATGTCTGCCTACGACAACTACTTCTCCGGAAACATGGTCGACTACGCCCTGCCCGAGGAAGAGATAGCCGCCGCGATGGAGTCCGTGCCGCAGATATAGAACGGTATCTGGCATTCGCTGGACCGGGGCAGTTCGTCGTAACTGCCCCGGTCCAGCAACGCTTTTCCGCTTGCCAGCCCGAACCGTGGCGATATGATCGCGCGCAATGGATGCCGGCCGACGTATCACGAAGCGTTGGCCGGTATTTGTTTCGACTCCCATCCGTACCGCCGGTCGAAGCGAATCGATCCCCGCGCATCCTCCAGGAAACATGGCAACCACCGGACCCCTGCGCCCCGGCGACACATCGTCGCCGGACGATGTTTCAGAACGAACCTCGTTCCCTGACACGGCCGTACCGGCCGCCGTAGTGACCGCGCCTTCGACCGGGGGCCGTCGCGCCGTGTTCGGCCGTGCCGTCGAATCGCTCGGGAATCGTGAATACAGGTTCCTCTGGCTCGGCGTGATGACGGGCATGAGCGGCACGCAGATGCAGTTCCTGGCGCGCGGCATACTCGCATACGACATCACCGACTCTTTCTTCATCACCGGCCTGATCGCCGTAGGGTTCGCGCCGGCGTCCTTTTTCGGTTCGTTTGTCGGCGGGACCGTGGCCGAACGCATGGAGCGGCGCACCCTGATCCAGATATTGCAGTTGGGGCAGGTTGCTATCGCGCTGGCCGTGGCGATCATGATCATCGCCGATGATTTGACCTGGGAATACCTGCTGATCGCGTCCATGATCCAGGGCCTCTATTTTGCGTTCATGATGCCGGCCCGGCAGTTGATGATCCAGAAAATCGTCAGCAAAGAGTTGATGTCCAATGCCGTGTCGCTCAACTCGGCGGCGATGAGCATCACGACGATGGTGGCCCCGGCGATTGGTGGCGTGCTGTACAGCGTCATCGGACCGGACGGCGTGTACCTGGTTGTGGCGGGCCTGAACTGCGTCGCCATCCTGTTCATGACCCAGTTGCCTCGTTTCCAGCCCGATCCCGGCGCACCGAGGCGATCCATGGCGTCAAACGTGGTCGACGGCTTCAGGTACGTTCGCCGGTACAGGGAGTTGTTGTCCGTTCTGGTTTTCGCGGGGGTGGTCATGATTCTGACGATGCCGTTCCGGATGCTGCTTCCCGCTTTTGCCAAAGACGTGTACGGGGCTACTCCGTTCGAGGTCGGGGCGCTGACGGCCATGACCGGGATCGGGTCGCTGCTTGGCGCGCTCGGCATGGCGTCGCTGCGCAGGGGACAGCGCAGGGGCGCCGTATTGATGGGTTCTGCCTTCGTCTCGGCGATCGCTATGGCGGCCGTTACCGGGTTGCCGTTCTACTGGATTGGCCTGTTCCTGATGCTTTTTGTCGGCATAGGAGAGGCGGGCCGGTTTGCGCTGGGGCAGGCGCTGGCGATGGAGCTATCCGACGACGAACATCGCGCCCGTGTGGCCAGCATGTTCGAGATGATTTTTGGCTTCATGCCGTTCGGCATTTTGACGGTGGCGACCGCCATGGAGTTGTTCGGCCCGACGGCGGCGATCCTCGGCATGTCGGGGGTCCTGCTGGCCTTCAGCGCCATCTTCGCTATCAAATTCAAGAAGCTCCGGAACCTCGGATGATGGCGGGATGAACGCCCGGTCACCGGTAATTACCGGGCGGATTCTGAAGTAGTATCCCCTGTGTGCCCGTAAATAACCCCGCTGCTGCCTGCCGCCGATGAGCACGTCCCGGACGGATAACGCCTCGTCACTGAATCGCGGCCAGCCATTTGACGACGCCTATAAATGGAAGGCGTTCGCTGCCATCGCCATCGCTTTCACCACAATGGTGATGAGCATGCAAATGGCGTTCGTCGCCCTCTCCGCCATCGCAGAGGACTACGGCATAACACTCCGGGCCGTCACCTGGGTCGTGATTGCCCAGGCGCTCACGATCAGCGCGTTGATGTTGCCGATGGGACGCCTTGCCGACATCATCGGGCGCAAAAAGGTCCACCTGGTCGGGCTGGTGTTATTTGCTGTCGGGGCCGCCGGATCCGCTTTCTCGCCTACGTTCGGAATTCTGATCGTATTCCGTGTTGTGATGGCCGTGGGCAACTCGATGGGCCAGTCGGTTGGTACGGCGATGGTCATCTCTGTGTTCTCGGACAGAGAGCGCGGCAAGGCGATTGGCAGCCAGACCACGGCGGTTGCGGTCGGCGGCTCCCTCGGCCCCATCATCGCGGGGCTGGTACTCCAGTGGTTCCCGTGGGAGACGCTCTTCCTCATGCTGCTCCCCCCGATAGCGATCGCCCTTGTCGCCGGATATTTCATCCTGGATGAGGAGAAGGTGAGCCGGGGACGTATGGACGAGAAACCGCCGTTTGACTGGGTGGGCGCGTTCCTGTCTGCACTGGCGATCATCCTGCTGGTTATAACCATCAACAACCCGTCTGGAGCCAGCTGGGCATCGCCGCTCGTACTGGGGAGTATCGTCGGAGTTGTCGTGTTGCTGGCGGCATTCGTGACGTGGGAGCTTCGCTCCAGTTCGCCGATGCTCGAACTCCGGATGTTCGGCAACTTCATGTTCACCATGGGAATATCGACCCGGGTGCTGGGCTTCATGGGGACGACCGCGACACGGTTTCTCTTGCCGATCTTCTTGATCAGTTTCCGCGGGCTTACCGAAGGGGCCGCGGGTCTCATCCTGTTTCTGACGTCGCTGGGGATGGGCATCGCCGCTCAGACCAGCGGAAGGCTGTCCGATAGTTTCGGTGAACGTCGATTCTTGATCTTCGGGTTCCTGATTCTGATAGGAACCGCTATCGCTTTTGCTTTCGTGGACGGTGAGACGCCCATGTGGATCGTGATGGTGATCGTGTTCGTCAATGGCCTCGCCATGGGGCTGTGGAACGTGCCAAACAGCAGCGTCATCATGGGTTCCGTTCCGCCCTCCCGTTTCGGTGTCGTCGGCGCGCTCCAGAACCTGGCACGTAACTTCGGCAACGTGACCGGGCAGGCGATCGCGTCCACGATAGTGGTGGGCGTGATGGTGTCCCGGGGGTTCGATATACAGCTGGACGAGCTCGCCGACGTGCCTGGCGCGAAAGACGCATTCGCAGACGGCTGGCGCGCCGCATACGTGGTCGTCACGGCGTTCTCGGCCATGGGCCTGTTTATGGCATTCCTGACGAAGCCGCGACGCAGAACATGGGACGACTAGGGACCGGGCGCTGCGTTACGCCGGGACGCGCCTTGCCAGGAACTCCGTGATACTGCTGCGGATCCCCGACGCATCCAGGCCATGCACCGCAAAGTGCTCGGCGCTGGTCCCGTAATGCCGGTTCTCCCGCTTGGAAGTGCCCAGCGATAGAACTCGATGCGGCGTGTCCTGCAAGAGTTGCGATACCTCGGACGTCGATGTGCCCTCCAGGTACGGTTCTACCAGCACGACCTCGGGCGCTTGCAACACCGAGCGCAGTGTCTCGCCGTCAAACGGCCGGACGGTATGCGCGTAAAGCACCGTGATATCAAGGTCGGCGGTCGCCTCGCTCACCACGTCAAGCATCGGGCCTACGGCGACCACCGTGGGGGCGTTGCCGGAACCGGACCTGACGATTGAAAAGCGTCCGTCGTCCGACGGGTAGGCGCGCTCGTTTGTCGATGTCGAGAGCCGGATGTATGTACAGACGTCGTCCTTGACCGCCGCGCGCAGCATGGCTTCGACCTCGTCGGGATGGCCCGGTGTGTGGATGCGCCATTCCGGGAGCATGGCAAGTAGTTGCACGTCTTCCGGCGCCTGGTGCGTGCGGCCCCAGTCAGCCTCGTCGTACGTCGCGCCGATCGAGACCAGGATCCCGGACACGCCCTGGTGCCCGAAGTCCAGCCTGATCTGTTCCCACGGGCGCTCTACCAGGAAGGGCGCGTAGGAGTGGGCTATCGGACGGAATCCCTCTTTCGCCATCCCGGCGGCGAACCCTACCTGCAGTTGTTCCCGGATTCCTACGTTTATGACCCGTCCGGGATGGCGGTCAACGACTCCGGTCTCTCTGAACTGGGCGACGCCGATGGCGGCGAGGATCAGCGCAACTCTCGGATCGCCATCAAGTAGCTCGGACGTGACGGCGGTAAAGCGTTCTCGCATGTTTGGCATGGGATCAGGCCTTCGGTTCGACTAACGCCACTACGACGTGGGGCCGGTCGCTGTGTGGTGTCACCAGCGCCTCGTGGATTGCGCCGTGGTCGCGGCCGTCAACGTCGGCGGTAGACCAGCCTTCGACGGCGAACCGGGAGCTTATTCCGCCCGGCCAACCGGTCGCATCAGACCTGTTGTCGATGACGATAGTTGTGAGATTGCTCAGGTTGAGCCGGCTGGCCATCGCTATCGCCTCGAACCCGCTGCCTTCATTGGATTCGGCATCGCCGACCATGCAGAAGACCTGTGACCCAGACCCCCTGGCCTTGAGGGCGTTCGCCATCCCGGCCGCTATCGGCAGTCCATGCCCGAGCGAGCCCGATCCGATTTCCACGCCGGGGATGAGCATGGAGTCCGGGTGTTTGCCGAGAATCGAGTCGTACTGTGCAAAGGTCGGCAACGTCTCGACCGGGATGAAGCCCTTCGCCGCGAGCACGGCGTAGTAGGCCATCGGGCCGTGACCCTTTGACAGCAGAAAGCGATCGCGACCGGGGTCTTCCAGGTTGTCCGGGTCGATGTTGAGCACCCGGTTGTAAAGCACCCACAACACGTCGAGCGTGGAGGTTGCGCTGAACGAGTGCTTCTCGTCGCCGGTCATGAGCGTCATAAGCCGCGGCAGGTCCTCGTAACCGAGGCCCGTGTCGGCGTTGGGGGGTGATGTTGCGTTTGACATGAAGGCAAATCTACACCCGTGGTCAAGGTCTTGTTCACGGGAACACATAACTTAAAGTACACTTCAAGTCATTCGTCGGATCCGGGAGTATTTCGCATGGCGTCTCCAGCCAGTTACCTGACGGTGGGCGAACTCGCCACACGAAGCGGGGTCGAAACATCGGCCCTCCGTTTCTACGAGTCTGAAGGACTGATCGCGTCTCGGCGCACCGAGGGCAACCAGCGACGCTACGCGCGTGAGACCCTCCGGCGCGTCGCCTTCATCCGCGCCGCTCGCGTGATCGGCCTCTCTCTTCGGGAGATCGGAGCCGCCCTCAACGATCTCCCTGAAGCGCGGACCCCGGGCCGTGATGACTGGGAGCAGCTTTCGGGGGCCTGGCGCTACCTGCTTGACGACCGCATCGCTGAACTGGAGCGCTTGCGGGATAACCTGAACGGATGCGTCGGTTGTGGCTGCCTGTCGTTGGAGTCGTGCAGCCTCTTCAACACGGAAGACGTGCTGGCGACCCGCGGCCCGGGCGCCCGGCGCCTGCTGGAAGACGTTCCGGTCGACTGAATCGGCACGCCCCGGCATTTCAAACCGGGTTTATCCACCCGCCAACGACTCTCCCCGATGCAGGCGTGCGGCGATCTCGAAGGTCTGAGCGCGCTGTCGCACCGTCGGCGAGTGGGCCGACAGGAACCGGGATACTCCGACCAGGATGTTGTCTCCCTCCGGTGTGCCGGAGAAGTTTCCGTACTGCCGTAACCCCGCCTCGTAAACCTGGAAAGAGTGGAATCCGGCGTCCTCACGCAGTAAAGCGTGGCCCAGGGTCTGGATCACTTCTTCCCGCTGACCGGCGGCAAGCATGTCGGCGACAAGCTGTGCCGTGTCGTCCACGCCTCCCTGCACATCAAAGGTCTTGAGCATCGCTTCACGCGCCGGTGTTCCGCCTGATGGGCGCGGCGCGGCCTGTTTCGGCACATTCAGGAAACGTTCCAGGTAAACCGACATGGCTCCATCGAAGATCCCTCGTGCCAGCGGGTTGGACGGCGCACGTCGAATGGCCTGATCCACCGCGTTCGTGTAGGTGAAAGTGTGGTGGACCGTGTTCCAGTCCGCGAACTCGTTCGTCACCCTGAAATGCACGAGACGCAGGGCCGCTGCATAGGCGACCGAGGCCGATATCTCCTCCAGCGGCACGCCGCTCCGGACGAGCTCCGCCATGACGCCCAGAGTGTCCGCCGGCTCACCGTCAATCACCTGCTCCGCCAGAGCGGCGTGGCCTTTCCAGCCGGTCAATCGACCGCCGCCGGCAGCGATGAGCTCATCCAGTCCTTCATACACGTCCGACAGCAACCCCGGCAGGTCAACCGGGTGCTGCCATGAGGACGTTTCTTCCATTCGCTGGGCCGTAACGAGGTTGGGGACGAGCGATGTCAGCACCTCGTCCGCAAGCTCCCATCCGATGTGGTCCAGCAGCTCGAACGCCTTGTTGGAGAAGTCGAGCGTGTGGCCTATGTCCATGAACAGGTGGTCAGTGCTTGCCCCGAAAATGGCGTTCCCAACGGCCGCTTCTGGCACACCGATATCGATCATCGTGGCCAGCGCCCGTTCTGTCGGCTCCGAGGCCCTCACTTCGACGAATCGACGCGTCCATTCGACGTAGCGTTCTGGCCGCTTTTCCCGGGTGTCCAGCGGCAGCAGGTCAAAGTTGACTGCCTGTCCTGCTGTGGCTCGCGCCACGTGGACGAGGGCGTGGAACAGCGCCATCGGGCGATCTTCCGGGGCCAGTGAGGGCAGGATGTTGGACATCGCCGTCAGGATGGACAGCCCGTCGCTCCAGCCGGACTCCCGATTGCGCACGCCAAAGAGGGCAGCCCTGGTCAGGATTTCCGTTGTGGTGTCATGATCATCGAGACCGATCATGGCCTTCGCCAGCACCAGCGGGATCTCGTGTTCCAATCCCTCGTCGACCTTCCGAAGCCAGTGCGTTTCCGGGTTTTCTTCGACGGGCGTCGGGTCCAGCCAGACATCGCCGTCCCTCACCTCGACCTCGAACGATGTGACATCGTCAGCGAACAGATCAAACGTGCAGCCGCCTGCCAGGTCGAACTTGGCGTGATGCCAGTGGCAGGTGAGGATCCCGTCTTTGACTGTGCCCTGCGCAAGCGGGAAGCCCATGTGGGGGCATCGGTTATCGACCGCGAAAACCTGGCCTTCATCGGTGAACACAGCCACCGTTCTTCCGTCGGCGGACACGACGCGAACACGTTCCTGCTCGAGTTCTTCGAGTGAGCAGATCTTGATTTCGCTGACTGATCTGGCCTTGCTGTTCGTCGTGGTAGTCATGTCACGCCTCCCGGCTGACGGGTACAGATATCTCCCGGACGGAGGACGTTACAACTTAAAGTGCCCTTTAAGTCAACCCCCGGTGAGAGGCACTTTCTGCAGCACCCGGTATACATCCGTATGTTTCGAAAATCGGATGCTTTAATTGAACGACCTGGCGCATCCAACGCGCGGTTGACGGACGCCTTTCCCGGCACGAGGACATCGCACGGAGGGTCGGACCTACAGAAGGTTGCCCGAAAGCCCACCGACATCAAACCGCCTTCAGCGAGGAGACGGCGCGCGCGAAGGTGAAAGCGGCGGAGAACGCAACCGTGAGCTACGACATGAGCTTGTGCGGAGTGCCTTTTGGGCAGTCGGAATGGCGGTATCGCTGGAAACGGTGCGGGCGCGCTGCACATTCTGAGCGGATCGCTGGACACGATGTGAACACGGGCGGTCCCGGGGCAGGTTTATCCTTTACATGTGGCCGTTTGCGTTAGGGGGGCACAACATGCACGACATCGGGAACGCCCCTCGTGGACCGGGATTGGGACCACGAAGACGTGGCTCGCGCGGCGGCGGTTTTGCCGTCCTCCTCTTTCTGATCTTCCTGGTCCTCAAACTCACCGGAGTTATTGGCTGGTCGTGGTGGTGGATCACCGCTCCGTTGTGGGTCGGCTTCGTGCTGGGTACGGCATCATTCCTGTTGTTCGGATTGCCCGTGATAATCGCCTACCGTCGGTACCGGAAACGCCAGTAAGCGAATGACCCCCACGCGCTGGTCGTGCGGATCGGACCGTGGCGGAGTGCCGGCCGGAACATTCCTCGCGTGCCGGCTTCGGAATGACAGCAAACGGTTGCGCCCACTCTCCCGGTGTGAGCGGAATGACGTGGCAGAGAGCGACCTTCCGCTTCACTCTCCTCCTGAATGGCCGCCCGGCAGGGCCTAGTACCACTTCTCCTTGTCCACCACGTTGATGAACTCGCGTCCGTCCAGGAATCTCTTGACGTTCTCCAGGAGGATCTCGAAGCGTCGCTCCGGGATGTTCTCGGCGTCTGATACCGCCACATGCGGCGTTATCAGCACGTTGTCCATCGTCCAGAGCCGATGATCTGAGGGCAATGGCTCGATCTCGAACACGTCCAACCCTGCGCCCGCGATCTCGCCCGCCTCGATGGCGTCCGCGAGGTCGTCGATCTTTGCCGTCATGCCTCGCCCGATGTTGATGAAGTAGGCGGTGTTCTTCATCAGCTTGAAGCGGTCGGCGTTCCACATGAACTCCGTTTCAGGCGTGTGAGGCACCGTGGTCACGACAAAGTCCGCCTCCGGCAGCAGGCCGTCCAGTTCTGACGGATCGTGCAGCTCTGCGGGAGAGTCGATCTCGGACCGCGGCTCGATGCCGATCACCCGAGCGCCAAACTCGCTGCACAGCCGCGCCGTCTCGGCCCCAATCCCGCCCACGCCGTTGATCAGCACCGTCGAGTCCGGCAGGTTTACGTACTTGTGCTTCCGCGCGTCCTTGTCCCAATTGGACTGCTTCTGGGCGTTAACCCAGTCGGGCAGCCCGCGGGAGAGCGCCAGCATGAACATCATGATGTGGTGGCTGATGTGGTCGAAGTAGATGCCGCGCGGGTTCGAGATGACGACAGGGTGTTCGACCAGCTCCTTGTAGTAGTAGCCGTGAAAGGGGCCGGCATCCGGGTTCTGAAGTAGCTTCAACTTCGTCGCCCCGGCCAGCGCCGGGGGCGGAACCCAGCCATAAGCGCCGTCTGCGTCCTTGATCTCCTCGGCGGCCTCCTCGTCGGTCTCCGGCGCGACCACGTCGAGTTCCGGCACCGTGTCCGCCAGGCGGCGCGCGAACTCCCGACGCATGTCATCGAGTGGCGGCAGTATCACGTACTTGGGCAAGGGTTCCTCCAATAAATCCGAAATCGTTCCCCGGGATGGGCGCGGTTAGCCGGGTTCATCCTGGCTCGGTCGTCGCGATGCTATAACGGCAGGATCGCGCTATTTCCAGCCCAGCGCCGTGCCGTGGGTTATCGAAAAGAAGGCGTCTTGCGCCTGGCCCCAGTCGTGCAGCGCCGCGCCGATCGTCGCCAGCTCCTCTGTTGTGGAGATCCCGGCCTTGATCGCCACAGTGGCGATGTTCGACTCCTGGATGCGCGACCACCACAGGTCGCCCCACTGCTCGGTGGCGGCGGCGTCGCCGAACGACCACACGATCGCGCCGATCTCCCTGCGCTCAAGCTCCAACGGTTCCAGCATCGATCGCAGCCGCCGGCCCGTATCCGGGTCTCCCCCGTTGCGGAGAGCTACGGCGTCATAGATCTCAAGAAAGCGGTCTGTTTCCGGCGAACGCGGCCAGAAAATGGCGGTGTCCCAGTCGACTTCGGTGATGCCGATCACGCCGCCAGCCCCTAACACGCGTACGGCCTCCCGCATGGCCCGTTCCGGGTCGGACAGGTGCTGCAGGACCTGGTGCATGTGGGCCGCGTCAAACGAACCGTCGGGGAACGGGAGATCGTATGCGTCGGCGATCCGATATTCCACGTTCTCAAGACCGGTGGAATCGGCGTCGGCTTTCGCCCGTTCCAGCGCGTCGTCGGACGTGTCCACTCCAACCGTGGTTCCCGGCGCGACGGCCCTCGCGAGCCCGGCGGTGATGCTCCCCGGGCCGCACCCGATATCGAGCAGCGACATCCCGGGTCTGAGATGGGTCAGAAGGTGTGCGGCGTTCCGTTCAGCACTACGCCTGGCGTGCTCATCCACCACCACCGGATGGTGGCCGTGAAGGTAGGTCTCCCGCTGCTTGTCACCTGTGTCCGTCATGGGATCCTGGTGCTCCTACCGTCAAATTCTTTAACGAATTCGCGAAAAACCGTAACGAACCCTTAACAACCTGAGGTCCACGTCGTGTAGAAAGGAGGGCTGTTTGCAAAATATTTCACCAAACCCCGGTCGGTAAATGCAGCAGTTCCGAAACCCGGGCCAGATTCGTACGGAAATCCTGGCCGGACTCACCGTCTCCCTCGCCCTCGTCCCTGAAGCAGTCGCTTTCGCGTTCGTCGCGGGAGTCGAACCTCTCGTCGGCCTTTACGCCGCGTTCATCGTCGGGTTTATCACATCACTCACTGGCGGACGCCCGGGAATGATATCCGGAGCGACCGGGGCGCTGGCCGTCGTGATGGTCGCACTCGTGAAAGCCCACGGCGTGGAGATGCTTTTCCTCACCGTGATCCTCATGGGGATCATTCAGATGGCCATCGGGGCGTTGAGGCTCGGCGACCTCATCCGAATGGTCCCTTATCCGGTGATGCTTGGGTTCGTTAACGGCCTGGCGATCGTCATCTTCCTGGCCCAGCTTGAGAGCTTCAAGGTTGAGAACCATGATGGGACCGAATCCTGGCTCATGGGTGGCGACCTGGGAATCATGCTCGGACTTATCGCCCTCACGATGGCGGTGATCTTCGTTGTTCCAAGACTCACATCCCGGTTCCCCGCAGCGCTCGCCGGCATCCTGGTCGTATCCGCCCTGGTGATCTTCGGAAACATCAACACCACCACCGTCGGAGATCTCTCCAGTATCTCCGGCAGCTTCCCGGCGCCGAGCATCCCCGACGTGGCATTGAACCTGGAGACCCTCCGGATCATCCTGCCGTACGCATTGATCCTGGCGGGAATCGGCTTGATCGAGTCTCTGCTCACGCTTTCGCTCATCGACGGTATCACCGAGACGAAGAGCCAGAAGAACCGTGAGTGCATGGCGCAGGGCGCCTCCAACGTCATCACCGGCTTCTTCGGCGGCATGGGCGGCTGCGCCATGATCGGCCAGAGCATGATCAACATTAAGTCCGGGGCTCGCTGGCGTATCTCGGGCGTCGTGGCGGCGATCCTGCTGCTGACCTACATACTGTTCGCCTCGTCACTCATCGAGCGAATCCCGATAGCGGCGCTTGTGGGTGTGATGTTTATCGTTGTCATCGCAACCTTCTCGTGGTCCAGCCTGCGGATCATCCGGAAGGTGCCTCTTTCCGACGCCTTCATCATGGTCCTGGTAGCCGCGGTGACCGTGGCTACGGACCTTGCGATTGCGGTGGTCGTCGGTGTAATCGTTTCGGCCCTTGTCTTCGCCTGGAACACCGCCCGGTCCGTCTACGTCGTGGCCGAAGACAACAACCCGGAGGATGGCTCAACGCCGTTCCGCAGGACTTACACACTCCACGGACAGCTCTTTTTCGCATCGGTCAGTCACTTCCGCGAGCTGTTCAATCCGGTGACCGACCCGACCGAGGTAGCGATCGATTTCCAGTACTCACGGGTCTGGGACCACTCCGGAATAGAGGCGATTGTTGAGCTTGCACAGCGTTACGACCGTGCGGACCGCCAGCTGCACCTCCTGCACCTGAGCAAGAATTGCCAGCGAATCCTGGAGAAGGCGGACGTAATCGTCGACGCCGACCCGGAGACGGACCCGTCGTACCGGGTGACGGTCTCAGGACTGGGCGGCTCCGGCGGCGGCCACTAGGCGGCGACCGGGCGGGCCCGCGTCCTGAGGCTCTCGAAGGACCGGTCGGTCTCCCCGGGTCACCCGATCGCGATTACGCTCGTCTTTGCGGGAAGCGTGATCGGCGACGTGTAGTGCGTCACGGACGAGCCGTTCTCGGGCGAAGCGACCGGCTGCTGCACGACGAAATCGGCGAAGCCTTTCACGTTGTAAGCGACGAATGCCGGGGACAGCCGTTTGATGTGAAGATCCACGTCGGCCGCGAAGTCCGGGAACGCAATCGGCCCGGTGTCCACCTGCCACTTCCAGTGGGTGTCATTGGCGTTCATCGTCTTGACGGGGAACTCGATCTCGGCGCTGAGCGCCCCGTCCCCCGAGACCAGTTCCACGCGCCCCACCAGCGGTTTGCCCGCCATGGACGCTTTGACCACTTCCTCGCCGTTGCCGAGCACGGTCCCCTCGACCTCTACCAGCCGCTCTTTTACGTCGTTGAACGTGCCCTCCCACAACCCCTCTTCCCGGAAGCGCGCCGTATGCGAGGAGTAGGTCCGGAAGATCACGTACTCATCTTCGGAAAAGATGCCGTTGAAGTCGTAGTTGTTCCTGTAAAACAGGTCCTGCGGAGCGAAGGTGTCCTCCGACTTGCAGGACGCAAAGAACAGGTAACGCGTGGATTCCCCGGATCGCGTATCGGTCAGCGTGGTCCTCGACTCAACCTGGAGCCGTGCGTTGTTGCGATACCGTCCACCCGTCGAGACAAATGTGACGAATGAACGCCCGTAGTCCAGTACCTGCATCAGTTTCCGTGCTCCTCATCCAGAGTTAAGTCCGCAAGATCGAAAGCGTGAGCGGCCGCGCCCACCAGGCTGACATCGTCGCCCAGCGGCGACACATGAAGTGGAACCCGGTCCTTGAAGTGCGGGAGCGCCTTGTCCTCGATGCGCGCACGGAGGTCGTCCCAGTAGGGCTGAAGGCTTCCGGTCACTGCGCCGCCGACCACCAGGTACTCCGGGTCGAGGGTGTTCAGGATGTCCGCAAAACCGGTTGCGACGCCATCGACGACCCCGTCCACGATCTCGGTAGCGATGGAATCGCCCGCCGCCGCGGCCTCGAACACGATCTGCGCGCTCACTGCCTCTGGATCGCCCCCCGCCATGTCCAGCATGGACGAGCTTCGGCCGGCCTTGATGGCGGCCACCCCGGCGCGCGCGATTCCTCCGCCGGACGCGATGCCTTCAAGACAGCCGTCGCATCCCACGTTGCAGCTCTGACCGCCGGGTCGCACGAGCAGGTGACCCATCTCGCCGGCATGGCCGTGTGCGCCCGCAACCATCTGTCCGTTGGCGATAATCCCGCCGCCAACCCCCGTGCTGAGCGTCACGTACACGAGGTGCTGCGCGCCCTTGCCGACTCCGTAGCGTGACTCCGCAAGCGCACCGAGCGTGGCGTCGTGCCCTATCGACACGGGCATATCCAGCGACGCCGCCAGTCCCGGCTTCATCGTCTTGCCGTGCCAGCCGGGCAGGTTCGGCGGGTACACGTAGGTGCCGGTGCCCGGGTCGATCGGGCCCGCGGACGAAAGTACAACGCCTCCCACCTCGTCACGAGGGACGCCGGATCCCACCTCTTCACACAACGCCCTCAACCGCTCTTCCGCCATGGGGAGACCGCTCTCCGGCTCGGTCGCAACAATCCCCTGTGCCAGCAATGAACCGTTGCGATCGGCGAGCGCGGCGCGCATGTTCGTCCCACCGATGTCGCCGGCGAGGACGTAGTTGATAGTGCTCGACATGGCCCGGATTCTAACGGAGCGGGTGAACGGTCCCGGGGGATCAGGGTAACTTCAACCCACATCCAGGCCTCCTTCCTCACAGGGAGGAGGCTTAACACAACCCCCCTTTTCAGGAGGGGGTTCGGGGGTGGTTAAAGTCCGGGTACGACGCGCGTCTAAACCTTCTCCCCGTCCACGATCACCTGCACCTCGTCGCGCTCCGCGTAGAAACACAGATGGTCAGCGATCCTGGCCGCCTCGGGAAGCGGCGCCGAGACCTGCCAGGCGTAATCGGTGAACGACTCTTCTCCGGCCGTGACCGTCCAGTAGCGCGCCGGTCCCTTGTAGGGGCACATCGTGCTGGTGTCCGTCGGCTCGAGCGCCGACATGTCCACGTCGATACTTGGGATGTAGTAGCGGGTGTCGTGGCCCGTCTCGAATAGCAGGACGGGTCGTTGGGTGTCCGCCACCTTCACGCCGTTCACCAGCACCTCAACGTGTCGAGAGCTGTTCAGGCAGTCGATCCGCGTGTAGGGGTCGCGAGCGTGCTGGAAGATCTGCTCGTCCTCCTCGTACCATGCATCAACCCGGTCCCAGTAGAAGGCCACGTAGTCGGCGATATCCGGGCACTCGCCGATGGGTGTCGGATAGTTCCAGGCGGCGTTCTCAGAAACCTGATCGCCGACCTTGATAGACCAGTACCTGGCCTCACCTTTCCACGGTCAGGTGGTGCCGTGGTCGGTCGACTCCAGCAGGTCCATCCGGACGTCGCCAGTCGGGAAGTAGTAGACCGGGCGGTGGCGCGTCTCGAACATCAACTGCGTGTTTGTGCTGTCGGCGACCACCTCGCCGTTGAACATCACACGTAATCGGCGCGCCGACGGCTCGATGGCGACGCCGTAATACTTCGGGTCCGCGCCCGGGCCTTTAACTGCCTGCATTTCTGCTTCTCCGTGTCGTCGTGTTCGGATCTTAGTCTTCGGCCGGTCCAGAGGCCCCTGAATTCTCGGTGTGTGGCAGATCCTCCACAGGGATCGAGCCCAGCTTGCCCGCATGGTAGTCGGTGAACGCCTGCTGCAACTCTTCCTGCGAGTTCATGACGAAGGGTCCGTACCATGCGACCGGCTCTCGAATCGGCTGGCCGCCCAGGATCAGCACCTCTAGATTCGGCGTGCTGCTGTCCTGCTGTTTGTCGGCCTCAAACCCGACCCAGCCACCGGGGCCGAAAGAGACCGCCTGCCCCAGGTGCACCGCGTCATGGTTCGCGCCGACGGTTCCGTCGCCCGCCAGCACATAGCCCAGTGCGTTGTACTCGGGCTCCCACGGCAGCTCCAGTTGCGCGCCCGGGCTGATAGTTGCGTGGACCATCGTGATCGGCGTGTGCGTGATGCCCGGGCCTTCGTGCTCTCCTACGGCCCCGGCGATGACCCGGACCAGCGCGCCGCCATCGTGCGAGGACAGCAGTGAAAGATTTCCGCTGCGGATGTCCTGGTACCGGGGTGGCGACCACTTCCTGGATGCTGGAAGGTTCACCCAGAGCTGGATGCCGTGCGTCAGCCCGCCCTTGAGCACTACCTCCTCGGTCGGGGCCTCGATGTGCAGGATCCCGGCGCCCGCCGTCATCCACTGCGTGTCGCCGTCCGTGATCACCCCGCCGCCGCCGTTCGAGTCCCTGTGCTTGAACACGCCGTCGATCATGTAGGTGACGGTCTCGAAGCCGCGATGAGGATGCCAGGGCGTGCCCTTCGCCTCCCCGGCCATCCACTCGATCTCGCCGATCTGGTCCATCATGATGAACGGGTCGACCCGCTCCATCGGGATCCCGGCGAAGCCGCGTCGAACCGGAAAGCCCTCGCCCTCGAAGCCGGATGGCGCGGTCGTGATGCTCACGATCGGTCGCTCCAGCGATTCAGGAGTCGGACGCTCTATGCGCTCGAGGTCCAGGACGTTTTCGACAGTCACTGCGGGCATTTACTAGTCCCTGGTTATCCGGTCTTTGGGGTTATCCCGGGTTTGGAGTCATCCCTGTTGAGGGTCCATCCCGGCGACAGGCCGGTCTTTCGGTGCGCTGGCGTAGGCGCCGCGGAAATCTCGGAACGGCCCGTCACGCCACTCGAGCGCGCCCTTCAGACCATCTTCTTGAACACGCCTACGCCATTCAGATGCAGCGGCGCGCTGAGAGGATATCGACTGTATCTCCGTGCCGGACGCCAGCCCCTGCCGGATGCCCATCGTTTCGTACTGCCGATTCACCGCCCGCTTGGAGTACATCAGCATCTCGTTGTCGATATGCGCCATGCGCCGGGCGAATCTCTCGGTGAACTCGCCAAGCTCTTCTTTTGGCACGGCGTAGTTGGCCCACCCGGCCGTGACCATGTCGGTGCCGGAGATCGAGTCGCCGATGTAGGCGAACTCCCGGGCTTTCGCCGGCGACATGAACCACGGCGTCCACATCATGTCCATCGTCGTCATCGCCCGGACCGGCGGATAGCCGATCTGCGCGTCCTCGGCGACGATGCGGAAGTCGCAAACAGTGGCGAGCTCCGTTCCACCGGCGAGACAGTGGCCCTGGATCTGGGCGACCACCGGCTTTGCCAGCTCCCATATGATCCAGTTTGTCATCACGACGCTTCGCGCCCACTGGTTCGCTCCGGGGTGCATCGAGCCCGTGTCCGGCAGGCCCGAACGGGAATCCACAAAAGAGTCGTCGATCGCCTCACGTGCGGGTGACAGGTCGTACCCGGCGGAGAAAGAACGACCGGCGGCGCGCAGGATGATCACGCCCACCTCATCATCGGCCTCCGCCTCACGCATGGCGTCCATCACCTCGGCGCGCAGGTTGTTGGACAGCGCGTTCAACTTCTCGGGCCGATTCAGGGTGATGTAAGCAAGACGGCCATCGGTCTCGTACAGGATCTGGCTGTATTCCACCAGGATGCCTCCAGTCTGTTGAAAGTTTGAGCCCGGTCCGTGGCAGTTCGCGGTGTTTAGTCCGGCAGTCTACATTCGGACTGGCCCGGCCACACCCGCGATGTATCATCGCTCCGCCGCTCAAGCTGGCTGGCATCACAGTACGGAGGATATGTATGGATCAGGCGAAGGCCGGGGCGTTCGGTGACCGGATGGTAGAGACGCTCAATGCAGGATCGCTGGCGCTGATGGCGTCCATTGGTCACCGCACCGGGTTGTTGGATGCGATGTCCGGACTAGCGCCCTCCACCAGCCATGAGATAGCGAACGCGTCCGGCATGAACGAGCGCTATGTCAGGGAATGGCTGGGCGCGATGGTGGCGGGGCAGGTCGTCGAGTATGAGCCCGGCGCAGCCACCTACACCCTGCCTGAAGAGCATGCCGCGTTCCTGACCCGGGACGCCGCGCCCGACAACGTCGCGGCCTTCCTGCAGTACATCCCCCTGCTCGGTACCGTGGAAGACAGCATCATCGACTGCTTCAAGAACGGCGGCGGCGTTCCCTACTCGGAGTTCCCGCGCTTTCAGGAAGTGATGGCGGAGGACAGCGGCCAGACCGTCGTCCCGGCGCTCCTGGACCACATACTCCCGCTCGTTCCCGGACTGCAGGACGCTCTCCAACAGGGGATCGACGTGCTCGATGTCGGCTGTGGCAGCGGTCGTGCGCTCAACATAATGGCGCTTGAGTACCCGAACAGCCGTTTCACCGGCTTTGATCTATCGGACGAGGCGACCTCTGTCGGCAGGCGCCAGGCCGAGGAGAACGGCGTCACGAACCTGGTGTTCGAGGCGAAGGACGTGACGAAGCTCGGCACGCCCCGGCAGTACGACCTGATAACGGCGTTCGACGCCATCCACGACCAGGCGGACCCGGCGTCGGTCCTCGCCGGGGTCTCCGATGCATTGCGGGATGACGGGGTGTTCCTGATGCAGGACGTCGCCGCATCGTCCGAGCTGCAGGAAAACATCGACAACCCCATCGGCACGTTCCTTTACGCGATATCGGTGATGCACTGCATGACCGTCTCGTTGGCGCTGGACGGAACGGGTCTTGGAACGATGTGGGGCGAGACGAAAGCGAGGGAGATGCTGGCGGATGCGGGATTATCGCGGGTCGAGGTCAACCGGCTCGCGCATGATTTACAGAACGCGTACTACGTCGTCCGAAAGTGACACGACTGGGGCGACAGGCCGGACCACCGGTTCCCGGAACCCGGTGGTCCGAAATACCGAGGCTATGATCTATATTTCGCCGTCGCGTTCTGCCCGGGCCAGCGCGGTCCGGCCGCGATCGGTGATCTCGTAACTATCGTCGCCCACGGGTTTAATGTCACCGGATGCAGCGAGTTCGGTCAAAGCATCGGTCGCTGCCTTCATCCGCTGTCGGGCCAGGGCCGCTATCTGGCCGGCAGGGGGAGCGGGGCGTCCGCGCTCGTCAAATGACCGCAGCACGCTCAGGATCTCGAATCTAGGATCTGCCAATGTGACCTCCTCATCCCATCCCCGGGGAATAGTGATCCTTCGATGACATCAACAAGAGTATGTCGAGCCTATTTTATTCCTTGTTGACGTAATAAACATCAATTATGCGTGAAAACTCCTGATCTCGCGTTTTCACACGGCTATCAAGTGCTCTCAGAGCAGATTACGGGAGATGTCAGATGGTAGTACCGGCCGCCCCGGAAACGAGATATGAACCCGTCGTTGGCTGGCCCGCCATACCGCACGGACTCTTCCTGCACGAGGCGACTTCTGTGGGCGTGGATTCGCAGGACCGTGTCTACGTGTTCAACCGCGGGCAGTGGCCGATGGTCGTGTTCGACAAAGAGGGCAACTTCCAGGATATGTGGGGCGCGGGCGAATTCGTAAAACCCCACGGTATTTCTTTTGACGCCGCCGACAACATGTACCTCGCTGACGATGCCAACTACGTGCAGAAGCGGACGTCTGATGGCGAGGTGCTGCTGACGCTGGGCGAGAGGGGTGTCGATAAGCCGCGTCACACCGGCGAGCCGTTCAACAGCCCGACCCACGTGGCGGTGCATCCACGGAATGGCGACTGGTTTGTTTCCGACGGTTACCGCAATTCATCGGTTCACCGTTTCGACGCGTCCGGAAAGCACATCAAGTCGTGGGGCGAGTCCGGTAACGGCCCGGGCCAGTTCGCCCTGCCGCACAACATCTGCATGGTCGGTGACGACCGCGTGCTGGTTGCTGACCGCGAGAACTATCGCTTGCAGATGTTCACCGTGGACGGGGAGTTCCTGCTGGAGAAGCACGTCCATAAGCCGCAGGCGCTCTTCGCCGGAACGGGTGACGATACCAACATCTACGTTGCCGAGGGGCGACCGCCTTTAGTGATGGAAGGCGTGCCCCGTCTCGGCAAGCGTGTCGCCGTGCTGGACCGGGATCTGAACGAGGTGGTGAGCATCGGCAACGAGATGTCCGGGCAGGCGCCGGACCAGTTCATATCTCCGCACGCCATGGCGGTCGATTCGGAGGGTTCGATCTACGTCGCGGAGGTCTCCTACAACGGCCTCGGCTCACGGCTGGAGCCGGCGCGCGAGGTCATCAGCCTGCGGAAGTGGCGACGTACCGATGCCGATGGAACGGAGGGCCAGGGTTTCTCAGGGCGGACGCTCGGTCAGTACGTGAAGGGCCTGCGGAACGACGGCCCGGGCGGGGGAGTGCCGATCAACAGCCCGTACGGTTAGAGCTGGTGGAGGTACTTTATGGTCGATGATCTACTTTTCAGGATTTCAAGAGCGTACTCGTCGTTGGACGCGATGCGTGAGCTTGATTTGTCGAAAGTTCCTCCCGAGGTGAGCATTACACCTGCAGTGAAGGGGTTCTATTGGGATTTTTCTGGACATCTGAGTGACGAACAGATCCACGAGATTGCCTTCGTGTTGATTTGCCATATCTCGCATTTGCGTGATCACTTGATCCACTGGGCGAAGTCGAATGGGCAAGATCACAAGAAGGTCGACGCCCGGATCCGCAGTTCGGAGGCGATAAAGATCATGAGAGATCTTTGCAACGGTGACAAGCACGGGTACCCGTTGACTCAGAAAACATGGACTGGCCGACAACCTCGCGCCGGAAAAATCAGGCGCGAGATGCGTTTGAAGACGCGTCCGGAAAAAGGTTCAGGGATCGGATTATCCATTGGCCCAGACGGCCTTCCTCGCGTTGTTGGAGATGGGACCGCCGAGGTGGTTATCAAATCCGAAATCACCGACGAAAACGGTAATAGCCTCGGTGATCTGTACGAACTATCAGTCTCTGCGATGAACGACTGGGAACCACTTTTGACCGAGTGGCAACTTATCTCTTGACCGCCCGGGCGTCGAGTCAACGATCGACCTCGTTCCAGGGCCGCGCGCCCAGCGACTTGAGGTCCAACGCAAGTCCGGCGGTCATGGAGATCACGCGGTCAGCTCGTCGAGCGAAGGCTGCGTTGACGCGACCCAGGGCATCACGAAAATCACGGCCCGATTCGCTGGGCGGAACAACGCCCAGTCCGACCTCGTTTGTTACAACAATCCAGCCGGTGTCCCCGCTCTCATAGGCGTCAAGCAGGTTCGCGGTCTCGGCGTCGTAATCTGGCGCCGTTCGCTCGTCCACCAGCATCAGGTTGGCGGCCCACACCGTGAGGCAGTCGATCACGATTACGTCGTACCGGTCGCCGCTGGTACGGGCGGCGATGAGAGCGCCCGCCGGGTCGATAGGCTCCTCGAGAGTGTCCCATTCATCGGGACGTGCGGCCTGGTGGGCGGCGATGCGCTGAGTCATTTCGTCGTCCCCGGCCTGGGCCGTTGCGACGAACAGCACGTCGTCATGTCCGGACGCCATCTGCTCTGCCAGGGAACTCTTGCCGGAGCGCGCTCCGCCGATGATGAGGGTGAGGGTCTTACTGGTACGTGTCATTTATGGAATTCTGCATCGAGTGATGTGATGAAAGCATGATTTGACCTTTCTTCAAATCGGAGAGTTTTTGGGGAGTCATCCTGATCCTTCCCGGGAAGGAGAAGGGCTCCCCGGTGGTGGAGCGCAGATAGACCCGATTGTTTTTGCGCCCGTCTCGCGGCGAGATCCTTCGTCGCAAGCTCCTCTGGATGACTTGTCGAGCATCGGGCCCCGGCTCGAAGAAACACAGGAACGCCAATGGCGAAGACCCTTGACCTCCCTCACCCCGGCCCTCTCCCACCGGGAGAGGGGGCCAGCGACAGCCCGACGATGTCGAACAGAAGTTCCATGTCGAGGTGCTCTGTCACGAAATCGGCCAGCCGGTCAAACTCCGTATCAAGGCTGTTAGCGAAGCGATCCGCCTCCAGCTTGATACCGCGCCGTGACGCCAGAAAGCCGAGCATCGAGCGCCGAAGCTCGTCGTTGTGGAACAACCCGTGCATGTAGGTGCCAAACGACAGGCCGTCCTCGTCGAGGCAGCCGTCGAATCCTTCAGCAGGTTTGCGTGATCGCTCGTTGAACGCGATGGCCTCCCGCCCCTCGGCGACTCGGGTGTGGCCCATGTGAATCTCGTACCCGTTGACGGGCAGGCCCATAGCGTTCGATAGCAAACCCCGGTCCGCCGCCACCACGCCCCGGACCTGTTCGGTTGACTTGTCCGGGCTGAACTCCGTTGTCACCGGAAGAAGAGCCAGTCCGCTGGCCTCCGTCACTTCGGACTCGTGACCGTCCGGGTCCAGAACTCGCTCCCCGAGCATCTGGTATCCGCCGCACATGCCGATAACCGGCTTGCCGTCCTTGCGCAGTCGCACAATGGCATCCGCAAGCCCGCTTTCTTTCAGCCACGCCAGGTCTGACGCGGTCGTCTTGGTTCCCGGGATGACGACCAGGTCGGCGGAATCCAGCCCTGCGGGCCCGGTCACGTAGCGCAGCGATACAGACGGCTCCCGGCGCAGCGGATCGAAGTCATCAAAGTTGGCGATGTGCGGCAGTCGCACCACTGCGATGTCCAGCATCGCCCCTCCGGCGTCGTACCCGGCCGGGGTGTCCAGGTAGAGGGCATCCTCCTCCGGGATGTGGATGTCCGTGTAGTAGGGAAGCACCCCGGCGGTGGGGACCCCGGTGCGCTCCTCGAGCATCACCAGCCCCGGGTCGAGGATCGCCTGGTCGCCACGGAACTTGTTGATGACAAAGGCCTTTATCAACTCTGCTTCCGGCGGTTCCAGGAGGGCGAGCGTCCCGACCAGCGAGGCAAAGACGCCGCCGCGGTCGATATCGGCGATAAGCAGAACCGGAGAACCCGCGTAGAGCGCCACCGCCATGTTCACGATCTCACGCTCGCGTAGATTGATCTCGGCGGGGCTTCCCGCGCCCTCGATCACCACCACGTCGTACTCGGCGCGCAGCCTGTCCAGCGCGCCCGTCACGACCGGCCAGAGCACCCCGGTGCGGCCGAAATAACCCTTTGAGTCGGCATGTCCGTTCGGCCGTCCCAGCACGACGACCTGCGACGAGCGCTCGGTCTCCGGCTTTAGCAGCACCGGGTTCATATCTACCGTTGGTTCAACCCCCGCCGCCTCCGCCTGCACCGCCGTGGATCGGCCGATCTCTCCGCCGTCCGGAGTGGCGAATGAGTTGAGGGCCATGTTCTGGGCCTTGAACGGGGCGGTCCTGTACCCGGCGCGAACGAAGACGCGGCACAGCGCCGCCGTCAGCACGGACTTGCCGGCATGCGAGCCGGTGCCCTGCACCATGATCGTCCTGGCGGGTCTCGTCACGCCAACATCGCCATCAGACAGGTAACTCGATACGGCCGTCCAGCAGCCCCGGC
Source organism: uncultured Dehalococcoidales bacterium (assembly GCA_964474025.1). GTDB lineage: Bacteria > Chloroflexota > Dehalococcoidia > Lucifugimonadales > Lucifugimonadaceae. The sequence goes on along the minus strand of CAYYRD010000010.1, from coordinate 61,479 downwards.
CAGTGCTTGAATAACGCCACGGCGGCAATCAGCGCAACGACCTCGGTGACCTCCACAACGGCCCCGTAACCATCTCCGGTGAGTCCGCCAAGCAGTCTAGCCATCCATGCGCCCAGCAGTGCGGCGACCAGGGTAACGATACCCATGAGCAGGACGCCCATGAACCCGGCGACAAGCACGGATGCGGCCAGCGCCATGACGGCAGCGGCTACCGGTTGCCAGATGCCCCGGTTCTCCAGGAGCGATGAACCCGTACCCGACTCACGACCGTAAGCGAAGGTCTGCATCACGGCCACGATCGACCATCTGCCGAGGGTCGGAAACAGCACGATCATCGGCAAACGCACCGGCCCGGTGAGTGTGATCAACGCCGCCCACTTGAGGAACAGGACGCTCACCCCGCCGATGGCCCCAAACGCGCCGACGCGCGGATCTTTCAGAATCTCATGGCGACGTTCACGGCTGTACCCGCCGAGCAGCGCGTCACAGGAGTCCATGAGGCCGTCGATGTGGAGCATCCGGGTGGCCGCCAGCAGACCGACCACGATCAATGCCGCGGTCAACTCCGTGCCGAGCGTATCCAGCGCGAGCCGGTCGAACCCGGCGAATAACCCCCCGAGCGCCAGTCCCACCAGCGGGAAGTAGGCGCGAGCAGAACCGAGTCCGGCGCCCGAACGTGGCGCGACCGGGAGGATGGTCAGGAAACCGAACGAGGCGCGGATGGTGTTCACGTTGGCGAAGACATTTCGGTCGCGGCGTCTGACACCCCCGCTTCGTCAAATGTCGCCATCTCGGCAAGACACGCGGCCGCGGCTGCAACGATCGACATCGCCAGGACAGCGCCGGTGCCTTCTCCGAGCCGCATGTCGAGATTGAGGATCGGTTCCAGCCCGAGGTGGTCAAGCACGATGGAGTGGCCGGCCTCGGCGGAGCGATGCCCGGCGAACAGGTAGTCGCTAACGGCAGGACACAGGCCGGTGGCGATCAGCGCGGCCGCGCCCGAGATGAATCCATCGATCACCACCGCATTGTCGCGTGACGCCGCGCCCAGCATCACCCCGGTGAGCACGCCTATCTCAAAACCTCCGACCTTGCTCAGGACGTCCAGTGGATCGTCGCCGTCGGGCTCGTTGACGGCGAGCGCTCGAGCTACGACCTCGGTTTTGTGTTTCAACTCGTCTGAATTGCGACCCGTGCCACGGCCGGTTGTGACTTCCGGCGGCATCCCGGTGATGGCTGCGGTAATAGCGCTGGACGGCGTTGTGTTGCCGATGCCCATGTCGCCGGTCGCAACGAGGCTTGAACCATTACCGGCCACCTTCGCCCCGATGCGCGCGCCTTCAAGAACGCTCCGCTCCGCTTGATCAACGCTCATCGCCGGACCTGTTGAGATGTCCGCCGTGCCGGGCCCGATACGAAGCGAAATCAGATCGTTGTGTCCCGGCAGCTCCGACTTCACCCCCGCGTCGACCACCGTGACCTTCACATCAAGTGAGCGAGCCATCGCCGTTACCGCTGCTCCGCCGTTCAGGAAATTCAAGACCATCTGCCCGGTGATCTCTTGTGGGTAAGCGGTTACGCCCTGCGCCACCACGCCGTGGTCGCCCGCCGCGATCACCAGCGCCTTCCCGGTTACCGCCGGCCGGGTGCTGCCAGAGATCCCGGCGAGCCGGACCGATATCTCCTCGAGCCGTCCAAGGCTGCCCGGCGGCTTGGTGAGACGGGCCTGGCGTATGCGAGCGCGCTTGATCACAGCGGGGTCGGCAGGCGAGATGGAGTCGATCAGGCTTCGCAGGTGTGAACCCATAGTGATGTTGTCCATCAGTAGTCGATCCCGACGATCGCCGGGCTCCCCGGATCACGCCCTTTGACGGCGCGCATGTTGCTGACAAGATCCGCTACTTCAATGATTTCGGGGGACGCGCTCCTGCCGGTGACAACCACGTGGAGCAGCGGTTGCTTGTGAGCGAACGTGTCAGCCACGTTCCGGGCCGGCAACCAGCCCTTCGCGGCGGCGTCGAGAAGCCCTTCAAGAACGATTACACCCTCGTACATCGCGCTCATATGGTGTGCGGCATAGTTCCACAGAGGCTCGGCGTCGCCTGCGCCCGGCCCGCCTGTCACGTCCGACGGAATGCCCAACGCCTGGAGTGCCAGATCGTCTCCTGTCGGTTCACCAACGGGTGTGTCGCCAAACCTGACGTGCCGCACGGGCAGCCCTCGACCGTGAGCGCGAAAGAGCACGCCAAGACCGGCGGTCACCTTGCCGGCGCCGTCACCTTGATAAACGACAACCATCCCCTTTCGGGATGGCGCGTCACGTTGCGGGCTTTCGGGCGTGACCGCTGGATCACTTCGCGGGAACTGGTCGGCCATCGTCAAAAGTCCAGCCCGGGCTGTGCCTTGATGCCCTGGTCTCGATACGGGTGTTTCACGTCTTCCATCTCGGTCACCACGTCCGCAATCTCCACGAGCTTCTCGTGGGCGTCCCGGCCGGTCACAACCACGTGAACGTGAGGCGGCCGGTTGGCGATTGTCGACGCCACGTCATCGGCGTCCAGCCAGCCGTATGTGACGGGATAAGTGGCCTCGTCCAGCACGATCAGGTCCGTGTCACCGGCCTCGATCGCCGCCTTGCAGCGCGTCCATTGATCGACCGCGATCGCCGTGGTCTCGTCCATGTTTTTGGACAGCCATGTAAAACCGTCGCCGCGGGATTCGATCGAGATGCCAAACTTTTCGGCAGCCCGGTGTTCGCCGAATCGTGCGCCGGTGTGCTTCAGAAACTGGAACATCTTGACACTCATGCCCTGGCCCCACGCACGCACCATCAGCCCGAGCGCGGCCGTCGTCTTCCCCTTGCCGTCACCCGTGTGGATGATCACCTGGCCCTTCGTAGTCCGTGACTCAGCCATCAGCGATCTTCCCCTGAACCGTGAGCCACACCGGCAAGCCCGGCGATAAGAGCATCAAGTTCGGACCATGCGGCGACAGGCGAGAGGCGTTCAAACAGCGCCGTCGCCACTCCGTCGGTGAAATCGCGTCCGGCGAACGGCTCGAGCGTGGCGAGCGCGATACGCGGCGCCTCGGCTAGCGCCTCAAGGGAGCGGATGTTGCCGCTCCCGAACGCCACGTCGCTAAGAACGGCGACATCACACTCCCGGATCAAACCGAGGTGCGCTTCGTGTGCTGCGTCGTCAACCCCGCCGAATGCCTGAACCGGCACGTACTTGATGCCGAGCGAATCCGCTGCGGCGCGGTCGGTGTCGCCGTTGCCCAGCGTCCCCGCGCTCACCGTGAACCCCGCCTCGCGCAGGCGGTACATCAGCCGTGCCCCGGTGCCGCCTCCGCAGACGACGTGGACCCGGGTTCCGGCGCCCGCGCTGGCCCCGTTCGATCCCGGCTCCATGATCGACAGGCTGAGGGTTCCGCTCGCCGGGTCGGAGGAAACAATTGCCCTCACCCCGAAAGCGGTCTCGATATTCTCCGGCGACAACACATCACCCGGAACGCCGTCCGCTATGACCACCCCCCCGTTGAGCAGCACGAGCCGATCACAGAAACGCGCGGCCAGCGATAGGTCGTGGATCGCCGCAACGGCGGTCATGCCGTCATCGACCAGCCCGCGGACGATCTGGAAGAAGCGCGCCTGGTGGTTGATGTCCAGGTTGGACGTCGGCTCGTCGAGCAGCAGCAGGCGCGCTTCCTGCGCCAGCGCCCGCGCGACGAAAACACCCTGTCGCTCTCCGCCGGACAGCGTCTCAAGGGTGCGATCTGCATACGAGCGCACGCCGGCCGTATCAAGCGCTCGTTGTACCGCATCGCGATCGACCGCACGCTCCGACTGCAGCCGCCTCATGTGCGGATATCGACCCATCATCACTACCTCAAGGGCGGTGAATCCCTGGGCCAGCGGAGCGAGCTGAGCGACATGTGCGATCGACTTCGCCCTTTCGCCCGTGTTCATCCGGCGCACTTCATCGCCATCCAGCAGCACAGCGCCCTCGCGCGCCTTGAGCAGCCCGCCGACCGCCCGTAGAAGGGTGGTCTTGCCCGCGCCGTTCGGCCCTACGAGGCCCACCAGCTCGCCTTTGCCGGCGGCAAGGTCGACCCGGTCCAACAGGCGCGTCGCGTCGACCTCGAACACGACATCGCGCGCTTCAAGCCGCCGTTCTGTTCTCTTGACCGCGTCCGTCATGAAGCTGTTCTTCTACTCCGAAGGAAAACTGAACGAAACAAACGTGGCATCGCCCAGGTCTTCAGGCCACAGGTCTCTGGCCAACTCTTCCGCCCCCCTGAGGTTCCAGAACGACAGCGTCGTGAAGTACTTCGGATCTGCCATGAACACCCTGGCGTCCCGGATCGCCGGAACGCTTGCCAGCGCCGGGTTCGCCATCAGATCGTTCAGGAAATCCTCCCCACCCCACGCCGCCGGTTGCGGGATAAAGATCACCTCAGGGTCCATGGCGATCAAGCTTTCGTAGCTGATGATCGGGTTGTGTTCGAGTCCGGCGTCCGCCGCCACGTTGATCCCGCCCGCCGTGTTGATGATCTCGCCTTCCGTAGAACCGGCACCGGCAGTGTAGAGCGAGTCTGAGTAGAGCGTCGCCGACAGCACGCGCACCCTCTCACTCTCAGGTTTGCTCTCCCATACGGCCCGGAGCGCGGCCTCGCGCTCTTCAACTTCGTTTACCACCTCGGCAGCGCGCACCTCTTCGCCGTAGGCGTACCCCAGCAACATGATGTCCTGGCGCCTTCCGTCCGGGTCGTTGTGCAGATCGGTCTGCAACACGGTCAGGCCGACACGCTCCAGGGCGTCTATAAGTTCAAGCGAGGTGAACGGAGAGGCGACCACGATGTCCGGGGACTGGGCGACGATAACCTCGGCGTCGGACGTGATTTCGGGAAGCCCCGCGGCGAGATGCGCCACGTTGGACTGGTCTGCGCTCTGCGTGTAGATATTTGCCGCGACGACCCGGTCGCGCGGCACCAGTGCAAAGGTCACCTCGTCGTGTCCGAGCGAGATCGTCACGATGCGTTGCGGCTGTTTGTCGATCGTGACGCGCCCGTTGAGTGCTTCGACCTCACGCGGCCACCCGAGATTGGCCGGGTCCACGATGCCCTCAACGTTCGCCAGCGCGTCCGCGGGGTCCGGGGTCGCTGTCGGCACCGATGTGGGCGTCGCCGGGATCGACGTCGGGACGGCCAGTTTCTCTGTGGCTGTGTCCGAGCTACAGGCTGCGAGCAAGAACAACAGGGCAAACAGGCCGGCGGCCATCGCCATTCCGGTCCGAATCGGCGTGCTGTTCCCGGGTTTTAGCGGTCCAAGAATCCCTGTGGGCAAAGTTTTTCCTCTCAAGAATTGATTCACAACGAGGTCACTCGTCGGCTGTGTCTTAGTAGCAGGAACAGGAAGAAGGGCGCGCCGATGAAGCTCGTGACGATGCCGACACGTATCTCGGCGGGCGCGATCACGCTCCGGGCGATCTCATCCGCAAGCACGACAAACACCGCGCCGCCGAGGGCGCTGAGGGGCACAAGCACGCGATTGTCGGGGCCGAACACCAGGCGAAGCATGTGCGGGACGATCAGGCCAACGAAGGCGATCATGCCGCTGACGGCCACCGCGACGCCGGTGATCAAGGACGCCGCCGTCAGCAGCACCGGCCGCATGACACGGACGTTGACGCCCAGTGTCCCGGCATCGTCGTCGCCCATCATGAGCAGGTTCAGATCCCGGGCGAACGCGATGATCACCCCGCCACCGGCCAGGATCAACGGGCCCGAAAGCCACACATGGTCCCAGGAACGGGAATCAAGCCCGCCGGCAAGCCAGAACAGGATGCCTCGCAGGGTGTCGCGCTCCGGGACGGCCACGATGACGAGAGATATCAGCGCGCCCATAAACGCGCTCACGGCGACCCCGGCAAGGATCAGCGTCGCAACGGAGAATCGGCCGCTGGCGATGGCGATGGCGTACACCAGGAACGCCGTGCCGATCGCGCCGGCAAGCGCGAAGAGGGGCAGGGCGAGGAAGAAGAGCGTCGATGCGCCCGTAGCGATGGCGATCACAGCCGCCGCCGCGCCGCCGGACGCAACACCGATCGTCCCCGGGTCGGCAAGCGGGTTGCGAAACAGGGCCTGCATCGTCGTTCCGGCCACCCCGAGCGCCATGCCGACCAGTGCCCCCACGACGATGCGCGGCATGCGGATCTGCTCGACCACCAGCTCTTCTGTGCGGCCGTAGTCCGCAAGGTGGACCCCGAGAGGCTCGGCGATGATCGCCAGTACGTGCGACACGGGGATGTCGAGCGGCCCGGTACCCAGGGACACGAGGACGACGACGGCCAGCAGGACCGCAAGCGCTCCGAGCCCGGCGACCAGGCGCGTGCCGAGCGCGGCTTCACGCGGCGGTCTGAGCCGGGTCACGAGTGCGAGCGCCATGTCCGAGACGGGTATCCCTTCAGCACTTCGCTTCGGGGAACCCGGCGAGGCGCCTTTCGGCGGCCTCATCGAGTTGGCCTGCGCCGTTCCGTTTCTGGAACAGAAAACCCCAGCGATTACTCGCCGGGGTCATGGCGGCAAAGCCGATGGCGACGATGAATCTTGTTGAAATTCAAGGCCGACGGACCCCCTGGTGAGCGAGGAGCAGTCCGTCGTCCAACCAGGCAGGTCTCCTGGCTTTCGGGAGGTGAATCCCGATTTACAGTGGCGCTTCCGCGGCGGCTTTTCACCGCCTTCCCTATTCTCCCCTGACCTCACGATCACGGGGCACCAGGTCGGACGAATATTCAGTTGTCTGAGTGGCGACCGACTCTACCGGAGCCGGGGCGCAGGGTCAACGTGGCTCGAGGTATGCGCAGGTTGTGGGCGACGGTGTATGCGCACCAGCGTTCTCGCTGCGCATGACGGCTGTAGGGTCATTCCGAAGCCCGCACGCGAGGAATCTCCCGGTTTGCACTCCGGCACATCAGATCCGGGCAAGACGTTAGCCGCCCCCTAAACCACCGGTAACGACGCAGTGTCCGTCGTTTCTTCCTGCCACGCCCGTAACCGCGCCGCCATCGCCCGCACCCGCTCACTCTGCGCCGGGTCGCTGAACAGGTTTGTCAGCTCGTGCGGGTCCGCTGTCAGATCGAAAAGCTCGCCATCGTCACCCTCACAGAGGTTCAGCTTCCATCTGTCGCCGCTAACGATGGTTCGGCGCGGGAGGGCGATCATCTCGTTGATCGTCGGAGTGCCGAGATCGCGATCGCCGCGACCGTTCCACTGCACGAAGACATCGTTGTCCTCCAGCGTCGACTCTCCACGCAACACGGCGGCCTTGCTCTCACCCTGAAGGTGACCGGGAATCGACTCTCCAACCAGATCAAGTAGCGTCGGCACGAGGTCGATATGCCCCACGCTCCCGGGTATTCGAGTCTGGCCTTCGGACATCCACGGCACCCTGACTAGCAGAGGCACCCGTGCCGAGCCGTCGTAAAACGCCCGCTTCTCCAGCAGCCCGTGGTCGCCAAGCATGTCACCGTGGTCGCTTGTGAACACCACGATCGTGTCGTCGGCGTGTCCCGACTCCTCCAGCGCCTCCATGATCCGTCCGACTTGCCGGTCCACCAGCGTGATGTTCGCCATGTAGTTCGCCCGCAGCGCTCGCCAGCCGGGTTCGCCATGAAGGTCGTGGTGGTCGCAACCGGCGACCGAATCCTCACGGTGTTCACCGGCCAGGTAGAACTCCGACCGGGAGCGGTTGAACAGCGAGTGCCCTTCAGGAGACCGCATGAAATCCGGTCCCACCGGAAGCGTAGCGGGGTCGTACAGATCCCCGAGAGGACCTGAATACGGCGGGTGCGGCTCGAAGAAATTGGTGAAGAGCAGGAAAGGTTGATCCGACTCCTCACGCAGGAACTTCGTCGTGATGTCGCCCACGTAGCTGGCCTGCGTCAACTCTTCGGGGAGGTTCGCCTGCGCCACGGCGCGTTTCGAGCCCGCGCCGTCTCCGCCCGGGCGGACGTAGTGCTCGGGTAGTTCCACACCCTGCCCCTCAAGCCATCTGTGGTAGTCGGACAGACCCGTTCCGTCCGGGCCGGGAGCGACATGCCCCGTGCTAATCCAGTCCTGGAAACCGTGCTGCGCCTCTGCATCGTTGCCGAGATGCCATTTGCCGTAGTGAACGCGGCGGTACTCCGAAGACACCATCTCGGCGATCGACAACGAGTCGGGCGCCAGTGGGATGCTGTTGCGGACGAGGCCGTTCGTATGCGGGTAGGTCCCGGTGAGCATGCTGGACCGGGACGGCGTGCAGACCGGCTGTGTCACGTACGCGTTCTGGAAAACGAATGACCGGGCCGCCAGCGCGTCCATGTGCGGCGTCTGGATCCAGTCGTTCCCATAACAGGCCATCGTATCGGCGCGCTGCTGGTCCGTGATGATCACGAGGATGTTGGGCCGTTCCGGTTGTTGCGGCATGTTTGACATCTTCTCTGTGGCTTGATCTGGTTGTTCTGGATTCTGGATCGAGAGGCGAGGGTTTCAGGCGACCACCTTTCGTCGGGCCAAAGGATGACATACGATTGGCCGCGATGCTCTCTTTCACGGCATCGGTCTTGTTCGAATAGCCCACCGGATTCAGGTCCTCGGTCATCCCGGGGACATATCGCAAGTCAGGAATTGCAAAACGTGACCACCCTCGCCCAGGTACTCACCCCCAACGCCCCGTCCGACAACGCCATCGTGATCCCCGAGGGGCCGACGCTCAGCTACGCGGCGCTCTCCGACGAGATCGAGCGTGTGGCAGGCGTCCTGGCCGCCGCCGGTGTCGAAGCCGGACGCCCGGTATCGATCGTCCTGGCGAACAATCTCGAGTTCATGGTCACCTTCCTGGCGGTGACAAGAGCCGGAGCGATCGCCGCCCCGCTTAACTCCGCCTACACGGTGGATGAGTTCAAGTTCTTCATGGAGGACGCCGACGCACAGCTTGCGATAGTCCCCCCGGGTGATCACGCCGGACGAGAGTCCGCGGACCAGCTTGGCATCCCGACGATGGACGCCTCATCGGCCGGCGCACATGTCGTCATCGCACGTGGCGGCAGCGAGCTGACGCAAACAAAAGACGTTGCGCCGCCATCCCCGGATGATGTCGCGCTGTTCCTGCACACCTCCGGCACAACCAGCCGCCCCAAGGGCGTACCACTCACGCACAAAAACCTTCTTACGTCTCTCGGCAACATCAAGAACACCTATGCGCTGACGCCTGACGATGTTGCGATGGTGGTGATGCCGCTCTTCCACGTGCACGGCCTGATCGGCGTCGCCCTGTCGACCCTGAACTCCGGCGGCTCGATCGTGGTCCCTTCCCGCTTCTCCGCAAGCACCTTCTGGCGCGACCAGGCGGCGACGAACGCGACGTGGTACTCGGCGGTGCCGACGATCCACCAAATTCTGCTGATGCGGGCGGACGATGATAACGCTCCCAGGGAGTCGTTCCGGCTTATCCGCTCCTGCAGCGCAGCGCTTGTGCCGTCGGTCTTCGAAGAGCTTGAGGCCCGGTTCGGCGCCCCGGTGCTCGAGGCTTACGGCATGACGGAGGCCGCCCACCAGATGTCCTCCAACCTGCTTCCGCCGGGCGAGCGCGTGCCGGGATCAGTCGGCATGGGAACCGGCGTCGAGATCAGCATCATGGACGAGGCCGGGAAGATGGTCGCGCTCGGTGACCGGGCGGAGGTCGTGATCCGTGGCGATAACGTGACGCACGGCTATAACAACAACCCGGAGGCCAACGCCGAGGCGTTCACCGACGGCTGGTTCCGTACCGGCGACCAGGGAATGATGGACGCCGACGGACGGTTAACCCTGACCGGCCGACTGAAGGAGTTGATCAACCGCGGCGGTGAGAAGATTTCGCCGCTGGAGGTCGACGCCGCATTACTGGACCACCCGGCGGTTGCCGAGGCGGTCTGTTTTGCGGTCCCGGATGTTAAGTACGGCGAGATAGTCCAGGCCGCGGTCGTGCTGTCCGGCGATGCCGCCGAGGGTGACATCCAGAGTTTCCTCCGCGGTCAGATGGCCGACTTCAAAGTGCCGGAACGCATCTACATCGCCGACTCTCTGCCAAGAACTGCGACGGGCAAAATCCAGCGAAGGCACGTCTCGGCGGCGTTCGCTCCTCAGGAGTAGTTGACAGGGGATTTCGTGTCCCGATCGCCCGGCTGTAACACGCGGAGTCGGTAGACGAACCGGCTTTGACCGAGCCTCGCAGCGTGTCCAGGTCGGGGACGGCGCTGGCGAAGGCCCGGCCTGTCTTTACCGCTGTGACCGTGACCGTTGTGACAATGGCGTGCAGTCGGAGTCGTCTTAGCCGGGGATGACGCCGCCCGCTGCGGAAGTGGTTCCGACGCGCACACCGCAGGCGATCGACGGCCATTGTGGTCCAGCGGATCTCTCCGCGCATCGCCTTCCCACACTCGTCATCGAAGAGGGCAGTTGTATATACCCAGTGGGTCGAACGCGATCTTGCTATCGTCGGCCCGTACACGCCAGGGAGGCGATCAGTGCCCTCGATATTCATGCGCGTCAAGGTCGGCGACTTCGATCAGTTCAAGACCATCGTCGACGAACACGACCCCATCCGCCAGAGCTACGGCATCACGACCTGTAATGTTTTCCAGGAGGCGGGCGACGATGGCGCCGTGACCGTCCAGTTGAACGCCACCGATCAGGCCAGGGCACAGGAGTTCCTCGGGTCCGACCAGCTCCAGAAGACGATGATGGAGTCCACCGTCCAGGGCACCCCGGATGTCTGGTTCGCCGAGCAGGCGCACTGAACCCCGCCCCTGGACCCGAACGACGCAGACAAACGAAGAGGCCGGTCCCAACGGGACCGGCCTCTCATTATTCAAGTTTAACCGGGAGCAGATCCTAGCTGGATTCTCGTGTCCAGATCGTCTCGTATTGGCCGCCGCGGATCAGGGCCGTCAGCTCCTGGCTCTCCATCGCCCGAAGCTCCGTCAATGCCGCCTCTGCTGCCGCAACCGCGTCGGCCGAACCGGTGGTCTCGATGCGCTTGATCATCCGCGCCCAGACACCGGATCGCACCATGTTCTCGACATAGATCGGCCAGGGGATGGCGACTATCTCGGTCGCCTTGGGAAGATGCGGGCGGGCGCGCTTGATACTGCGAAGCCGTTCATGCAGCCCGCGTGCCATCGGCAGCACCCTGATGAATGGCCCATCTTCAGGGCCCTGCCTCATGTCCACGACGAGTGATCGCCTCAGACGAGGAAAGAAGAACGATAGCGTCGGAGCGCTGTCGATGTGCCCGACGATGGCGTCGATATCCAAACCGAATTCGCGGTCCAAATCGCCACCCTACCTTTCGAGTGTCTTCGGCGAGCGGAAGCCCGGTGGCCCACCCGCCGTAGTTGAGAGGTTAACCAATCATGTGGGCCCGCGGCGCCTAACCCGCGAGATCCCGAACGGTGGCCGTAAATGCCGGGAGGACCTTCTCCCAGTCGCCCACGACACCGAACCTGGCTGACTTGAAAATATTGGCGTCGCCGTCCTTGTTGATGGCAACGATGTTGCGTGCGCCGGACAGGCCCGCCATATGTTGCGACGCGCCTGAGATACCGATGCTTACGTAAACGGTCGGGTTGACGCTCTTTCCGGTCAATCCGATCTGGTAACTGTGGTCGACCCACCCCGCGTCGCAGGCGGCTCGTGATGCGCCGACCGCTCCGCCGAGTATGTTTGCGAGTTCCTGGAGTTGTTCAAATGGTTCCGGTCCGCCCAATCCTCGCCCACCGGAGATGATGACGTCTGCATCTTCAAGCCGCACTCCCTCGCTGTCCTGGAGGACGGTCTCGACCAGTGTAGTGCGCACCGCAGCGACCGCGTCGGACACGTCGAACTCCTCGACCGTGCCGGATCCCTCGCCTTCGATGGGATCGAACACCCCTGGCCTGATCGTCGCTATCTGTGTGCCATCGCCGTTGAACCCAAATACGGCCAGCGCGTTACCGCCAAACACGGGTCTCGTGACCGCAACCCGGCCCGTCTCGGAATCGAGTGCTATGTCGACGCAGTCTTGCGCCACGGGAAGCCCCAGCTTGAAAGCCAGGCGTGGCCCTGCGACGGCGCCGAAGTCGGTCTTGGCAAACAGGATCACGTCAGGGGAAGTGCTTTCGTTGAGGGCCGCAGCGGCCAGCACCGGGGCGTCGTAGCCGCCGGTCCCGCCATCCTTCAGGGCCGGGTCAGACATCAAGATCAGGCGGTCTGCGCCGGGCGCCTGTGCCGCAGTGACTCCTGACAGGTCGTCGCCCATGACGGCGATGCTCACGCCTCCACTCACGCCCTCGCCAGCGAGTTTGCCGGCTGCCGCCAGCAACTCACCTGCCGCCGCCGATAACGCGCCGTTCTCGACCTCTCCGAACACGAGAATTCCAGACATTAAATTAGATTCAACTCTCGGAGACGGAGGGCCAGCTTCCGGCCTGCATCCGCCTCGTCTTCGCCGTCTATAAGTTCTACCTGGCTCTCACTCTCCGGGATGAATAACCTGCGGAGTGAAAGGGCCGGGCTCAGTACTTCAGCATCCAGTCCAAGATCGTCCAGCGTCAGCCGTTCGGGCTGTTTCCGGGAGGCCGCCATGATGCCGCGCAGGGTTGGGTAGCGCGCTTCGCCAAGCTCGTTACTGACCGTTACAACCGCCGGAGTTGGAGCTTCGACGACCTGGTAACCGTCGGTCAATGCCCGTTCGATCCGAACCACACCGTCCCGTGGTTCGACGTTACGTGCGAGTGTCACAGACGGGAGGCCAAGTCTTTCAGCCAGGCCGAGCGGCACCTGAGCCTGGTCCCAGTCCGATGCCTGTCGCCCGGTGAGGATGAGATCGAACGGCCCCATCTTTTCGATCATGGCGGACAGCACGGTGACCGTACTTACGGCATCCATGTCCTCGAAAGCGGGGTCTTCCGATAGCACCAGGGTGTCTGCGCCCATGGAAAGCGGCTTCTTCATGACGTCCATGACGAAGTCGTGCCCCGCGGCGAGAATGGTGACCTCGGCCTCGCCGGCATCTTTGATGCGCAAAGCTGCTTCGACCGCGTGAAGGTCAAAGCCGTTAACAACTGGAGGGATACCCGGGGCGGGGACGACGCGGTTGACGGATTCGTCAACCTTGAACGCCGATGCGGGAGTTTCCGGGTCCGGTACCTGCTTCACGCAAACTGCGATTCGAAGCGCCAACCGCACCTCTCCGTCTCGTGTTCAATGTCAGCTTCGCCACGGCGCAAATCGCACCGGGCGGATCCCTGTCCGCGACCACCGCGTTAGCGGTTCCGGGGGGAAATCCAAAATATCACTGGTACGTAGGCCAGTCAATCGGGAAGGCCAATCTGAGCGCCCAGCCAATCGTCCCTTTTCTTTTATCCATTTGGCCCCGATTGCGCGAACTACGGAAGACCTGTACGCCTGAACGCCCTTTTCGCGGGCGTATCCTGCAACTGTTGTCGTCATCGGCAACCGTGTAGCAGCGAACTCCCGCAGCAACGTATCCGTAATTCGCACGCCGGTGGAATTTCAGAGTCTCCGGGTGCAGCCACCGATCAGAACCGGGGGAGCGTTATGGTTTCCTCGCCGCATAGCAAATGCCGGGGTCCTCAATCAACGCCCCACCAGAACTCAGGAGAACCCGCTGGAACGCCTAATTGAACAAGCCGGAAACGGCGGTATCCTGGTCAGCGAAGACCAGTGCAGGCAATTCGCTATCTATCATGAGTTGCTGGAAGAACACCGAAAGCGTGCGAACCTGACCGCTATCACGGGGCTGGAGAAGGTTCGCGATGAGTTGTTCCTGCGCTCGCTGGAGATCGCTGCCGCGCTGAACGCTGCTGAACGAGAGCGTTCTTTCGGGGACGGTTCCCGGCTGTTGGATATCGGAACCGGCGCTGGATTACCCGGTATCCCGCTGGCGATCGTGTTCCCGGGCACGCGCATCACCCTGGTCGACTCGATACGGAAAAAGACAGATTTCCTGGCCATCGCGGTCGAAAAGCTGGGGCTTGAGCGTATCGCGATCGTCAACGGAAGGGCCGAGGAGCTGGCGCACGTCGAAGAGCACCGCGAGTCCTACGATCTCGTCACTTCCCGGGCCGTCGCAGCCTTGCCGGAGCTGGCGGAGTTAACGATCCCGTTCTGCAAGATCGGCGGCATGTCGGTCGCTCTCAAAGGCGCGAACGTGGAAGCGGAAGCGAAGAGAGCGGCCTCGGCAGCGGGACAAATGGGCGCTTCCACCGCTCTGCTGAGGCCGGTGGTTCTCGGGCCACTCTCCGAACCCGATACCGCCGTCGTGTGGCGCAAGACCTCGAAAACGCCGGCCCGATTCCCACGACGCACCGGCATCCCACACAAACGGCCACTCGGCGTGCCAGCCGCTTCGGGTGTGATGAAGCCCCCATCAGACGCCAAAAAGACCGGCGCGTGAGCAATCCAACAGTCCATCCGGCAGACACCCCCGGGAACGGAGGGAACGGGGAGGGGCCGCGTCTTGGCGACCGAATGTTCTCCCGGAGAACGCTGGCGTTCAGCGTCGTCGCAATCGCCGTGTTCGCCGTTACAGCCTTCCGGGTACTCGACATCGACTGGGGCGAGATGTGGGACCAGGTTAAAGGCGTCGACCCGGTCAACTACGCTTTCGCCGCGTTGCTCTACTACGCCAGCTTCTGGTTCAGGGGCATCCGCTGGCGCCTGATCGTCCGGGCCGCGGGGCTCAACGACAGCCCGGGCGTCGCCGGGATGGGCAATTTCAAGTACGCGGCGATCATCCTCATGGGCTGGTTCGCAAATTCCGTGGCGTTCTTCCGGCTCGGCGACGCCTACCGCGCCTATGCCCTGCATCGTGAAACGGGCATCTCACTTGCGAGCAGCCTGGGTACTCTGCTCGGGGAACGAGCGCAGGATGTCCTGATCGTGCTCGGGTTGCTCGTGCTCGGCGCGGCAGGCCTGCTCATCACGGGCGAAGTCACGCTGCCCGCCTACGTCCTTGTCGCTGCTGCCGGCATATCAACTGTTACCCTCCTGGCGCTCGTCGTCATGCGGAACTACGGGCAACGCCTAGCACAACATCTCCCGGACCGGCTTGAAGAGATCTATCACCCCCTGCACATCGGCGCGCTCGGCAGCTTCAAGGCCCGCCAGTTGCCGGTGCAGTTCCTGCTCGGCGTAATCGGCTGGGCACTGGAAATAGGCCGAGTCTACTTTGTGGCCGAGAGTCTCGGACTGGAGATCGGTTTCTTCGTCGTCATGTCTGCGGCGTTGACCATAGCGGTGCTCTCCACGATCCCCACCCCGGGCGGATTCGGCTTTGTGGAAGGCGGTCTCACCGGCGTCCTGATCTTCCTGGGCCTCGGCGACACCCAGGCGCTGACCCTGACTATCGTCGACCGATCCATTAGCTGGATCAGCATCATCGTGATCGGCGGGTCCCTGTTCCTCACATGGCAGACGTTTGTGGCCCGGCGCGCCCGACGAGGCGACCAGCTGACCAATCACGGCTCCACGGTGATTGACTCAGAGTGAGTACCGATACGGAGGCGCAGACAGACCCGCCGCCGGACCGGGGTGTTGACTCCAACGTCGTAATTCGCACGGTGCGCTTCTTCCGTGAGAACCGGGCGATGACCGCCATAGCGCTGGCCACGACCATCTCGATGATGGGCCAGGGCGTCGTGGCCCCGGTGCTGCCGGAATACGCGCGTGACTTTGATGTCGGGACCACGTCCATCGGCTTTGTCGTAGCCGCGTTCGGCTTCTCTCGCCTCTTCCTGAACATCCCGTCGGGTGTCCTCGGCGCGAAGTACGGCCGGACGGTGTTGATGTCGGTCGGCCTTGCGATAACCGCCATCGGCAACATCGGCAGCGGGTTCGCGCCCGAGATCATCCAGTTGATCGCGTGGCGCGTGGTCGCCGGGGCGGGCTCTGCGATGTTCATGACCGGTGCGATGGCATACGTGGCCGATATATCGACCCCGCAGAACCGCGGCCAGTTGATGAGCATCCAGCAGGGGTCGTTGCTCCTGGGTGTGGACCTCGGCCCGCCCATGGGCGGCTTCGTAGCCGATACATGGGGGCTCGCATGGCCCTTCTTCCTGGCGGGCGGCCTCGCCGCGGCGGCAGCGGTGTGGACCGCGTTCCGACTTCCGAACCGGCCTCCCGGCTGGACCCGTGGCGGGGCGCGGACGGTTTCCGTGGCGGCGTCTCAGGTGACGAGCCAGTCCGGGGGACGGTCGCCAACGCGGACAATGCTTGGCAACCCGACATTCATCGTGGTCGGGCTGTTCACGATGATGGTGTTCCTAACACGGACCGGCTCCCGGCAGACCCTGGTGCCCATCATCGCCGTCGACGAGATCGAGATGAGCCTAACTTTGCTCGGCGTGATGTTGTTCGTGATGACTACCATCAACTTTTTCATCGTCTTCCCGGCAGGCTGGCTCGCGGACCGTTTCGGCCGAAAACCCGTCATGGTCCCGGGAATCCTACTTGCCGGCGCCGGACTACTGCTGTTCACGCTCGCCGGCAACGTGCCGATGATGTTCCTCGCCGCCATCGTGATGGGCGTCGGCACGGGTGTAGCAGGCCCGGCGCCTGCCGCCTATATCGCAGACCTCGCTCCGCCCGGGCAGACCAGCCTGGCAATGGGCCTCTACCGGACCTTTGGCGACCTCGGTTTCATCATCGGGCCGATAGCCCTCGGTTTCATCGCCGAGACATCTGGCATGGCGGCCGCCCTCAACATCAACGTCGTTTTACTGGTCGGGATAGGAATAGTCCTGGCCCTGGTAGCCCGTGAGACAGCCGGGCGAAATGGGCGGAGGGGTTAGAGCCGGGTGAATCGTCCTCCTCTCCCAGCGGGAGAGGACTGAGAGCCCGGCCTTCCGCTCGTCGGAAGGGTTAGGGAGAAGTCTCATCGTGCAGCAGCGGTGATTGCTCCCTTCTGGCACACGATCCAGATCGCGGGACATTCAGCAAGACCACCAATAACGCCTCCGAAGCATTCGACCCGCAGAACCGTCCCCGGACAGCAGCCCCCGTGATACGATTTCTCGACGCAGTGCGCCGACCAACGTCGAGCGCCGCTTGTGGGGCTGTAGCTCAATCGGGAGAGCGCTTCAATGGCATTGAAGAGGTAGCGGGTTCGAATCCCGCCAGCTCCACCACTTCACCCTACGCGGAAGGGCCGTTCCACAAGGAACGGCCCTTTCTTTATGTCTCCATAGCCCCCGGAACGCGTGAATTTCAAGCCCGTTCCTGCACGACCTCCTGCGCTATCTTCGTCCATGTTGACAGTACGTCCGGCTCGCCCATCACCGTCTCGATCTCGCCCAGGACGAGGTCGATGACGAGATCACCGGCGATGTCCATGGCCCGCTCCAGCCAGGCTCGCATCTCCTCCGGCGTCTGGCCGTACAGCGTGTCCGGGTGCGGCACGACCTCCATCACGAAATCCCGCTGCACCAGCTCCGACGCACGTTCGAGATCGGTCCAGGGCGATATGTGGAGCCGCCGCAGGTTCGGCAACTTCAGGATGCTCGGGATCTTCTCCGTCAGGTCCTCGCAGCCGTGGTAGTAGACCCGGTTCTGGCCCAGATGTTGGGTGAGCCGGGCGTGGTACGGCTGCACGAACTCCTCGTACATGGCCGGTGAGATGCCGCACATGCTCTGCGCCGCCACCAGAGGCCAGCATGAGGACAGGCTGTGTGGATCGGCGTCCGCCGGCAGCTCTTCGTAAGGCACCCGGTAATTCCAGCTCTGTTCGTAATCGACCCCTCCGGTCGCCTCACGCGCCAGCTGGTACTTGATCGTGCCCTCGGTGACGAAGTCCATGATCCGGTGCATGAATTCCGGGCGATCAATCACCCCGTAGAGCATCGCCTCCATGCCCATGAGGCTGATCATCGTCTCGGTCGGGGAGCAGCCCACGGCATCGGTCGCAACCTTTACCGGGAGCCGACCTCCCACCATCTCCGCAGCACGGTCCCGCAACTCGGCGGTCGCCCGCTCATCGATCCGATACGGCGGCCAGTGCAGCCTGTCCAGGTCGCTGTCTTCGACCACCGCCGGTTCCACCGCGTAGGCGCCCCCGGGACCGCCGACGCGGGTTTCAACGAAGGGCATGCCCCACAACGGCCCGGCGGCTGCGCCGTCCACGTGTTCCACGTCAAAGCTTGATCCGATCCGGCCCGATGCGACGTCCTTCTCATCGCCCTCGGCGGCGGCGCGCACCGCCCCGACCCAGACGGTCGTGGAGAGGACTTCGTCGTCCGGGATGTTGTCGTGTTTGTAGAGCTTCTGCCTGAGTTGAAGTTCGATCTCGCGCTCCAGCGCGTCTTCCGACAGCCGTGTCTCGAAGGGGATCAACTCTGACCACGTCACCGGGTTGGCGTTGGTGCCGGAGCCGCGCTTCAGGCAAACGTAGACCGGCGTTTTGGCGGTCCTCTCCAGCCGGTTGTGGCGCGTCCACATCTCCTTCTTCTCGATGTAACGGGAATCCTCGGAAGCTTCGAGAACCCGATCCACCAGCGCCGGAATGTGTGTAGAGGGTGCGGTTGTCGCTCGTCGGATATCTGTCATGTGCTCGTTTTCTGGATCCACCGGGTCCCGGATTTGATAATCGACCGGGTGAGTTGTTGGATACGCCGGCTGCCACCCGGCACGCTCACAAAATAACCCCGGCATTGCCGGCGGCGAACTCGTCCATGCCCAGCCGCTCCAGCGTCCCCGTCGTCGGCATTCCGGTGTCGATGTCCCATCCCATCAGCCGGTAATACTCGTCCACCATCGCCGGCAGGTACGGCTCGATGCTCTGGCCCGCCGACGGCCCCACGGGCGGCGGCTCAAGGTGTTTGGCCGATACGTCGAGCTCGTCCTCTTTCGTGAACCCGCGTCGCCCGTAGACCAGCCGCATCAGGTTGGTCACCCGCTCGCCCACCAGCAACGCCTCGTCCATGTCGAAGTCATCCCACCCGACCGCCTGTGCCAGGCACTCGGTGCTGAGGCGGAGCGACTCCGGAACCCCCTGCATGCCGAAGTTACAGACGCCCAGGGAGTCCGTGAACATCTTGGCGTACTGCGTCTCGCGCACCACGTCCACCTTCGCAACCGCCTCGTTCTGGTTCTGCGGTATCTCCGGTGTCGCCTCCGAATAGCCCAGATCGGGCCGTCTTGCGAGGTCGATGCCCTGTCCCTGTATGGCCGGGCCTGCGCCGGAGATGATCTCGCCGAAGAACACGCTCCAGAACTGCCGGTGGTCGTGCATCACCACGCCCTCGCCCTTGATATCCAGCACCTTGCTGCGCATCTGCTCCACCAGTCCCTTCTCCCGCCCCAGCGCCTCGGGCATCGCCTTCACGCCGTTCGCCAGCTTTGCGCCGATTCCCTCCTTCCGGATGGCCTTCCGCACCAGCTCCATCGCCGACTCCCAGTTGCCCCAGCTCAGGTCCAACCCGTCGGTGTCCTCCAGCGTCAAGATGCCGTCTGCGTACGCCTCGTACATCGCCCCCAGGATGGTCCCGAACTGGCCTGATTCGAGTCCCATGCCGTCGAAGAAGTCGGTCATCACCACCACCGTCGCCGGGTCGTCCACGCCGATGATGGCGCACGAGCCCTCCATGTTCTCGGCGCCGCCGCAGGGGCTGCCCACGAACCCGGACATCGGCCCGTCCGTGATCTCCACGTCGTATGCGCACTCGATCTTGCAGTTGTAAGAAGGCCGGGACGTTATTCGCCAGCGCGCGCATGCCTCGACGTACTTGCGTGCGAACTCGGTGCCCCACGCCGGGTCGGTCATGTTCTTGGCCGCCACGCGCATCGGGATGCCGAGTCGATCGTGATAGTTCCGGGTGATGCCGCCGTTCTGGAGTCCCAGCGCCGACGGGGCGTCCTGGCCGGTCCCGCCGAGGAACAGGTTCTCCTCCCACTCTGCGGAGGCGTCCACCACTCCCGGCCCGTTGGCCAGCGGCACTACGCCGGTCCCTCGAATGGCGATCGCTTTCAGGTTCTTGCTGCCCATCACGGCGCCCGGGCTGCCCTTGCCGGAGCCGTGGTTGCGGTCCGCCTTCACCATCGCCCCGGGAAGCCCCGCCTCGCCCGCCGGACCGATGCAGGCGACGCTGATGTTCTCTTCGTCGCCGAGCTCGATCTTGAGACGGCGCTCGGTTTCCCGTGTATCGAGTCCCCACAGGTGGGAGGCGTCCCTGAGTTCCACGTGGTCGTCGTCGATCCACAGGTAGCACGGTTTATCGGCGGCCCCGGTGAGGTAGATGCCCTCGTGCCCGGCGAGCTTCAGGTAGGCCCCCCAGAACCCGTGCCCGTGCCCGATCCCGGCGGAGTAGGGAATGAGGAGGTTGTAGCAGATGGTCGTCCAGTCGGACGAATTGACGGCGGGGGTTCCCGTCAGCGGCCCGACCATGAAGATGAGCGGAGCGTCTGGGTCGGTCGGAAGCGCCGTCGGAGGGGCGTCTCGCAGCAGGAAGTAGAGCCCCAGTCCTGCGCCGCCGACGTACTGTCGCAGGACCTCTTCGTCCGGCAGGGGTTCCCGTTCGATGCTCCCCGCTTCAAGGTCAACACGAAGGATGTGGGATCGATATCCGCCACCGATGGCCATAACGTCGTCTCCCTGTCCGGGACGAAGCCCGACTAAGGTCCAACGGCAGCCAACCGGTTAAGGCGTCAGTGTATGGGAGGTTGGGGAGCGCTGTTGGGGTTGTTGACGGTTTCAGCCCTCGCGCGGTCGAGGCGATGATGTGTGACGAGGGGGCAGCAGAGGGGGTGTCGCGGAACGGTTGATGTGGCTGGGATCCGGTGTCGTAACCAGCTTGTGAAACAAAACGAGGCGAAATGATGCACCACGTCTACATATCTAGTCTCGGTTCTTCGTGCCCGTAGGTAATCGGACAATGGCCCGATGCGTGGAGATCGTGTTTCAAACCCCAGTAATTCGGTCCGCTGCACTCAATTTCCACCCCACCGACCGAATCAATGGAGTGATCGGGTACGGAGTCACCGTTCCAAGCCTCAAAGCAACGATTGCAGATCTCACATTTGAGCATCAATCGAATCGGATCATCGGTCATACGACGATGGTAATAGACGAAACTGTACAGGGAGAAAAGTTGCACATGGTCGACAATATCCCCTGCGATAGCCGGCTCGGTTAACTAATTCCGGAATCGGACGTTCAATCGTCGTTAAAGTTTATGAGGGCGCGTCTTTTCTTTGAGGCCTTGAAACCTTCTTTGATGCTTATGGCCACGCCGCCGATGGCGAGACCAATGAGGGCGATGACCACGCCTGTGAATACGGCGATAACTCTGTCCGAGTCTGGAGGATTGGACAACCAGCTCGCGATCAGGGCGATCAGCGAGCCGATTACACCAGCTGTGAGAGATGCCCAGATTGAGAATGAAAGCCCTGCACCGGCGAGTTCATCAATTTCCGCCTCGGTGACCTGGTATACGTATATTTCCCGTCCAACCCTTCGGAGTGTGAGTTGGCTAGGAGTTCCTTGCCGCCGCAACCGTAACGGGCCACCTGTCGGCGGGGGATTAGGAGGCTGAGTCATCGTTCTCGCCCAACCCGAAAATATCCCGTAGCCCTAGGACGATCAAATTGAAATAGTCAACATGCGCGCATTTTGTGCAGGTCAGAATAGCGAGCGGCATCGCCGGCCCGCCGATCTTATTGATGGCGGGATCGTCGGTTACCTGCTGAAGCACAATGGTGTTGCTGATCGTGTAATCGATCGTTCCGCAAAACGAACAAGCTCGAGGGCCGATCACTTCTTCGAGTCGGGCCTGAAGTGCTTCAAGTTGTACGTTGGTGATCTTCATTGCGGCGACTATAGGCGATCTAGAGCAGGTGGAACAATCCCAACGAGAATGTTTCAGGTGATAACGAGGGCAACTGAATGAAAAGCTACTTACTGAGGTGGGTCAGTCCGGTCGCCTTGTTCTTCGCTATTCGGTTTCTATGGCTGACAGATGATCCGATATTTGCCCTCTTTGTTACCGCGGCCGCCTGGGTCTGCGGATTTCTCGCCTGGCGGTGGTGGCACGGGCGGCATGACCGGTAGCTCATTGAAGAACACGTAGTACAGGACCGCCGGGACCGCCAGCAATGCGGCTGCGACGCTGAACGCCGTCATGAACTCGCCGCCTACGATCAGTCCGCCGCCGATCATCGCGCCGGCCGCTCCGCCCACGTCGAACGCCATGTGGGTCAGCCCGGCCGTCGTCGCCCGCTCCTTCGGCTCCACGAACGCCATCGTGAGTTGTTGCTGGAGCGGCATCGACACGCTGTAAACGCTGCTCCTGACCACGAACATCAAGACAACTACCGGCAGGCTGGCGAAGATCGCCATCAAGAGCAGGAACGGGACCGAAATTAGCTGGGTGATCATGATTCCGCGCGCCATGCCCCACTTCCGCATGGCATAGGGCGATGCCAGTATCGCCACCGCCGAGCCCAGCGAGCCGATGGCCAGGTACACGCCTATCTGGTCGTCGTCGAGCCCGTGCGACATGTTGAAAAACAGGTTGAAGAACCGGACCGTGATCCCGAACGCGATGCCCGACAAAACGGCGCATAACGTGAATCGGACTATAAGGTCGTTGTTCACGATATTGCGCAGCGTGAACAGGTCCCGGAAGCTCTGCACAAGTTCGACCGGCCGTTCACGCATCAACCCAAGCGGTATGAGAGCGGCCAGCGACAGGGGCAGGGCTGTTACGAGAGCCCAGCGCGCTGCGGCGGGATCCAGGTCCGGGACGCTTATCACGCCGGCCCAGATCAGCGGCAGGAATCCGCCGGAGAGACTCCCGACAAAGAGAGATGCCGATCCGAAAGAGGCGCTCAAGCTGAACAGGTGCGGCCGCTCCCGGGGCTCGCTGTTTTCCATCATGAACGGCGCCCCCGCCACGGCGTGAAAGCCCTCTCCCATGCCGGAGATAGCGGCCAGCAGCAGGAGCGTTTCGGGGTCGCGGGCGAACAGCAATGCGCCACGGGCGACGATCGAGAGTACGGTGCCCAGGATGAATGCCTTGCGCCGGCCGATCTTGTCCCCGATGAGGCCCGCCGGGAAGGCGAACATGCCGTGGAACAGCATGTCCACCATCCAGAACAGGCCGACGAAGGTCGTCGCGTAGCCCAGCCTCAACAGGTAGAGGTTGAACATGACGATCCAGATGCCCGTGCCGAGACCGGACAGCAGGGAGTAGCTGAGGTACAGGCGGGCGTTGCTGCTGAAGCGGCGCACCTCGGCGAAGTAGTCGAGCGTCGCCCGAATCGGACTCCCCTGTGAGGAGGCTTCTCTCATCGGCCGTTTTCCTGTTCTCAGGCTCCACTTGCTCGCCGCGGACCGGCGCATCCCGATCTATCGTCCGTGGCTCAACTCAACGCCTGGCGAGAGCGGGAGGATGCAGAGCCTCGCACATACCCCGCCGGAACTCGTGAGCAGGGCATGAAGCTTTCGCAGGCATGGAAGCTGCCTTCCGAGGGTCGCCACACGGCCCCTGCCCGGACTCCATGCGGCCCTCGGCGTTCTGCCGCAGGATAACCGTTTCGGCCGGAAGTCGACCGTAAACAGGGGGCGTTCGATCCATCCCGAGGACCCGTTCTCTTCCAGCATGTCGTCGCCCGTTGGGATGCAGGCACGTCAGATCTCACGGATTCGCCGTTTTGTTGATAACATCCGGCCGCGGGCCATGCTCACGACCTGGCCGTCGTCCTCCGACGAGGGGCAACCCCTTATCCGCCGGTTCTTCTGAATGGGGACCCGTCGGCGGAACCAGGATTCCCACCCGGCGATCGCACTATCTTTCGGATACCGGACACCCCGTACCCGACACCCCGTACAAAGTGAGGAAACGACAGTTGATCCCGTTGTACGTTGATCCGACGGCCGGCGGCATGTTGTTGCAGGTCTTGCTCGGCGGAGTCGCCGGCATAGCGGTCGTCGTCCGGCTGTTCTGGTACCGGATCAAGACCGCCATCACCGGTCGAGGTCGCGCCGGTCACAGCGAGGACCGGTAGCCAGGCCGGCGCCTTGACTGAACGCCCGACCGCCGATCCCGGCTCGTTTCGTGATCCAGACAACCGTATTTTCACGGCGGACGGGCAAGTTTTCCGCGTATTCAATCGTCGTGGCGCGGCCGATATATCGGGATTGATCCACAGCGACACCTTCGAGGGCCTGGTCGATCAGGGCATGGTCGTCTCGACGCAAGTGCTGGAACCGGCCGATATTCCGGGTTCGATCGCGTCCATGCCCGAGCAGGCGCTGGTCGTTCGGCATGAGCGCATCCCCTTCATCTCATATCCGTACGAGTGGTCGTTCGAGATGCTGAAGGACGCCGGTGCGTTGACGCTGGACCTGGCGTTACGGCTCCTGGATCACGACTACATCCTGAAGGACGCGACGCCCTACAACGTCCAGTTCACCGGCCACCGGCCCGTATTCATAGACGTTGGCTCGTTTGAACCCTACGAGGAAGGCCCGCCCTGGGACGGGTACAACCAGTTCTGCAGGCTGTTCCTGAACCCGTTGCTGTACGAGCGATACGTCGGCCGGAACTTCCAGCATCTGCTTCGGTCTTCGCCCGACGGCGTGGACCCCGGCGAGCTCCGGGCCATGCTGCCGCTGCGGAGCAAGTGGACAAAAACCGTGTTCACCAACGTCGTCCTTCAAGATTCGCTGTCAAAACGATTCGAGGCGTCGGCGAAGGCTTCCTCCGCGGTCTCGGGGCACGTCATCAAGCGGGATGCCATACGCCGGATGATCCGTGGCCTGCGTTCAAGCGCGGCGAAGCAGCGCAGCAAGGTCCGGCGGTCCGCCTGGTCCGATTACGAGTCCGACAACACCTACGACCAGCGATCCGAGGAGGCCAAGAGGGAGTTCGTCGAAAGCGCTCTCAAGCGCGCGCAACCCGGGGTCGTCTGGGACCTGGGTTCTAACACCGGGGCGTACAGCCTCATCTCCGCACGCCATGCGGGGTATGTAGTGGCGTTCGACAGGGACCCGCAGGTCGTGGACGCCTTCTACTCGCGCCTGCGGGACGATCCGCAGCGCCCGTCCAACGTGCTGCCGCTGGTGATGGACCTGGTGAACCCGTCCCCGGGCCAGGGCTGGGGGCACACCGAGCGCAAGAGCCTGGCCGACCGGGGGAACGCCGATTTCTTCCTGGCGCTGGCCTTGATGCACCACATGGTCATCAGCGGAGAGGTCCCGATCAACTCGGTCCTGGAGTGGCTGGCGTCAGTCGCGCCCGCCGGGGTCATCGAGTTCGTACCCCGCGACGACCCGATGGCTCAACGACTGCTACTCCGCCGATCACGTTCACACGGCGAGTACTCGGCGGACGGGTTCGAGAGCGCGCTCGGGCGCTACTTCACCGTGGGCGAGCGCGCCGAGTTGCCGAACGGTCGAATCCTGTATTCCGTGGTCACGAAAGTTTGAACGCTCGCGGTACGCCGGGGGCCGGCTCGCCTCCGGTCAAAGCATGGCACTCCCTTGTCATCGGCTGGGGCGTCGTCACGGTTGCGCTCGCGGCGCCCGCATTCCAGTTATTGGACGCCAACAGGCTCTTTCTCGCCATAAGCCGGTTCGACCTGGTCTTCTTCGTCTTTGCGTTCCAGGTCGTCCCGACAGCGGTGGTCTTTGGCGTGGACCGGCTCGTGGCATGGCGCGCATCCCCTGGGTCCCGCATGGAAGCGGCGAGAGCCGTCTTCTGGCGGCTCCTCCTCGCGACGGTCCTGGCCTCGCTCATCCTGGAGGCGCGACTGCTCATCGTGAACCAGTGGGAGCTGGACGTGCCGATCGCGCTCTCGGCGACCGTATTTGTGGCGGTGGTGATCCTGTCGATCTGGCTTGCGTGGAAGGCGTTTCGTGAGATCCAGACCTGGGTTGCTTACCTGGTGTTGCCCGCCACCGTGCTTGCGGCGGTTCCGCTCTGGGGACTCGCCGAGTCCAGCGGAGAAGCCGATTCGGCGGGAGGGGTCGAAGACGGCCCGTCGAGGGCGGAGATGGACGAGTCGATTAGAGGGATATTCTTCGTGATCCTCGATGGCCTGAACTACGACGTCATGACCGAAAACGACCTGATCGACCCCGAAACCTTCCCGAACCTGCGCGCCCTCGCCGGCGATGGCCTGTGGTTTACGGACGCCACCACGAACTCGGAGAGCACGGAGCAGTCGATCCCGATCATGCTCACGAGCGCGATCCCCTCGTACTCTGTTCGTGAAGAAACGGGATTGCCGATCCAGGACTTCGAGTCACGGAACCTGCTCCGGTTTCTCGATTCGGGTCCGGGAATCACGGTCTACCAGAATTTCTTCAACGACTGCTTCGTCGAGACGTTCCGCAAGTGTGACCTCGGGTCGTCGAAGAACCCGTGGGACAGGGTTCCCGGGACCGACGCGTGGGATCGCCTGCCCGGCATCACCACGCTCGTATTCGAACGGCGACTGGGCACGTCCGGGGAGTGGCTGGTTGATGAGCTTGAGGCCCGGGGCCTGATGCCGATCCAGCCGGGCCTGTTCGAGCGGCCCCAGAAGATCCCGTCTCTCATCGCCGACCTGGAGTCGCAGGAGTCCTCGGAGATCGAAGGCGGCGTGTATTACGTGCACTCACCGCTGCCGCATCCGCCCTACGTCTACGACGCGTCCGGGCGACTCGTGAATCACGCAAACATCGAGTGGCAGGAGGGCGGCGGCTTCGCGGCGACATACGAAAACTACCGCGCTCAGTCGGCCTTCGTGGACAAACGGATCGGGGAGTTGATCGCAACCCTGAAAGACAGGGGCGTATACGACGACGCCGTCATCGTCCTAACGTCGGACCACGGGGTACGGCCCTGGCTGGACCGGATGACGGACCTCCAGGCGAAGGTGCCACTCATCATCAAGGTCCCCGGAGTAGCCCCGGCCGTCATCGAGACCGAATACCAGCACATCGATCTCCTTCCGACGGTCCTCGACCTGCTGGGCATGGAAGCGCCGGACAACACCGAAGGCCGGTCAGCACTGAGTCCCGGAGCCGCAACGAGTCCGAGATCAAAGCTCATCTACAAGTGGTCGAAACCGATTTACGAGTACGTCCCGGGTAGCGGCGAATGGCGGAGCGTGGCCCCGTAGGATCCCCGTCCCCGTCGATCCTGAAAACCCGCCCGTCGAGCGCCCGGGAGCAAATCCCACCCCCCGGGAATAAGATGTGCGGCACGACGGACCCCGGAAAACGGGCAGGGCACTCCCACGGGCGCGCCGAGAAACCGGCGTGTCTCGCAACGGGATCAACGGGATTCAAGAGGACAACCCATCATGAAATTCGGCCAGTTCGAGCTCATTCGGTGGCACCAGGACGTGACCCCGGAAGACAGCATCATGCGCTCCATGGAGAAGGTCGAACTCGGCGACCAGATGGGGATGGACGAGATCTGGCTCGCGGAGCACCACTTCTCACGTCACGGACTCGTTTCCGGAATCTTCTCCCTGCTCGGCAACGTCGCCGCACGCACAAAGAACGCACGAATCGGCACCGCCATCGTCGTGCTGCCCTTCCGCAACCCCATCCAGGTGGCCGAAGAAGCGGCGACCGTCGACGTCGTCTCGGGTGGTCGACTGACGCTCGGGGTGGGAGCCGGCTATCAGCGCATGGAGTTCGAGGCATACGGACTCGATATCGGGGAGGCCCGGGCGAAGTTCCGTGAGTACCTGTCGGTCATCAAGCAGGCCTGGAAGCCCGAGCCGCTGACGTACAAGGGCGATTTCATCGACGTGAAGGACGTCAACGTACTCCCGAAGCCGCTGCAAGAAGGCGGCATCCCGATCCATATCGCCGTCAGCACGAGCCCCGAAAGCGTCGATTTCGCAGCCAGCCAGAACATGCCGATCATTGTCGGTGGACCGACCGCCGCTATCGGCCAGGTTCCCGACGTGGTCAAGCTGTGGCACGACCGGATGGAGCATTACGGCAACCCGCACGAGCACATCGATCTGGCGGTAGCGGTGAACATCTATGTCGCTCCGACTATGGAGCAGGCGGAGGGCGATCTCGCAGGGCTGGAGGACGTGATCGAGAAGGATTTCGCACGGGTCGGCAACCCGAGAACCGCCGACGGGGTGACGCCCGACGACTACAAGCACTGGGAGCACCGGGACCGGGACCGCGGTATAGCCGCGCAGCGCGCCCAGGATGCCGGAATCCTGCCGCTGGTGGGGACGCCGGAGGTCGTAATAGAGCGAATCGAGCACTGGCAGTCGCTCGGCATCAACTCAATCCGAGGCTCCTTCGGAGCAGCCGGCCTCGACCAGGGCAAGATGCTGGACGGCATGCGGATGTTCGCCGAAGAGGTGATGCCGCATTTCGCGGAAGAGAGTGTTCCGGCCTGACACTAGCAACCTCCGGGGAGTCGGAGTCGGCGATCTTCATCAACACCTCCCGTGGGCCGGTACAGAACGAAGTCGGTGTCATCGACGCGCTGGAGAGGGGCTGAGTCCCACACCCCGGTGCGATTTCTCGGCGGTCGAAACAATTCGTGGCGAAGTGGTGCGCTAATCGTGGTCCCCGCCGATATCGGACGAAGATCCGAGAGAATCCCTGGCACCGATCGTGGGCATAGGTCAGGGTCACTGAACTTCATCTGTCAACGATCCCATTCTGTCCATCACTCAGATCCACGACCACCGTTCCTTCTTTCACCACGACCAAGTTGTCGTACGTGTCGGTATCGAGGACGATGTCGCCTTCAAGTGGGGCGTCGCCGTCGGGTTGGGCCAGGCCGGCTGTGTCATTTGCCCGCAGGCGGTTGTTGTTGGCGCTCCCGTAAAGGAAGATTCCAATGTCCGTGTTGCCGCTGATTCGGTTCTTCCGGACCACATTATTTCCTTCAGTGCCGGTGCAGTCAGCAGTGAACAGCCAGTACGGGAAGTTGGAGTGGGCGAGGAAGATCCCACGGTGAGTTTCCGCCAGGGCTGCGAAGGTCGGTGCCGCGGTGTCGTTTTTTGCCATAACGACCTGGTTCCCGACGATGCGCGAGTCGTGCAGGCACATCGTCCAGATCCCGGTGCCACCGATGCCAGTCAGTGTGTTGCGCTCGATCCGCGCGGGCGCGGGGAGGCCGTACGCCTGTGGCACGGCCAGGATGCCATGCAGCCACAGTGGGGCATTGCCCTCGTGTACAAAGCCATAGGTGCGCTGTTCGACGACGTTGTCGGTGATAGCGACCTTTCCGTACCGCACCCCCGAAACGTAGATCGGCCCGTGCGGAACATTCCGGACCGTGTTATGCGTTATACGGACGTCCAGTTCTGACGCAACGTTGAAAACCACTATGCCGTTGTGTGTCCTGAACGGTTGGGGGGCCGCGGGATCGAGATCAGGATCCGTGAACGTGTCGATTGTGTTGCCTTGGACCACGAGTTTTCCGGTGACCCGCCTGTCCAGTTCTGGCTTCTCTTCCAACCACGACGTGAAGTAATCGTTCGCACCGGTGTCGACCCAGATGTTCGGCACCGCGTCGGGATCCGACTCCGGATCGGGGACTGCCTGTCCGGGGAATTGCGGCACCGGTTGGCTGCTGAACTCGAGCGCCCAGCCGAACTCGGTGACGACGACTGGCCATGACCAGAGGCCGGACGTGAACCAGGGTCCGGGAAGCGTATTCGTTATCTCGTTGCCCTTGATCGTGGCGCTGTCGGCGGTTGCGATAACGATTGCAGAGGTCAAAGCGCCATCGATGATGAGATCTCGGATAGTGACGGGAACCTGCTCATAGGTTCTAAACGTCAAGTAACCCCCGTGGACGGTGGTGAGGAGGTTGCCGCCCCGTTTCATGCCTTTGATGACCACAGGGTTGAACACGCCCACGTAATCCCCGGCACTCGATCCGTCGCCGAACTCGAAAGTACCTTCCCTGAGGACGACGGTGCCATCTAGCGTGTGGTCCACCGCCCACTGCACATTGCGCACGTCCCGAGTGGTTGGGGCGTCCGCGTGCGGTTGCGTCACCACTCGATCGGGCGTACCCACAGGGAAGACATGGATATCACCGTTATGGTTGAGGACGATGTGCGCCGGATCCGGATTGCGCGTACTCGGCGCCGCAACGATGGTCGTTACCCCGATGGTTGATATCGCAGCCGCGAGCACCAACGCGGTTACTAAAGGTCGAAGACCGCGGACGGTCGACCAGGGGTTTATGAGAATCCTCCGTGCCATGTTTGTTCCTTCCGCGCGCTTCACCTGCGCACGGATCTATTGTTCTGGACCGGCAGGCAGGTGACATGGCGCGACGTTGCCAATTTTGTGGGCGGCGTCCGGATGACGCGCACGGCAAAGAATTGCCATAGTCCTGCCTGATCCACGGCTGGCCAACCTCGGGCGGCCTAGCCGGCACGAGACCGCACCTTGAATCTCCCTGTCGGCGAGTCATGACACCTCGGCCCGACGCGGCATGATCCTGGCGCTGTTCCGAGCGATTTCGCATGTCCTCCGGATGGCAAGACCCGGGCCGATACCGGTCGAAGGTCCGAGACAATCGCTGGCGCCGCTTCCGGGGGCAGGTTAAGACGCCTCAAGAGGGAATTGAAACAATCCAACCGAAAATGTTTCACGATTTGGGCGCGATGCCGCCCAAAATCATGGACGGCATGATGATGACCGCATAGACAAGGCCTGGGTTTATCCGGCCAGTCATCATTGTTTCCAGGTCTCACACCCTGAACCGTACGCCGCGCGATCGACCGCCGCCGCCCTACACTGTCCCCGTCCCCGGCGTACACGCGTGCAGCACATCCGCACGTGCCACAAACGCCAACACCGGGAGTCGATCGTGGACGAGGGGGTTCACTTGATGGACTATTCAGGACTGTTCTCTGCAAAGACGCCGTTGCCGGTCGACATGCCGGCAGGCCTTCAAGCTGACACGAAGTACGTCTTCTCGGTCACCTACGCCGACAAGGGCGTGTTCCCGACCGAGGGGCTAATCGAGTCGCTCAGCAAGGTCATCCGGCGTGAGGGCCAGACCCTCTCCCAGTACCCGCCGCCGCAGGGCCACCTCGGCATGCGAGAGCTGATCGCCGGGACACTCGCCGGGCAGCGCGGAGCGGCTGGCATCGACCCCGGGTCCATATTCCTGAGCGGCGGCGCGGGCGGAGCGATCGGCGGAATCCTCGACGTTTTCATCGACCCCGGCGACGTGGTGTTCGTGGAGGAGTTCAGCTACCTGGGCACCATGCGCATGCTGCTGGAGCGCGGCGCCGACGTGAGGCATGTGCCGACAGACGAAAACGGCATGAACACAGACGCCCTCGACCGCATGATCGGGGAGGCCGTCGCAGAGGGTAGTAAACCCAAGCTGATCTACACGATCTCCATCTACCAGAACCCGCTGGGCGTCACCCTCAGCCTGGAGCGTCGGCGGCACATGGTCGAGATCGCACAGAAACACGGCGTCCCGATCTTCGAGAACGAGTCGTACGCGGACTTCCGGATCGACGGAGACCCCCTCCCGCCGGCGATGCTTGGCATGGATGACCAGGACAGCGTCATGTACGTCTCCGCTTACACCAAGCTCATCGGTTGCGGCCTGAGGCTCGGCTACGGAGTCGTGCCACCCCCGGTCCTGGACTCGCTGAAGACGGTCCGCTTTGGCGGCGTCCCCAGCCACCTCGCTGCGATGGCCGTGTACCAGTACCTGACCGACAACCGGGAGGAGTACATCAGTGATGTCGCGGGGTCGCTCCGTGCGAGTCGTGACTCCATGTTGGGTGCGCTCGAAAAGCACTTCCCGTCGAACACGTCGTGGAGCAAGCCGGACGGCGGGATGATGATCTGGGTCGAGCTCCCGGAAGGGGCCGACACGATGGCTGCGCTCCCGGCGGCTGTCGAGGCTGATGTGAAGTACAACCCGGGACCGGTGTTCCGGGCTGAGCGAGACCGCGCCAACTACCTGCGGCTGACCTACAGCCACAACTCGCCGCAAGAGATAGGCGAGGGGATAGAGATCCTGGCGAACGTGTTCCAGCGCGAGGGTTTGTTCGGCTAGAGGGTTGGGGTGGCCGCTGCACGCACCCTTCGGGAGCCTCAGGGTGGGATTGAGTTGCAGGGGCGCATGGCAATACGCCCCGGGTCGATGCTGATCGGCCCGAATGTCCCATCGATTGGCGTGTTCATGCAATCGGGATGCGCCGGAATACTGGCCGGGAGATTCTTCGCGTGCCGGTTCCGGAATGACAGTGCGAGCGCGTCACGTCGCCGCTGGACGCACCCTTCGAGAGCCCGAGGGTGGGTGGCGCAAAAGCTGCCCCTTCTCCCGGCGGGAGAGGGTTGAGGTGAGGGAGAAGTTACTCCACCCGACGCGTTCCCGTACCACCCGGCCCTTCGAGAGCGCCAGGACGCTGCCGTAACTCCGCTCGCGCCCCTCCCCACTACATCCATACCAGCGAAAAACAGTCCCCGCACTATTCGCGAATAGTCCATCCGGAACGTGTGCGCGTATGTGCTCGCGGGGGATCGTGTCGGTGCATCGCCCGGACGTTCCAGGGGACATGCCGGCGGCACGGGTCGCCCGACACTCGAACCCCAGACCGGGCGGTCAGGAGGGCACATATGGGACTTCTCTGGTTTGGAAACGCAAAGGGGATCGGGGACCTGAAGATCAAGGACCTGCGCAAAGAGCGGATCCGCCAGGACGTTGAGCAGGACCACCTGGTGGCCCGCATCAAGGCCGCAGGAAGCCAGTACGACGGTTACCTCGACGCGGCGTCGGAACCGCGCACGAGCGAGGCCGAGGTCGAGGTCGCCGCTTACAAGATGGACCGCGCCATGAAGCGCAAGACAAAGGCAGAGGCCCATCTTCAGGAGACGATCACCCGCATCAGCGTCATCGATTCAACCATCGACATCCTCGAACAACGGAAAGAGCTCGAACGCAAGGGCATCTGGAAGGTGATCGCGGGGATGGACGACGAGAAGCTGCTTGAGCAGCTCCAGGTTTTCGCCGCAGAGCGCAAAGAGAACCACCTCGGAGTCGCCAGGATCGCCGAGCTGATGGACGTCGATGACCTGGACGTGAAGGCCAACCGCGGCGCCGGGTTCCGGCGTGCACGGGCGGAAATAAAGGCCATCAACGAATGCAAAACCAGCTAACCAACCGGCGCGCCGGTTTTATCTGGATATCCGGGTCGCGACACGGGCGACCCGGAGCACATTACGGACCAGTCCGCCGACCAGCCAGCAAATCCGAATGACCGGGTGAATGAAAGGAGAAATCACATGAATACCAGCAACACAGGCATCTTTGACAGGGTTCCTGTCGCAGACGAGTTCAGGCACGGGCTTCCCGTGATCATCTTCGCCCGCTGGGTGCTCGTGGTCGCGGGCCTGGGGTTTGCACTCTGGAATCCCGGCGATCTCGTGGACCTGCAGGTCTCCGTGGTCCTGATCCTGGGCCTTGCGGTGGCGAACTTCTTCCTCCACGTCGAGGTGACACGCAACAGGACCATCGACCCACGGATCGTCTACATGGCGAGCGTACTGGACCTGGCGTTCATAACGGTGGTGCTGGTGGTGGGCGGCAGCTTCCCGTCAAGCGTGTACGTCTTCTACCTGCCGGCGCTGCTGTCTATCTCGGTCACCTTCCCGACAGGACGGACGACGATCTACACGATCGCGACCGCCTCGGTATACGCCGCCATATCGGTCAGCCAGATCGCCCGGGTTGAAACGGCGATTACGGCGGCCGTCAGCATGGACGTCCTGACGCACGTGTTGGTGCTGATCGCCGTCCCGGCATGCGGAAACGTTTACTGGCGGCTCGAACGGTCTCGCAGGGATCGAGAAGTACATGCGGAACAGGTCGAGCAGGCCATCACAGAATCATTCGACTACCTCGAGCGTGAGGTTAGCCAGGTTGGAGCCGGGTCATGACACAGGACACACGAATAAAACAAGAAGCGGCTGAAGACGTTTTCTACGGACAGGAGGTAATCAACTGGGCACGCTGGTTCGTGATCTTCGCAGGGCTCGCGCTCGTGATGATCGCCGCCGAGACAACGGCGGAACTGGCGATCGGCATCACGCCGGTAGTCGGACTGATGGTCGTGAACTTCTACCTGCACGGCAGAAGACTCATCCAGAAACCGGCCAACGCCATGCTGATCGGCATCAGCAGCGTTATCGACCTGGCGTTGATTACGGCGGTCGTCGTGATCGGCCCCGGGGGATCGCATGGCGGGCTGGGCAGCCAGTTTTACGTCACCTACTTCCCGGTAGTCGCCGCATTTGCGTTCGTCATGCCCCGTCGGGTCACCCTGGGATTCACTGCGCTTGCCGTGGCCGCCTACTCAGCGGCCTGCATGGTCTACAGGCCCGGGCTGATCGAGTCAGCCGGAGACACGGAGTCGCTTTTGACACGGGTGGTTGTGATGGCGGCGATAGGCGGACTGGGCACCTACTTCTGGCGAGTGCAGCGGAACCGGAGAGTTGATGTTACGCCGGTAACGGCGTGAACACATGGCATGAATTCAAGAGCGACCGCAAGAGGTGAAAAATGGCTGCGTTCAGATGGACGGCGGCGCGCGTGAAGGGCGCACTTGGCGCCCTGACCGCGCCGGCCGAAGACCCCCGGCAGCAGTACGCCGATACGCGGGAGACACACCTGCAATCCCTGGAACGCCTGCGGGCGGCCAGGGAGGGGGTTGAATCAGCACTGGACCGGGTGAACACTCTCGCCGACAAAGCACGGCTGAGTTTCGATGGAATGGAAACGGGCGCTGTCTCATCAGGCGGCTCGGACCGGTTCGCCACCGAATTGAAACGTGATCTCGCAGAAGAGCTGTCTGCGCTAAATCGGCAGTCCGAGGCGCTTCAACAACAGAAGGAGCACCTCGTCCTGGCCGAGCGGCGGCTCGTCTCATCTCTGCGCCGCGGCGCAGTAACGAGGGAGCTGGAAGGCGCGTCCGATTCCTCAAAGCAGGCCCATGATCTGGCGCGCTCTGCTCTTGTTTCCGGATCGACAGGAACCGAGATCAGGGGTCTCGATCGGGCGATAACCAGCGCGCGCCGGGCGACCGAGTGGTTGCAGGATCGGGCGTTGACGATCGACAAGATGGTGAGCCTGGGCGCTCGTCTCGGAAGTGACCGCCAGGGCAGCCAGTCGCGAGATCTCAGGCTGGCCGATCGATATGCGCTGGCGCTGGAGAGCGCCCCGGACGGTCGAGTCACGCATGTGATCCAGAGCGGTCTCGATACCCTGCGCAACCTCATGTACGAGCACGAGCAACTTCGCGAGACGCTGGCGGATGTGGGCTCGGGGGTTGGGGCCGCACGCATCGAGATCCTGGGCGCACAGACTTACAAGCGCGCCCTGGATTCGCTGGAACGCGCACTTGAGCTGATCGATCAGCGGCCGGCAACGGACGAATGGCGAGAAGGGGATACCGCGGCGCCGTCGCGTATGGAACACCTGATTGTCGCCGCCATTCGAAGCGAAGAAACCATCCGGGCGGCGAACAACGAAATGCTTTCGGCCGAGCGGGATGAACCCGAGCCCGGATACCTCGCCGCAGAAGCACGTTTCAAAGAGTCCCGAACGGACCTGCGGACGATCGATACCGGCCAGGATTGATTCAGCGATAAGCGGTCCGAGGCGGCATGATCCGCCCGGACCGCCGCGACGCGTCCGGGCGGCGACAAAGTGGGTCACCGTTCGACGCGCTGTAAACTCGGGAGCGAGCCGGGGGACGCATCGCAGTGAAGGCCCAAACGGTGGCGAAAACGGCAGTCGGCACATACGCAGACTTCGAAGATTACCGCTCCACCCAACGGATAGCCGTGATGGTGCGCTGGTTTCTGTTGATCGCATGGTTCTTGATCAACAACTACCGGACCGATTTCGACTACCCCGTCATTATCACGGACATCCTTGCTGGCGGCGTCGCGCTGGC
Organism: uncultured Dehalococcoidales bacterium; assembly: GCA_964474025.1. Classification (GTDB taxonomy): domain Bacteria; phylum Chloroflexota; class Dehalococcoidia; order Lucifugimonadales; family Lucifugimonadaceae. The sequence continues at coordinate 25,482 of CAYYRD010000010.1, read as the reverse complement.
AAACGCCTACCTGCACTGGCGCATCTGGCGCGGCCGCCCCGTTGCCGCGAGCATGGCGATGTCGATGAGCGTGATCGATCTGACCATGATTACCCTCGGTATCGCCCTGACGAGCAGTTTCGAGAACCGCCTGTTTGTCCTCTACTACCCGGCGCTCATCGGGCTGGCGCTGGTCTTTTCCTCGAGGCGGGTCGCGTTGATAGGCGTGACGGCGGTGGCCGCCGCGTACAGCCTGGTGAGCGTCACAATCGAGCCAACGCTGAACTACGACGAGGGCCAGGAAAAGTGGTTGCTAGCGCGGGTGATGATCATGTACGCCATCGTCGCCGCGGCCAACCTGATCACGAGGACCGAGCGCGAGCTCAGGCGTGCGGCCGTCGAATCGGAGCGAGAGCAAGCACAGCGGAACCTTGAACTTCAGCAGCAGGCTCAGAGATCAGAAATCGAAGCACTCGAAACCCGCCACAGAGTGGCACGCGAAATTCACGACGGCATAGCACAATCGATGTACGCGCTGAACCTGAACCTGGAGACCGCGGCGGACCTGGCGAGCCAGTCACCGGGGCTGCTCAGCGAGAGACTCAACACGATGGTTCCGCTGGCGAAGAAGACCTTGCTGGAGACGCGCCAGTACATGCACAACCTCGAACCGGTTCTCACCGGTGGGGATCACGTGGACGAAGTGATCGAGAACCAGGCGCGTGAGTTCGAAACGGTGACCCGCATCCCGGTGCGGATCACGAAAAACGGCGCCCCGCCCGAATCCGCCGTCGAGATGACGAGCGCGTTGTATCGGATACTCCAGGAGTCGCTCGCCAACGTGCTCAAGCACGCGCGGGCGCGCCGCGTCGATATCGATGTCGTGTACGGATCGGACTCGTTGCGGGTTGCAGTGATCGATGACGGGACGGGATTTGATCCGTCGATTGCGCCGGACGGCCTCGGGTTGCATAACCTGGAAGAGCGCACGGTCGAGCTGGGCGGAACGTTCAGCGTTACGAGCGCGCCCGGATATGGCACGGCGGTGGCTTTCTCGCTGCCGCTGAAGGGGGCATGAGTTGGAACCGATCAAGGTCCTGATAGTCGACGACCATGAAGTCGTCCGCCTCGGTCTGAGGTCCGCCCTTGATGGCGTGCCTGACATCAGCGTGGTCGGCGATGCGGGCGATGGCGCAACAGGTGTGTCCGAAGCCGGGGTCTTGCGACCGGACGTCGTTCTGATGGATGTGCGCATGCCGGATATGGATGGGATCGAGGCCTGCCGCGCCATACGGGAAGCACTGCCGGACAGCCGGGTCGTGATGCTTACCTCCTACACGGACGAAGACGCGGTGATGGCGTCCATCATGGCCGGCGCCTGCGGGTACCTCCTCAAAAACACCGGCAGGGTCGAGTTGCTCGACGCCATTCGGCGAGCCAGCCTCGGCGAGTCCCTGCTCGACCCGGGCGTGACCACGCCGATCATCACCCGTCTCAGGGAGCTTTCCGCAAAAGAAGAGGATCGTGAAGTAGCCCTGCTCTCCGAGCGGGAACGGGAGGTTCTCGGCCTGGTGGCCCGCGGACTCACCAATCAGCAGATAGCCGAGGCGCTGGTCATCAGCCCGAACACGGTCCGCAACCACGTCAGCCGGATCCTTGAAAAGCTGGACATGTCCCGGCGCAGCGAGGCAGCGTCGTTTGCGACGCGGCACGGGCTGGTGGATGAAGAGACCACTACGCCTCCTGGATAGCCTCAACGACCGCCCGAACCACATCCGCCGTGCTATGTGGGCCACCCACGTCTGCCGTTCGGATGTCCTTCCTAGAGATAGTGGTCGCCACGGCGTCCTTCATCAGTTGTGCCCCCCGCAGGCAGCCGGGGGCGTCATGCCTGGCTCCCAGCCAGTCCAGCATCATCGCCGCCGAGAGGATGCACGCCACCGGGTTTGCCTTCCCGGTCCCCATGATGTCTGGAGCGGTGCCGTGTGCTGGTTGGAACACGGCGTTGTTGTCGCCGATATCGGCTGAGGGAGCAAATCCCATGCCGCCCACCAGCCCGGCGGCGAGGTCAGACAGGATGTCCCCGAACATGTTCTCGGTCACCAGCACATCGAACTCCCAGGGCCGGCGCACCATATCCAGCGCCGTTGCGTCCACGTACAGGCGATCGGATCCGATATCAGGGTAGTTGGAAGCTCGCTCGTCGAAGATCTCACGGAAAAATGCGAAAGACGTGAACACGTTCGCCTTGTCGACCAGCGTCACGTGCCCGGGGTGTCCTTGCGACTTGCGTTGCCGGGCAAGGTCGAAGGCGAAATCAAACAGCCTTTCGGACGTCGCACGCGTTATCACCAGCGTGTCCCGCGCCTCTCGGTCGTCCTCGACAAATCCCTTGCCTCGCGATGCGAACAGGCCCTCGGTGCTCTCCCGTATCAGCACGAAGTCGATATCGCCGCCACGGGAGTCCGCAAGCGCGCTGGGTCCGTTGGCGAAGGTCATCGACGGGCGGACACCGGCGTACAGGTTGAAATGGAAGCGTAGATCAAGCTGCGGGGCGATCTCCGTGCCGTCTGGATAGCGCACAGACGGCAGCCCCATCGCCCCGAGCAGGATGGCGTCGGACTCCTCGGCCGCCTTGAGCGTGTCGTCAGGAAGCGCTACCCCGTTTGCCACGTACTCGCCCGCGCCCGCCGGCAGCGACTCCAGGTTAAGGCGGAATCCACCGGCCTTCCCCCGGGCGGCGTTCAACACCTCGATAGCGGCGTCGATAACTTCGATGCCGATGCCATCGCCCGGCAATACTGCAATGCTGAATGCGGTTTCGTGGGTCAAAAAGATGTCCTCGATTTATGTGACTGTTGGGATTGCCGGGCCCGGGGGAAGGATTCCCCGGGCGCGGATTCGGCAGCAATCCCCTGTGCTCGCTCCTATGCGCATAGAGGCGCAGGAGGAGCAACATTATCGTTGTCGGACTGTCCAGATTCAGTTTCGGCGCAGGAGACAGAGATATGTTCACCCGCACTTGCATCCTGTTATTGGCGACCGCTGCCGTCGCGCTCGTAAGTGTGGCATGTTCAAGCGGAACAGATGGGCCGTCCGACTCGTCGAACAGTTCCGACACCGGAACCTCCCGGGAATCCGGAACGCGTTCCGAGGATTCGAGTGGCCCGGTATCAGATGATCCGGACGATTCGACCCCAGCCACCACCGAGAGCCCGACACCACAACCCGAGTTCTCCGGCTACTCTCTGGACCTGTCGGAGGGCGAATTCTGGGAGTACCGATGGAGCTACGTGGATGGTGCTTGCATCCGGTTCTCGTGCAGTTCCGACAAAGACGACGGCGTATTCCAGGTGACCCTCGGCCAGGGACGTGAAATCGAAGGCGTGCCGGTCTACGCGTTACAGATAACAGGCAAGTCGGCGGTGGATATCACGGGCGAGAACCGCGAATTTGCGCCCCGCTGGGACTATCTCGGCGTGGACGGCGACCGGCTCGTGGTGTCCGACGGCAACCGGCTAACCACGCTGTTCGATGCCGGGACCGGAAAATGGGCCGGCAGCGGCTATTTCACGACCCGCTTCAACGAAAAGGAACTGGTATCCGCCGGGACCAGCAGCCTGTCCAGCGGTCTCGATATCGCCGACTGGCCAGGAGTCGCATCGGGCGCGTGGCAGTACGTCGGCAGATCGGCTAGCCAGAGCCAGTGCGAGATCATCGCCGGGGAGCGGATCTGCCCGAACGAAGATACGTTCTCCTATACAGAACACGAGTACTACCGCGCAGGTGTAGGCCCCGTCGCCTACCAGTTCCGCAACAACGTGAGTTTCGACGGGATGGAGAACACCTTCTCGACCACCGAGTGGGTCGCGCTCGTGGCCTCGTCTTTGCGCGGTGACGCCGCCGCGCCGACACCGACGCCGGTTCCCCCTTCACCGACGCCGGTCCCGCCGCCCGTGCCGCCGGACACCTCGGGTCTACTCCCCCTGTTCGGGCCGCACGAAGGGAGTCTCAGGCTGGACCCCCGTCTGAACCAGATTCCAGACCTCTCGACCGGACTGAGCCTTGACCGTGGGATCGTCCATGTTGACTTCATAACCCCGGGTGTTTCAGGTGGCAGATGGAGCCAGGGCCTGACCTTCCGGCAATCCGAGGAGGAAGTGTTCCACGCCGTCTACATCAAAGGGGACGGCACCTGGGGACATTTTGTTCGATCGGGATCGTTGAGTTCGGAAGTGGACATGGCCGGAGGCGCCGTGTCGTTTGATCGCACAGCGGGCGGAAATAACACCTTGACGATCGTTTTCGACGGCTCAAAAGGCCAGTTGTTCCTGAACGGCGAATTCCTGGCCGAGCTGGACCTGGGCGCACCGGCGGTACGTGATCCGGGTGACATCCGGGTTATGTCAGGGCTGCTCGGTTCCGATCTGATGGACGGGAGCCGGAGCGCATACACAGACTTCGCCGTCTATCCGCTGCGCTGAGATCCAGGCTGCAGGACCGTATCTGACCGGGCATACTGCGTGCGCGCTATACGTGACGAATATCGTGTGGCGTTGAAAGCAATCGAACACCTCGCCCGGATCGGAAAGCGCCACATGGCAGCACCTATCGTCACGAGCATCGAGCTACTTGAGTTCAGCTACACGCGTCCCGACGTCGCCCCGCACGAGAAGACGCGGGCCATGCTGTACTCGCCAGGCGCCACTGCGACGCTCAGCGCCCGGGCACTCCGCGTCTACACGGACTCCGGAATCGTCGGCGGATACGTTGGCGGGAATGCCACCGAATACGCCGGCATTCCGCAGGTCGCATACGCGCTCATTGGCAAGAACGCCCTGGCGCGTGAGGCGTTCTACACGACGGCGAAACAGGCGCTCAAGCAGCACGCTCGCATGGGCCTGTCCCAGATCGACATGGCCCTCTGGGACATCGCCGGCCAGTACTACGACGCACCGATCTACGAACTGCTGGGCGAGTTCAGGAAAGACCTCCCGACCTACGCATCAACCACGCCCGGAGACGACCACCCGGACGGGCTGTCGACCCCCGAGGCGTACGCAGATTTCGCTGAACAGTGCCTCGAACTTGGATATCCCGCGTACAAGATCCACACGTGGCGAGAGGCGCCGATGAAGAAGCACATCGACATGCTCACCGCCGTTGCGAACCGGGTGGGCGGGAAGATGGACCTGATGCTGGACCCGGCGAGCACCTTCATGACCTTCGCAGACGCCTACAAAATCGGCCGGGCCTGTGACGATCTCGGGTATCTCTGGCTGGAAGACCCTTACCGGGATGGCGGCGTGTCCGCATTCGGGCACCGGAAACTGCGCCAGATGATCCGTACGCCCATCCTCCAAACGGAGCACATTCGCGGTCTTGAGCAGCACGTCGACTTCATCGTGGCGGACGGGACCGATTTCGTGCGTATCGACAACGACTATGACGGCGGAATCACAGGCGTCATGAAGATCGCCCACGCCAGCGAAGGGTTCGGTCTCGACGCCGAGTTGCACGGCCCCGGTCCGGAACGGCGGCACGTGATGGCGGCCATCAGGAACACCAACTACTACGAGCTGGGGCTGATTCACCCGAAAATGGGTCGGGCGGCGCCTCCGATCTACCTGGATGGCTACTCGGACGAGATCGATGCGATTGATAGCGACGGCAACGTCCAGCCCCCGGAGAAGCCGGGCATCGGCGTAGAGATCGACTGGGCGTTCATTGAGAAGAACACCACCGACAGAACGGTGTTCGAGTAGGGTGATCCCGGCGGGGACCAGATAGCCTCCTCCCCGGGAGGGAGGAGGTCTGGAGGTGGGTGGCGATGTGTGTACACACCCTCTAGCCCAGCAGCACCAGCGCCCATACAACCGGCACGCTCACCAGCGCTATGAAGACCGCCGCCGACGCCAGGTCTTTCGCCCGTCCTGATAGCTCGTTGTGCTCGGTCCCGATGCGGTCTACGACCGTCTCCACGGCTCCGTTCAACAGCTCGACCAGCAACACCAGCATCAAGGGCAGTATCAGCAACGCTCGCTCGACGCCGTTGTCCCCCAGCCGGATGGCGATCGGGGCGAGGATGAGCGCGCCCACAAACTCTTGTCGGAACGAGGTGTCGTTACCGAGCGCGTGCCGAAAACCGCGCGCCGTGTAACGCGCCGCCCTGGCAACCCGCATGACGTTGAAGAACCCTTTGCTGGAGCCCGGATTCTGGCCGGGGCTGGAGCCGGATTCAGGCACGCTTGTCGACCCCTACTCGTACGCCGTCACGATGGCGGCCTTGAACGCGTCTTCGTCGATCACCAGCCCGTGCCCGGGATCGTCCTTGAGGGTGATCGTTCCGGTTGCGCCATCAAACTTGATCGGGTCCTGGAAGAGAGCCTCAAGGTCAGGCCTCGGGCCGGTGTACTCGTGTGGCCGCTCGGGGTGCCGGAGCGTGGAGCAGAAGGCAAGAGAGGCAGCGTTGCCGATAGAAGGCTGCGTCATGTGGGGGATGATCTGCATATCAGCCACTTCCGCCATCGCTCCGATGCGGATGATCTCCGTGATACCGCAGCACTTGGTCACGTCCGGTTGGAGCAGGTCTGGCCGTGCGACCTCGATCAGGTCACGGAACTGCCATCGCGTGTACTCCTGCTCGCCCGCAGAGACCGGCACGTCCAGCGCCTCCGCCACTTCACGTATGCCCTTGTAGTTGTAGGGCAGCACCGGCTCTTCGTAATGGTAGATACCGAGCTTCTCGAACTCCCGTCCCTGCGAGATAGCGGCGCTCACCGAGTAGCCGTTGTTGACGTCAAAGCTGAGCGGGATGTCGTCCGGCAACCACTCCCGGCAGACCCTGAACATCTCCAGGTCGCCCTCGAGACGCTTGTCCTGCTGATACTGCCAGTCCATCCGGATCTTGAACGCCCGGAAGCCCTGGTTGTATCCATCCTCGACCTTCTGGCGCATCTCTTCCGCCGTGTCGCGGGAGCCGCCGCCGATGCTCTTGTACATCTTGAAGGTCTTTTTCGTCGCCCCGCCCATGAGCTGGTAAAGCGGCATGTTGGCGGCCTTGGCCTTGATGTCCCACAGGGCGATGTCGACCCCCGATATGGCGTTCGGGCCCGCTCCCATGCCGCCGATCTTGAACGTGCCGAAGAACATGTCGTCCCAGAGGCGGTCGGTGTCACGCGGGTCCTTGCCGATCAGCTTCGGCTTGAGGGCCTTCTGCACGTACACCGCGGTCACGTCTGACTGAACTACCGGGCTGCACTCACCGACGCCCTCGATGCCCTCGTCCGTGTAGATGCGGACGAAGACGCTGGTCGTGTTGAGCACGTAGGTTTTGACGTCTGTGATCTTCAAGTTTGTTCCTGTCTGTTGGGTCTGGACTGACGGTGTATTTGGCGCCTTACCAGGCGTGTGCCGTTTCGAGACTTCTTCCTCACCTTGATCCTCTCCCGCCGGGAGAGGGAATAAAGAGGGCTGCCGGGGATTGGTCAGAACGCCGCCTTCGCTGCCTTGAATGCGTCTTCATCCAGCACCAGGCCGTGGCCTGGCCGGTCCGGCAGGTCTACGAATCCGTTTTCAGGGGTGATCGGCTCCTGGAACAGGCCAGCTACGGCGTCGAGCGAGCCGCTGAACTCGTACGAATACTCGTGCGGCCTGACGGCGTGCTGGTAGGTGGCGTAGAGATTCAGGCTGGCGGCGCTTGAGATTCCCGCAGAGGGGCAGTGCGGCATCATCGGCTTGTTGTACACCTCGCACAGCGTGAACACTTTGCGCAGGCCGGTTATGCCGCCCGCCATTGCGATGTCCGGCTGCACGATATCGGGGTCGCCGATCAGGATCATGTCCCGGAAGTTGTAAAGCGAGCGCTCGTTCTCGCCGGACGAGACCGGCACACTGAGCGCCTCAACCACCTGCTTCAAACCCAGGTAGTCGTACTGCGGCAGCGGCTCCTCGAAGTGTGCCAGCCCCTGCCTCTCCATGTATCGACCCTGCTGGATGGCAGTGGACACGGTATAGCCGTTGTTGGCGTCGAAGCTGAGCGCTGCGTCGTCCGGGAGGAAGTCCCGGCAGGCGTCGAACAATCGCAGGTCCTTTGCGGGGTCTGAATCGAGCCGGTTGTTGTACCAGTCCATGCGGATTTTGAAGGCGCGGTACCCGAGGTCCCAGCCCTCCTTGACGCGATCCAGCATCTGCTCGGGCGTCTTCTGCCAGCCAAGCCCCGAGCTCCAGTAGACGGGAATGTGGGTGCGAGCCGCACCGCCAAGCAGCTTGTAGAGAGGTAGCTTCGCTGCCTTGCCTGCGATGTCCCAAAGGGCGACATCGATAGCGCCCATGCCCGTGCTCTGCAGTCCGCCCGGGCCGAGGGACTTTGTCTCGGTCCAGACGGCGTCCCAGGCGGCCTGTGTGTCACGCGGGTCCATCCCCACGATCATCGGCCCGGCGATGTCCTCGATGAAAGGTTTGAGCGACTGCCAGTAGCGGCCGCTGCACTCGCCGATCCCTTCGATCCCTTCGTCGGTCTGGACGCGGATTATCAGGGGGACGGAAGAGCTTGAGACGTTGTCAGCGCTGAACCTGATCGGTGTGGCCGTTACTGATGCGATCTTCATGAGAGATGAACTCTTTCTGGAAGGGGTGAAGTGCCAGTGAAATACAGCGGGTGATCGCCCGCTACCTGTCCATCCGGTACGCTTCGACCGCCTCGTCTACGATCACGAGACCGTGTCCCGGGCGATCCGGCAGGTCGGCAAAGCCGTCTTCCGGGACGATCGCCTGCTCAAAGATCCTTGTCGCGTTCTCCAGACCGCCGTTGAACTCCCAGCTGTACTCGTGCGGCAGCGTGGCGTTCACCTGCGTCGAGTAGACGTGAAGACTGACGGCGTTCTGGATACCGGCGCCCGGGCCGTGCGGGAGGACCGGCTTGTTGAACGCCTCGCACAGCGTGAAGATCTTTCTCAAAGGCGTGATACCGCCGACAAACAGCAGATCCGGCTGGAGGATGTCCGGGTCGCCTATCTCGATCAGGTCCCTGATGTTCCAGAGTGTGTGTTCCAGTTCTCCGGAGGTCACCGGCATGTCCAGCGCGTCCACGATCTGCTTGAGCCCGGCGTAGTCGTACTGCGCCACGGGTTCCTCGTAATGGGCGGCGCCCATGTCCTGGAACTTCAAGCCCTGCTCGATGGCGGTCGAGACCGAGTAGCCGTTGTTGATATCGATGCTCAACCGGCAGTCGTCGCCCAGGAACTCCTTGCAGGCTTTGAATCGGGCGATATCGCCTCCCGGGTCCACGTCCTGCCGCTGGTGCATCCACTCAAGCCGTAGCTTGAAGGCGGTGAAACCGGCGTCTCGACCTTCACGCATGCGTTCGACAAGAGCTTCGGGTGTTCCGGGATTGCCCTCTCTGCCAGATGTGGCCCGAGCCGTCCATCCCAGGCCGGTGCTCCAGTAGACCGGGAGGTGGGTCCGGGCTGCTCCGCTCATGTAGCGGTACAGCGGCTGCCCTGCGGCCTTGGCGGCGATGTCCCAGCAGGCAATATCGATTGCGCCCATGCAGATCATCTGCATGCCGCCGGGACCGATCCACTTGGTCGGCGGGAACATGGCGTCCCAGATGAGCTGAGTGTCGCGCGGGTCCATGCCGATAACGATGCCGCCGAGGTCCTCTTCGATAAAGGGCTTCATGGAGCGCCAGTAACGAGCCTGCGCCTCCCCGATGCCCTCAATACCCTCGTCGGTACGTACGCGGACCAGGAGCGGCCCGGACTCGATTGGGACGGCTTCTACGGAAGTGATCTTCACGGCGGATTTCCTGTCACGTTGTGGACGGGCATGTCTTGATGATTGGCGGCGCGGCGCAAGGGTAATGCAAACGCTACGACCGCGCGTGGTCCATGCATGAGGCCGTGTTCCTGTTCATCAACAGTACGTAGATCTCACAGGGCACTTGCAGGCACGTGCTTATCGCCCTGTAAGCTACCCGTCGCAACATTTGTTCCCGTGACCACTCCCCGGAGCATGGCCGATGTCTGACGAACAGTCCTTCGCATTCACGCCCGCACATGAATTAGTGCGCATGGTGGCCGCCCGAGAGGTGTCCCCGGTCGAGTTGACCGAATGGACGCTGAGTCGAATTGACGAGACTAACGACACGCTGCACGCCTACCTGACGGTTGTCGCCGATCAAGCGATGGATTCGGCACGGGCCGCTGAGACGGCGGTGATGCGCGGCGACGAACTCGGGCCGCTCCACGGGTTGCCGTTCCCGATCAAGGATCTTGTGCCGACCGCCGGAATTCGCACAACGTTTGGTTCGGCCGCGTACGCCGACAATGTCCCTGAAAGGGACGACATCGTTGTCACGCGAATCAAGGCCGCGGGCGCCGTGATTATCGGCAAGACCAACACGCCCGAGTTCGGGCATCTCGGCTACACGTCCAACAAGCTGGGCGAGGACTGCCGGAACCCGTGGGATGTGACGCGTGAGAGCGGTGGATCGAGCGGTGGCGCTGCGGCGTCTGTGGCGGCAGGGATCACACCGCTGGCGCAGGGCGGAGACGGCGGTGGATCGATCCGAATCCCCTGCTCGCTTTGCGGCCTGTACGGCATCAAGGGGTCAGAAGGGCGTGTGCCACGCTCGGGTGGTGGCGATGCGGCGTGGCATCCCTACAACCTGGCGCAAACCGGGCCTCTGAGCCGGAACGTTCGTGACTCAGCGCTCCTGATGTCCGTGCTCACCGGCCCCGGCGATGACGTGGCGCCGGGAACCCTGGACGGCCCTGCCCCTGACTATTTCGGTGCGCTCGGGCGGGGTGTTGAGGGACTACGCATCGGCTGGACGCCGGACATGGGTGGCAACGCCGTGGACCCGGACGTGGCTGAAATGTCGGCGCGCGCAGCGCGATCGTTTGAAACGCTGGGTGCGAACGTCGAGGAGTTCGATTTCGAGATCGACCCCGACGAGATGTGGTATTCGTTCCGCAACTACTTCGATCTCAAGGCGCTGGTCGGGTACGGCCACCTGCTGGAGGAGAGCCCCGACCTGCTGACCGACTATGTGCGGGAGGGGATGCAATACGCTTCAACGCTATCCGCGGTGGACCATCACGAGACGATGGCGTTTGTGGCAAAGGAGCGGGACTACTTCAGGCTGCTGTTCGAGCGGTTCGACCTTGTCTTGAGCCCGACACTGGCGACGACGGCGTTTAAAGTGGACGACGGGCCGCCGAGGGAGATAGGCGGCCGGGTCATGGACGCGGATCGCGCCTACTGGACGTGGAGCCCGTTCACCTATTCAGTGAATATTTCCGGGCATCCCGCGGCCACCGCGCCCTGCGGATTCGATCGCAACGGGCTGCCGATCGGCCTGCACCTGATCGGCGGGTTGGGCGACGAGGAAACGGTGTTGGCGGCCTCGGCGGCGTTCGAGGCAGCGAGCCCCTGGGCCGATAACCAGCCGCCACTGGTCTAGGTCACATACACGGACGCCGGGAATCTTGCTATCTACCCGCCCCGTCCTCGAGGATCTGCTTCTCGACCAGCGCCGACATCTCGTTCTGGCGGGACAGGATGTCGTCAGGCCACTCTGATTTGATGTAGGCGAGAACGGCGTACACTTCGTCATCGCTCAAGGTACCCCGGAATGCCGGCATCAACTGTGCGGCCGGTGGGCGGTCCAGGATCCATGCGAACAGGTGGCGGTCGGCATGATGCCAGGTGTGGCCGTCTTCGCCGTGCGGCGGTGATCCCGGGAGTGCCGGCGGTCCCGAAACCTCACCATGGCATGTGGCGCAATTGGCGGCATACACCTGCTCGCCAGCGGCGACCCGCTGACTGGTGATCTCGATCGGGAACGGAGAGTCGGTGCTTGAACCCCCACCGCAAGCCACGAGGATCACGGCCGCCAGCGCGACGGGTATCCATCTGAACCGAAAGAACCGTACCGCCCTGATCGCTAACGTCACGTCGATTCATCTCCTGTGTCAATCGCATGGACTGTCCCGGGACAGCGTGCCAATCGAGGATGCCCCCTGACGACACACGAATCAATCAGTTAAGTGCCTTCGGTCAGCGGATCGTGTACGTCGCTCTACTTGAAATGGCAACGCTCAGCCCCGCGAGAACTCCCGGATCACGTCCCAGTAGTCTGGCGTCAGCGAGTTATAGACAAAGTAGGAATAGCGCCTGACCCTCTGCGCCTGCATCACCTCAAGCATTCGCCGCAATTCGGACGGCGTAATCCAGGTGCTCCCAAAGTGCTCCAGCCCGACCCACGGCACGAAGTCGTCCAGGTTGCCAACGGCCGCGATCATCTTCCTGACCTGGTCATCCACCGTGGAATCGAACCAGTCGTCCGGGGCTTCCGAACCCCACTCCGGCACCGGGTAGCTGTCGGATATCGGGACATCAAACGCGGCGCTGAACCACTCGGCCGCGGCCTCGATCCCCAGCCCTGAATTCCACTCGGCCAGTGTCTCCACCCAGTTCATCGCCGTGCCGCGGAACCCCGCCACGCCGCCGGGCCACCAGTACAACTTCGGTAATTGAAAGTCGGAATAGTTACGCGTCCGGCGAAGGTTGTGGCCTGTTATCGGAGCCAGCGCCGGCATGCGGGAAGACAGGCCTACCGAAAGCTCAGGGTGATATTCCTTGATTCCGTTGTAGATCGCTGAGATGTGCTGCTCAACCGCGGCGTGCTTGAATCGCATCCAGTCCATCACCGCAAGATGCTCCGACCACAGGTCGTACCCTCCGAACATGCCACCCCTGTTTGCGACGGCGTCCGCAACGCTTTCCGGGGTCAGGGATCGCAAGCGATCCCCAAAGGCGTCACGGCCTTCGATAACGCGCTCGTAATCAATTCCGAGCCGCTCCGCGACCCGCTGGCAGTTGCGTCAGCCACATTCTTCGATGAATAGATCGTCCCGGTGACCGGGCTTGATCTCCCACTTGAAGTCCGGCCCGTCCAGGATCATGCCGTGTAGCGACGGGTAGTTGGCGAGTGTGTCGCGCGTTCGTGCGACGGCGTAACCGGCAAGCTCAGGGTCGTTTACACAAAAAGGCGCCGCTTCCTGTCCTCCTGAGCCGAATGTCCCCTTCAGAAAATACGCCTTGTCATCCACGAGATTGATGCGAAACCCGCGTTCTGAAGCGCGAGCGATGACATCCTTCAACCGCCGGCTGTCATCCGCGACGGCGGCCGGCATCTCGGGCGGCTGGTACGCCAGGCCGTTGTAAAGCGCAGGGTTCGGCGCGTACGACGGGACAGGCACCCGGCTCACCGGTTCACCGCCGACGGCCGCGAGCCCGCGCGGGTTCGTGTCTTCCGGTTGCGGGTAGGCCGAGCCGTCTGAATCGTGGTTCGCCGGGTCGTCCAGCAGCGCGAGCCACTGGATCGTGACCTCGCTGATCCCGGCTTCTGCCATCTCGTCCCAGAACCCATCGTCATACAGGATCCCGAGCGGTGGTCGCACGAGCATGACGGGCGTGACCGGTGACATCAAGACCCCTTTCATTCCTGCTGGCAACTGGGCGGGTTCGACGGGCCAATCATACTTCCGGCCGGGAGGGCGCGAGCGACGACGGTGACCGTCAGTTGATGTTGCTCCAGCCGACGCCCAGAACGGCTCCGCCAAGTACCAGCCACGCCAGGTTCAACCCGGTCCGCCACACGATCAGGAACGACACGGCCGCCATCAAACCCGTGAAAACATCGATAACAGCGGAGTCCAGAAGTCGGATCGAGACCGCGGCCATCAAACCGAAGGACGCGGCGTTGACGCCATCCAGCGCAGCGCGAGCCCACGGCGTTCGCTGCACGAGCGGCAAGATTTTGCCGAGCAGCGCGACGAACAGGAATGACGGGAGGAAGATGGCGACCGTTGCCAGTAAAGCGCCGTACCAGCTGCCGGTCAGGTATCCGATGAATGTCGCCGTGGTGAACACAGGCCCCGGTGTGATCTGACCGATGGCGACGGCGTCCAGGAGTTCCTGGTTGGATAGCCAGCCCAGCCGTTCCACGAAGTCGGCATTCAGGTAGGCGAACAGGACGTATCCGCTGCCGTACAGGATGGCGCCAATCTTCAGGAACGTTAGGAACAGGGTCAGGGCGCTGTAATTGGAGATCGTCTCGGAAACGGCTGTGGCCGCCACCTGGAACGAGGTGATGAAGGGCACAGCGAAGGGCGGAGCCACCACTCCCGTGGTGAACCGGCCTCCGCCGAAAATGCGGCGCCGGACGATGACGATTAGCAGACCACCGGCTGCGAGAAGAACTAGCTCATTCACGCCGACGAAAAAGAGGACCGCCACGCCCACGCCCACGACGCCGGTGGCAGGGCCCCGTATCGCCGATTTGAGCAGACCGAGCAGGGCGAACGCGATGATGCCTATGGCGACCGGTTTGACGCCGTACAAAACCCATCCAAGTTCCGGCGTCGTGCCCCAGCGCTCGTAACCCCATGCGATCGCCAGGACCGAAACCGCAGCGGGGATGATGAACAGCGACCCACCGATCAGCAGACCGCGCCATCCGGCGCGACGGTTCGACAGGTGGATCGCCAGCTCGGTGGAGTTGGGTCCGGGGATGACCGCCGTCGCGCCAACCAGGTCCATGAACTCGTCGTCGGTGGTCCATTTGCGGCGGCGAACGACTTCCTCGCGCATCATGGCGGTGTGCGCGGCAGGGCCGCCGAAAGCGATCAACCCGAGCTTGAAGAAGAGACGCGCAACCTCGCCGAGCGCGCCGGTTTCAATGCGCTGCATGCAACCCCCCGGATGTGTGTCGTCAGCGGGATTGTCGCACGCCGCCGTATTCGCCCAGACCAGAAACCTAGTCAGCGGGTTCGGATATCCGCTCCGGACCGGGAACCGATCCGTTGGCGTCCGCCGCATCTCGGTCCAGCAGCGGCAGGTCCGTCGGTATCGCCGTGAACTGCTCTTCGTAGAGCTGCCGGAACAGGCCGGAGCGCGACACCAGCTCGGCGAAGGAGCCGCGATCAACGATGCGGCCATCGAGCACGACCAGTATCTGATCGGCGGCGATGATGGTCGAAAGCCGGTGCGCTATGGCCACGGTGGTACGACCTTCCATCAACTCCCCGAGCGCCCGCTGGACGAGGCGTTCCGACTGCGTGTCCAGGCTGCTCGTCGCCTCGTCCAGCAGCAAAACCCTGGGATTGGCCAGCACGGCGCGGGCGATTGCGACGCGCTGGCGCTCGCCGCCGGAGAGTCGATAGCCGCGTTCGCCGACAATCGTGTCGAACCCCTCCGGCAGGCCGTCGATCGTGTCGTAAATCTGCGCCGCTTTTGCCGCCGCCGCAAGATCATCGTCCGAGGCGGACGGATCGCCATAGCGCAGGTTGTCGCCGATCGAGGCGTGAAACAAGAACGGATCCTGGCTCACCACGCTGACCAGCGTCGAAAGGTCACGCAGAGCCATGTCCCGCAGGTCGATGCCGTCGATGTTGACGCTTCCGTCATCCACGTCATAGAGGCGAGACATCAGGTATCCCATCGTGGTCTTCCCGGATCCGCTGGGGCCGACCAGCGCCGTCAAACGCCCGGCGGCGGCGGTGAAAGTCACGTCTTCCAGCCCGAAGCTGTCCTCGACACCGCGCGCGGCGTCGTATTTGAAGCCGACATCCGAGAACACCACTTCTCCTCGGACCGTCGCGCGGTCGATCGGAACCGGGTCCGGCGGGTCCTTGATTTCCGGCTCAAGGTCCAGGTACTCGAAAATCCGCTCAAACAGGGCCAGGGCGCTTGTGACATCTACCCCCCGATTCAACAGACCCGCAAGCGGGAAGAGCAGCCTGGTCTGGATGGCGGTAAAGGCGACGATTTCACCTACGGTAATGCCTGCCCGATCGTTGAAGAGCAGCCAGCCGCCAAGGGCCCACACGATGGCCGGGGCCATGCCGAAGAAGGTCTGCACCAGTACGAAGAAGCCGCGGCCCGTCATCTGCTGCCGCACGGAGACCCGGGTCAACTCCTCGTTGGTCGCGTCAAACCGGTCAAGCTGCTCGCGCTCGCGCCCGAAGGTCTTGGCGAGCATCACGCCGGATACCGAGAGTGTCTCGCCGGCGCTCGCCGTTAGCTCCGCAACGGCCTGCTGCGCCTCGCGGGTGAGTCGGCGACGCCTCCGGCCGACCTTCACCGTAAAGAACACGAATATCGGCGTGACGCCGAGCGCTACGAGCGATAGTTGCCACGAGATGACCACCATAGCGATCACCGAAGCGATCACGATGGCGGCGTTCGACACGATGGTGCTGATCGTGTCAGTGAGGACAAGCTGGGTGTTCGTCACATCGTTGGTGAGCCGTGACTGGATCTCACCCGTGCGCGTGCCGGCGAAGAAGGACACCGGCTGTCGCTGGAGGTGGCCGTAGAGCCGGCCCCGCAGGTCCCTCATCACGGACAGCCCGACGCGCGTGTTCAGATGCGCCTGCAACAGGCTGAAGCCGCCGGAGGCGACGGTTACGCCGATCATGATCCCGGCGATCGTGAACAGTTGCGCGGTGTCACCGTTCGGTATCGCGTCGTCGATGATCGTGGCGACGAGTAGCGGTGGAACTATCCCCAGGCCGGCGTTGATCAGGACGGACGCGATCACGCCGGCCAGACGGCTGCGGTAGGGCCGGTACAGGGCGAACGTGCGCCATATCGTGTCGCGCTTGACCGGGCGCTCGGGCGCGTCGGGCGGAGGACGATTGAACCCCATCCGACCGCCGCCGGTGTGTCCTGTTTGCATCATAAGCGTTCAGGGAGCGCCGCCGGATGGTCAGAAACGATGACCGGAAGAGCGCCGCGCCGATACAAGCCTAACCGCGCGGCAGGCCGAGGGCGATTCGGGCGTTTGACGCGGGAGTCATAAGGAGTCTGGCCGAGACCCGCCGGGGGCTCGGGGCGCCCTCGTCAATCCCACCAGGATAGCTGCGGCGATCATCAGGCCGACTCCAACCCACCACACGGAGTTGTAGGAGCCGGTCGACTCATGCACGTAACCGGCGATCGGCGCACCCGCTCCGCCAACGACCAGGTTTATCGGCATTACGAGCCCCCGGATGCCGCCGAGGTGCTCACGGCCGAAATACTCCGCCCAGATGTAGCTGTGCAGGAACATCATCCCGCCAACACCGGCGCCGAAGATCGCCATCGAGATGAACACGAGGGCGGAGTTGTCCGCGTAGATGGTGATAACGCTGGCGCCGGCGAGGAACAGAAAGCCGAGACACCCGAGGAACCGCACCGGCACCTTCCGAACCGAAAAACCGAAAGCGAAGGTCGCCACCCCGGCGATCACGGCGTCGAACGCTGTCGCCAGCGACACTAACCCGGCGTCCACTCCTCTATCCAGGAAAGCCGGGATGCGGTGGACCCCGATGGTGCCCATCGCGAGCATCACCATGCTGAATACCACCACGAGGCTCCAGAAGTTGACGGTGCGCACAGCCTGCCCCGACGTGAACGAAACTTCCTCGGCTACCCGCCACCTGGGGCTGGTGACAACTGTTGCCTCGTCCGGAACATCGCCGTCCGGCAGCAGGCCTATGTCCTCGGGCTGACGCCGCACAAAGATCAGGGACACCGGGACGATAATCGCCATCCCGAGGATCGCCAGTATGACCCAGGCGTCGCGCCAGCCAACCTGGTCGATCAGTATCTGTGTGAGCGGCACGAACAGGAGCGCGCCCGCCGGGATGCCGAGCGACATGAACGCGACGGCTTTGCCGCGGTTCCGAACGAACCACTTCAAGACCGGCACGGACGTTACAAGAGCGCCCGGCCCGCTCATGCCCACCAGCCCCATCACCGAGAACCACAGCAACAGTTGCCAGGCATGTTCTACATAGGCAAGCCCGATCATCGCTCCGCCGGTGAACAACGCAGCGATGGGCAGCATGATTCGCACACCGTACCGGTCTATGAGCGGACCGATGATCGGACTCGTCACCGAGCTGGAGACCTGGCGGGCCGTCGCGGCCCATCCAAACGTGGATCGCCCGATACCGAGTTCATCGCCCATCGGCTTGATAAACAAACCGAAGTTGAGCGTGCCCATCGCCATGCTCACGGCGCCCGTCGTGCCCATGACCGCGACTATGACCCAGCCGTAGTAAATGCGGCCACCGCCCCGGGATCGAGAACTCATGCGTGTGCTACTACCCGCACGAACTTCCATCCAGAACATCTGCCCGGGAAGCGATCAGTGATTTCTCCATCTCCGCCGAGGCCGGTGGATCAATGACACCTGCGATTTCAACAGCACCCACACTATAGAGTGATCACAGCTTCAGACCGAGACGGCAATCTGGTACAGACGCGACAACGCCCGGAGATCGCAATTATGAGCGAGCGCCGGGCGTTGATTTCAGTTAGCAGCGGTTTCCTGGCCGTTAAAGCCGTACCGCTTTACCGCTCACCGGGCCGTGATGCCGACTTGATTCATCGGCGAAATTTCATCATATGAACCGTGGTTACAGTAATCATGAAGTCACAGGCCGCTTTCAGGTGGGCGATCATCCCCTCGTTGGAGATGGTCGGAATTAGGTACTGGCCTGGGCCATGATCTTTCAGGTGGGCGATCATCCCCTTGTTGGAGATGGTCGGAGTTAGGTACTGGCCTGGGCCATGATCTTTCAGGTGGGCGATCATCCCCTCGATGAGAATGGTCGAAGTTAGGTACTGGCCTGGGCCATGA
This sequence comes from uncultured Dehalococcoidales bacterium, assembly GCA_964474025.1. Classification (GTDB taxonomy): domain Bacteria; phylum Chloroflexota; class Dehalococcoidia; order Lucifugimonadales; family Lucifugimonadaceae. The sequence continues at coordinate 6,803 of CAYYRD010000010.1, read as the reverse complement.
TCTTTCAGGTGGGCGATCATCCCCTCGATGAGAATGGTCAGAAACATTTTTCTGGCTGGGTGATGTTTCAATCCGGGAAGAACTGTCATTGTAGCCAAGTATCGTGGCGAATAATGCGAGCCCCGCGGCTATCAAAAGAAAGAATAAACCTAAGCCCAGGGAGGAGTCGTAGAGCGACGCGGTTTCTTGATAGCCAATAAGGTGGGAGATCAATGCCGCGAGAATGAAAGGAACCGAAAGACCCATCATCCATCGGCCACTTGAAAATGGGATTATGCCGATAGAGGCCACTACAACTGAAAGCCAGAAAATAATCGCCCCAGCCTGGAGGAAAGGAAGGCCCAGCATCGTATTTGAGTTCAATCGCGAATCGAACCATCCAATGGTCTGATGTCCCTCGTAGACTTCCAACCGCATCCCGGACATGAAGAATTCGGCCGATCCAAATCTCCCGGCGAACAGGTTAGACATTGGAATCCAGAACCAGGTCGCGACCATTAACGCGACCACAAAACCCATCAGAATCCGTGCCATGCGTCACCTTCTTATGATTACGCGTCCGAACGCGCCGCAATCTACCACATACCCAACGAAGGTCCTGCAATGGCGGTGCCCGGCGGGCAAGGTCCCGACGGCAAGTACTACGTCGGATGTCGGTGCCTCCAACGGCGTTGATCCTTCGATGTAAAGACCTCTGCGTTGCGCCGTTCGCGAGGTCGGTGGGTCACCCACTGCATGATCGACGACCCAACCTCGATATGATCGAAACGTGTGGCGGTTAGCGAGCCGTCACACCTCTGTTATTCGAACGCCCTGAAATGTCCTGCTGGCCTCCCGCCGGTGTTCAATCCGGATACGCACGAGAATGAATCTTTGGGAACAGATTGCGCCAAAAAAAGCTACGCCCGGTGTTCGCAACAATGTGCGAACACCGGGCGCCTGCCCTGATTCGGTTTCCTGGCCGTTAAAGCCGTATCGCTTTACCGCTTACCGGGCTGTGATGCCTACCTGGTCGATCGGCGACAGGGAGTCACCGGTGGTCTCGGAGGTGTCGATGGTGAAGAGCGCCCCGCCCTCGACAGTCAGTGCGTAAACGTACCCGCCCTTGAGGACGACCTGCTGACGTGCGTTCTGCAGGGTCAGGATGTCGGCCGTGGCGTTGATGTCGGTACCGGTGCTGTCCAGCGCCTCACCGAATGAACCGGAAGCGGTCGACGCCTTGTATGGCGTGCCGGTGGAGCACGTGGAGGAGTCCGTGCAGAGCACGTAGACGCCGATAGTGCGGTTCAGGTAGGTGTAGTTCTTGACCAGCTCGTTCGGGTTGGTCGTGATCATCTCCACGAAGGCATCATCCGATGTCGTCAGGCCCTTGAGGTTGACGATGAAGTGGTTGCCCGAGGTCACGGAGGTCGCCGAGTTGAGCGCCGGGGTCCATGAGTGGACGGCGGCGTACTGGGACGGTTCTGAGACGCTGGCCGAGGTCGTGTACGTGTTGGAGATCTCCGGCGCCACGGTAAGGGTGGTGCCGTTCACGGCCGTGACGGTGTGGAAGGAGGATGTTCCGCCGCCGACGCCGTCCGAGTCCTCGTCGATCAGGATGTGGTCACCGACTGCGAAGCCGGTGGCTGAACCGACGATCACCGTGTCCGTGGCGTCCGAGGAGAACGTCGTCGTTGCGGGCGTCCCCTGGGCCACGACGAACCCGAACTCGCCGGACAGGCCGGATGACGCTGCGATCGACAGCGTTGCTGACGAAGACGTTGCGGCGAACGACGCAACCGATATCGCAAGCCCACCGACAATGCCGATGAGGGCAAGTACGAGAGCTTTTCTGTGACTAACCGCTGAAATTTTGATGTTCACCCTGTTTTACCCCGTGCTGGTGGCAGAAACCTTGTCTGTCCGTCGGTTCTACCCATGGGAAGCGGGCTCAGACACTCGATTGGTGACCATACCCAGATCCATCTGTGTGTGTACCCCCATAGTTAATGGAGGGAACCCCGGCGCGCCGGGCCGGACGGCTCATTCGCCCGCGCCTTTAGGCTCAAATGTGTGAGCCAGTCGGCTCATCGAGACGCAGGCTGGACACTGGCAGTACGTGGGTGGCGAAAGGGAACGACGGCCCTTCAATCCGCCTGGCAATCCCGGCCTCGACTGCGACAGGGGTAATAGCAAGAGCTCGCCGGGTTATCACCGCGTATTCCTAGCGACTCCGCTCAGAACGAAGCTAAATGCGGCTAAGTAGCCACATACCCGTGCGAACCTCGACCCAATCTCATCGTGCTTTGCACGTTGAAAGTGGTAAGCTGCCGATGATGGTGTCCGAATTCCGACGATTGGACACGTGCGGGTATCTGAATGGTCCTCGCGGGCGCGAACCAAATGGAAGTACTGCAAAGACCTGGCCATACCGCCCGGCCTGCCGGTATAGGCAGCCGCGTGAGGGCATGGCGTGGCGCGGCTCACGTCAGAGAGTTTGCCCTGGTCGGTGGGGCTTACTTTCTTTACATGCTCATCCGGCAGTTAATCGCCGCCGATATCCAGGGTGTCGCGTTCCTCCACGCCGAGCGCGTGGTGAATCTGGAAAAGGACCTCGGTTTCTTCTGGGAACCAGCCCTTCAGAGTTGGGCGATCAATACGTCCGACTTCCTCGTCGTCTTTTTTAACTGGGCCTACATCCTCACCTTCTACCCGATCATCCTGACGGCTTCAGTCATCCTGTACATGAAGTCCAGGCGTCGTTATCGGCACTACCGTAACGTCGTCCTGCTCTCCTTCGTTTTCGCATTGGCGGCTTTCGCCATATTTCCGCTGGCCCCGCCCCGGATGCTCACCAGAGAATTCGTTGACACGATGGCCATATTCGGCCCCTCGATCTACTCCGGAGCCGAAGGCGCCAGCTTCTATAACGCGTTCGCCGCGATGCCCAGCCTGCATTTCGGCTGGAGTGTCCTGTTTGCGACGATATTCTTCCGCTCAGGTAATCGCTTCTTGCGGATTGTCGCGTTCGTCTATCCATCGATGATGCTGTTCACCATCGTCGTTACCGGCAACCACTACTTCCTGGACGCTATCGCAGGCGGGCTCGTAATCCTCGTATCGTTCGGAACGGTGAACGCCGTCGGAGCAATTCGTCGCGGTGACGTAAACGCCAGGCAACTCTTTCCAACTTCCAGGCGCTCTCTTGTGGCGATCGGGGTGATGTGTTTGAGGCAACCGGAACGCGGTGTTTTGACTCGCGGCTCTCAACCCGAGAAACAGGTAACGGGCCAGCGGCAGTACGACCGGAACTACCAGCACTCCGTATACGTCTCCACCGTCTGGTAGGCCGCGTTAACGCGGCGCGCTCGCGCCCGGATCTGGTTGACCGCCAAAGCTTGCTCCGGGCCGCGGTTTTCTTGCCGCCCTTATTCCGTGATCGGCGATAGCGTAAAAAAGAACGTAGCGCCTTTGCCGACTTCGGACTCCGCCCAGACTTGCCCGCCGTGCCTCTCGACAATCCGGCGAACAATCGCCAGGCCGGCGCCGGTGCCGGGGAAGTCTTCGGGCCGATGCAAGCGCTCGAATACGTTGAACATCCGGGCATACTGGGACGCGTCAAAGCCGACACCGTTGTCACGTACGTAATAAGCGTATCCGCCATCCGCCTCGATCGCCCCGGCCTCGATAAATGGATCGGGCTGATAAGTCGAGAACTTGTACGCGTTGCTCAACAGGTTCACAAACACCAGGCGCAACAGGCTTTCATCCGCATCGCATTCCGGCATCGTTTTGAGTGTCCACCGGACGCCGGGATTCGATTCATTAAACGTCGCCTGCACTGCGGCCGCTATCTCTCCGGGATCTACCCTCTCGATCGTCAGGGCCTGGTGGCCGAGACGGGCAAAGTTCAAGAGATCTGTCACAAGCTCTGAGCTTTCTTGAGATGAGCGAGCGATCAGTTCCACGTACTGTCTTGAAGGTTCGGGAAGTACATCATGGTCCAACTCAAGCAACCGGGCCGCAAGGCGGGCGGACATCGCCAGCGGGCCGCGCAGGTCGTGCGAAACGGTATATGAAAAAGCCTCTAACTCGGAGTTTGTCTCCTGGAGCTGTGCCGTCCGCTCAAGCACGCGTTGCTCCAGGTTGGTGTTCAGGGTGGCCAACTCATCCTCGGCGATTTTCCGATCCGTAATGTCCCTGATGATCCCGGTGTACATTGCCCCCCCATCCAACTCGGTCTTTGAGATCTCGAGCTCGATCGGGAATTGTGTCCCGTCCTTCCTCATCGCTTCAGCTTCACGCATATTCCCGATGATATGCGGGATACCCGTCGCCTCGTATTGGGCCACGTACCCGTCATGCTCACTCCGGTAAGGCTCCGCTGCGAGGGATGAAACGGGACGGCCGAGCAACTCCCTCCTCGTGTAGCCGAAGATCTTGAGCACCGCGTCGTTAACGGACTGGATTTCAAGGTCCCCGTCGGCCGTCACTATGCCGACCGCCGCAGTCTCGACGACGGCCCGGGTGCGCGCCTCGTTATCTGACAGCGCTCTGTGAAGCTCCGAGTTCGCCACGCTCCCGGCGATCTGCAGTCCAATCCGCCCCGAAAGTTCCGCGTGCCTCTCGGTGTAGGCATCTGGCTCGGCCGACCTCGCCGAAATCGCACCGATCACTTCACCGTTGACGACGAGCGGAACCAGAAGCGCAGAATGAAGCCCTGCCGACTGGAAATCGTCCAGAATGGGCACTCCACTCCGCTCCTGGCTCGCGGATGCGATCACTGGCGCCTGCGCCAACGCAACCCGCTGACTGAAGGCGGAGTCGTCAGGATGTGCATCGCCGACGCTGTAGCCTTCGACAAATGGCCCGTTTACGTATCGCGGGGTCCACGTGCCGGTTGCCGGGTCGTAAGTCGATACAGAGAATCGATCACATGGGATGAGCCTCTTGAATGGTTCCGCGATCGCCTCGAATATTTCCTCGATGTCCAGGGAAGACCCAACCAGCTGACCGATCTCGGCAAGGACCTGCCGTTCCTCGGCCTCTCTTGCAGTGATGGCGTGGAGTTCGGCGTTGGCAACACTACCTGCGATCTGGTTCCCGATCCGACGGGCCAACTCCAAATGTTTCTGCCCGTAGAGGGTCTTCGCCTTGGATCGTATGCCCAGCGCGCCGATCAACTCGCCGTTCACCAAAAGTGATGTCTGAATCGCTGAATTCAGCCCGTACGACCTCGACAGGTCAACCGAGGCGGATCCATCCCAGGATTCATCCCCATTAACGACAAACGCTTGCCTGCTTTGAAATTTCGCGCGCAGAGTGGATCGGCGGTCCGGGTGACGATCACCGGGCTCATATCCGTCGACTTTCAGCCCGGCCGTGAATCGAGTCGTCCATGACTCCGTTACGGCGTCCCAGGTGGTGATTGCGAGCCGGTCATATGGGATCAGCTCGCCGACCGGCTCTGTGATCGCTTCAAACATCTCCTGGACGTCAAGAGATGAACTAACGAGCCGGCCTATTTCCGCAAGTGCCCTGCGTTCTGCGCTCTCCCTCGCGGTGATCGCGTGGAGATTAGAGTTTACGAACGTGCCCGTGATCTGCTGGGCCACCCGGTCAAGAAGTTCCTGGTGGTGTTTCGTGAAACCGTCCAGCCGTTCTGAAACAACAGAAAGCGCTCCCACGGCCCGGTCTTCCCAGATCATCGGCACAACCACGGATGAACTCAGGTTGGCCGCCAGCGCCGCTTCGTTCTGTGGATCTGATGCGTCTGTCAAATCAAACCACGCCCCGCCCGCCGGAATCGCCTGAACTTCTGGCCTCAGATTGTCTAGGTGGTGTGAAGATCCCGGTTCCCAGCCCTCAACGGCCCGTCCCACAGCAAAGTGAGACCAAATCAAACCGGCTTCCGTATCCAGACCCATAATCGCGAAACGATCGTACGGAACAAGCTGGTTTACCGACACCGCGAGCGGCTCGAACACGTCCTCAAAGTCCAGCGATGCACTTACCAGCCGTCCGATATCGGAAAGCGCTTCCTCCTCCTGTGCCTGGCGGTTAACGGCGGCGTGTAGTCGGGCGTTGGCGATCGCGCCCGCAACCAACTCGGCGACGCGGCGTAATGTATCCAGATCGCGCTCGGCGTACAGACCTGGATGGCAGGACTTGAGATCTATCGATCCGATTAGATCGTCGTTGAAAACGACGGGAACGGCGATCATCGATCGAAGACCCGCTTCGACAACACGCGGGCCCATAAGTTCCGCCTCGCTCGGATCGGTTGCTCCATCCTCCACGATGTACGGCGTGCGGGCCTGCATGAGCACCGCTCCCGGCGCCTCACACGGCCGAGGGTCTTCTGCACTTACCCCCTCGAAGGGCATTCCGTCGACAAACCCTAACCACCGCGTCCCGGATGCCTCGTCACACAGGGTCACCGCCAGGTGGTCGTACCGGAGTAACTTTCCGACTTCACGACAAAACCCGGGCCACAGGTCGCCGAGTTCGAAAGTCGAGCCCACGACACGACCGATCTCCGCCAGCGCATCCCGTTCCTCGGCGTCTCGCATCGTTTGCTCGTGAAGCGCCGCGTTATCGAAAGCCCCCGCTATCTGACGCGCAACCTGTTCAGCAAGGTCGACGTGGTGCGAGTTAAACGCGCCCGGACGGCTTGAGTGGACCGCTATCCCGCCGACGACACGATCTTTTGCAACTAACGGTACGAGCAAAGAAGACCGGAGTCCGACCCCCGGGTACTCCGGGAAAATCAGAGCGTCGTCGGTATCAGCGTGATCCGGGATGACGATCGGAGATCGTGTCTC
>CAYYRD010000009.1:0-120439 GCA_964474025.1 uncultured Dehalococcoidales bacterium | reverse complement strand
CGCCGCAGGCCTACTTGTTTGAAAGACAACGGTGAGTATTCCGCCCGTCGAAATATCAGATCAGACTGAACGAGAGCGCCCTTGAACGAGTTACGACACCGCTGGGTGGATATGCCCTTCTGGCAGCGACGTCTTCTGGTGAGCGCGCTTCTCATTTTCGATGCTTACCTCGGAATGAGCCGTAACGCCGGCACAATCGGTTGGTCGGGCTTCATTACCGGCGACCTCAAGTGGTTGATGCTATCGCTTGAGATGATGGCGGGCGGACTGGTGTTGGTGCACACCTATCTTGGTGTGACGAGGCGAAGATGGCGGATCGCCTCCCTGATCTCCACGCCTTTCCTGATCGCACTTCTCGGTCTCGTCGTACTTGAGCTCGTGCTGTCAGGGCTTGGCAGGTCAGCCACGATGAATTTCAACGCGGCTTCGATTGGAGCAAGCGGTCTCTACTGGGCTGCCGCGTACCTCAGCATCGCCATAGGCCTGACGCTCACTTACAAGGTGCAACGGTTCGCCAACTTCGCCCAGGCTGAGATGATGCTGGTCGGGGCTTATGTGGCTCTCACCTTGATGTGGTCGGACCGGTTTTTCCCCGTGTCTGACGCGCCAAAAGACGGTGCCCTCGGCTGGGAGCTGTTGATCTGGGCGGGCATTTCGGCCTTTGTCATAACGGGTCTCGTCGGCCTGTTCATGGACAGGCTTCTCTACAGGCGGCTCCGAAGAAGATTTGCTACTCCACAGGTGATGATGATCGCTTCACTTGGAGTGGCCATGGTGCTCCGGGCGCTGCTGTTCATGCGGTTCAGCGCTGGCACTCACCGATTTGTGCCGGATCGCGACTGGAGGCTCGCTACATCGAGGTTTGAGATACCGACGGAGCGGTTGCAGCTCCACCTCGGCGATCGCGTTAACGATCCTTTGATGGAACTGGCTGAAAACGTCACCCCGTACGGTTTTGCTTTTACGAAGATTGTTCTTATCGTCGGCGTGTTCAGTTCGGTCTCTATTTTGCTGTTTCTCCTGCATCGCACCCGGCTTGGCAGGCAGATGCGCGCGGTCGCCGACAATCCAGATCTCGCTGCATCCAGCGGAATCCATGTTGAACGGGTTCACGGGACAAGCGCTTTCCTCTCCGCCGGACTCGCCGGGCTCGGAGGCGCATTGCTGGCGACGATACTGCCGATCAACCCCGAGTTGGGCCTTTCACTGTTGCTTCCGGCGTTCGCGGTGGTCGTCCTTGGCACGATCGGTTCGGTGGGAGGGGCGATCGTAGGGGCGCTCATCGTGGGACTGCTGCGCTCTATCTCCGAGCCGTTGCTGATCGGCGCCGGAAACGCGTTAGACCGCCCCACCGCAACCGGCTTCGCTGAAGTGATGCCGTTCATCTTCCTCGTCGGATTTCTGCTATTGGCACCGCGTGGAATTGGCCATGCGATGCAGAACTGGAACGTCGAGCGGATCAGAAAACGCCGGTCGGGGCAAGGGAATGGGGATCGTTCTCCGACACGAGGAATCAACGACCCGGCCGACCTCGTGCCGGACGCAACGGCGTATGAACCCGGGCTAATGGACCGGGTTTCTGAGAAGAAGGAGTGGGTGCTTCAGTCGCTGGGATCCGTTTTATCGGTCGCCTGGGCAACGCCACGCGCATATCTGGGCCGACTTTCCACACCCGTCAGATCGGTCGGTGCAACTGGCTCCAATTTCATTTCGGGACTCGTTGTCCGGCCGGGCAAATGGATACCGATCAACAGGGAAACCGAAAGAGGCTCATGGATAGCTTTCGGCATATTTGTCCTGATACTGATCGGCATCGTGTGGTTGCTCCCCAGTATCAGCACCCTGACCAAGACCCTGCAGGTGGCGCGAATAATCACCCTGGTCGGGATTTTCGGCCTGATGGCGTTCTCCCTGAACCTGCATACGGGAGTGACCGGGATGACCAATTTCGGCGTTATATTCTTCGTCGGAATCGGAGCCGTTACCGTCGGATTACTGGCGGCGCCGGTCGAGACGAACGGCTACGGCTGGAACCCGTTGGCAGCGACTTTCGTCGCCGTCGTAATCGCGGCGATCGCGGGCTGGTTGCTCGCGTATCCGACGGCCAGGCTTCGGATGGACTACTTTGCCATCGTCACTATCTCGCTCGGCGAGATTCTGCGAATTTCCCTTCAAGCTGAGCCGTTACTACGCGCCGGGACGGTGACCTCTGCCATCGGTATTTCTCAGTATTCGCGGCCGTTCAAAGGATGGTGGGAATCGGGCCCGGCGGACACCGCGGGAAGCATGCTCGGCCTGGGCGGCGCCGCACCGTACGTCGTGCTGCTGTCCATCCTGAGCCTCATCACGGTTCTCGCCGTCTGGTTCCTTCTCAATACTCTTCTTGCTTCACCGTGGGGCCGGATTCTACGGTCTATTCGAGAAGACGAAGAGGTCAGTCAGCACCATGGTCACAACATTCTGACTCACAAGGCGGCGAGCCTGGCGGTGGGGGCTGCGATCGCGGCTCTCGCGGGCGCACTTTGGGCGTGGCTGAACGCGAGCATTTTCCCTGACTTCATGAATCCGGTTCGTTCAACATTTCTCGTCTGGGCTGCCTTCATCGTCGGAGGCCGGGGCAACAACCGGGGCATGATCATCGGGGCGTTTCTGATCGTCATCGTCGAATTCGTATTTAACGTGATGATCGTCTCGAGAGGCAATTCAGACCTCGCTTTCCATGACTTGACCACGTACCTGGACAGCGTTTTCTCGTGGTTGGTGGTCGATGTCGGCGGATTGATCTGGTCAGCCCGGTCCGTTTCTGAGGCCTTCCCGAAGGAGAACGTCACGCTGGCGTTGTCCCACCTGAAGCTGGCACTGGTCGGCGTGGTGATCGTTGGCGCATTGCTCCTATCACCGAAAGGGCTGCTGCCCGAGGTACCGAGCAGGCCCAAACGCGCGGCGGCACCACCTGTGACCGGGGATGACAAAGAAAGTGCCGGATCACGATGACAACTCCTGCACTACGCGTGTCTGGACTGACCAAGGATTTTGGCGGCCTCAGGGCTGTCGATGGGATTTCGTTCCAGGTAGACGAGGGCGAATTTGTCGGGATGATCGGGCCGAACGGGTGCGGAAAGACGACCACGTTTAACTGCATCTCCGGGATGTTGGAGTTAACTTCTGGCAGCGTAGAAGTGCTCGGTCAGAACGCCACGGGGTTGCGGCCCGACCAGATACAGAGACTGGGGCTGACCCGAACCTTCCAGCACACCCGGTTATGGCGGGACATGACGGTGATCGAGAACCTGCTTGTACCCCCACGCCGTCAGTTCTCCCCGAACCCTCTACTCGCGCTCCTGCGCCCGGGCTCGCGAGCGGAAGAACGGCATCGCGTGGCCGACGCTTACACCATCCTGGATTTGCTCGAGATTTCGCACATGGCGCACAACCTCGCAAGTGAACTGTCCGGTGGACAGAGCAAGCTCGTCGATATCGGCCGGGCGCTCATGAGTTCTCCCCGGTTCCTTCTGCTAGACGAGCCTGTCGCAGGTGTCGCCGGGCCGCTCGCGGAAAGGATTTTCCAGAACCTTCGTAACCTGGCATCGGAGACGGGTATCGGAATGCTGATCATCGAGCACAACATGAACTTCATCCTCCGGAGCGGCGTCGACAGGATAATCGTCGTGGATTCCGGTCATGTCTTGATGGAAGGCACGCCTGACGAAGTCAGGCAGAATCCAAACGTGATCGAAGCCTACCTGGGTGACTCATGACGAAAATGCCTGAAGTTACGGATGTGAAACCGGTCCTGGAGGTCAAAGGCCTTGAGGGTGGATACGGTTCCGTGCAGATCCTGTACGGCATCGATCTGCGGGTCGACCCGGGTGAATTCGTAACGATCATTGGACCTAACGGGTGTGGCAAGTCCACCTTCTTGAAGGCGCTATTTGGCCTTGCCACGCATTACGGGGGCACGGTTGTACATGACGGGACGGATGTTTCCGGGTGGCGTACGGACCGACTCGTCGCTCGCGGGATCGCGTACGTGCCACAGGTCGACAATGTGTTTCCTTCGCTCACTGTTCACGAGAACATGCAGATGGGCGGTATTCGCCTGTCAGCGAGCAAGCTGAAAGATGGCATCGGCAGGGTCTGCTGGACCTTCCCCGACCTCGAGCCGAAGATTACCGACCTCGCCGCATCTCTCTCCGGTGGCGAAAGACAGATGCTCGCGATATCTCGGGCTTTAATCTCAAACCCGTCTTTCCTGCTGCTGGACGAGCCAACAGCCGCGTTATCGCCGATATATCAGCAGCAGATAATGGGCTGCATCGATTCACTCCGAAATGAAGGCTTAACGGTCCTTCTCGTCGAGCAAAACGCCAGGCTGTCACTTGCTCGGTCAGACCGCGGCTACATATTTGCCGAAGGAAAAGTAGTCCATACCGGGAGCGCCGCCGATATTCTCAGTGATCCAAATATCGGCGAATATTTCCTGGGCGTGCATGAGTGATCTGTGTCCCGTTTTCGCGTCGCCTGAGGGATGGGATTGGAGGGATTCATACCTGACCTGACCTCGTTGCGGCACCCCGGTCAATAAGCCTTTGTCTTCTTTCGATCCGGAATGTGAAGGGTCAGAAATCTCTCTTTTTTTGCCCTTAAACACAGACCAGCCCCCGGCCAAAAGGCCGGGGGCTGAGTCCGTTTCGTGTTCCTGGTGGAGACGGGGGAGAGTCGAACTCCCCGTCCAGCAAGGGTTTCGCTTCGACGTCTACAAGCTTAGTCGGTGATTTGTTGTCTCGCCGCCCAGTTCACTCTCCGGCGGGCTAGCTCGGCGACCAGCCGATGATCTTAGGTCCACAGCTATCGGTGTCACGCGGACAGCACCCCGAGTAAGCGTCGCGGCCTCCGATCCCCTCAGGGTAAGGATCGGGGCCACGTGGCTGGGATTAAGCAGCCATAGCGAGTTGTTTCTCGCCAATTACTTTTGCGCCAACGGATTATCGAGGAAGCTGGCGCCCTCGGCTTGCAGTCTGGCGGATGCCTCGCTGTCGAATCCACGCGTCCCCAGGTGCCCCTTAATCGTACCGCGAACGAGTGGAACCGGGTAATGTCGGCATGGCATCAGGACGGGTGCAGTACCCTAGCAATCACTCGAAAACCAAAGACTAACAAGCGATTTTGACCCAACAAGGTAGGGCGGGTCCAGATCATTGTGATACCCGTGTGTGGAGGGTCGGATGCAGTGGAACAAGGCACGGGATGAAGTGCTGATCCGGTTCGTTTTGACGTTAGTAGTGATTCCATTTGTCGCTGCTTGTTCGTCCGATATCCGAGACGCAGACCAATCCGAGTTGCGGATCGGAAACCTTGGAGTGCAAGCCTGCCCTGGTATTTTGGACGAAACTTTGTATGAGACGGTGCCGGCTCAGGATCTCACGGTAAGTCCAACCCAAAGCAACGAATCATCAGACATCCCAAAATTTTCCATTCGCGAGGGCGCCCTGTTCAGATATGTAGCGTTTTCAGGAGACGAATTTTCGGGTGGTCAGCCAACTCGCGCAATCAAATGGCAGGGGCCCGTTGCCGTACTTCTTCAAGGGGACTCCAATTACTTGGGGGAGGCGATCAATGCTCTCAAAGAAGTGGCTCGCATTACGGGTCATCAAATTGCCATAACTGACGACCCAACCCAAGCTAATTTTACCATATGTGTTGCGCTCACATATCCGGAAAATATAGATACTTTAAACAGATGGAATTTCAGTGAAATCGACTCTCTTGGATTTGGTGGCGCCGGAATTGTGTCGTGGAATACCGATCGCGAAATTGTCCAAGCACGAGTAACAATACCTCGTACAACACAGAGTGGCCTACAACGGGAAGACCAACATATCCGATCAACTATATGGGAAGAAACGGTCCAAAGTTTTGGGTTAATCAATGACTTTTTGGCAGGTCTCTTTAGTGACACAGAGCACTGGAAGACAAGCCTTTTCGTGGAAGGTCCTGATGCTCGCACCGTTGGCATGAGCGACTTCGACCAGCGTATGTTGACTGCTCTGTACCACCACATTCCTGTCGGTTCCACGTGGGTTGAAGCGCTTCAATATATCGATATTGACGATGGCTGATCAGCCGTAACGGACAGGGCAGGGCGATGCCGATTATCGGTCTCGCAGCCTCGTGGCACGCTGCATATCGCGCCTGGTCTCCCGCTCTTTGATCGCATGCCGCCGATCGTACTGTCGGCGTCCTTTAGCGACCGCTATCTCCACCTTTGCGTGGTGATCCTTGAGATACAAACGTAACGGGACCAGCGTGGAGCGTTCCCGGCCGAGCTCCAACTCCAGTCGGCGGAGCTCCTTCTTGTGCAGCAGCAACTTTCGGGGCCGCAGCGTATCGTGCTCGGAGTAGTGGCTTGCGCCTTTGTACTCCGCGATGTGCGCATTCATCAACCACAACTCGCCGTCGCGGATACGGGCGTACGCCTCTGCGATGTTGACCCGTCCCTCACGCACAGACTTGATCTCGGTCCCGCTCAACACCAGCCCGGCCTCGAACCGCTCCGAAAGGTCGTAATTGAACCGGGCGCGACGATTCTGCGCGATCGTCTTGTATCGCGTTCCAACATCCGTCACCGCCGTTCGTTCACGGCCAACAGATCGCCTGGGCATGATCAGCCCACCTGCGCGATCGACAACTGGAAGTTGAGCTGCTCAATCGCCGCGTCAAGCTGCAGGTCCGCCTCGGCGTCGAACGGCAACTCGATGGTCACGTCCGGGGTAACACCCTCGCCCTCGATCAGGCCGCCGTTTGGCGTATACCAGCGGCCGATCGTGAGGTAGATCCCGCCTTCATCCTCTTTCAGGTCCCGGAGAATGTTCACGGAGCCTTTGCCGAAGGTCTGGGCGCCGATGATGGCGGCCCGGCCGTGGTCCTGTAACGCCGCCGCCAGCACCTCGCTCCCGCTGGCGCTGAACTCGTCCACGAGCACCACCAACGGCATATTCAGCGCCGAACCGCCCGAGCTGGCCGGCCAGTCACGGCGAACTCCGCGACCGTTGATCTCGTACGTCACCAGCCCGCCGTCAAGGAACTCGGCCGCAACATCTACGGTCGCATCCAGGAGCCCTCCAGGGTTGGACCGGACGTCAAGGATGATGCCCTCTGATTTCGCTTCTTTGACGTCCCCTATGACATCCCGCAACTCTTCCGCCGTTCGCTCCGTGAATTGCGTTATCCGGATAATCGAGTACGGCGGGTCCTCCGGGTTGCCGTCGCCATCGTGCAAATCACGCCGGAACACACTGGCCGTCGGGATGACGCCGCGGACGATCGTAACGACGATCGGGTCAAGCTCACCGAGCCGCTGTATCGTCAGATCGACCGGGGTTCCGCCTTCGCCGCGAATCCTGTTCACGGCGTCGATCACGCTCCAGCCTTCCGTATCCTCGCCATCCACGGCAAGGATGATGTCTCCGGACTTGATCCCGGCGCGCTCGGCCGGCGTGTCCGGAATTGGAGCGACGACGATGATGCGCTTGCCGTCCGGGGTGTTGTCGATCTGTGCTCCTATGCCTTCGAAGTCGCCCTGGAACGACTCAAGTTGTCGCTCGAATCCGGCAGGCGTTACGTATGAGGTGTACGGGTCATCCAGCGCGTCCAGCATGCCCCGTATGGCGCCGCGCGCCATTATTTCGGGGTCGATATCGTCCCGTTCAACATACTCGCGGGCGACCGTGGCAAAGGTCTCCCAGACCGGCGCCAGTCCCTCAGGGATATCGTCCGGGCTGTCGATCACCGGCAACGGCGTTGCGGACGCTACAAGCCGGTCGCGTCCCGGCAGATCGCCGTCATCAACGGCCTGCGCCGTTGGTTCACCATCATCGCCACCGCCACCGCACGCCACGGCGAGTACCATGAACCCGCCGGCGACGAACGGACCCCAGCGTTTGAGACTCTTCAACATGACGATTGATATTACCTCGCGGGCCATCCGGATAGGCACGCCATATCAGAACAAAGGTCGGACACGATGGCGGGTCGAAACAAAAAGGCCGACGGCCTCGGGCCGCCGACGATTCTTCCGAGCGTAGCACGATGGTGTGCGTGCTCGAAGTGGCACAGCCCGACGTGCTGCACGGATATTCAGATGCGCAGCCCACACAGGGCGATACGACGAAGTGGGGCGTTCGGGTTCAGGATGGAGCGCCTGGGCCGTATTAGTGGAGACCCCGGGCGGACCAGAAACCCCGTATCCGATAACAAGCGGGCCAGTGGTCCTGGTTTACATAACCATCGGCAGTGACACTTCGTAATTGACATAACTACTATAGTGCGACGTTGTTCCAATCGTAACCGGGCGACTGCCCTGCCTCCCGGCGATGTGCCCCTTCTCCCGGTGGGAGAAGGTTGGGATGAGGGAGGTAAAAACAACTCCATCAGTTCTACGACACTACTTGTCCGCAACTCGGAGCCCCGACACACACCGCAGCGTACAATCCCGTCGCAATGACGCACGCCGATCCGTCAGCCCGCGGTCAGACGCCAACCGTTGACGGCATGCTTCACGCGTTTGCGCCGGGGCCATCGCGCCGGTCCGGACAATCAGCAGGCCATTAACCGAGAGGACCCGTCCATGCGTTCACTGGGATTTGCCGAAGTCGCCATCGTCGTGCAGGACGTTGCCCGTTCGGCCGAGTTCTACGTCGACCTTCTCGGATACACGGAGGCGCACTTCGATACCTACACGCCCCCATCCGGCAGCCGGATCATCCAGGTCGGCCCCGACCACTTCCTCGGTCTGTGGGAGCCCGGCGTCTGGACCAGCGACTACCTGGACGGTTCATACGGCGACTACTTCGGCAAAAACGTCGGGCAGGCCCACCTCGTGATGGCGATCGCCCAGGACGAGGTCCATCCGCTAGCAGACCGCCTCACAGCAGCCGGATGCGAAATAGCAGGCCCAATGCCGCACGGCGACGGCTCGCTACACCTCTACGTCTCAGACCCGGACGGCCACGCAATAGAGTTCTGGGGGAAGTAGTCTGGGCTGACCGCTGGTAACACTTTCAATCTGAATCAGAACCAACCATCTCTTAAAGGCGAAGGGTGGTCACGGCGTGATGGATGACGACCTGAGAACCATCAGTAACAGGCCTGGATGGAAATTATGGATAGCCGGTCACCGAAGATTGACCATCTCCGCCGGCGTGTCAACGGGCCTGATCCTCTTCGTCATCGTCGGCCATTTTCTGCCACAACCGACCGACCGTTCACCCCCCGGCTGCCCCGGGGTAGTCGACTCATCGGACTACGCTACCGCCGAACCGCAGGTGATCCACCGAACTGTCCCCGATCTTGATCCGTCCCCGACCAAACCTGAATTCAGCTCACGGGAGGCGGATCTTTTCCGGCAGGTGTCGTTTTCAGGAACAGAATACGGATACGGACCTAAGATCTCCTTGCGTTGGGATCGGACGGTAAACGTGTACGTGCTAGGAAATTCGGAACTCTTCGAGTTCGCGATTGATGCGCTCAAAACGGTGGCTGAACTCACGAATCTCGAAATGGAGATATCAGATGATCCCCGTAGGGCCAACATGGCGGTCTGCCTCGGCTTCGCCTGGACGGAGCATGTGAACAACCGCATCGGATGGGGTCCCGAGGGCGACCCTTACGCAGGCCAATCATGGGGCTATGCGGTGATGGAGGCTGATTCCTCTGGTGAGATATTCGCAGGATTGGCATCGGTCTCTGCTGTTCGGCCACATGGCGAACCTATTTCCCTGTCATTGACGAAGGCCGCTATCACCGAAGAGATCACACACGTCGTCTCGACGCTCGACGACTTCGCTTTGAGAGAGTTCTCCGACATCGAAGACGCCGATACCAGTATCTTTGTAGGCGGTCCCGTCATTGAGTCCCTAAACGAGTTGGACCGACGAATGATTTCAGCGTTGTATGGGCCAATTCCAGCTGGTAGTACCTGGGAAGAGGCGCTGACCTACATCGAGATAGTTGACTGAGTGGCGCGCGCCTTACCACCGCCGGATGCGAGATAGCCGGCCCAATGCCACACGGCGACGGCTCGCTACACCTCTACGTCTCAGACCCGGACGGCCACGCAATAGAGTTCTGGGGGAAGTAGGCTGGGCTAGGCGGATCGTTACCGCACCGGAGTTCAGCCGTTTCCGGCGTTTGCTTCGTCCAGCGGGCCCAAACAGACGTATGCGCGGCCGGTTTCGTCTGCCTTTTTGACCGTCCCTTCCTAGAAGCCGATCTCGATGATGACGGTCTCGCGGTGGGCCCTGACACGGGCGACCCACTGATTCTCGATCTTAAGCAGCGCTCCGTCGATCACGTTCCCGACGTGGTGCCTTGGATACGGTCGTGCGGGTTGCTTGGTCGGGAGATTCTTCGTTTCCGGCTCAGAATGACAATTCGTCGTGTCTGCCAGCCTTACTCGCTTTCGCCGGAGACGCGCTAGCTAACAATTGCCGCCACCTGCTCTGCGCGTTGCGCGGCTTCCTTCAGCTCTTCGTCTATGGCCGTGCGTAGTTCATCGATGCCCCAGCCCTTGATCGCGGACGCCAGCACGACCTGCGAAATCTCGCCTCGCAGATCTCCGCCGAGTTGTGACGGATCGAAAGCGGCGAGCTCGGGTCCGACACCGTTGGCGCTCCCGTTGGCGCCGGGCAATCGGTCGTCGCCGGTCGGTGAAACCGGCGGTTCCGCAGACGGCTGTTCCGGCACTTCATCCGTCAGCAGGTCCATCTTGTTGAGGACCAGGATTCGCGGCACGCGCGACAGGTCCATGTCGTCGAGGATCCTGTCTACGACCTCGATCTGCTTCCCGGAGTACTCGGAACTGGCGTCAACGACGTGCACCAGAACGTCCGCCTGTTCCAGCTCTTCCAGGGTCGCGGCAAACGATTCCACGACGATGGGCGGCAGCTTGTAGATGAAGCCCACCGTGTCGGAGATGGTGGCGGGCGCGCCGGACGGCAGGTGTATGCGCCGGGTTGTAGTGTCCAGCGTCGAGAAAAGCTGGTCCCGCTCCATCACTTCGGACGACGTCAGCCTGTTGAATAGCGCACTCTTGCCGGCGTTCGTATAGCCGACAAACGCCGCCACCCCGAGGTCAGACCGCATGCGGTTGTTGCGCTGCCCTTCACGTCGCAGCCGGACCTTCTTGAGCTCTTTCTTGATCCGGGAAATCTTGGTCCGGACGAGGCGACGGTCGGTCTCTATCTGCGTCTCACCGGGGCCACGGGTGCCGATCCCGCCACCCAGTCGTTCAAGGTGGGACCACTGCCCGGCTAGCCGTGGCAGCAGGTACTCGCTCTGTGCCAGCTCGATCTGCAGCTTGCCTTCGGCGGTGCGGGCGCGTCGTGCAAACACGTCCAGTATCAGCGTGCTTCGGTCGATAACCTTGACCTTGAGATCGTCCTCGAGCCGAAGCTGCTGGGACGGCTTCAACTCGTCGTCAAAAATGACGGTGTCGGCGCGTTGTTCACGTAACTCGTCGCGCAGGTCGTCGACCTTGCCCTTGCCGATGTAGGTCGGCGAGTACTTGTTGAGCGTCTGGGACAGCCGCCCCACGACCTCTGCGCCACATGCCTCGGCGAGGGCAGCAAGTTCATCGAGCGAGTCTTCGACCGGCCAGAGCGACTTCTCCCTGCGCACCTGCGCGCTTACGACGTAAACACGTTCCTGTCTCCGGGAGGTCTTGATTCTTGAGGACCTGGCCAAGCTTTGTTCGGGTCTCCGTGCTATTTGGCGCTCTTCTTCTTGATTCTATCTGGTTGGCGGCGGCGGGATCTTCCAGTCTTGCAGGCGGGAAAGCCCTTCTTCCACCCTGTCGTCGCTAAGGGTAAGCGATAACCGTATGTAACCCTCGCCCGACTCCCCGTAAGAGCTGCCCGGGGTCACGACGATGTCTCGCTCTTCAAGCAACGCGTTGGCGAACCCTTCCGAGGTGTACCCGTCGGGCACTCGTGTCCAGACGTACAGACCGGCCTGCGGTGCGATGACCGCAAGTCCGATGGAGCGCAACGCCTCCACCACCCTGTCCCGTCGATCCTGATATCCCCGGTTGTTCTCGATCACCCAGTCGCCGTGATTGTCCAGCGCCTCGATCGCCATTTCCTGGACAGCCTGCGGAACGCCGGAGTCCAGGTTGGACTTGATCACCCGCAACGCCTCCACGAGATCGGCGTTCCCGACGGCTGCGCCGACTCGCCAACCGGTCATGTTGAAGGTCTTGGACAGGGAGTGGAACTCCATGCCGACATCCATCGCGCCGTCGGCCTGGAGGAAGCTGGCCGCCTCGTAACCGTCGTACACGACCTCGCTGTAGCAGTTGTCGTGCAGGACGATCAGGTTGTTGGCCCTGGCGTACTCGACGACCGCGTTGAAGTAATCGAGCGGCGCCACTCCGCCTGTGGGGTTATTCGGGTAGTTGAGCCAGAGGACTTTTGCATCTCTGGCAACATCGGACGGGATGTCATCCAGGTCCACCAGCCATCCGGCCTCCTCGTGCATCGGGACCTTGTAGCTGACGCCGCCGGCGAAAATCGTGCCGACGTCGTACACCGGGTAAGCGGGGTCCGGCATTATCGCCACGTCGCCCGGGTTCAGGAACGCCAGCGCGGCGTGCCCGATTCCCTCTTTTGCGCCGATGAGGCTGATGGCCTCGGTCTCCGGGTCCAGCTTCACACCGAATCTGCGCTCATACCAGTCGGTGACCGACTTCCGGAACTCGGGCAGCCCCTCGGATTCCGGGTAACGGTGGTTGGGGGCGTTCCGTGTGCCTTTGTCCAGCGCGTCCAGGATGAAGCCCGGCGTCTCACGATCAGGGTCGCCGATTCCAAACGAGATCACATCAATGCCCTGCGCACGCTTGGCCGCGATCGTACGTGAGATCGTGACGAAGGGGTATTCGGGCAACTGGTTGACGCGGTCGGCGATGTGCATGGTTGTTCCTGAATTCTTGTGTTGTGAACCGGGTCAATCCGATGGATTCAAGACCCGATGGTTTCAAGTCATCCTGAGCCGACGCGAAGGATCTCGCCGGTGGCAGAGCGCAAGCACGCCCGGCGATCAATCGCCATTACACGGCGAGATTCTTCGTCGCGGGCTCCTCAGAATGACATATTGCGGTATTTGTGAAGTCGACGAGAAACAGAGATTGTAGGCCGCTCGGGGGGATTCTTCAGGCCTCAATCCGGCCAGGCACCCTCGTATACCTCGACAGCAGGACCTTCCAGGTATATTTCGCCCTGCCCTGACCAGGTGATTCGCAATTCACCGCCGGGAACCTGGACCCGAACGGTGTCGTCTGTGAATCCGTGAAGCTTCGCAGCCACCGCAGTCGCGGTAGTCCCGGTGCCGGAAGAGAGTGTTTCCCCTGCCCCACGCTCGAAAATCCGTGCCTTCAACGTTCCGTGATCGATTACGTTGGCGATCTCGAAGTTGATCCGGTTCGGGAACAGGGGGTGGCTCTCGACGTACGGTCCGATCTCCAGTAACGGAAAATCGTCCACGTCCTCCTCTGGAAACACCACCGCGTGCGGGTTGCCCACAGACAGACATGTCACCTTGAGCCGCCGTCCACCGGCCTCGATCTCGTAGTCGAGGACGCGTTCCGGGTCGCCCATCGCCGGTGCGTCCACAGGGATGTCTTCTGGGGTCAACTCCGGTTCTCCCATCGCCACACGCGCCGCCACCATCAACTCGCCGTCCATCGTGGGAACAACCGTACGGACGCCGCCACCGGTTTCCACGATCAGTCCATCAGGGCCGGGCACAGCGATCTTGCGATCGATAACGAATTTGGCGAACAGGCGGATGCCGTTTCCGCTCATCTCGGCTTCCGACCCGTCCGGGTTGTAGATCCTCATTCGGACCTGCGCCACCTCGGAATCCTGGACGAGGGTTATCCCGTCAGACCCGACCCCGAAGTTGAGCCGGCTCATGGCGACCGAAAGCTCGCCCCAGTCCCGGTCGATCCCGCGCCCGTCTATGGCGATGTAGTCGTTCCCCGCTCCGTGGAGTTTGACGAATGGCAGCGCCAAAAATGGCCTCTCTCTGTTGTTTCTGGCTGAGGGTTGATCCCTGGTTTGAGCCGGGACGTTCAGCGTCCCGGAACACGACATTCTAATGACGTCGGTGCTAGCGGTAAATGATATTTTAGGGTTATGGTTTGCTCTTGTTCCCGTTTGAGTCAGTCCCAGACAGCCAGGCCGACACCAGTCCGTCCGCGGTCCTCATAGCGACTTCAGAATCGCTCGAATCCAACCAGTTGATACGCTCGTCGCCGCCGGAGAACCAGTTGTCCTGGTGTCGCGCCAGGTTGCGTGTCGCCCGTCTCGTGGCATGCACCGCATCGGCGTAACTCCGCTCGCCTGCCAGATAACCGGCCAGCTCCCTGTACCCGATCCCGGTCATCGCCGGAGCGCTCAGGGGCACCCCCCGCTCGACCATGCTCCGCACTTCATCCACCCAGCCGTCCATCAACATGCCGTCTATTCGGGCATCGATACGGGCGTAAAGCCTTTCCCGTGACAGCTTGAGGCCAATTATCAGAGCGTCATACGGAGGGTCTTCAGCGCGCCGGGGACCGATGTTCGCACCCGACTGTGCGACCTCAATGGCCCGGATTACGCGGCGCACGTTACGGGAGTCGATTCGTTCAGCCGCTTCCGGGTCGATGTCCTTCAAACGGGCGAAAACCACATCTCCGCCCTCATCTTCCGCCACGCGTTCCAGCTCCGAACGCAGTTCGGCGTCTGGAGGCACGCGCGGCACGTTCCACCCTTCTAGCAATCCCCACACGTACTGCCCCGCCCCACCTGCCAGGACCGGGATCGCTTCCCGGGCGATTACCTCGCTGACAGCTTTCCTTGCCGCGTCGAGATAATCGGCCAGCCCAAACGGGTCTTCCGGTTCCAGGAAGTCGACCAGGTGGTGTGGAGCTGATGACAGATCCTCCGCCGACGGCTTTGCCGTCCCGATATCGAAACCACGGTAAAACAGCCGGGAATCCGAGTTAACCACCTCGCCGTTGAACTCCCGGGCCAGGTGAATCGCCAGCGCCGTTTTGCCCGCGGCTGTGGGGCCGACTATGGCAAGCGCCTTTGGCTTTGCCTGATTTCTTTCCGGCGAGTTCGTGCTCGACATCGTTAAATGACGACTGCGTTGTCCGTCAATCGGACGCAGCAAACGCCTCGACGATGCGTGAGAAGGCGTGCCCGTCCAGGCTCGCCCCGCCGACGAGGGCGCCATCAACGTCGGGAGACGCCGCATACGAAGCGGCGTTGTCGGCGTTGACACTGCCTCCGTACAGGATCGGCACGCCATCGGCGATCTCGGACGAATACACGGACGCCACCGCGCCGCGAATCGCCGAAGCCATCTCCTGTGCGATCTCCGGAGATGCGGCCCTGCCGGTGCCTATCGCCCAGACCGGCTCGTACGCCACGGCTACCTGTGAGAGGTCCTCCACTCCCGCCAGGCTGCCCTTCACCTGGGACGCCACAAAGCTCTCCGCTTCCCCGCAGTCGCGAACACCGAGAGACTCGCCCACACACACGATCGGGCGCAGACCGGCTACGACCGCGGCCCCCGCTTTTGCCGCGGTCGTAGCGTCGTCCTCGCCGTACATGGAACGTCGCTCTGAGTGGCCCACGATCACGTAAGTGCACAGCCCCGCGAGCATGTCGGCCGACAACTCTCCGGTATGCGCTCCCTGGGGATGGGCGCTAAGGTCCTGCGCGCCGATGAAAACGCTCGACTCATTGAGCGCCATCGACACCGGAAGCAGCGATACCGCTGGCGGGCAAATGACCGTGGTCACGCCGCTGATTCCAGACACGCCAGCGGCTACGGCGCGCGCCAGCGCCGACGCATCGGTGAGCGTGGTGTTCATCTTCCAGTTGCCAGCGACTACCGGCGTTCGCATTCTTGCCCCTCGTTGAAGCTAGTCATCTGGTTGATCTGCCAGTTCGGTCACATCAAGCAAAGCGGCCACACCCGGCAGCGTCTTGCCCTCAAGAAACTCCAGCGACGCCCCGCCGCCGGTCGAAACATGGGTGATCCGGTCACGAAGACCAAGTGCGCCAACAGCCTCGGCCGTCGATCCTCCACCGACAACGCTAACGCAATCATCGTTCCCCGCGATCGCTTCGGCCACCACGGTTGTCCCGCCGGCGTATGCGGACCACTCAAACACGCCCATCGGGCCGTTCCAGATAATTGTTTCACCCCCGGCGATCTCCCGGGCATATGTGGCGGCTGAACCCGGGCCGATATCGAGGACCAGGGCGCCATCGGCGATAGCGGAAACGCTTGCCGTGCACGGTTCTGCATCCTCCCGGAACTCCATCGCCGTTACCACATCCGTTGGGATCAATATCCGGGCCTGCGAATCCTTGAGTAGCGACCGGGCGACTTCAATTTCGGCGAAATCCGAGGGGTCGGCATCCACGTGACCAGCCGCGGCCAGGAACGCTTTGACCATTCCCCCACCGATCAGCACCGTGTCCACCCGGCTCGCCAGATGCGTGAGAACTGCGATCTTGTCTGACACCTTTGCCCCGCCGATAACGGCGACTACCGGCCGGACCGGGTTCTCCAGGCAGGCGGCGAGCATCTCCAGTTCCCGCGCCATCAACAGTCCAGCCACCGCCGGCATGTGCTCCGCAACGCCCGCCGTCGACGCGTGCGCGCGGTGCGCCGTGCCGAAAGCGTCGTTAACAAATACGTCGCCGAGCGCGGCAAGCTTGCGCGCAAACCCGGGGTCGTTCGTCTCTTCCCGCTTGTTGAAGCGGAGATTCTCGAGCAGGGCGACATCGCCCGGCTTCATCGATTCCACGACGAGCATCGGCACCTTGCCCGCCGGACCACGGCCATCCATTACCTCGACACCCAGGAGCTCCGATAGCCGTTCACGAACGGGAGTAAGCCGTAGTTCCGGGTCCACCTCACCTCCCGGCCGTCCCATGTGGGAGCAAAGCATCACACGACATCCGCGATCACGCAGGTACTCAATGGTCGGCAGAGCCGCCCGTATACGCGAATCGTCCGAAATCCAGGGACGCCCCGGTGATCCGGAAGAATCAGAGCCCGCCATCGGGACGTTAAAGTCCACCCGTACCAGAACCCGGCAATCCTGGAGATCGATATCTTCGACCGTTTTTTTGCCTGCCGCCGGCATCTATGCTTTCCCGCCTGTTGTCGATTCACCAATCGTCGATTCCGGAGTCAC
The DNA here is from genome assembly GCA_964474025.1 of uncultured Dehalococcoidales bacterium. Classification (GTDB taxonomy): domain Bacteria; phylum Chloroflexota; class Dehalococcoidia; order Lucifugimonadales; family Lucifugimonadaceae. The sequence goes on along the minus strand of CAYYRD010000009.1, from coordinate 103,182 downwards.
GACGCAATCCGGCGTCGCCAGGAACCGGGCAGCTTCACTCAACTGTTCTATTGCGCCAGGCGGCACGTGCGCTGCCTCAAGGGCCGACAGGGCCTCGTCAAGTAAGCGGGATATCGTCCTCGACGAGAACTCTCTACCGCCTGCGGCGTCCAGCAGCTCCGTTAGCGATGTGACCGACGCGGGATCGATCACCCGCTTCATGTAGATCTCACCAACCTGGCGGCGATCCATGGGAGACCCGGATTCGACCACGTATGCCACCGGAAGCGTCTTCTTTTTGGCGACAAGACGCCCCTGCCGGGTTTCATCGCGCTGCCCGCCCGGCCAGAACAGATCACAGTCATCGGCGACCCTGATCGCGGCGCCGAGCTTGCGACCAAACTCGTTGAGCCCCCCGGTCATGGCCTTACCGGTTTCGCCACCGGCCAGGGCGCCAAGCTGCAAAGCGCATGCGAGCAAGGCCCCCGTTTGCGACTCCGACATAGAAAGATACTCATCCACCCCGACGTCAAGCCGTTCCTGTAACGTGATGTCCCTGTACTGGCCCTCGCAGGTATCGAGATTCGCCTCATCCAGCACGCGAATAGCGTCCGCTACCGATTCGGACGAGATTCCTTTGTTGCGGGCCTCGAAAAGCGCAAGGCGCGCAAGTGCGTGCATCCCGTCGCCCGTATTGATGGCCTGCGCCGGTCCCCAGGACCACCACACGGAGGCGCGTCCATCGCGTTCGGAGTTGCCGTCACGGATGTCGTCGTGGATCAGTATGTGGTTATACAGGTACTCCACCGCACAGGCGTGAGGCAGTGCGTCGGCGTAGTTGCCGCCCAGAGACTGGCAAGCCAGCAGGACAAGCGCGCCGTGGATCCGCAGGGGCGGGGCTGAGATACGCTCCTCGCCTGTCGTCTCCGCCCAGCCCATGTGATAACCCATCATCCGGTAGAGCGGCAAAGGGCGATCCGCGACGAGCGTCTTTAGCGCCGTCTCCAGCTCATCCCCGTGTTCGGTCAATCCGGCCGGTGGGTTCCCGGACATCGTCGTCATTTGTCGGCGTCACCGTTCAACTGTCTGTACCGATAGAAATATCGAGACCGCCCGCCTCGCTGGGCGCGACCGGCGCACCCCCAACCGGCGTCTCAACCCGCCACGTCCGGGCAAACGCGCTGCAACTCTCCAGGCGAAATCGCTCCGTGCCGCCGGATTAACGGAGGATCGACCGTGAAGTCTACGACCGTGGAGGCGGCCTCGTGCGCCCCGCAAACGCCATAGACGATGAAGCCAAGCGCATCATCGAACGCGACCTCCACCTCCCCCGCTGTCTTCAACGGCCTTTCGCCGGATCGATTGGCGGAGGTCCCGGTGATCGGGCCGCCGACGGCGCGGGCGATATCCCGGGGAGTTGAATGATCCGGCACACGCACGCCAACGGTGCCCGCGCCGGCCGAAACCACGTCCGGAATGCCGTCCACCGCATCGAGCACCAGCGTCAGAGCGCCCGGCCAGAACGCCTCGGCCAGCGCGGCGGCGCCGGCCGGAACAGATGCGGCGACCCGGACCAGATCTCCCGGCGCCGCAATCAGGAGGGGAACCGGGCTATTCGCGGACCTGCCCTTGACGGCAAATAGCAGGTCAACAGCCGCGGCGTTGAACGGATCCACACCGAGTCCGTAGTAAGTATCGGTTGGGAAAGCGACCACTCCCCCACTCCGGATCACGGCCGCGGCCTGAACCACCGGCCCCTCCGACGGAGGGTCAGAATCACGCCGGTTCGCGTCTGGGCTCAAAGTAGAAGTCCGTGCGCGGGCAACGTACAGCTCCCGAAATCACTTGTGAGAGGTCAACGTAACCGTATTCCGCCCGTCTCCAGCGGGCCGGTGCGGGGACGCCGCCCACGAACGATTTACGTTGACGGAGTTTAGCACGGGTGCTAGCTTTTAACGTCTCGCCGCACACCCTTCAGCGCCGGTTCCCTGGACATGCCAGATCCCTCCGGCAGACCCGTACCGGGAGATATGCCAGAAGACGCCGCGCAGACCCCTCAAGAAGCTCTCGAACAGGCGGTCGCCGACAGCCGCCGAGTTTCCACGACGGGCGACATCGAAGTCGCCACTTACCTCGAAATCGCCCAGGGTGAGCGAGTCCGTGGCGGACGCCCGGACCAGGACACAACGGAACCCGAAACAGTCCTCATCATGGACTTCGGCGCCCAGTACACGCACCTCATCGCACGCCGCGTGCGCGAGGCAAACGTCTTCTGTGAAATAGTCCCCCATTCGACAACAGGCGCAGTGCTGGACGGCAAGAACGTCGTCGGGATAATCCTTTCAGGCGGCCCAAACAGCGTCTACGAAGAAGGTGCGCCGCTGGCACCCGGCTGGGTGTTCGAGGCCGGGGTCCCGATCCTCGGCATCTGTTACGGGATGCAGGCGCTCGCCCACCAGCTTGGCGGGGTAGTGACCGCCGGGTTGGAGCAGGAATACGGATACGCCGTTATTCATCGCAACGACCAGACAACCGAGCTATTCGACGGCATGGATGAAGCGTCTCCCGTCTGGATGAGTCATGGAGACCGGATCGAAACGCTTCCGCCGGGCTTCAAATCGCTCGCTTACTCGGAGAACTCCCCGGTAGCCGCCATCGGCAGCGAGGCCGGCATCTACGGCATACAGTTCCATCCGGAAGTGGCCCATACGCCGCAGGGCGCAAAACTCCTCAGCAACTTCGTCCACAGGATATGCGGGGCTTCCGGAGACTGGACGGCGGGCCACTTCGTGACGGAGGCGATCGAGCGCATCAGACAGCAGGTCGGTGACGGCAAGGTCATCTGCGCCCTGTCCGGGGGCGTGGACTCGGCCGTCGCCGCCGTGCTGCTGCACCGGGCCATCGGCGACAACCTCACCTGTATATTCGTCAACAACGGATTGCTGCGCCGGGAGGAGGCGGACCGGGTACAGGCCGTGTTCGGCCGAACGCTTGGACTGAAACTTCGCTACATCGATGCATCGGAACGATTCCTCTCGGCCCTTGCAGGGGTTACGGACCCCGAGGAGAAACGGAAGATCATCGGCCGGGAGTTCATCAGCGTATTCGAGGAAGAGGCCGACGAACTGGGCGAGATCGACTTCCTGGCACAGGGAACCCTCTACCCGGACGTAATCGAGAGCACGAGCGCAGAGACCACGGCGGCGCACGTCATCAAGTCCCACCACAACGTCGGCGGCCTGCCTGAGCACATGGACCTGAAGCTGGTAGAACCTCTCCGTTACCTGTTCAAGGACGAGGTCCGGCTGGCCGGCGCAGAGTTGGGCATCGCCCCGGAGGTGCTCAACAGGCAACCCTTCCCCGGACCGGGCCTCGCCATCAGGGTGATCGGCGATATCACGTTTGAGAAACTTGAAACACTCCGCGGCGCTGACTGGATCGTCATGGACGAGATCAAGAACGACCACCTGTACGATCAGCTCTGGCAGTCGTTTGCGGTGCTCACCGATACCAGGACCGTCGGCGTGATGGGCGACCGGCGCACCTATAGCTACGTGGTGGCGATCCGCGCCGTGACCAGCGATGACGCTATGACCGCGGACTGGGCCAAGCTTCCGTACGACACCCTGGACCGGATCTCTAACCGCATCGTGAACGAGGTACCTCAGATCAACCGTGTGGTCCTGGACATAACCAGCAAGCCGCCGGGAACGATCGAGTGGGAGTAGCCGTTCCACGGGCCGTAATGCACATGAATAGCAAAGACACGCGAAGGTCACCATTTTGAAGGTCTTGCTGGTCGGCTCCGGCGGACGTGAACATGCGATGGCCGCCGCCCTGTGTAAGAGCCCGTTGCTGAATCAACTTCTGATCGCCCCGGGCAATGCGGGGACGGCCGCACTTGGAGAAAACATTCAGGTGCCGGTCGATGACATCTCCCGAATCGTGTCCCTCGCCGGGGAAAGAAATGTCGATCTGGTAGTCGTCGGCCCCGAGGCTCCACTCGCCGACGGCCTTGCGGACGCCCTGAAGGACGCCGGGATTCCGGTCTTTGGCCCGACGCAATCGGCTGCCCGTATCGAATCATCGAAGAGCTGGGCGAAACGGCTCATGGCCCGTCACGGCATTCCGACGGCCGGCTTCGCCGCATTCCAGTCCATCCGGGAATCTATGTCTCACATCGACACCCTGCCGGAAGGTCCGGTCGTCGTGAAAGCGGACGGTCTCGCCGCCGGGAAGGGCGTGATCATTGCCGGGTCTCGCCGGGAAGCCAGCGATGCCGTTGCGGAGATGATCCGGGGCCAGATGTTTGGCGATGCGGGATCCACGGTGGTGATCGAGGAATTCATGGAGGGACCTGAGGTCAGCGTCTTCGCCTTCGTGGACGGCCGCACGGTGTCGAACGAGGTTTCGGCATGCGACTACAAACGCGCATACGACGGAGACTCGGGTCCAAATACCGGCGGCATGGGCGCATACACCCCTCCCGAGTTCTGGACGCCCGAACTGGCGGCAAGGATTCGGGCCGAAATACTTGAACCAACGGCGGCGGCGATGGACTCGGAAGGTGCGCCTTTCACCGGGATCCTTTACGCCGGTTTGATGATGACCGAATCCGGGCCGCGCGTGATCGAGTTCAACTGCCGCTTCGGTGACCCGGAGGCGCAGGTGGTTCTCTTGAGGCTCGACACCGATCTGCTGGAGATAGCCAGCGCGGCGGCAGATGGCAAGCTGAACGAACTCGATGTCCATTGGAACAACCAGGCCGCAGTATGCGTGGTGATGGCGTCCGGCGGATACCCGGGGCCGTATGAGACCGGCAAGTTGATAAGCGGGTTGTCGGGCGTCTCTGAGCCCGCGGAGGTGTTCCACGCCGGAACAGCCACAGGTAAAGACGAAACGACTCTCACGGCGGGCGGCAGGGTACTCGATGTCGTCGCGAGGGGACCGGACGTCACGGAGGCGAGATCGTCCGTTTACGATGCGGTCATGTCGATCACGTTTGAAGGCGCGGAGTTTCGGACCGATATAGCGGCGCGCGCTGTGGATTCCCCGGCGCTTTGACCGGGTCCGCTGGCCGTACGCTCCTGGTCGTCTGCGACTTCGATGACACCGCCGCTGATTGCAATGCGGCGCAGCTTCTTCTGGCCGAATTCGGAGGTCCCGGCGCCGCCGCAGTCCGGCGGGCGTACCGGGACGGCAAGCTCCCGTTTCGGGAGTACCAGGAAGAGATGTTCAAGACCGTTACAACGCCGGTCGACCAGCTCAGTTCGTTCGCCCGCGATAACGTGAGCCTTAGATCCGGATTTGCAAACGCCGTCAAAGCGACCCGGGAACAGGGCGGGAAGTTCATGGTCGCCTCCGCGGGAATCAATTTTTACATTGAACCCGTCCTGGCTGCCAACGGCCTGGCCGATGTCCCGGTCCTGTCGGTCACGGGGTCGCCGAACGCCCCCGATGGCGCCATGATGACCTTCCGTTACGATTACCCGACCGACCGGGAGTTCTGCCGGGACTGGGCGGTTTGCAAATGCGAGCCGATCGAGAGAGCCCGTGCCTCCGGCGAGAAGGTGATCTTCATCGGCGACGGACTGCGATCCGATTCATGTGCCGCGGAAAAGGCGAATACCGTATTTGCCCGATCGAGACTCCTGGAGCACTGCAGAGAGAACGGCATCGATGCGATCGAGTTCGAAGACTTCCACTCGATCGCTGACCACATCTCGAATCTCAAGCTCGGCCCGCACGGGAATATCACCCGCTCAGCAACCATGAAAGCCGCCGAATGATCGACCGATATTCACGTAAGAAAATGAAAAAGGTCTGGTCGGACGAAAACATGTACGGCATCTGGCTGGACATCGAGATCGCTGCCAGCCAGGCGTGGACGAACCTTGGAGTTGTGCCTGAGGCCGATATGCAGCTGATCCGCGGCGCCAGTTTCGATATGGACCTGTACGACAGGCATTTCGATGAAACGAAGCACGACGTCGTCTCCTTCACCCGGGCCGTCATGGCCAGCCTCGGCGAAGAGGGTCGCTGGATCCACCACGGCCTGACCTCGAACGACGTTAAGGACACGGCACTCAGCCTCCAGCTCCTCCAGGCGATCGATCTGCTCGACCGCGACATAGACGAACTAATGGATGCCCTGAAGGTTCGCGCAGAAGAGTTCATGGACACCCCGGCGATGGGCCGATCACACGGGATCCATGCAGAGCCGATGAGTTTCGGACTCAAGTTCGCCCTGTGGTGGGACGAGATGCGGCGCCATAAGGTTCGCCTGGCGCAGACACGCGAGGCCGTCGGAGTCGGCAAGTTGTCCGGGCCGGTCGGAACCTACGCCAGCGTCCCGCCGGAGATAGAAGAAACCGTTTGCGCCGAGCTAGGGCTTCACCCCGCGCCGATCTCGAACCAGATCATCCAGCGTGACCGGCACGCCCAGTTCGTTCAGACGCTCGCCCTCATCGCAGCGTCACTGGACAAGTTCGCCACCGAGATCAGGGCGCTCCAGCGCACCGAGATTCGTGAAGTGGAAGAGCCGTTCGGGCAGACGGGTTACGTGAGCACCGGCTCGTCGTCGATGCCCCACAAGCGGAACCCGGAGCTTTGTGAGCGGATATGCGGCCTGGCGCGGCTCGTGCGCGGACACACGATCACCGCGTTGGACAATGTCCCGTTGTGGCACGAGCGTGACATCAGCCACTCCTCGGCCGAGCGAATGATCCTGCCGGACTCGTCGCTCGCGGTTGATTACATCCTTGATCTGTTCACCGGTGTCGTCAAACACATGCGGGTGTTCCCGGAACGCATGATGGGCAACCTTGAGCTAACCCGGGGACTCCCTTTTTCGCCCCGTGTCATGCTCGCCCTCGTCGAATCCGGAATGGCCCGTACCGACGCGTACAAGAAGGTCCAGGAACTTGCCATGCGGACCTGGGACGAAGAGCTGGACTTCCGGGAGCTGCTCCGAAATGACCCGGAGGTCATCGACGCCATCGGAACCGAAGGGCTGGAATCCCTGTTCGACTACAACCACTTCCTGCGCTACGCCCGCCATTCCTATGCGCGCCTCGGGTTCTCCGCAGCGATCGGGAAGACGATGGAGTGAACTCCGCCATGCCTGCAGTCAGCGAGACCAACTTTTCCGGCCTGCTCCACCGTGGCAAGGTGCGAGACACCTATGACATCGGCGATGGCCGCCTTCTCATGATCGCCACGGACCGGATTTCGGCCTTTGACGTCATCCTTCCTTCGCCGATCCCTGACAAGGGCACGATCCTGGCGCAGATGTCGAAGTTCTGGTTCGATCTGACGGCGGACGCCATGCGGAACCACGTCATCGGGATGGCGGACGATGACGATGCGCTGGCCGATGTCCCCCGCACCGGAGCGCTCGCCGAACTCCCGGATGACATGCGCCGCCGTTCGATGGTGATTCGTCGTGCGGAGCGCCTGGATATCGAGTGTGTTGTACGCGGCTACATCACCGGCGCGGGGTGGGCCGAATACTCCGAGAGCGGCACGCTTAACCGACAGGTGCTCCCCGACGGAATCGTGGAAGCGCAGCAACTTTCCCCGCCGATCTTCACCCCAAGCACGAAAGCGGAAGAGGGACATGACCTTCCGATGACGCCGTCGGAGGTCGTGGACCTGGTCGGAAAAGAGATGGCCGCCCGGCTTGAGGAGGCGACGGTACGGATTTTCCAGATCGCCCAGGAATACGCGGCCGGGCGCGGCATGATCATCGCCGATACCAAGATGGAGTTCGGCATGATAGACGGCGAACTCACCCTGATCGACGAGCTGTTCACCGCGGACTCGAGCCGATTCTGGTCGCAGGATGATTACAAACCCGGGACGTCGCCACAGTCATTCGACAAGCAATTCGTGAGAAACTGGCTGCTTGAAAGCGGATGGGACAGGGAACCACCGGCCCCGGATCTGCCGGAGGAAATTGTCCGTAAGACACGTGATAGATACGTTCAGGCCTTTGAGCGCCTGACCGGAAACACTTTCGTCGCCTGAACCCGCCCCGGGAAAGGGGCAGAGGCGAATGCAGAGGGATAAATGCCAGACCGAATCGCCAGCACACGGCCGGAAAGCCGACGAGGTATGTCACGCGGAGAGCGTCGCGCTGAACGCCGGGGACGATCGGACGCCCGCAAGCGACGAAAACGTTATATATACGTCGCTCTCGCCTCGACCGTTGCCCTGCTGTTCATCGTCAGCCTGCTCGTCCCCGGGGGGTCCGGGCGGGCGACCAGTGACAATAGCAACCTGAACCCGGGTGGACCCACGGAGCTCCTTGACGATCAGGGGCGGGGCCACATCGATATCGGGGACTTCGGGGGACCGTACCTCACCATACCAGCCACATCTGGAGGCCACTACGGGGTTACGCCGCCGAGCGATGAACTCCCGTTCGGTTCACCCGCCAAATGGGGTAGTTACCCCGTTCCCCTCGGTGACGAGGTCCAGATCCATAACCTGGAACACGGCGGGATCATCCTGAACTACAACTGCCCGGACGGCTGTCCGGAACTCGTGGAACAACTCCAGTCGTTGATTCCCGGCTCCGGCGCGCAGTTCATCCTTGCGCCTTACCCGGACATGTCCACTCGCATCGCCATAACATCATGGCGGCACATCGATCAGATGGACGAATTTGACGCCGCGAGGTTGAACGCGTTCATAGACGCTTACCTGGACCGCGCGCCAGAGAGCGTCCCGTACGACCTCTTTTGATGTTTCTCGCTACCGTCCGGGTCACGCTCAAACCAACAGTCAACGATCCGCAAGGGATTACGATCGCACGCGCCCTGGCGACACTCGGTTTTGACACGGTCGAAGGCGTGCGTGCCGGAAAGTACATCGAGATTACGCTCGATGAAACCGAACGCGACGCGGCGGAAAAACACGTGACCGAGATGTGCGAGAAGCTGCTGGCCAACCCGGTAATCGAGCGATACAGCTTCGACCTGCAACCGGCATGAACGCCGGATTCCCAGACCGCGTACTTCCCCGGGCAGGAACGCAGCCGACACCGTCGCCGCGACCTCGCTGTAGTGGCGGAGCACCGACATCCGTAACGGCGAACCACCGTTTAGCTGATGAGCAGCGTGGCGGAGTGCCAGCCGGGAGTTCCCTCGCCTCGGTCTCGAGATGACACGAAAAGGCGGGAGGGTTCTCCATCCTTGGAGGGATTCAGGACGCTATTTAGGGTTGTGGATGACGTGTCTCTAAAGAGCGCCCTTGGTGCTGGGAATCGTGTCCCGGTTCCGTTGGTCCAGCGTCACGGCATCGCGTAAAGATCGCCCGAACGCCTTGAACGCGGACTCGATGATGTGGTGCTCGTTGGTCCCGGTCTCAACTCGCAGGTGGATATTGAATCGCCCTTCGGCCGACGCCGATTCAAAGAAGTGGCGCGCGAGATCTGTCGGGAACTCACCGATGTTGTTGTTGGACCCCATGTCCACGACCGCATATCCACGGCCGCTCAGGTCAACGGCGCACATCGTCAGCGCCTCATCCAGCGGTACGAAAGCGTGTCCCATCCGCACGATGCCACGTCGCTCCCCCAGGGCCTTATCGATACAGCGGCCCAGGACTATAGCGGTGTCCTCGGCGATGTGGTGCGGGCCAGACTCTGTGTCACCGGACGCGCGCACCGCGAGGTCGATCGAGCCGTGACGGGCGAGGGCGTCCAGCATGTGGTTCATAAACCCGTTCGGGGTTTCGATCTCGGTAACGCCAGTGCCGTCGAGGTTGATGGTGATCGCGATGTCGCTTTCACCGGTCACCCTTTCGATGGTGACTGTACGCGTGCTGTCCGGGGTCATTTCATCTGTCTTTCGGGTAGTTACACCGCGAACGCGGCGATGAGGTTCAATAGTCACGTCGAGACGTTAAAAGGTGCAAGCGGGGCGCGAGTCTCGTTAGCGGGAATGCGTGGCAGCCTCAGAGGGGATCAGACCAGTTCCGATAGCACTTCCAAAACCCGCGTCGTCTCGTCGGGCGTTCCCACGCTGATCCTCAAATCATGGGTAAGCCGTGGGTCCGAGAAGGGCCGCACAAACACGCCCTTCGTGATGAGAGCCTCGTACAGATCGGTCGCCAGGTGGTCGTCGAAACGCGTCAACAGGAAGTTGCCGTACGACGGCACGTAAGACACGCCGTTCATTGAATCGAACGCCTCTTCCATGCGTTTTCGTTGTTCGAGAAGCACCTCAACCTTGCCCAGCAACTTGTCCCGGTGTCGCATCGTCGCCAGTAACGCCGCTTCCGCAGCGATGTTCACGTTGTACGGGTTCTTGATGTCAACAAGACGCGTGATGATCTCGGGACTGGCGATCATGTAGCCAACACGCAGTCCCGCAATCCCGGCCCATTTGCTGAACGACCGCAGTACGACCAGGTTCTCGTACTCGGGAATCAGGTGCGAGACCGTCTGACCCGAGAACTCGAAGTAGGTCTCGTCGACAACGATCACCATCCCGAGTTTCAGCAACTCCCGGGTCTGGTCTTCGGACAGAATGTTGCCCGTCGGGTTGTTGGGCGAAGCCAGGAAGACGATCTTCGTCCGTTCATCGTCCTCGCGGGCGACGGCTTTAACGTCCACCTCGAACGCGTCGTCGCGCTGTATAGAAACGACCTCCGCATCGGCGACCCGCGCGCAGAAGTGATACATCCCGAACGTCGGCTTGCAGTCGAGGACGCGATCACCCGGCGCGACGAACAGCCGCATCAGTAGATCGATCATCTCATCGGCCCCGGCGCCGGCCAGCAACTGCTCAACCGGGTGACCGGTGTACTCGGACAGCGACTCGCGAACCTTGACCTGGTTGGGGTCCGGGTACAGGTGCAGCGGAAGATCGGTGAGTGACGCGGCTATATCAGGGTCGGCGCCAAAAGGGTTTTCGTTCTGATTAACCCTAATGATCATTTCCGGCGATAAGCCAGCCCTCGCCGCCATCTCGTCAGGCGACACAGCCGTGGCGTAGGTCTCCGGAGTGACCAGGTGCGGGCGCATCAACTGCTTTATCTCGATCTGTGACAAACGTGTTTCCATGTGAATCTTGAAAATTGATAGGAACGCCCTGTCAACGGGCATCCGGTAAACGGGATTACACCACAGGAACCCGGCCCGGGCTACTCTCCGATGAGCCGTTTCATGCGCAGTTCAGCGGCGTTGGCATGTCCATGAAGTCCCTCGGTACGGGCCAGAACAGACGCCTGCCGTGCGATCGCCATGAAGCCTTCACTGTCCAGGTCCACGATCGGCGTATAGCGTAGAAAGTGCCTCACGTTGAGCGCTGACGCGAACCGCGCCGTGCCGCCGGTCGGCATCACGTGACTGGGACCGGCAACGTAATCGCCCATGACTTCGGCCGAATACTCACCGGTGAACAGACCCCCAGCGCTGCGCACCTGGGAGACATATGGAGCCGGGTCGGCTATCGCAAGGCAAAGATGCTCAGGCGCGACGACATTCGCTACTTCTATCGCCTCTCCTACCGAAGCGACAACAACCGACACGCCGTTGGTTTCAACGGCCTCGGCTGCTATCTCCTTCCGCGGCAACGCAGCGAGCTGGCGCTTGAGCGCGTCCTCAATGCCGTCCGCGACCCCTGCCGTGGTGCTGACAAGAATCGGTCGGGCACGGACATCATGTTCCGCCTGGGCAAGTAGATCGCTGGCGCAGAACTCGGGATCAGACGTCTCGTCCGCTACGACCAGTGTCTCCGTCGGGCCGTACAGGCCGTCGATTCCAACGCGCCCGAAGAGCCGGCGTTTGGCCGCCGTCACCCAGACGTTGCCCGGGCCGACGATCAGGTCGACAGGCGGCACGGTCTCCGTGCCGTATGCGAATGCGCCGATCGCCTGCGCACCTCCGATCTTGAAAACGCGGTCCGCCCCGGAGATAGCGGCGGCGGCAAGGACGGCGGGATGCGGAAGTGCGTCCCCTGCCCCGGGCGTCGCGAGGTAGATCTCGTCAACTCCAGCCACGCGCGCCGGAACAACGGTCATTATCACGGTGGAGGCCAGAGGAGCGGTTCCGCCGGGTACATAAGCGCCTACACGCTTCACCGGCGTTACCAGTTCCCCGTAATGTCGTTCATCGTCGTGCCAGCTCCGAGGCATCGCGGCTGATTGAAAGGCCCGCACCCGTTGGGCGGCTGTTTCCAGCGCTTCACGGGTCTCGGCCGGTATGGTGGCCAGCCCCGCGTCAATATCGCTGCGCGGAACTTCAAGGAAGCCAAGAGGCTCGCCGTCAAGTTCACCGGAGATCCGCCTGACCGCCGCATCGCCATCGCGGCGAACGTCATCGAGGATACGGGCTGCGACCCGGTCGGCTTCTTCGTCGTCAGGTTGCGGGCCCCCGAGAAGTTCCAGCGCCTCAGAAAGGCCAGTAACCCGCTTCATGCGCCGGAACCATTGTTGGGGGCTCCCCCGTTCGGTTCGAGCGGCCGCCCAAGTTTCTTGCGCAACTCTGCATATGCAGCGCAGGGGGTTTCGAAAACGTATGCGGGCTCGTTGACGGTGATCCCGCTAGCGCCGAGCTGGCGCATGTAGTCGATGGCCGGTATCAGATCTTTCTTGGGGACGACGACCTGTACCGAGAACCACGAGCCGCCGGTTTTGCTGAACACCGGCGCCACGGTCGGTCCCTGTAATCCAGAGTAGCGCGGTTCCGAGTTGACTCGCCTCGCTACAGCTTCCGCCGATTCGCCTTCCATGTTGGCGATCACCCACTGAAAGTCCTGCGCCGCCACTCGTGACTCGAGTCGCTCAAGTATCTGCCGGACCGGTTCCAACCCGACATCATCCCGGTCCAGGGAGACGAGGTTTCCGATCAGAACAGCGGAAGATTTGAGTACCGGCGGGCCGTCCAGGCGTCGCAAACGGTTCTGACGCAGAGTCGTTCCGCTCGCCGTGATATCGGCGATCATGTCGGCGTCGCCGATCTCCGGCCGAGCTTCAAGACCGCCCTTGGCATCGACCGGTTCGTATGCGATGCCGTGTTTCGCCAGGAATCGCCCGACAAGTCGCGGATACTTGGTTGCGATCCGCAGGACTCGGCCGCCATTCTCTATCTCGGCTGCCTTCCCGGCGAGGTCTTCGACCGTACGGGTACCTGCCCATTCGTCCGGCACGGCCAGGACAAGCTCCGCCCCGCCGAACTTGAGATCCGGAATCAGGATGACCCCATCGCCGTCCTCGTCGTGGACCTCTTCATATTGGTCGAGTCCGACGATCCCGATGTCGGCGACGGCGCGATCGACAAGCCCGGTGATATCGGAGGCGCGCTGAAACAGCGCTTCGACGCCGTCAACGGACGGGATACGCGCCGTGTACGTGCGGCTGCTGGAACGGTTCACACGCAGTCCAGCGTCCCGCAACAGGTCCGTGGCGGAGGTTGCGAGTGCGCCTTCAGATGGAAGGGCGATACGGAGATCTGGCACTTGATGTACGGGTACCGGTGAAGGTGGTGACGGCGTCTGAGACGCCGGTCGCCAATGGGCGACGAGATATTGTAAACGGCGTCAGACCGTGTACGGAATCGGCATGACCCCAATCAAAAGGGCGATGGTCGACATATTGTCACCTCTCCCTGTAATCCCGGGTCCGAAGACGAAGAGCCTGTCCTGCGCTTGACTCATTAACCTCGCCGGTTTCCGTGCTTGCGGATGTGGTCGCGGTACGACGGTACTTCGAGGACCTCAGGACGCGGGGGGCGCCCCGGGGTGCGTTGATGGCCGAGCAAATGTTGAAGTCCAGAAATGCGCGCTGGGCCCTGCCGCTCTCCGAGCGGCACATCCCTCACCTCAGCCTCTCCCGCCGGGAGAGGGCATTCGACACCTGTCACACAACCGGTCATCCTGAACTCGAATCGGGATGACTGGTCCGGAGATCAGCCCGGCAGTTCCGTACGTCCCCTACCCGCCGCTCGAAGCCTTCAGCAGTTCTTCCCTGATCGCCCGTGCCACGATCTCGATCTCGCCGTCCTGCAGGTTGATCGGGTCCATGTATATCTCGCCCATGAACCCGAGCGGGCTGATGTACACCCGTGGGGAGCGCGCCATCAAGCGGCGGTGTATCTCCGCGCCATCAGGGCCGCGCCAGTCACGCTCGAAATAGATCACGGCGTGCGGAATCGGGTGATCCTTGTTGTCGTGCTCGACCTGTGCGCGAATCCCCGGGATCTCGGTGATCTGATCGACCACCATCTCGCACTGTCGTCGGAACCGGGCGGTCTCGGCGTCCTGGTCCTCCGCCACGAACGCCTCGATAGCCGCAACCAACCCGACGATCTCCTCCTTGGAGACCTTCATCGGGCGTCCTATAGCCTGGTTTGGAGCGGCGTTCAGGCGGGCCGCTTCGACGAGATCGGCCCGGCCGATCAAGATCCCTGTGCTCTGCGGGCCGCGCATCCCCTTCCCCCCGCTGAAACTGACGATATCGGCTCCGTCATTCAGGAACCGGGTCAGGTTCTCGCGCGGCGGCAGCATAGAAGCGCCGTCGCAGATGATCGGGATATCGTGTCGACGGGCGATCTCGGCGAGCACCGGCAGGGGGATATCTCCCGAACCCGTGAACGGCGAAACAAGGTGAATAATCCCGGCGGTGTTGGGAGTTATCGCCGCCTCCACCTCTTCCGGGTAACAGTGACGGCCCTTTCCAACCTCGACAAATTTCGCCCCGGTCATCAGGTACGCGTGGTCGTAGTGAAATCGGTGCTGGCGCTGGATGATCAGCTCGTTCGGGAACCAGTCGGTGATTGGAAGACTCTGGATACGTGCGACATCTGTGCCGGTCAGGACCGCCGCCGACTGCAACACCAGGCCGCCCGCTGCGCCGCTCGTGACCAGAGCGGCCTCGACGCCTAAAGTCTCGGCGATCATCTCGCCGGCACGGATCAGGAGCTCATCGATGTTGACGAACACCTCGGACGATTCCTCGATGGCCTCGATCACCTCGGGGCGCATGCGGGAGCCCGAGTGCTTCGTGTTCGTTCCCCCGGCGTTGATGACGGGCGTGAGCCCCATCCGCTGAAAAACAGATCCGCCGGTCGCGTCCGCCATCGCAAGTTCTCCTTCGTGGAATAAGCCGGGTTGTCACCGACCGGCAGATTGTAGCCGCGCGCCCCGTATCACACGAACGCGCTAACGATAGTCGATAACGTGATGTTCAATATCGCCCCGATCACGATAATTCCTACAACCGGCCAGTAGTTCTCAAATCCGAGGGTCGATTTCAACCCGATGCCTATCGCCACGACAAGCCAGATAGTCGCCGCGAGCCAGATCACGTCTCCGATGCCCGGGAGTATCCCCAGTGCCCTCAATAGCCCGGGCCCGTACGCGATGCCAACGATCCGCAGCATGTTCTCCCGGCTGGCATCGGCCCGGATCGAGTCGAACAGGTAGCTGCGCAAGAACCAGGCGACGTGCGCATAGATCAACCATCCAGCGACCGTCTGGATTCCGTTTCCTATGGCCAGCCCCGGATCGTTAATCGACCCGATTGCCGAGGCGATGGCCGCCGCTCCCACAAGTCCGTAGACCTGCAAGGTGCCGGACGAGTCTTCGCTGATGTCCCGGAACGTCCGTGGATTAAGGAGAGCCGCGTTGACCACCCGGCTGATGAAATCCCTCGGGGCATCGGGCGATTCTGGCTCGAAATACCCGCCGCCCGGGTCGTAGTTCATCCAGACTCGAAGCCGAAGACGCGAGCCGCGGTCCGTCCCATCACTTCCTCAGCATCCTCACCAACGGACAGCGCCGGGTGGCTCCTGATGCCCTCCAGCGCATTGTGATAGCCCTCACGTCCTGCGCTTGGTGGGAAGTCGCTGCCCCACATCAGGCGCTTCGGCCCGAATGCCTCCACCGCCATTTCGACGAAGGGCGGAAGGTTCTCTACCCGGTAATCCGGTTGCAGGATGTCGGGCCTGTCCGCTATCTCGCCGAGTCCGTGCAACTTCATGGTCGTGTTCGGCAACTCGGCCAGTTCCATCAGCTTCCTGTACTTTTCGTATGGAGGTTTATGACCGTGTCCGGCGTTGCCGAAATGCTCGATGACGACCTGTGTGTCAGGCACCGACGCTATCAACGCCCGGTACCCGTCGGTCAGAAATCCCTCAAACGTGCCCTGGGCGCTAACCACAACACCAAGTTCCCCGGCGGCCTTCCAAAGATCTGGCTGCTGTGGGGCTCCGTGGTCGTCGGTATACAACCGTACGCCGCCCGCGCCGCGCTCCGCCTCGTAAGTCAGCGCACCGACCTGGTCGTCTCCGGAGGGGTCGATCTGCACCGCGGCCCTGAATCGGCCGGGGAACCGATCACAGCACTCGAACAGGTAGTCGGCGTTGTAGGTGCCCCTGTGTTGGAGCAGCAAAGCGTGGTCCACCTGGTCCATGTCCATGACATGGACCAGGGTCTCAACCGGCTCAAACCAGTTGTGGCTCGCGTGGCAGTGGGTGTCGACGATCATCATCAGGTTGCGATCTCCATCCCGGACAGGCCAACGCCCGAGCCCTCGCCAAGCACCAGGTCGTCGATCTCTTTCTTGAGGCCGGAGGGCAGATCCCAGTCACCACCCATGTCCTCGATGATCTCGGCGGGCTTCTTGGCCCCGGCAAGGGCCACGCTGACAGCCGGGTTGTCCAGTACCCATGCGACAGCGAGCTGTGCCACGGTCTTGCCGTGGTCGGCCGCGATCCCCTTCAACTTCTCCACCACGGCTATGTTCGCTGCGAGGTGTTCCGGCCCCCAGTTCTGGATGCCGAAATTAGCGCCGCCCCTTCGCCAGTCGTCGTCGGTAAAGTTTTGATCGGCGGTCCATGCGCCGGTCAGCAACCCGTGCGCCATCGAACCGTAGGCCATTACTCCCATGCCGTGCGACTGCACGAACGGCAGAACGTCCGCCTCAGGTCTGCGGTCGAATATGTGATAACCGATCTGGTCGGTGATGATAGGGCTGGTCTGCAGGGATTCCTCCATCATCGGGACCGAGAAGTTGGACACACCGGTGTGCCTGATCTTGCCGGCCTTCTTCGCTTCCTCCAGCACCTCCATCGGGTCGGAAAAAGGCCGGGTCTTGTCAGGCCAGTGGATCAGCAGCAGGTCTATGTAATCGGTCTGAAGCCGTTTCAAGCTGGCGTCGATTGAGGCACGCAACAGGGCCGGATCGGAGTCTGCGACGGTGGCGGCGCGGTTGTCGGAGCTGCCAGCCTGCCACTCCCGGGCGCCCTTGGTCACGAGGACGATGTCTTCCCGCTTCAAGTCCTTGATGGCCTTGCCCATCAGCGTCTCGCCGTAACCCCAGCCGTAGACCGCAGCGGTGTCGTACAACGTGATTCCGCCATCGAAAGCGGCATGTACGGCCGCTATCGCCTCATCATCGTCCAACTCGCCGTACTGGCCACGACCCATCGGCCAGCCGCCAAAGCCAATGGCCGAGGTCTCCAGTCCTGAGTCGCCAAACGTCCTTGTTCGCATGCGTTATTCCTTTGCCGGTCGATGATTTATTTCTGAATGCTCTTTTGGATGCACGGTTTGGTGTGGCGCATTGTAGGCCGGTGAGGAAGTGTTAAACGGTGCCGCTTCCGGCCTACGGCCTCATCCCCCCTCACCCAGACGCTCTCCCGGTGGGAGAGGGAACACCCGTCTACCCGCGCGTCACCGCGCCGTCCTTGTCGATACCCGTCACCGGTCCCGCGCCCGTATACGCCACCGCCTTGATGGTCACTGAGAGCGACTCCCCTGCCCCGAAGTGCCGCGCTGTGCCGTTCTCGATGGCTCCCGCAAGCCCTCCATTGGACAGCGACGTGCACGGTTCAAGCCCCACGTTGTAGCAGCGTCCGTACCACGGGTAGCCCCAGCCGCCGCCCAGATTTCGCCAGTACCAGAGATACTGGAAAACCTCCGCGGGAAACCGCAGCCCGAAGCCGACGCCCGTCTCCTCGTTCGTGACCGCGTACCAGCCCTCAGGCATCTCCGTCATGTAAGCCATGTCCAGAGAGCGATCTTCGATGGGCGGGATGCGTGTGAAATCGATGAGCGACCCATCTTTGGCCGGGACATTTGGCCAGGGTCCCCTGTGATCGGTCACGAGCTTCGAGGAATCATCTGTGGACTCGTGATCGGTTATCACCGCGCACGCCGGAACGTCCAGCCGGCAGTGTTCTGACAGGAACGGCGCCCCGATCGCCAGGTGCTCCAACCACACGGCGTCCGCTTCTACCTGGCCATCGTTCGTCACCGTCTCGTCCAGCGTCAGGACGCCGCTGCCTGTTTCAAGCGATAGCGTCTTGGTAACCGAAAACGGTGTGCGATACCCGCGTGCGCTGAAGGTCACTGCCACGCGCTCCGGGGTGTCTTCGTCGATGCGGACATCCCACGGCATTGTGCTCATCTCGGCGTGCAAACCCAGCTCGGCTCCGGCCACGGTCGACGGGTATCCGCCGTGCGGCACCACCGTTTGCCAGCCGCCCTCGTACACGTCCAGCCAGTTGTTCTCGGCGCCGCCAGTGGTCGGGATGAACTTCCGGGGATCTCGGACGCCCCACGGCGTCCGCCACATGAAATCCGTGTCGGAAGGTTTGTGGACGATGCTGTAGATGTCCGCGCCCTTGTCGGCCAGGATGATGACACGCAGCAGCTCGTTTTCGAGCACCACGGTCCGTAACCCTCGATAGGTCCAGGCGCTGGATATCCGGCAGCCGTAGGTTCGTTCACCCTCGTAATGCATGGTGTCCGCCTCACCTCAGAAACTGTTGTTGTTAGAAATAGTCAGGCGTCCGGCGACACCAGGATCCGGAACACATCCTTGGATTCCGCTGCCATGCGCTCAAACCCGTCCGGGATGACGCGCTCAAGCGATATCCGGTCCGAGACCAGTTCGCCGAGCCGAATCTTTCCGTCGGCCACCATCCGCACCGCCGCGGCCATGTCCCCGGTTCCTGCAGCGACGCTGCCAATCACCCGAAGCTCCTTGCCGACAACCACGTTGAAGTCGGCCTCGGGTTTCGCCGCGTAGATTCCAACCAGCACCACCGTCCCGGCCCGGCGTACCCAATCAAACGCGTCCAGGGGGGTCTGCGCGGCGCCGGCGGTCTCGACCACGATGTCCGGGCCGACACCGCCGGTTCGCTCGCGCAAACGCTCTCCCGCGTCGCCCCGGCTCGCGTCAACCACCTCGTCCGCGCCGAGGCGGGCCGCCATCTGGAGGCTGCTCTCGCGAACGTCCACGGCGTAGACCACGGCGCCCGCCGCTTTGAACGCCTGCAGTGTCAGCGCGCCGACTGTGCCAACCCCGAGTACAGCAACCGATTCGCCAACGCGCACGCCGGATCGCCTCACCGCATGCACGGCGACGGTGGCGGGCTCCAGTAGAGGCGCTTCATCGTCCTTCACGGAGTCGGGAAGCTTGATCAGGTGATCTGCGGGCCAGGTCATGAACTCGGCAAGCCCGCCGTCTCGACCGAGTCCGGCGACCTCCATGTTCGGACAGGTCGCTTGAGACCCGGACAGACACCAGTAGCAAACACCGCAAACAAGAACGTTGTCCACAATCACCCGATCTCCCGCCGACAACCCGGAAGTGCCGGCTGCAATCTCCACGACGTACCCGGATACCTCATGTCCCATCACCGTCGGTGTGGACGTGATGTAGGTCGGTCCGTACTTCCATTCCTCGATGTCTGTTGCGCAGATCGATGTGTTCGTTACCCGGATCTTGACTTCCCCGGGCGCTATCTCGGGCTCGGGCACGTCCTCTAGACGGATATCGTTTCTGGCGTAAAAGACCAGTGCGCGCATCTTGTCCGCTTCGTAATATCGAGGGGTGGGTGAAGGGGCCGCATTCTTTCACGGCCCACCACAGCGGGCAACCGGGCAGGCTGCTCGCTGCAACGCGATTCTGGTGAGCAACCTATGCGTCCGGGCAAAGTCGATGTCAATTGCTGAATGCCGGTTCGGCGGATGCGACGCGCCTGCCGGATACGCCGAAACGGTCTGCTTCGACCATTACATCGATTTCAAAGCTGGCGCGCTTGATTCCTGTCCCGGTTGTGGGTTTCTGAAGTCCCGGTCGTCTGATAGCTGCCTGGATTGCACGGCCAGGGCCGCCGGGCGCTCGCCGGGAGCCCGGTCACGGTCGCACTACGGGACCGGCATCGCCCGAATTCCCGGGTTGCCGGGCCAGATCGACCAGGAGCCTTCCATTGGCGAACGACGCGGCAAATATGAGCCTGAGAGCTCCGGCGCATGGGATCGGGGCGATGAGAGCACGACGATCTACTACGCCTACATCCTGAAGATGGATGGTGGTGAGTTTTACTGCGGGCACACCCGGGACCTGAGAGCCCGCCTCTCGGAACACCGCGACGGCAACTCGAAATCGACGGCCGGGCGGCATCCCGTGCTCGCCTGGTTCACCGAGTTGCCGACTCGCGCCGAGGCCGCCGAACTTGAGGCAGCTTTGAAGGAATTGAACGACCGCAATCCACGTGAGATTCGCAAGATGGTCATCCGGTTCAACGACCTGGTCCGGGAGATGTCCGGTCTGCAGTGAACTGAACGGCTCGCGCTGTACCATGCACCTCACTGTCTACTCGTAGGAATAAGCTGAAGGAGCGGCAAGTGAGCGGCGATACGGTCAAGATCCTGTTCGATACGGATATTGGATCGGACATCGACGACGCAGTCGCCCTTGCCTACTTGCTCGCGCAACCACGCGCCAAGGTCCTCGGGGTCACGACCGTTTCTGGACAGCCAGTCGAACGGGCCAGGCTGGTCAGCGCTATCTGCAAGACCGCAGGACAGGACATCCGCATCGTCCCGGGTTCGGAAAACCGCCTCGATGGGCCGACTCGCCAGCCATGGGTTCCCCAGGCTTCTGTCCTGCCGAACTGGCCGCACGAGACGGAATTCGGCGACGACGACGCCATCGAGTTCATGGCGCAGACGATACGGTCACGACCGAATGAGGTCGTGCTGCTGGCGGTTGGTCCGATGACGAACGTGGCGAAACTGTTCACAAGACACCCGGAGATTCCGGGCCTGTTGAGATCGCTTCAACTGATGCTCGGCCACTTCATCGACCCGTACCATGCCACACCATCCGCCGAATGGAACGCGCACTGCGATCCGGCGGCTGCGGACATCGTCTACTCGGACGCCGTTTCCGGCGAGTTGGCCGGTCACACGTCGCTCGGGCTGGACGTGACGACGAAGGTCACTATGAACTCGGATGAGGTGAAGGAGCATTTCAAACACCCCTTGCTTCAACCGGTGTACGAGATGTCAGCGGTCTGGTTCGACGAACGATCGATACTGAACTTCCACGATCCGTTGGCGGCGGTGACACTGTTTGACGACACCATCGTCGATTTCCAGAGCGGCAAGGCCGTCGTAACGCGCGCGGACGACCGGGACGATGGGATCACGGAGTGGACGCCGGATGAAAACGGCCCGCATCGCGTCGGGGTCACGGTAGACCCGGACCGGTTCTTCGCGTCTTACTTCGGGGTCTTTACGTAGACGGTCCCTGAACAGGGTGAAACGCTATCCCATCTCCCAGCGGGAGAGGGTTAGGGTGAAGTCCCGCACGGGTACAACCCCTTATCGCACAATCAAAACCGCCCAACCCCACGAAGAAGGCATCACACATGTCACTGGATAACCTGACGATCACCGGTATCGAGATGCTCTGGTTTGAGCACACGCTCGAAAACGTCGGCTCCGACTACAACACCTTCAACATGGTGTACGAAGCCGGAGCCCGCCGAACATCGCGGGAAGGCATGCTTCGTATCCACACATCTGAAGGCGTCACCGGCGATCACGTCGGACTTCGCGGCCCGACCGCGGAGCAGGTCAAGATGCTCACGGAGTACCTGATCGGCAAGAACCCGCTCGAGAGGGAGAAGATCTACCAGGACTCCAAGCGCGGCCTCAGGCATTTCGACATGACCGGTACCGGGCCGGTGGACATCGCCCTGTGGGACATCGCGGGCAAGCTGTTCAATGCGCCGCTCTACCGCATGCTCGGCGGAACGCGAAAGCCACTCCCCGCCTACGCCAGTACCCTCCACGGCGATGAAAACGGCGGCCTGGGCACGCCACAGCAGTTCGCAGATTTCGCTCAGCAGTGCAAAGAGATGGGATACAAGGCGTTCAAAATACACGGCTGGGGCGATGGCCCGATCTCGCGTGAGGTCGCGAACGTCCTCGGCGTGCGCGACCGCGTCGGACCGGACATGGCGCTCATGATCGATCCCGCCTGCGAGTACGAGAACTTCGCAGAGACCCTGGCCGTCGGCCGTGCCTGCGACGAGGCTGACTTCTTCTGGCTGGAGGACGCCTACAAGGACGGCGGGGTATCGCAGTTCGCCCACCGCAAGCTGCGGGGCATGATCAAGACGCCGATCCTCCAGACAGAGCACATCCGGCTGCTGGAGCAGCACGTCGACTTCATCGTCGCCGATGCCACGGATTACGTTCGGGCCGGAGCGCATGAGGACGGAGGGATCACGGGGACTATGAAGATCGCCGCCGCGTCCGAGGGATTCGGGTTGGACGTGGAGTTGCACGGCCCGGGGCCGGTACACCGGCACATCATGTCGGCCATCCGCAACACGAACTGGTATGAACTGGGGCTGATCCACCCGATGGTTCGTACCACGAAGTCGCCGGTGTACCTCAACTACAACGACAACCTGGACGGGATCGATTCAGAAGGCAACGTCTACGCGCCGGAAGGCCCGGGGATCGGCGTGGATATCGACTGGGACTGGGTTCGCGCCCACCAGGTCGATCGCGCCACATGGGGCAACGTGCCGGAGTAAACGGCCGGCGTGCTTCCATGCCTCC
Organism: uncultured Dehalococcoidales bacterium; assembly: GCA_964474025.1. Lineage (GTDB taxonomy): Bacteria > Chloroflexota > Dehalococcoidia > Lucifugimonadales > Lucifugimonadaceae. The sequence goes on along the minus strand of CAYYRD010000009.1, from coordinate 80,326 downwards.
AACTGCGGTCACAGAGTCTGAGGAGGAGGAGGGGCAGAAACGTAATCCCACGATTGCGTCCTTCGAGAGCCTCAGGACTCGGTGGGCGCTATTACAACGATCAATGTGCAGACTAAAGTGTCCCGAGGCTCTCGAAGGACGCTCTTCCGGCAACGCGTACCGCCCTAGACGCGCCCGCCAAGCGGCGCCACCGGCGCACCACTCTTCACGAACCGACCGTACTCCCGCCCCAGCTTGATTTCGCCGTCCTCCATCAAGACCTCGCCGCGGAGCAGCGTCATCGTGATCGCGCCCTTTAGCTCCATGCCCTCATAGGGCGTGAAGCCGGCTTTGCCGAGCATGTTCGCTTCCTTGATGGTGTGCATTCGAGCCGGGTCCACGATCGCCAGATCGGCGTCCGATCCTACCTGGATTGTCCCTTTCTGCGGGTACAGGCCGAAGATACGGGCCGGGTTCTCAGCCATCACGCGTGCGAACCAGCGCGGGCCGAGACCTCGCTCTTCGACCCCCTTTGAGTACACAACCGGCGCTATGGTCTCGATGCTGGGTGCGCCAAACGGTACGGGCAGGTCTGTGCCCGGCATGAAGAACACGTTGTCCACGCCCTTCATCTTTTCCTCGTAAACGTATGGCGAATGGTCGCTTGCGACGCAGGAAATGTAGCCGGCTTCCAGACCTTCCCACAGCGCGTCGTGGTCGCCGCCGTCACGGTAGCGCAGGGGCGGACCAATCTTGAGCAGCGGGCCCCACTTCTCGTGGTCCTCTGCCGCCAGAAGCAGATACTGCGGGCAGGTCTCCGTCCAGATAGGCAAGCCCTCCGCCTGCGCCCGCTTGATCCGCTCAAGACCAAGACGAGTGCTCAAATGCACGATGTAGAGCGGGCTGCCGGTCATCTTTGCCAGGGCGATGGCACGGTTGATGGCCTCTTCCTCCACCCACGGAGGCGCAACGTCCGGGAAGTCGGTCGGTTTGACCCGTCCCTCTTCCCGGAATCGCTTTTCGAGGTGGTCGACCACATCCCCGTTTTCACAGTGAAGCTGCGTTACGCCGCCATTGCTCCCGATGAGGTTCATCGCGTTGATGATGAACTCGTCATCCACCATGATGCGGGGCCGCCTACTCTTGTAGGTCATGAAGGCCTTGAACGAGCGAATCCCCATATCCATGGCGGCCGGAATGCCATCGAATACGTATCGGTCCGCGCCGAGCATCAGGTGGAGGCCCATGTCGATCACGGAGCCGTCATTGATCTCGCCGGCGATCCGGGTCGCCGCCGCCGGCAAACCTTCATGATCGGCATGATTTGGCTCGCCGAACGGGATAATAGTCGTTAGCCCGGACCTGGCCGCCATCTTTCCGGCCAACTCAAAGTCCTCCCAGCCTCGGAAATGAGCGTGCCCGTCGATAGGCCCCGGCAAGACGTAGCGTCCCGAAGCGTCAATTTCCCGATCTGCCGCAGGCATCGAATCTACTGCACCGACGGCCACGATCACGCCGTTCCTGATGGCGATCGACGCCTCCACCTGTGAAGTCGCGGTAACGACCAGTCCGCCCGAAACAACCGTGTCGACTCTCTGCTCGACCACTGTGTGACCTTCCCTTAACTATCCGTTGATTTTGCGTTGTATTTAGGCAAGTGTTAATCGTGAGCAGGTGCGAACTCAAAGTTCTTCATCAGGTGCACCCACTGGGAGCGAGTTATCTCAGCACGCCGGTCTCGCCGTCGTCTACTGCTCTCCCATTCGTCATCAGAGATGTTGTCCGGTCGACCGGTCCACACCCGTGTCGCTTCCCAGTGAGATGGTGAGTGATAGCCGGTAAGCAACGTGACCTCCAGCGGATACGCCGAGCCTACCGTCTGCCACAGGCCCAGTATCCGGGCGTCCTGTTGCTCAATACGCGGCCAAACGCCGTTTTCTGACATTTCCACGACCTCTGCGAGGTCGCCGGGATCAATCTGGAACCGCCTGTACCCGTAAAAATCACGGTGGTGCTCTTCGGGAACCTGGCTGAGAGGACGCTCGGCGACCGGCCTCATGAGTCGTACAGACTCGGATTCAACCAGCGGCGACCGTTCGTACTCGCCTACCGACGCCTCCCACGACGCGATGTCCTTAAACGCGGTCACTCGCATCACATCTGTCTCCGGAGCACCGATCTGGGTACCCATCACTCGTAGTAGCTCGCCGCCCGGCCGATGCAAACCCGGGTACTCGCCAGAGCCTACCTGCTCGATGAACTCCGGTAGCGTACCGTGGCGCAGCGACGTGCTGCGGGCTTCGTAAATCAGATCAAGTGGCACCGTCTACGTCCTCGCCCGGCCGCGCTTTAGCGGGCGACCGGCCAGGTTTCCGGTGTTCTCGCCTTCGTCGATCACGATCTTGCCGTTGACGATCACGTACGGGATACCCTCCGGATACACCTTCGGATTGGCTTTGGTCGCCCGGGTTTTCACGCTCCGGGCGTCAAAAATGACGATGTCCGCCCGGAATCCATCTCTCAGAAGTCCGCGGTCCGGAATTCCCAGCCGCTGCGCCGGGAACGATGTCATCTTTCGGATGGCCTCGGGCAGACGCAGGTTCTTCTCGGCGCGAACGAACTCGGCAAGCACTATTGGAAAGCACCCGTACGATCGCGGACTCGGGTGGTCCCCGAACAAGAGCGCATCGCTCCCGATCATCCCGTATGGATGCGACACGAACTCTGAGAGCGTGTGAGCATTGGTGCCGAGGGCGACGGTCGATATGCCCAGGTCTTCTTCGATCAACAGGTCCATAAGCGCTTCGACCGGCTGTTGCCCGCGCATCGCGGCTATCTCGGTGACGGAGTGGCCGTCGTAGCCATGATTTTGGGGCTGCCTGAAGTTCGTGAGCCAGTTCTCACTGAGATCACGCCAGGCGGAGCCGCCGTCCGACATCTCGGACATGATGCGCTCACGATCGGCGCCGTTTGTTAGCGCCCTCCTAAGCCGCTCAACACCGCCGTCCATCGTCCAATGAGGGAGCGCGATCGTCACCCGGGTTCCGGAATACGGGTATGTATAGCAGTCGAATGTGACGTCCATTCCGTCATCTACAGCGTCCTCCACGAGACCCAGGTAATCGTGGTGACTCCCCACACCCTGCGCGCCCTGCCGATAATGAGTGAGGTGTACGGGGATGCCGCTCTTTCGACCGATTTCGAGCGCCTCTTCCCAGGGAGCAAGCAGGCCCTCGGAAAGCAGCGAGGCACGTGTGTGCGTGTGATAGAAACCGCCAAGCTTCGCCGACTCAGCGCTCAGCTCTATCAACTCCTCGGTGGATGCATACGCCCCCGGTGGATAGTCGAGGCCCGTGGAAAGACCCCATGCGCCCTCTTCCATGGTCTCCCTGACAGCGGCCCGCATATTCGCGACCTCATCCCGGGTCGCGGGCCTGTCCTCCCAGCCAACTCCCCATATGCGCACCGGTGAGTTACCCAGGATGTAACAGATGTTTACTGCGACACGCTCGTAAAACTTCGCCAGGAACTCGGTCAGCGTCAGCCAGTCAGCGGGCTCGGGGGGAAAGCCGTTCAGCCCGTTGTCCAATTCGATGAACTGGCGAAGTTCTTCATGCGTGCGGAATGGCGTCCACGAGTTGCCGTCGATACCGATCAATTCGGTGGTGACACCCTGCCGGATCTTCGGATCGTGGTGTGGCTCGCCCAGAATTGTCAGCCCGGCGTGGGAATGAACGTCTATAAAGCCGGGTGACACCACGTACCCGGCAGCGTCTATCGTCCGGCGTGCATCGATGTGGTCATGCTCGCCCCGGTGGATTGTGACCGTATCTCCTTCTACGAGTACCGTCGCGTAAAACCCGGGGCTGCCCGTACCGTCAATGACCTGGCCGTTAACGATTTTGATATCAACCAAAGAGGGGGTTCCTTCCGGCCGGGGTTTACTGCGTCTCCGGCACTCCGGGTGGGCGGCGGTACGCGGCACACATTATGGCGCGCTTTCGACCGTACGTGGGTTATATGCGTCACAGAACAAATGCGACATATAACCTCGGGACGCCCCCGAGCTATCACGGGCGTCGCCTCCATGAGTTCTCGGTCGCCCATGTGCGTGTGCGCGCCGATGTGAAAACGAACTTCCGACCCGAGTATGGATAGCAGGTACCCCCGGCCCTTAGCGAACCCGGCTGGGACGATCCCAGCCGCACCCGGAACCACCACAGACCGGGCCTTCAGTTGGAGACATTAATGGCACGAATCCTCGTTGTTGATGACGAAGAAGACATCCGAGATGCGCTGACAGAGATCCTTGAGGATGAGGGCCATGACGTGTTCGAAGCGGAAAACGGATTGGAAGTGATGGCGATGGCCGTTTCAGCCCGGATCGACCTGATCCTCCTGGATATGGCAATGCCCGAGATGACCGGTTTCACGGTGATGGAGCAGTTGAACAACGATCAGCAGACCGCGAGCATTCCGGTAATCGTCGTGACCGGCCTGGGCCGCCCCGAGCATCTCGAAAATGCCCGGACTCTGGGCACAATTGACTACATCAACAAGCCCTGGGCCGAGAACGAGGTACAGATGCGGGTTGAGTGGGTGCTCAATGGCAAGCGGGACGGGGTGGCAGCGCCCTGACCGTCGATCGTGGGTTGCGTTCCCGATAGGGGCGCACACAACGAAAGCAGAGTGCCGTAGATAGGTGCAATCCCCGATGCGCGGCATTGGACAGATCGGTGACGATAGATAGTGTTGAGGCGAAGAATCTTCTCATCGGCGCAGTCGGGCAACCCTCCGGCTGAAGTGAGAGATCGAAAGTGGGCCCGGGAAAGGAACCATGGCACGCATTCTGGTAGTTGACGATAGCGAAGACGTACGTCTCGCTCTTATGACTCTTCTTGAAGATATCGGTCATAACGTCTACGAGGCCGAAGACGGCTCTGAAGTCACGGCAATGGTGCTTTCAGGCAGTCCAGATCTCGTCCTGCTTGACGTGGCGATGCCGCGCATGGACGGCTTTGAGGCTCTGAAACGTCTCAAGGCTGATGACGCCACCAGCGACGTGCCCGTCATCATGGTGACCGCCAAGGGACGGCCGGAAGATCTGGCGATGGCACGCAACCTGGGAGCCCGTGATTACATCAACAAACCGTGGGCCGAGGGTGAAGTTGAGATGCGAGTGGACTGGGCGCTATCGGCAGCTTCCCGGGTTTAAACGACAGGCAACCGGATATCGAAGTAGACGCCCGCCGTTATGGCGGGTGTTTCGCGTTCGGCTCAAGATCACCGGGATCTGAGCCGGTGGCGATGACGCCATCGCACCTCCCCGGGGTATCCTCACCCGGATGACCGGCGCCACGATCGCACTTGTACTCTTATCCGCGCTCGCGCACGCCTCGTGGAATTTCCTGATCAAGCGTGCCGATGACGCCGAGGTGTTCACGTGGTGGATGGCGGTGAGCATCAACATAGTTCTCTTTCCCCTGGGCGTGGTCCTTTTCTGGATCAACCCGCCGGATTCCATGGGCTGGACCTTCATCGCCGCCACGTGGATCCTGCATCTCGTTTATTTCCTCACATTGAGCCGAGCCTACCGAGACGGCGACCTCTCGCTCGTGTACCCGGTGGCGCGCGGCACGGGCCTGTTGTTGATCCCCCTCTCCGGTGTTGTTCTGCTCAGCGAGTCGATGTCCCTCATCGCCGTTCTCGGCGTCGCCGGAATAGCAACGGGCGTCTTCACGCTGTCCTGGTGGGGCAGGTTCCGCTCGATGGTGTCTGATCCACTATCGGTCTTGCGGGCGCCCGGGATGGCCTACGCGCTCGCCACGGGCCTGATAATCGCCGGTTACTCCACGGTGGACAAACAGGGTGTACAGCACGTCACGCCCCTGCTGTACATGTACCTGATGACCACATCGGCGACGTTCGGATTGTTGCCCTTCATCGTCCGGGGTAGAAGCCGCGCCACGTTCGTCAACGAATGGCGGAACAACTCGATGGCGATCGTTGCGGGCGGCCTGTTGCAGTTCGCCGCGTATGGAATGGTCCTGACCGCATTGACGATATCTCGCGTCAGCTACGTCGGGCCGTTCCGTGAGGTGGGGTTGCTCGTTGGCGTCGCGCTGGGAGTCTTTGTCTTGCGTGAGCCCTTCCCGGGTGGCCGGATCCTGGGCACTGCACTGGTCGCGACAGGGGCGATCGCTATCGCGATCGCCCCCTGATGGCCTGGTTCTTTGATCTAGTTTCGGGGCTTGATCTTGAGGCCCATCTCTTTCACTTTTTCGTTGCCTCCGGATATCACCTTCACGCCCCAGTCAAGCATGTACTTGAGGTTTTCTTCCTCCGACATATTGGGGTCATGCCAGCTGCACAGGAACCCAATTCCGGCTTTGTCACATGCGGCACGCACCGTGAGCCTGGCCTGGTCCATCTCCTCCGGATAAGGCGGGTCGTGGGCATCGGCGAAGCCATATGACATACCCATATCGCCCGGTCCCCACTCGGCAAACGAGATCCCCGGGACCGCCGCCGTGAACTCGGCGTTTGCGACGCATTCCCGGTCCTCCAGCTTCAGGCCCAGGATCAACTCACCGTCCGGGTTGAGCGGCCACGGGTCGGATATCTTGACGTACTCCTGAGGCGTCATTCCCCAGAGCGCCGCGGGCTTCGCCTGGCCCCCTGCGCCGCGCTGGCCCTGCCCCAGTCCGCCGTCCCGGCCGACGCCGACGGTCTGGAAAGGCCATCGCACCTGCTCGACGAAAGCCTGCACAGCATCGGCCTGCCGGGCGTGGGTGTGCAGAATCCCGTGGACACCTGCGGACAGGACATGCCGCACCTGCCATGCGTTCGCCTCGACCTCATTGCGGGTCTTGGCGTTGGACGGGAGCGTCGCCAGCACGGTCGCCATCCTGTACCCGTCCGGGGTCGGTCCGCCGTCTACGATGCCCTGCATGAAATGATTCAGCCCGACGACATCGAACGGGTCCTTCTCAAAGTCCACGATCAGGAAGTCGGCCCAGGTCTGTGACTGCTTCTTCCCGTTTTCGTACGTCAGTTCGCCGGCGCCGGTGTAATAGATCGGGTGTCCGGCCTCCATCAGGTCGATACAGCGATTGATGCGTTTCGCCATCGGCGGTAGTTCCTCCTGGGGTGATGTGGGGGTGATGTGGAAAAACGTTCTTTGCGGCCCGGAGTGTAGACCCCGCGGCACGGGGCCACAAACGGGGGTCAAAACTCCGTGCGGCACAGCTACCATTACGTTCACTGTTGTGAGGGATCAAGCCAACACGTCCGCCGGAGATCCGGCGCCTGAATGGAGATAGCGCCGATTGCAGTGGACCGATTTTTACGGGTCGTTGGCGAAACTGGAACCCGACGACGAGTTCGTAAGCGGTCGTCCCGGCGGATTGACTCCGGAACTGGCCGAACGCATCGCGGACGACATCGCCACGAAAATGTGTCTGTCCTCGTCCGACACGCTGCTCGATTACGGTAGTGGCACCGGAGCGATTACGCGCCTACTGGCGCCGGGGACCGCATCCACCACGGCAATGGATGTCCCGTTGTCGGTGATTGAGCGCGGCAAGGCCGGTGGCGGAGATATCGAGTGGGTTCAGCTCGGGACCGAAGATATCGGTTCGCCGTTGCCCGACGCGTCTTTCATAAAAGTGCTGTCCTACTACAACGCCCAGGCGTTCACCTCCCACGCCGAAGTCCGGAATCACATCGATACGTTGTGCAAAGCGGTCGCCCGCGGCGGTGTCGTGATGCTCGGCGATGTCCCGGACCGTGAACGCTCCGGGCAGTGGGAGTCCGGCGAGCGCGGGCGTGACGAGAATCGCACCGTGTGGATGGGCCGGTTGGAACGTCGTGCGCTCGATATCGAGCGAGACGAACGCGCTCTCGCCGCATTCTCCGAACGCCTCGCCAACCTCGGTATCGAGCCGCCGCCCGGGTACGGAAATCCTCATCCCGGATTCGACCGGGACATCGTGGCCCGGATGTTCAGGGAAAACGGTGGGAACGTGACCGTTGTCGCACAACCGCTGGACTTCCCCAACGCGCACACCTGTGTCGATTACATCGTGCATTTCGACTAACGGGCCGCTGAACGCACCGGTATCTGAACGTCGCCATTGCACCTCCCCGAACCGGGGACTAAGATTCCCGCCGTGAATTCAGACGCCGACGCCGGTTATAGACGGCGAGGCCGATGGCTGTAGACGATACGCAGACATCCGCCGCAGAAGATCCCCGGGCCCGGCGGGTCCAAACCGAAGTAGCACTCAGGCCGTGGTCGGCGTTCGCCCACTACGACTTCACGATGCTATGGCTGGGCGGTACAGCCGCGTCCACAGCGATGACCCTCAGGTTACTGATTAGCGCCCAGTGGCTGTATGACGAAACCGGGTCTGCAGTGACGCTGGGTCTGCTCGGCGTAATACAACTCTCCCAGATTCCTGTCGTCGTGTTCGGTGGAATACTGTCCGATCTTGTGGACCGCAAAAAGTTGATGGCGATGACGCAATTTGTGTCGTTTGCCTCACTTCTCGGCCTTACATTGGCCGCTTTCACTGGCACGTTGGCGGTCTGGCACATTTTCCTCGTACAGGCCGTGACCGGGATGGTCAACGTGCTGGGCGGATCTGCACGACCAGCGATGATCGCTCGCGTAGTCCCGCGTTCACATCTGTCCCACGCCGTCTCTACAAACACAGCGACTTTCCAGGTTGCCAGCATTGTGTCGCCGCTCGCTTTCCTGTGGGTATATGAATTGTCTGGCGCAGATTGGGCTTTCGCACTGGCCATGGTTATTTCGGCCGTCAGCGTGATCGCTCCATACCTGATACGCGTATCCGGAAAACCTGCCGACTCAACCGCAAAAGTTACATTCACATCTACGTGGACGTCACTTCGGGAAGGGTTCAATTTCGTACGCAGACACCGGATATTGCCCGGACTGTACCTGCTGGATATCGGTGTGACCGTCTTCAGTTTTTACAGGTTCCTGTTTCCGATATTCGCTGATCAGCTCTACGGTCTGGGTGCATCGGGAACCGGGCTCCTGACGAGTGTCAACGGCATAGGTGGAGTGGTAGGTAGCGCATTGGTGCTCTACACCGCACGAGTGCCTCGCAAAGGTGTCCTGGTACTGGTTGCTACCGCACTTTACGCGGTTCTACTGATAGCGTTCGGGTCAATCCACGTATTCTGGATTGGGCTCATCATCGTCGGATGTCTCGGCGCAACTGACGGCGTTGGTATGGTCATGCGCCAGACCGTGGTCCAACTCACGACGCCCGACAGACTGCTTGGCCGAGCCAGCAGCGCACATTCATTCGCAGCGATGAGCGCAAATCATGTCGGTCAATACGAAGTGGCGCAAATGTCTGCGATAGTCGGAGCCGGACCCACCATGGTGATCGGTGGGCTGATATCTATCGTGGTTGTTGGACTCATTTGGAAGTTCGTCCCGGGTGTCAGTAACTACCGCTACACGCCAAATGCTGAGCGTGAAGCCGCCGAGAACGGGGACGGCTAAGCCGGCTTCCCCGGAGCGCGGGCACTTACACCGGGACGGTGTCGCCGCCGCGTTTTTCGCATGCCACCGCTATTCATGCGTTTTCTGTCAGAATCCGCAGGGTTATCACCATAAACATCCGGTTTCATCCCTGATATCCCGACGTAGCTGTAACATCCTGTCACTCACCCACCATCGGTGATGGGAGATGCAACAGGTGACCGCGGGGATACTTCTCCACGATGTGGACGTGTTCATCGAGTGCCGTTTGCTCATCGCGCACCCGAGCCGCCCAAGCGTCCTGACAGTTCGCCAGGTGAACGCCTGGGCATTACCCGCGTTGACGCCGATTGAGCACCACGCAGCCGCGGTCGATCACATCAACCTCGCCGTCTTCCGCCTGTTCGGACTCAAGACCTTCGTGCGCCGGCTTGTCCGTGATGAACCCGGGAATTCGGATTACCGGGCCATCCTCAGGTATTACGAGATGGAGGTGATCGGTGAGCTGGCCCGTCAGCGCATCGGTCGTACGGCCTGGGCGGGTAGAGCCGTGCTGGACGAGATGGAGTTCGAATCAGACCCCGATCGCGAAATGATCGAAGCCTGGCTCGAGGAATTTGAGTCCGTCGACCCTTCGAACGGCTCCAGTTCGGGACGTCCGCCGTGGAGCATGCCCGGCTGGTTCGAGAGCGCCTCTTCATGGATACAACGCAACGCTACCGGCAAGGACCGGCCATCGCAGGCCATTCCAGACCAGCACTGGACCGACGACCACCTGGCGATCTTATCGTCACCCTCGGACACCGGGATCGTCGTCATGACGGCCAGCGGCGCCCCTGACGCACCGGAGTCCCTGAGCCCGGAGGAATGGGCCTCCCGTCTCGGTTGGGCAGGACCGGAGTTGATCGCTGATGACACCGACAGGAACTGGCGTCTTTACAGGACCGGTAATAGACGCTCGTTATGACCCGGGATCGGGCCTGAACGGGTTAAGTCAGGCGCCACTCCAGTTCCAACTCGGACGTTATGTCACGGAACCAGTCGATCACTTCCGGGTGGTACGGAATACCGTTTGCGGAACGCTCGATGTTGTCCTCGTGCTCGGGCAGACCGGCGTAGACAACCCGATCGTTCCCGGGCGCCGGTTTCGATTCGCGCAACGTCTTCATGAAGTGATCCATGTCGTCCTTGAACCCATCCAGGTCCGTAAACGCCTCGACCTTGTATGCCGTGAAGTGATGCGTCGCGGCGCCGCCTGAAGCTTTGCCCTGCTCCGCCCGTCCCTTGACGACGAATCCCGGGCCGGTCCCGGACAACACACCGCACAGGATGTCGACCATGACCGACAGCCCGTACCCCTTGTGAGAGCCGAGTTCACGGGTGCCGCCTACCGGCAGCATGTATGACTTCTCGGGGACATCCGTCTCTTCCATGATCGGGGTGCCGTTCTCGTCGGCGATCCAGCCCGGCATCATCTGGACGCCCAGGCGTTTCGCCAGCGTCGCCTTGTTGCCGGCCACACTGCTCATCGCCGCATCGAATACAAACGGCGCTTCGTTGCGTGTCGGGGCCGCAAAACCGATCGGGTTCAGGCCGATCAAGGGCTCCGAGCTCCAGGTAGGCAGGACGTTGATGCCGCCAACCGTCATCGCCACGCCGATCATGTCGTGCGGCAGCGCCATCATGGCGTGATAGGCGGCGGCGCCGAAGTGCCTGCCGTTCCCGACAGCGACGGAGCCGATGCCCGTCTTCTCCGCCTTCTCGATCGCCATGTTCATGGCCAGCGGGCCGATCACAAGCCCGTGCCCGGAGTCACTGTCTATCGTCGCCGTCGACATCGACTCACGGACCACCTTCCAGTCCGGTCGCGGGTTGATGTCCTCGGCCGCGAAGCGCTCCATGTAAGACCGCATCATGTTCGATACGCCGTGCGTCTCTATGGCGCGCAGGTCTGCGAACACCAGCACATCGGCGGACTGCGCTGCGTCTTCCGGCGACATGCCTACGTGCTGGAACATGTCCTCGAGTGTTGCCCGCATGTTCTCCTGCGGGACGCGTATTGCGATGTCTTCCGGTACACGAAAACGTGGCAGGACCATTTACTACTCCAGTTATTAATCTGTTCCCAAATCTCTTCTCTGCCCACCCTGAGGCTCTCGAAGGGCGGGCGCACCTACCACCCGCAGCCGCCCGGTTAGTTTCCCGCCTGCTCCCGGTACTCGATAAACCGGTCGTTGATGAAGTTGATACCGAAGCCGATCGGGCTGCCCAGGTTCAAGAACTTGTAGCCCCAATCAACCTTCTGCCGGATCTCTTCCGGGTCTCCTAGAGTCGTTCCGATGATCTTGCCGGAGCCTTCGGCCCGTTTCGGCATCTCTTCCATGATGTTCTGGACCTTCGGGCTCTGCATATCCGTCATCACACCGAGCGACGCCGACAGGTCCATCGGGCCGACGAGCAGGACGTCAAAACCATCAAGCGCCAGGATGTCATCCACCTGGTTGTAGTGCTCTTCGGACTCCAACTGGAGGATAAGCACGGTCTCGTCGTTCGCGGAGTTGACGACGTCGATGAAGTCTTCGCCCGCCAGGGCGGGCCATGTCGGCGAAATACCGCGGTTGCCCAGCGGGGGATATTTGGCGTACTGGATGGCCCGTTTTGCCTCTTCAACGTTGCCGATCTGGGGAACCATCACGGCTGATGCGCCGGCGTCGAAAGCCTTCTTGATGTGCGTCGGGTCGTTCCACGGGACGCGCACCATCGGAGCTATGCCCTGCTGGCGCAGAACTATCGGGATCATCTCCATGTCACGCGGGCCGAATGGAGAGTGCTCCTGGTCAATCCAGATGAAGTCGGCGGTAGAGCCATACGCCAGCGCGGCAGCGATGCGGATGTCGTGCGTCGGAATAGCCGTTCCGAGCACGAGTTTTCCGTCCTGGATTTTCTGCTTTAGCGGATTCGGGTACATCGATGTCCTCGGTTACGGCGCCGCTGCGAAAGGTGACCCGGCAAGCGGACGAGCAGCGCATGCCGTCCGCGGGAACGGCGTCACGCTACTCCATCGAACGGCGATGTCAAGTTGTCAGACCAGTCATCAGCCGGGGCAAAAACACCTCACTCAACCGCATCGACGATCCGATATACACCACCTTCGAACCCGGTTACATAAAGCTCGCCGGCGGCGTCCCGCCCGAATGAGGTTATATGCACGTCGGTGTCAGCGATCTGCAGGTTGGACACCACTTCGCCATCGAACACTTTGAACCCCCAGATGCGTCCGGAACAGAAATCGCCGTACAGGTAGGCGCCGTTCAGCCACGGGATCGAGTCACCTCGGTACACGTATCCGCCCGTCACAGAACATCCAAGCGTATGGTCGTACTCCACAACCGGACCGGTGGCGCCTTCCGTCTCGCATCCCTGGCGCGGAGCAAAGCAAAGGCTTCCTTCGAGCCGGCTCCAGCCGTAATTTCCGCCGCGTTCGACGATGTCGATCTCCTCAATTCGGTCCTCGCCGGCGTCTCCCAGCCAGAGATCCCCGGTCACGCTATCGAAACTGAATCGCCACGGATTCCGGAACCCGTACGCCCATATTTCCGGACGGCCTTCAGCCGATCCTACGAACGGGTTCGTACCCGGGACGCTGTATGAATCGCCCTGCCGCGCTGACTGCGGAAGGATTCGCAACACCGACCCCAGAAAGGTCTCAGGGTTCTGCCCGTTTCCATGCGGATCCCCGCTGCTCCCGCCGTCGCCGATGCCGATGTACAACATCCCGTCCGGCCCGAATCCGATCATCCCGCCGTTGTGGTTGGGATACGGCTCTTCAATCTCCAGGATCACCGCCTCGCCCGACGGATCAGCGCGACCGTCTTCACCCGTTATGAACCGGCTCACAACCGATCGTCGCGGGCCGGACGCCGAGTAGAAGACGTAGAACTCGCGGTTCTTCGCGTAATCGGGGTCGAAAGCGAGGCCGAGGAGTCCTTCCTCGTTGCTGGCGCGGTTAACGCGATCCCTGATGTCCAGCAGAAGGTCGAATGACTCCACATCGGGGACGTTCCTGAACGTAACCACCGTGCCTGCCTGGCTGACCACGGCTAACCGCCGGCCTTCACCGGGAACCTCCGTCAGGAAGATAGTGCGATCGTTAAATGCCTCATCACGAATCCGCGAGAAGACCTCATCGACACGAATTTCACCGGACAACGCGGGCGCCATATCTCCGGGAAATAATGTGCCGGCCGGCGCCTCGACCGCCGCGCTCGTGGCGTCCGTGGGCGCACCGTCACCACATGCTATCGACAACGCGAGCAACAATCCGATCAGCGCCGACACCGGGACGAGCCGGAAACGTGATCCGTTCGCGGGACCGCGCCGGGCTTTGATTTCCGCCGTGGCCGTCATCGTCGGTACCGTTCCTGGAGACGTCCGGGGGTCTCCGGGAGTCGTTTACCTTTTCGAGCCTGTCGTATCCGGATCCGACCCGCGGAACATCGCCGGTTGGGGCATCCGTCCTACCGGAACCTCGATCAACACCGGGCGGTCCAACTGGATGGCGTCAGCGACGGCAGCGCCCACGTCCCCCGGCTCGTCGACCTTCATGCCCTTGACGCCGTACGCCTCGGCCATCTCGACGAAATCCGGGTTGTGCAACTCGGCCCCGTACGTCCCGCCCCACATGTTGTCCATGTCACGCGACACGTTGCCGTATGCGTTGTCGTTGAACAGCACCACCACGGCATTAATGTTGTGTTGCACCGCAGTCGCAAGCTCTTGCGAGGAGTACAGGAAACCACCGTCGCCCGAGGTGATGACCACGGGCTTGTCCGGCTGCGCGACCTTCACGCCGAGTCCCGTCGGGAAGGCGTATCCAAGGTTTCCGGAGTAACCGGATGTGAAGAAGCTGCGGGGTCGATAGGTCTTCCAGTGAGACCGGCTGTAGTAGCCGACCTGAGTCATCCCGCTGATGAAGAGCGTATCTTCCGGCGCGTTATCCCGGATGGCCTTGAGGATCGTGCCCTGCGGTTGCGTGTTCGGAGCGAGCGCATCAGCGGCATCCCGAATGGTGCCGATCTGATCGGCGGCCGATTCCCGGGGGCCGCCGTTCGCCTTCAGTCCATCGAGCACGGACCGCAAAGTCGCGCTCGCGTCCCCGGCGAGTCCGTGGACATAGTAGTTTCTGCCGATCTCTTCGGGATCGATATCCAGCTGGATAATCGTCTGGTCCGGCCTGATGCCGGCTCGTACGAGGCGCGTGCCGACGGCGAGGATCACATCCGCTGTCTGCAGGTATTCGACGATCGGGCTGCTCGGGCTGAGAGCCGAGCCGATGGCCAGCGGGTGACGGCTGTCGATCGCTCCCTTGCCTTCGCCGGTCATCACGACCCCTGCCTGCAAATGCTCGGCGACCGCCCGGAGCTCGTCATGAGCGTCGCCCAGGTTCACGCCGCCGCCTGCGAAGATAATCGGACGCTCGGCGGACGCCAGCATCTCGACGGCCTTTTCTATGTCCTGCGCGGGCGCAGAGGGCTGTAACGGATTGCTCGCCTCCAGCAGTTCGGCTTCGCCCCACTCCTCAAGAGTCTCCGGCGGAATCTCGATCTCCACCGGGCGGGGACGCCCGGTTTTCATGGCGAGCACGGCGTCGTGTACCGCCTGCGGGATGTCGCCGACTTGCAGAGCGCGCCTCTGGTACTTGGTGACCGGCTTGATTGCTTCCATCTGGTCGTTGATCTCGTGAAGCATGCCGACATCGCTGCCGATGAAGTTACGTTGTACCTGCCCGGACACCATGAGCACCGGGGACGAGGCGGAGTACGCCGTGCTCAACGCACCGGCGGCGTTGAAGAGGCCGGGGCCGGGGACGACAAGCGCCGTGCCAAATCCGCCCTCGCCGCCCGCGCGGGCGTAACCGTCCGCCATGTAGCCGGTGGCCTGCTCATGCCGGGTCGTAATGAAGCGAATTCCCGGCTCATCGCGAAGCGCCGCCATGATCCCGTACATCTGGATCCCGGGTAGTCCGAACATTACGCGGACGCCCTCTCTGTAGAGGGATTTTGCCAGTGCCTCGCCGCCGGTCATTTGAGCCATTCAGGACTCTCCTTGGGATCGATTGCTACGCCGGGCGTAGGGATCAGGGCTGTGCGGGCCGAAGCGGCCACACGTAGGGAACTCGTTAGGTATGGGCCGCTAACCCGGCCGCTTTGGCGCCTGTGGACGTTGTGGGAAGAAATGTGGAACCGGCATCCGGTCCACGGGAACCTCGATCAGCACCGGCGCATCCATCTGGATGGCATCCTGCAGGGCGTCACCGACTTTGGCCGGGTCTTTGACCTGCATCCCCTTCATCCCGTACGACTTTGCAAGCCGCGGGAAGTCGGGGTTGTGGAGGTCCGTCCCGTACTTGCCGCCGAACCCGATGTCCAGGTCGCGTCCCACGTTGCCGAACGCGTTGTCGTTGAAAACCACGGTAACGAGGTTGATGCCGTGCTGGACGGCCGTGGCCATCTCCGAGACGTTGTACATGAAACCGCCGTCCCCGGCGATCACGACGACCGGCCGGTCTGGCTGCGCCACTTTGGCGCCGAGTCCGGTCGGGAAAGCAAATCCCAGGTTGCCGGAGTAACCGGAGCCGATGTACGAACGGTCCGACGCAACCTTCCAGTACGCGAAGCTGTAATACCCGACTTGCGTGCTGTCCGGGATGAGAATGGTGTCGTCCGGCGCGCCCGCCTGCAGGCCTCGGAGGATGTCCCACTGTGGCTGGGTCCCGTCAGCCCCGGCGAAGATCGAATCCCTGACCGTGGCGATCTCCGCAGTACTCGACGGCCGTGATCCGGCGGACCGGACTCGCTCGGCAAGTGCCTTCATCGTTTTGCCGGCGTCGCCTGCCAGTCCGTAGGTCCCCTCGTAGTTACGCCCGATTTCCTCTGGATCGATGTCTATGTGGATTACCTGCTTGCCGGGCGGGATTATCGACCCGCCAAATCCGGCGAGACGTGAGCCGACCCCGATTACGACATCGGAGGCCGTGAAGTATTCCCCGGCCGGACCAGTGCCACCCAGGATCCGGCCAAGCCCCATGCAGAACGGGTTCGACCACGGCATAGCCGCCTTGCCGTCGAGCGTTGTGAACACGCCGGCCTGAAGCGCCTCGGCGAGTCCCGCCAGCTCATCGACGGCATCCCCGAGAACGACGCCTCCACCGGCGATAATGACCGGGTGCTTGGCGTTGATCAGCATCTCAGCGGCAGTATCTATGCGACTGGATTCCGCGCCCTCCCGTATCGCTGCTTTCGGGTCCAGCAGGATCGCCTCGCCCTGCTCTTCCATCGTCTCCGGCGGGACCTCAATTTCTACCGGACGAGGCCGCCCCGTCTTGAGCTGGTACACCGCTTCCTGCACAGCCGCGGGGATCTCACCGACCGTCAAGGCACGCTTGCGCCATTTGGTGACCGGCTCGATCAGCGTGAGCTGGTCGTTGACCTCGTGCAGCATGCCGACGTCTTTCCCGATGAAGTCACGTTGCACCTGTCCCGAGATCATGAAGACGGGCGATGACACCGAGTAGGCCGTTGAAAGCCCGCCCGCCGCGTTGAGCAGTCCGGGGCCGGGCACGACTAGCGCCGTTCCGAATCCGGGGCCGCCGCCCGCACGGGCGTAACCATCGGCCATGTAGCCGGTCGCCTGTTCGTGCCGCGTCGTGATGAACCTGATACTCGGCTCGTCACGAAGCCCCGCCAGAACCCCGTAAAGCTGAACACCGGGCAGCCCGAAGACTACCTCGACGCCCTCGCGTACGAGCGATTTCGCAATCGCCTCGCCGCCCGTCATTTTCGTCATGTATGAGACCTCGCTCTGGTTGACGCCGGTCTCATCGAACGATAAGGCGGCAGCGGTACGAATCCGCCGGGAAGATTAGCACAGGATCAGCGCGATATTTCGAGCCGCCGGGATCGGCATCGATCCGGGATCATGAAAGGCTGCCCGCAATCTCTCCAGCCACCTTCGCGAGCAGGGTCTGCGCCGTCAGTACGGGCCGTCCAGAAAGCCGACTGAACTCGTCTCGCGACGCCGGGCCGTGACCCATACAATCCAGCACCACCAGTTCTGGAGCCGCGTCCGCCATAGACGCCGCCGCTGCCTCGTTTTCGCCATCGTGATACGGGGAGGCCACCGCGACGGTTACCGAAAATCCGTCTGCCTCCCATAGATCGCGCATGGGCTCCACCTGGGATTCGATTGGAGTGACCACTCCGATCCGCCGGGACGGGGCGATGGCGCCGGCGACGGCCGGCAGCAGTTTGCCGGGCATAAGAACCGGGACGCCGGGGTCAAAATCATGGAACCGGCCCGTACACAGCAGGCCGACTGCGGTGGCGCCTGCCGACACTAACTCACGCATGCGCTGTTCCACGAGCGGAGCAAGCGCCTGCTGCTGGATATCGCACGTCGAGCCATCGGCCAGCAACATGTGCAGCGGAAAATCGCCGGTCTGCTCCGACAACGCTTCGATCTCGTCCGCCGCAAAACCGTCAAGTGCGCCGACAATCTGGAAATCCACACCCGGGACGTATTCCCGAAACGCAGTTTCAAAGTCCGGCCGCGGTGTTTGCCCGATGGTCACCAGTCCAAGCATGTCTTAGCTCCGTGTATCTTCCGACGCATCGTAGGGGCGGGGCTTGCTCCGCCCGTTGCTACTCTATCGTTGAAAAACGCGCTGGCGTCTTGCCGATCTGCGATCGACACACCCCTCACCTGAATCCTCTCCCGACCGGGAGAGGCACATCACGATTGTTTTCGTGAGTCACACCGGTACTCTTTCGCACCGCAGGGTCGAACGACGATCCGTCCTCGGGTCGATGCTAACCGTCCCCGCCTCCCGAGAACGCCCTCACCCTCCCAGAATTTCGCTCGCCACCTGCGCCGTCAACGGCAATGCCGCAAGCACCGGTCTGCCGCACAGCCGGACGAACGCGTCTCGACCGACGGCCGTGTGGTCCATGCAGTCGAGTACCACCACCTCAAGCGCCGGGTCTGACATCTCGCGCGCCGCCGCCTCTATCTCGTCCTTCCGAAACGCCGACGCGAACGCCATCTTCGCATCAAAACCGTCACGCTCCCAGTTATCGCGAGCCGACTTCATCTGCGAAGCGATCGGCGAAACAACACCGATACGCCGGGTAGCCGCAACCGCACCGGAGATTCCCGTGAGCAATCGTCCCGGATACAGAACCGGCGCCCCACAGTCGATGTCCGGGAAGTCTCCTGAGCAGCATATGGCGATCGCACTTGCGCCACGCTCGACCATCTGTTGCGCACTCGAATCCACAAGGGGAGCGAGCAACGACAGGTCGATATCACGCGTCGTATCGTCGGCCAGGATCGTCTGGATCGGATACGGCGACGGCCGTGCGGCAAGCATTTCGATCTCGTCGATCGACAGATCGTCCAGCGCTCCAACCAGTCGGACTTCGACGCCGGGCATGGTTTGCCGGAACGCCTCAACGAACTCGGCGTTCGGTCCCTGGTCCGTCGTGACAAGCCCGATCATCGGCAAATGATCCGTCCTTGTATCCCCGTGAAGCGGCACCTTGAAATGAAACCGCCGCCACAACAATGCGGGACGGCGGTTTCTTCATTTGACGTCCTAGTCAGCCCAAACTTGGCATTATGCCCTGTACTGATCGATCCCTTCCGTAACCGGCGCAGGACCGCTCGGGAAGATCGCCGTCTTCGCCCGGTCCGCCCCGACCACGAGGATGTAACAGTCGTCCGCAGAGTCCATCACCGGGAACTCGATCTCAAGCCGTTGCTCCTCGGAAAGGTTCTCCAGCCACTTCCACTTCTCCGCCACCCGGGCCTCACCCTCAAGTGGCATGTAATGGATCATCTTGCCCAGTGAGTGATTGGCGTTTTGTTGTATGTACTCCCTGGCCGCCTGCTTGGAGAACTCCTGCTGGCCAACAGGCCCGGCGACGTCCGGGGGCATCAGGATCAACCGCTGTGTGTGGCCTTTGTCCTGGATGCTCTTGGTGCCGAATACACACCCGTACGCGAGGTTCTTGAGGAGTCCCTCGGCGGTGGTGTTGCCCTGGTCCTGCTGATCCAGCTCTCCATCCGTGATGAAGAGGCTTACGGTGCTCTCTTCACGCGCGAAGCCCTGGTCCACGTGGAACGGGTCCCACGGGCTCATCTCTTCGTTCTCGGCGACGCACTGGATGAACTTCCGGGTCGTGCCGATGGTGTCCATGTCCATCTTGCCCGGGTACCAGTAGCCAATATTCCGGAAGCACATCGCGAACGCGCGCCCGACAACGGTATTGACCAGGTTGTCGCGTCCGGGCCCAATGGCGGACCTTGCGTTGAAACCAAGCTCGTCGATTATCGGCCCGTTCACGATGAGAAACGGCGCCTGGGGACTGGTGGACATGAGCAGCGACTTGCCGCCGTCCGCCTGGATATTCGAGATCGCTTTGACGGCCGCTATCACCACCGGAAGGTGTTCCGGCTTCGCACCCGCCATCACGGAGTTGATGGCGATCTTTTCTACGGTCGCAATACCAAAGCCCGGGGGCATGTCGCACACGACGTGGTCCGGGGGAAGGTTCGTTCCGGTCAGCATCTCCTCCACCGCTTCTCTGGTCGCCGGGAAAAGCGGCAGACCGTCGCCGAGATCCTCGCTGATCAGGTCGTCGTTCATCGCCAGCACGGCTTCATACCGGTCGTCGGCCTCGTACGTGCGCCCGCCAACAGTGTCGATGTCGGACAATCGGGCATCCATTCCCGAGGTCAGTTGCCCGATTAGTTCGTCTATTACATCCGCCGTCTGACTTCGGCACAGGTCGTGCTCAAGGTTCCGGTAGATACGCGGCACCTCCACCCACTGGAGGGAAGGCATGCCAAATGCACGGGTACTCGCAACCGCGTCTTCAACGAAGCGGCCGGAGACGATCGGAACGGCAGGGGTGCCGGTCTTCTCGATTTCGATCATGTCGTAGCACATCCACGACGCGCAGGTCCCTCAGTCAGCGGTGGCGCCGATAACGACGTCACTCTCCTCTGCGCACTGCTGCCGGATGTGCTCCGGGGCCGGGTAGTTGTTACCGTTGAAGAACTTGACGGTCACGTTCTTGAACCGCTGCTTTATCAGGTCCCCAGCGGTGTTGAGCGCGACATCGCCGCCGTGCGTGCCGCTCCACAGCAGCCCGACGGTCAATCCATCGAGCGATTTCGGGCGCGGGCTGGTCGTAAACGAATTCACGACGCCCCGCTGCTCCGCTACGGGATTCTGTACCTCAAGTGTGTACATGCTCAGAAAAACTCCGTCCTGATCGTCCAATCCATCATGTCGCCCGTACAAAACCGGGCTGGTTGGCCGAAATCCTAGCGGATTTAGCGCGTGCGCGTACGGCCACATTCTCATCCCGACCGAAGCGGAGGTATCTTCACCGATTCGATTGACGGACCAGCGCCTCCGAAGTTCACGAGCGACCCCTTGCTCTCCACCATCGGGTTGTCTCCATTCCCGGTACGCGGCCCAGGCCCACGGAACCGAACCACGGTTCTACGTGCCCCGCCTTCACTAAGACCCACCGTTTTGCGACCCGCCGGGCCCGTTGAATCCACTCAGGATCAAGAGTTGTAGGGTCGGCGAATTCACGTAACGCCGCAAAATTGCCGTCTGATTTCGCGGGCTGAGAGAACATGGGATCAACAACGACAACGTCGAAGCTGTCAGCAGCGGCGGCGGAAAGCAGTTCACGTGAGTCGCCGAGTACCGGCTGGATGGCAGCGCTCTCCGCTCCCGCCTCGTGCGAAGCGAGACCCTCTCTGACAAGGGTGAACAGAGCCTCGTTCGATTCCACCCCGACCACCTCACCACCCGGTCCGACAGCACGAGCGGCCACCAGCGCGTCGCGTCCCAGGCCAAGGGTCGCATCAAATACGCGATCACCTGCGGTTAATTCGCCAGCGCAGACAAGCTGATCGCGTTCACCCCGTGCCAGGTACAGGAGGCGAATGGCAGACGTTCCTATACCCCAACGCAGGTGTGTCTCGCCTGTCGAGAGGACAAGACCGTCATCCCCGAAAACAAACGCCGCAACAGCGCTCTCCCCCGCGTATTTCAAAGTGCGTTCGACCGACCGATCGGACCGTTTGACGTAAGGGAAGCCCCAGGCCGTGGCCTTTTCACGTGCGATGACGCGAGTCGTTGTACTCGCGAGGCGACTGGTCGTGACGATTAACCCTGGATCATTTCTCATTTCAGATTTGCCCAAACGGGTCTTTGCGAACATCGCGCCGACGCTGGAGACCTTGTGGCGTCTCCGACCTACGTGTTGCGGGCATTGAAGCATTCGTCGGACAACACGCCGGTGATGATTTCCACTCGTTCCTGACGAGCCGTAAGTTCAACAAGCCGTTCCAGCGTGTAATCGCCCCACCTTGACGTGCCGGGCTCAGGACGGCCACCAAGGACCAACGTAGTTACCCCTGCTACCAGAATGGCGCCACAGCACATCGGACAGGGTTCGAAGGTCGAGTAGAGCGTCGTTCCGGACAGTGTCGGCGGGCTGGCGAAGTACTGGTTCCACGATCCCTGCGTTCCTGGCGCGCCATGAGATGAGGCGTAGTTCCTGATTGCCACAGACTCTGCGTGGGCGGTGGGATCGTGATCGGTGTTCTCCAGATTTCGGCCGGTCGCGATGATCTCCCCGTCCCTGGCGATCACGGAACCGACGCCCTGGTTGCCCTCGGCCGCAGACCTCCGGGCTTCTACCAGCGCGGCCAGCATGAACGACGTGTGAGTCTGGAGATCAGTCATACGCCTCCGGAGAGAGGAAGTTTCCTTGTACTTAGATCGTGTCCAGGAAATCCCATAGCACCCGCCGGAATTCGACCGGCGCATCTTTGTGCACGCTGTGACCGACGTCCAGCCTGACGTGGGTGCAGTCCGAAACCACAGTCTTGATGCGTTCTGCGGCGGCACGGCCCACCACACCACCCTGTCTCGAGTCGGCCTGAATCAACAGAAGCGGACACTCAATCTGGTGAAGCACCGTATCGGGGTCAAAGTCATCAAACATCGCCCCATCGATGAACGGGCTGTAAGTCTCCGGGTCCATTTTCACCGCCTGTGAAGCGTCCAGCCGATGAGCCGCCGCGTCCCTGCCCGAGTTGGCTTCCATCCCCTCTACGGCCTCAAGGAGTGAGGGAGAGGTTCGCAAGAAATCCCGATTCTTTGCCATCCACACCCGGGCTTCGGCGGGGTACTCATTTGCGCTGGAAACGTGCGGGTCTTCCAGCACGGCGGCCCTGGTTAGCTCTGGATGCAACGCAGCGACGCCCATCGCCGTCGCCCCGCCCATGGAGTGCCCGACGAGGACAGCCGGCCCACCGGCGACGGCCGTGATGAACGAGGCCGCGTCCCTGGTTCTCGCGCCATATCCGTAGTCGCTCCGTTCAGATCCGGTGGATTCTCCGTGTCCGCGTGCGTCCGGCACAAGAACGCGCCACCTGTGAGAAAGAAGCCCGATCTCCTGCGACCATGCTCGCCAGTCACTCGTGAAACCATGTAGAAGCACAAGCGGATCTCCCTCGCCGGCCTCGATGTAGTTGAGTGTTACCTCACCGGTGTCGTGTGAACCCTGCTTGAGCAATCTGAGGTCTCCAATCTCGTGCGTCATCGCGTGTCCTGATCAGTCCGGACCGATGATTTTCCAGAAAGAGTTCTTGACGGCGATTTTCCCGTCCCTGAACTCGAAGTGATCGCAGCCCCGGACGTTCAGGCGCTCCCCGGAAGGCCGGGTTCCGGACAGCGTCCACTCGGAGACGCCGAAGTCTCCAACGACCCAGTGGCGATCTTCACCGTAATAAGCATCGGGCAGTCCTTCAAACCGCGATGCTACTCCGCTGCGCACCTGTTCCCTGCCCCGGAGTGTCGTGCCACCCGGCCCTGGTCCTCGCGGCATCTCCATCACACAATCGTCCGCAAAGAACTCCATGATGGCGTCCAGATCATGACTGTTGAATGCCGCTACGAGTGAGCTCAGGGTTTCGACAGTAACTCCGGCGTTGGAACCCATTTACTCGTCTCAATTCTTTCAGGGAGCACCGGCAAAATACCCGCAAGCGCGGTATGCTCTCGGCGAGCGGAGGACGACAGGCGCAGATTACGCCATCGCGACCCTCTCACCAAACGGAACACACGAAAGGGCGTTCGCCGGCCAATACGGCTTATCGGTCAGATTTATGTCACTCCGACCACGGAGCTGCGCACACCATTGAGGGGGGGGGAACCATGGCCTGTAACCTTGAAGGTTCGTATTTCGAGAACTGCAACTGCGACTCTGTCTGCCCTTGCGCGACCAGTGGTTTCGCGCAGGCGGGTGACCATGACCGTTGCCTTGTGACGTTCGCTTTCCACATCGACACCGGATCCATCGACGGCGTGAGCCTTGACGATCGCAACGCCATCCTGATTGTTGACACACCCGGCCAGATGACCGACGGAGACTGGCAGGTCGGGTTGATAATTGACGACCGGGCCAGCGACGAACAGGCGGAGGGAATCGGAAAGATACTAGGCGGCCAGGTGGGCGGCCCGATAGGCAGCCTGGCTCCGCTCGTTGGCGGAATGCTTGGCATGGAACGGGCTCCGATCGAATATTCGAACGATGGCCGCATCCACAGCGTCAAGGCCGGTAACGTGGTTGACATCGAGATCGAAGATGTCCAGCACGCGGAAGATGGACCTGTCGCGAAGGTCTCCGGGCTGACCGGTCACCCTGTTGCGGCAGAGTTGACGATCGCTCGAGCAAACCGCGCCACCATCTCGGTTTTCGGCCGTGAGTGGGACAACGCAGGCAAAAACGGCAACTCCGCCCCGTTCTCCTGGAGCGCCTGATGATCAGGCCGGGTCCCGTCGCACGGCGGGCCCTGCGGGGCACGACACCCCAGTTCGTCGTCTTACTGCTTTTTGCGGGACTGGCGACGGCCTGGACGGTGGATCAAGCACGTTCAATGGGCGACATGCCAGGGGCGATGGGCCTCGGATTGCCCGCGTTCGTCCTGATGTGGACGGTCATGATGACGGCGATGATGTTGCCCTCTGTGGCGCCTCTAGGCTCACTGTACGCGCGCACAATTCAATCCCAGCGGGCGGCGCGGCTCGCTCTTTTCATCCTCGGATATCTGCTGGTCTGGGGAGCGTCGGGCGTCCCGGTCTTCGGCCTCGCCTGGTTGAGTGGAGAGATCGCGAGGAATGGTTCTCTGGGCGTCATTATGGCGGTCACCGTTTTCGGAGTGGCGGGTATCTACCAGCTCACGCCCCTGAAATCTCTCTGTCTCACCCACTGCCGTTCTCCCATTTCCCACGTATTGCATTACGCCTCGTTCAGGGGACCCATGCGCGACCTCAAGGCGGGCATTCACAACGGGTATTACTGTTTCGGCTGCTGCTGGTCCTTGATGGTGCTCATGGTCGCGTTCGGAGTGATGAACGTTTACGTGATGGTGGCGCTGGCGGGAGTGGTCGCGGTCGAGAAACTGACCCCGGCCGGCGACCGATTCTCGCGTGCGGTGGGCGTCGGACTACTGGTCCTCGCCGTCGCCGTAATCTAGATCCCCGAACTTGCGCCGGGGCTGGCCGATACCGGCACGATGGGCGATATGGCGATGGCAGGAACAGGGTCCGGGGCGAGTTAACCCCGGCTCCGTCATCCGTGCCACCCGCGTGTGTTCGTGCCACTCCCCTCTCAAGAGCACGGAGATGCTGCCAGCCTCCGAAAGCCATATGTCGGTGCTACTTGCCCGCGAGACGAACCTCGTACATGATCGGCAACTGATTCTTTGCACGCGCCTCGCACGCACGCGAGTTTTCCAGGGAGACGGCCCCACAATTGACATCCCAATCAACTTCTCGCCCCAAAATTCTCGTTACACGACGCCAGTTCCAGGACCAGGTTGATCGTCTGAACGAGGTCTCAGACGCCCTCGTCCTTGATCGGCCAGCCCCGGCAACCCCTGGAGAACTGCGAACGGCGGCGGCGGGCACACACGGCATCTTCGCCCACATAACGGACGCCATCGACGGAGCCGTAATGGACGCCGCCGGACCCGGTCTGAAGGTGATCGCCGAGTTTGGCGTCGGTTACGACAACATCGACGTGGAAGCTGCTTCAGAGCGCAACATCGCCGTCGGCAATACGCCCGGCGTGCTCACGGAGACGGCGGCCGATCTAGGCTTCACGATGATCCAGGCGGCCGGCCGGAGAATCGCCGAGAGTGATCGATTCGTCCGTCGCGGCGAGTGGCAATGGTTCGAGCCGCTTGATCTGCTCGGTGTGGACATCTTCGGCTCAACGCTGGGGATCGTCGGCTTCGGGAGGATCGGCAGCGCCGTGGCCCGGCGTGCCCTGGCATCGGGGATGGACGTGATCTATCTCACCCGCAGCCAGCCGGAAGACGACCTTGGTTGCGAGCGTGTAAGCACGCTGAACGAGCTACTGGAGCGATCCGATTTTGTGACGCTTCACTGCCCGCTCACACCGGAAACTAACGGCCTGATCGGACCAGACCAGCTCAAGCGCATGAAGCCAGACGCATCGCTCATCAACACGGCGCGCGGACCGATCGTGGACACGGACGCGCTGACGGAGGCTCTGCGCAACGGCGATATCGCATACGCGGCGCTAGACGTCACGGACCCGGAGCCAATTCCGGCGGATCACCCGCTGGTCACGATGGAAAACGTAACGCTGGTCCCGCACGTCGCGTCGGCCACGGTAGGAACG
This sequence comes from uncultured Dehalococcoidales bacterium, assembly GCA_964474025.1. Classification (GTDB taxonomy): domain Bacteria; phylum Chloroflexota; class Dehalococcoidia; order Lucifugimonadales; family Lucifugimonadaceae. Next base: position 54,028 of record CAYYRD010000009.1, on the reverse strand, counting down.
CGCCGGAAAATGTCGGAGATGACCGTGGAAAACATTCTGGCGACGATAGACGGGAAACTACCGCCCAACTGCGTAAACGCAGACAGGATCAACTGGGATTAGGCCGGTCGCATTAATCCCCTCTCCCGGCGGGAGAGGAACAGGGTGAGGGAGAAGTCTGAGCGTGGGAGCGGCCCGGTGGGACGCGATCCGTACCCTGAAGATCTCAACCGCGCCCTGAGACTGTGGAAGAGCGCGACCCGCTCAGTGGGTGCTGCCGAGTCCTCGCTGCCAGGCAAAAAAGGCGGCGATGATCGGGAAAGCCAGGAATCCCAGGATTATGAATGGCGCCGCGATTTTGATCAGCAAGCTCGTGTTCATTCAGGTCTCTTTCACATCTTTTCGTGAGGTAACGGTGGGCTACTCCGCCGGAAGTCGCAACATCATACCGCCGCGAAGAGGGAACAGTCCGGGATCAAGATGGCGAAGTTGGAGAAACAATGTTTGACGTCGTGATCAAGAACGGCCACGTGCTGGATGGCACGGGCGCGGCGGCATACCGCGCGGACATCGGCGTCCGGGGAGACCGAATTGTCGCCATCGGCGAGATCGGGAACGAGACATCGCGGGTGATCGACGCAGCCGGTTCCGTGGTCACGCCGGGTTTCATAGACCTCCACGCACACAGCGATCTGTCGTTTCTCATCGATCCCCGCGCCGATAGCAAACTACGGCAGGGCGTGACTCTTGAACTGGTCGGCAACTGTGGCATGAGCTACTGCGCGCCTTTGAATGAACGTACGCGTGATATTTACGATGGCTGGATGTCCCGCATGGGCGGCGATGCGTCCGGCGGCGATCCGGGTTGGACCGAGTTCGGCGGGTTCCTCTCTGCTCTTGCGGCCGCCGGTTCAGCGATCAACGTCGCCACCCAGATCGGCCATAACCAGGTCAGAAGCGCCGTGATCGGGGCGGACGCCCGCGCCCCTTCCTACGAGGAACTGGAGGCGATGCGCCGGATCGTCGCAGAGGCCCTGGACGCCGGAGCGATGGGATTCTCCACCGGCCTGTACTTTCCGCCCGGCTACTACTCTCTGACTGACGAAATCATCGCCCTCAACCAGGAGGCGGCGGACCGGGACCGGCTGTACTCAAGCCATACGCGATCGGAGTCGGACGAGCCGCCCGGTCTTTTCGTGGCGCTCAACGAGGCGATCGAGATCGGCCGCCGCACGGGTGGGCGTGTCGAGGTGTCGCACGTGAAGGCGCACGGGCCGCGCGTCTGGGATCGATCGTCCCGGATACTTGAGACGATGCGTGACGCCCGCCAGGACGGCGTGGACGTCGCCGGAGACCAGTACCCGTACACGGCATGCGGCACGCCGTTGAGCGGGGCGATTTTCAACCGCTGGGCGCACGATGGGGGCAGGCCCGCCCTGCTGGAGCGCATCGGCGACGCCGATCTTCGACAGCGGCTGCGGTCTGAAGCCGATTACGCGATGGTCCGTTTCCAGGGCCCGGGCGGTTGCGTAATTTCGGGCTACGACCCTGACCATTCGCTGGAGGGGCAAACGCTGGCTGAGGTGGCGGAGGCCCGTGGCTTGGACGCCCTCGACACCGCTTTTGAGCTACTCCGGGACGGCGAGGTCTCCGTGGTGCTCACCTCGATGTGCGACCCGGACGTAGACACAATTGCGGCGGGCGAGTTCATATCGGTGGCCTCGGACGGCATGTCACTTCGCACTGAAGGCCCGCTGTCCGCCGGCAAACCACACCCGCGCAGCTACGGCACTAATGCCCGGTTCATTGAACGCATGGTGCTTGAACGCGAAGTTGTAGGGCTGGAAGAGGCGATCAGGAAAATGACCTCCCTGCCCGCCCAGCGGCTGGGATTGGAGAACCGTGGACGAATTGCGCCCGGACAGTTCGCCGACATAGCTGTGTTTGACCCGGCAGCCGTGAAAGAACACGCCACGTTCTCCGAGCCCCACCAGTACTCCACGGGCGTGTCTCACGTCCTGGTCAACGGCAAATCCGCGTTGGATGCGGGCGTGCCAACAGGAGCGACGGCTGGACGCGTAGTTCGGGATAACGCCGGCTGATTTCCGACGTTTGAGGACACCGGGAAACTTTCAGGCGCACATGCATCGTATGCCTGAGAGTCGACGAGTTCGCGCAGGCGTCGGGCGCGTGGCACACTGCCCCGGTCACTTCCACTGCTGACCGTGATTCGCCGCAGGCGGGAATGCGGACGCCCGTCTGACATCGTGACCCTGGCAACCACTGGTACTCGACTTGATCTTTTACGAAGACCCGGAAGAACAAAAAGGCTCCTTGAAGATGCGGGTCTTCCGCAATCTTATGCTGGGCTGGGCCATGTTCATCGCCCTGTTCGGGGTCGGCGTCATCTCGTTATTGATCCTGTTCCCGCCCGGGGAGGCGATCTACCGGACCATTACCGGGAACGCTTGTGATGGCGGTGAAACCCACAGCACGACCATCGATGTGGCTGATGCAACCGTTCTGCGGGTGTTAGGCGGCCGTGGTGACCTGTCCGTGGAGGGGAGGGGCGGCCTCACTGCCGTCCAGATCGAGGGGCAGACATGCGCGCGCCTCGGGTTGAGCCGACACCTCGAATCGATCGCCTTTAGCACGTCCCATGTTGGCGACGAGATCATTATTTCGGTCGACATGCCCCGCCAGGCCAGCGGAGAACTGATCGATGGCATCCGCATGGACCTGGTAATACTTGTCCCGGAGAATATTCCTCGTCTTGATATCGACATCGAGAAAGGAACGGTGTCCGTAAACAACATTCGTGAACTCCAGGCCTTTGTCGGGTTCGGCAGACTCGACGCGACAGGCATTGGGGGGAATGTTGAGATATCGAGCATTGAAGGCTCGGTGGCCATGACCAACGTGCAGGGCGACGTGAAAGTGGACGCCATAAAAAGCTATGGCGTAGTCCGCATGATCGGCGTCGGCGGCAACGTCGTCATCGGGGACAACAGCAGCGGCCCGGCAAGTATTTCTGATGTCGGCGGTGATGTGACGATCGGCAGCGCCGGCACGGGCTCCCTGACCGTGAGTAAAGTCGCGGGCGATCTATCGGTGGGCAGCAACCCGCGTGGGGATATCACGGTAAGCCAGGTTGAGGGTTCCGTCCGTATCCCCGGGGATGAGGAGCGATCCGGCACATGACCGGCCGCCTTGCATTCACCAACGTCAACGTGATCGATGGACTGGGCGGGCTGATGTCCGACGCCATCGTCATGGTGAACGGGACCAGGATCGAGAGCGTTTCACCGACCGGACCGGCCGATGCCCTGCTCTCTGGCACGCGAACTATCGACTGCAACGGCAGGTGGCTCATGCCGGGCCTGATCAACTGCCATGACCACCTGTGCAACAAGTGGCTTCGATCCACCCCTGCAAGCGAATACCAGGCCGCCCGCATGCAGCGTCGTCGTTCGAATCCGGGAACGCACGCGCTCGAGGCCGCGGGAAACGCCACGTGGGAGCTGCGGCAAGGGGTTACGACCGTTCGAGAGCTGGGTGGCCCGGGCATGGAGATCGGCCAGGAGATGTTCACGAACGTGGACATCCGAGACGCCATCGCATCCGGCCGGATCGCAGGCCCCCGCGTACTCGCCAGCCGCCTGATGATCGCCATGACCGGTGGTCACGGCACACCCTGGTACGGCGTCCGGGAAGCGGACGGTCCGGATGAGGTCCGCAAGGCGGTACGGGAGCAACTCAAGGGCGGCGCCGACTGCATCAAAATCATGAGCACGGCCGGACTCGCCAACTACCCCCACGAAAGCCCGGATACCGATGAATACACTCTCGAAGAGTTATCGGCGGGCGCCGACGAGGCGCATCGGTTCAACAAGCTGATCACCACGCACGCCATGTCCGACTCCGCCGTCAAACGGGCTGTCGAGGCGGGAATAGACACGATCGAGCATGCTTTCCTGGCGACACCCGACGGTATCAGGGCGATGGAGGCCGGGGGGGTATCGTTTGTGCCGACGGCGCGCGTCGCGTGGCGTATGGCCCGCAACTCACCGCCTGCGCTCGCCGAATTACTCGAGCGGGCGGGTCACCGGGACCGTGTGCTTGAGGCCGTAGATCGAGGAATCCCCGTGGGAGTCGGCACCGACTCGCGATTCACGGTGCTGGAAGAAATGGAGACACTCGTGGATTACGGCGTGCCGGTCGATACCGTGCTGAATGGCGCGACAGGAACCGCCGCCGCAATTTGCGGGCTCGACGATTCCGGCTCCATTGCGCCGGGCAAACGCGCCGATTTGCTCCTGTTGGGGAGCAATCCGCTCGACGGGCTGCGGTCAGCTTTTGACGTTCTGGAGTTAGTGGTCAAGGCCGGCGAAGTGGTGGTCGCGTCCGGTCATTCCGGCGCCGCATTACGCCCGTTACCGCCGCCCGTCCGGCTCACCTAACCCCGGCGGGCAGGACGCTATCCCGCGGGACGGTGTCTTTCGACCAGTTCGACCACGACGGGATCGAACTGGTCGTCAAGTGGTCGCCGCGCATCTGAAAGAGCTACCGCCAGGTGAGCCTGCTTCAACAGACGGTCGTAATTTGCCGTATCACCATGCGACCCCTCAAGATCACCGAAAAGTGCGTCCAGATCGGACTTTTCGAACAACGATTTTCTCCTGTATCAATGCGATTTTCACGACAGGTCGATCCTGCCAGATCCCGATCAACCGCTCACTCGTCTCCGACGGTGGAACTTCCTTCGTCGAGAAGTCGTTTCAGCTCTTTGACGAACGCCGCCGTTTCCTCCGGCGTGGCCCCACCGTCTCCCTCTTCAACCTTTGCCTTGAACTCGGCGAACAGCCATTCGTCTTTGGTGCCGTGGGGGAACTCGAACAGTTCCCGATCAAAGGTCGGCAGCTCGCCCGGGCCAAAATAGCCTTTATCCCGGATCGAGAACCCTTCAAGGTTGTGCGTACGTTTGCCCAGCACTTCGCCGGTCTCGACATAGTGCTCCATCACGGGCTTCATGCCGTAACGCTGTATCGGGCACGCCTTCATGCAGACCGCACAGCCCTCATACGTGGACATCACCGGGCGGCACCGGTCGTAAATGAGCTTGTTCTTCTGGACACCGCGATACCACACCTTGTCCCGCATGATCGCCCGTCCCGGACACCTGTCGGCACAGACCAGGCACTCCTGGCAGAACTTGTGGACACCGTAGTCCACCGGCTCGTCGTAAGTAAGAGGTCCATCTGTTGTGATGATCGCAAGCCGTGCGCGCGACCCGAAATGCGGGGACAAAAGCTGGCCGTTTGCGCCAAGCTGGCCCATTCCAGCCTCTACAAACATCGGGAGGAAGGGCGCGCTGTTGTCGTTCGGGCTGTGAACCTGTGCGTGGTAACCGAACGACCTGATGAATTCAGCCAGAACGAGACACTGCTCATTCTCGGTCTCGTACGTGCCAAAGTGGGCGTATTCCGCTTCCAGACTCGGGAGACTCTGGGTCTGGGCGTAGTCCTGTTCCAGCGCCAGGCAGATAGCGCCCTGGAACTTCACCCATCGCTTCTTGCTTACGAAGGTGTACCGGCGGTCGTATCGAGTAAACCCGACGTCTCCGAAACCGAGCTCGTAAGCCTTCCGGCGGATGTCCTCGGTAATATCCCTCCCGACCGGATCAGCGGTCGGCTCAATCTCTCCGGTGGTTGAAGCGGCGTCCACAAACGGCTTGTTCGCCGCTTCGTGGAGTTCCCGGTACGCATACACCTCGGGCGTGTAAACACTCCAGGACCACTCGCGATCCGCCGCTTTTTCCACGTTCTGGGTTTCAAGTGGATACTCGCGGCTGTAAAAAGCGACATCCTCTTCGATCTGCGGTATCCCCGGTTCCCCGGCGATATCCTCGGCCACCGGAATCTCGATAACAGGATCCTCAAGCCTCGTAGCAGTACGTCGCACGACGTGGTGGATCTTCTTTGGCACATGGACCTCCCTTTGAAGTCGTCGTGGGCACTATATAGCGCGACCGCCCGCGTTTGCACGTACCCGTGCCACCACCCGGAAATTCTTCCGACACTTTCCGTACAAACCTGCGCAAATCGACCATCGACACAATCGGCTCGCACGCTGGCGACTTCGATCAACCGCCGGTAGGTTGAATTAATTGGAGGATCAGGTTTGCGACGAATTCGACGTAGACGTGTGGTGCGTATTACAAAGCACAGAGGCGGCGCGCGCGAAGCCGATATCGAATCCGCCCAGGATGCCACCGCAGATTCCCCGAATCTTTATCGAGCGGTCCCCGGAGATGGGGATGACGGTCCCACCGTGATCACAGCAGATGCCGCTGGAGTCGCCCAGGCCCGACGGCGTTCCGTACTGCCCATAAATATGGAATCCCGAGCAGCGGTCGAGATCGGGGTACTTGGGAGGCCAAGGTTTCGGGAATGGCTTTGCGCCGTTCTCGAACATACACCGCGGATCAGACTCGCATTCAGTGCCGAGGGTCCGGTAACCACGGAAATCGTCGCCGATTTAACCGCCACAGGCGTAGTACTCGTTGATGGGGAGTCAGGCCGGGAGATGGCGCTCAGGGCGCCGGCGCGGAACCCGGACAATGCCCTCGCACGCGTGAACGTTCTGCTCATCGCTGACCCCGCAGACTTCAAGCCGCCGCACCAGGTGGCCGCCGTAATTGGAAGCCACTGGTCCATCCTGCTTGCGTCCAGCGCAGAAAACCCGCTGCGACTGGGAAGAGCCATCCAGAAAACCGCCGAGGGCAAATCTACCATCGACTCCGGAATGGATCAGAGGATGATTCGCATCGCCGATGATCTCTCGGCCCAACGCAAGGTTTACAAGGATTAGCGCTCTCATACCTCGCTGGTCGTCGTAACTCGCGGGGCGTCCGGAATACCCGGAACACGGGGGCACGCCGTGCGTTAACATTCGCCAGCGTCCGTGTCGCGCCCTCCCCTCACCCCGGACTCAACTCGGGCGATACGCCTGTTTGGAGTGTGCCCCATGCTCTATGTATCCCGATTTGTCTCTGACCGCGACCGAGACCCGGAGCTGTGGGCCACGATCTGGCAGGCCAAAGCCCCACCGACACTGAAGTTGATCGGCGCTTACAACCTCGGTGGCGACGAGCGTGTGTTCATCTGGGAGGGAGAGACGCCCGCCGATCTCCAATTCATGGACAGCTTCAACGATGTAGGCCGCCTGGACACATCTCCCGCGTTCGATCGCTCGGTTGGCTGGCAGAACGCGTTCGCCGGGAACATCGAAGCATTCGAAGTAAACATGCGTTCCCGTGCCCTGAGAAGCGATGAAGAAATAGACGCTGCGCTGGATCTCCGCCGGCGCGGGCTCACAGCCCCGACACCCCAGGTTGCCCGCCGCCGCGCGCGGGAGTGGGCCGCCGAACGTGAGCAGGCAGACGCGACAGAGTAAATGCGCGCCCAGGCCGAGGGTCTACCGGGTGATCTCCCGAACGGACTGGTCCAGGAACGTCCGGGCGAACTGCTTGAAGGCGTAAACGTCGTCGAACGTCGAAACCAGGCCGAGCGAAACCCGAACCGACCCGGCGCTTTTGTCGCTATCTCGCTCCAGTGCTTCCAGGAACTGCTCGAACGTCATTCGCTGATCGTCTGAAAACGCCGCCTTCAACTCATCTTCCGTGAGGCCGTGCGCAATCTCGCCCGCCCCCGGGTTACAGAAACAGCCCGTGCGGAGAGAGATCATGCGGTCGTTCGCCAGCGTCTCGACGGCCCGGTGATCCACCAGCTTTCCATCGGGATCGTAGAAATTCAGCGCTATCGTGCCTCCCCTCGCCTCCGTGCCGGTCGGACCGTAAATCCGCACAAGCGAATTCCCGTTGGCATGGCTCATCGTTACTAACTGCTGCAACAACCAGCCGGTCAACGCAGCGACCCGTTCATGGATCATCTCCACATCGACGTCGCGCAGATGATTGAGTCCTATCTTTACCGCCGGCAGCGCGGCGTAGTTCGGAGTGCCCTCTTCAAACGCTGCCTCGCCCTCGGCGAGATAGTGCCGCCCGGCCTGGACCGACGAAATCGTGATCGTCCCGCCGGCGAACCACGGACGGTCCAGCTTCTCCAGCGCCTCGCGCCGGGCGATCAGAGCGCCGACGCCGGTTGGATAACCAAACATCTTGTAGAAAGACAACGGCATGAAGTCCGGCTTCCATACGGACATGTCGAGCCGATTCGTCGGAACAAACGCGGCCGCATCCAGCATCACGTCCCACCCGTTTTCGTGGGCCAAATCTATCCACTCAAGGGAGTGCTGAACGCCCGACATGTTTGACTGCGCCGGGTAGGCGAAAAGCTTGTGCCGGGCGGAGGATTTCTCCTCCAGCTGCTTCGAAAGGCCCCCTACGTCCAGGCGCAACTCGGGCGGCACGACCGGCACGTAGGTAATGTCCGCGCCCCTGGAACGCGCGAACTCCCGGATGCCGTTCACCGAGTTGTGATTGTCGAACGTCAGTAGATAGCGATCGTCCGGGGCAAACGGGTATGCCTCGCCGACCAGCTTTATCGCCCCGGTCGCGTTGGCCGTGAAGATGGCCACGTACTCGTCTGGATCGGCGTTAAAGAAATCCAGGACCGAAGCGCGCAAAGCGTCTATGTGCCGTCCGCTGGCGTCCGATGTGGGGTTGGTCGAGTGCGGGTTGCCCAGCACCGACGACTCAAGCAGTTCGGCATGCGCCCGGACCTGTGCCACGTCATATAAGCCGCCGCCGGTGTAATCCATGTAGACGTGGCCCTGCTCGTTCAGGCGCGAGTAGCCACGGGCGCGCAACTCGTCAAGAGCGGACGTGTCTGCAAACGCTGGAAAGGCCCGAAGGAATTCCCGCCGGGCGGTTTCCAACCCGGGGTCACTCACGGGCCATGATCCGGCGGGTGTCGCGGGTGGGCATCATGGAAATCATCCAGACGGCTGTTCCTGTGAAATCGGTGACCACCACGATAACGCTCCAGTCGCCGGCACACCTATCCAAGCAAGACGAGAGCCAACCCCAGCGCCGTCAGCACGCCACCGGCGATCCGTTCTCGCAGGCGGCCCATACCTGCCTCTTCGTCGCTTCCCGGCGACAACCCGCGCCTGCGCAGTTCCTGCTCGTACTGCTCCCGGCCGGACCGAGACGAAGGTCGTCCCAGGCGTGCCAGTTGATGGGGGAATGCCAGGAACAGCGGCCCGATCACCAGGAGCAATATCCCAAGCGCAATCATCGCCCGATCTCTCGCGTGTCACATCGCCCGGAAACCGTTCAGCGTTCGGGCGATCCAATGGCTTCCGGCGTACTCCGCGTACATCGTACATAACAGCGGATCGGAATCTTCTTGAGATAGCCTCCCGGCATGTCTTTCATGACTCCGGATTCCTTCCGTGACGCTCTATCCGCTCCAGGCGAAAAAGTCTGCTGACGGCAATCGGTCGCGTGATGAAGGGCCGTGAAGAATGCCGCCGGGCGATGCTTGCGGGACGGATCCACCATTCGCATCCCGCAACGGGAAAATCGCCCCCATCACGCAGGTGAAGGGCATACTGGCTCCGGTTGCCATCTGCCCGGCAACCACGGCGCCACGTACGACATCAAGCGGAGCGAGATCAAACCGTGAAAATCAAGTCGCTCAAGGTGATCCCCCTCGGCTATCAGAAGGACTTCCCCGTGATCAGCCGGGCTTTCGCGCTCGCCCGTGTAGAAACCGACTCCGGGATCATCGGCTGGGGCGAAGCATCGACCTCGTACGGCCACTTCTACCCGACCGTGATGAAAACGATCGTGGACGACATCCTGACCCCTGTTCTGCTCGGCAAAGACCCGCTTCAAATCCGGCTCCGGAAGAAGGATATGGAGCGATATCTGAATCCGTGGCTGGGCGTCAACGGCATATCCGCACAGGTCATTGGGGCGATGGAAACTGCGCTATGGGACATCAAAGGCAGAGCCCTCGGGGTACCGGTTCATGAGCTACTCGGTGGAAAGGTGATAGACGCCACGCCGCTCTATATGACAGGCAGCACCTTCCCGGAAAAAGACGCCGCATGGCACGGGCAATTCTTCGATCAGGCGCTGGAACTCGGCTTCGTGGGCGTCAAGACGCGCATCGCATCAGGCGCGGCGAAAGATATGGAGCAGGTGGAGGGTGTGCGGGAGCACATCGGGCCGGACATCAAGCTCATGGTGGACGCTTATTGCAACTACGGTGTCGAGTCCGCAATAAGAATCGCCAGGCACATGGGAGACCTGGACGTTTTCTGGTTCGAGGAGCCGATCCCGCAGACCTGGATCAAGGGACTTGCGAGGCTCGCCGCCGCGTCCCCCGTTTCGATCGCCATTGGTGAACGTGTCTACTCGGTACACCATTTCGAGGAACTGGCCGATTATCGGGCCGCCGATTACTGGCAGCCGGATGTGACGGTCTGCGGCGGATTGCTGGAGTGTCTCGAAGTGGTCGGTATTGCGAAAGCGAATGACATCCGGGTGTTCCCCCACATCGGCGGCCTCACCGCCGTTGGTCAGGCGGCCAACATGCACTTCGCTTCGATGGTCGACGAAGTGATTCTTGAGTACGACGGCTCGGAGTATCAGCCTCTGCGCGACGACATCTTGAAAGACCCGATCTTCGATCTCGATCACGTGAAGGACGGCAAGCTGGCCATCCCGAACGGCCCCGGTCTGGGGATCGAGATCGACGAATCGAAGTTCGAGGACTATCCCTACGTCCCGGGCAACATTTACCCGGATATCTACCCGCAACTCGGATCAGGGACGCTCTAGTAACCGATGACCGATCCTTCGTCGCCGCTGGTTGAATGGTGCAGACAGCTCCCGAAAGTGGAGCTGCATCTCCATCTTGAAGGCGCCATCCCGATCCCGGCACTCTGGGAGCTGATTCAGAAGTACGGCGGCGACCCCCCCGTTCCCGACGAAGCGGCGCTGCGTGAGTATTTCAAGTTCCGTGACTTCCCACATTTCATCGAACTCTGGGTCTGGAAGAACCAGTTTCTCAGGGAGTACGAGGACTTCAGGTTCTTCAGCGCCGCGGTGGCAGGAGCGTTGAAAGCGGAGAACATCCAGTATGCCGAAGCCTTTTTCTCCCCCGACCGGTTTAGAGTGAATGGCCTGGAAACGGCTCGAATGCTTGAATCGGTTCGGGCCGGGTTGGATAGCGTTCCGGGCGTCGAGGTGGCGCTGGTCCCCGATCTCGTGCGCGACCACGGACCAGTCACCGCTGCCGAGGTGCTTGAAGAGGTCTCGGAACTGCGCTCGCTGGGCGTCATAGGGGTCGGCATGGGTGGGTCGGAGCACAACCATCCGCCCGAGCAGTTCAAAGACGTGTACCGCCGGGCGCGGGAGATGGGGTTTCACACGACGGTGCACGCCGGTGAGGCCGCCGGTGCGGAGAGCGTCCGGGGCGCCATTGATGCGCTGGAGGTTGAACGAATCGGCCACGGCACGCGCGCCGTCGAGGACGCTGAACTGGTGCGTCACCTGGCCGAAACACAGCTACCCCTGGAAATGTGTCCGCTTTCAAATGTCGCCACCGGGGTTGTGGGGTCGATCGCCGATCACCCGATCAGGCAGTTCTTCGACCAGGGATTGATGGTCACGGTCAACTCGGACGACCCGGCGATGTTCGGGAACTCGCAGAGCCATGACTACGCCGCTTTGATGGAAGAGTTGTCCTTCACCCCGGATGAGGTGCGAACGCTCATCCTGAACGGGATCGAGTCATCGTGGCTGGAGCCGGAGCGCAAATCAGCGCTTGAAACCGCTTTCAGACATGATCCGTTGTGGTTTGAACGCCCGGCATGACCCTCTTGTAGCCGTCGGAAAGGGCGGAGCAAGCCCCACCCCTACTACTCGCCGGCGTAGGCGGCCATCTCATTAAAGGTATCGGCGTACACGACGACCCGCGCGATCCTCCCGTCTTCGACGGTGACGGCGTTCGCCCAGATCGTCTCGAACTGGCGGCCAGATTCACGTACCCGCCAGCGCTCACGGCCCAGGACCACAATAACCTCGCCCTCGCCGACAACCCTTTCGATCTCCAGTTCCTGAAGCTCTGCGAACGCGCTGAACCGGGCGAACATGAGGAGCAGTGCTTCTTTGCCCTGATGGGTACCCGTCGATGGATGGTCCGGCGGCCCGGGAACTATCCATTCCACGTCGTCGTCCAGGTGCTCAAGGAAGACATCGCCATCGCCGCGCACAAGCGCCTCGTACGCCGAAGTGACCAGGACCCGGTTATCGTCCTCGTTACTCATTGCGAGCAAAGCCCCACATCATGGTCTGCCAACAGAATCTGAGATTACCGCGGACGGGGGATGGCCTGGCACGCCCGGAGGGATTCGAACCCCCGACACCCAGGTTCGAAGCCTGGTGCTCTATCCACTGAGCTACGGGCGCCTGTCAGGTCTTGAGCCGGTGGTGTGACGGCACGTCACTTACGACGACGCCTGATCGGCGATCATTTCCCCGATCACGTCGCGGTAGTTGCGGCTACCCGTCAATTCTAGGCGCACCCCGTCCCGGCCCTCAATATCGTGCACCACCATGTCGCCCGTCTCCTCCAGCAGTTCGACGTGCGAGATGGTCTCGGACGCCGCCGACATCAGGTGATAGCTGCCGATCAATGGCCGGTACGAGAACAGCTCCCGGGTCGCGGGCTCCAGGTCGTTGTAGCCCTTCTCGACGGCCTCTACAAGCAGATCGCATCGTTCCAGGTGGAACGCGATAGTCTCCTCCGCCCGGCTCTCGTCCGTCATACGGAACTCGCCCCGGTTGAAGAGCCGATGCGCCGGCATGACTGTCAGCCCCTGCCCCAGCTGGCAAACCCGGTACAACGATTTCAAGTAGGCAGTGAGACCCCATACATCCCCGGCATCCCGGTATCGGGCCGGGAGCGCATTCACGAGCCCTGCCGGGTGTTTGTACGCCATCGAGGGGTGTGGCGTGATCTCCGGCAGGATGTGGTCGCCCGTGAAGATCAGGTTCCCAAGCCTGATTGTCAACTCGTCCGGCCAGTGTCCCGGGGTGTGCAGGTACTCCATCGAGCCGTGCCTGAAACCGTCGGCCAGCGCCCGGTCTACCTTCACTGCGGATCTCATGTCGTCGTACACGTCCCGTCCGCCACCGCCCGGGCGGCGTTCGGATTCGTCCGATTCCCTGACCGGACCGCCGTACCTGCGCGGCCCGGTTTCACGCAAACGCTCGCCGATGCGTGTCATCTCGACCCTCAATGGGGACTCATCTGCCCTCAGCAGTTGGCCGTACGAGTACGGCGAGTACGCTGCCCAGAGCTCATGCGCCCAGAATTCAGCATTCGAGGCCTCTGCGAGCTCCGCCACACCGCCATCGTGGTCCCAGTGGCCGTGCGTGACCACCATCCGGTCGATATCCGACGGCGTCATGCCGAGAACCTTCAGGCCGTCAGACAGGAACGGAAACGATCCCAGGTGACCCGGGTCGATCAGCGTCACGCCGTCGTCTTCGATCACGTAGGCCCAGGTCGGGCCATTCGCCCGGGAAGCGTCCTCTGGAGGCTCCACACCAATGCCGTGGACCGGCGGACCTCCGTTCGTGTCGATTTCGATGACCAGGCCATCGCCGTTTTCGGCGCCCCATCGGTGTACCGTTATGCCGTGCGGCACGTCCGGATGAGTCGTTCCTGTCATTCAGCACTCCAGGTACGCGCCCCCGTTCTTCAGGGAGTCACGTCCACACATGAAAACGGGCCCTTTCCTAGAAGGACCCGCTCAATCCAATTCCAAATCACTTTCAGCCGATGCGTGGGGTGAGCGGAGGGGATCGAACCCTCGATCTTCAGGGCCACAACCTGACGTGTTAACCGCTACACTACGCCCACCACGATGCATCGCAGCGGTGCCGGTCTAGCTACAGTTCGGCACGCGCAACCAGCGTCCACGCACTTCCGCCCGGACGCCTCTTAACGAGGTTATCACCGGAGCGATCCCGTCTCAATCGTCGAATCACCAGTTCACGAAGTAATGGCACGGGATTATGCCATCCCGAGCCGGGAGCGAAGACCCTGTCCTGAGCTTGATTCAGGAATCTCCCGGCCAGCACTCCATCACGCGCACCATTACAGATAGCGTTCTCCCCCGCCCTCCCCCGCCCCAACATTCCGCGGTTGGGAGGGGACACGGATGGGGTAAGCCCCGCCCCTACTGTGTATAACGACGCTCAGATCCGTGCGTATCGCACGTACTCCCGCGTATTCCAGGACGGCGGCCCCGCAGGGATAAGGTGCAGGATCACCTGCCGCTGGCAGGGCCGTCTGCCCTGCCTATTTCTGCGTGGCGCGCCACTCTTCCCATGTCTCGGGGGACGGCGGGTAGTAGCGTCCGGGGGGAACGTTGTCCCTCTCGATCTTCATCTTGACGTAGGCCTCGACAGCTTCGTGATCCTCGACTATCTGAACGCACTCCTCGGCATACCAGGACGGCACCACAACGACGCCATCGCCGTCACCCACCAGGACGTCTCCGGGACGCACGAGGACGCCGCCGACCTGGATCTGCGTGTTCTCTTCCGCAGGGTGGGCCCAGGGACCTGACGCGTAAGGGGTCCGACCTCGTGCGTATACGAGCAGGTTGTAGCCCTCGTCTTCCATCACATCCAGGTCCCGCATGCCGCCATCGGTGATGATGCCGTCCGCTTTGTTCATCTTGAGCTGGAGCGCCTTCACGTCTCCAAACACGCAGGCCTGTGTGTTGCCCATCATGTCGCAGACAAGCACATCTCCCGGGCCACACCGGCCCATCGCCACGTACTCGGGCGCGTGCTCCCCGGCTGGTACCTCGGACAGGAGGTCCGGACGGGGCGGAAGGAACCTGAGCGTGCGGGCACGGGCGGCAAGCCGGGGCAAGCCGGGGGTGTAAAGGGTCAACCCCTCGATGAACGGGAGGGCGACGCCCGCGTCCCTCACGACATGACTCCAGATGGTCGCCACCGGGAGCACTCTGAACCGGTCCAGGACGCTATCCGGGACGTCCACTGGTGTGAATGACCGATCTGCCATGTGCCTCTCTCCTCTTGATGTGATTGATAGCCTGTTTTGCGTTATGTATTGCCCAAACTATTGGTGTCTTGAACGTAACTTTCCGGAACTCCCGGGACACCGCTACTTGTTCCGGTTACGGTAGTTCTCCATCAAATTGGAGCCGTAGTACTTGCCTGGAATCCCGTTCTCGGCCACGGTCTTCTCCTTCACCCAGACTTCCGCGTCTTCGTGCTCTTTGGTGATCTCAAGGCACTCCGCGGCGAACCATGAAGGCACGACAACCACGCCGTCTTCGTCGCCGACGATAACGTCGCCCGGCCGCACGAGAGCGCCGCCGCACTGGATGTCGATGTTCTCCTCGGCGGGCTCACCCCAGGGCTGCTGGCCGTACGGCGTACGGCCCTGGGCGTAAACGATCAGGTCGTAATTCTCGTCCCGCAGGACGCTCATGTCCCTTATAGCGCCGTCCGTGACGAGACCCTCGGCGTTGTTCATCTTGAGCTGGAGCAGTTTTACGTCTCCCGCGATGCCGGCATAGCGAACGCCCTGCTGGTCCGCCACAAGAACATCGCCGGGACCGCAACGGCCCATCGCCCGGTATTCGGGCGAGTTTTCATTGTCACGGACCTCGGCGATCAGGTCGGGCCGCATGGGATGAAAGCGGAGTGTCCGCGCGCGGGCCGCGAGCCGCTTCCCGCCGGGCGCGAATATCAGGTTGACGCCTTCCATGAACGGGAACGGGATGCCGAGGGTGCTTTGCACCGTACCCCAGATCGTGGCGACAGGCAGTTTTTTGAACTCCTCGAGGGTTGCATCGTCCACGTGGACGGGTTCCATAGACCTCTCGGCCATTTTCGTTATCTCCTTTTGCATCGTGACGGCGGCAACTTTGCGGGTACGTTTCAGGCCTGTATCGGGAACCCCGGGGTTATGTACCGAGATCCATGGCCAGTTGAATCAATGTTCGTGTCGGGACCCCGGTCGCTCCGTTGGGCTCCCAGTCGTGCACAGACCGGCCCATGTTGGTAGCGGCGATGTCGAGGTGTACCCAGGGCGTGTCGCCGGCAAACTCGCCGATGAAGTGCGCGGCCGTGATCGATCCCGCGCCCCGGCCACCCGAGTTCTTCAGATCGGCGATGTCCGACCTGTTCTGTTTCTTCGTGATCGGGTCCAGCGGCATGCGCCAGATCGGTTCGCCTCTCGTATCTCCGGCCGCTATTACACGTTCCACCAGTTCGTCATCGTTGCTGAACGCTCCGGAGTGGCCCATCCCCAGCGCCACGACCATCGCGCCGGTCAGGGTGGCGATGTCGACGATCCGGGCCGCACCCTTCGATTTTGCGAACCCTATGGCGTCCGCAAGCGTCAGCCTGCCCTCCGCATCGGTGTTATCGATCTCGATGCTTTTGCCGCCCATCGCGATCACGACGTCGCCCGGCCGTTGCGCTCCACCACCCGGCATGTTTTCCGTCGCTGCACACACCATGTGGACATTCAGGACGGGTTTGAGCGTTGCGATGGCCTGCATGGAGGCGATCGCCGCCGCTCCGCCAGACATATCGCCCTTCATGGCGCCCATGCCCGCCCCGCCCTTCAGGGAGATGCCCCCGGAGTCAAACGTGATGCCTTTGCCGATGATCCACAGGTTGTTGTCCGGATGGTCGGCGTCCCCCTCGTAAGTCATGTGTATGAACTTCAGCGGCTGATGGCTGCCGAGTGAGACGCCCACGTAAGCGCCCATCTCAAGCGCCTCGCAGTCGGCCCGCTCCAGCACCTCGATCTCCATGCCGCCCCCGGACGCGATATCGGTAGCGATCTCGGCGAGTTTTGTCGGGTGGAGCACGTTGGCCGGCTCGCTGACCATGTCCCGGGCCGCTATCGATGCCCCGGCAAAGGCCTGCGCGCGTGCCACGCCGGCCTCGAGCGCGGACACCTTTGATGCGTCGTCTTCCACCAGCGTCAATGATGCCGGCCTGGTCTCGTCAAATTTGGGCTTGCTCGTTGTCCGGTACTTGTCGAACCGGTACAGTCCGAGGATCGCCCCCTCCGCCAGTGCCTCCCCACACGCCTCAAGGTCCAGACCGGCGATGCCCCTTCCCGGAACCACCGTGGCCGCACTCTCGACGTTCAGCCTTCGGAGCCGCCGGGCGACGATGGCGCCCACCGAGCGCACACCATCAAGATCAAAGTTCTCCGATTTGCCAAGCCCGGCCACGAGGACACGGTCCGGGGCGAACCCGGCATAAGCGTCTCCAATCGTGTGGATCACCGTCACCTCGCCGCGCGTCCCCTTGATCTCTCCGCCGGCGATCAAACTGCTGATAGCGCCGCCGAGCGCCCTGTCAACGACGCCGGTACTGCCCCCCGGCGACTCCACACCCTCAAACAGGTTGACGACGATGGCGTTGACGGCCTGGGCGGCGATGTCTCCCGTCACGACGGAGAGTTCCATTGGGTTTCCTTTTCTGTTGAGGTCGGAAGCGTCCCGCCACAGGTACCTGTGGCGGGATTATCGGCGCTAATGAACGGCCCGTGCGCGGGCGCGAGGCGGCGTCATTGTAGGCGCGATCGAGCCGGGTTGTTCCCGGGACTTCGGCTCAGGCGTTCGGGGTTATTTTTTACGTCGTAATCCTCGCAGTTCTTGCACTTTGTTCAATAATCGTTTAGAATTTGTTTGAGTACTAAAGTAATCTTGTAACTCAAAAAGCCGCTCGGTAATGTGCCAACCACGTCAACGGCTTTGACCGGATTTCCCAGCCCGCCCGGCCGGGAATTGCGGTCCAGTCAGCGACAGGCCGAGCCCGGCAAGGGTCGACCGGGGGGTCGATCCCGGGTCATGCGGGAGGCGAGCCGCAACAGGTTGCTAAGAGCCAGGGGGGCATCATGCAGCTAGGCAATATTCAAGTACGTGTCATCAGCGACGGTTCCTACCTTCTTGACGGGGGTCTGGTCTTCGGCCAGGTGCCGAAGGTGGTGTGGGAAAGAGACGCAAAGCCGGACCGGAAAAACCGTGTCCGCCTGGGTCTGAACTGTCTCCTCATCCAGACTCCAGAGCGAAACATCCTGATCGACACCGGCGTCGGCGCACGCCACCCCGAGCGCAACAAGGAACTGTACGGGCTCAGCTCTTCCAAGCTTCTCCGCAACCTGCGCGCAAACGGGCTCACCGTCCGGGACATCGACACGGTGGTACTCACCTGCCTGCACTTTGAGCATGCAGGTGGCATCACCCGGCTAGATCGCCAGGGCAACGTGATTCCTACCTTCCCGAACGCCACCATCATGGTGCAGCGCTCGGCCTTCGAGCGGCTCAAGATGCCGAACGAGCGAACGATCGTTTCGACCGGGTACACCGCCGAAGAAGATTTCGAACTCATAGAGGGCATCGACAAGCTCCAGATCCTGGACGGTGACACGGAGATCGCGCCGGGTATCCGCACTGTCGTGACCGACGGGCCGGCTGACGGACATCAATCCGTAATGATCGACCTCGGTTCGGAGAAGATCGCTTACCTGAGCGACCTTGTCCCGACCCCCTCGCACGTGAACCTGCCTTACATCACGGCTTATGACCGTCGACCGGACGCCACGCTGGAACAGAAGCGCAGCTTCCTGGATCGCATTGAACGGGAAGGCTGGCTCATGGTGTTCTCGCACGGCTACAGCCACGTGGCCGCATACCTTGAGCGTCGGCGTGACCAGCTCACTCTCAGGCCCGTGCCGACCGTCTAACCGGGCACCACTATCACCCACCGGGCTTGAAACAGCCGCCCTCCGCCGGGCGGCTGTTTCGCGTCCGGCAGCTTTCCCGGAGCAACACGCCCCTCGCCGCAGGTCCTATGCCGGCTCCCCTGCAAGGATATCTCTGTCAAGCCCGACCAGTCGCACCTGCTCTATCACGTTCTCAAAAACCTCCGGCATCCGGGCGGGGACGTCTGAGCCGGCTCTCCGGACGCGCAGGTACGTGTCGGTCAGTCCGGTGGCCGGCGCATCACTTTCCCACAGCACGGGACGGACGGTCCCGATCACCTTCCGCCGGAATTCTTCCGACAGGCGTTCCGCTAACCCGCGTATCTCAGCAGCCCGACGGGACCGGACGGCCGGATCGACATGGCCATCGAAATGTGCGGCACTGGTTCCGGGGCGTTCCGAATACGGGAACACATGCAGATCGGCGAATCCGACACGCTCGATAACGTCCAGAGTTGAACGGTGATCGTCCTCCGTCTCGCCCGGGAACCCTGCGATAACGTCGCCCGTGATCGCGGCTTCTGGCAACGCAGCGCGCACCCGATCCGCGGCGGCGGCAAACTCATGCGCCGTATAGCGCCGCCGCATCCTGCCGAGTACCGTGTCGCTGCCGGACTGCAACGCCATGTGGAAGTGCGGGCACAAGCGGCCTTTGCCCTCCTCAGACCAGACCCGCAACAGCTCCTCCGTCGTCTCCCCGGGCTGTAGCGAGGACACGCGTAGCCTTTCGATTCCGGTCTCGCCCAGCACACGGCGCAGCATCGCTGCCAGGCTCGTGTCCGGGAGATCGAAACCGTAACTCCCCAACTGCGTACCGGTCAGAACAACCTCCCGCGCGCCCTCATCGGCAAGGCGCGCCACCTGCCTCACCAGAGTCTCGACCGGCACGCTCCGCTCACGTCCGCGAACGCGGGGAACGATGCAAAAAGCGCAGACCTGGTCACAGCCTTCTTGAATCTTGAGTGAAACCCTTGAGCGTCCCAGCAACGCCCCGGATCCGGCCGGAACCGTCTCATCCGCATATGACGTTAGAGAGATGCCGAGCCGGTCCGTCACCGTGCGCGTGAGTTCACGCTTACCCTCATTCGTCACCACCAGGTCGACGGCGTCCAGCGCATCGACCCCACCGGCATCCCGCTGCGCCAGACACCCGGTGGCCACGATCAATGCCGTTGGAAAGGCGCGACGCGCTTTCGAAAGCGCCTGCCGCGCTTTTCGATCCGCGATGTGCGTGACGGTGCAACTATCCAGCACGAAAACGTCCGGCGCCTCCCCGTCCGTTGCGATGGCGTACCCGGCCGACACGAACTCCCCGGCCATCCGCTGGCTATCCGCCATGTTCAACTTGCAGCCATGGGTCTCGATCATCACCCGCGGCGCATCGGCCGACAGGTCATCGGCAGAATGGAGCGCGGGCAGAGGATTTTCGGAAGGCATTGGGAAATCCGGGGGCTCAGCGGTTCGTTTCGGCGGGTCAGGGCAATCTTGAGTTCCGTGGAGGACATTCCAGGAAGGCCATTATCAGGCAGTATTCGTAGCTGGAACGCAAGGGATCGCTCTCGATCCCCGCAGTGGATGGATGCGCATACAGTCATACCGGCCGGCCGGGTTCGCTCGGCCCCTGTCATGCTGGCTCTATAATTCTGCGATACGCCGGGTGGCTTTTGTCCCGGCGATCATGAACAGTACTCCCCCTCAAGACTATTCAGATGTCTGGCAGGCGCCCGGTATCCGGCCACCCACAGGCAGGATAACCCGGGTATGAACGCCGGCCTGACGTAAGGAAGGCATCACCGAATGACCGAACGTGTCGTGGTTACGGGCGTAGGCCTGATCACCCCCGTTGGCGTGGATCGCTCGACGACCTGGAAAAACCTCGTCGACGGGAAGTCCGGCATCGACAACATCCAGTCGTTTGACGCCGAGGGATTCGAGAGTCGAATCGCGGGCGAAATCCCTGAATTTGACCCCCTTGAACGGCTTGAGCGCAAGGCATCCCGCCGTCTCGACAGGTTTGCCCAGTTCGCCTGCGTGGCCGGCCTTGAAGCCATGGACCAGGCTGGCCTGGACATGGAAAAGGAGGACGCAACACGGGTTGCCGTCCTGATCGGCAGCGGCGTCGGCGGCATCCTCACGCTTTCGGAGCAGTTCGACGTCCTCCGTGACAAGGGCCCGACACGGGTCAATCCCTTCTTGATCCCGATGATGCTTACCGACCTCGCAGGCGGCCAGGTATCGATGCTGATCGGCGCCAAGGGACCCAACTTCGCGACCGTCTCCGCGTGCGCCACAGGCGCCGACTCTATAGGCGAAGCCAAGGCGATGATCGAACGCGGCGATGCCGACGTGGCGATCGCCGGCGGGACCGAAGCGGGAATCTGCCCCATCGCCGTCGCCGGGTTCAACGCCTGCATGGCGCTGTCTAAGAACAACGACGATCCCCAGGGCGCCTCCAGGCCCTTCGACGCCGACCGAGACGGCTTCGTGCTCGGCGAGGGCGCTGGCGTCCTCGTGCTGGAGTCGATCGAACACGCCATTGCACGCGGTGCGGAGCCGCTGGCCGAGCTCGCCGGTTACGGCGCTACATCGGACGCCTTCCACGTGACCCAACCCGGGCCCGGCGGCGAGGGCGCGACCCGGGCGATGAATATCGCCATGAAACAGGCCGGCATGATGCCCGACGAACTCGATTACATAAACGCCCACGGCACCTCCACCCCGCTCAACGACAAGACCGAGACCGAGGCGATGAAGGGCGCATTTGGCGATTCCGTGAAGAAGATCCCGGTCAGCTCCACCAAGTCGATGACCGGACACCTGCTCGGCGCGGCCGGCGGGGTTGAGGCGGCGTTCTCTGTAATGGCGATCGCCAAGTCCGCTATCCCGCCCACCATCAACCTCAAAAACCCGGACCCGGACTGCGACCTGGACTACACGCCGAACGCGGTCAGGCGTGGCGTGATCCGTACGACCATGTCTAACTCACTCGGCTTCGGTGGTCACAACGCCAGCCTCGTGTTCAAGGCGTTCGAGGACTAGGCGCATCCATTCCTACATGTACATCGGCACATACATCGGTCTGCATTTCGGCTCGATTCGGCCTCCCCTGCTCCAGCTCACCGGTCCGTTCCACGGGCGAACGGCCAGTTGACCGGTCGTCGCTGGACAATCATCCACGAACCTGAG
Organism: uncultured Dehalococcoidales bacterium; assembly: GCA_964474025.1. Lineage (GTDB taxonomy): Bacteria > Chloroflexota > Dehalococcoidia > Lucifugimonadales > Lucifugimonadaceae. Next base: position 32,051 of record CAYYRD010000009.1, on the reverse strand, counting down.
CCGGAAGCGCTGTCACGGCTCATGGGCGCCGCTTCCGGCGCCGGGGGTCTGGGTGCTCGCCTGCTCCACAATCGCGGTCTTCGCAACTCCGATGAAGCCCGGACTTTTCTGAACCCGGAGTTAACCCAGTTGAGCGACCCGTTTGAGCTTCCAGACATGGAGGCCGCGGTGGATCGCGTGTTCAGGGCTATCGGCAACAGGGAAAAGATCGCCGTCTTCGGTGACTTCGATGTCGACGGACTCACGGCCACGGCCCTTTTGCTGCACGCCATCCGTGATCTGGGGGGGACGGCGGTGGCCCACATTCCGGGACGGGACGGCTCGGGCCACGGCCTGGATAAGGACGCCCTGAGCCGTCTTGCTGGTGACGGCGTATCGCTCATAATCACCGTCGATACTGGGTCCAACGATGAAGATGAGATCTCGTTCGCCGGTTCTATCGGTGTAGACGTTATCGTGACCGACCACCACATCGTCGAACCCGGGGTGAAACGCCCCCTGGCTCTCGTCAATCCCCACATGGGCGCCGACGGCGTGGGCGACGGGCTTACCGGCGCCGGCGTGGCTTTTAAGCTCGCACAGGCCCTGTACACGCGGTCCGGCCTTAACTGGCCCGGACACGTGATTGCCCTTGCAGCGCTGGGAACCGTTGCCGACGTTGGTCCGCTCAAGGGCGAGAATCGCGTCATCGTCTCCGAAGGTCTACGACAGTTGGAAACAACGAGCCACGCCGGCCTGTCCGCGCTGCTGGCAAAGACGCACCCGAACGGCGGCGACCTGGATACGGAAACACTGTCTTTCAACGTGATCCCGCGGCTGAACGCCCCGGGCCGGCTGGGCGAGGCCGGTCCGAGCCTGAACCTGCTGACCGCCAATGATCCCGCCGAAGCCCTGGCGCTGGCCCGGCAGGTCGACGAGGTAAATACAGAACGACGACGCCTGAGCCAGGAGGCATGGGACGCAGCCAGGATCGAACTCGGAAACGGGGCGATGCCGCCGGCGCTCGTCGTCAAGTCCACCGATTTCAGGACCGGAATCCTCGGTCCCCTGGCCGGCAGGCTCAGCAGCGAATACGGCCGGCCCGCCATCGCCATCGCCCTGGGAAAGACACACGCACGCGCCTCGGCACGGAGCCCGGAGGCTGTCGACATACACGCCGCGTTTGCTGCGGTGTCCGAGCGATTCGAACAATGGGGGGGACATGCCCGGGCGGCCGGGTTCACGGTCGCTAACGAGCGCCTGGACGAGGTCCTGGAGGCTATTCAGGATTCGGTCGCCGCGGCTGGGAATGATTCCGGTGACTCGCCATCGCTACAGGCCGACGCCGAGATTGGATTCTCTGAGCTTGGCCGATCGACATGGGAATTCGTCAAGGCTCTCGGACCGTACGGCGAGGAGAACCCGGCCCCGGTGTTCGTGACGCGCAACCTGGCGCCAGTCCAGGTTCGCACCATGGGCGCGGGCGGCAGGCATCTGCGCATGGTACTGAGCGACGAGGGGGAAAACTGGGACGCGGTCGGGTTCGGCCTGGGCAAAGCTCCCCTCGGTGGGGGCGCGGTCGACGTTATCTACTCTCTGCGGACCAACACGTGGCGGGGCCGCACCCGGCAGGAGTTGCACTTGCTGGATGTGCGTCCCTCGACCGGCTAACCCCGTTGCCTTGCTCGCCGTAACCTGCCACGCGAGACGCGTTCCTCCGAAGCCGGCTCATCTGGTCCGTCATCCGGTCCCTTCAGCCTGACCTTCAAGATCACGAAAGTCACGGACACCGCCATGACGCCGAGTGCGATCAGGTGCGCCTCCTGCAGGTTCCAGAACTTCTCCTCATCCAGGCGCAGGAACTGGATCCAGAAGCGTCCGAAGGCGTAGAGGCCCAGATAGATCATCCATAGCGCTCCATCCGGCCGGAACTTCTTGCGGAATCGCCAGATACCGGCGAGCACGATCATATTCCAGATGATCTCGTACACCACCGTGGGATGACTGCCTGAAGTCGGATCAAACTCCTCCGCCAGTCGGCTCGGCGGCCGGGCGCCCGGGCTACTGGCGTGCGTGAACACCCAGCCAAAGAACAGGTCCGTGTTCTTGCTCCAGTGCTCACCGTTCATGATGTCGCCGACGCGACCGATCGATTGAGCCACGAGCAGGGCCGGCGCCGTCAGATCCATCAGCCTGCCGACCGGGTACTTCGAGATTCGTGCGTAGACCATGCCAGCGACCCAGCCGCCAAGAATGGCGCCCCACAGGCCAATGCCACCGCTCCACACTGCGATCAATTCGATTGGATCGTCGAATCCGTACACGCTGCCCCAGTTGTCGGCCACGTGCACAATTCGCGCCCCGACGATGCCGCCGAGAATGGCCCAGATGGCGGTGTTGTAAACCATGTCCGGATCGAGCCGCTCCTGGCGCGCCCATCGAGCTACCAGCCAAACGGCGGTGGCGACCCCGACGAAACTCAGGAGGCCGTGCCACGCGAGCACAAATCCGCCGGTGTCGATGATGTTCGGGTCGAACGGAATATCAATCTCTAGGAGAGGAAGCATCGGTACTTTCTGTGGCTGGAATGTGGCAGGAAATAATCACCCGAGGCGGTTCGGTCACGGCTGCCCGCAGTTGACCTACCCGGTCGGATGCGGGAAATTCAACGCGGATCGAGTCTAGGTACGCCCCGCCGCAGGGTCAATCGCTTTCTGGTGCCCATCGGGATCCCCCGTTCCTCGTCCCAGGACCCGCGATTTCTTGATTCCCGATTTCGGGGCAATTCCCATACGGGCGCGCCAGTTGCGCGGGGTGTTAACGTCAACTTCGTGCGTGAACACATCGACTCCTTCCTGAACTACCTCGCTGTTGAGCGCGGTCTATCGTCGAATACGCTCGACGCCTACTTCAACGATCTCACGGGGTTGATCGAGTTTCTCGAGGACTCCGGCGGGTCGCGCCGCTGGGATGACGTCGGCGCGTCAGACATATCGGCCTTCGTCGATGACCTTGACGAGCGGGGGTATGCCCGCAGCACCCGGGCACGGAAGATCGCGGCCCTGAAATCGATGTTCCGCTTCCTCCGTGAAGAGGGCCTAGTGGAGGACAATCCCACCGAGGCTCTGCGCTCTCCTCGTTCCGGGCGCACACTCCCGAAGGCCCTCTCCCTCGAGCAGGTCGAGCTCCTGATGGCGACCATTTACGAGGACGACTCGCCCGAGGGTGTCCGGGACGCGGCGATGCTTGAAGTTCTATACGCCGCAGGGATACGCGTCAGTGAACTGGTCGGGCTGGACTTACGGGATTTCGATCTCGAGGCCGGGTCCGTCCGCTGCATCGGCAAGGGCTCCAAAGAGCGCGTCGTGCCGGTGCACGCTCAAGCGCTTGAATCCGTGAACACGTATCTGGAAACCGTGCGGCCGATGTACGAGCGCCAGCCCAGCGCACAGGCCCTGTTCTTGAACAGAAACGGCCGCCGTTTGACGCGCCAGGGATTCTGGCTGCGTTTGAAGCGCGCAGCACGCGCTGCCGGTATCCCGGAGGACATCACGCCACATACGCTGCGGCACTCCTTCGCCACCCACATGCTGCGCGGCGGCGCCTCGCTTCGGCATGTGCAGGAGATGCTCGGCCACGCCAGCATTGCCACGACCCAGATATACACACACCTCACGTCCGAGCACGTAAGGGAAGAATATGACCGGGCATTCCCCCGGGCATAGGCCCCGGTCGTGAACGATCGCGGTCAAGGCTGCGATTCTGTCGTTTGACTGCGATAGACTGCCGTTCCCGGTGTTTGGCGGTACAAAAACGGGCCGTCTCCGATCCCGGCCAGGAGCACAGGAACGACATTTGACCGTAATCGCAATCGAAGGCCGAGCAGGTTCGGGCGTAGTTGACGTCGCTCGGGCGGTCGCGCGCGATCTGGACCTGGATTTCGTCGACCGATTGCTGCTGGCCGAGATCGCACGACGGGTGGGAGCGACGGTGGAGGCGGTGCAGGATTCGACCCTCCGCACACCCGGGCGCGGCGAACGCATCATCGGCCTGGTCCAACGCATGCTTGAGCGCTCATCCGTCGCCGGAGCCGCCGGAGATCCCTACTTTGGACCCGGGGTAGACACCTTGATCGCTCGCCCGTACGCCGAAATGAGCGACTCACCGGTCACCTCAGGGCAGGAACTCGACGAACAGCACTTCATCGCCACGACCGCCGAGGTGATCCGCGACGTGGCGGAGGCGGATAACGCCGTCATCGTCAGTCGCGGCGCTGTCGCAATACTGCGGGACCGCCCGGATGTCCTGAGGGTCGGCCTGGTCGCCAACGAGGAGGACCGCGCCCGCCGGATTCTGAGCCGGTACCAGTTCGAAAATATGGAGATCGCCGAGAGTTACGTATCCCAGTCTGATATCGCCCAGGCCCGTTATTTTGAACGCGCTTTCGGCACGAATCCGCTGGACCCCTTCCTGTATCATGTGATGTGGAATCTTTCCGAGGTCAGCGACGAGTGGGCCGCAGCCCGGATCATCGATGCATCAGGAGCGCTCACGGGACGAGCGTTGCGTTAACCTCCCTGCCCTTTCAAGCCATCAACCCCAGCTAATTCTTGAGTCACAGAACCGCCAATGCCCCGTCGTAATAATCGCCGTACTTCCCAGAGACAAAACCAGCTCCGCGGCCGTCGTGAACGCCAGCCCAACGTGTACATGGGTCCCGTCCCGGAGGACAAAGAGCCGGAGGACGACGATCTTCTCCTCGATGACGACGATCTGGACGAATCCGGAGACGACGAAACCGTAACCGATGCGGATGCCGCCCCGGCGGGCTCCCCACGCGGGAGGCGTGCCGAACGACGCCGGGCTGCGCGCGCACGTCGCGGCGCCGGAGCACGCAACCGCGCCGCCGTGTTCTCACAGAACCTTCCGAAAGAACTGAAGAAGCTCGGGATAATGGTCGCCGGCACCGTAGTTGTCCTGGGCGTCCTCACAGTCGTACTGGGTTAATCCCAGAAGGTTCGGGACCGCATGGCCGCATCCCGGGTGATTTGAATAACCCACCGGAAACCCGGGAATCTGCCGATTCGGCTAGGCTAGACCCAATGCCATCGACCGCCGACCCAAAACCAGCGGCCCGCAAACGCCGTTTTTCCGGCCGGCTTTCCGCCGTCCCGCTTTCGCCGGGCGTCTACCTCATGCGGGCCGAATCCGGCGAGATCATCTATGTCGGCAAGGCCTCCGCGCTGCGCAACCGGCTCCGGTCATATTTCGGGACCAACGCGGGCCACGATCTCAAAACGCGCAACCTCGTGGCTCGCATCTCAGACTTCGAGTACATCGTCACCGAGTCGGAGCAGGAAGCGCTGCTCCTCGAAAACAGCCTGATCAAGCAGCACAATCCCCGCTACAACATCAGGTTGAAAGACGACAAGACCTACCCCTACATCAAGATCGATGTTAACGAGGCATATCCGCAGGTTTACGTCACCCGCCGAACGGCGAATGACGGCGCGCGCTACTTCGGTCCGTTTGCCAGCGCCGGCAGCGTCCGCAAGACCCTTGCCCTGCTCAAGCGGCTCTTCCCGTACCGCTCCTGCACGAAGGCGATCACCGGCACCGACGACCGGCCGTGCCTTGATTTCCACATCAAGCGCTGTGTCGGACCCTGTATCGGCGCGGTGGATCGCGACGAGTACATGCACGTGATCGACCAGGTCGTCATGTTCCTGGAGGGCGATACACGTAACATCGTCAAGGGACTCGGCAGCGAGATGATGGTCGCGTCGGACGCACTGCAGTTCGAACGCGCCGGGGCGCTCCGAGATCAACTGCGGGCTATCGAGCGCGTGTACGAGGGCCAGAAGGTGCTCTCGATGACGGGCGAGAACCTGGACGTTGTCGCGCTCGCCAGCGATCGGGACGAGGCCTGGGTGGAGGTGTTCTTCGTCCGGCGCGGGAATCTGATCGGTCGCGACCACTTCATCATGGCGGGGACACGCGACGAAGATGTATCCGGCATCCTCACCCAGTTCATCAAGCAGTTCTACGACTCAGCATCCCACGTGCCGCGTCGCGTCCTCGTTCCAGAAGAGATCCAGGACGCCGGGATAATCGAATCGTGGCTCTCGAATCGCCGGGGCGGCCCGGTCAACCTGGCGGTGCCGAAACGAGGCGAGAAGCGACGCCTGCTGGAGATGGTCCGGCAGAACGCGGCCGAAGGGCTGGAACAACTCAAACTGAAATGGCTGTCAGACTCCGACGTGATGGACGCTGCGATGCAGCAGCTCCAGGAGGAGCTGAGCCTCCCCCGGCTCCCGCAGCGGATGGAGTGCTACGACATCTCGCACATCCAGGGCACGAACACCGTGGCGTCGATGGTGGTGTTCGAGGACGGCAAGCCCAAGACGTCCGATTACCGGCGCTTCAAGATCAAGTCACACGACAAGAACGACGATTTTGCATCGATGCGCGAGGTCCTGCGAAGGCGCTTCTCCCGCCTCCAGAAAGCGGTGGAGGCGCGCGACAGTGACGGCGCTGAGAACGGAGAGGCTCCAGCAAGCCCGCCAAAGAAGGACGACGCCTTCGGGATAGTGCCGGATCTGGTGCTGATCGACGGCGGCAAAGGCCAGTTGAGTTCGGTGCTGCAGGTGATGCTCGAACTGGGCGTCGAGGGCGTCCCACTCGCCAGCCTTGCGAAACAGGAAGAAGAGATCTTCATCCCGGACTCGCCGGACCCGTTCGTCCTCACTCGCGGGTCACAGGGGCTGTTCCTGGTCCAGCGCATCAGGGACGAAGCACACCGGTTCGCCATCACGTTCCATCGCAATTTGAGGTCTAAAAGCGCTCGCCAGTCGGCCCTCGACCTCGTGCCCGGGATCGGTCCCAAGCGCAAACGCCAGCTCGTCAGGCAGTTCGGCTCGCTCAAAGGGATACGCGAAGCGTCCATCGACGACCTGGCGGCTTCTCCCGGCATGACGCGCAAGCTGGCGGAGCGCGTCAAAGAAAACGTGTGAACCGGGCGCGAGCGAGGCGCACAGAGGATCCTTCTAAAGATTCGACCCTGTTCCACACCGTTTAGAAAGACGTCGGGCCGCTCCCGCGGGTCAGATTGCCCCTGCGCTCCTGAAGCACCTGGATGATGACGTCCAGGCTGGCCACCGATTCCGGAAGGGATATCCGCCCGCCGGGGAACACGACCTCGATGCGGGGTTCTCCGGGAAGTTCCGGCACGGATGCCGTTTCCCCGGGCGCGGGTGTCGTCTGATCCAGTAACCCGGGGATGTCGAGAAATCCGAGGCCGGAGTCACCCGGTCCGTCCCCGGGGTTTATCGATTCGTCTGCGGAGATGGGACGCCTGGATCTTTCCGGGCCCTTTGAAGTCGGGAGCAACGGTAGAACGTCTTCGAAGACGCGGGAGACGACCGACAACCGTCGTTCGATCTCCATGCGGTTCGCTCCAGTGATGTCCTCAAGCAGTAATGCCAGGCGGGCACGATCAGGCGGCAGACCGTCGAGGCGTTCGGCGATCTCCATAAACAACGGCACCGACGTCGCGAGATCACGACGCGCCATCGCCGATTCCTCCGGGGTGAGAGGGTTCACGGCGCGCAGGCCGTTGCGCGTGAGTCGAATCGTCCCGCGGCCCTCTGCGATGCCCCAGATGCGCATGGCGCCGATACGGGCGCCAAATCCACCGCCTCGATCGCTCATCTGTAGAGCGCCGGCCAGTGTGGCCCGGGAAACCGAGCCCATGAACTCACGAGCAATACGACGCCCGATCGCGAGCGAATCGTTGAGCGAGGCATCCGGGTATTCGTAGAGGCTTAATTTCCCCAATATTCCAGACCCATTCTTCGGTTATATCCACAGTTATTAAGCGCTGTGAGGCCCGGAGAGCCGCGATGCGGGCTAACCGGATCTTTGGATGCAATTACCGCCGTTGAGCGCCGTAAACGGCCACCCATCGCAGATCAATTGATTCCGGCTTTCCCAGCGGCCGCCTACGATTGATCATCAGTTCCCAGGCACACTCGGCATTTACCCTTTGTATATGCCGCATAATCCAGCATTATGCCGTTGTTCCAGCCGATTGTCCACCGGTGAAACCTGTCATTTGCCGCGACATTCAGCTTTTTGCCCGAAGCTGGCGGCTGTTTAGCCTTTGTGTTGCCTGTGCTGCCGGGGGTACACGCACCCGTGTAGGGAAACAGGTGGCTGCATCGTTCCCCCCATCGGTGCTGGCCGGGACGAAAAGTCCCGCCTCCTGTGCCCAACGGTGACCAGCCGGGTTTCCCGGCAAATCAGCCCGTGGTTTGCCCGATTGCCGCCAAGCGGTAACCACTGAAACCCGGATCTGGTTCCGAAGACACAATCACGGGACCCACGCAAGCCCCTCAAAGACGGAGCTCCACTTATTGGGCAGAAGTGCTGCTCCGAGACCGACAGGAGCGTAAAGGAGGCCTCCTGAATGCCAGGCGCCCCGGTTGAACTCGAGTATCCTGCGCTACAACTCGGCGCTTTTCCGATCCGGCATCACGCAGATACGCCTCACCCAGATGGTGCGCCTGCCCTGGAAATTCATAACGCGGGGGCCCGGTGCGGTGCTCGGAAAACACGAAATCCCGAGCCACCCGCATTCGCGCTTAACTCTCATTAAACTGCCGATCCCGTATAAATGCCGATTCCACGGCGTTACAGGCAGCATTATTAGCGTTATGTTTAGCTAATGATGCCCCGCGAGGTTGAATGTTTCAGGTACGAAAGTACTGTCTCCATCCAGCCCAGCCGGCCGGTCCATCCCGATCAAATGAATAATCATGGCCGTACATTTTGAATACATTTCATTACGTACGATCGTTATGCGTTCATATGTGTTTCTTAATGTGTACGATTCAAATGGCAACTCCTACTGGGTATTGCAGATATGTTTTTGGCGCTTGAGAGAGGTATGAATATCGCTTATACATCGAGCTCGAATCACCGCTATTTCACATCCCGTCAAATGTGAGATCCGCCCCCGATCTCGCTTTCCTTGCGGGCTTATACTGCCGCCGCACACATCCCCGTCGCGGGTCCACCCGTCGTCCGGAGAAACCTCTGGCTATCCCCACACATCCAGCGCCGACTAGACACATCCCATGAGAGGCCGGCCCTTGAAGATCACCGATATCAAGACATACCACTGCCACGATGGACGCCGAAACTCGGTGTTTCTGCAGGTCACAACGGACGAAGGGATCACCGGAAACGGCCAGCCCTACTCGATCGGCCCGGACGAAGCAATCATCGCCGCCGCCGAGGCGAGCAAACACTGGTTCTCAGGCCAGGATCCTTCCCGCATCGAGTGGTTGTTACACAGGGCCAGGAACACGATGCGCTTCCCTCTCGGTGCCGTCGAATGGTCCTTCCTGTCCGGGGTCGACCACGCGCTGTGGGATATCGCGGGCAAACGCGCGGGCGTCCCGATATACAAATTGTTTGGAGGACCGACCCGCGACCGGGTGCGCGTCTACCACCAGATTCACGGCGACACGGCTGAAGAGCAGGCGGCCGAGGCCGAGGCGTTACTCGAAGAGGGATATACCGGTTTCAAAGCGTCGATGTTCCCGCCCGACTGGCAGCAACTACCCTGGCTCTCGGTTGTCAGGGAGGTCGCAAACCGGATCGGCACGTTGCGGAAGGCCGTTGGCGATCACATAGATCTCGCCGTGGACATGCATAGCAAACTTCGCGAGCCGATGCGGGCGAAACAACTTTCAAGAGTACTGGCCGACTTCCGGCTCATGTTCGTAGAGGAGCCGGTTCGCCCGGATTACATCCCGAGCACCGCCCGCCTGCGCAGGGAGCTTCGTATTCCGCTCGCGACCGGGGAGAACCTGTTCGGCATCACGCAGTTCGCCGAGCTGTTTGACCAGGACGCCGTGGACATCATCCAGCCCGATCTGCTGGTATGCGGTGGCTTGCTCGAGGGGCGCAAGATCGCGGCGATGGCGGAGGCCAACTACGTCACGGTGGCGCCGCATAACCCGCTCGGGTTGCTGTCCACCGCCCTCGGCGTTCACTACGCCGCCAGCATTAACAACTTCACGATTCTCGAATATCACGGCGACCATAAACGGGACAGAGCGAAATTCGTGGACGAGATGTGGGCGCCGGTGGACGGCTACTTTGAGCTGCCAACAAAACCGGGCATCGGGATGGAGCTGAATCTCGAGGCGATAGCTGCGCACCCGCCGAAACACTGGAACCGTGGGTTTCCGATAGACGCGGATGGCGCTCCCGCTTTCATCTGAGCCTTCAAAACCCGCCTCGTGAAAGGGCAAGTTCCCCACACATGAAAATCACAAAAGTCGAATGCCTGGTAGCCAGCCGCTCAACCCCGGAAACACCGGGCGCCGGCAACAGCATGTTCGTCGTAGCGCACACCGATGACGGCATCACCGGCATAGGCGAGGCGTACAGCGTTGGGCCGGACCTGGCCACGAAGGAGTGGGTCGGCTACTTCGCCGGCCAGATAGTCGGCCACGATCCGACCCGCATCGAGTACCTGTGGGCGCTCATGTACCAGGGAGCGCGCTTCCCCCCGGGCTCGTCCGGGCTGGCCGCGCTCTCGGGCATCGACCAGAGCCTGTGGGACATAACGGCCCGCTCTTACGACATACCCGTGTACGATCTGCTCGGCGGCCGGTACCGCGACAGGATCCGCGGTTACCTGGACGTCCAGCTCGGAGACAGCGACGGAAGCGGCCTGGACGCAATGCGCTCGACTGTTGGCGAGGCCATCGATAAGTACGGATACCAGGCCTTCAAGGTCAATCCCCTGCCCAACGACTGGCGGGACCTGCCCTGGCTCAAGGCGGTGGACGCCGGCGTGGAGCTCGTGGGAGCGCTGCGCGAGGCGGCCGGCCCGGATGCCGAGATCGGCATGGACGCACATGCTGCCGTGTTCGAACCCGGCAGGCTCCTGGAACTTGCGGACGCTCACGTGGTCAACACGCCCATGTTCATGGAAGAACCGCTCCGGATGGAGAACCGGCACGCCATGGGTGAGCTGCGCAAGAAGATGCCGTATGCGCTGGCCACGGGTGAGTGCCTGTACACCAAGTTCGAGTTCACGGAGCTGTTCAGGGCGGGCGCGGCCGACATCATCCAGCCAGAGGTCTGCATCGTGGGGGGCATGACAGAGATGCGAAAGATCGCCGCCGATGCAGAGGCGCACGACATCTCAGTGGCGCCTCATAACCCGATGGGCCCGCTCGCGACGACGGTCAACCTGCACTTCGACGCCGCCATCCCCAACTTCCTGATCCAGGAGATGCGTCCGTTCAGCGAGATCGAGCTATCGTTCGTGAAGTCGTCCCCCGTGGTGAGGGACGGCCACCACGAGGTACCGGCCGGACCGGGCTGGGGCATCGAACTGGACCTGGACGCCATCGCCGAGCGGCCCTACGAGTCGAACTGGTACCGGGGCGACCGGCTCCTTTCTGACGGGGCGATCGCCTACATATAGGCGCTTGAAACCCTCTCCCTGCCCGGGAGAGGGCTCATCGCCGGGTCACACCGCTCAATCTTCGTCATCCTCGCTGGATCCGTTGGAACTAAACACAGTCCCGAGCGGCCCAAGGAACTTCGTGAACTCCATCGGGAAGATAATCTTGGACGATTCTCCCTCGCCGAGGCTCTTGAGCGCTTCGAAATACTGAAGACTCATCGTCTTCTGGTCCACGGTCTGGGCGACTGCGTACACCTTGTCCAGCGCCTCGGCGAAACCTTCTGCACGCAGAATCGCCGCCTGCCGATCCCCCTCGGCGGCGAGGATCGCCGCCTGTCTGGAGCCTTCAGCGGCCAGTATGGTCGCCTGCCTTGCGCCTTCGGCCACCGTGATGCTGGACTCACGCGTGCCTTCCGCCTCCGTCACGACCGCACGTCGAACGCGCTCGGCGGTCATCTGGCGATTCATCGAATCCTGGATGTCACGCGGCGGCTCGATCTCGCGGATCTCCACGTTGGTGACCTTGATCCCCCAGCGCGCGGTCTCAGAGTCGAGACGGGTACGAATCGCCTCGTTGATGCGCTCCCGCTGAGATAAAACTTCGTCGAGCGCTATGTCGCCGATCACGGCTCGCAAGGTCGTCGTCGCAAGACCTATCACAGCGGAGCGATAGTTGCCGACCTCAAGCACGGCCTTCTCCGCTTCGTCGATATCGATCCTCATGTAAACCAGGAAGTCGATATTAATCGGCGCGTTGTCCCGTGTGATGTTGGTCTGCCGCGGGATGTCCACGACCTCGATCCGCGTATCGACCTTGCGAATCTGGTGGATTATCGGGATCGCGAAAACGACTCCAGGCCCCATCATCCCCTGGAAACGCCCGAACTTGAAACGAGCAAGGCGCTCGTAGTCCCGGACAAAGTTGATGATCGCCATCGACCTCCGCCTTTCTCTTTGCTTCTCGGCCTGATCGTGATTCGTACCGGAATCTCGCTATGTCTGATCGTCCGGGGTCGCCTGTTCCTGCGGTCCCACCCCCAGCCGGAGGCCATCGACCGTGTGAATTACGACCGATGCCCCGCTATCCACAACAACTCCCTCGGTCACGTCCGCCTGCCAATGCTCGCCGCGAACCAGCACCTCTCCTGAAGGGTCCAGCGCCCGCGTAACCACGGCGGTCTGGCCGATCAGCGCCTCATGTGACGTATCAGAAACATACGCTAATTCCGCCGCGGACCGCCTCATCTCCCAGGCGAGCCATCCAACCAGCGCGCCCGCCGTGGCGCCGACCACCGCGAGCAACCAGAGACTCACCTTCACCGAGGGGTCGAATACGTCCGCCCCACCCCCCGAGTTAAACAGGAACAAACCACCGAGGATCAGCGCGATGACGCCAGCGACGCCCAGTATCCCACCGCCCGGCGCGTGCATCTCCCCGGCTATGAGCGCCACGGCCAACGCTATCAAGGCCACGCCGGCCCACGAGAACGGCAATACTCCGAACGATGCGTACGCCAGGATCAGGAAGCCCACCCCCAGCGCCCCCGGGATTCCCAGTCCCGGGCTCCATATCTCCACAACAAGGCCCAGTCCACCCAGGGACAACAACAAGAAGGCGATGTTCGGGTCCGCCAGGAACCCAAGGAATCGTTCGACAAAGCTTTGCTTGATATCGCGTACCGCCAGGTCGGCCGTCGAGACTATGCGTGATCCCGACGCCGTTGGTATCTCACGCCCGTCCAGCTGAGCCAGGAGATCCGGCAAATCCACCGCTATCAAATCCACCACCCCGAGCTCGACGGCCTCGCTGGCTGTGTAGGCAAGCGCATCGCGAATCGTCGCCTCCAACGCGTCCGAATTGCGCCCCCTCAACTCGGCGATACTCCGGATAAGTGCGGCCGTGTCCTCGGTCACTTTCTTGCCGAGCGTCTCTGGGAGGTCTTCCCCCTCTCCCGTGATTACCGCGGCGGCTCCTATATTGGTTGTCGGGGCCATCGCGGCCAGTCCCGCGGCGGCCGTGACAAAGGTCCCCGCGCTGGCGGCCCGTGCCCCATCGGGAGCGACATACGACACGACCGGAATCTCCGCCGCCAGGAGTTTCGTCACGATATCCCGGGTCGCATCCAGCATCCCGCCCGGCGTGTCGATTCGGATCACGACAAGTTCTGCGCCGGCGTCCTCGGCCTCATCAAGGGCACGAGAAATAAACCGCTCGGTGACGAGCGTTATCGTCCCGTCCAGCTCAACGACAAACACCTCGTTGGAGGCATGATCATCTGCGGCTACCCTGCTGTCCAGCAGGGCCCACAGGAGGAGGCCGGAGAGGATCGCGACAACCCAGGCCGCTCTCAGAAGGCGGCGTTTGCGGGTTCTGGTTACCCGCCTTCTTTCGTTTCCGCCGAACGACACAACAAAACCCTCACCTTGTCGCCGGGCGTTGCCAGCCCGGGCACAGGTCAATGTGTCACTCCCGTGTGGGCTCCCATGCTACCCCGCGCGGCCCAGGTCCGCCCACGCGCCCTGCGCCATCACGCCGCCATCGACGTTCACAAACTCGCCGGTCATAAACGACGCTTTGTCCGAACACAGGAACACCACGACGTTGGCGATGTCCTCCGGCCGCCCGATCCGCCCTATCGGCGAACTCGCGCCGGCGACATTGACCGCGACGTTCATGTCGTCGGGTGCCTCACCCGGGCCCCCGGAAAGAGCGTCACGCATAAGTGGAGTGTCGATCGAGCCCGGGCAAACGGCGAGTACCCGGATGTTCTGCCGTGCGTAGTCGAGGGACATCTGACGGGTCAGCGATAGCACACCGCCTTTGCTGGCCGCGTACGCGGTCACGAGCGGCGCCGATTGCTGGCCCTGGACACTGGCGTTGTTCACAATGACGCCGCCGCCACGCTCGCGCATCACGGGGATTGCGTGCTTGGACATCAGCCAGTAGCTCTTCAGGTTGATCGAAAGGATCGCGTCCCAGATCTCTTCCGTCGTGTCCTCGGCGTTGGTGTAGGAAGTGCGTGGCTGGATGCCGACGTTGTTGAACAGATAGTCGACGCCGCCGTAAAGAGCGACCGACTGCTCGACCACCCGGCGTGAATCCTCGGGTACGCTGAAATCGGCCTGGACAAACGCAGCCTCTCCCCCGTCGGCTTTGATTTCGTTGACCGTCTGATGCCCGGCGCCGGGATTGATGTCCGCCACGATCACGCGGGCGCCTTCTTCAGCAAACCCGCGTGATGCGCCGCCGCCTATCCCGAGCGCTCCGCCGGTGACGATTACAACCTTGCCGTCATGGATACCCATGTGTGACTCCCCGTGTGTATGCCCGGGGCGTCGAGCATGTCCCATGTGACGCCCATCCGTGCGTTCGAATATGCCGGGATGATACGGCTATCGGGCTGACCCCCGTAGATCGCAACGGGTTGAAGTTGGACCGGGATCAGGGGCCCTGCAGGTAATTCCCGAACGTGTAGGAACTGACGGCGAACCGGTCTGAGTTCGATCTCAGCACCAGTTCATGTTGCCCGAACTCCGGCAATTCCAACAACGCATACAACCGGGACTCGTCGACGCGAAGCAGGCTCGCACCGGTCTCGTCATACACGATGTCCTGCCCGGCCCCGTCTTCGGGTACCGGCGCGCCATCGAGTTCCACGTAAACGTTTATCGGCGCGTCTCCCCTGTGCTCGAGGACCACGTTGGCGCTCCTGGCAAAAACCTGGGCGTAGAGGTAGTCCTCGAGGCCGGCCGTGGCCCGGGCGTGGACGATGGCGTCTTTCTCATTTAGCCACAATCCATGCAGGTAAATCTTGTTGAAGTGGTGGAACTCTGAATCGTCATCGTAGTCGACCACCCGGTCCGGGCCATGGTAGAACTCGACCTGCGCTATCGAATTCGATCCGCCAAGTCCGTACACCTTGCCGTACCCGGCGTACAGTTCTTCCGTCAGGTAGTAGGCCGTCTCATCTTCCGAAGGGCCATCGCTTGTACCGATGGCGATCGCCGAGATGTCACGGCCGGCGTCGATCAGCGCGGAGCGGATCTCCGCTTCGATCTCCAGGTAATCCCCCTCACCGATGTGTTCATACACAAGCTCCCCCCGAGCGCTGAACAGGTACTTCGCCGGCCAGGCGTGATTCTCGAACGAGTTCCATGTTTGACGGTCGTTGTCCTGGGCCACCGGGTACTCCAGGCCGAAACGATTGAGCGCCTTAAGGACGCCTTGCCGTGCCTTCTCAAACTCGAACTCGGGCGTATGCACCCCGAGGATAGTCAACCCGGCGTCCCCGTACTTGTCATGCCACTCCGCCAGAAACGGAAATGTCCTGATGCAGTTGACGCAGGTGTAGGTCCAGAAATCGATCAGAACGATGTCCCCTTCAGATGTCCGTTCAGCGATCGTGAACGGATCCGAATTGGCCCATCCCGTCAAACCTTTCAATGCTGGAGCGGCGGCCGTCTCTACTGTGGATTCGACAACGGCGGCCGGGAGCGGCGTTTCCGCGGTCCCGTCCTGAGTCCTGGAATCGCCGGATACAGAAGATCCGCACGCTACGGCCGCGATGGCAAATGTCGCGACTAAGAGTGCCGTGTACGGCCCGACCGACGCGACGCGGCAGCTGAAATTCACCGTGTGGAAACTTCCGGCATATCGTTTCAGTTGTACGGAGACCGACCCGTGCCGGCCTCATCGCGATGCCCGGTTGGTAGGGTCCAGGCTCGCAGGCCGTCGGAGAACTGTTTTGCCGAGAATCTAACGCAGCAGTCAGCAGTCTATCCAACGCGTCACGCAATGCTCGCAAATCGTCTGTGTCCAGGCTTTCAACGAAGTACGTATCGATGCCACGCAACACGGTCGGCGCGGCACGACGTCCACCCCCCATCGGTCCCCGTTTCCCGGATCGATAACCCGGCCTTCACCGCGTTGCCCGGCCGCGGATCGGGTCGTCTGCCAGCTCTTTCAACCGCAGTCGCCCAGCGGACGCTTTGGGTGACAGCCGCAACACTTTTCCGGGGTTAGCGCGATTCCCGGAACTCCGGATAGCCCGACTATGGATAGATCGGCCGGGCTGACGAAGATAACGCCCGAGACCCACGCGGGAGCACGTACATTTGGCCGACAAGAGCAGGAAATCGCCTTCCAGGGAAGTTGAAGATCTCCTTCGGTTGATCCTGGCCGGCCCCGAAGGCTGGCGCGATGGAACCGCGGCCCGTCTCAAACCGGATAAACGCTTCACAGTCACCGAGAAGATCGAGGCCGACTTCAACGGGGTCGATCTCGCCCGTGTGACGCCGGGAGACGTGCTGGTGTCCACCGTGGACCCTGGATTCCCTTTACCGGCCATAAAGCTTGCGGTCGCTCTACAGAAAAAAATCCATGCGCTGGCAGTCGTGTTCGTTCTGCCAGAAATGTTCCGAGACGAACTGGACGCATTTGAAGACTACCGCCAGACATGGACTCTGGTGTCTTCCGAAACCAGTGAGGATCCGGACGTGATCGCCAAGGTGGTGTGGTCGGCTTCACGGGGCATGGTGTGGATCGATCCGGAAATGAGTCGCCGACTCGACGACGTACACTCAGTGACCGCCCGTAGTTCAATTCCGGTCGCCGGCTTCGACGAGTAGAGTCCGGTCCGGGTCTAATCGTCCGCGCCGACCTCCGGAACCCCTTCGAGGTCCAGGGCGTCCTGGGAACGCCCCATTGCCCGGTATGCAGCCGCCAGGTTTGTCGTGCAGGTCTGGGTAATCGGGTGAGTCTTGCCAAGGACCCGTTCCGCCACCTCCAGCACCTCCTCAAACGCAGGAACGGCCTCTTCCACGTTCCCGACCTCGCTCCGGGCGGCGGCGGCGTTATTCATGCTGGTAAGCGTTTTGGGGTGTTCGGGACCCA
Source organism: uncultured Dehalococcoidales bacterium (assembly GCA_964474025.1). Classification (GTDB taxonomy): domain Bacteria; phylum Chloroflexota; class Dehalococcoidia; order Lucifugimonadales; family Lucifugimonadaceae. The sequence continues at coordinate 14,688 of CAYYRD010000009.1, read as the reverse complement.
GAATTCTCGTCCGGTCGACGATGTTCTGCTCGTACATCATCAGCGCGTCGCGCAGGTTTCCGGTGGCGCGATGGGCGCTGGCCAGGTTGTTGCGGCTGGTGAGGGTGCCGACGTGCTCGTTGCCCAGAGTTTTGGTGCGGGCCGCAAGCGTCTCCTTGTACATATCCATCGCCTGGCCCAGGCGGCCATCGGAGTGGAATGCCGTCGCCAGGTTGTTCTGGACCATGAGCGTCCTGCGATCTTCTGCTCCGAACAGGCGTTTTCTCGCTTCCAGGGCGTCTTCATATAATTCAAGCGCGTCGCCAATCCTGCCGGAAGCCTGATAGGCGGTGGCAAGATTGCTGCGCGTAGTCAACGTGTCTGGATGATCACGTCCCAGCGTCCGTTCGCGCAATTGGAGCGTTTTTTCGTATAGAGGCACCGCTTTGTGGATCTGCCCGGATGCCTGGTATGCCGACGCCAGCATGTTGCGTCCCGCAAGGGTGTCCGGGTGCTCCGGTCCAAGCAACTTCTCGCGGGAAGCAACAGCCTGCTCGTAGAGCGGCACCGCCTCGTTTATCCGACCGGCAGCTCGATGCGCGGTAACAAGATTTTGCCGGCTCGCGATCGTCGTTGGATGGTCAGGGCCAAGGCTTCTTTCGGCCTCTGAAAGCGTCTTTTCGTGAACGGCGATGGCCTCATCGATCCGTCCTGCGGTCTGATATGCGGACGCAAGGTTGTTCCTGGCGGCTATCGTGCTCGGATGATCGATGCCGAGCGAGCCTTCACGGGCCTCCAGGGACTCTTCCGTCAGTGAGACAGCATGATCGGCCCGTCCGAGGCTGTTATACGCAACCGCGAGTTCGCCAACGAACTCGATGCGGATGTCGTTCAGCTCCGGGTGTGTGCGAGCCCATGTCATGATCCGGTCGTAATGAACGATATCCCCGCGCAGGTCGGCCTCTGAGTCGCGATTGGCCCGTGCGATTCGTCGCCTCGCTCGTCGCAGGGTCGATTCGAGCGTCTCCCCCTCAGACTTCTTCTTGCCCACGGCTCGCCTGAGCGACTTCCCGACACCACCGGAGCCTTTGCCGGATCCCTTGGAGCCGCCGGTGACCGACGGGATGGCCGCGGTTACGACAGGATGTATGCGCACCGAATCGCCGTGCCACGAAAGTAGCGACCGCTTGCTACACGCACGGAACATGTCCAGCAACTCATCGCCTTCGAGAGAGACGAGTGACATCACGAGACCGCGAGACATCGGAGCGTCCCCGGCGTAGCCGAGCGGAGCAAGCTGTCGGCGCGCCGATGCCGGCAGCCGGCCCAGTGCTAACGCGGCGGTCGCGAGTATGTGACTCCCGAGGCCCGCCTCGTCGCCCGAGAAAGGTCCGTCTGAAGTATCCACGACGGTCTTCCGCAACTCGCTGAGAAGGTCGAGCGGAGAGTCGCCACCCGAAATCAGTCCTCGCAGGATCTCAATCGCGACGGGATATCTGCCGACATATTCCGCCAATTCGAGAGCCGCTGAATCGTCTGGCCCGTTCGATGCTGATTCGGCGGCATTATCAACGCCCATCAGCTTCAGCGCCGCTTCCGGATCCACCGCATCAAGTGTGACCTCGGTGAAGGAATCTGGAAGCTGGCCAACCGCGTCCGTCCCAAGCGTTATCAGTGGCCTCACCTGTCCGCACGCGGCAAGAATTGAACCGGCCTGCTCGGCGTCCGAAAGATTGTCGATAACCCAGAGCGTAGTCCCCGGGAATGCCTCAAGAAGTCTCCGCACATCTCCGGCAAGCTCGGCATCGGTGCGGCCTTCCACCCGGACGAACAGCGCAGGCGCGAGCGCCGCCAGGGTTTCATCCAGCGTAGCGCCGGCAGTGGTCCAGAATCCGGGAGCGCCAGAACGGTGCGCAAACTCGGCAGCGAGCCGTGATTTGCCGATCCCGGTCGGACCGGAAATCATCACGGCCCTATCTTTCCTGAATCCCCGGGCGATCGCTTTCAGGACCTCGTCACGGCCGACGAACATATCCGCCAGGGAACCGGGCCTGCCCTGCCATGTGTTATCGGCGAGACCTTCCTGTGCCGGTGCTGCTGATTGACGTATGACAGGCGGCTCATCCATAACGGTGTCGTGTTCCGTCACACGATCCACCTTGCGGCGCCCGTTCACGAGTCCGGCTGCAATGCCCAGTAGTTTCATCTAACTGTCCGACCTTCGATCGGTACCCCATCCTCCCGGGTAATAACTCCCGGCCGCCCAGACGTCCACTCGAATCGATATTGCTTTCATCCGCCTGCGTATTGCTCTATATGCGCTGAGGATCGAACGGGTCACTTGAGTGAAGTAAGCCACGCTGATCGTCGGTGCATACCATCCATTCTTGGTTAGTAGCCACCCGCAGAGCGCATCCCGTGGCTCACGACTTATGCCCGGGAGGGTCCATCTTGCGAGCCATTGGTCTCGGTCGTACGGTAAGGCGGACACGCCCTCGGTCGAGAAAGGGGTTACTTGGGCGGCTCCATTGGGAAATGCCCGACTCCGTCCAAAGGACTTCTGCAGGCTTTTCGCCAGCCTCAAAATGTCCGGAAACAGAAAGAAAGGCCAACACGTTGAAGATCGTGTCCTGGAACGTAAACGGGATCCGCGCCATTCATAAGCGCGGTTTTCTGGAGTGGATGAACGAAATCCAGCCCGAGGTGCTCGCCCTCCAGGAAACGAAGGTCAACAACGACACGCTCCCGGGCGTTCTCAGGGACGTTCCAGGCTACGGGTCCCAGTTTTCCTACGCTTCCACCAGACGCGGTTACAGCGGCGTAGCCGTTTACTCCAGGATCCCCGCGTTATCGGTCGAGACGACCTTTGGAGCGCCCATATGGGACGAGGAAGGCCGCCACCTGGTCGTCAACTTCGGTGAGTTCGTGCTGGCCAACGTGTACTTTCCGAACGGGAGGGCCTCCGCAGAACGGCTTGACTACAAGATGCGCTACTACGACGCATTCCTTGAATTCGCCAGCAAGACGATCGCTAACGGCAAGAACCTGGTCATATGTGGCGATTTCAACACGGCGCATCGTGAGATCGATCTAGCGCGACCCCGGGAGAATTCGAAGACATCGGGGTTCCTGCCGGAGGAACGAGCCTGGATGGACCGTCTGACCGGCGCGGGATTCGTGGATACGTTCCGCATGTTCGACAACTCGCCAGATCAATACTCCTGGTGGAGTCAGCGGTCCGGGGCGCGCGCAAGGAACGTCGGGTGGCGTTTGGACTACTTCTTCGTGAACGCCGGGTTCAAGGACAGGGTCACGGCTGCAACAATCCATGCCGACGTTCTCGGGTCCGACCACTGTCCCGTCGCCATCGAGATCGCGTAACGGACGGCCTCTTTCACAAATCGCCACGTCGTGATTCCGGACCGGAAGTGGACACGAGATTGATGATCCGAATCGGGGACCCGCCGTACCCTCCCGCGCTCACGGGCGGCTCAAACTTGCATGGGCGCGTGGAACAGTCAATATGAGGCGCCTGTACACAGGTCGTTTGCGTTCTGTTTAGACGTCGCTCAGGTTCGGAGATAGTGCCGGATCACCACTGGACAAACATCGGCATCACGACATGCGTGTAGCCTTCACGATCCGTCGCCCGGATTACGCCGGGACTTGACGGCGTGGTGGTTTCCAGCGTGACGTTGCCGTTGCCGAGAACGCCGAGAACGTCCAGCAGGTATCGGCTGTCGAAGGCAACCTTGGCCTCATCGCCATCAATCTCTGCGTCAAATTCGCCCTTGTTATCGCCGAGTTCTTCGGCCCGGGAATCCACCGTCACCTTGCCGGGCCCGCCGTCTTCTCCCGGGGTCACAATCAGGCGGACAATCCCGCTGCCGTCACGGGCAAAGATCGCCGCCGCCCGAGTCGCCTGCAGGAAGTCCTGCAACTTCACGGTGGCCGTCGTGCCGGCGCTCGCGGGAATCAGCTTTGCGTAGTCAGGGAACGCGCCCTGCACCAGCTGGGACACGATCTCGATATCGCCGAACTTGAACAGCACCTGGCTCGCCGGCTCGGTCACCGTGACGGTGATGTCGTCCGCCCTGTCGCCGATGAGTCTTTGCACTTCTTGCATCGTGCGCGCCGGGACTATGAAGCCCATGTCTTCTTCGACCGCTGCGCCAAGCTCAACCGTCTCCACTCCCAGGCGGAACCCGTCGGCAGCCGCAAGTGTGAGCTTGTTGCCGGCGATCTCGACCTTGATGCCGGTCAGCACGGGCCGGGAGTCCTCGGTTGCGGCGGCGAAAGCGACGCGCTCGATAGCGCCCTTCAGGATGTCCGCCGGGACGGTGACCGTGGTTCCGTCTTCCACCGTGGGGATCGGAGGGAACTCTTCGGCGTCCGTGCCATTCATGTTGGCATTAAAGCGGGCGCACTCAATAGCGACGCCCTTCGGGCTATCAACCAGGTCAATCTCGATCTTGTCGTCGGGAAGCTGGTTGATGAACTCCGTGAGCAGGCGGGCCGGGATCGTTACCGAGCCCTCGTGGTCGATCTGAGCTCCGATCCACGTGCTTATCGCGATCTCCAGGTTGGTCGCCGTCAGCTTGAGACGTGAGTGATCTGTCGTCAGGAGAACGTTCTGTGTGACGGGAAGCGTGGCACGCGTAGCCACGGCACGGCCGACGACGCCGAGTCCACGTGACAGATTCTCTTGAAGACAGGTTATCCACATAGTTCTTTAAACCCCCAATATGTGGGGCTGAGTATATGTGTGACCACAACGTATCGTCAATTACGCGGGCGCGGGCGCAAGACGGTTCGGGACCAGCCGGAATGGGACCTATAATTGGCGGCCGGGGTCGCATCAAAATGGTGTCCCCCATCGACTACCCGTTTTTCAGCACGAATACGAGATTGTTTTATCGACGCACAAGAGATACGACGCATCCTTGAAGCGGTGTCCTCGGGCGACACGAGCGCCAGCGACGCGTTCGAGCGGCTAGGCCGCCTCCCGTATGAAGAAGCCGGGGATGCGCTTCTGGACCACCATCGCGCCGTACGCACCGGCTTTCCCGAGGTCGTTTACGGCCCGGGCAAGACCATGACGCAGCTCGCAGAGATCTCGGGGCGACTTTACGAGCGCTCCGGTGTGATCCTGGTAACCCGGACGGACGCTGAGGGCTTCGCCGCCGTAAAGTCAGCCGTTCCTGAAGCACAGTTCAACGAACTGAGCGGGATCGTGTGGGCAGACCGCAGGCCGCCCGAAGCGCCCATCACCGGCGTGGCGGTAGTAACCGCCGGTACGGCCGATCTCCCGGTCGCCGAGGAGGCGTCCGAGACGGCGCGGCTGATGGGTTGTGACGTTGATCGCATCGTGGACGTGGGAGTGGCCGGCTTGCACCGCACGCTCGGCTCGCTCCCCGCTTTGCGGGCGGCGAAAGTGCTCGTGGTGGTCGCCGGGATGGAGGGCGCACTGCCCAGCGTTATCGCCGGTCTTGTCAGAGCGCCGGTTATCGCCGTCCCGACCAGCACCGGGTATGGTGCCAGCTTCGGCGGCATAGCTGCGCTCCTGGCGATGCTGAACAGCTGTGCGACGGGTATCGCCGTTGTGAATATCGACAACGGCTTCGGCGCCGGCGTGATGGCGGCGAAGATCGCACGTTCAATCGCCGGGCGGGATTAGCGTCAGCTTGCAGATCGCGGTCGATCGACCATTCCGGCTCACGCTGGACCGCGCTTGGAATGGGAAGCGGCCGAGTCATTGCTCCACGCTTCCCACTATTCAGTCGCGCCCCGGCCCGGCGCCTCTGCCGGAGGTCGATAGAGGCGCAACGGGCCGTTTACGGGAGAGCGACCAGGTAAGCGACCACGTCTGCGATTTCCTGCTCTGACAGGCTGTCGGCGAATGTGGTCACCATGATGGGGGCGAAGTCGGGCACTACGAACTCGTTCGGCGCGACGATGGCCGCGGTCAGGTATTCGTTGGCCGTCTGTCCGTCGACGCGGGTCTCTGCGGTGGTACCGACTCCAGAAAGCCCGGGTCCGACGCCATCCGTTGACTCGGTCGAGTGACAGGCCGCACACCCGGCGCTGGAAAACACCGCTTCACCGTTGCCAGCGTCTCCGACCAGGGCCTCGGGGACATCGACCGGGTCGGCGGCAGGCGCCGTGGTGTCTGCCGCCGGCGAATCAGATGTGTCACCGGCTGACGCCGCCGTGGGCTCGAATATGGGCGTCGGAACGACGTCGGCTTCGTCGCTTCCGCATGCGGCGACGAACATTGCGCCAACGATCATAAGGCCGGTCAAAGTTATCAGCCGGGTCGAAAACATTACTTAGGTGACTCCCCGTTCCAGGTGTGCCCTCGTCCCTGTCGATTCAGTGCTCAGGTACGAACCGGATCCAGATCACTCGTGGATTCCGGCGGAGGCGGCCCTCAAACGGCATTGTTACGTGTTTCACGAACGAAAAGTTAGCAGCCGAATCAACCTCAGTCAATCGTGTTTTCCGCAAACGCTTTGCGAATGTGGACGGAACGATGTGGTGGTCTGGATCGAGTGCCTTGAGCGGGCTCCAAAGACGAATTCGAGACGCGCCGGCGCTCCTATCTACGCAGTTGTTGGGACTCAGCGGTGCGGCGAGGCGTGCCGCTACCCGGTGGATCGCTTTATTTCGATCTCTTCTCCGGGAGCGAGAGCGACGCGGCGCACTTCGATTCCCAGCTTCAACATCCAGTAGTTAAGCGTCGCCTTCGACAGCTTCAACTGTTTCGCGGTGTCGGTGAACCCCTCTTCGTTCAGCATCTCCGGAATAGCCCGCTCCAGTGGCCTCCGGATCCGTTTCTCGACGTCGAGCATCTTCCTGGTCTTCCTGACGGCCATGCGTTTTCCTCCTGCGCTGCCCTGCCGCTGCCTGTTATGACATCCCAGCGGACATTCTTGACTGCGCTCCACCGTATTGTACATCGTTTAGAACACGGTATGTGCAAAGCCTGTGTTTTATTGAGACTTATTTAGTATTTATTCAATATTTCATCTATTCATGCGAGGTTTATCAAAGCTAATATAGCTTGGCCTTCATTTACTCTGAATCAGACACTCCTCACCGCCGTTTTCTACTCGTTCTACCCCGGCATATCGCTACATCAGACCGGCGTGATCGTGTACTGACCGCAACTCCCCTATCCGGTCCCGTGTATTTCGTCCCGGTCATTCGAACCCTCGGTATCCCACGTTCCCCCGTCGTCGCGTGCCAAAACCCGAATGCGACGGCCCATCTCTCCGGTCCGTGAAATGAACGTCGCCGGAGAGGGCGTCGAAGCCGCCCGGACCGTATTCGAGTGCGTCCAGCCAAAAACCTGGCCTCCCAGGCGGTCGTTACGTTCAAACCGCGCTGCCATCGCAAACATCCAAACGAGAAGCGCGCATCGTAGCTTTGCTAGACTCGACTCTCCAGACAGGCCCAGCCGGGGCTACTTCCGGGGCAACGCCCTGCCCTGCTCACTTCTTGACAAACCCAACACGAATGACCGGAGGCGCCCGCCATCGATTTCATCCGCGATCTGATTGATGGCACCGAGGAATGGGCGCTCGAGTTCGTCACCAACGTCTTCGATGCGATCGGGTGGTTGGGCCTTGTCGGCCTGATGGCTATCGAGAGCACGGCTATCCCGCTTCCCAGCGAGATCGTGATGCCCCTGGGGGGGTGGAAACTGGTCGAGGAGAAGGACCTGGGGATCGGATTCGTCTTCCTTGCGGGGTTTGCCGGAGCCGTCGGAAGCCTTCTCGGTTCGCTGATCGAGTACTACGTGGCTCGTGCGGGGGGCCGGCCCCTGATCGCGAAGTACGGGAAGTACCTCTTGATAACGCACGCCGACATGGATCGCGCCGATCGATGGTTTGCGACGCGTGGAGAGTTGACCGTGTTCGTCGCCCGCATGATCCCCGGGGTGCGGGGATTTATCTCGATCCCCGCCGGTGTCGCACGCATGAACGTGTTGAGATTTTCGATCTTCACCTTCGTCGGCGCATTCCCGTGGACTTTCGGTCTGGCCCTCGGGGGATTTCTTCTGGGCGCAAACTACGATGACATCAGGGCTGTCAGTCGACCGTTCGACATTCCGATCATTCTCGTGTTGACCGGTCTGATCGGCTGGTTCGTATGGCACAGGGTGAAAGAGATCAGGGCGGAGTCACAGGTATCCGCCGCTCCCGCGCCTTCTACCACCACGGACGAAAGCGGATGAGCCATCGAACCCCTGAACGCGCTTCCGCTGGGGGAGACGTACTCGCGTGTCGCACCCTTCCCCTGCCCTTCGTCGCCCTGTACGGCCTCGGAGCCGCGGGAGTGACATGGATGGTGGCAGCCTGGCGCGATCGAAGACAAAATCGACGTCTGCGCAGAGAGATCCAGAGCAAGAACCGGACCAAAGAGGAGTAGATTCAGGTGCGATCGCCGCTTCAGATCGGCTGATTGCCGTGAAATGGCGACTGCGTGCGATCATCACGGACCGCTTGCGCATCCAATCTCTGAACCGGCTGAGAGACGTTGCCGATGCGGTGTGTTTAACGGATCGCTCATGGAGGCGATGCCCTGGCTCAGGAGAACGACAGCCGCCAACTCAAACGTGCCTACCGGGTAATCGGCACGTCCCCGCCCCGGCCTGATGGCAACGACAAAGTGACCGGGCGCGCGGTGTACAGCGCGGACGTCAATCTGCCGGGGCTGATATGGGCTGAAGTGGTGCGCAGCCCTCACGCGCACGCGTTGATAAAGGGGATCGACACTACGTTGGCGGAATCGACGCCGGGTGTGTTCGCGGTGGTCACCCGGGACGACCTGCCGCGTGTCGAATCGGGCACGATCGACCTTGCAGGAGCTCCCGTCGACACCAACCAGGCGACCGACAACGTCCTGGCGGATGATCGCGTTCTGTACGCCGGACACGCCATCGCAGCCGTCGCGGCACGGGATCGCAACAGTGCGATCGAGGCGTCGAAACTCATTCGCGTCATATACGAGCCGCTGCCGGCGGCGATCGATGTGGATGCCGCTACAGCCAGGGACGCGCCGGTGTTGCTGCCGCAGATGGTGGCCGATCACCTGGGTGAACCGGTGCACGGGACAAACGTAGCGTGGCATTTCAGGCATGAACTCGGAGATCCAGATGCGGGCTTCGAAAGAGCCGACCTGGTACTTGAGCGTGAGTTTCGGTTTGATACGGTGCACCAGGGATACATCGAGCCTCACGCCGTAACGGCACTCTGGGACGAGGATGACCGGGTAACCCTCTGGACGAGCACGCAGGGGGGATTCGGGGCACGTTCGCAGACGGCGGCGCTCCTGGGAATGGATCCTTCCCGCGTCACAGTCGTCCCGGTCGAGATCGGTGGCGGCTTCGGGGGCAAGACCGTCGTGTTCCTGGAACCGATCGCCGCCCTGCTCGCCCGCAAATCTGGCAGGCCCGTGAAGATGGTGATGGACCGCAAGGCCGTCTTTGAGGGATCGGCCCCGGCCCCGGGCGGCAAGCTGGTCATGAAGATCGGCGTGGAGGATGACGGTCGACTTGCCGCCGCGGTGGCGGACGTATGGTTCGAGGCCGGCGCTTATCCGGGGTGGGTGGTGGACACCGGCGTGAAGTCGATCTTTTCTTGCTACGACATTCCGAACACCCGGGTCGACGGTTACGACGTTCTGGTGAACAAGCCGAAATCTGGCGCGTACCGGGCGCCGGGTGCGCCCCAGGTCACCTTCGCGACGGAGACCATGATCGACGAAATCTGCCGGGAGCGAAACTGGGACCCGTTCGAATTTCGATTGAAGAACGCAGCGCGCGAAGGCACGCGTCGTTCCGACGGCCCCGCGTTCACAAAGATCGGATTCGTCGAAACACTCGAGGCTGCGCGCTCCTCGGACCACTGGGGAACGCCTTTGGAACGAGAAGGCAAGCGGCGGCGTGTCCGCGGACGAGGCGTCGCTTCTGGATTCGTCTTGCACGCCGGGCGTGAGTCGTCTGTGGCGCTCAGCGTGGATCGGGATGGCACGGTCGCCGTTACCCTGGGCTCCGTGGATATGGGGGGCAGCAGGACCAGTATCGCCATGCAGGCGGCTGAGGTTCTCGGCATTCGTGTCCGGGACATCCGGCCGACCGTTGCCGACACGCTGGGGATTGGGTTTACCGAGATCTCACACGGCAGCCGAACGGCTTACGCGACGGGCGCGGCGGCGTACGCGGCAGCTGTGCGACTTGTCGATGAGCTTCGTACCCGTGCCGCCTTGATATGGGCAATTGACGAGGCAAACGTGAGCTTCTCCGCCGGGACCTTCTTCGCCACATCGGACCCCGAGATTCGTTTCTCGTTCCGGGAACTGGCGGCACGATTGGGTGACACGGGAGGCGCGGCGAGCGCGTTGGCCGCCCTGGATCTGCCATCGCCCGGCGGCAGTGTATTCGGAACGCACATAGCCGATGTCGAGGTCGACCCTGAAACCGGCAAAGTCCAGGTGATTCGGTACACGGCAGTCCAGGACGCGGGGACGGCTATCCATCCGGCGCTGGTGGAGGGGCAGATGCAGGGCGGAGTGGCACAGGGCATCGGATGGGCCCTGAACGAGGGTTATTTCATGGACTCAGACGGGACCATGGCGAATCCCGGTTTCACGGACTATCGGTTGCCGACGGCGCTCGATCTGCCCGAGATCGAGACGATCATTGTGGAGGTTCCCAACCCGCGCCACCCGTTCGGCGTCCGTGGCGCAGGGGAGATCCCTATCGTCCCGCCGGTGCCAGCGATCGCGAACGCTATCCACGACGCGCTCGGGGTACGAATGACCCGCACGCCAATGAACCCGACGCGTGTGTTGGAGGCCCTGGGCCGGATAGGCGCTGAACGGTGAGGGTAATCCGGCGAATGCGGGGCGGCATCGACCCCATCGTTACGCCCGGCCGCTGCTGCTACCCTTCGAGCATCCTCATGATGTCTTCCTGGATCTGCTCCAGGTACCGTTCGTAGGGCGTGTTCTGGTACGACAGCGCAGCCTGGCCATCAGCCGACTGGTACCAGTCAAAGTGGCCTGGATTATCCTGGTACACCGCGAGCGCCGGATCGGCTTCGACCAGTTCATAGTAGTCGTTAACGTACTTCTCGCCGGACATCCGCCAGGTCGGTCCACCACTGACGTTGAATATGTTGTGTCCCGCGTCTGCCGCGGTAAGGGCGGCGGAAAGGGCGGACACGGCGTCGTCCCGATGAACGAACTCGATCCGCTCGTCCGGGGTAAACGGCCACTCCGCAGGCGGTTCCTGGAACACGGGTATCGCGACGCCGGAAATACGGAGTGCGACCCAGTCGAGATCGGTCTCAACCACGATGCGCTCCGACTCGGCCTTGGACGCTGCGTAGACGTCATCCGGGTTCGCCGTTCGCTCCACCGTTATTTCGTCGCCCTGGGGCGTCGTGTCTCCGTAAACGCTGACCGACGAGCTGAGCACGAGACGAGCGGATGGCGCCTTGGCCCGTACGGCTTCCAAGACCACGCGCGTTCCGTCGATGTTGACGTGGCGCGTGAGATCCGGGTTGGCCTCCGCCACCGGCGGCAGGATGGCCGCAAGATGGGCGACGGCATCGACGCCGTCGCAAGCGCCTCCTACGTCCGAGGAGTCGGTCAGATCGCCCCGTGCGATCTCCACACGCGGTTCACCCTCCAGGCCCTCGTAATTGACCGTGGGCAGGTCGAAGACGCGCACGGCGTGTCCCCGCTCCAGCAGGTTGCCCACGACGAGACGCCCCATACTGCCTGCGCCACCCGTTACGAGGATCGTGGACAAGTTATGTCAGGACCGTGCCGGGGGCATCGGCCTTGTCATCAATCTCTTTCGCGACCGCTTCAACTACGCCGACGTTGGCGTCATCAGCGGAGGCTGCCAACGCCTTGGCCGCCTTATTTGCCTTCACGGCAAACGGCAGTCCTGTGAGCGACTGGAAGAAGAACTTCTCCCGGTGGGCTTCCATAGCGGATGCGGCAGCTTCCGAGCGTCCTTTAAGGTCATCGTCAAGTCCACCGGCGGTCTCGCGTATGATGCCGATCGCTTCGTCGAGCTGGTCTTGTGCCCTGGCCAACTGATTCCTTCTCCTTGTAATTCGTAACTACACGCAACATCGAACACCGGGGGAATCCCGATGACGGGGGATTTATCTTAAGTAACTATCTTGAAACCGGCAGGCGGGAAGGCCTCGATGCCGGATAAGAACGGGGCGCCCCGATCCCGGGAACGCCCCGTTTTTTGATCCTTACCTGCCGACTCGCCTGCCTAGTCGTCGCCCGCCGGCGTCTCGGCCTTATCAGAGCTCATGCCGCTGTTTCCAGCCGCTTCTTCCATACCCGGGTGCCACACGCCATCCCCGTGGTACGGAGCCTCGGGGTGAGAGTGCGGGTCCACCGTCGGACCGGCGTGGCCTTTCACAGCATCCAGATCCACTTCCGGAAGCCGGTTGAAGCCGCGGGTGTCGTAACGGTCGAACGGGAATGGCTGGAACTTCTCGAACAGTTTGCCGAAGCGCTGTCGGGTCGGCCGCGGGTCGAGCGGGAATCGGAACTTCTCTGCTCCCGCCCGCTCTACGTGGATGAGCTCGTGCTCGCGGGAGCCGAGTCCATTTACGACAGCGGTGTTGATAGTCGTCTGCTCGCTGGCGCCCTCAAGTGCGGAACCGGCCAGGTCAAATTTGCGTTCGCCCGGAGCGTCCACCCCGACTTCCTCGGAGAGGGAACCTGGGATTCCCGGCGCGTGCTGGGCGGCATCGACGCATGCCTGGTCGATAGCTACCGGGTCCGTGCTGGCGAACACGCCGAGGTGCGGGACGATCGGCACATCCGAGAAGCCGGCGCAGTCACATTTCGGCGACACGTCGACAGCCACCGTGACGAATCCGCAGCGCTCGGCGCCAACCGCCTTGACTACGCCGAGGGCGCCGTCAGCGATGGCTGCGTCCGTAGCATCGAAGTTCTCCAGATTCGGGCGGAAAATGCCCCTTGGGTTCATGATGCCCATGCAACCCAGGCAGTTGATGCACTTCTCCCTTTCCCACTTCAACTCATCGTCGTCGGTGACCTCAAACAGGCTGAGCGGGCAACAGTCTTCCAGGATGGTCCAGTCCGGGTCCTTTGCCTTGCCGGCAAAGTTCTCGGGGTGGTATTCCATCGCATCGCCAGCGCCGTATTTCGGGTGCCGGCCCATGTGGACGTTGAACTTGCCGCGCTTGGACTGTCCGCCGATCCCCAGGTTCTTGAGCGCTCCGCCGATGACGCCCATGCCGTGCCCCTTGAAGTGGGTCAGGGCGATCATGACATCCGCGGCGGCTATCGCCTGTGCGACGAAAGCCTCTTTGAGGAGGTAACCCTCCGGGATGTCGACCCGGTAGTCGCTCGTGCCGACGTATCCGTCTGCGCAGATAAACGGGCAACCCAGCGTCGTTGCGTTGAAGCCGTTGCGTGATGCCGTCTCAAGAAGGTCGAGCTCGGTGGCCCGGCTTCCGTACGGGTTGTACGTCTGGGTAGTCGTGTCGCAGACGAACGGCCGGCCGCCGAGTTCCTTGACCCGGTCGGCAAGCGCCCGGGCATATACAGGGCGCAGATATGCGCTGCTGCCCCACTCACCGCAGTGAACCTTGATGCAGACGACATCCCCCTTGTTGACCAGCTTGTCCAGACCTGCGGCGTCGAAGACGGTCAACGTCTTGGCAATGAGACTCGTATCGGCCGAGTCACTGCGGGCGTCCATGAAATAGACCTTTGAGGTCATCGCTGCCTCCTGTACGGTTGGCGTATCGGCCGGAGTTTCGCTGTGCTTTGAGCCTCGAACAAAGTCCCGGCTGGATATTGGGGCCCTCGGCAATTGCGGGGATTATAACCGCACAGGCGTATCCGGGGAGAGGGTCAACCGGATGTGGCTGCGGCGACATCTCCAGGCGGTCACGAATGCGGCCTGAGCGAAGACCCCGCAGTTATCGGCTCGATTCACGGTCTGCTTCATTAAGCGTCCGACGGCACCGTGAAAAAGAACGTGGCGCCCTGATCGATCTCGGACTCGGCCCAGACCCGACCGCCGTGCTTCTCGACGATTCGACGGACAATGGCGAGGCCGGCGCCGGTTCCCGGGTAGTCTTCGGGGCGATGAAGTCGTTCGAAGACATCGAACATCCTGTCTGACTGCGCCATGTCAAACCCGACTCCATTGTCACGCACGTAATATGCCCGGCTAGCGTCAAAATCCACAACACCCACCTCGATCGACGGTTCGGGTTCCGCGGCCGTGAATTTACATGCGTTATTCAACAGGTTAGTGAAGACGATTTTGAGCAGACCCGGGTCCCCTTCACACTGAGGCAGGGGGTTTACCGTCCACCGAATCCCGGGATTCGACTCTTCGAACTCAGATCTCAATGATCGCACGATTGCCGTTGGATCTACCTGCCGAACTACCAGCTCCTCCTGGCCTAGCCGGGCAAAGTTCAAGAGGTCAGTCACAAGGGCGGTACTCTCCAGAGACGATCTCGCTATTAATTCGATGTGTCGTTTCGCCGTCTCAGAAAGGTTGTCGCGATCGTACTCAAGTAACCTTTCCGCAAGGTGTGCGTTCATCGTCAGCGGACCCCGGAGGTCATGGTGACCTGACCCCCTGAAACGGTACCAGTCAATAAGTTAGAGACTGGACGTTTC
>CAYYRD010000008.1:0-121365 GCA_964474025.1 uncultured Dehalococcoidales bacterium | reverse complement strand
CTCAGTGCGAGATCTACACCGATGTGGACGGCATCTACACGACGGATCCGCGCCTGGTGCCTTCCGCTCGAAAGCTGGCCGAGATCAGCTACGACGAGATGCTGGAGATGGCGTCTCTCGGCGCCAAGATGAATCCGCGCTCTATAGAGCTCGGCGCCGTTTACGATGTACCAATCCTTGTAGCGTCCACGTTTGAAGACGTGCCGGGGACGCTGATCCATGGAGGCGATTACATGATGGAGGTCCGCAGGGCCGTAACCGGCGTTGCAGTCGATCGCGACGTCGCCAAAATCACGGTCCGATCGGTCGAAGACCGGCCCGGAATCGTCGGGCAGATCTTCGTCCCGCTCGCCGAGGCCGGCGTCAACGTGGACGTGATCGTCCAGAACGCCTCGCTGGAAGGCCTGACGGACGTAACCTTCACCGTTTCCAGGGGAGACTTCCAGCGGGCGCTCGATCTGACGCAGAGGACGTGCGCTGACATGGCCCGGGAAGTGGTCGGAAACACCGGGCTGGCGAAAATGAGCATCGTCGGAACCGGCATGCAGAACGGCCCGGGTTACGCCGCCACCATGTTCGACGCGCTCTCACGAGCGAACGTAAACATCGAGATGATCACTACTTCCGAGATCAGGATCACCTGCGTCATCGCCGCCGCCGCCATCAAGGAAGCCGCCAACGCCCTCCACAGCGCGTTCGAGCTGGATGCGACGGGCGACTGAACATTGGCGGCACCCTTCCTCGCCGTAGTCGTACCCGCATACAACGAGGAAGAACGAATCGCGGCCAGCCTTGAATCGCTGGTCGATTACCTGTCTGATCAACCCTATACATGGGAGATAGTGGTCGCCGACGACGGCAGCGCCGATGCCACGGCCTCGATCGTGTCCGAAGTTGCGGAGCGGTGGCCCCCGGTGCGTCTGGTCAGGATTCCGCACGGAGGAAAAGGCGCCGCCGTCCGCTCCGGGATGCTGGCGACCGACGCCGAGTGGCGTTTTCTCTGCGATGCCGATCTCTCGATGCCGCCGGAACAACTCGAGCGCTTTCTCCCCGGGGGTGAACCGCCGGTTGAAGAGGTGGTTATCGGATCACGGGAAGCGCCGGGAGCGCGGCGCATCGGAGAGCCTGCGCGCAGGCATATCGTCGGACGGGCCTACACCCTGGCCGTATGGCTGCTGGCTTTCAGGGGTATCCAGGACACGCAGTGCGGATTCAAGCTGTTCAGGGGCGATGTGGCTGAACAGATATTCGGTCGACAAAAACTGAACGGCTTCGGTTTCGATGTCGAGATCCTGTTTCTTGCGCGAAAGATGGGCATGTCGATCCGAGAACAGGCGATCGACTGGTATTACCGGTCCGGGAGTAAAGTGACCCTGCTCAAAGGCATGACCGCGTTCGTGGACATCGCCCGGGTCCGCCTCAACTGGGCGTCTGGGAGGTATCGGGGACTTGGTTCCGATGACTAGTCCGCATTAACCTCGCCCGCACAGACCGTCATTCCGAGTGAAACCGAGTAACCTTCACCGGCGCGCCCATTACTCCAACAACACCAATTCCCACGCAACACCCTCGATTCCCCAATTACTGTCGGGGCGGCTGACTATCCGGCCTGGCCGGGCGTCGCACTGCCTGCCAGCCGCAAACCCACCCTGAGGTTTTCGAAGGGTGTGACGTACAGTCAAGTTCATGATCAACAGTGACGAGCAGCTTCGAGCCATCCTGACCGACCACAAGAACGTGGCGGTCGTCGGCCTCTCCCCGAACCCGGACCGGGACAGCAACGAAGTCGCCGTCTACCTCATGGCCAACGGCTACAATGTGATTCCGATCAACCCGGCCGTGGGAAAAGTCCTGGGCCTCAAAAGCTACGCCTCGCTCGAAGACGTGCCGGAGCCGGTGGACATAGTCGACGTCTTTCGGCGACCCGAAAACATCCCGGACATCGCCCGTTCAGCCGTTGCGGTGGGCGCGAAAGTCCTCTGGACCCAGCTCGATCTAGTCAGCGAAGAAGGCGCCGAAATAGCAGCAAGCGCCGGGCTGCAAGTCGTAATGGACCGTTGCACCCTCATAGAGCACAAACGCCTGGTGGCAGGAACCGACGCGTAGGGGTGTATGGCAATACGCCCTCGGCCCAACCCGCTCCCGCTTGGAGAGGGGGACAGCGTCCCGGGGCTCTCGAAGCACAACTCCCTTCTCCCAGCGAGAGAAGGTGCAGAGCCTGTCCTGAGGCCGACGAAGGAATGAGGGAGAAGTTACCTGGAACGATGACCATAGCCGTTGGGGGAACGGCCTTCGCCTCCACCCAGCCCTCTCCATGAGGAGCGGGGCTGGCAGATCCGTCAGCTACGCGTAGCCCAGCCTTCCCAGCACCTTCCGAATCGCTGCGATCAGTGCATCGATGTCCTCTTCCGTGTGTACGGAAGACACCGTGCCCTGGCAGCTTGGTGAGAGCAGGAAGCCCTCATTCTGGAGGCCCAGGAACATGGCCCGGGTCATCGT
Source organism: uncultured Dehalococcoidales bacterium (assembly GCA_964474025.1). Taxonomy (GTDB): domain Bacteria; phylum Chloroflexota; class Dehalococcoidia; order Lucifugimonadales; family Lucifugimonadaceae. The sequence continues at coordinate 118,866 of CAYYRD010000008.1, read as the reverse complement.
CTTGTCGTTCGTCATTGAAGACCGGTAGTCGGTCACCCGTTCCGGCGTGAACTGCAAAGCCCAGAGCGACTCCACACCCGTCACACCCATCGGCGCCTCGACCTCGGCGATCAGCGCTCGCAGCCTGTCGCGAATCACGCCGCCCATCCGGCCCACGTACTCGTACACCTCGGGCGTCGCCGCCTCCAGCGTCGCCACCCCGGCGGCCGCGGTCATCGGGTTGCCGTTGAAGGTGCCCGCGTGCTGGACACGCGGCGCTCCGTTGCTGGGGTCGTAGAGCGACATGATGTCGGCCCGGCCGCCGAAAGCCCCAACGGGCAGTCCGCCGCCGATCACCTTGCCGAAGGTCGTCATGTCCGGCGTCACGCCGTAATGCTCTTGCGAACCGCCGCGTGCAACCCGGAACGAGATCACCTCGTCAAAGATCAGGACGATGCCAAGCTCCGAGGTGACGGCTCGAAGGCCCTCAAGGAAGCCCGGCTCGGCGGGCACGAAACCGTTGCGGCCATTCACCGGCTCAACGATCACGCATGCCAGATCATCTGCGTTCGTCCGGATGATCCGTTCGCAGTTCTCGATGTCGTTGATCGGCATGACAACCGCGCCATCGGTCACGTAAGACGGAAGGCCCTCGTAGTCCTCCACCGAGTTTGGATCGTTGTCGTCGCCGGCGAGATCGAGTTTTGGCGCCACGCTCACGGCAACCGAATCGTGCGTGCCGTGGTATCCGCCCTCCATCTTGCCGAGCTTCTCCCGTCCGGTGAAAGCCCGGGCCGCGCGGATGGCGTTCAGCGTCGCCTCGGTCCCGGAGTTGACGAAGCGAACCTGCTCAACGGACGGAACACGTTCGACAAGGATCTCCGCCCAGCGGATCTGGGACGGCGACGGCCCGGGGTAGGACCAGCCTTCAGAAACCTGGTCCTGCATCGCCTTCACCACGTCGGGATTGCGATGGCCGACGATGAGCGTCGTCATGTTGTTGATGAAATCCGTCCGGACATTGCCGTCGGCGTCCGTGATGCGCGTCCCGTTGCCGCCGACGATGTAGGCGGGGTAGGGCGGCCAGTAGATCGAGTTACGGGAGTCGCCGCCCGGGAGGTACTTCAGGGCCTCCTCGTTAAGGGCCTGGGACTTCGGGTTCTGGGCGATGTAGGTGTCTATCTCGCGCTGAAGTGCGTCCTGAACTGTCATCGGTGTGACCCCGTTTGATGCTGATTGTGGTCGCCATGCGGCGCGCACGGGAATACTACTCCGCGGCGCACCTTTCGGGCGGGTTTATTAGCCCGGGTATGTCGATCGGCGATGCAGCTCGGTCAACAACGCCGGAAGCGCCGTCGCCGCCGCCGCCCGGATCACCACGTCGCAAGCCGGAGTCAGACGTGTGTCCGAGATGTTGATTTCGATCAAGCTCGCGCCGTTCGCACGGGCGATTCGCGGCAGCCCGCCGGCGGGACGAACGGTGGACGAACTCCCTACCACGAGCACGCAGTCAGCGCGATCGATCTCGGAACGGGCCGATTTCAGCACCGTCGGTGGGATCGGTTCGCCAAATAGCACCGAGTCGTACTTCACCGGACCGCCGCATATCTCGCACGGAGGCGCCGGTCCCGTGGCGAACAACTCGGGTCTGGGCGTTCGGTTTTCACACTCAACGCATCGCAGAAAGCGCCTCGATCCGTGTATCTCAACGATTTTCTCGGACCCGGCGTCGGAGTGCAGCCCATCAATGTTCTGGGTGATTATCGACCGCACGTAACCGGCTCGCTCCATCTCTGCGAGGGCGTTGTGTCCGGGGTTGGGTCGGGCATTTCTTACGGACCGGCGAAGCTCTGTGACCCAGGGTTCGACGGCTCGTTCCATCTCCCGCGCCCACCACGCGGACGGATCTTCAAGGAAACTCTGGTAGCCGTTGCCGGCCGGTGCGCCGTGTTTCGTCCACAGGCCGTCGGGGCCGCGAAACGGTGGGATTCCGCTCTCGACGGATATCCCGGCGCCGGTAATGGCGACCACGTACTGGCTCGACTTGACGAGTCGAGCCGCCGCGCCGACTTCAGTCGATGTCACGGGTCACCCTGCCGGCCTCGACCGTCATGCGGGTAGCGTTTGAGAGGAACGAATCTTCTACGCGGTCAAAGTCGGTAGTAGTGATCAGGACCTGTTCGTACGAAGCCACGTTCTCCAGCACTAGCCGGCGGCGTGATTCATCCAGCTCTGACAGCACGTCGTCCAGCGCCAGCACCGGGGTGCGGCCTGTCGCCGAGGTTACGAACGCGCCTTCCGCCAGGCGTAACGCCAGCGCGATGGTGCGGGCCTGCCCGCGCGAGGAGAACGCCCCGGCCGGCTCATCGTTCAGGCTCAACGTTATTTCATCCCGGTGCGGGCCGATGACCGTAGCGCCCTGGCCGATCTCGCGCGGGCGAGCCACCTGGAGGGCCGCGCGCATGAGCGAGATCAGTTCCGTTGTTGAACCGGGGATCTCATCCGGGCCGTTCTCGGCGACCGCCGATATCCGTGGCCGATACCGGACCCCGAGCCGCTCACGCCCCCCGGAAAGCGCAAGATGCCGCGGGGCTGCCTCCTCGGCGAGTCGTTGGACGGCGCGTGAGCGCCGCTCTATGATCGCGGCGCCCTCGTTGACCAGCCGATCGTTCCAGAAATCCAGTTCGTCCGCACCGACGCGGCCCTCCCGCATCTGGCGCAGAAGATGGTTCCGCTGCGTCACGACGCGACCATACCTCTGGATCATCTTGAGGTACGGCGGATCACTCTGGGATATCAGGATGTCGAGGTAGCGTCTCCTGACCGTCGGGCCCCCGGTGATCAGCTCTATGTCATCGGCCGAGAACGCCACAACGTTCACCGCGCCGACAAACTCCGACGCCGGCCGCTGAACGCCGTTTACGCGCAACTCCTTTTTGACGGACGGCGCCGGTCGCGCCCCGCCGGTCCCTGGTTCCGGCGTACGCGGGATCACGTCGAAATCGATCTGAGCTTGCACCGTGAGCTCATCGTCACGGGCGACCCCGGCGATCTGCACGTGACCGCCGTTTTGCACTACGTCCCAGCCCAGGAGTTCACGATCGGAAGACGACCGTGGCGATTTGGCGATGGCGACCAGATATACGGCCTCCATCAGGTTGCTCTTTCCGTGTCCATTCGGTCCCTGGAAAACCGTTATCCCGGGATCCAGTTCGAGCGAACACTCCGGGTAGTTCCGGAAGTTTGAAAGGCCGAGTTTCGTGATGCGGATGTGCGAGGTCCCGGGTACGAGCTGGATGTTCTTGTGACGACCGCTGGCGGGAGCACTGTCCACGACCACGCGAAGGCACGGATTTTAGCATCGGCGGCCGGGTGCACACGTATATCGAGCCGCGCGTCGCTCGAGAACCGGTAAATCATCCGGGCACATCTAATCGAGCAGATAGACCCGCCCGGCCTGAAGGCTCCCGGGCGAGAAAGACCAGCGAAACGCGCTGGACCTCCGTCGTTTTCGCTGAGCACGGGCAACGATGAGACATACATGAGAATCCAGAAGTCATATCTGTTCATGGGCCTGGCCGTGGCGGGAATCGTCCTTTTCTTTGCCATGGACGGACCACAGGCGTTACGAGTCGCGCTGTTGAGCAAGGAGACAATCATCGTGCCCGCTGATCCCGACGACCCGGCATCTTTCGACCGCACTCTGGAGCTGGTTACGTTGTTACCGCGTGACGGCATCCAGGCGATTCTCAACCCTCGCTTCATCACGCCGGCGGCGGCAACCCGATACGCAGCGGATGAACCCGTCCTGGGCGTATCGATCCACGGCGACAGCCGTGCCTACTCGATTCCCTTTCTGAGCGGGCGGGAGGTCGTCAACGACACCGTCGGCGGAGTTCCGATCGCCGTCACCTGGTGACCGCTGTGCTTTACCGGCATCGGGTATGCCCGGACGATAAACGGCGAAGATCACACGTTTGGTGTGTCCGGAAAATTGATCAAGAACGCGCTCGTGATGTACGACCATCAGAGCGGTACTCTTTGGAGCCAGTTCCTTTCACAGGGTGTCAAAGGAGAACTGGCCGGCCGAAGGCTCGAGATCATTCCACTCGTGCAGACCACTTTCGGCCAGTGGGTGCGTGAACACCCCGACACCGCGATCCTGGACAAGGGACGAAGCGGATCGTCCGATCCGTACGATGGCTACTACGCCAACAACGACGCCGGCGTGATCGGCGAGTCCGTCTACGATGAGCGATTGGCCCGTAAGGACAAGATCCTTGGAGTCGGCTTCGATGGCGGTCCGAAGGCGTTTCCGCTGTCGGCTCTCGACGACAATCCGGTCGTGAATGATCGGGTTGCCGGCGAGGACGTGGTTGTGTTTTTCAAGCCTGATACTGATACGGCGCTTGTTTACAACCGTGATCTGGAGGGACGCCGCCTGGAGTTTGAGCAGGTGATCGTTGATGACGGTACTGCGCTGCTTCGCGACAAGAAGACGGGATCGCTGTTCCTGCCGTTCACGGGGCGTGGAATCGACGGGGAGCTGGAAGGGGAGCAGCTTGAGCGCGTTCACTCCGTGGTGTCGTTCTGGTTCGCGTGGTCAGACTTTTACCCGGAGACGGAGCTTTACCACCCGGCCTGACCCTTGAGGGCGGCTTTATCAGGGATTTCGTCGTCGCTGGATTATGGACCGGCGATTAGACTCGTATGCGGGCGAGATCTCGATGCAAGGGGCGCAGCCGCTCTTTTCCGAGCCTACGACGGAGAAAATGATGGACCTCAAGAACTGGATCCGTGATATCCCGGATTACCCGCAACCCGGCATCCTGTTTCGGGACCTCACACCGCTGTGGAAAGCGCCAGAGGCGTTTAACTACACCATCGACAGCCTTGCAGAACGTTACGGCGGGGCGGCGATCGACTCGGTGGCGGGGATCGAATCACGCGGATTCATGTTCGGCGTGCCACTGGCGCTGAAGCTGGGTCTGCCTTTTGTCCCGCTCCGGAAAGAGAAAAAGCTCCCGCCTGAAGTGATCGGGATTGATTTCGAGCTCGAGTACGGCACGGGCCGCATGGAGATGCGCGTCGATGCCCTGGAGCAGGGCGACAGCGTTCTGGTCGTGGATGACCTGCTGGCTACCGGCGGGACCGCTGAGGCGGCGGCGAGCCTGATCGAACGGGTCGGGGGTCAGGTCCTCGCTATGGCGTTTGTTGTGGAGCTGGAGGCTCTGAACGGACGGACCGTGCTGGAAGGCCACGAAATCCACTCACTGGTCACCTACTGAGCGCAACCCTCAACTTCCGGCTGGCCAAACACGCGGGCCAACCGAAAAATGCCCCGGAGTATGGAGCGTGCGGTCATGATCGAGGGAGCTCTAAGCGGCGGTTTCGACGCGCGACTCTCGGAAGTTGTCGAGCGCGTGCATCACGTCGCCGCTGAGCGCGTCCAGTTCGCCATCAGGACGTTCGTCCTCCTGCGCTACGGCCAGAACTCCGAGGGCCGTCAGGACCTCGGAGGCATGTATGTGACCCGCTGTGTGCGTCGGCACGTGGTGAATCCCCCGGCAGCAAAAGTTAATGTTTCCCAGAACATAATTCCGGGAGCCTGTTACCTGCTAGCGGATTTGGATACAGGATTTGCCGGAACCTGACCAGGCGGCTGATGGCCTTAACCGCATACGCGGCCAGGGGATTTGGAGGGTGGCTCACGTCGTCCGTCGACACTCCACCGTGTATTCGTTACCCGCTAACAGGTACAAAAATCCACTCTGGAGCCGCATCGAAGATCACGGACATCCGGACCCGCGCGAGTTGCACGCCACCTGGAACGATTTTCACCTCGCTGGATATCTGAACATCACGTCCGCGCCCGTCATGCGGAGGTGGCCGTGCACAACGCTGAAAGCCCGGTTGAGATTATGATCGCCATGCAGATATGCGCTGTGACGCCCGACATTTTTGATACAGGAGTGTTTTGACGACTTCCTTGGGCCCTGGGTTTCCGACGTGATCAAGGGCTACAACGGGGTCGAAAATGGCTGCCCGAAGATGCACTCACGGTTTCGGGATTGAACCCGATGAAGAGGTTGCGGGGATCAAGCGTACGGTCCTTCCAACTTCTTGAGGTTAATCCAGTGCGGATGGGAGCGGCGCACTGTAGCGCAGGGAGCACGGTCTGAGTCCCGGCGGGGACCAGAAGAGGGAGGGAACCGATGACTACGTTTGAGTCACGGCAGATTTCTGAGGAGCTGGACGTAATTGCGCCAGATGGATCGGAAATCCGCCTGGTGAGCGTGGCGATGGCCGCGGTGAGCATGGTGCACTGCACGCTGAAACCGGGTGGGACCACGAAAGCTGTCCACCACGTGACGGTCGCTGAAACCTGGCTCTGTATCTCCGGCGAGGGCAGGCTCTGGCGCTCGCGGGATGGGGTCCAGGAAACGGTTGACCTGGTTCCCGGCACCGGGGCGAGTATCGCTACGGGGACTCGATTTCAGTTCACGAATGACGGCAGCACTCCACTGGAAATCGTGATCGCCACGGTCCCGGCCTGGCCCGGCGATGATGAGGCGATCGAGTGTGAAGGCGCCTGGTATCCAAACGTGTGAGTGCGACCAAAGCTGCCTGCAATCCCTTTAGCCGGTAAAGTGGGCGCCATGGCTAACAAGACACAACGGCTCCAGGAGTGGTTTGAGGAACGATCGCGCCCGGATGCCGAGCCTTACGGCGAGTTCCAGCACGTCGGCGCCAACCAGACCCTTGTGAGGATCCTGCTCCAGGGCGTCGAGATGGCACCGGAGATGACAGTGCTCGACGCCGCATGCGGGATTGGCGGCAACGCCCGATGGCTCGCCTCCCTGTTCGGTTGCACGGTGTGGGGATACGACATTGACGAGGCGGCGCTTGCGACTGCAGAGGACCTGGCTGAGATAGAGGGGATTTCAGACCTGTGCCGCTTCGTTCCGGATCGGGATACGGCGCTCAGCTTCGACGACGATCAGTTTGACGTGGTGCTTTCCACGGAGGGTTTTTATCATCCGCCGGAGATATCGCGTGTGCTGAAACCTGGCGGGTTGTTCCTGCTGACCGATTATTTCGGATCGAGTGAAGTGACCGGAGAGTCAATCGCCGCCCAGTACGGTATGGATCTTGAGTTGTCCCATGACGTTACCGATCTGGCGCTCGGCTTCCTCAGGGCCAAAGAGATCGAGGCCAGTCTTCTAGCTGATGCTGAACTGATAGACGCACGTCAACTGGTGGAGGTCATGAACTCAGGAAACCGGCGGTACTCGGCCAGTGGTGGGCGGCACATACTTGCCCGCATGCGCAAACCTGGTTAACGGCCCGAATCCTGTTTCAGAATCGGACTTAAAAACGAAAAGCCAGCGACGTACTGGCGCTGGCTTACTCGTCGTGGCGAAGTGGAGATGTGATATTCCCCGCCACCCTCAGGACCCGGGCATTTCCTCCCTGGGTCCCGGACGGCCGCAAATCCATTCCCGGCCGCACTCCATCGTTAACCCTCAATGCCGGCGCAACCGCCGGATGGCCCTCGGGCCGTGCGAGCCCGATTCGGCTTAACTATCTCGAGCCATGCGATGGGATCCAGAAGCCCCGCTCGGTACCGCGATCTTCGACGTTGATCTTCGCCGCGCGGGGCTTAAGGGATCAACCTGCCATCTGCAGTTGCGCACGTGAATTAGTGGCACCGCTCGACCGCCTTTCGTCGGGCAGAATTACGCCGGGCCGGGCTCGCTTCGTCAGCAAGCGGTGGACCTTCTCCGACACCCGATAACGGAGACATCAGGACGATGATCGCAGTATACAGAAGATTGGAGGAGGTGTCGTAAAGATAACGTTATGTGAAATCGATTACACAACGAAATACATCAAAAAGGTGTGAGAAATGGCGAAATCAGTCTCTCGTATCAATTTTCATCGCGCCACGGACCGGAGAGTCCTATTCATCCGGCCCTGAGCCGGATAGTCATTACCGGATTCCGGAACCGTGTAACCCGTTAACGAGTGAAAATCGTTCCGCGGACATAGTCGGCGTCGTCGCTCGCCAGAAACGCCATGACCGCCGCCACGCCAGAAGGATCTGCCAGGGACGCCATCGTCTTCTCGAAGCGCTCGGCGTCGCCGGTCTTCTCGTATGTTTCCCGGACCTGGGTCACCTTGAGCGGGGTATCGATATTGCCCGGCGCTACGTCGTTCACGCGGATCCCGAACGGCCCGAGACGTTGCTCCAACACCATCGCAAGCCCGTGGACCCCGCCCTTGCTGGAACCGTAAGCGAACGACGAGCTGCCGCCCTTCACGCCCGCGCCCGAAGACGTCAGCACCATTACGCCGCGCCCGGTTCCCCGCTCGGCGGACCGCATCACCGCAGCGACGTGCTTTGCGACCAGGAACGACCCCTTGAGATTGATGTCTATCACCCGGTCCCAGGTGCCCTCAGAAAACTCTCCCAGGTCGACATCAGCGCCGTTCAGCACACCCGCGATGTGCAGCAGGACATCGATCCCACCCAGCCAGTCCGCCGCCTCAGCGATCACCGTTTTCACAGGGGCCTCATCGGCCACATCGGCGTGCCAGTACCGGGCGCGGTCGCCGATTTCAGCGGCGAGCTCATCGCCGGCGTCGTCCATCACGTCGAGCATCGCCACGCGAGCTCCATCGCGCGCCACGCGGCGCGCCGTTGCCATGCCGATGCCGCTGGCGGCGCCGGTCAGGACGATTCGTTTGCCGTCCAGTCCCATCTGCGTGATCCTTCGTTGAGTGCCGGGGATATCAAGAGGTGTCCATAAGCTCGCAAGTCCGTTATCTGCCGGCCGGAGCCAATTGTCATTCGCACTTGCGGTGTCGTTGATTAAATGGGGTTCTCCATCACCCAGGCCTCTTCCCCCCCCGGGAGAGGGCCAGTGCGCTCGGGATGACAATCGGCTGTCTCGCCCGTTGTCTCAGGATCAACCGGGCGGGTCGTCCCACTCAATCCCGGCCCTTGCCGCGGACGCATTCAGGCCAACTCGCGCCGCTGGAACGAGGTCGTCCGGAAGATGTTCGATGTAGATATGTGCATCTGGCCGGGCGGCGAGCATCCGGTGCAGAAAGGTCTCTTGATCGAGCAGTCCTTCGCCGATCACAGCTTCCTCGAAGTGGGGCAAAAGGCCCTCCACCAGTGTGAAATCCTTGGCATGCGCGGCGATCGTCACGTGCCCCAGCTGGTCGAACAGGTCGTTCAGCAAGGAGGTCGAGTCGTAAGCCATCTCCAGGTTTGCGACGTAGTTGACCGGGTCCATGTTGTATCCCAGCGCCGGCGAATCAACCGCGCCAAAGAACTCCCGGGTTCGCTCAGCCGAAAACAGGGGACAGACCACGCCGCCTTCGACCGCGAGCATGACGCCTTCGTCGGCCGCGGTCCGGGCCGCTTCACGCGCCGATTGGACCAACCGGTCGAATACAGGATCAGACCGGTTGTCCGGGTGTGGCAGCCAGCCTCCTCCCGGGTTCATCGATCCCGGCCTGAGGTAGGTGTTTGATCCGCCGATGATCCGGGTGAAGGCCGCCATCCTTTTCAGAGCCTCGACCGCGTCTCGCCGAACCGCGTCGTCGTCGCTGACGAGACCGCCGCCGTATTCGCCAACGGTCTGTCCAATGGACAGGCCGGAGGACATGAACGCATCTTTGACTCGGGAGACGATCTTCGGATCGGGATCAAGCGGATCGGAGACCCGTAACTGCAACGCTCGAAATCCGCGCTCCCGCACCGACCGCGCGACATCACCGTTGACAGACGTCCAGTCCCCGGGCGTCAGCCCAGCCACTCCGAGCAGCATGGAACTCCTTACATTAGCGGCGTCGGCGTCCCGAGATTGGAACCCCGTCTATCGATTTCGTCCCGGTCGCCGGGCGCCCGGGAGGCGCACCCCGTTTTCACGCGCCGATTCAATGTTGGTCTTGATGGCCGCGAGCCAGGTCTGCCCGAACCGGTCCAGCGGATCGCGCAGTCGTTCCGGCATCATCTTCATCGCAGGCCCTTCGTACGACGCCTCGCTGGATAGAACGGTCTGGCGGTAATTACCATCAAGCCGGAACACCTGGCGGTGGCTGGAGAACATGTGCCGGGCCTCCCATCCGATAACCAGGGGCTCATCGTAGATGCGCAGCCGGGCATTGAACCGGAACACCTTCACGCCGAACGTGAAACCACGCCGGTCCATCGGCTCGTCGTCCGTCCACTCCGCGCTCCCGATGTCCGGGTGCCACCTGGACCAGAATTCGACCTGCGCGAGTCGCTCCCACACCTGCCTGGGGGGTGCGAATATCGAAATTTCGTGGCTGAGCACGATCGGGGCGTCTCGATTGATTTCCATATGCATCTGTAGACCCGGGAGAAGTGTAGCGGCCACGCGTCGCGTGTGAGTTTAGTAATCAGCTCCGCTCCTCAGGCCAGGAAATCCCCGATCGCTGCCAGTACTGTTCTTGAGGATGCAAACCCCGCGTCGTGCGAGATTCCAGGTATGGAAACGAATCGCGCGTCGAGCATCTCATCGGCGCCCTTACTCGCGCCTTCGTGAAACCCGGTATCACCAGTCCCAGCGTAAAGCAGGGTTGGGATCGCGATATTGCCGATGCGTTCGCCAACGCCCTTCCAACCGGCCCACGCCTCACCCGCGTTAGCCAGGCCGATTGCGCTCTTCGAAAGAAGACGTGCCCTGAGTTTCGGGACGAGCCTTCCACCCAGGTCCAGTTCCCGCGCCTCGATGAACCCCTCCATCCCTCGCTCCCGAAGTTCGGCAGTTGCCTTTGTTGGCCGCGGCTCGCCTGTTGGCGAACTGCCGAAAGGGTGCATTCCGCCCGCAATGAAGCGACGCAACCTGTCCGGCGAGTTGACCGCAAGCTGAAACCCGATAGCCGCGCCCATAGAGTAGCCCCAGAACGTGATCGGCCCGGGATCCACCGTGTCCAGGACGGCGATTACATCTGCCACGAATAGCTCGGGAGCGTAGGCGCTCGCCTCCTCGGGCGCTTCGCTCAATCCGTGCCCGCGCGCGTCAATGAGGACGAGCCGAAATCGATCTTGAAGCGCTGCGACGTACCCGAAATCGCGCCAGGACTCGATATCGGATGTCCAGCCGTGGTGAAGCAGCAGTGGGGGAGACGAAGGATCCCCTTCGACCTCGTAATGGATAGAAACGTCGCGGGAAGAAATGAAGGGCATGTGTGTATATCTTGAGATGCGCCGGGGACCGTATTTGGTTTCGCGGGCCAGGAAATGGCCCCGGCCAGATTACCGATAAAACTGGGTGAAAGAAGTCTATGCAGATAACAGCGGCCGCAATCGAAAGCGCTCGTGATTGGGACGATCTCGTCACTCGAGAGCATGAGCAGACGGATCGCTTCCGGGATCCACCACCGGACGAGGACCCGTGGACCGGCCTGGCATGGAATTTCAACCCTCCTGACCAGGCCGAATCCGACCTGGACCCGGCGGTTCCGGTGGTGGAGACCTATCTGGATGAAAACGACACGGTAATTGATGTCGGCGCCGGCGGCGGGAGACTCGCGATCCCGCTGGCGCGCCGCTGCGCCCGGGTGATCGCCGTAGAGCCCTCTGCTGCGATGCGAGCGCGGATGGATTCGGCCATTAACCAGCTCGGGGTGCGCAATGTCGAGGTGGTGCCCGAGACGTGGCAGGCCGCCGATATTCCTGTGGGCGATCACGTTGTGTGCTCGCACGTCATGTACGCCGCCAGACCGATCCTGACCTTCCTGAAGAAAGCGCACGACCACGCCAGAAAACGGGTCACGGTCATGCTCCGGGAGCGCCCACCGCAGGGCAACTACCATGAGCTTTTTGAACGTCTCTTTGGTGAGAAACGGATCGCCCTCCCGGCCATGCCGGAGTTCCGCCGGGTATTGGAATCGCTCGATATCGAATACGACCTGCATCGGCTGGAGGACCGCCCGCACGGGGAGTTCCGGAGCGCGGAAGATGCGCTGACACGTTCTACGCAGCGGCTTTTCCTGAACCCCGGCTCGCCTAACGCTACGCGGCTGGCCGAGCTTCTCCCGGCCTGCCTTGTCCCGAATGGACCGAACGGTGAAGGCGTCAGGTTCAGATGGGCCGAGCCACAAATAGGCTGGCTTGTTACGTGGTCGACAAGGTAACGCTTCCGCGCTCGTGAGAAGGGGTGTACCCTCCGCCCGCGGGCACCGCGCTTGGTCACGCCGAGACCGCATTCGAGAAATCCCTTTCGACTGGAGAGGCACCGGAATGAAGATCACTGGAATCGATACCTTTGTCGTAGACGCCGGGTGGCGCCCCTGGCAGTACATCGCCGTGCGTACCGACGAGGGGATTACCGGCTATGGAGAGTGTTCGGACGGCCGGAACCCTTACGGCGTCGTGGAGACGGCAAAAGAGTTCGAGGCGATCCTCCTCGGCGAAGACCCGCGTCCGGTGGAGGCTCGTTACTGGGACATGTACCGGATGGGTCGCCAGAGCCCGGGCGGCATCGCGGGCAAGGCGATCGCCGGGATCGACATGGCTCTCTGGGACATCAAGGCCAAGGCGCTCGGTGTGCCGGTGTATGAATTGGCAGGCGGTCCCACGCGTGAGCGCCAGCGTGTGTACTGGTCACACTGCGGCAGCTCCCGGATGGGCAATGCCGATTTGATCGGTGTGCCGCCACTCAACACGTGGGGCGACGTTACGGCGCTCGGCAAAGAGGTCGTTGAACGCGGCTTCACGGCTCTCAAGACGAACCCTTTGATCCCGCATGATGAGCCCAAGACATGGGAGAGACTGGGTGGCTTTGGCGGCGGGGGCGGAACGACCGACGGCAACGTGACAAATGCATTCCTGGACGGTATCCGCACCCAGATTGGAACACTGAGAGACGCTGTCGGGCCGTACGTGGACATCGCGCTGGACCTGAACTTTAACTTCCGGGTTGAGGCGTGCAAACGCATCGTCAAGGCGCTTGAGGAGTTCAGGATGATGTGGGTCGAGATCGACATCTACGAGCCGGAGGGGTTGCGTGAGATTCGAGATTCCACGACCGTGCCGATCTGTTCTGGCGAAAACCTGATCACGTCTCGGGAATACAGGCGCTACTTTGAGGCCCGGTCGATGGACGTGTGCATGGTCGACCTGCCGTGGAACGGATTCACGCAGTCGAAGAAAGTCGCTGACATGGCGGAGACCTTCGACATCAACGTGGCGCCGCACAACTACTACAGCCACCTGTCGACGCTGCACTCGATGGCGCTCTGCGCGTCCGTCGGGAACATCCGTATCTCCGAGATCGACATCGACGACGTGCCGTGGAAGGACGACCTGCTCACGGAGCCGCTCGTGATCGAGGATGGCGAGGTGATTATCCCGAACCGGCCCGGCTGGGGTGGTGACCTGAACGAGGAAGTCGCCCGGGAGCATGTATGGGAACGCGGACGCCGCCCCGGTTATGCGCCGCGCAGGTAAGGTTTTAAAGTGAAATCTAGCGCCGGAGGTAGGTCGTAGTCCGGGTGACGGTGGGGCACAATTGTCATGCCGCATTTTCGCCCGGGCAACTGATCCATGTTCGGCGTTTATTTGGATCCGTCCACACATCAATTGCGGCTGTCGGGGAGCGTGACACTTGCACCGGTCGCCCAGCTCAACAGCCCGAAACGTCGCCACGCACCACCTCTGGCCCCTGGCCGCGTTGTTGATCGTGGGCGCGATCGCGTGCGGTTCCGATGACGGCGCCGAACCGCTCGATCAGACGCTGACCGTAGCGCTGCCCTCGTTCTGGGCGGAGACCCTAGACCCGTCCATGGACGGACAGCCCGGCCTCCAGTACCACGGTCACCTGTATGACCACCTGGTCGGCGTCGGACCGGACGGCAAATTTGATCAAAGCTACGGGCTACTCGAGTCGTGGGACCCGGGTGACGACGCGTCCACATATACGCTGACACTGAAGAAGGGCCTCAAGTGGCACGACGGGGTCGATGTCACGTCCGCCGACATCGCTTACTCGGTTGCTCACTACACTCGTGAAGATGCTCGCTGTGCCGTGTGTCCGGTACTGGCCGGAGTCGTTGACAGCATCGAGACGCCGGACTCCCGGACGGCATTGCTCAATCTGAAAACGCCGCACGTGTCGATAATGCACGCTTTTGGCCCGGTCGCCGGCGATATGCCGCTACTTGCCGCGCATGCGGCGGGTGAATATGCCGCGGTCGGGACCGGGCCGTGGAAGCTGTCAGGCCGGTCCGACGGTGAGTGGATCGAGTTCGAGGCGAATGCCGAGTACTGGGACAAGAAGCGTGTGCCTGGTTTTGCACGACTGCGGCTTGTGCTTGCGGAGCAGCCTGATGAACGGGCGGGGATGCTGAAGCGCGGTGAGGTAGATATGACCGTGCTCAGGCCATCCGGGCGACCGTGGTCTATCGACGAGCCGCAGGGGGATGTCCCTTCGGTGCGCGACGCGGGCTTCAAGATCGACGGCCCGAGGTACGTGAACACGACCGTGATGCGGCTGTTCTCCGCTTCGGAGTCGGAGTCCCTGAACAACAATCTCGACTTCAGAAAAGCGTTGACACTGGGGATCGACAGCCAGGCGATCATCGACGCCGTTTACGAGCCGGAAGTGGCCGAGATTGCCGCCGGGTCTGCTCTCTTCAGCCCGCTTTCGGACGGCTACGACCCGGACCTTCCACCATATCCGTACGATCCCACCACGGCCCGTGAATCGCTCGCGGCGGCTGGATACGCCGGCGAGACGGTGTTCATCTTCTCCGCTCCGTCGTACGGCCTGACGGAACTCATAGAGATCAACGAGATGATCGCCGAGAACCTGCGCGCTATAGGCATGAATGTCGAGGTTCTGACCTCGGGCTATCCCGAGATCCTGGCCCGGCACTCACCACGCCCGCAGCAGTTCGATGATGTCGCGCCTGCACCGCTGTTTCACGGTGTGAACTACCAGACGTGGCCGGACATACTGGGTGGTATCAAACGTTACCTGACCTCGGACCGGGCGGCCCTGCTCACGTATCACGACCTTGAGCGCGGTGACCGGCTGTTTGAGGAGTTGAGCGCGATCGTGGATCCGGTTGAGCGGGACGAGCGGCTTCGCGATCTCAATCGCGAGATGTACAACGAGTACTGGGCCATCCCCGTCGTCTGGCGTCACGAGGTATACGGTCTGAGATCAGACCTGGGCGGATGGACGCCGACGAACGGCACCGCGTCTGATCTGCGGCTTGAGACCGTCAGGGGCGTGGCTACCGGCTAAACGGCGGCGCCGACGTGCTTGTTCCCGGTTCGACTAAAGTCGACGTACGAACAGGTACGTCAGCCACTTCGTCAGGGGACGGCGGCGGCTGCGTTGAAACTCCGCCAGCGCGGTCCGGGCGTCGGTCATACCGGTGACGCCGCCCTCTATCCCGCCGAACTCGTATTCGGGACCACCTCGGTCTTCCACTTGCGCGTAAAGCTCAAGGCAATGCATCAGGTCCGGGCGATCCAGGTCAAACGGGACCCAGTCCGTACTTGCCAGGATTCCCTCGTAACTGAATCCCGGACACTCCCGGGCCAGCCCTTCCACCCGCTTCGTGCCGTACTGGATGGAAGTGGTCATGAAGACCGGCGCGCCGTCTACGAGGAACTCCCCCGCCTCTCTCAGCACGCGTCGGTAAAACTCGAACCCGTCACCCTCGCTCGAAGGCGGATTGGCGATGAGGAAGTCTGTGTGGCCCCGGAGACTATCGAGCGTCTTCGCATCGTCGTCCGACGCGGGCGCGAACGAGTTCGCCGCGATGAACCGGGTTTTCTCAGACACATCGTTGACGAGGGCGTTTGCGCGAGCGGCGGTTACGCCGACATCGGAGAGTTCCAGGCCGGTGACCTTTCGCACCGCAGGCACTTTCGACGTCGCGATCGCCAGGCATCCGCTTCCACTGCCCCAATCGATGCCGTTGCCGTGGAGCAACTCCTGGTGTGTTCCGATCGCAACCAGGGCGATCCGGCTGGCCTCCGATGGGACGAAGGTTCCCTCAGGGTGGCGGACTCGAATCGGGCCGAGCCTGGTGGGCAGTACGGTTTCGGGGGTGTTATCCATGCCGTTTCTCGTATTCGGCCTGTGGATGCGCTACTTCGCTCGTGTGTTGGAGAAGGGACCACGTCCAACGCCGTGACTCTACGGGCTGGCGAGAGACGCTTCGTGCTGCTCGTCGGCATGATAGGACGATCGCACCAGCGGGCCCGATGCGACGTGGCTGAAACCCATCGCCTCGCCCGCTTCACGAATCCTTTCGAACTCGGCCGGGTTGTAAAACCGGATGATCGGGTGGTGCCGTTTGGACGGGCGGAGGTACTGGCCGACGGTCAGCAGATCGCAACCGTTGGCGCGCAGATCCCCCATCGTCTCGAACACCTCGTCCATCGTCTCGCCGAGTCCGACCATCATCCCGGACTTGGTCACTCCATCCGGTCGCATCTCTTTCGCACGCCTCAGGAGTTCAAGCGACAGGTCGTAATCCCCCGCCGGCCGGACCTTGCGGAACACGCGCCTGACGGTCTCGATGTTGTGGTTCAGCACCTCGGGCCGGGCGTCCATAACTCTCTGGAGTGACTCCCGGTCGCCCCCGAAGTCTGGTATGAGCACCTCGACCTTGCAGCCCGGCGTGGATTTATGGACTGCCTTGATCGTCATCGCGAATATCGTCGAACCGGCGTCTTCGAGGTCGTCCCGATCGACCGAGGTGATGACGGCGTACTTGAGTTCCATGTCTTTTATCGTCTGGGCCAGCCGGAACGGCTCCGCCCAGTCGGTCTCGGTCGGCCGACCCGTCTTCACGTTGCAATATGAGCAGGCCCTGGTGCAGGTGTCGCCCAGGATCATGAACGACGCCGTGCGCCGGTCCCAGCAATCCCCGATGTTGGGGCAGGCGGCTTCCTCGCAGACCGTGTGCAGGCTTGCCCCTCGCATACGCTTTTTCAGGTCGGAGAAATTTTCTCCGGCCGGCATCGGGACCTTGAACCACTCGGGGAGCCGGCGTTCAACTTTCCTGCCGGTGTTCCCGGAATCGACTACCAAATATCCGTCTCCGGTGGCGATCTGAACGGACAGATCTATCGCCAGCTTTATCATTCTTACGAACGGAAAGCATATCAAACGGGCCAACGACTATCGAACACCATCGGCTTTTGGGCGAGGCAGCGGTAGCATGGTTGCTTCCGGAAACCGGTCGCACACCCATCGGTCACGATTTGAGTCGAATTGGCCTCCCCTCGAGCGAGAAACAGAACCAGAGGCCGGCGCAGGTATAAAGGCCCGTGGCCCACGGATGAACTCGGCATAGACCGGGGCGACACCTTCGCCCTGGTGCTCGGGCCGATGAACGAGCGGGGTGAGTTGTGGGCGGAACACGAGGGCTTCCAGGTGCTGGTTGAGGGTGGCATCCCGGGCGAGACCGTCACGGTTGAAATCCTGCGGCGCTTCCCGGAACACCTCGGCGTACGCGTAGTGGCGGTGGCGGAAGCCTCACCCGACCGCATCGAACCGGAATGCCGCTACGCCGCTTTGTGTACCGGGTGCCAGTGGCAGCACGTTAGCTATGACAGGCAACTCCAGTTCAAACGGGACATGGTGACGGATGCCCTTGCGTCCGATGCGTCCGTGAAAAACGCGCGGGTGCTGCCGACGCTTCCCGCTCCCGGACAACTTGGTTACCGCAACCATGCCCGATTCAGTGTCGGCCGAAAATTCGGCGAGGTCGGGTACGTCAATGCCATCACGCGCTCGCTCGTGCCGGTAGACAGATGCCTGCTTATGCACGATTCGATCAACGAAGTCCTCGCGGCCACCCAGAAACGGGTAAAGGGCATGACGCAGTTCTCGGTGCGAGTTGGCGCCGGGACGGGCGATCGCCTGGTCCAGCCGGAACTCAAGGGCGAAGGACTTGATATCGCATCCGGCGGCCAGCACCTGCGCGAATCGATGCTTGGACGAGAGTTTCGGATCGCCGGATCGTCCTTTTTCCAGGTCAACACCGCACAGGCGGAAAGGATGGTGCAGATGATCCGGGACCGGCTGGAGCTATCCGGCCGGGAGGTCCTGATCGATGCCTACGCGGGTGTGGGCGTGTTTGCCGTTTTGTTGTCGCCCTATGCGCGCAAGGTGATCGCCATCGAGGATTCTCCGTCCGCCGTAGCCGATGGGGAACGAAACGCAGAGGGACTGGACAATGTGGAGATGGTCCTCGGCCGGGCGGAGACCGTGCTGTCCGAGTTTGATTCTCACGTGGACGCCGTCATACTCGATCCATCTCGCAAGGGCTGCCACCCGGACGTGATCACCGCGGTCGGGCGGCTTGCTCCCGATCGCGTGGTGCTCGTTTCCTGTGATGTTGAGTCGATGGCCCGTGACCTGGCGGCTCTTGTGGACGGTCCGTTTGTCCTCGAAGAGATACAGCCCGTAGACATGTTTCCGCAGACCCGGCATATCGAAAACGCGTCATTTCTGCGTCGCAAGGAGTGACTTTCTTACACGGCTTTCATACGCCGCCGGGGCGGCGACTCAAGTCGCCTCGGCGTATCATCGAAGCACGATGATTGAACCCCCGACGCCGTCCAATCGCCCGCTACATCGCGTAAGGACCGGAAACATGCCGCACCTTGTGCTGGCGTCCGGATCGCCTCGTCGCGCCGAAATACTGGCCTCGGTGGGAATCAAGACGGACGCTCGTCCCACGGATATCTCGGAACATCGCACGCCCGCGGACGGCACACCCGAGGCGTGGGCACTGCGGCTTGCATCCGAAAAGGCGGCCTTCGCTTCACGCATATCGCTCGACGCCGTCACGCTGGGGGCGGACACGATAGTAGTGATCGATGGCGAAGTGCTTGGCAAGCCTTCCGGACCGGAAGATGCGGTAGCAACGCTGCATCGGCTACGTGACCGGGCTCATCGCGTCGTCACTGCGGTGGCGCTGGATGGTCCGCTCGGAAAATCCTCCGGATGGTCTTCCACAGACGTGCGGATCCGTGACCTGGACGACAGGGAGATCGCCGATTACGTGCGCTCCGGGCTGCCGCTCGACAAGGCGGGCAGCTACGGCATCCAGGACCGGCTCTTCAGCCCGGCCGAGCGAATCAAGGGCTGTTACCTGAACGTAGTCGGGCTGCCGTTGTGCCTGACGGGCGAGCTTTTTGAACTAGCCGGCATGAATCCGGACGTCCAATGCGACGACTGTTCGGAGCCCGTGAACACCGTGAGCGTTCGGCCGTGAACTTCTTCGGTATCGGCGGGTTTGAGCTTATCGTCATCGCCGGGCTGGCGTTCTTCCTGCTTGGCCCGAAAAAGATGATCGAAACGAGCCGCGAAGCCGGCAAGATTTTCCGTGAGTTGAAGGTGGAGCGGGACAAGTTCACGAAGATGGTGATGGAGGAGTATGAGGATGACGACACGTCAGACACCTCGGACGCCACAAAATCTGGGACGGCGTCGTCGAGGGCATCCGACGCCGGACCGCATGCGCCGCCGGCAGGGGCGGTGAGCCGACCGCGGGGCCGGATGCAGACAGTGACGGACCAGGATGACGATTCCGATGAGGAAGGGCCAGGCGTGTCGCCGAGCGTTTCAAGGGATGGCGAGGATTCGTCGGCTTCGCCCGGGGGATCTGCGTGAACGATCCGCGTCATCCGTTTTCTTATCACTTCAGGGAACTCAAACGGCGCATCATCCGGATCGTTCTGTTTTTTGTCGTTACGACGGCGACGGCATTCGTTTTCCACCGCCATATCCTCCGCTGGTTGCTTGAACCGGCCGAAGATCTGAACAGGTTCACAGATGGTCAGGCGATCTTCACGGACCTGACCGAGTTCTGGGGCACAGTAGCGAAGGTGTCAATTCTTGTCGGGATCGCGGCAACCACGCCGTTCATGCTGTTCCAGATCGTCAGGTTTGTGTCCCCGGGTTTGAAGCCGAACGAACGTAGATGGCTGTGGGTTTTGATGCCCGCAAGCATCGTTTCGTTCGGACTGGGGGTGGCGTTCGGCTATTACGTTCTGCTTCCTCCTGCCATCAACTTCCTGCTGAACTTTGGCGGCGACATTGCGACGCCGTTGATCCGGATCAGCTCGTACGTGGGGCTCGTCACCCGGCTGTTGTTCTGGCTTGGCCTCATCTTCGAGTTGCCGATAGTGATCTTCTTCCTCGCCAAGATCGGCGTGGTCACGCCCAGGTGGCTCGCAAGCAAACGCAAATGGGTCGTGGTGCTGGCTTTTGTGGCCGGGGCGATGATCACCCCGACGTTCGACCCGTTGAACCAGTCGCTGGTGGCAGGGCCGATCATCGTCATGTACGAGATCGGCTACTGGCTTGCACGAATGGGGTCAAGGCGTGCGAGTCGCAGTGAGGTCGAGTCCGAAGTCGGCCGTTAGCCGGTATCGATCACTCCCGGTGATCCGCAAACAAAAAGACCCGTCTCACGAGGCGGGTCTTTAATTGCCGGTTGGACCTGTCGCTATTACGCGGCGCCGTTGTCCTTCTCGGTCTCGTCGGCTTCCTCGGCAGGGTCGTCGCCCTTGCCGGTCACCGAGCGCCGGAACTCTCGAATGCCTTTGCCCAGTCCACCGCCGACCTCGGGAAGGCGTCCAACGCCGAACACGATCACGACGATCAGGAGGATGATTATAAGTTCGGGTCCGCCGATGCTTGGCATCTCGCGCTACTCCCGGCGATTACGGATTTCTGCGGAGCACACAATCGTGACCCGACTGAGGCTTAATGAACGTCCGTGCCGATAGCAAGTATACGCCCGTCCCAGATTCAGGGCGCGTAATACTCGTGAGGTTTACCCGATGAAACGCCACACGGCTACTAGCCGGCTCAACACCTCAACATTGCTCGCATCGCACATGATCGGGTCCATCTGGCTGTTCTCGGGCTGGAGTCTGATCTTCTCTCCCTCCCGATAGAACCGTTTCAAGGTGGTTTCATCTTCCAGCTTCAGCCGGACCGCGGCCGTCTGGCCGTTCTCGACCCTGCTCGTCTGCTCCATCACCACAAGATCACCATCGGCGATCAGGGCGTCGACCATCGATTCACCTTTGACCCGCAGAGCGTACAGGTTTTCACCCGGGCCCGTAATCGACTGCGGGAGGTCGATCGTCTCCGCGCCCTGCGCGTCGGCGGTCGGCAGGGGGAACGGGTCACCGGCTGCGATAGTGCCGAGCAGGGGCACCGCAACCGTGTCAGGCAACTCGGCGCGGCGACCGCTTCCCTGGACAAGCTGAAGCCCCCGGGATACTTCGGCATCGCGGTTGATGAAGCCCTTCTGGATCAGGGCTTTCAGGTTGTAGTCCACTACCGAGGTGGAGCTGATGTCACAGCCGGACTGGATATCACGGACCGTCGGCGGATAGCCGTAATCGTCCATGAATTCCTCTATGAAGCCGAGCATTAGCTGCTGTCGATCGGAGAGCTCTCGCATCTGTTGATCCGTCCGTGGGCTGCCCTGTGGCGAAGTGGCGTCCCCCGGCGTTTGCCGAGCACATTCCGCACTAATGTTCTGAAATCTAGCAATGCCCTGTAAACGTGTCAACGCGGCCGTGGCACTGCTTAGGGCGGTGTCTGGCAACCGGGCGGATAGCTTTTCCGGCTGACGAGCGCGCCGGAAAGATCGTGTAAACCGGCTGCATCGGGGCTGCCGTTGTTCCAGATGCTGGCGCCGCGTCCGAACGAAAAACCGCCAGATTCCGGATGTATCTCGTCGGTATAAACACGAATCGACTCACCCGGCGGAATGATCGTCGCCGGGAACGCGAATACCGGCGTCCCGTCCGCTATATCGGTGAGCGTCCATCCGCCGATATCAGCCGCCGCGCCACCCGCGTTCAGTATCTCGACGTACTCGTCTGACTCTGAAGTTGGAACGGCTCCGTCAAAGAAGATGCAGGTTATTTCTACATGAACCACCGTGGGCGTGGGCGTCGGCAAGGAGACCGGACTCGCTGTGGCCAAACGAGTCGCGGTGGGCTGCACCGGATCAGGTGTCGCTGTGGATGTCGACAGCACCGGGGGACTCGTGCTCGTCGGCGGAACCGGGGACGGTGACTCCGTTGGCGTAACCGGTTTCATAGCCGTCGGTTGAGCCACGGCAGACGCCCGGGTGGAGATGGTGGGCGTGGGGACTGCCGTGACCGACGGCGAGGCGGTTGGGGGAGGAAGCTGCGACGGTGATACCGTCGCAGCCAGGAGGTTGCCGGGAGTCGGAAACGATGGCGGAATCGGAGTGATGAACGCGACATCCGGAGTTGGTGCGGCTGACTTCGCTGACGCCGTCACCACGGCCGTGGTGACGGCGGGAACTTCCGGCGGAATTGCCGTTGAACTGCCACATCCGACGAGCGCCACGAAAGCGAGCGCCGCGCCAGCCAGAATCAAACGTCGCGCTGGGAATCTGATTGCCAGACGCTCGTACGGAGATCGCTGAAGGTCAGTGGCCGCCCGGGCCGTGATCATGTCCGGCATGGTTGTGACCCGGGTGCTCATGGCCCGGATTATCGTGCCCGTGACCCGCGTGATCGTGGCCTGAGTGGTCGTGATCATGCTCGCCGTGGGAGTGACCGGAGTGGGCGTCTGCCACATGGTCGTGCGAATCGCCGAAAGAAATGCCTTCGAGAGACTCCGGGGGATCGTCCGGGCCGTCCGCTTCACCGAACGAAACGTAGTGAGGCGGCGGGTCGTTGAAAACCAGGTAGGCGGAACGAGATGATGCGGAAAGCCGCTCGGCGGCGCCGAACCACACAACATCCGGCCCGTTCAGCAACTGCGTCGGACCGCCGCTCGCCTCGCCCCGAAGACGATCTCCGATCGGCTGCCCGTTCGGACTTCCGACGCCCCATTCCACCACTCCTTCGTAGTCGCTAGGAAGGACAAATCGCCAGTGCCGGACGAATCCGAAATGTGGGCGAACCTCTACTGCGACATGGTTTTCCACGCCTTTGTACGGGTGATGAACACTCCAGGCGTAATGAGTCCTGGGCTCACCGGGCGCCGGACCCGGCGAATGTCCGTGATCGGGCTGCATCAGAGTGCCGTGTGTACCCGGATCAAGAGTCTAAGAGTCCTGGCTTGCCTTTGCCCGGTTCAGGTGACGGGCCAGGCGGGAGATGCGGCGTGCTGCGTTGTTCTTGTGAACCACGCCCTTGCTCGCGGCCACTGCGAGAGCGCTCTTCGCGGCGGCTACGGCCGTTACGGCCTCTTCCGACGACGGGTCGGCCTCGATCGCTGCACGTGCGTCGGCAACCCTGTTTCGAGCCAGTGTTCGGATGGGTCGATTTCGTGCTGCTTTTCGCTCAGCGACCCTTCGGGCCTTCGCTGCGGGCATTATTCGTCAGTTCTCCTCAGAAAAAACCCGGCGCCCTGCGCCGGATCGCGTGCCGGGCCGCTGTATATGCGAACCCGGCTCATGTGAATTCAAGTATCACGGTTGCCGGTTCTGGTCTACCCGGCTCCCTGCCTCTGAACCGATTGCACGCCGGGGACCGCATCCAGTCTTGCGCACAATCTGGTCAACTGCTCAACCCCACTAGTGTACACCGTGAGTTCGACCGTCGAACGGCCGGCAGTCGGCTGCTCACTGGAATGGATACGGTGGATGTTGGCCTGCTCCCGGGACACCACGGCCGTCAGGTCTCTCAACAGGCCGACGCGATCCCACGCGTCTATCTTGAGCCGTGACGGATATCTCTCCTCCAGGTGGCCCCATGCGACCTCGGCGGTTCGCTCAGGCTCCAGGCGGGCGCGCAGGTTTGGACAGGTCTGCAAATGGACCGTCACGCCCCGTTCGCGGGTCGTGTATCCGGTGATTGCGTCCCCGTACACCGGTGAGCAGCAACGTGCCAGCCTGGTGACCGTCTGATCAGAATCCAGGACCACCACGCCGTGGCGCGGGGAATCGTCGTCGCTCCTGGGGGGCGCCAGGTCGGGCTCGCCGGCGATATCCACCAGTCCGCGTACGACATCCGACGGTTGGAGCGTCCCGCTTCCAAGCGCCTCAGCAAGTTCGTCGGCCGACTCGAACATCAGTGTTGCCGCGATCTCTTCTTCCGGCGTCGACGATCGGAGTTGTGTTACCTGCCTCCGGAGCAACTCACGTCCTCGCTGGACGTTCTCCTCACGGCGCCGCCGACGGAACCATGTGCGCACCTTTTCGCGGGCGCTCGCCGTCACCATGTAGCCGAGATCCGGGTTCAGCCAGTCCATTTTTGGCCCGCGCACGCTGCGTGACTTGCGGATTTCCACCGTGTCGCCGTTTTCCAGCACCGTATTGAGGGGTACCAGTTGTCCGTTGACCGTGGCGGCGACGGTGTGATGGCCGAGGTCTGTGTGAACACGATACGCGAAGTCCAGCGGAGTAGAACCGCCCGGCAACTCCTTGATTTCGCCCATCGGCGTGTAGACATACACCTGGTCGCGAAGGATGTCGGTCCGCACCGTGTCCAGGTACTCGCTGTCCCCCTCCAACTCCTTCTGCCAGTCAAGGATCTGCCGGAGCCAGGACATTCGTTGCTCAAAATTATCGTCGGCGTTCGGATCGCCCTCTTCTTTGTACGCCCAGTGAGAAGCCACGCCGTTTTCGGCGAGATCATGCATCTGGCGCGTGCGGATCTGCACTTCTACGGGAGCGTTTTCTTCACACATGACGGAGGTGTGGATGGACTGATACAGGTTCTCTTTGGGACTGGCGATATAGTCGTCAAACTGGCCCGGGACCGGCCGCCACAGGCGATGGGCGATCCACAGGACGCGATAGCATTCTTCCTCTGACCCGACCAGCACCCGGAGGGCCGTCAGGTCCTGGATGTCGTTGAACTGGCGGCCCTGCTCGCCGTAGCGGCGCATCTTCTGGTAGATGCTGTACAGATGCTTCGGGCGGCCGTGAACCTCGGCGGGGATATCGTGCTCGTCGAGTGCGTCCTGAAGTATCTTCATGACGCGCTGGGTGTACTCCTCGCGTTCGGCCCGCTTGCGATTGATCAACCTGTAAACGGAGCGGTACTGTCGCGGCTGAAGGTATCGGAATGCTTCATCCTCGAGACGCCATTTCAGGTCCCATGCGCCGAGCCGATGCGCCAGTGGAGCGTAGATCTCGAGCGTTTCTCGGGCGATGGCGATGCGGCGGTCATGGGTGTGCGCATCTAACGTCCGCATGTTGTGAAGCCGGTCAGCCAGCTTTATCAAGACGACGCGGACATCCTCGGCCATCGCCACGAGCATCTTGCGCATGCTGGCGGCCTGCCGTGCTGTTCGCTCATCCAGTTGGTTTTCACCGTCGAGCGCAAAGACCGGCGTACTGACCCGCTCCCCGCGCGTCAGTACGTCGATCGAGTTCATCTTGGTCACGCCATCGACCAGCTTCGCGACCTCGTCGCCGAACTGGTCTTCGATCTGCGCCCGGGTGATTTCGCAATCTTCGATCACGTCGTGTAGCAACGCGGCGGCGAGCGTGGTGGCGTCCATGCGGCGCTCGGCCAGGAATTCAGCCGTGGCGATCGGATGCTCCACGTACGGCTCCCCGGATAGACGGGCCTGGCCGGAGTGAGCGGTCGTAGCGAAATCCAGCGCGTCTCGCACAAACTCCGCGCGATCATTCGCGAGGTAGGAGTCGATCTTTGTCAGGAGCGTTGTGGCTGGCATGGGCGTCTTAGGTCAACTTCTCGTCAAGAATCATCTGATTTTACGATGTCTGGCAAGTGACACCAAGTGGCCCTGACTACGCGGGAATCCCGGTCTATTCTCCCAGCACGCGCGCAAGTTCATCCCGCTCGAACGCAGGGAGGGGCGTTTCAACGCCCTCCCGGCGTAGCAGTAGCCCTTCGCCGACCGGCCTGATCTCGCCGATATCGGTCGCCCGGATCCCTGCCGCGGTTACGGCATCGACTATCTTTGCGGCGCTTTCCGACCGGGCCGTAATGAGCAAGGCGCCGGACGAGATGAGTCCCCACGGGTCGACCCCGAGCGCGGCACAAAGCTCCGCCGCTTCCGGCAGGATCGGGACGGCGTCTCCGTCGATCGCGACCCCGGTGCTTGATGCCGTCGCGAGCTCGGCCAGCGCCGTGGCCAGCCCGCCCTCCGTCGGGTCGTGCATCGACGTGACACCCCCGGCGGCATGTGCGATGCGCGCCTCCGGGACTACGCTGATCCCGGGTTCGTACAGGTAGTTTGCTGCCCGGTCGATCACGCCCGCCGGAACCCCGGCAAGCTCGAGTTGCGGACGCATCTCACGTGCGAGAAGTGACGTTCCCTCGATGGCGATCCCCTTGGTCAGGATCACGCGGTCACCAGGGCGTGCGCCCGCCGTCATCACCTCTTCGCCTTTTGTCACCTCACCCAGCATCGTCCCGGCAACGATCGGGCGCGGCAGGTCGAGCGTCATCTCGGTGTGGCCGCCGATCATCGTGATGCCGAGCGCGTCGCAAGCATCCGAGATCTGGTCGAATATGCGTTCCACCTGATCCGGCGTGGTGCCTACGGGCAGCAAAGCCGTTCCCAGGAACCACTTCGGCACCGCACCGCAACACGCAACATCGTTGGCGTTTACCTGCACCGTGTACCAGCCGATCAGATCGGTCGCGAAGGTCACGGGGTCGCTTTTCGCGACGAGCAGGGTTTCGCCGAAGTCGACGAACGCCGCATCCTCGCCGACACCCGGCCCGACGATCACCCGCGGATCGTCACGCTGGATCCTGGATAGCAAGCGCGCCAGCAGCTCACCCGGCAATTTGCCGGCGGGCAGGCCTTCGCCGGACGGATGTGAAGTCAACAACAATTTCCTCTCGGTGGCCCTCGGCCAGTGGATTGTACGGATCGCCGCAATGTGTGGGTCGTGGCCTTCAGAATGCAGTGGGCGCGTCGGATGCAGTCTTTCCCGGCCTACAATGCCGTCGGCTACCACCTCCACCAGATAAGAAAGACCCCAACATGCCCGAGATGACCGGCGCAGAAGCACTTCGCAGATCGCTTGAAGCGGAGGGCGTGGACACGGTTTTTGCGCTCCCCGGCGTCCAGATCATGGCGGCGTTTGACGCACTCCATGACAGCCAGTCAATCCGGCTAATCAGCACCAGGCATGAGCAGACAACCGCCTACATGGCGGACGGATACGCCCGCGTCGCACGTAAACCCGGCGTGGCCCTCGTCGTCCCCGGTCCCGGCGCTTTGAACGCCACCGCGGCGGTCGGGACGGCCTACGCCGCTTCGTCGCCCGTGTTGCTCATCTCCGGCCAGATAGCCAGCGGTTCGCTCGGCAAAGGCGAAGGTCAACTGCACGAGGTCGAGGAACAGCTTGATGTTTTCAAGCCCATCGTCAAATGGAACACACGGGTGTCGTCCGTTTCGGAGATCCCGGGCGCGATCCACGAGGCGTTCAAGCAGATGACTACCGGCCGGCCGCGGCCCGTGGAACTGGAGATCCCGCCGGACATCCTCGCCGCCACGGGTGAGGTCGAGATCATAGAGGCCGAGCTTTACGCGGCGCAGCAACCCGCGGATGACCTTGTCGCCCGCGCCGCCGAAGCGCTTGCCGGTGCTGAGAAGCCAGCGATCGTTATCGGGGGTGGGGTTCTGCGTGCGGAGGCGGGACCGGAGGTCGCCGCGATGGCCGAGATGCTGGATGCTCCGATAGTCGGAACGCAGCAGGCAAAAGGCAGCGTTCCAGCAGGCCATCCGCAGTACGTGGGTGTGCATTACGCCCAGATCGGGGTCAGCGGAGAGCTGCTCGCCGATTCCGATGTGATCCTGGTCGCTGGGACGCGGTTCATGGTGCCCGGGTTCAAGGCGAAGGACGGGCAGACGATCATCAAGATCGATGTCGATCAACGGGAGCTCGATAAGGACCACGGCACCACGATCGCCATTCAGGCGGACGCCAAAGCAGGCATCTCGGCGGTCTGCGATGCTCTCCAGGGATGTGGTGTGGATAAGGGCGATGGTTCGGCGGGTGAACGCGCGTCGGTGTACCGCGAGAAGTTGCAGGCTTTCCTCGATGACGCTGCGCCCGTTCAGTTGGCATGGGTCAACGCCGTCAGGGAAGCTACCGGGGACGACGCTGTGTTGATCGCCGGCATGACCAATATCGGCTACTGGAGTCACATCGCCTACGATGTGCGGGAGGGCGGCGAGTTCATCACCTCCGGCTACTTCGGCAACCTCGGCTTCAGCTTCCCGACGGCCCTCGGAGCCAAAATGGCGGCGGGTGATCGGCCGGTGGTCGCCCTCTGTGGCGACGGGGGCTTCATGTACAGCCCGCAGGAATTGGCGACGGCGAAACAGCACGGCATCAACCTCGTGGTGGTGGTGTTCGACAACGGCGCCTTCGGGGCCTCCCGGTGGGATCAGGAGCATCGATACGGGGACCGCGAGATAGGAACCGAGTTCTTCAACCCGGACTGGGACACGCTTGCTGCGGCGTTCAGCATCCGCTCGAAGGGCGTGGACACGCCTGTTGGCTTGAAGGCCGCGTTGCAGGAAGCCCTGGCGCTGGACGAGCCGTTTTTGATCCATGTCAGCCTGCCAATAATGGCGCCGCCCTTCCAACTCGTTTAGGGGCACAGGCGGGATCCACATTGAACCCGGGAGCGGCTGGCGCCGCTTATTCAACGCGTTGGCCGTTAAAGCAAGATGCGCGTCGCGATTCTCCATGATGGAGGGATCATGATATGCATCGACGAACAAATTGATTCGTGTATACGAACTACGCTTGGATTAGCTTTACCTGATGGTGTATATGAGAGCTGTGTGAGAATCAATATATTCACGATCTCCTCATTTGACTTCGCACGTACGAAGTTTCAAAATCGTATATGCACAAGCACGAAATTGTGCGTACATGCCAGGCATTTATCGAAATATGAAGGGTTCAGACGACGTGCTGAATTCGATCGACCCGGACCGAGCGCTCTTGCGTCCGCATCATCGCAAAGGCGCTTTCGGCTCCCGTTACGAAAGGCTTCACTGCGAGGAATGACAACCGAAAATTCGAATCCTCTGGCCCGGCGCCCGTTTCTGTTGCTGCTGGGCCTGGCAACCATTCTGATCCTGGCGGTCGCATGTTCATCGGAAGACGAAAGTGAAAGCGCCTCTGCGGAAACAGAAGCTGAATCAGGAAATTCCGAACTTGTTATCTACTCCGGCCGGAGCGAGTCACTGGTTGACCCGCTGATCAAGCGCTTCGAGGACGCGACCGGGATCGACGCGAAAGTCAACTACGCCGGAACCGGTGCGCTGGCCGCAACGCTCCTGGAAGAAGGGGATCGCTCGCCCGCCGATGTCTTCTTCGCCCAGGACCCGGGTGGGCTTGGCTCGGTCATTGAGCTGGTCAAACCCCTTTCAGGTGACCTTACGGGCCGGGTTCCTGACTGGGCGCGTTCGCCGGACGACCTCTGGGTCGGCGTATCGGGTCGTGCACGCACGGTCGTGTACAACACGGACAGGCTCTCCCCGGAAGAGTTGCCGGAGACGCTCGACGGATTTACCGATCCTGCGTGGAAAGGACGAATCGGCTGGGCTCCGACCAATGGATCATTCCAGGCGATGGTCACCGGTATGCGCCTCATCTGGGGCGAGGAACGGACACGGACCTGGCTCGAAGGAATCGTGGCAAACGAACCCCGCATCTACGCCAAGAACACGCCGACCGTCGCCGCCGCCGGTTCCGGCGAGATCGAGGTCGGGTTCGTGAACCATTACTATCTCCACCGCTTCCTGGCGGAAGAGGGAGAAGGTTTTGCCGCCCGTAACTACTTCCTCCCCGGAGGTGGACCCGGCTCGGCCGTGCTGGTCACCGGTGTCGGGATCCTGAAAACGGCGGACAACGTCACAGAAGCGGAGCGTTTCCTGGACTACCTGCTGAGCGCAGATGCCCAGAACTACTTCGCCGAGGAGACCTACGAATACCCGTTGATCGACGGCGTGCCTCGCGCTGAGTTGCTGCCCGAGCTATCCGACCTGAATACGCCGGACATCGACGTGTCTGACCTGGGCGATCTGGCGGCGACGCAAGACCTTCTACGCGAGGTCGGCGCTTTGCCATGAACGGTCCCCGGGTAATCGGTGAGCAGCTTCCCCTGCCGTCCGGAGCCATCTGGACGCCCCGCAGGTTGCTGCCGCCCTGGCTGAGGCGTGAACCGCTGTCGTTATGGCTGGCCGCCATCGCGGTGGCGGGCGCCGCGGCATTGCCCGTCGTTTACCTGGCCGCTCGCGCCGCAGACTCAGGCGACGCGGCCGTCGAATCGATATTCGACGCCGATACGGCGGCCATCCTCTGGCGCTCGATCCAGTTGATCGTCCTCGTGACCCTGGGATCGGTGCTGATCGCCATACCGCTGGCATGGCTTACCGTTCGCACTGATCTGCCGTTCCGACGCGCGTGGGTCGTTGCGTCGGTGCTGCCGTTGGCCATACCCAGCTACGTGGGCGCGCTGGCCTTTATATCGGCGTTCGGGCCAAAAGGGCTGCTCCAGGGCTGGCTTGAAGGTCCGTTTGGCGTCGAACGTCTCCCCGATTTGTACGGTCTCACGGGCGCGACCGTGGTCCTGATCTTGCTCAGCTACCCATACGTGTTCCTGACCGTCCGGGCGACCCTGTGGCGCCTCGAACCAGAGATGGAAGAGGCGTCGTGGTCGCTGGGCCGATCCCGCTGGCAGACCTTCCGACGGGTGACACTGCCCCTGCTGTACCCGGCGATCGGCGCGGGCGCGCTGCTGGTTGCGCTCTACACCCTGAGCGACTTCGGCGCCGTGGCCCTGCTCCAGTACGACACCTTCACCCGGGTGATTTTCAACGAGTACAACAGCGCGTTCAACCGGGCCAGCGCTGCCGCGCTATCGCTCGTGCTGCTTGGCGTCGCGGTGGGTTTGATCCTGATCGAGGCTTCCGCTCGCCGTCGTGCCCGTTACTACGCCGGGGCAAACGCCGCCCGGCGGGAGCGCCGGGTTGTCCGGCTTGGTCGCTGGCGAACCCCCGCGTTCGTCTTTTCGAGTCTCGTCACGCTGCTGGCGCTCGGGGTACCGGTCTTCGTGCTCGTCTTCTGGCTCGGGAGAGGAATAAACGCCGGCGAGTCCGCACTGTTCGACTGGGGAGCGGCGTACAACTCCGTCCAGTATTCGATGGCCGCCGCCATCGCCACCGTTATCGCCGCCGTGCCCATATCCGTACTTTCGGTCCGGCGTCCGGGCTTGCTCTCGGCGGGTTTGGAGCGGTTCTCTTACGTCGGTTTTGCGATGCCCGGGATCGCCGTCGGTCTCGGCCTCGTATTCTTCGGGATCAGGTACGCCACGGACATCTACCAGACCGTTTACCTGCTGGTGTTCGCCTACGTCGTGCTTTTCCTGCCGGTGGCGGTCGGGTCAATCCGATCCTCGCTGCTCCAGGTCAACCCGAGAATGGAAGAGGCCGCGATGAGCCTCGGCCGTTCCCGAATCAACGCGTTCCTGACCGTGACGGTGCCAGTAATACGGCCCGGGCTGGCGGCGGCCGCGATCATGGTGTTCCTGCTCACGATGAAGGAACTTCCTGCTACCTTGATCCTCGGGCCGATAGAATCTCGGACCCTTGCGACTTCGATCTGGACCGCCGCGGAAGAGGCTTTCTTCGCCCGCGCTGCCGCTCCGTCGCTGCTGTTGATTCTGGCGTCAGCCGCCCCGATGGCGTTCCTGGTTTTACGTGAAAGGTCAAGCAATTGATCGGGCTGCCCGGAATAACTGGATTAACTGGAATAACCGGCATCAGGAGAAAGCGGCGCGACAGCG
This sequence comes from uncultured Dehalococcoidales bacterium, assembly GCA_964474025.1. Lineage (GTDB taxonomy): Bacteria > Chloroflexota > Dehalococcoidia > Lucifugimonadales > Lucifugimonadaceae. The sequence continues at coordinate 87,071 of CAYYRD010000008.1, read as the reverse complement.
CCGTTACCGACGTCGCTCTTCGCTGTGCGGGCGTCAGTAAGACGTTCGGCGATGTCGTCGCGGTCGAAGAGTTTGATATCGAGGTTAAACGCGGGCAGATACTCGCGCTCGTCGGGCCGAGTGGATGTGGCAAGACCACCGTGTTGCGGATGGTCGCCGGACTGGAAGCGCTCGATACCGGCCGTATCGAGATCGGCGGAGAACTGGTGGCGTCCAGCTGGCTGCACACGGGACCGGACAAGCGCAGCGTCGGCATCGTGTTCCAGGATTACGCATTGTTTCCGCACATGACGGTCGAGGCGAATGTCGGGTACGGCCTCGAACGAAAGGGCCGGACCGAGCGCGTCGAGGAAGTACTGGAACTTGTGGGATTGGAGGGGCTTGGCAAACGGCTGCCGAGCGAGCTATCGGGTGGACAGCAACAGCGGGTCGCCCTGGCACGCACGCTGGCATCGAGTCCAGACGTACTGCTCCTGGACGAGCCGTTTTCCAACCTGGATGCCGGTCTGCGGGAACGCGTCCGGGCCGAAATCCGGGAGATCCTGAAGGCAGCCGGGACTACTACCTTGTTCGTGACGCATGACCAGCAGGAAGCGCTCTTCATGGGCGATCTCGTGGGCGTGCAGGTCGGCGGCCGTATCGAGCAGGTGGACGTTCCAGAACGGGTATTTCACAGGCCCGCCACGACCGTGGTCGCCCGGTTTATGGGCATGGCGGACTTCTTGCCGGTCGAAGCGCTCGGAACCCGTCTCGTCACCGAGGCCGGTCCGGCCCGCGCCGTCCCGGGGTTCGAGCCGCCCGAGGACGCATCGCTCGAGGTGATGGCGCGCCCCGATGATTTCGTGCTGGCGCCATCGGAAGAAGGCCAGGGTGTCGTGATCGATCGCGTCTTCCAGGGCTGGGCCTACACCTACGATGTCAGGCTCGACTCAGGTCTTCACATCCACTGCCAGATGCCGCACCTACTCACTATCGAGGTTGGTCAACGAGTGCTCGTCAACCTGAGACGCGACCATCCGCAGATGTTCTTCTGCAAGGGCGCTGCCGTGCCGGAAGTCCCCCGCTACCAGACTTAGCCAGGCGGGGCCTGGACCTTATCCGCTGCGGTGGGGTGGGTTTTGCTGGACGAAGGTTTGCCGTTGGGACCAGACGTAGTTTGGACTTTATCGGTTGCGCCAGACTTGGTCCGGACTTGGTTGGCTGCGGCCGGTCTGAGCATTCACGTGATCAGCACAGGCCTGCGTTAGTTCTGAAACTTTTCGGCTTCCTCGGCCTCGACGGCGGCGGCGAGATCTGCCTTGTGCGCTGCGATGCGGAATCGGGCCTTTACCCTCGCCGGCTTCTCCAGCGTCAGCATCATCGGGCCGCTCGCGAGCAGTACCACGAGCAGTAGCAAGAACGGCGTGCGGTAGGTGTCCGTCACGTCAAACATCACGCCGACGAACACGGGACCAAGCGCGCCCAACACAGCGTTCACGGTGCTCATGATTCCTAGCATTGATCCGTAGGTTTGCCGGCCGAAGTAATCGCCGATCATGGCCATCCTGACCGGAATACTTGATCCGAATCCCGCTCCGAAGAAGGCGGCGTAGAACACGAGGCCCCACTGTCCCAGGAAGACACCGCCTATCGTGGCGTTCAATGAGACGAGCCCCAGTACCCCGATGATCTGCATGTAAAACGCAGCGGCCATGATGTAGCGCTTGTCCCAGTAATCTCCGACGATTCCCGATCCCAGCCTGCCGATAAAACTGCCCAGGCCAAAACCAAAGACGGCGATGCCGGCGGTGGTCCGGCTGATATCGAACGACTGCATCGCGTCGATGTGCAGCAGGGTCGTAGAACTGACCAGGTGGCCGAGGCTGGTACCGACAGCGAGTTGCCAGAAGAACCGCGTTTTAAGAGCGGTGAAGATTGGAATCCGACGCTCTGGAATGACGGGTCGCTCAAGCCCGCTGGCCGTCCGTTGCGGCGCCGGATCGCCGTCGGGCCGCAACCCGACATCTTCCGGCTGCCGGACCATCACGAGTATCGCGGGGATCCCGATCACCCAGAAACCGATCCCGACCGATAACAACGCGTCGCGCCAGCCGAGCGTATCGACGAACCACACGAGGAGTGGGGCGGTCATACCGCCGACCGCGGAGGCCGACATCAGGAATCCGATCGCCCGGCTTCGCTTTCGAACGAACCAGTTTCCGACCGTCGCAACGATGGGGATAAATGTCCCGAACGACATGCCGAAAGTGAGCACGGCCATGACGACATAAAAGTGCCAGAGGGTCTGCATCTGGCTCATGCCGATGAAGCCGAGCCCGGTGACGAACAGCCCGAATGTCATCAACTTGCGCGGGCCGTACTTGTCGAGCAGATAACCGACAGCGATCGACATCCCGCCAGACTCGATGCGGTTGAACGATAACGCCAGGGCTGTGGCGCCACGGCTCCAACCGAAGGAGTCGACTATAGGCGTGAAGAACGCGCCGAAACCCTGCCAGAACACGCCAGATGCGTAACCCTGGACGAGGCCGCCGGCGCCGACGATCCACCAGCCGTGAAAGAGCCTGGGTTTGCGTTCAGCGCCTTCCGCAGAATCTTCTTCCGCGGTCTCATGCGCCGGGCTCGATTTACCGAAGATCGACGTGGTTAACGGCTCCCGAAACTACGCCGATGTCGTCAAAGAATCCAGGAAGGGCGATACGGCCGCATGGAATCCGGCCGGGTTGTCGCCCGCCACCAGGTGACCCGCCCGCTCCACCGTTTCGGCCTTGCTGCCGGGGATGACCGCCAGCATGCGCTCGATACTCGGCGGGGTGAGCATCTCACTGTCCCCGCCGATTACGTAGAGGGTCGGGCAGGTGATTTTTGAGAGCGTCTCCCAGCGGGCTTCCTCGGAATCGTCCGGGCCGTTGACCGGTCGCCGGATGTTGGGGTCGTACTTCCAGGCCCATTTTCCGTTCGGGAACTGCCGGGTCGTGTGCACCAGGCTCCCGCGCAACTGTTCGATGGGCCGGGACGGAAGGTAAGAGTGGACGCGCTCGACGAGATCATCGTACGTGTCGAACTGGCTCTGTCCGGCCATGAAGTTTCGGACGCGTGCGCCGCCCGGCTCTTCCATCCGGGGCCCGGCGTCCACGACGATCAGGGCGCGGACTTTGTCCGGGTTTGCGGATGTGTAGGTATAAGCGTTACGACCACCCATCGAGTGGCCGACCATAACGAAGTCCTGCAAACCGAGCGTGTCAACGAAGGCCGCTACGTCCGGAACGTAGGTTGGCGCGCCGTAGTTGCCGTCAGGATCCCACTCGGAATCGCCGTGGCCGCGCTGGTCGAGGGCGATGCAGTGGAAACGATCCCGCAGCGCCAGCGAAGCGAAGTCCCAGGAGTGGCCCTGCTGCGCCGTTCCGTGCAAAAAGAGCAGGTCTGGAAGGTGGTCATTGCCCCAGTCAAGGTAGTGGAACTTGAGGCCGTTTAGCTCGACGGTCTTGTCGGCGGGCTCGTGTGCCTCGGCGATGTCGAGACCGGAGCGTCGGGCCGCTTCAAGGAGGCTCAGCCCGGGGGTCGCATTACCTTCCGAAGATGCCAAGGGACTCCTGACCGAAAAAAGTGTGCCGAAATTCCGCGCCCGCAATCATAGACCCGCGAGGGCGGTGAGGCCATGTCTGTGTGTGGTTCAATTTTATGAGGCCGGGATTAGCGCTCCGCAGTCCCAGTCTGCAATCCCGATCATGCGCGCGCCGATTGTCTCCACGAGATCGCGGGATTCTGGCGCGGTCATGTCCAGGTTGGCCATCGACAACACCGATGGGATCAGGGTTCTCAGGAGGCCTCGCCTGTAATCCTGAATCAGCTGGTCTTGTCTGTATCCGGTCACGCCGTTTTCGGCAAGCGTGTCCATGTAGATGTCGAGCAGATCGCGTTCGTTAGCGCGCCTCGTTTCCACGGGAAGGCTGCCCTGTACGAAGTAAGCGATGTCGAGCGCGGGGCTGGTTACCATGACGTTTTGCCAGTCCACGAATACGGCCTCGTCTCCCCGGAAGAAGGTGTTTCCGAGATGGGCATCGCCGTGATTGAGCGCCTGGTTCCCTGTTTCTGCCGTCCGCAGGACGGAAGCGAGTCCGGGTCCGAGACGGTCCGCGATTTTATACGTCTCTGCCGGGTAAATTTCGGCCAGGGTGTTCGACGTTTTTTGCCAGGCATCCACGTAGATGTTTTGAAGCCCGGTGGCGGTCGACGACGGAGAGTCAGGGCCGACGAGCCATTGAAGTGTGCTGACGCGGTGGTCGTTCCACCGGGCCGCGTGTAAACGGGCGAGGCTCTGGACGACGTTTGCCGCTTGCTCCAATGAGCATCCGGCGAGCTCATCGCCTTCTTCCAGTCCGACCAGATCTTCGAGCAGGAGAACGAATTCGCCGGAGTCATTATCGAATTCCGCGTGGTAGCAGTCCGGGACAGAGATGCTGGAGTCTGCCGCCAGCTCCTGATAGAAACGGGTTTCCCGGCGATACATGCCATCATCGATGGCGTAGCGGCGGATCTGGGAATCTGTGGACGGTAGTTTGGCGATGAGTGTGGCGGGTGTGGCGGAGTCGCGCGGATAACTAACTGTCAGGCGTCCAAGGGAACCGGTATACCCGTTTCCTGTGGGTTCGACTATCAGCGAATCCACGCTCACGCGCAGCACCGATGACAGCCATTCGGGCGTGATTTCGTCCAGCGTTCGGGGGATCGCCAGGGGTCTAACTCTCCGTCTGTGTCGGTAGGTCGACGACGTTCATCGGCCCACGCAGTCTAAGTGCCACGTTAATCCGGGATCAGCGCGCCGCAATCCCAGTCGACCAGTCCCGTCAGGCGTGGTAACCCCGCCTCGATTGTGGCTCGACCGGCCTCGCTGTCCATATCGAGGTTGGCGAGCGCACCGACGCCTATCGTCAGAAAGCGGAACAATCCCAGTCGGTAGTCGTCATTCAGCTGATCGAATGAATAACCGCTGACTCCGTATTCCGCCAGCGCATCGTGATAGATGTGTAGAAGGGCCCCTTCATGTCGCCGCCGTTCCTCCAGCGAAAAGCTGAAGATGATGAAATAAGCCAGGTCGGCTGCGCCACGGGATTGTGATGCCAACTGCCAGTCGATCCGTACGACTTCGGGACTCCCACCGTTGTCTCGAAAAAACAGGTTGCCGAGTCGGCCGTCGCCATGATTGAGCGTGACGGGAGATTCACCGAGTGGCCGCATCGTTCCCTCGAAATGCGGCCCCAGACGCTCGGCGATTGTGTAAACACCGTCAGGAAATCGGGAGCCGACTGCCGCAGCGACCCGCTCCCAGTTGGATCTATAGTTGTCGGCTATCACTCCAAGTGTTTCCGGATTTGCCGTAGCGAATAGCCAATCCAAACTATCCAGCTGGCCGCTCTCCCACCACCGGGCGTGCAACATTGCGAGATTCCTGACGACAAGTTCCGCGTCTTCCGGTGAACACCCGTTCACCTGATCGCCAGGTCGCGCTTCGGACAGGTCTTCCAGCAACAGAACGTATTCACCCGTCAAGCGATCGCTGTCGGCGTAGTAATGGCGCGGAACAGGGACGCCAACGTTGAGGGCAATTTCGCTGAAAAACCGGACTTCACGGTCGGCAAATCCCATGCGTGTGACCAGTTCATCGGTCTCAGCATGACCGGACGGCAACTTCGCGACGATTGTCGTTGGCGCATCCCCTGAATTGTCTGCGTAATGGACGACGCCGCGCGCCACCAGTGATGCGAATCCGAGTCCAATACCGATGCGCTCGAACTGGACAGACTCGGCACGCCCTTCGTCCAGGTGTCCCCCGGCGCGTAGCGCTTCGGTCAGCCACTCCGGCGTGATCTCTTCCGTGGTGCGTGGTATCCGCATCAGACACCTCCCTGGCTGACGAAGTAGCTGCCATGACCGTCGCATCAAGGCGCTTTCGCTCGGCGCAGTCTACACGGGGCTTAGATGCGCACCAGCCAGATGATTCCGGCCGAGATGAGCCGGACTCCGGCCATCGCGATAAACACGATTTCCCACGGGCTGCCGCTGGCATCCAGGATGACGCTGAATATGAGGGCCTGAGCGCCGGCGTAAGCGTATCCGTGGGCGTCGAGCACTCCGCTGGCGGTCGCCGCCATGTGCCGACCACCGATGTCGACGGCGGTCGCGGCTATGAGAGTGAGGCTCATGGCAAACCCGCCGATGAGCAAGAGAAATGCTCCGAGAAACTCGTTGTTTGCCGGAGTGAACGCGATGATCACCAACACTGCGGCGCTGATAAACGCAGATGCCAGAGTCATGGGTCGGCGTCGGCTACCCAGGAACCTGTCAGAGATGTAGCCGGAGAACAGCGGGGCGGTCAGGTATCCGACAGGCAGGGCAACCGTCACCAGCACCGTGGATTCGATCGATAGCCCACCCTCTTCGAAGTAGTAGATTGGGACCCAGGTCGTCAGCCCGTATCGAACGATGTTCTCAAGGCCTTTGACGTGGGATGCGGCCAGAAAGCGCCAGTTGGTGAACAGGATTTTGTATGGGCCGAATCCTTTTAACTGGCCGGCCGAAGCCGCTTCCGCGCGGCCTGTATATGAATTTGGGTCCTCTTCGTACGGCTCCAGCCCGACGTCAGATGGCCGGTCCCGGACGACCAGGAAATAGACGACCCCGGCGATGCCGATCAGCAGTGGTGGATACCTGAAGGCAGCACGCCAGCCCCACTCCGACGCGACCCATCCCGTGACGAGCCACATCACGAGCATGGCACTTCCGGCCCCGAATCCAACGACACCGAGCGCGCGCCCGCGCTGGGTGCGGGGCCACCACTGTGTGATCAGGGATACTCCGGGAGCCCAGGCAGTGGCGTTGACGAAGCCGGCAAATCCCCACGGGATGGCGAAGGTCCAGATCCCGTTTGCGAAGCTCGTGATTACGGCGAATATGCTGGTCGAGATTGCGCCGAGCATTACCCATAGCCGCAGTCCGTAGGTCTCGGCCATTCGTCCATGCACGAGGTCGCCCAACCCGAATCCCCACAGGACGGCGGCGTTGATTATGCCGATTTCGACGTGTGTAAACCCCAGGTCGTCTTTGATGACCGGTGCAGCGGGCCAGAGGGCGAATCGGCCCATGTAGACAAACACGTAGAAGCCGACGAACCCAAAAAGGGCGCGCAATTTCCACCGGTTGTAGGCGGGGGAGAGTGGGCCGATGTTGTCCGTGACGTTTATTGGAGATTGCCGGGATGACATAAGTACGGGTCATCCTAGCGAAGGCCCGGATGGGCCGGTATCAGGAATCGCGCACAGTTCCGGAACTTTTTGCCTGATGTCCTCTGGAGTCCCCGGAGTTCCCGGAGTTCCCGGAGTTCCCGGAGTTCCCGGAAGCAACCGTCGTGCCGGTCTCCCACAACTGATGAGAAGATCCGAGAGCCACGCCTTCAGGGCAAGTCTGATTCCTCAACAAAAAGAAAACGGGGCTGCGTCTTTCCTGCCCTCAGGGGACGCTGCCCCGTTGTGGCTTGCCGGCTCTGCGGGCCGGCGGTGATCCTGGTCGCCCATTCCGCCCGGGATCGCCTCGGAATCCTAACCTTTAGTCAGGCACGAGATTCGGGGTGAAGGTCATACCGGGAGCCTCGCGCCCAGCCTCACAAGCGAGTGAGCGGACCGGGCCGGATCTCGGGTGATTTCTGCCGTCCACGGACTAGTAATCCTTGAATATCATGATTGGATCTACCTCACCGCACGATTAGTTGCGACCGTTTTTGCTACCCAGTCGTCTGATGAGGCAGGGTGATCTCGGTACGGTGCCAATCGGTGATGTTTCGGTCCTGTATCATCCGCAGTGATGGCGGCGCAGCGCGGGCAGGACCAAATAATCGGCCGTGAGGGTGAGATTGGGCGGCTTGAAGAGTGCTTTCAAGCAGCGAAAGGGGGCGCGGCCAAATCGCGATGTTGGTGGGCGAGCCGGGTATCGGAAAGACTCGGTTGGCGGAAGAATTGGCGGCGTCAGCCCGGCACCATGCGTTGATTCTGTGGGGTCGGTGTCCGGAAGAATCAGGCGCCCCTCCTTTCTGGCCGTGGACGCAGATGCTCAGGACTCTCGTCGGCGAACTCGACGATGAGCGGATTGAAGCCGTACTCGGATATCACGCGCCCATCGTGTCCGGACTAATGCCGGAGTTGGCCGGGCGTTCTCGAAACTTCACGACGAGGCCTGAAACCGCAGACCCGGAGCAGGTCCGTTTTCTTCAATTTGACGCCATCACTTCGATTATTCGGCGGGCGTCGGAAGAGAAGCCTGTGCTGCTCATCCTTGAGGACTTGCACTGGGCGGACACGGCTTCGATCCGGCTTCTTGAATTTGCGGCCACTTCCATCGACGAGTCCCACGTGATGGTCCTCGGGATGTACCGTGACGTCGATCCATCCAGTGATCACCCTTTAACCGAAGCCCTCGGAGGTATTGGGACTGGCCGTTTGTTCCATCGGATCGCACTGGGCGGATTAGACACCGAGGGGGTCAGTGAACTCGTCGCAGCCGTGACGGGTACCCCACCCGGCGGACAGTTACTGCGGGATATCGAAGATCGGACCGCTGGAAACCCGTTTTTCGTGTCGGAAATAGCCAGTGATCTTGCAGATTCGGGAGGAGAGAGCCAGAGCCGTTCGGTCAACTCAAGACCAAACGGATTCCGGGTGCCGGTCGGAGTCCGGGAAGCTATAGGCCGCCGTCTTCGCCGCTTGCCTGAATCGACCAATGATGCGCTGATCGTCGCCGCCGTACTGGGGAGAGAGTTCCGGGCTTCGCACCTGGAAATTCTTTTGGGCGACGCCGCTGACCAAAATTTATTGGACCAGCTCGAAGGGGCCGTGAGCACCTCTCTGATAGAAGAAATCCCCGACGCGGTCGGCCTCTATCGCTTTACTCACGCGCTCATACAGGAAACGTTGATCGCCAGGCTTTCAGCAACGCGACGCGCGCGAGTACATGCCAGGGTCGCGACCAAGATGGAATCGTTTCACGGCGACAACGCCGACGAAAATGCCGCCGAATTGGCCAGGCATTTCGCCGAAGGAGAATCGGTTCTCGGAACAGCGAAACTTATACATTACAGCCGAACGGCAGGTGAACGGGCTCTGGAATCCGGAGGTGTCGAACAAGCCGTTGTTCACTTCGACCGTGCTTTCGCTGCACGGGGCGACGATGCAATCGACAACGAGATTGCCGATCTTCGCTTCGGGCGTGGGAGAGCAAACCTGGCATTGCGCAAGTTCGAGGAAGCGGTTCCGGATCTGACCGCCGCCTTCGAATATTACGAAACCACAGGTGGGAACCGCGACGCCGTGAGCGTCGCCCGGCTTCCGAGTGTAAGCGTCGAAATCGCCGACGCCTTGCTATCCGTTCGTGAGCGAGCCCTCAAACTGGTTGCGCCCGGATCTTTGGATGAGGGCCACATACTGCTGCAAATGGCCCAGTCGACCGAACGAGGTATAGAGGTCGTTCTCGAGTCCGTGGACAGGGCATTGCAGATAGCTCAAGATCGTGGCAACCACTCGTTGGAGTTTCAGGCGCTGTGGATGGCGTTGCTGGCGCAGACGTTTGCCATCCGAGGGGCCCGCCCGAATCCAGAATACCTGGCGCGGGCCGTTGACTTGACGGAAACCGTGAACGACCCGTTGACGGAGTCAGGGGTTCGCTTCATCGCCGGAAACGACCTGGCCATGGGCGGCAACCCCCAGGAAGCTTTCAAGCAGTACGAAGCAGGAATTGCCGCGGCGCAACGCTCTGGTTACAGGGAGCGGATCTCGACCGTTTGTTTTATGGCAGGGGATCTGGCATCAAACCTCGGTGAGTGGGATCGGGCCAGGGAGTTCTTAGGCCGAAGTCAGCAGGCCTGGGCGGACGATGCACGCGCGATCGCCCGTCGTGCGCTGGTCGAGTTGGAGGTCGGAGAAGTCACCGAGGGCAAGAGTTACGTGACCCGTCTCCAGAAGTTGCGCGAATCCTATGGCAGTAAGTCCGAGGCCATGGCATATCCAGGCGCCGCCCCACAGCTAACGGCGACGCTACCCCACGCCATTCGCATTACTGATCTGGACGAGTTCCGAACCATCGCCAGGTCGGCCGCGGAGGAAGTACTCAGCGCCGGATCATTAACGACGATAGAGTTTGATGCCAAACGGGCGCTTGCCGAGGTGTTGGCACAGGCCGGTGATATGGCGGATGCCGAACGGTTTTACGATGAGATCGCCGATGTCCCGGATCGCGACCGTGAGCTTGCGTGGACGGCGGCAGCCGTAGGGCGGGCCGATGACGCGCTTGCCCGTTTCGAGACGGTCATCGAGTCCACGAGAAACGCGGGCTACCGGCCCTGGCTGGCATGGGCGTGTGGGGGAGCCGCGGAAGTCTTGCTCGGGCGCGCCGGTCCTGGCGATCGTGAAATGGCGTTCGGGCTGCTCGACGAGGCACTCGCCATAACCAGGGAGATTGGCATGCGGCCCCTTGAAGCACGCCTCGCGGAGCTCAGCGACCGGGCGCCCGTGCGACGCGGGGGGAGGACGACGTACGCCGCCGGTTTGACCGAGCGCGAGGTCGAGGTCCTTGTGCTCGTGGCCAGTGGTCTTACCAATGGGGCAATCGCCCAGGCTCTCACTATCTCGCCAAACACGGTTGTTCGCCACGTGCAGAACATATTCGCCAAGACCGGCGCAGCAAATCGCGCCGAAGCGGCCGCTTTTGCCACCCGCACCGGACTGGCGGGCGAAGACCCTCAATTCGATTCTGGCGAATCAGGTCATGAATAGCGTTTCGTCCGATCACTCCTTCGTGACTCTCCAAGGAATTGCCCGGACTGCCCCACTCACGGCCATCTGACTGTCCCTATTCATACATATTTCATCCCGTGTCTGCCGATTCATATGTTGGTATTCCAGCAGCGACGATGTTCGTCATCGAAGTAGTTGTACCAGGAACGAGTTTACGGATGGCACGGCCGCGAATGGCCCAGGCGACCATTGAAAGAATCCGGTCGATGAGGGCGCACAGTTCCGGAACTTTTTGCCTGAAGTGCCGTGGCGTTCCCGGAGATCCCCGATAACTCCGGGTGCGCAAGTGACGGCGCGAAATTTCCGAAGCAATAGATGCAGCTGTTCCCCACGACTGAAACGGGAACCCGAGGACCACGCCTTCAGGGCAGAGTCTGACTCCCACACCAAAAGAAAACGGGACCGTGTCTCGTGAGGGCTGGAGAGACGCGGCCCCGTTGTTTCTTGCCGGCCTTGCAGGCCGGCGTTGGTCCTAGTCGCCCATTCCGACCGGGATCGCTTCCGCAGCCGGTGTGGGTCCGGGGACCGTGGCAGTGTTTGTGGCCGGCTCCGCCTCTGGTCCCTCGACGCTGACGTCGGGGAGCCACTGGAGCCAGTTCGGCAGGTACCAGTTCAAGTCACCCATGAGCTTCATCGATGCCGGAAGCAGGATCGAGCGGATCAGGGTGGCGTCGATCAGGACCGCCACGCCAAGCCCGATTCCAAACTGCTGCATCTCAACGTTCCGTCCGAGGGCGAAGGACCCGAACACTCCGACCATGATGGCCGCTGCGCTCGTGATCTGACCTGCGGTGAGCCGGATTCCCTGGGAGACTGATTCATCTGTCGAAAGTCCCTTGTCGTGTCCTTCCTTGATGCGGTTGAGTAGGAGCATGTGGTAGTCCATGGACAGGCCAAACAGGATGGCGAAGAGGAAGAGCGGCAACCATGCGCCGATCACTCCGGCCTCTGAGCCAAGGAGCCCTACGCCCCAGCCCCACTGGAACACCATCACCACGACTCCGTATGCGGCTGCTACCGATAGCAGGTTCAGGAGGATCGCCTTCACCGGGATCACGATCGAGCGGAACATGACCAGCAGGAGCAGGAAGGCCAGCCCGAGGGTGAATCCGAATACGTAAGGGGTTGATCCTTTCATCTGGGCCGTGAAGTCCATGCTGAAGGCGGTCATTCCGGTGACCAGTCCGCGTGCGCCGGTGCCCTCAAAGGCATCGGTGACGATTTCATTCCGGAGGAGGTCTACAGCCGCCTCGTTGGCGTCTCTATCTCCACTGAGCGGGATGGCGATGAAAAGGGCATCGCCCGCCGGACCCTGTACCGGATCCGAAGCCGGGTAGAAAGCTTCGTTCTGGCCGACGGCTGCGACGATCTGCGCCACCGAGGCCCGCACTTCCGGAGCGGTTACGTCAGGAGCGTCTACGACGAGGTAAGCCGGGGCAGCCAGGCCGCCGGTGAAGTGCTCTTCAAGCAGGACGACGGCTTGCTTGGTCTCCATGTCTTCGTGCAGCGCCGCAGAGCCGGTGCTGAAACCGAGGTCCAGTGAGAGGACCGGCAGGGCCACGGCGATCAGGGCTGCGGCCGTGACGCCGGCGAAGATCGCAGGCCGGGCCATCACACGTGTAACGATGTGGCTCCAGACGCCGTCGCCATTTGCACGGCTCAGGAAGGGGATGCGGAGCCTGTTGATGTTGTCTCCAAGAATCGCCAGGACCGCCGGCAGTGTCGTCAGGGAAGCGACGATCGCAACCGCCACCACCAGGATGGCGCCGAGGGCCAGTGAGATGAAGATTGCGTTGTTGGTCAGCGCCAGTCCACTGAGCGAGAGCAGTACGGTGATCCCGGCGTAGAAGACCGCCCGACCCGTTGTGTTGCTCGCCACGGTAATGGCGTCCAGCTTCGCAGCGCCGGCCTTCCGCTCGGAGCGGAACCGGCTGACGATGAAGAGGGAGTAATCGATCCCTACGGCCAGGCCCAGCAGCGTAATCATCTCGCCGTAGGACTCGTTAAGAGCGTACGACTGGCTGATGACCGCAGCCATACCGTTGGCGATGATTATGGCCCCGATGGCCAGTGTGAGCGGTATTACCGCCGCCACGACAGCCCTGAATACGAGGAGCATGAAAATCAATCCAAGACCGAGCGAGATGATGAGCACCCTGCCCAGGTCCTCTTCGGCCATTTCGTCGATCTCTGTATTGATCGATAGCTCGCCTGCGATGTCGATCGTGAACCCGGCCGCTTCGGCCTCTTCCCGGGCCGCGAATACTGTTTCGGTAATCGGGTTAACGCGCTCGGCGTAGTCAATATCGGACCCGGGACCGGCGATTGTGCCGGAATCAGCGACGACGACATCAGCACGCTGCACGCGCCCGTCATCGGCGACCATGCCATCGCGATCACCCGTGTCGTAGTAGGTGACGACCGATGCGACTTCTGGAAGGGTCCGAAGGTCCTCGACGAGGCCTTCAACGACCGCCCTGTAGGCGCCCGCGTCGGCGTCATAAGACCCGTGCGTGAACACGAGTTGCTCGTTGTCCTCGACACCGAACTCGAACCGCTCGTCAATCAGCTGGACCGCCTTTGCGGAATCAGATTTCAGTCCGGCGTCGTTATCGCCGAGTATCTTCGGCGACACAGCGCTGGAAACCGCCATCGAAACGACGATCGCGAAGATGCTCAGGCCGAGTACCCACCACTTGTGCCGGGCGCTCCATGACGCCAGTCGGCCCGTGGCGGAGAGATTCGATCCCTTGTATGACTGTGCGGTCTGCATGATGCCCTCACGTAATTCAGGTCCCGTCTTTTCGTTGAGAACGATTCTGGGGATGGCGCAGGTCCAGAGCATCGGGAGGTCAGTTGAAATACGGTGGGCAAAACATCCGAACCTCCACTCATCCACACGGTCTAGCCCCGCTCATACTTTTGGGTGACCGGGCCAATGGCCTGCTCTCTGTCCATTGCCGCCCAGCTGAGCCGAGACGCTGTCCGTCTATCAACCGCGCGAACAACCGAAAGCGAGTGTGACTCCGGGCGCGCAGAAACGCAGAAACAGGGAAAGAGCGATCAGGCGCCGGGTTCCGGCGGGGCCGCGGACTGTATGGCCTGGACGAGAGCGTCGCGCCCGCCGTCCTTTAGCCAGTAACCATCCGCCCTGGCTGCGAGGCCCGCGTCAAGCTGTTCCTCGTATGTGAGAAGGAACAAGAACTTCGATCCGGGAGCAATCTCCCTTATGCGGCCGCAAGGGTCACAGCCACCGGGTTCGGCGATGGCCGCATCGATCAGCACCACATCGGGGCGAAGCCTCTCCGCCTGCACGATCGCGTCAACTCCACTGGCGGACTCTCCGACAACGTCGATGTGGGGGGCCGACCTCAAGATGCCGCGCAGGCCGTGGCGGATGGGCTCGGCGGCGTCTACGACCAGTACCGTGATTGGAGGCAAGTGACTCTCCCGAAGCGACCGGCTTCGTGAAGTACCGGGGCAGGCAAGCGGTGCGCCCCTTTGCCACAATGGTCTTCTCGGAACCAGCACAACACCATCGGTCGCCCGTCTGATCCATGCAAGCCGAACTGGCCCGGTACCGTCTCCCCCGTTAGTACTACCGGGACTCGTACTTTCGGCCCAGCCATCGAGGAACGATGCCCGCGGTTTTGACGGGTTCGGCGCGGCGCGGCCCGGGACGGCAGGCTAAAGCTTGATGATCCCGCGCTGAAGCGCCTCGGTCACCGCCTCCGTCCGCCGGTTCACCCCGAGCTTGTGAAAAACGTTGGCCACGTGGGTCTTTATCGTGCTCTCGGTCACGAAGAGCGATGCGGCGATGTCCTTGTTGCCGGCGCCCTTCGCCATGGCCTGCAGGACCTCGAGCTCCCTATCCGAAAGTCCCTCCGCCTCTGAAGGCGGGTGCGACAACTCTGAGAGCCTGTTCAGGACTTTCGCTGCGATCGCAGGCTGGATGAGGGACTCGCCCTTGTGCACCGCCCGCACGGCTCGGAAAAGCTCTTCCCGGGACGTGTCTTTGAGCAGGTAGCCCTTCGCCCCCACGTCCAGCGCATCGAAGATCATTTCGTCCGTGTCATACGTGGTGAGCACAAGAAAACGGGCGTCAGGATTGCCCTCGCGAATCTCACGCATCGCGCCCACGCCGTCCAGTTCCGGCATCCGGAGGTCCATGAGGATCACATCCGGTTCCAGCTCACGGGCCTTATCGACCGCCTCACGCCCGTTACGCGCCTCACCGGCCACCGTCAGATCCGGTTCGCGCTGGAGCATCGCCACCAGCCCGTCCCGGACCACCATGTGGTCATCGACTATTAGCAACCTGATTTCTTCCATACCTGTTTCCTGAAACTGTTCCCGGCCTGTGATGAGTCCGGCGGTTAACGCCATCCTATCCCGTCGGCATCGTTACCTCGATAGTCGTTCCGTCCCCCTGGCCGCTGGTCACCAGGAGGTTCCCCTGTAGCAGACGTGCCCGTTGTTCCATCCCGATAAACCCGAACCCGCCGCCATCGTCCCGACCTCGTGCCACCGCTGTATCAAATCCCCTGCCATCGTCCTTCACGGTCAGCTTGACCCGGCCGGACTCGAAACTCAGCTTCACGCTGGCCACTGACGCCCCGGCGTGTCTCCGCAGGTTTGTAAGTGATTCCTGGCAGATCCGTAGTAACGCCGTTTCAACACTTGTTTGCAGGAACCGTACCTCTCCTTCGACCGTGAACGTGGTTTCCTCGGGACCGGTCTCGGCGAACTCCCGGACCGCGTCGGCGAGCGCGTTGTCCAGTGACCGTTGCTCCAGCGTCTCCGGGACCATGTCCCACACGGATCTACGCGCCTCTTGCAGGCTCCCACGGGCCAGTGTCTTCGCTCGATCAAGGTGTTCGGAGACCTCCTCCGGAGCTTCCTGCAGCGCCTGCTCCGCCGCCTCGAGCTGCAACACTATGCCGGTGAATCCCTGGGCCAGGGTGTCGTGGATCTCCCGCGCCACCCGGTTCCGTTCTTCCAGAACTCCCAGGTCCCGGTTCTCCCGGAACAGGCGGGCGTTTTCCACGGCGCGGGCTATCTGGTTTCCGACCCTTTCGGCGAGCGCCATGTGGCGGGGTGAATACGCACTCCCCTCATTGGTTCCCATCTGTAGCGCTCCGATCACCTCATCCCGGGCGATCAGAGGCACCGACAGAAACGACTTCGCCCCGCCGTCGATCACCGGCGCCAGCAGAGGGTAAAGTTCCTTCAACCTTTCCGGCGATTCCCCGGAGACCGTAACGCCGGTCCGGTGCCCGATGACGTATTCGGTAAACGTGCCTCCCAGCGGCCACCACTCGCCGCGACCGCGACCTGCGAACTCCTGCCCCACCATGAACATGTGTCTCGCCCTGTCAAGATCGGTGTCAACTTCTGTCAGGTGCAGCCAGTCGAACGGAATCACCCGGGCAACGTTCAGCGCGAACGGCTCGTACACGTCGTCGATTTCCAGCGAAGAGTTGATGATCCGTCCGATAGCGACCAGCACCGTCACGTCTTCGACCTCGTTTTGCAGGTCTCCGTGCAACTGGGCATTCTGGATCACGATCGCTGCCAGTTGGGCCAGCGCCTCTGCGGTCTCCCGGTCGATGTCATCAAATGCGCCGGTCTCGGTACTGGCGATGTCAAGCACTCCGACCATTTGCATCCCGATCCGCATCGGGACCGCCATCTCGGATCCGGCGTTCCGGAGAGCCAACCTTGAATCCGGATCAGCCTCCGCCGCGGCATTAGCGATCATCACCGTCTTCTCGGTCATGAGCGCCTTGCCGGGCGCCGTCGTTGCGTCGACCAAAAGCCTCAGGCAGGTTGCGGTGTCCAGATCCTCCCCGCCGGCCACCAGCCGCAGGCCTCCTGTGGCCGGGTCATGGTGGTAAATAGCGATCGCGTCGTAGCCGAACTCGTCACGGACCCAGAGAACCGATGACCGCAGCTCATCAGTGGTCCGTAGTGGACTTAGCCGCAGGGCGATGCTGTTTAACTGCCGCATCCCTTTCAATTCGCTTCCGGAGGCGTTCGCTTGTCATGACGGCGGCATGTTACCGCGCCGTGATCTCCTGGATTCAGGTCGAGAGTGAGATCGGCGTGACGTTCGGGAAACAGCCGCTCCGGTTGACGGCCCGCGGGCGCGGGACTAGCTTCGTGAGACAGTCGGCACGTAATACGCTCAGAACCAGCCAGAGAGGCTCCAAATGGCTCACCAACTCACAGTCATGAACCCGGTCGCCGCCCTGCAGGGGGCCGGAATCGAGACGGAAATCGCAGCGCGTCCCACAACCTTGGACGGTTTGCGGGTGGGACTCGTCTGGAACCGGAAACGGGGTGGAGACGCCATCCTTGATCAGGTGGGTACGATGTTGAGCGACCGTTTCTCGGGCGTCGAGCTGGCCACCTACCAGGGAAGCATCCCGACACCATCGGACATGCTGGACCGGGCGGCCGAGGAGTGTGACGTTGTGGTCGGCTCCTCAAGCGACTGAGGGCAGTGCACGTCGTGGCTTGTCCACGACATGATTTACCTGGAGCGCAAGGGCATCCCCACGGTATCAGTGGCGTCCGCAGGCTTTGAGAAGGACACCGTGGCGAGCGCACGCGTTTTCGGCATGCCTCGCGCTCCCTTCGTCGTCGTGCCGGACGTGATTACGAGCGTGCCGCCGGAACGGTCCCGGGCGAGCATTGCGGAGCGCATCGATGTGGTGGTCCGGGGATTGACCGATCCCGAAGCGCTGCCCGGCCTCGCAGACTCCGGACCCCTGCCGGAGCGGTTGCCGGGTGGGCCGCTTGATTTTGACGGCACAGATCAGATGGACGCGCTGGCGCAGTTCAACGAGGCCTTCCTGGAAAACGGATGGGGAGATGGACTCCCGCTGCTCCCGCCGACACCGGAACGCGTTAACGAAATACTGTCCGGCACGTCACTGGATCCGGAACACATCGTCGGAATATTGCCCCCGGGAATGGGCATAGCGACGGTCCAGAAGATCGCTGTATCCGCCGCGATGGCGGGATGCGAACCGTCACACCTCCCGGCCTTGATCGCCGCGTGTGAGGCGGTCATCAAGATGGGTTCTCGCGCGCGGCAGTGGCTCATGTCGACAAGCCCGGACGCGCCGATCATGCTGCTCAACGGGCCTATCGTGGACGAACTGGGATTGAACACCGGCAAGGCATCACTCGGTCCCGGCAAGCAGTCGCGGGTCAACATCGTCCTCGGGCGGGCGTTTCGGCTGGTGCTGATGAATGTCGGCCACAACTACCCGACCGAGATGGACATGGACACCATCGGCGCGCCTTCCAAGTTCTCGCTGTGCGCCGCCGAGCCGGTGGAAGGCGGCCCGTGGGAGTCGCTCGCTGAAGAGCGCGGATTCCCGAAGAGTGCCTCCACCGTGACGGTGGCCGGGGTGCGCAACTTGATCGACGCCGCGGACCTTAACAACTTCACCCCGGAGCGCGTGCTGAACACCGTGGCCGGCGGGATTCGAGGCGGTGGCGGATATTTCGGCATCCGATGGTCTGACCCGGATCCGTACGACCGCGAGGGTGGGGGCGGGGCGCTGGTGATCCTCTGCCCGGACCACGCCCGGGTGTGCACAGATGCCGGATGGTCAAAGGACATGGTGCGCGACTACCTGTGGGCGAAGACCCGCGTGACGGCGGCCGGACTCCACAACGGGTTCAAGGCCAACCCGGACTGGCTGCTGCCGCCCTGGCGCTGGTTACTGGAGCTATCCCCGGAAGAAGCGGCCCGCACCAGTTTCCCGGCGTTCAACCGTCCGGAGCGGATCGAGATCGTGTCGTTCGGCGGGCCCGCCGGGAAAAGCATGGTCATGATGACTAACGGCCCGTCACAAACGGTGGAGATACACGACCGTGCCTGATCCGCAGTGAAGGTTCTGATCACCGGCGCACGCGGCTGGCTTGGCAAGGCCGTGACCGAGGTCGTGGCCACGGAGCACGCAGTGCGTGCGTTTGATCTGGCGGCTCCCGATATTCCGGTCGAATCCCCGGTCTTGCCCGAGGACGCGGAAGTCGAAACCACTCCGGGCTCGATCACGGATTACATCGGGATGAGAGCCGCCATGGAGGGGCAGGAGGCGGTGATTCACGCCGCCGTCCGGAGCACGCTGGCACACGGCCACTACCGCGCCGGTGAGGCAGAACCTTTCGACGTGAACGTTCGCGGCACATTCAACGTGTTCGAGGCCGCGCGGGAGGCCGGTATCGGGCGGGTGATATTCATCGCGTCGGCAGAGACGCACGTCACACGCCCGGCGGGTGAATCAGTAACAGGCGATACGCCTTACTACGGACAGCCTGACGACATTTACGACCTCACGAAGCACCTGCAGGAAGAGGTCGGCGCCTGGTTCGCCGCTATTCATGGCATGGACGTGATCGGATTGCGGTTGGGCGACATCGTGGATGTGAAGCAGGGGAGATCGAAGTGGGGCGACGACGGTTGGGAGCGGTCGATGCACGAGGACGCGTGGATAGATCGCTACGATGTGGGCCGCGCCTGCCTCGGCGCGTTATCCATGCCTTCCGAACCGAAAGGCGGGTTACGTCGATACCATCTAATCGGAGCGCCCGGGGCGCGTGAAAAGTTCGACGTGGGACGTACCGAGTCCGATCTCGGCGTTCGGTTCACCACGGACTTCGATCGGCGTCCGGGAAGCAAACGCGAGTGAAGGCGCGGCCGGATAGACAGCATTCGAGGGAGAGACCGCCGCCGAACTTCCCACACCCGTCAAATTGGTGTGTGACAGTTGCGTCTTTCCGGCTCCGGTGCGTTGCCACGCCTCGCCCGGCCGCCCGCCAGCACAGGCCAGCCTTCAAGGCCGTCGACGTTCGCACCGTGGACCAACGCCGCTCCGCACCGGTCGCCGGACGGGGCCAACGGATCGGGACGGTCACTCCCCACGGTGAGTAATACGTCCTAATACGCCGCGTTGTTCTCTCTGACGGCTGCCTGTTCCGCGGCGGCTGCGCGCAGTTTGTCCGGCGTCGCCCCCGGGGCCTGCGCCGCCTTGATCATGGGAGCCTCGTAAACACCCATCAACTCGGCCAGTCGGGGAACGTCCCGTGCGACCTCGAGCGGAATCTGGATAGCGCCGTGCTTGTCGGCGGCGATCAGGTCGCCCGGGCTGACCTTCATCCCGGAAACCTCGATCGTGGTCCCGAGCGCCTCCGCATGCACGTAAGCGTGCGAAACGCAGACCTCTTTCGACAGGAACTGGAAGCCCATCTCTCGGACTTCGTCCAGGTCGCGGACGGTGCCGTCTGTAACGACCCCCACGGCTCCGAGACCCTTGGCGATGCTTCCGTTCACCTCGCCCCAGAAAGAGCCGAGTGGTTTCTCATCTCGATCATGGATGACGATCATGCGGGGCGAGGGCTGGGCGACTATCGAATCCCAGTACTGATCGCGCGGGACGGATTTGCGGCCGGGAACGGCGGAGGCGATCTCTACGGTCACGGCATAGCCGACTACCGTCTTGAACTCTGGGAAACGGCACACGATATCGGGCCGCGTGAAACCGTCTGTCCAGGGCCGTAGTCCGTCTATCAACTCCAGGGCGTTCGAGATAGTCGGCGTGTCGAGCTGTCGGATTGCGTCCAGTTCAGCTTCGGTAAGTGGGGCAGTCGGCTCGGCCAATGTCTTCTCCTTATATATTTGAAAGCGTTGATACTCGGGAGCGTGCGGTTCCGGAATTCCCTGGATCAGGCTTTCCGGAATCCAAATTCAAGGTCTCACGGACCTCTATATGCCCATGATCCCGTAACCGCCGTCCACAGGCAGCACGTGACCGGTGATCCCCGTCGCGAGGTCGCTCAGCAGAAATACCGATGCGTCGGCGACTTCTTTGTGCGTGATGTTGCGCCCGATCGGCGCGCGTGCGGCGTGCGACCGGCGCATCTCGTTAAAGCCCGGGATGCTGCGCGCGGCGAGAGTCGGCAGGGGACCGGCGGATACCGCGTTGACCCTCACCGAGCTCGGCCCGAACTCGGCAGCGAGCTGGCGCACCGTGTTCTCCAGCGCCGCCTTCGCCGTGCCCATCACGTTGTACCCGGGGTACACGTTCTGGGAGGCGTCGAAGGTCAGCGTGACAACCGCCCCTCCGTCCTCGCCCATATGTGGGACCGCGAGCGCAGTGATCGGGATCAGCGTGTATGCGCTGACCTCCAGCGCCGTCCGGAAACCGTCGATTCCGGTCTCGGAAAAATTCCCGCCAAGATCGCCCCGCTCCGCGTACGCGATTGAATGGACGACGAAGTCCAGCCCGCCCAGCGCGCCCACGGCCTTTTCGTACGCGGCCTCGACCTGTGCTGCGTCGGTAGCGTCGCATTCCACGAGGCACGGTTCGCCGAGCGCGGAGACCGCCTTTTTGACGGGTTCAAGCAAGCGTTCGTTCTGATAGGCAAAAGCCAGTTCAGCGCCTGCGTCCGCCAGTTCCTGGGAGATCGCCCAGGCGATAGATCGTGCATTGGCCACGCCAAACACGACCCCCTTTTTCCCGGTGAGATCCAGTTTCGTCATTGGCGGCTCCGGCTTCCTGTGATTGAGAAAGGTCGATCGGCGAACGGGGCCCGCTTCGTTGATCGAGCTAATCGTTCACCTAGCCGGGGTCGCCGGCTCGATGGTTGTTACTGGCCCCGGTTAACTCGGGGCCGTAACGATATCACCGTAATGCGGTCCGTCTAGAAGTTTGTGTACGAGCCGTCTCTCCTGTGCAGATGTGTGAACGGCGCCGGTTCGGCTGACCGAGCGCCGGCGACCTTCTCGTCGACATCGACACCCAGCCCGGGACCCGTTGGCACTGGATACCGGGAACCCTCCAGTTCCAGAAGCTGGGGGAATAGCTCACGGTCGTCCCTGCCCAGGTTTTCGGTGGGGGAGTTCCTGCACTCAAGCCACGAGAAGTTGGTGACGGCCGCGCCCATGTGGACGCTCGCCGCGGTGCAGATGGGGCCGAGGGGGTTGTGCGGCATGAGGTCAATGTAATGGGCCTCCGCCCACCCGGCGACCTTCATCGCCTCCGTGAAGCCGCCGATGTTGCAGATGTCGAGGCGAACAAAGCTTGTGAGGCCACGCTCTATAAAGGGTATGAAGGCCCACTTGGAGGAGAACTCCTCGCCGATGGCGAACGGGATGTCGGTCATGGACCTGAGCGATTCGTAGGCCTCCGGCGACTCGGAACGGATGGGCTCTTCCAGGAAGTCGAGCGTTCCCGGCGGCATCTTCTGCGAGAAGGACGCGGCCTCGGCGACGGAGAAGCGGTGGTGTACATCGATGCCGAGGACGGGTTCCGGTCCGAGGGCCTCGCGCACCTTCGTTAGCCAGACGGCTGTGGTGGCGATCGACTCGCGTGGCTCATACAGTTCGTTCCCCCTGCCAGCGCTGCCGTCCGGCATGAGCGGGAGATTACGGCGAATCGCGTTCCAACCCTTCTCCACGAGCATCTGGCAGTCTTCGACAAGTCGGGGTCCGTCGGGAGCTGTGACGGTGGCGAAGGCCGGGACGTAGTCACGCTGTTTGCCGCCGAGCAACTGGTAAACGGGTACGCCCATCGCCTTGCCCGCGATGTCGTACAGGGCGATGTCTATGGCCGAGATCGCCGCCGTCAGGATCAGGCTGCCCTCGAAGTACTGGCCCCGGTACATGCGCTGCCAGTGGGCCCCGCGGTCGAGCGGGTCGGCGCCGATCAAGAAGCCTTTGAAATACTCGATCACCCCGCGGACCGCCCGATCATGGTTGGCCAGTCCTCCCTCGCCCCAGCCGTACAATCCCTCGTCTGTTTCAACCTTGACCAGGAACTGACTGTGATTGCCCACCTGCGTGGGAAAGACCTTGATGTCTGTGATCTTCACTTCTAACTCCGTAACCGGCGGGAGGCCAGTTCTGGGATCCTGTATGTCGATGGGAACGAACGTATCGGATCGCTCCCGTTCGTTGAGCGCTGCAAATGCTCGCGCAATTCTTCTGCGCCATCATGCTCTCCCGTTCCACGTTTCGGTTTCCAGCCCGGGCCTCGCCGTGAAGCCGGTCGTCTGGTAACCTCGGAGCATCGAATTCGGAGTCGGTGTCAGGCTCCACTTGAGGTAACCCCCCCCATCAGTCGCAGAGTCCGCAGATTTCATTTTGAAAAGCCGGTTCCTCCGGCCTGCGGCTTCCTCCCGACTCACCCGACCGCTGCTCGTCTCAACGCCTCACGTGCGTCACGGCTGGCGGTCAGAATCAACATTTCTCGTTCGGGGCCTCCGGTGTTGATCAGATGTTTCTGAACCCCTCTGCGCCAACTTGCATTTCCGTATCCCCCGAATCCCCAGAGCTCCCCGGTTCCTCCAAGGAGGCACGACCTTGACCCAGTATGTGTTCGTGACTGGCGGCGTCGTTAGTTCCCTGGGCAAGGGAATAGTCGTCGCCTCCATCGGGCGGATGCTCAAGAATCGCGGCGCCAGCATCGCCGTGATGAAGCTCGATCCCTACCTGAACGTGGATCCGGGGACGATGTCTCCCTACCAGCACGGCGAGGTATTTGTGACCGGAGATGGCTCGGAGACCGACCTGGACCTCGGTCATTACGAGCGTTTTATCGACGTCGAGCTAACCGCCGTCTCCAACGTCACAGCGGGGCAGATTTACTCAGACGTCATCTCCAGGGAGCGTAACGGCCGCTACCTCGGCGGGACCATCCAGACCGTTCCCCACGTTACCAACCTTATAAAGGAACGGATCCACCAGCTCGCGGATGAAAGCGGAGCGGATGTCGCCGTGATCGAGGTCGGCGGCACCGTGGGTGACATCGAGGGCCTACCCTTCCTAGAAGCCATAAGGCAGATGCGGAACGACGTAGGACGGGACAACGCCACATACGTCCACCTCACCCTTTTGCCTTATCTCGGCTCGACCGGCGAGTTGAAGACGAAGCCCACGCAGCACAGCGTCCAGGCGCTTCGCGGCATCGGCATACAGCCAGACGCCATAATCTGCCGGAGTGACTACGAGGTGGACCTGGGCCTGCGAGAAAAGATCTCCCTCTACTGTGACGTGCCGACCGAGGCCGTCATCGGCCTGGAAACCCTGGACACGGTTTACGCAGTCCCGCTAAGCCTTGAAGAGCAGGGTTTCGGCGATTTCCTTGCCGGTCGCCTGGGTATCACCAGAAGCGCTGACCTTTCGGCATGGTCCGACATGGTCGAGAAACTTCGCGACCCCAAACGGGCGGTACGGATCGCCATCGTCGGCAAGTACGTAGAACTACCGGACTCCTACCTCTCCGTTATAGAGGCGCTCCGACATGCCGCGCTCGCCCAGGACTGTGAGGTCGTGATCGATTGGATCAAGGCCGAGGACATTGAAGAGCAGGGTCCCGACCACGTGCTCAGCCGTGCATCCGGGATCGTGGTTCCCGGCGGATTCGGAGAGCGGGGCGTAGAAGGGATGGTCTCGGCCGCGCGCTACGCACGCGAGCGCGGGATTCCTTATCTCGGACTCTGCCTGGGCATGCAGGTGATGGTGATCGAGTTCGCCCGGTCCGTTCTCGGGCTGGAAGACGCAAACTCCGCGGAGTTTGATCCCGGTTCGGAAGATCACGTAATCGCGTATCTCCCCGGGCAACGTGAGCTGGGCACGACCGGGGGCACGATGCGCCTCGGTCTTTACCCGTGCAAGCTGACATCTGGGACCATCGCCGCGGATGCTTACGGCGCTGAACTCGTCAACGAACGCCACCGCCACCGGTATGAGTTGAACAACGACTATCGAGAACGGTTCAACGAGTCCGGCCTGATATCGAGCGGAACAGCCCCTGACGATTCCCTGGTGGAGATCAGCGAGGTGGAGGGCCATCCGTTCATGGTCGGCTCACAGTTCCACCCGGAGTTCGCGTCCCGGCCTGACCGGCCACATCCGTTGTTCCGTGAATTTGTGGGCGCGGCTGTCGATACCCTCAGGGAGGGCGCACAGCACACAATGCCCCTGGACGAATCTGAAAACGGAAACGTCTCACCATCGGCGGGTATGATCGAGCGATCAGGAATCTCGACGTAGTGGATTACGGGAACCTTGTGCTATAGTCGCGAGAGGCGCACACCACCTGAAGTCACTGGTAAGGCGCATCGGTCGGGACTTCCGGCCTTCCCATCCCTGGGCACCTCCCGGTACCTGTCTGCATACAAACGCAATTTGGCGTCGCGGGCTTCGCCGAAAATCGGCGGACCATCCGGTCAAGAGGTAAACCGTCCACAGGGCAACCAGACGGATATGCGGCGTCGGCAAACACAGGCCGATTCCTCCGGAGATCGACTCTAACGAGACTCCGTCCCCACACTCTTTCAATAGATCATCCCGAACCCAGCGCACAGCGCATCGCGTCGCCGGGTTGGTTGGCCTCGCGCCAGCCAGCCACGACGACCGTCGTTGACGCCGGGTCCATACGAGACGCGTTTGGCTACTCACACCCTCGTCTCCATAACAGGCACAACCTGGAGGAATTAAGCTGACTACACAGAGCCAGTCTCGCAGCCGCCGTCGCCGGTCATCGCACCGGGGACGCCGATCAAACGGCCGCGGCCGTGGAACACCGGCGGGATTGCCGAAGGATATCCAGTACGACGAAGGTGGCTCGCAACTCGGAAACGTCGGCGCCATGTCGATGGACGAACTCCGTTCCCGGGCGCTTGAGCTGAGCCTCCGGAACGGAATTCCGAGAAAACGATCGGACCTGGTCCTCCAGATCCTCGCCCGCCACGCCGAAGAAGCCGACCAGCTCCTGGGCATGGGAGTCCTTGAGGTGAGCAACGACGGGCACGGTTTCCTGCGCCAGCCGACCGGCAGCGGGAGCGAATCCGACACCGAGGTTTACGTCTCCCCCGCCCAGGTCCGGAGATTTGGCCTGAGGCCCGGCGACCAGGTAGCCGGCGAGGTCCGTGCTCCAAGAGAAGGAGAACGCTACTACGCCCTGATCCGGGTGGAGGTCGTCAACGGCCAGGACCCGGAGTCAACCCGAAACCGGACCAAGTTCGAGTCCCTCACCCCGATCTTCCCCGACGAGCTGATAAAGCTCGAGACCACGCCGAAAAACATGGCGACACGGTTGATCGACCTGATCGCCCCCATCGGGAAAGGCCAGCGCGGGTTGATCGTCGCCCCGCCGAAGGCCGGCAAAACCATCCTCCTCAAACAGATCGCAGAGGGCATCACCGCCAATAACCCCGGGGTGAGCCTTATCGTGGCACTGGTCGGAGAACGACCCGAAGAGGTCACCGACATGCGTCGATCGATCGAAGGCGAGGTCTTCAGCTCAACCTTCGACGAACCCCCACAGGACCACACGCGCGCGGCGGAAGCGGCCCTGGCCCGGGCCAAGCGCCTGGTTGAGGCCGGTGAAGACGTCGTAATCCTCGTAGACAGCCTCACGAGGCTGGCGCGCGCCTACAACCTTTCGGTCCCCGGAAGCGGCAAGACCCTCTCCGGCGGAATGGACCCGGTGGCCCTGTATCCGCCAAAAGGATTCTTCGGAGCGGCCCGGAACTGCGATGAAGCCGGCAGCCTCACGATACTGGCGACCTGTCTCATCGACACGGGCAGCCGGCTCGATGACCTGATTTACGAGGAGTTCAAGGGAACCGGCAACATGGAACTCCATCTCAGCCGCGTGCTCGCCGAACGCCGCGTTTACCCCGCCATAGACATCCAGCGATCCGGCACCCGGCACGAAGAGCTGTTGCTTTCCGAGCAGGATTTGCGCCAGATATGGCTGCTCCGTCGCATGGTGTCGATAATTGCCTCGGATTCCGGCGGCGATAACACGGTCGGCACCGAGCGTGTTATCGAGCGTATGTCCAAGACGCAGGACAACCAGGAATTCCTGGCCTCGATTAACAAGGTGGGGTAATTGGCTTTGGAAGGGAATTTGCCCTTCCGCACAAAGTGGATTTTATCGTGGGGCCACCGTTATCCAGTGAAACGGTGGCCTCGCCGCGTATGTATCTCCACGATTGACGAGCCGACAACCGTGGAAAACACGCCCTTAAGTGAAAATTAAGTGTCCGAAATGTCGTTGACACTGATCTGTCCGTACACGTATTCTCGCGACCGCCACGACAACCGAGTCGGGCGCCCCGCAGAGGGGCTTCATCCGCTACCGGATAAGAGTTTGGAAACCTGTCTGAAACGCCCAGTTTGGCGCGCTTCCGGCTTCTTGACAGCCTCCTAACCGGAGTGTAAGAATCCATCTGCTCGGCTCCAGTCCCGGGAGTCCGCGCGTATATGTGCGCGTTTTCCATGTGAAGTATTGGGACGTATCACGGGCCGGCGCCGTCGATCAAAAGGCGGAGCGATCCTGTGGAGGAAAGTGTTCATCTTGGGATCACGGCGAGGCCTAGACCCACAGGCAGGTAACCCTGCCGGCGGTGGTCAGAAACGCGAAAGTCATAGGGGGACAAGCAACGTGAAACTTTCGGTGAAATTGATAACCGCTCTGGCAGCATTCGTGCTGCTTGTGGTGGGGCTAGTGGGCCTGACATCGTCAGGTTCAGAGGCCAGTGCAGCCAACACGACTGCCAAGGTCTATGTGGCGAATGAGTGGTCGAAGATAACCAACGACCCGTCTGCTCTCACTGGCTACACTTCTACAACGGGGACCGTTTACTCCACTTTTGTGGAAGTAAACGCCTCTTCGGCGGCCGCGCAGTCGACAATCCAGACGAACGCCGACAGGGTGACGATCTTTGTCGAAGACGCGGACCAGAACACGACGACGGCGAAGTCGACCACGGTCACGAGCGTCGGTGATTTCACGGGGCCCGGTAAAACGGCGACCGTTGTGTTGTCCACCGCCGATAGTCCGATCGTGGACACCGGCACGCTTGGTATCACGGATGGTGTAGACATCACCATTACCGGGACCGAGAAGACTCGAGTCGCTCTGTCTAACGCAGTAGCGGGTTCGAAGACCTCCCCCGGCACGATCACCCTGGTTCAGACCGGCGCCACGGCGCCCTCGGGCGGCGCAGGAGCTGTGATCCTTAACTGGGCGACGAGTATCCAGGACACGGTGAACGTCAAAGTCACGACCACCCAGTCCACGACAGTCAAGACTCGCACGTTGACCGAAACTACCGCGAGCTCAGGTGTGTTCAAGGGGTACATAGACCTTGAAGACATCCAGAGCACGACTATCTCTGCCGACGCCAAGGGCATCCAGAGTGGTGGTGTCGTTACCGTCGCTTACGACGACCTGAATGAAAATGGCAGCCAGGCGGCCGGAGCTGACAAGACTTCCACCGCGACGGCAGAAACCGTCGCTCCGCTGGTGACACTCACGGCGCCGGCGAACGGCAGTTCGACTCAGCTCCGTAACCCGACGTTCACTGGATCGGTGTCTGACAGCACTTCCGCATTGGACATCACTGAAATCCAGTTGTTCGTGGACCAGGGCAACGACCAGACCAACACGAGCCGTGTTGTGGTGACGAAAGGGACGACGGGGACGGCTCTAGTCTTGCCGGTTGGTACGGCAGACGGGGCTACCAGCACGACGTTCTCAAAGACGTTGAGCGATGT
Source organism: uncultured Dehalococcoidales bacterium (assembly GCA_964474025.1). Lineage (GTDB taxonomy): Bacteria > Chloroflexota > Dehalococcoidia > Lucifugimonadales > Lucifugimonadaceae. The sequence continues at coordinate 58,646 of CAYYRD010000008.1, read as the reverse complement.
CCCGACCGGCTTTGCGTCATCGCAGAAACCCGACCACATCGTCGACTGGCAGGTTCGGGCATCCGACCTGGCAGGGAACATCGGTTGGAGCGACTCGAGCACCACGAAGACCAACACTGCCGGCCTTGGGCAGCCGAATACCGTCAAGATCGACCAGATCATCCCGTCGGTATCAGCCGCCTACACAGGCTTTGCGCTCGACAAGACGAAGAGTCCAGTCGTTCGCAAGTTCAACGTCAAGAACGCGATCGAAGTCAACTTCAATGACGACCTCGACGCTACGTCGGTTGCCAATACCGACTTTGAAGTGGTTGTCGGCAGCGTCACTCAGGTTCCGACCACCGCCGAAGTCGGTGGTACCGGGTTCAAAGACCGTGTCTTCCTGACCCTGGGCACCGCCCTGGCGACGAAGGACGCACCGAAGATCAAGGTCGTTGGTTCGATCACGGACGCAGCCGGTAACACGGCTGTCGCGATCGCCGACACCACGTCGAAGGACGCTATCGCTCCGACAATCACGGTTGCACTGTCCGGCGGCTCGTCCGCCACGGCGCCTGCGACCCTGACCAAGAGCGGGATGACGATCACGATCACGTCGGACGAGAACCTCTCGTCTGACCCGACGGTCGCGATCTACAACGAGGCCGCAAACTCCGCAACGGCTGGCGCAAGCGAGCCTTCAGTTACTGCCGTCAACCAGGGCAGCAACACGTGGATTGCAACCTTCGCCGGCGGTTCCTATGACGGATCCACCGCAGACGGCAAAAAGAAATCAGTAGTCGTGACGGCGAACGACGCCGCTACGCTGACCGCGGTATCCAGTAAGGTTGGTGGTGACACCGCCGTTGGCTCTGCCACGATTGGCCAGACGGTCAAGGGCAAGGCAAACTCCCTCGCTTCGGGGGCGGTGACCTTTGCCCTGGACAAGACGCCGCCGACACTGTCGTTGTCGCCAAGCGGTACGATCTCGGACAACAGTCCGTTCGTCCGCTGGGACTTCGGCGAGAAAGTGACTGTTTCCAAGGCGGAGTTCGGACTCTCGTCCGCTACTACGCTGGATAACGTCACTTCCGAGCTTGGCACCAGCGACAGCAAGACGTTCATCCGGGCGACCTCTGCACTGGCCCTCGGCACATACAAGGCCACGGCCACGGCGACCGACCTCGCGGGCAACACGGCCACTGGCCTGTCCAAGACGTTCGTAATCGCCAAGCGGGCAGAGTTCAAGTTGACCGTATTGCCGGGCACGACCCTGGTGTCGTTCCCGCTGACCCCGTCTGACACGGACATCAACTCGGTGTTCTCGCCGGATGGAATCGTCTCGGTATCGTCATACGATGCGACAGCTGGAACCTTCTCCAGCGCCGTACGTGACTCCGAGAGCAACGACCTGGCCGGTAACTTGACCAGCATCGAAAGCGGAGTCGGCTACATCGTGGTAGCGGACGCGGTATCGGCCCTCGTGGTCGCCATCCCGTCCCTCACCGCGTCGTCGATCCCACCGTCGATCGATCTGGTCAAGGGCTGGAACCTCGTCGGCGTGACGGACGTTACCGGTGGTACCGGTGGCGCCCTGCGTCAGCCGGGTAACACGGTCAAGTCCGGGTTGGACTACTTCCCGTCCAAGGTCACCCAGGTGTACTCCTGGGACGCGACCGACAAGGTCTGGGAACAGTTGTCGACCCGGTCTAGCACGCCACCGAAACTCGGTCCGAACGCTATCACCGGTGAGGCCTACTGGGCCTACGCCACGGCAGCGGACGTGATCGTCCCGTAATCGAGACCCTTAATCGGGAATCAGACGCACCCCCCTTCCCTTTATTGGGGAGGGGGGTGTGTGTTTGTCTGGGAGGTGCGTAAACTTAATCGGGTCTACGCAACGGTCCAGGAGGAATCATGAAGCGCAGAGTTGTCTCGACCTTATTGCTGGCTGTCATGCTTGTCGGCGTGATCACGGCCGGTTTCACGACGACTCGCGCTCAAGGGTTTCCAAGTCTTGGGTTCACGCTCTATCAGGGTTTCGTCACGGTGGAAGGCCAGCCCGCGCCAGACGGCCTTGACATCCAGGCACGGATAGTCGGCACTTCTTACGTGTCGCTGCCTGTGAAGACCAGGGGCGGCCGTTACAACGCCCTCCAGGTCGGACCCGTCGAGGGCGCGGGCGGCAACGATGTGGAGTTCATTCTTGAGAACCAGGTAATCGCCACGGATCGGGATACCTACATCCTGCCGAACTGTGGTCCAGAGCCGTGTCCGGCATCCCGCGTATTCGACGTGGTGTTTAACGCCACGCCTTTAGAGCCGACTCCGATACCGAGTCTTCCCGCCCGTTATTCGGGATTCATACAGGCGGGTGGTGTGAGCCCGCCAGATTCGACTCCCTTCACGATCCGAATCGGTTCGGAATACGAAGTCACAGGGGGGAATATTTCCAGCGGCGAATTCTCTATCATCGTGGATCCGCAGGACATCGCTCTCGCCGGCGAGCCTATCGAGTTCTTCCTGGCCGGCAACAAGGCCAATCAGACCGAGCCGTATCAGCCGGGCAAAATCGTGTCGAACATCATTCTGACCTTCGACGCCCTGCCGACGCCAACACCGGTACCGACGCGGGTCCCCACGGCGACTCCGGTGCCGACTCCGGTGCTTCCGACCGCGACACCGTTGCCGACGGCGACCCCCGAGCCGACGCGGACGCCGACTCCGGTGCCTACGAGCACGCCTTCGCCGACGCCCACTGCAACGCCCACCCCGATCCCGCCGACGGCGACCACGGTTCCAACTCCAACTCCAACTTCAACTCCGGAGCCGACACCGACATCGACGCCAGAACCGGAGGCAACCTCAACGCCGGTGGCGGAGGTTGATGAAGACGAGGGCGGCGGGCTGTGCAGCGCCAATCCGGGAGGCCCGGCATCTGCTGGCCAGATGGGCCTGCTGCTGGCGCCTGTTGCCCTGGCGTTATGGGTAGGAATCAGGCGCAGGACTGCGGTTCCGGCAGCCGAACAGGACGGATAGTTCAGGCGTGTACGCCAGGTTCGGCTTCTGCAACGCGTGACCGAGGCGGATTGATCCAGGACATCGCCGCTCAGGTCCAGCGAGTGTGAGAGAGAACTCGCGCCGTACGAACCTCGCGTACGCGGTCGTTTGACTCACAGACGTGATGTGGAACGGCGACCCGGAAACGCCTGGCGATCACGCGGATATATCGTGCCGCGGAATACGGGTCCGGCTGGCCGTTAGATGCTGCCCTGGGGCCGCAAAAGGACCAGGCGTTGGGATTCTCCAAGGTTGCTACGTGTAAACGCGACCCGAGCTAGCGGTTCCGGCTTCGGCAGACCGATTTCAGAGACGAACGGATCTAGTGCAGCGAAATCGGATCCGTCGGATGGAACTCCCGGGTGCAACGGGATGACCGCGCGCGGCTCCAGCGCCCGGGTAACGGCCGCCGCCTGGTCAGCCGATAGCGCCTGATCCGTGCCGCCGGCGGGAGTGATCAGCACGTCCACATGGCCGATCAGTTGCACCGCCTGTGTGGTGAGCGGCCCGTTCAAGGCGCCCAGATGGCAGACAGTAATCAATTCGGCGTCCAAGGCGTAAACCGTATTAAGCGCCCTGGGATCACTGGCATCACCGAGTGGAACGGCGATACCGCGCACTCCCAGGCCTGAAATCTCATACTCGCCCGGCCCTCGGATCACCTGAACCTTGTCCTGCCACCCATCGACTCCGGGAAGGGCGGCGGCGTGACTCACGGTCACCACGGCGGTGCCGGGATCGATATCCGGACCGGGACTTGATCCGGGTAACGGGTCCATCACGAGCGTCCCCGCGGCGGCGTTGATTATGATCGACCTGTCGGCCAGCCAGCGAATTTCCATAAAGTGATTCCGAAGGCGCGCGTTGCGCAAGCAGGGTGCAAAAAAATCGGCGGGATGAAGGCCGATACGGCCACAAAATACGGGCCCGTATGACCACGCTCCACTCTACGCGCTCCCCATTGGGCGGTCAACGTAACTCAATCGTGTTGACACCCCTTTTGGGCCGTGCTACGTTCGCCACGATCGGCTGGCCCGACCTGCGGCCGTCATCTCAGTCCGGATCGCTTCTCCCGGGAGAGCGTCAATGACCACCCTCAGCCCGCGCCGGGGCAGCATACTCAGGCTGATCGTCGATGGGTACATCGCGACCGGTGAGCCGGTCGCGTCTTCGGTGGTCGCCTCGGATCTTGACGTAAGGGTCAGCCCGGCGACCGTGCGCAACGAGATGGTCAGTCTGGAAGATGACGGATATATTACTCGCCCACACAGCTCCGCAGGCGGCATACCGGCGGACAAGGGGTATCGGTTCGTCGTTGAAGGGCTGGAAACCGCGTATGGCGGGCCAAACGCACGGGACTTCGCCGCGATACAGGCCGCCCTGGAACAACGACGGCGTGACATGGAAGAGTGGGCGGACGCCGCCGCTTCCATCGTGGCGGGGCTTCTCAAGACCCTGGCATTCGCGTCGACTCCGCGGGCGGACGCATCGCGGATCAAGCAGTTGGATCTGCTGTGGATGCAGGACCTGACCGCCATGCTGGTCCTTATCCTTCACGAGACGACGGTCGTCAAGCAACTGATCCCCCTGGAATCTCCCACAACGCAGGACGAACTTTACCGCGTCCGCAACCGTGTCCACGATGCAGTTACCGGTCGTACCGCAGAAGAGATCGCACAACAGAGGGGAAAGGACGCCGCCGGCCAGGGACTCGAGTCGATCGTCCTCGAATCGACCGTAAGCGCCCTCAGAGAACGAGACCAGCAGAAGATCTCCGGTTACAACATTGAAGGGTTGGGCCGCCTGCTCGGTACCCCTGAACTGTCTCAGGACAACTACGGCGTTGAATTGACAGAAGTGCTCGACAGTGAAGACGCGCTGCACGAGCTCACGGAGGGAGCGCCGAGCGACGGCAGTGCTGCTGTTTATATCGGCGAAGAGATACCCCGCGCAGAGTTCAACCGGTGCAGCGTCATCGTCGCCCGGTACGGGGTACCCGCTGAAGCATCCGGGGTCGTTGGGCTGATCGGTCCCACGAGACTCGCGTACAGGCGTGCGGTTCCAGTCGTAGAAGCGGCAGCGACGCTGCTGAGCGACCTGGTCACAGAGGCCTATTACGGATACCCGGCGTCCATAGAATCACGGACGGCGCACACTTAGATCAATCCGGGTAAACGGCATCGCCGATTGGACTTTCCCGTTCGTATAATGAACCGTGTTTTATCGCGTCCAATGCCGTTCGACGAGTTAATCTGCAACGTCAATGACCACAAAGACTGATTTTTACGAAACCCTTGGTGTCGCACGCAACGCAACACCTGAGGACATCAAAAAGGCGTACCGCAAGCTGGCGTTCCAGTTCCACCCGGACCGGAACAAAGACGCTGGCGCCACGGAACGCTTTAAGGAAATAAGCGAGGCGTACCAGGTCTTAAGCGATCCGAACCGCCGCGCTTCTTACGATCAATTCGGCCATGCCGGAGCGAACGGCGCGGCCGGTCGAGGTTTCGACGGCTTCGAGGGGTTCGGCGGACTCGGGGACATCTTTGAGTCCTTCTTCGGCGGCGGGCAGCGCCCCCAGGGCCCGGCGCGAGGCCGAGACCTGGAATATCGCACCGCGATCACCTTCATGGAAGCCGTTTTCGGGGCCGAGAAAGAGTTCGACATCAACCGAATCGAACCCTGCGGCAGGTGCTCGGGAAGCCGGGCGGAGCCGGGTACGTCCGCCACACAGTGCGCCACCTGTAACGGCGCCGGCCAGGTACGCCGCATCCAGCGCAGCATCTTTGGCCAGTTCGCGCAGATGTCAACGTGTTCCACCTGCCAGGGAGAAGGATCCACGGTCTCTACGCCATGCACCCAGTGCAGGGGCGCGGGGAGAGAGCGCAAACGTCGCAAGATTTCTGTGAACGTACCCGCCGGGGTGGACTCCGGGAGCCGGATCCGGCTCCGATCAGAAGGAGAACCGGGAGACCCGGGCGCGCCGGCCGGCGATCTGTACATACACGTCGAAGTCGAGTCCCACGATATTTTCGAACGGGATGGCGACGATATTCTCATGAAGCTGGACGTCAACGTGGCTCGCGCTGCGCTCGGAGCGACAACACGGGTACCAACGGTGGATGGACTGAAAGAACTCAAGATTCCGGCGGGCACCCAGTCGGGCCAGGCCTTCAGGATGCGGGATATGGGTGTGCCCCGTCTCGGATCATCGGGCCGCCGTGGCGATCAGATCGTCATAGTCAACGTGGCGATACCGAAAAAATTGGACGACCGTCAGCGAGAGTTGCTGGAAGAGCTCGCCGCCACCATGGGGGACGATATTTCTCCGGATGGCGATGAAGACGGCTGGCTCGGCAAGGTCAAAGACTTCATAAGCGGCGACGGCAGTTGACACCGGTTCTGCGAACCACGGTCCCGGGTGTCGAGAGACAGGGCTAACCCGGCATGCCCTCGCAATGGCTGGAACTGAGCACCGAGGCACCCGGCGAGTACGCCGAACCCCTGACCCACCTGTTTGCCCGTTACGGTGAGGGCGGTGTCGTCGTAGAAGAAGCCGGCGGATATAACCCGGACGAGGGCGAGACGCCACCGCCAGACGCACCGGTTATCGTAAGAGCCTACCTGCCGATCGACGCCACCACGGACGACCGTCGCGCACGTATCGACATGGGGCTGCGACTGATCTCATACCTTCACCCGATCCCGCCCCTCAAAGAGCGGGTGCTGCAGGACCGGGAATGGGAACTACAGGAGTTCGAGCCGGTACGCGTCGGCAAGAGACTGGTGATCGCCCCTGAAGGTTCGACCTGGGACGAAACCCCGGAAGACATCGTGATCAAGCTGGATCCGGGCCTGGCCTTCGGAACCGGCCACCACCCCACGACACGGATGTGCATGCTCTACCTTGAGAAAACGGTCTCACAGGGGTGCAGGGTCCTGGACCTGGGATGTGGGTCCGGGATACTGACCCTGGCCGCTTTCAAACTGGGCGCGGGCGCGGTGGCCGGTCTCGATATCGAGACCGACGCAATCAAGTCCAGCTACGAGAACCTGGGAAAGAATGGCCTGGCTGACAAAGCCAATTTCGCCGAGGGAAGCCTGCCAAACAAGATCGCCCCGGACGGTACTTTTGACGTGACGGTGGCGAACATATCCGCCAACATACTGATCGAACTCGCCCCGCTCGTACTGGCGAGCCTGGCGCCCGACGGCGTGTTCATCGGGTCGGGCCTGCTCGCCGAACGCCGGGATGAGGTGAAGGCGGCGTTCAATGAGGCGGGAGCGAAGTTCTCCGATCTGACTATCTCGGGCGACTGGGCGGCATTCACCGCCGTGATGCGAACCTGATTCATTCCGGGTAAATCTATGCACCGGTTTTATCTGCCGGACGGTATGCCTGCAGAAGGCCCGATCCAGCTTCCACGTGAAATCGCCAGACAATTGTCGCGTGTCCTCAGGATGCGGCCCGGTGATGAGATCGGCGTCTTTGATGGAAGTGGTTCCCAGTGGACGGTCAAACTCGACGACGTTTCTTCCCGCTCTGCCGAGGGGCACATCGTTGATGTAACGCGACCGGCCACCGAACCCGGGATCGATATCACGCTGTATCAGTCACTGATCGACGCGGCGCAGTTCGAACTTGTCCTCCAGAAAGGCGTCGAACTTGGCGTGAAGCGCTTTGTGCCGCTGCTGACGGAGAGGGTGTCCGGGGCAGGCTCGACGGGCGCCTCTGAAAGCCGCCGGGCGCGCTGGGCGAGAATCGTGCAGGAGGCGGCCGAGCAGTCCGGGCGCATATGTATCCCGGAGGTTTCGGCGCCCACGGCTTTATCCATCGCATTTGATAACCGGCCTTCGGGCCCGTTCATCGTCCCGTGGGAAGGCGAAACCTCGCGAAGCCTGCGTCAGTTGCTCCAGACGCCGGAGGCAGGCTCTGCGGACGCCGTCAGCATCGTGATAGGGCCTAAAGGCGGCCTCACCGGGGCCGAGATCGGATACTTGAGAGAACGCGGAGCGCTGCCGGTGACCCTGGGAAGCCGCATCCTTCGTGCGGAGACCGCCGCAATCGCCACCGTCACCGCCGTGCTGTACGAGATGGGCGAGCTTGGAGCCGCGGCCAACTAGATACGGCCCGCAAATCCGGCGCTGTTATCGCGCTGATCCGGTTTCCGAAACAGGCGCCCGGGTCATCAGACCCTCGACCGCCGACCTGGGATCGAGCTCCCCGGCCAGAACGGCGCCGGTCACACTGGCGATCGGCATGTCCACGCCGAGAGATTCGGCCACGGCAAGCGCGGCACGCGTCGTGGTAACGCCCTCAGCGACCTGGTCCATGCCGGCGACGATCTCGACCGCCGATCGACCCTTCGCCAGTTCCTGCCCTACGTACCTGTTCCGGGACAATCCGCTGTAGCAGGTGGCGACCAGATCACCCATGCCGGATAGCCCGGAAAACGTTTCGGACCGAGCTCCCATCGCCACACCGAGCCGCGTGATTTCGGCAAGTCCCCGGGTTACAAAAGCTGACTTGCTGTTGTTCCCCAGGCCATGCCCGTCGATAAAACCGGCGCCGATCGCGATGATGTTCTTGAGCGCTCCGCCAAGTTCAACGCCAATCAGATCGGAGCTCGTGTAAACCCGGAAAACCCGCGAATTCAGGATGCCCTGTGCCGTTACGGCAGCGGATTCATCGCTGTGCGCCACGGTGGTCGTCGCCGGTTTACCCTCGGCGATCTCCAGCGCCAGGTTCGGGCCGGACAGTGCTCCAGCATCGTCACGTCCCAACGCCGCCCCGGCTATTTGTGACATCCGCGCTCCGGTGGCCTCATCGATCCCCTTTGAGGCGCTTATCACGATCGCCTGATGCCCCACGGAAGAGGCGATCTTCCGAGCGTTTTCGGCGACCGAGGCCGAGGGCACGGCAAGCAAGACCAGGTCCGCCCTGCCAAACGCCTCGTCCGGCGCCGCGCTGACCTTCAACCCGTCAGGGAAATCGATCCCGGGCAGAAACCGATCGTTCCTCCGCTTCCCCTGCAGCAGGTCGGCGTCGGACCCGGTACGCGCCCACATCGTGACGTCATGCCCGTTACGTGCCAGCGATATGGCTAACGTAGTACCCCAGCTCGTAGTTCCTACGATTCCCACTCGCGCCATGTAACGTTCCCTAACTGTGGCGCGTTCTGGCACGCGTAGGTTTGCCCGGTTCTGTCACCCGGTCTTCGGTCCCCGACATCAAGCGGCTGATGTTATCGAAATGCCGTATGAAGATCATGCCCGCGGTCACCACAGAAAAGATCACGTACTCCATGGGCGCCAGTCCGGTGATGGCGAGAACGATCAGCGCTAAAGCGCCGAGGGTCGTGCCGAAAAGAGATCCGACCGACACGTATTTGGTGACGGTGACAACAATCCAACCGGCTGCCGTGACGCCCGCGGCTATTGGCGATAAAGCGATCAGGGCGCCCCAGCCCGTCAATACGCCCTTGCCGCCCCGGAAACCGGAGAAGACCGGCCAGCTGTGGCCGGCAACTACCGCAACCCCGGTCAGCGCCTGCGCATAGTTGTTGCCGTCCGTTGTGATCCACGCTATGCCGACAGCGCCGGCGCCTTTTGCGATGTCGAGTCCGACCACGGTCGCCGCGGGAAACCGCCCGAGAGTGCGATATACGTTGGTGGAGCCGGTGCTGCCGCTTCCGTAACGGCGGATATCCACCCCGCGGATCAGCTTGCCGACCGCCAGCCCGGTCGGCAAAGCGCCCAGCAGGTAGGCGACGATCAGGGACCCGGCGAACAGCAGCGGATCCATCAAGCTCCCCCCACGAACCTTAATCGGAGCGGGCTGCCGTCAAATCCAAAGGCGTCCCGTAAACGATTGTCCAGATAGCGTCGATACGAGAAGTGTATTAAGTCCGGGTTCGCCATGTGGAAAGTGAACGTGGGAGGGCCGGTTCGAGTCTGGGCAACTTTGCGCAGTCGTACCCGCCGATATCCCCCCCGTGGTGGCGGGTGTGCGCCGAGGGCGTCGATGACCACCCGGGTAAGATCGCCGGGAGCAACCTGTCTGGTCCACTCGGTGTGGGTGGCGATGGTGGCCTTCAACACGCGATCAAGTCCTCGCCCCGTCAGGGCCGACGTGAACACGATCGAGGAGTTTGGCAGGAACTTGAAACGATCCTTTATCTCTTCTTCGGCCTGTTCACGGGTTAGTTTGAGTTCCCGCGCCAGGTCCCACTTATTGACCACCACGACCATGCCCCGTGATGCATCTGCGGCAAAACCACCGACGTGAAGGTCTTGCGCCGTGACCATTTCAGAAGCGTCGAGCACTATCAGCGTCGTGTGCGAGCGTTCGATCGCCTGGATGGTGCGCAGGGCGCTGTACTTTTCTATGCCCTGTTCTGTCTTGCCGCGTCGTCGAAGCCCGGCGGTGTCGATGAACACCAGGCCGGTTTCGACCCCGGTATCCTCATCGACGTAGTTGTACCGGCTATCAACAGAATCCCTCGTCGTGCCCGGGATGTCGCTCACCAGCGCCCGTTCTTCGCCCGTAAGCGCGTTTAGAAGGGCGGACTTGCCGACGTTCGGGCGTCCGACGATGGCGATTCTGACATCACGTCCGGTCTCCTCTTCTTCCTCCGTGACAACGGAGTCCATCACGACGTTCATCAGATCGCTTATGCCCATGTTGTGATAGGCGCTGATCGGAATGGGATCGCCCAGGTCGAGCTCGTACGCTTCGACCGCCTGCTGTTCCCGTTCAATGTTGTCGGCCTTGTTGGCCGCCAGGATTACGGGCTTGTCGTAGCGTCGGATCAGGTTTGCCGCGTCCCGGTCTGCGTCGGTTAGTCCGTGATCCGTGTCGGTGACGAAGATCAACGAGTCGGCTTCATCGAGCGCCTTCAGGACCTGAGACTGCATATCCGGCCAGAAAATGTCCTCGCTGTTGCCCTCGATGCCCGCTGTGTCTACCAGGATGAAGCGTTCAGCGCCCCATTTTGCGTCTGCGGAAACGCGGTCGCGCGTTGTGCCCGCAATGTCGCTAACGACCGCGATTCGTTCCCCGGCGAGACGGTTGAACAGGGTCGATTTGCCGACGTTTGGCCGGCCGACTATGGCGATGACCGGGAGTGCCACGGGTATCAGCCTTCGGTGAAAAGGTAGTCGAGCAGGCCGGCCTGCGCGTGGAGCCGGTTCTCGGCCTGGTCGAACACGATGGACCGGGGATCGGTGAGCAGTCCCTCCGATATCTCTTCACCGGGGTGCGCCGGGAGATCGTGCATGAACCGGACGCCGTTCGGCGCCCTGTCCAGCAACTCCGGATTCACCTGGTAGCCCTTGAACGCATCGAGGCGGGCCTGGCGCTCTTGTTCTTGCCCCATGCTCGTCCACACGTCTGTGTACACGATGTCCGCTTCGCTGACAGCATCGACCGGGTCGGCGATCTGTTGCAGTCTGCCGCCGCTGTCTGCATTGAGCTGCCCCGCGTCCGATGCCGTCTCTTCCGGCAGCTCGTAGCCCGGGGGGGACGCGATGGTCAGATGACCCCCGGTGGCGGCGAGTCCAAGCGCCAGACTGGCCGCGACGTTGTTCCCGTCGCCTATGTAAGCGACCTTCACGCCCTCAAGAGACCCCTGATGCTCCTCGATGGTCTGAAGATCCGCCAGCGCCTGGCAGGGGTGCTCTCCGTCGGTCAGAGCGTTGACCACGGGAACCGTCGCCGCTGCTGCGAACTCCTGGATCATCTCGTGGGCGAAAGTCCGGATGATCACGGCATCCGCCATTCGCGACATCACGCGGGCCACGTCTGCGATCGGCTCACGGATTCCGAGCCCGATCTCGTCCTCGGAGAAGTAGATCGGGTGGCCTCCGAGCCGGCTGATGCCGACCTCGAAGCTGAGCTTGGTGCGGAGGGACGGCTTTTCGAACAGGATCGCAACGGATTTGCCAGCGAGCGCCTGTGAGGGTTCGCCGGCCTTCAACGCTCGCCCGCGCGCGATCACCTCTCGAACCTCTGAAGGCGCGAGATCTGTGACCGAGAGAAAGTGGCGAACGTTATCCATTTCAGGTGTCCCGTGAATAGCAACTCTGCGTTCAGGCACGTTTGCACAAACGCGAAGAGTAATTGTATTCCCCTTACGTACGGGACTTCATCGCCGGAGCGTGAAATGCGAAAGGGAGTAGTCATCGGATGGCGCCTTTATACCGGGGTGCAGCCGGAAAACGTGTGAGCAGGACTGAACAAGGAGATGGTCAAGTCCGGATAACGGACGGCAATGATTCTGTAATGAAGGTTTCATACACGTTTCAGGCCATCGCGAATTAACCGTGGTGAGCAGTCGCTAGATTCGAATGCGTGGACGGGAATGAACGTCAACCGTGGCGTTCTTCCAAGACAGCGAGTGATCCAGGAGGTTCACCATGTCAGCGAACGTTTATCGAACTTTGGCGGGGACCGCTGTTGCGGCGATCCTACTTGCGGCGACAGCTGTCACGACCCTCGCCTCGGGCTGGGTCGGGACGAGCCTGGATGATGACTTTAGCGATGGCGTCATAGATCCGGTCATCTGGGAGGCACCCAGCCATTCTCCGCGAACCCATGTTTTTGAGACCTACGGCCGGCTCGAGATAAGCCATTCGGCAAATGCGCAGAACGATCCCGGCGGAAATACCTGGGGCGCCGCTCTCGATAGTCGCTGTGAGCTACGCGGCGATTTCGAGATTCAGGTCGACTTTCAACTCCTGGACTGGCCAGGAGGCACCCCGGGAACACCGGGCAGCCCGTACGGAAACGGGATGCGCATCGCACTTGGGACCGACGCAGGCTGGCTGGAGCGGACAAGTTTCAGCAGGAACGAGATCGACGAAAACTACTACTTTGGCGGCGATTACGGCGAGATAGACATCGTCGATATCCCACAGATTCCCGGATACCACCTGATCGGCGGCTTGAAGTTGGAGCGCGCAGGCAACCGGTTGACGGCGTCTTACCAGGATTCGCCCGGCGGAACATGGGTGGATATTGCCACCCACTACGCGCCGTCGGACCCCACTCGATTCATGCTCAATACGTGGAGCCACGACGAGTATTTTGCGGACAGGTTTGTGAGGATCGCTTTCGACGACCTGAACGTTTCGGCTGACCTCATCACCTGTGATGCCGGAGGCGTTCAGCCGGGCAACATCGTTTTTGCCAGAAACGGCTTCACAGAGTCCGTGTTTTACGACAACATCCCCCGGCCGGACGGCATTGTGGTCAAGAACAACGGCCAGCTGCTCGTGGTAAATGAACTGGGACCCGACGGGCCATTCGTCCTGAAGGCGCGCCGAGGCGAGTCATATGACACCAATGACGCCATAACGCCCCTGGGCCATCCGTTCGACAATCCGGACGACATGGTGAAGGGTGATAATCGGCAACTGTTCGTCGCCGACGGTCAAGGTCAGACTGTATTCCGGGTGCCGTCGCAGGGCGGATCACCGGTTCCGTTTGTGACGACCGCGACGACCGGGTCGCCCGACTTCAGTCCGTTTGGCGTGACGATCGCCCCGAGTGGCTTCAACGGTCCGAACGTAGACCCCGGTGACCTGATTGTCGCCGACAACGGTGACGGACAGCAGAACTGGGCCGTATGGGCCGTAAGCCAGACGACCGGGCAGGCGAAGAGAATCGCACAGGGCAATGTGTTCAAGGGTGGACCGTTACTGGTCGACTTCGACAAGAACGGAACCCTGTACGTCTTTGAGAACCCGGACCCGACCGGGGATGGCCGTGTCGTCACCCTGGACGCATTCGGCAACGTATCCCCGGTGGTAAACGGGATTCAGCAGTGGCAGGCTCTCGCCATTCATCCGGTTACCGGCCAGGTCTACTACAAGCAGGACGTTGGCGTTCTGTTCCGGGTATCCAGATTGACCGGCCAGCCAGAGTTGTTCGCCACGAACATCGGAGACTTCCAGGCGATGGAGTTCAACCAGGACGGTACGGCGCTCTACATCAGCGCAACCGACCGGGAACAGGTCATCGAGATAAGCGGCTCGTCCACTGATTGGCGGCGGCCGTAACTTGAAGGTTTTCGGGCGGCGAATCAGGTGTTCAGCTATGATTCGCCGCCTGTGGCTTTCATCAGGTTTGGGGGTACCCGGATGAGCCAGGAACGAATCGGCAGATACCAGGTCATCGAAGAGATTGCGTCAGGAATGCAGGGCGCAGTTTACGAGGCCCTGGATGTCACCACCAATCAAATGGTGGCGCTGAAGGTCCTCCACCCGACGATATCGGGCAGTGCCGATTACATCGAACGGTTTGAGCGAGAAGCCAGAATCATGGCTTCGATAGACCATCCGAATGTAGTCAAGGTGCTCGACTTTGGACGCGAGGAGGGGAGGTACTACCTCGCCCTCGAGCTCCTTCCGGGAAGCCTGGGCCGGATACTTTCCGCATCCGAATCGCTGCCGATCGATGGCGCGGTTCATTTTGCGATCCAGATCGCCGATGGGGTGGCCGCCGCCCACTCGGCCGGTGTCACCCATCGGGACATCAAGCCACAAAATGTGTTGATCGATCGCGACGGTGTGGCCAAGGTCACGGATTTTGGCATCGCTCGGGCGGAATCGTTAGCTTCGATGACGGGGACCGGCACCATGCTCGGCACTCCGTACTACATGTCGCCCGAGCAGTCCGCCGGCGAGCTCGCGGACGCGCGTTCGGATGTCTACGCGCTGGGCTGCGTACTGTACGAACTGCTTTCTGGTGAGACGGTGTTTGATGGAACGACACCGCTTGCCGTGTTGCGCAAGCACATGGACGAGCAACCACGTCCGATTCGAGTTCTCAGGGACGACGTTCCTCAAGAGCTTGCCGAGATAGTGATGAGGTCCCTGCAGAAGGATCCCGACCTCCGCCAGCAGACCGCGGCAGAACTGGCGAGCGCTCTCCGCGTCGCGATGCCTGAGCCTGCCGATTCAATGTTCGCGCCCGGCGTCGATTTCGCATCCCTGGCGATGTCGGAGGTATCGAGCCGGTCCTCTGACTCGGGCGATTCGGGTCGGTCTGTTGCTGTGCCGGGCGCCAGTGCGATGGACCCGGAGTCCCCGGATCCGAACTCAGGCTCGGACAACCGCAGGGGCAAACGGATTGCGATATTCGCATCACTCGTTGTGATCATCGGGGTGATCGCAGGATCGATATTCGTGATCTCAGATGGGTCTGACACCTCGGGGGATCCGTTGGCGATTTCAACAGAGACACCGGCGCCAGTGGCAGATACGGCGCTATCGCCCGAGGCATCAGCAACATCGTCATCCGAATCGACCTCGATGACAGCATCGATACCGAGCGAGATCCGAGGGCAGGACGTATTCGTGAACAACGGTTGCTCCGCCTGTCACTCCACTGGCAGTGAGGACCTGGTCGGCCCGGGACTGGCCGGTCTACTTGATCGCGCCGAGACGCGAGACGCCGGTCAAACACCCGACGAGTACATCCTGGCGTCCATCCTTGACCCCGGTTCTTATGTCGTCGAAGGGTATGCCAACGTGATGCCGACCAATTTCGGCACGGAGATTTCGAAGGACGGCATCCGGGATCTGATTGCGTACCTCGCAACTCTGTCTGCACCCGCCCTCATTACGATCACTCCGACCGAGGAGGCTGAGACGGCGATACCGACACTGACAACGTCGCCAATGCCAACGGTCGCGCCAACGCGAACCCCTGCGGCCACTGCCGCTCCAGCACAATCTGTTGATCCCGCGATCACCGCCACCGAACCATTTACCGTGCGCTTTGAGTTCACCAGTCGCTCAGACTGGGCGTCTCTCGTTCCAAGATTCGCTGGCGAGTGGCCAGATCCTCTGTTCGTGTCGTCGTTTGGCCCGATCAGTGATGTGGTCGTCGCAAACGACGATATCTCGCTTATCCAGCCCGACTGGAGCGCGCGGCAGGGCTCTACCGTTGGAGTCACGTTTGAGGTGGATATCACCGGGGACGCAAATATCGTGTTCCTCATGGAGAAAGGCGCTCTTGGGAGTTCGTTTGTCGATGTCTACTCGAATCGGTCCGGCGAATTTGAACTCGTGCGAAGTGAGTCTCTACGGGAGTTCGACTCTATCGAGAGGAAGTCCGTCACGCTCGATGAGGCTGATTGGGCGTTGCCAGTAGCGACTTCGACTTATGACGACTTCGATGACAATTCCATCGATTTCTCCAAATGGTTGAGCCCGGATCGCCCACCATGGATGACCGTGGAGGAAGCCAACGGCCGGCTAGAGATTACTCACGCCTCGGACGCCCACGAATTGCCGGGAGAGGACTCATGGGGCTCCCACTTTGAGAGCCGGTGCACGTTGGCTGGAGATTTCGACGTTCAGGTCGATTTCGAACTTGTTGCCTGGCCAGATGGGATTTCGAATCCAAACGGAGGCGCATACGGAAACGGCGTAAGGATGGCACTGGTCACCAACGCGGGAATTCTCACCCGATCGAGCTGGGGACCGGACCCGTCAATACTTCCGGGCGAAGTTCAGAATTACCATTTCAGTAACGGCGATGGCGATGAGGCCAGTCTCAGCATCGGAAACATTTCTGGTTCGCACGAGCTGGGCGGACTCAGGCTCGAGCGCACAGGAACTTCGCTCATCGGGTATTTCCAGGAAAGCCCGGGTGGCGACTGGGTGGCCATCGGAACCGTCGATGCCACAACCGAGCCGACTTACGTCGCGCTGAACTCCTGGAGCCACGACGAGTTATTCGCCGGTAAGGAAGTCACGGTGGCCTTCGATAATCTCAAGGTCAACGCGGAGTCCACAGTTTGCCCCTGATGTAACCGGTCCTCGTTGTTCAGATCTTCCTGTCGTAACTGGAGATCCGGGAGCGCTCTTAGCTCTCTTTTCCTGTGATGAGCTTGTAGCCGAAGCCTCTAATTGACTCGAGGTACCGGGGTGAACGCGGGTCCGGTTCGATTCGTCTCCTGATGCGGGAGAGCCGTTGTGCGATCTCCTGGTCAGATACGGTACCGGCCGGACGTTCCGGCCAACCTTTGGACGCGATTTCTTCCTTGCTTATCGCTTTCCCCGGATGTTCAGACAGCAATTCAATGATTAAATAATCTTTGCCCGCCAGTGGTGGAATCACGGGCACCCCGTCCACCAGGACATCGCGCGTGAACTGATTCACGTCCACCCCCCGGGGTGCGATGGTCGCAGCCCCGGGGGAGGTCAGTTTTGAACGGCTTCCATCGTCATCGGACTTCTGCAACGTGATCGTGCTGGATCCCGCTGCGAATTTTGCTACCACCTGCCCCTTGCCGAACTCAACGATTTCTCCCCCCTGAAGCGATATGGGTATCCTGCCGATCTTCGCGCCGTCAACGAATGTGCCATTTCGGCTGCCCAGATCTCGAATTCTGAACCCGGGTTCCTGGTAAACGATTTCGGCGTGCCGGCGTGAAACAAAGGGGTTATCCAGCTCGATATCGGCGTGGGGTAAACGGCCCAGTACCTGGCTTGATCCATCCAGCGGGATCATCTCCACCCCACCGAGGCCGGTTTGAATAACGAGGTTGGCTGTTTCGGAGATGCTCACCCATGTCCCTCCCGTGAACCAACGGATTCAATCCGATGTGGGCGTTACGGAAGTTTACCACCGGGCTTTTAAGGCTGATTGACCGAGAAACTTCGCCCAGTTGTGAATCCACAGCACGGGTAAACACTGGTCGGGTGGAGCGAACAATCATTGAATTTCTGTTACGTCTCGGGCAGCGTCGGCGAATGACGCGAAGAGTACTTGTATTCCCGTTGTGAATAAGACTTCATGGGGCCGGGGGTAGGTTGTGTCCTGGATGTGCCGGTATTGGCAAGACTAGCCACGCAGGAACAGACAGAACGGGTGCCCTGCGGGATCGACGTAGACACGCACGTTGCGCTGGGGCTGGTATTTTGCGCGGACTGCTCCGGCGGCGGTCGCTAGATCTTCGGCGGTGACCAGATCATCGACAGCTATGTCGATATGGAGTTGCATTTGCTGTTCGCCGGCGGCGGTGGGCCAGGTCGGACGAACATATTGCGGCTCGGTCTGGAAGGACAACCCCGTTCCTCCATCGGTCGGAGCGAGTCGGACCCATTCAGGCTCATCATCAACTGTCGGCCAGCCCAGCAACCGTCGATAGAAGTCCGCCAGTACGTGGGCGTCCGCCGAGTCGAGAACGATACTCGATAGCGTCATGGTTGGTTCTGTCAACGCTCTTGTCCTTTCTTGAGCACACGGAGCACAAACTCCGCCTCTGCCCTGCACGACGCTACCCGGTGACGCGATAAGAGGCGAACCCTGAGGTCCGCCTCTTATCTCTTTGCATTCCGTCCGGCGAACTAGTCGCTAATCCCGGGCCAGGATCACCGTGCCGGTGGAGGACAGGGTTCCGCCGGTGCCGTGGGCCATTGCCAGGTTGCAGGTGTCCAGCTGGCGCTGTCCCGTCTCGCCCCTGAGCTGTCGTACGGCTTCCACTACGGTGAAGATGCCGTACATGCCGGGGTGCGTGTAGGACAGACCGCCGCCGCTCGTGTTGAGGGGAAAGTCGCCGCCGGGCGCTGTTCGCTGGTCTGCGACGAAGTCCGGTCCCTCACCCGGCCCGCAAAACCCGAGGCTCTCGAGCGTTGCGAGTACCGTGTAGGTGAAAGAGTCGTAAATCATCGCCAGATCGAGGTCGTCGTGCGTCAAGCCTGCCATCTCAAGCGCCTGGGGTCCGGTGTGCCGTCCCCACGTCCGTGTGAGGTCTGGCATCTGGTGCAGTACCGAGTGATCGTGTCCCTCGGCTACACCCAGGACATTTACGCCGCCTTTTTTCGTGGACTTCGCCCGCTCGGCGGACGTGATCACGATCGCCGCGCCTGCGTCCGTCACCAGACAGCAGTCCGGGAGGTGGAAGGGCCACGATACCCATCGTGAGTCGTGATACTCGTCGAAGGACATCGGCGTGTCGTAAAAGTAGGCCTTCTCGTTCATGTTGGCCCACTTGCGGGTGGAGACGGCGATATTGGCCATCGCCTCACGCGTGCGGTCTTCGCCATACTGGTGCATGTAGCGGTTTGCGGCCAGCGAGTAACCGATCGGCGCGCCCATGATGCCGTACGGTGCTTCGTACTGCGCCCCGGCCAACCCGGGGTTGCCCCCGGCTCGTGCCCGGTTTGAGCGGCCTGACTCGCCGTGGGTGATCAGCGCCACCTCGCAATAGCCCGCCGCGATGGCGGCCATGGCGTGGGCGATGTGGATCACGAAAGAAGAACCGCCGACAGACGTTGAGTCCGTGAAGTGGGGCGTGATGCCCAGGTACTCGGCGATGTCGTAGGTCGAGTAACCGGCGGTGAAAACGCCGTCGACCTCGCTCTTGTCGATCCCCGCGTCTGCCAGGGCGTTACGCCCGGCTTCCGCGTGCAGTTCCATTGGCCCTTTGTCCGGAACCCGTCCGATCTCGTCCGCTTCAGCGACGCCGACGATTGCGATCGAGCCGGATATCGCCTTCAGCCTGTCCATTACTGGCATGTCTTGGGTCCTCTGCACTTGGCCTGGCGCGTCTTGCGACGCCTCAACAGATTCGACGTGCGATGAAGGAGCGGCAGGTACGCCCGACCCTCAAACACGCATCGCGTGTCCGTTTACGCAGGCTCGAATTTCGGCAGGGAGATCTCGTCGGTGATCGACTCGAAAACTACCTTGACCGCCATGTCGATGGAGATCTTGCTGGGATCAGCCTCAACGTTGACGATCTGGGTCGCCATCTTCGGACCTTCCTCAAGCTCCACGATCGCCGGGACGTACGGGATGTCGTCCATGAAACCGGGGTGTGGGGGCCGGTGGACGATCGCGAAGGTGTGGATCTTCGCGTTGCCGCTGGCGACAATCCAGGAGGTGTTGTTGTTCCCGCACTCCGGGCAGATGTTCCTCGGGTAGAAGTACGCCTGGTTGCAGTCATCGCAGTGGCGAAGGCGCAGCTCGCCGGCCTTTGCGCCCTCCCAGTAGTTGTCTGACTCCGGCTGCGGAATCGGGATCGGCTTGTTGTATCCGTCTGCCATATGTCTGTTAGTCCCTTCCCAGAATCACGGTGCCGGTGGACGAGAGAAGTCCGCCCGTGCCGTGTGCCATTGCCAGTTTGCAGTCGTCCAGTTGTCGTTGTCCGGTCTCGCCCCGGAGCTGCCGTACTGCCTCCACTACCGTGAAGATTCCGTACATACCGGGGTGCGTGTAGGAAAGACCTCCGCCGCTCGTGTTGAGGGGAAAGTCGCCGCCGGGCGCCGTGCGCTGATCGGCCACGAAGTCCGGGCCGTCGCCCGGCCCGCAGAAGCCCAGGCTCTCCAGCGTTGCGAGCACCGTGTAGGTGAAAGAGTCGTAGATCATGGCCAGGTCGAGGTCGTCGTGCGTCACGCCGGCCATCTCGAGCGCCTGCGGTCCGGAGTGCCGGCCCCAGGTGCGTGTGAGGTCTGGCATCTGGTGCAGGATGCCGTGATCATGGCCTTCCGCCGCTCCGAGGATGCTGACAGCGCCCTTTCTGGTGGACTTTGCTCGCTCCGCGGACGTGATCACGATCGCTGCCCCGGCATCCGTCACCAGGCAGCAGTCCGGGAGGTGGAAAGGCCACGAGATCCAGCGTGAGTCGTGGTACTCGTCGAAGGACATCGGCGTGTCGTAGAAGAAGGCCTTCTCGTTCATGTTGGCCCACTTGCGTGTGGACACGGCGATGTTGGCCATCGCCTCACGTGTGCGGTCTTCGCCGTACTGGTGCATGTAACGGTTTGCGGCCAACGAGTAGGCGACCGGTGGGCCGATGATGCCGTACGGAACCTCGTACTGCGCGCTTGGCAGTCCGGGGTTGCCACCGGCACGGGCGCGGTCTGATCGACCGGTCTGTCCGTGGGTGATCAGCGCCACTTCGCAGTAGCCGGCCTGGATGGCAGCGATTGCGTGGGCGATGTGTATGACAAAAGAAGAGCCGCCGACCGACGTCGAGTCCGTGAAGTGGGGCGTGATGCCCATGTACTCGGCGACGTCATAGGTGGAGTAACCTGCGGTGAAAACACCGTCGACCTCGCTTTTGTCGATACCGGCGTCTGCCAGCGCGTTGCGGCCGGCCTCGGCGTGCAACTCGAGCGGGCCCTTGTCCGGGGTCCGGCCTATCTGGTCCGACTCGGCGACGCCGACGATGGCGGCCGTTCCGGAAACTGCCTTGAGCTTGTCCATCACGGGCATGGGGCTGTTCCTCTCTAGGGGATTGGTTTTGTACGTTGGGATTACTGCAGGGGCGAGTACGGAGTCGGATTGAGCAACTGATTCCGGACGTTTTTGACGATCAATCCGTCTTCTTCAGACGCCGCCCGGACCTTGTTCCACTCCGGGTCGTTTCTAAAAGAGTTCCAGGCGCGCTCGCGCTGGCCGGCATCCTCGAAGGCGATCATGTAGATCAACTCCGTGCTGGACGGGCCGACTTCGTTGGTCCAGTAACCGATGTTCTTGATGCCGTGCCGTTCAAAGATCTCGGTCGTGTGATCGCTGAACCGCTTGTTGAGCGCGGGCAAACGCCCTCCGAAGCACTCGTAAATTCGCAGTTCGTAGAGCAATCCTGTCTCCTTGGTCACGGTGGGATCACGAGTGGGGACACGGGGTCCGCTCGTCCGCCCGGATTCTCACCTCGGGAACCTACCAAGTCAAGAACGGGAATCACGTGCAAACGGGCTCCTCCAATCCCGACCCTGTAACGAATAAACGACGCCTCGCGTCTACTGGTCTACGACGCTCCCGTCCGCATGGAGACGCGTGATCACCTCGCGCGGCGTGAACGGGACCATTTCGCGGGCGTTTGGCTTTAGATTGATGCCGATTCCCGGTCGGTCTGAGATTCTGAGGTAACCCTCGCCATCGTGTTCGGCCGGATGGTCCACCATATCGACCTTCGGGAACACGTCTTCGCCGGTCGGGTACTCCTGGAGGGCGAAGTTTGGGATGCCGGCCGCGATCTGAAGGCAGGCTGCGGTCGAAACGGGCGAGAGCGGGTTGTGAGGGACGACGCCCACGTGGTGCGCCTCCGCCAGCGAGGCGATCTTCTTTGCGCCGCTGATCCCGCCCACCATGCAGACATCGGGCCGAACGTACTGGACTCCGCCCCGGTTCAACATCATCTGGAACTCCCAGAGAGACGTGAAGCGCTCACCGGTCGCTATCGGGATGTTGATCTTGTCTGCCACGTACGCCATCTCGTCGAAGTTGTCCGGCGTTACCGGGTCTTCGTAGAAGTATGGGTGGAACTCCTCGATGCCAAGCCCGAGCTGCACCGCCTCGGCCGGAGTCAGGCGGCGGTGTATTTCGATACATAGATCGACATCGTTCCCGACGGCGTCCCTGTATTTTCGAACGGTGTCGATGGCGTCCCTGATCTTGTTCGCGTGCGTCTTGAAGTAGGGGACATCCCGATCCTCGTCCAGGAAGGGCGTCAGGTGTCCGACGGCGGTGAAGCCCTGCGCTTTGGCCTCCACGATGCCGGAAAGCAGCTTTTCGGTCGTGTCGCCGAACACGTGGTAGTAGACGCGTGCCCTGTCTCTGACCTTGCCGCCCATGAGGGCGTATGTGGGCACGTTGAAGTGCTTGCCTGCGATGTCCCACAGGGCGATGTCGATGGCCGAGAGCGCGCCCATGATTGCGGCGCCCCGGAAATGGGAGAAGCGATACATGTACTGCCAGTGGTGCTCGATCAGGAGCGGGTCTTTCCCGATCAGGTATCGGCCGAATTTCTCTATCGCCGCCCCGGAAGCCTCGAGGAAGCCCCATGATCCGGACTCGCCGAGGCCGATGATGCCGTCATCGGTCTCGATCTCTACGAGCAGGTAGCGGTTCAGAAATATCGGTTCGACCCGTGTGATCTTCATACGGATTCGTCTCCCGGGGCTTCGTGTCGTGATTGGGGGTCGCGCGGATATCGGCTCACAGAGCGCGGCGATGATATCCCGACATCACCCCGGAATGGGGATCGCGGACTTGAACTGGCCGTATGATCGTGTCCTTGACTTCGGCGATCACGATTGAGGGATTCCGCTTTGCCGCCTGCACCCCGACGACTACTTGTATCCGTAGCCCATCCCGACGACGAAACGTTCGGCACGGGCTCGACAATCGCCCATTACGCGGCCGCCGGCGTCGAGGTACACGTGGTATGCGCGACGAGGGGTGAAGAGGGCGAAATCGCGCCGGGAAGCGACGCTACTTCCGAGACGCTTGGAGACGTGCGCGAGGCGGAGCTCAGGGACGCAGCGGAGATCATGGGGGTTAGCAAGGTTCACCTGCTTGGCTATCGCGACTCGGGGATGGTTCCTGTTGAAGAGGTCGAGAATCCGGACGCCTTTGTCAACGCGAACGAGGCGGACCTGATGGTCAAACTCACCCGGCTGATCCGGGACATTCGTCCGCACGTCGTCGTCACGCTGCCGCTTGATGGCGGAACCGGACACGGGGATCACATACGGATCAGCGAAGCGACGACGCGGGCGTTCAAGCTGGCGGCGCACCCCGGTTACATCGTGCCGGGAGGACTGACGCACGCGCCGTCAAAGCTGTACTACCACGAGATACCGCGCTCGGTGATGCAGAAGTTTATGGAGGCGATAGAGCAGAACAATCCAGAGATGTTCCGGTTCATGCTCGACGCCGGGATAGATAAGTTTGGCGTGGACGACGACGAGATCGCTGCGAAGATCGACGTCTCGGGCGTACTGGACACCCGGATCAGGGCGATCGCGAGCCACGCGTCGCAGGAGTCACCCTTCAACCTGATACCGGAGGACATGATCCCGGTAGCGCTGGGTACGGACTACTTCACCCGTGCCATACCGGGATGGAACGGTGGTGAGCCGGAGACGGACCTGTTTACAGGGCTTTAGGAGCCGGCCTACTCTCGCCCCAGTTGTCGGATAGCGGGCGATTTTACGTAGGCGAACGTGTAGAAGCTGGCGCATATGATGCCGCCCGCGATCAAGGTCGCATCTGGACCGACTAACTGGGAGGACGCGCCGCCAACGAACCAGCCGAACTGGATGAACTGGCCCGTGAGAGCGAAGAGCGCCATCACACGTCCTCGCATCTCCTCCGAGGCTGGCAACTGAAACGCCGTTCGCATCGTATTTGCCCACCAGGGGATGACGGCGCCGAGACCGAACGCCACGGCCCAGGCGGTCTCGATGGTGTTGACGAACGCAAACGCGATCAAGAGAAGAGAAAACACAACCGGGACTACGAGCAAAATCCGGCCAACCGATCGGATATTGCCGGACATGATGAGTGCGAGCGATCCGACGAAAGAACCTATGCCCGTCGCTGCGAGAATCGATCCGTAACCGTCAGCGCCGACATCCAGCGAATCTCGAGCAATTCGTGGGATGAGCGGGAAATACATCGTGGCGAACATCACGAAAAACCCCATGACCATCAGCCAACGAAGCGCTGGCGTCTGCCAGATGTAATTCAGGCCTTCACGAAGGTCTGTGGTGATCGAGGTGTTACTTACACGTGGCGCGCGCTCCGGCAACTTGATCTTCAGCGTAGATATGACCGCCAGGGCGATCACCGCACTGGCGACCAGGTAGGCGAACTCCGCTCCCGCCTGTGCGATCAATATCCCGCCGATTGCGGGGCCAGTGAACGTAGCCACGTTGAACGCGATACCGGCGACGGCGTTCCCGACAAACAGGCGATCTCTCCCGACGAGGTCCACGATCATCGTATTCCCGGCGATCATGGCGAATACCCTTACGATCCCGGCGACGATAGCGATAGCCATGAGATGCCACACGCTGATGACGTCAGCGAATACCAGCAGACCGGTGAAGAATCCCAGAAACGCCAGGGTGAGGCGCGTCCACAACAAGAGCGTCCGCCGATTTATGCGGTCCGCCAGGACCCCTCCGAAGAGAACCAGCGCAGCCGCCGGAATGGCAGCGATTCCGTTGACGGCGCCGACCCAGGCATCGGAATCGGTCAACTCCAGTGTCACCCAGGCCTGCGACATCGTGACCATCTGAAAGCCCATGGCGCCAAACGCGCTGTCGCCGAGCAACCAGCCGAACGACGGCATTCGTAACACCGTGAGTGGAGAAACTTTCCGGCTCTCGTCAGGACCGACCGCAGACATTGCGCTCGATGCGATCCCCGCATCCCGTTCCGCCATCTCTGGCACCTCCCTGTGCGATCCGCCACGTCGAGGCTAAATCGCGTGCGCATTTTAGCGCTTCACAAGGAACTCCTGCAGCGCGTCCTCGTCTACCTCGACGCCGAGACCCGGCCGGTCCGGGAGTGTGAAGCTGCCGTCCCTGTACACCCATGCGGAGTCGGTGATTGCCTGCGTTTTTTCGTAGTGTCCCGCCTGCAGCTCCTGCAGGTGTGTCGGTTCGCAGACCGCCGAGAACTGGAGCGTTGCCGCCTGGAATACGGCCACGCCGTTGCCCATGTGGGGCGTCGTCGGGATTCCCGCCTCGCGCGCCATCGCCATCTGGGTGAGTCCGTCCGTGATGCCTGTACGGCCGATATCCGGCTGGAACACGTCGAACGAGCGCGGAGACAGCCATTCGCCAAGCTGGCGGGATGTTCGGAAGTGCTCGCCGATGGCAATCGGAGTGCCGGGCAGCCCCACTAGCTCGCGGTGGCCTTCAAGGTCTTCCGGGTTGATCGGGCACTCAAGAAAACGCACACCCATCTCGCCGAAATCACGCTTGCCACGAACCGCATCGTCGCCTTCAAGCGTCCACAGCGTATCGACCATCCACTCGTACATCGCCGGGACGCCTTTCTGCAGAGCTTCGAGTTCGGTCAGGCCGCTATCCAGGTCGCCGGTGAGGAAGATCTTTGCGCCACGCAGGCCGGTATCGAGCCAGTTCTTCGCGTGGTCGAGGCGTTCCCGGAGGCTGGCACGCCGTAGACCGGACAGGTAAACCGGGATCTCCATTCTCGGCGCATCCAGCGACGAGTCGTCCACGATCATCTCCGCCACCGGCATGCCGGCTCGTCTCCCGAGCGCGTCCCAAATGGCGATGTCCAGCCCGGCGAGGGCGTCCTGCCAGAAGCCACTGAAGTAACCCCGGCCTCGTTGGGCTAGATAAAGAAACTCATTCAAGTCTCGCGGGTGACCGAACTCGCGGTCCTTCGCCATGGGCTGAACGAGATTTTCAAGTACCAGGCAGAACACCTCGGGACCGATCGGGACGTTGGCCTCGCCCCAGCCGATCGTTCCGTCCTTGAGCTTCACCTTGACCAGCGCCGTCTCTGTGGACAGCGCGTACACGGTCGGCCACCCGGCCTTGAACTCGAAGCGCTCCATTTCGGACACCACCTCGTCCCTCCGGTAGTCCTCCCAGTACGCTCCTTCAAGGGCAACGTGGAACGTTTGCAGCGATTCGATCTCAAAGCTGGTGTTGTAATTACCCAAGGTTTCCTTGTCTCCTCATGGCCACGGGCCACAACGGGGCCCCAGCGTCAAATCGACGGGTCAAGCGGGGTCAGCATAACGAACGCCATGATCGTCTGATCACCGAAAGTTGGACCGCCATTCAGGTCGAACGGCTGCTACACTCTGGCACCGTTCGCCAATGACTATCGATCCCTCCCACATCCATTCGTTATCGTCCACGGTCGCGACGGCACTTGAGTCTGATCGCATCGGACGCCCCGTGTTCGTGCGCTGGATGGAGCGAGTGGATTCTGACCCCGGCCGGGCGGTTGACGCCGCCCTGGAGATCGTTTCCGGCTGGTATGGAGGGGAACCGGAACTCCGCCATCAACCCGGAGGATCTGACCTGCAGTCCTCCGTACTCGCTCGCTGGCCGGGAGGCGAGTCTGCGTTGTTGATCGTCGCGCCGGTCGGGTTCATGGACGCTCCCGGCCTCGACCTCGCGGTGATAGGTGCGAAAGGCGCGGTCTACCACAGTGTTTGAGCTGCGATGTCAACATGGTCGGTGACACGTACCGGGTGCTCCTGATATCCGGGGACCGCACTCATCAGGAGGGTTACGCCGCCGCCTTCGACGCCGATCCACGTGCGGAGATAGTCGGAGTTGCCGACGAGGCCGATGTCTCAAGCCAGCGACATGAGTGGAACCGGGCGATGGCGAAGCGCTACACCGTTCCGTATTACGACAACCTGGACGAAGCGCTGGCACAACGGGACGTCGATCTAATCAGCGTGTGCCCGGAGATTGAACGGCGGGGCCGGGTATTACTCCGGTGCGCAGGCCGTGGGCTCCCGCTGTTCCTGGATAAGCCGCTGGCCGGAACGCAAGAAGACCTGTCGGATATCCAGGCGGCCATCAACGGCGCGCGCATTCCCGCACAGATGTACAGCTTCACATCTGCCCCCTGGGCAAGGGCCGCGAAAACATCACTGGCATCCGGCGAACTTGGAGATCTGATCGCCGTGCACGCAGAGGTCATGTTCGCCAAGGGTCGCGCAGGGACTGCCCGGACAGGTGTCGTCAGAAATGAACATGAATTCCCGGGCCGTTTCACTTTCACCGAGGCCAAGCGGGAGCTGTTCGACCTGGGAATCTATCCGATCGTCCTCTGCCTGTGGCTCGCCGACTCGCCGGTAAAGCAGGTGACGGCGTTAACCGCCAACTATTTCTTTGCGGAGCATGCGGCTGCAGATATCGAGGACTTTGGCGCGCTGACGATCGAGTTTGAAAACGGGGTCGTGGGAAGTGCTGTCGGCGGGCGGATCGGTTACCACAGCCATCCAAAGATCGGTCCGCACGGTGTAACCGTGTCAGGGACCGGCGGGACGAAGACCTTCTCGGCCTGGGATCCGCACATCGAGGTGTTCTCGGACGAACCGCGACCCCAGCTCCCGGCTCCACACCCGGAAGACCCGATGTCCATGTGGCGCTCGACACAGGTCGAGTCCGGCGTTCCCAGGAAGATGGGCTGGCTCGCCTTCGACGACGAGTCAGGGTGGGGCGCCGCCGAGGTGTCATCGTTCCTGGACTGCCTGGACGCTGATCGGGACCCGGATGTCGGGGTGGTACTCGCTGCGTCGGCCACCGAAGTGGTCCTCGCTGCTTACCAGTCAGCCGCGCGCGGGCAGCCGGTCCAGTTACGATAAGGCAGATGACTGAGCGCTGCGTTTTCGCGCCGTGATCACGACCACCAGCCCGGCCAGCACTGCGACGGCCGCCGCCGCGTAGTAAGCGTCCTGGAACGCGCCGACGAACGCGTCGCTCGCAGACAGACCGGCATCCAACGCGCTATCTTCACGCCAGGTGAATATCACCATCCCGAAGGTAATCGACAGCGGCGTGCCGAGGGTTTGCGCCACGGCCAGCACCGCCGATCCCGCCCCGGCGTGTTCCGGCGCGGCTCTGCGCATGGCGAGCGAGTACACCGCGGCCTGGTGCAACCCGAAACCGGCCCCCGCCAGGCCGATGCGGATCACTATTCCGGGCAGGGACGACTCCGCGTCGAGGCCGGCAATCCACACCAGCCCGATCGCCGTGACGCCCGCCCCCGCTGCAGTCACCATGCGATCGCCGATCCGGTCCGCAAGCCAACCGCCGGCGACGGATCCAGCGGTGGACGCGCCGGCGACGACCGCCAGCATCGAGCCGACGACCATCGTTCCCCGGCCCAGAACGTCCGTGATGAAGAAAGGAAACAGGAACCACGTCAGGAAGGCGGCGACAAACACCAGCAGGTTGGATATGCCGCCGACGGTAAACCCGGGCGTTTTCCACAGGGCGCGCGGAAGCATCGGGTGCTTGACACGCTTCTGAAGGTAGCGGAACGCGGCAAACAACAGTGCCGTCAGCACCGCCAGCCCGATCACAACCCCGGAGATCAAGCCGTCCAGCCGCGCGAACGAGATGGCCGACACGAGCGCGAACAGGGCCCCGTACAGAACAAGGGCGCCAGACCAGTCGAACCTCCGGTCGCCGCTCGCAGGATCGCGCGAGAGGGCGAACACTCCCGCGGCCAGCACCGCCGCACCTATCGGCACGCGGGCGTAAAAAATCGCCTCCCAGCCGATTGTTTCAGACAGGAATCCGCCACCCAGCGTCGCCGTAAGCTGCCCGGCGCTAACAGACGCCAGCGTCACGCCGAGCGCGGTTCCGCGACGCGCCGGGCCAAAGGCCCGGACCACAAGCGCAGGCCCGGCGGTGAACAAAATCGCCGCTCCCACCCCTTGCAAGACCCGAAGCGCGACCACCGCGCCGAGCGAATCCTGTAGCGCGATAAACCCTACGGCAGCCGTGTACGCGACGACGCCCCAAAGGAAAACGCGTCTCAGGCCGAAGGCGTCTCCCAGCCCGCCCGCGGCCGGGGCCAATCCGCTGCGGCTGGCGTGGTAAAAAATTATGATCCCTTGCACCGAGATCAGAGACGCCCCCAGCGAGTCGCGCATTGTGGGCAGAGATACGTTGATCGAAAAATCCAGGGCGACGAGGAACAGGCCGGCGGACGCCACAACGACCGTCAACAGACGGTCACGGGAACTGAGTGCCGGGGCGTTCAGGCCGATCGTTTCGGGTTCACTGACCACCCTTACCCGCCCGGTTGCCGGACGATAATGTTCTCCGGTATCACGGTGATCAGCACCCGGTTCTGGCCCCTGAAAATCCGCTCCATGTGAGGGTCCACCTGCGCCGGGTCATCCGGGTAGTACTTCGCGACGAGCTCTCGCGTCAGGTCCCGGACGTTATCAACCCCATCCTGCAAAACTGCGTTCCCATAAGCGACAACCATGCGCCCCGTTTCGGGCTCGTCCACACAAACGGAAGCGCGCGGGTCTCTTTTCAGGTTCCACCACTTCGCTGTGGCCGAGATCGTGGAGATGACGAACGCGTCTCCGGTCCACAGGTACCAGACCGGAGATGCCTGGGGCGATCCGTCCCTGCGCAGCGTGCCGAGCACGAGATTGCGCTGGGCCTCAAGAAACGATCTGGTTTCGGCGCTGATTTCCGTTATGTTCATAGACGTACCCCGCCTTCGTTATCGTCTTCCTCTTCGTCTTGGCTGCCCGGTTTTCTCGGGAAAAAGGCGAGGATCACCATCGCCAGCACCGTTCCTCCCGCGGCGAGTACGTAAAGGCCGGACCCCGCCGCCATTCCGAGCGCCGCGGCGACCCAGATCCCGGTGGCAGTCGTCAGGCCTCGCACAGATGTGCCGGACCGGATGATGGTGCCCGCGCCGATGAAACCGATGCCGGTCGCCACCTGTGCCGCGATGCGCGCCGGGTCGCGAACAAACTCGCCGTCGATCGTGCTGAACGCAAATATGGAGATGACCGTGAAAACAGAGGAGCCCATTGCGACCAGCGCAAGGGTGCGAATCCCGGCCGGGGCCGCCGAGTGGCGACGCTCGAATCCGATCAAGCCACCCGCGAGAGCCGCAAGCGCTACGCGGAGCAACATCTCGGCCTCTTCTTGCGCCGTGAACGGGAAAATGTCGAAATCGCCGAGCATTGTCTGCGTAACCTCGCCGAGGTGAAGAAATCCCAACGAGTCGGGATCAATGTCCAGGCGCACGATGTTACACGGCGCGCCTGGTGGGTTCGTCTCGGGCTCGAACTACCCGGGGCGCACGTCCCGGGCGAACAGGTGGACCCAGGACGGATAAAACCCGCAGGAGATGGCGGTGCGCATGGACCAGGTATTCACCGAGGTCGTTCCGTAATAAGGCACCGCGTCGTGGTCAAAAGTAGCGCGGGTGATCGCGGAAGTGAGGGCCCGGCCCAACCCGCGCCCCCGGTGTTCTTCCGAGATGGCGATATGTATCTGATACAGCGCGTCGCTGTCCGCCGTGACACCTGCCGATCCTATCGGCCCATGAGGCCCTATCGCCAGGGCACGAAACTGGTGTGTCGTCCGCTCCCCCGGTCGTCGGGAACCTGCTTGCTGCGCCATCATGGCGTGGCGATCATCATCATCGTCCCGGAGTTCGATCGTGTAGCCCGGGGGCGCCGGAAATTCCCGGAGATCCTCCTCGGCGCAGACCCAGCGCGGGAACGGACCGAAAGTCTTCTGTCCGTGGTCCTCCATGCGCGTCGTAACCTCGGCGATACGCACCGGCTCCATCATCTGGTCGCGGTCGACGTCCTCGTAGAGCGGCCGGACCCATGACATCAACTCTGGCGACGCCGTAACGACGCCGCCGACACCGACCGAAACCAGGCTGAAGTAGGGTTCGGGCCGGTCGAACCACCGTCCACCGGGGATCCACGTCGTATCCGGGTCTGACGGTCCGGCCTCGACGACGTGGACCTGACCGTCCTGCAACTCGTCCCGGCCGCAAAACTGCTCTGCGCAGAGCGTGTCGAGGATCACCGTCTGCACCCGCTCGCGATCAATAGGGGCGGCTGTCATCTCGTCCTCACAAGGCGCAGATCACTATCCGGGTGGTGTGTCTTGTTCTGGCTGCACGACTTCGACGAGATCCACCTCGAAAATGAGCGTGGCGTTACCCGGGATCACGAAGCCCGCGCGGTTGTATCCGGCCGCTCCGTAGGCAAGCCCTGGAGGTATCCGCATCCGCCGTTTGCCGCCCTCACGCATGTCCGTCATGCCGATCTGCCAGCCCTGAATCAAGCTCTCGAGTTGGAACGACGATACGGAATCTCGCGTGTAGGTCGAGTCGAAAACACAGCCATCGTCCAGGAAGCCGGTGTAGCGCACCCTCACATTGCTGTCCGACTCCACTGACGCCCCGTTGCCCTCCTCGTGATCGAAAACCGCAACGCCGGACTCCAGCGTTTCGTAAACGATCGTCCCATCGTCCCCGAACCCAGGCGCATCGTCGGGATATGCCGCGTTGAGGCAGTTCGCCTTGGCCGGTGTCGGCGTGAGCACGATCACCTCACCCAGTTCGCGATCAGAACTCGGGCCGCTGCTCCCGCAGGCGAGCGCGATGATTGCCATGCTCGCGACCAACGCGCCCAGCATCCGCTGTTTTCGGGAACTCAACGTGTCGCCCGCACCCGGGAACGAAGATCCTCGTATCCGGCAGCGATCCAGGGCAGGGCGCTGGTCAGGAAGAACCGGGCGCCCAGCTCCATGTACCGTGCCACGTTCTCGTGATTCCCGACGGTTCCGGGGGTTCGACCGGCGGCGGCAATTTTCCTCACGGTGTCTTCGAGCGTTCGCGTCACTTCCGGATGGAAAGGATCGCCGAGATGGCCCATCGACTGGGACATATCGCCGGGACCAACGAGGAACACGTCGATGTGATCCACCTTCAGGATTTCGTCAAGGTTGTCCAGCGCGACAACGTCCTCGATGAACACCACGATCAACGTCTCATCATTGGCCTTGTGGAAGAAATCCGGGTCGCCAAGCCCCTGGCGGCTGCCGTACATGCCCCGCTTGCCTATCGGCGAGAATTTCGCCGCCTGTACTACGGTCTCTGCGTCCTCCCGGGTGTCCACATGCGGAACGGCGATGCCCTGGGCGCCGAGGTCCAGGGTCCGGTAAATGAGGCCCGCCTCGACACGATTGACCCGGACGATGGATGTCGTGCCCGCGAGATCAGCGGCGCGCGTCAGGTCCCCGATATTTGCCGGGCTAACCAGATTGTGCTCGCCCTCCAGCCACACGGCGTGCGGGTTCATAGGACCGAGCCGCTCGACGGTATCGGCGTCGTTCAATCCTTCGAGGGCGATGACGTGCTTTCCGGCCGCCAGACGCGCTTTGGCGTCGTTCTTACGAAGTGTTCGCATCTGGCTATGCCTCCGCCCTTCGGTTCATTTCGACGAGTCCGTTCTGTATCCAGGGCTGTGGCGCCCCGAGGAAGAACTTGACGCCCTGCTCGAGGTGATGCTCTGCGTTCTCGTTTGATACCAGCGCCCCGGCGGTCCGCCCCGCCGCCACGATTCGCCGCAGTGCCTGGTCGACGACCGCCTGGACCTCAGGATGGTGCGGCTCGCCGATGTGTCCCATGGTCTGCGCCAGGTCGCCCGGCGCCACGAAAAACACGTCGATGTTGTTCACCTTGAGGATTTCGTCGAGATTCTCGACGGCGACGATGTCCTCGATCAGGATTATCAACATCGTCTGGTCGTTCGCCAGCGACTGGTAGTTCGGTACGCCGATGCCCTGGCGGCTCGTGTAGGAACCCCTGAGTCCAATGGGAGCAAACTTGCCGGCCTGGACGACTGCCTCCGCCTCTTCCCGAGTGTTCACGTGCGGGACGCAGATGCCCTGTGCGCCGAGGTCGAGCGTTCGATATATGACGCCGGCCTGGTTCTGGTGGACGCGAACGATGGGAGACGCCCCGATCAGGTCGACCGCCCGCGTCAACTCGCTGATGTTCGAGAAGTCCACATCGCCGTGCTCGCCTTCAAGCCAGATTGCATCAGGCTCAAGGTCTATGAGCCTCTCAAGCGCGTCCGCCCCGCCATAGCCCCACGAGGCGAGACACACGGCCACTTCGCCCCTCGCGAGTTTGTCCTTCGCCTTGTTGACACGCAGTTGAGCCAATCGGAAAGCCCCTTCCCTGGGTTCGTGCGTTTCGGAGATTTTAAAAGGCCGACGGACGTTGTGGCCGGAATCCGACGACCTGATTACAGGTTTGACAGCGAGATTCTACGAGAACAATCAGCCCGCCGGGTTGGCGGTCCTGGGATTCCTCGGATCATTTGCGATTACTTGCGGCGGCCGATGCAACGACCGATGACCCTCCCGGGAACGTAAACCATGCCAGAACCACTCCCGTGAAGCTGAGGAATGCGGCCACGAGGAATACGGCGGAGAGTCCTTCAGCGAGATTGTTTCGTGACGCCGTGAGATCGGACCGGAAGCGTTCCTGTCCAAGGTCCGGGTCCGCGAGGTATTCCGCTCTGACCGCGGCGAGTTCGTCCACGGCGACAATGATCTCGGGATCGGCGATACGTGCACGTGGGCTTTCTTCGGTAAATCCGACAAGGCTCACGGCCACGGAGGCGAACAACACCGCGCCGAATACGGCGCTGCCCGCTGCCTGCCCAAACATGCGCCCGAACTGAAGGGTGGAGGTGACCACACCGAGGATCGAGACCGGCATGGCGTTCTGGATGGGCACCGTGAAGGCGGTGAACCCGAACGACATGCCGAACCCGGTGAACCCGGTCACGACGAAAAGTTCCCAGATAGAAGTTGAACTGTCCAGTGCGCTCATGATGAGGAGTGCCGCAGACGTAACAACCATCCCGAACATTCCGAGTCCGCGGGGGTGGCCCCGGCGGGAAAGGATCTGGCCGGAGACGTTGGCCCCGGTCGCCACGCCGATCGCCAGGCCTATCAGCGGGATGGCAGCGGAGCTCGCTGATTTGCCAAGTACGCCCTGCACAAACAGCGGTTGGAAGGCGGTGATGGCGATGAAGGTGCTCGTGATGGCGAGAGAGGCGAGCCACCCGAGGGCAAATACGCGATGGCTGAAAAGGCTGAGAGGAAGCATCGGATCGTCCGCCCGTAACTCGACGCGTGCGAAGAGCGCAAAAGCCGCCGCCGATCCCCCCAGCAACCCCAGGATTCTCGGCGAATCCCACGCGTAATCGCGTCCGCCCCATGTGAGGGCGAGTAATAACGCTGTCGACGCGGCTGTAAACAGTACAGCGCCCATAAGGTCAAGCCGGCCTTTGCGTTTCCCGGTGGACACGCTTGGGAACCAGATCCACAGCAAAGACAGGCTCACGACGCCTGTCGGAATGTTTACGAAGAACACCCAGCGCCAGCTCAAAGTGTCGCTTACGATTCCGCCGAAGATCGGTCCCATGACACCGGACAGCGTGAATCCAACTGTCGCCACCCCCATCCATTTCGCTCGTTCGGACGGGGCCCAGAGCGCGGCCATGATGATCCAGACGCTTCCCATCACGCCGGCGAACGCAGCCCCCTGGAACACTCGGGCCACGATCAACTGGCTCATATTCGTGGAAAACCCGGCGGCGAGCGAGGTCACCATGAAAAAGATCACGGACCCGATCAACACATGCTTGCGACCGGCGATGTCGGAAAGCTTTCCGACTATGGGAACGGCTGCGGTCGCGGCCAGCGAAAACCCGGCGAAAAGCCAGACAAATCGATCAAACCCGCCGATGTCGGCCACGATGTTCTGCGCTGCCGTTGCGACGACCGTCTGATTCATCGTCGCCACGAACAGGGTCACGGTCAGCCCGGCCACGACGAGGAGTTTCTGGCGGTAAGGAATATCGACCAGGGACGCGGCCGGTTCTTCCGGTTCGGATCCTCCCGATGTCGCTCGCGTCGCAGCCATGTCGAGGAAGGCTAACGGAGTGTGTCCGTCGCCTCAACGTGGCTGGCGTTGCTGAACGGGCGAATTCGATCTTGACTTCCACGCCTTTTCTGGCGAGGAAACCGAGCGAGTGAGGGTGGACGCGTACGTACAGGCGCTCATAACCAGTAGCGCTTACCTGCTATAGCGGTGACGGTCTGCGCGCCGAGAATAAGCGCATACGCCATTACCAGGGCCGCCCGCCCCCGGAGCAACGGGGCCGGTAAACGAGGCCTCAATCCCGATGAAGATTGCGGAGGACCGAGTCAATGCGAAGGATCGTGCGCAGCGGACGACGCCCGCGCATTCGTTTTCCGTCTCGCCGGCGCCGGCCGGCCTCGAGAGCCCCGGACACGCAGACAGTGCAGGCGAGCGCCGGATCTTCGGTATCGGCAAAGGTTCCGTCGGCGATCAACGAATCCAAGATCACGCTGACACTTGTCGGTCCGGCCGCGTGGCGTGAACCGATAGCCAGGTGGTTGGAATACGAATCCGGCCTGCTGCTTTCGACGGAAATCGATCCTGCGTATCGGCCACCGCACATGTTTGACCTGCCGGCATCGGATGTCGCAATCGTATTCGCAGACGCTGGTGATCCGGACCTTGCGGTCGAACTGGCGCTTGAGCTCCAGGCGAAGAACCGCGGCACGGGAATCATCCTCGTCCTCTCCGGAGTGCGAAAAGATATGGCGCGGCGATTTTCCGCATATGCCGGCAGCTGGTCCCTCGTCACGTCCCGGACGAGTGCGGACCCGGTCAAGTTGTCTTTCGTCGTAGGTTCTTCCGCACGTGGCATGCCTGTAGTTGAACCGACGGTCAAGAAGATGCTTGAGGCTGGATGGCGTGCGCGATCTTCCGATGAACTCGGACCGGAACCGATGCCAGGGGCGGCATTATCTGCGGCCCAGCCCGCCGCCTAGGTCTTCACGGCCAGGGCGTCTCCGGATCCTGCGTGTCATAACTCGACTATTTTTGAACGTGTAACAACACGTAGCGGAAAATACGAAACCTGCCCTGTGTATGAGCGGCGTCGAGGCTGAGGACCACGCCGATGGCGGAAGATAAAACCTGCGTGACTATGGACTGTGCATGTCGTGGTGGAATGACGTGGTCATATTTCGAGGCTGATGAATTGGCTATTTCCGCAGATTATGGTTCCCACCGGGCCGGCCGGACCGGACGAGCCCATGAGTAACCCCCGTCCCCTTCGGCTGACCGCGGCTGACCGTGAACGAGAACGGAAGTCTCGTGGTCGTGGAAAAAGCGTTGCGCGCTCGGTTCCTGTTGCCAGCACACCAGAAGTAGAACCCGCCAGGCCGGCTCGTCCACTCAGGATGACCGCCGCTGACCGTGAGCGGGCGGGCAAGACCGTTGGTCGCGGAAACAACCTTGCGCCGCCGGTTCCCGTTGCTAGCGCACCAGAAGAAGAGGTAGAGCCGGCCAGCCAGGCCAGGCCACTTCGGATGACCGCGGCTGAACGCGAACGGGCACGCGAAGCTCCGGTTCACAGGAATCGAGTTGCCTTAGCGGCCAGATCAGTTGTCCTCGTCGGCCCGCAGCAGTGGCGAATAGCGGTTGATGCTGTGCTTGCCGGGTTGGACACCCTTGCCGTCGTAGCTGACGTGGAAGGCGACCCGCGGGAAGTAGACATCTACAGCATCCCTCAGGGCGATGTCGTACTGATCGCCGTGGACGGTGAACGGCCGAACCACTCCATCGAGTTTGCCATGAGGCTGCAGGTTAAGAACAGGGGAACCGGTATCGCCCTCGTGCTGCCGAAAATGAGCAACAAGAACCTGCGTACGTTCCATACCTACGGCGGCAGCTGGTCGCTTATCTCGGCTTCGGTCTGTGGGGACCGTGCGCGTCTCAGCGCCGTCCTCGAATCAGCAGGCAGGGGGATGCCATGGGTCGATCCGATAATCACGCGACTGCTTAAATCGTTCGAGCACGGCACCGATGATTTCGACCAGGAATACGACGAGAGCCAGATCAGCGAATACGTGGAACATAATCATAAGTCCCCCCCTGATCCGGCCAGCGCTGAATAAGGATTGACGGACCAGGACTCAATCTCCCGAGAAGACCCCGGCAGGACCGGCCCACGCGCCGGGTACTTTTACCGCCGTTACCTGCGCCTCAGCAGTGACCTCGCCGGAACTGTCCACCACGGTCACCTCAAGCTGAGTGCGACGGTCCGCAGCTTCGACGATCGTGGCGCGCACGGTGAGGTCGCCCCTCAGGCGTGAAGGCGCTTTATAACTGATCTGCAACGACCCGGTGGCGTAAAGAATCGGCTCGCCATCGTCCCCAATCTCCCTTCCGGACCGCCTGTGACCGTCGGCCATCGCAGTGCAAACGGCATGGCAATCTATCACCGCGGCGATCACGCCGCCATTGACGACATCCGGCGGATAAGCGGAATGGTGAACGGCGGGCGTGAATTCGCAGATCGACGCCGCTGAATCGGACGGATCCCAGCTACTGCGAACGCCGAGACTTTCCGGGTTGTCTGCGCCACATCCAAAACAGTGGTTGAAGCGCATCGAAGTCTGGAAGAACGTGTTTGCGTTGTTCTCGTCTGGCTGCCCGGTTCCCATCGAGAAACCCTCCACGATTGGTCGATGGTTGTATCCAACGTGGATCATACAGCCGCGAACTACTCAACGGGTCACGCGATTACGGACGCGAAAAGATCCGCGCTAAACGCGGATCTTTCTGTCAATCCAGTGAATCCCGGTAAACCGGGTTTCAGGCGGCTCGCCGTACCGGCGCCGTGGAGATTACTCCCCTGGCGACCAGGCTCCAGAACAGGCTGTCCATCTTGCCGCCGTCAAGGCGAACGACGCCGTACTGGCCCGGCTCGATGGTGACCGATGCCCCCGTGCTATCCGGCACGGCGACCCGTGCAAGACTCTGGTTCTGAACGATTACCGCGGACAGTTGTCTTCCCCTCACTCATGGCGCAGGTTTCTCGGGTTCGCACTCGAAGCCTCGATCTCAGCCGGACAGGCGGCGAACCCGTGTAATCACCACGATACCCGGTGATTTCCGCATCGACATGCGAGATAACCACCGGCGCGCGTTGGGCGAATGGTCAGGCCGCGGCGATACGGGGAGCAATTACCCGGGACCCGAACGGCTCATGGGCCCGTTCGGGTCCCGGAAACCGATACGCGACCCCCGTGGGGTAGGAGGTATCGGGATTATCCAGCTACGCGGCGCCTTCGCCGCCGGCGTCTCCGGGGCTCACGACCGGATGTCGGGTCAGGGGCGAGCGTACGCGTGCCGTTTTTGCCGTTAGATCGTGCGAGGCCAGCCAGCGAAGGAGACGCTTCGGCGATCTTCGAGACGGCGCGTTTGCGTTTTCGGGCCTTTTTACTTGACCCGGGGGCCCCGGCATCGGCGTCGATCCCGGGCACTTCGGCCAGGTACCTCCCCGTATGGGACGCCCCGACGGACGCTATGAATTCCGGGGTTCCCTGGGCCACGATTTCCCCACCTCGTTCGCCCGCGCCCGGTCCCAGGTCGATGATCCAGTCAGCGTTCTTGATGAGGTCCAGGTGGTGCTCGATCAGGATCACCGTGTTGCCGGCATCGACCAGGCGATGAAGCACACGCATCAGCGCTGCGCAGTCCTCGAATGACAACCCGGTCGTTGGCTCGTCGAGGATGTATATCGTCTGTCCGGTCGAGCGCTTCGACAGCTCGGTTGCCAGCTTGACCCGCTGCGCCTCCCCACCCGAGAGCGTGGTCGCAGGCTGTCCCAGCCGCATGTACCCGAGTCCCACGTCGACCAGTGTCCGGAGCCGGTTCATCACCGGCGGGATGTTTTCGAAGTGATCTGAAGCCTCGGTGATGGTCATGTCGAGGACTTCGGCGATGCTCGCGGCCTTGAACTTGATCTCCAGCGCTTCCCGGTTGTAGCGGGCGCCATCGCAGACCTCACACGGGACCGTGACATCGGGCAGGAACTGCATCGATATCTGCACGTAACCGGCGCCGCTGCACGACTCGCACCTTCCCCCCTTCACGTTGAAGGAGAATCGGCCCGGCTTGTACCCGCGGGCACGAGCTTCCGGCATCGTCGCAAACAACTCTCGTATCGGCGTGTACGCGCCCGTGTAGGTCGCGGGATTTGAACGTGGAGTCCGGCCGATCGCCGACTGGTCTATGTTGACGACCTTGTCGACGTTCTCCAGCCCGATAACCTCTTCATGCTTGCCGGGGCGATTCTTCGCTTTGTAGAACGTCTGGGCGAGTTTCTTGTGCAGGATCTCGTTGATCAGGCTGCTCTTGCCGGAACCGGACACACCGGTGATGCACACCAGCTCACCGAGGGGAATCTTGACGTCGATGCCCTTCAGATTGTTCTCGGCCGCGCCCCGGATCTCGATGAAAGACCTGCTGCCTTTACGCCGCTTTTCGGGAATCGGGATCACCTTGCGTCCCGAGAGATACGCGCCCGTCAGCGAGTCCTCTGAGGCCTCGATAGCATCGGCATCGCCCTCAGCGATGATGTGGCCGCCGTGCTCTCCCGCGCCCGGTCCGAGGTCGATTATGTGGTCCGACGCCCGCATTACCGCCTCGTCGTGCTCCACGACCAGGACCGTGTTGCCGACGTCCCTCAGGCGTTTGAGAGTTGCGATCAGCCTGTGATCGTCCAACGGGTGGAGGCCTATCGATGGCTCGTCACACACGTACAGGACGCCCATCAGCCCGGAACCGATCTGGGTGGCCAACCGGATCCGCTGGCCCTCGCCGCCGGAAAGGGTCGAGGCCGTGCGGTCAAGACTCAAGTACTCGAGGCCGACCCTCTCCAGAAAGCTGAGGCGGGCCTCGATTTCCTTGAGGATCTGATCCGCGATCGCCTGTTCACGCTCAGATAAAGGCTCTGTGGCGGGACCAGCGTTTTCTGAACCCTTCGGCCACTGCCCGCTGCGGGCGGCCTCGATCCACTGAAGTGCACGCTCTACGGACTGCTGCGTCACCTGGATGATGTTCATGCCGAGGACGGTGACGGCCAGCGATTCCGGCTTGAGCCTGTATCCAGAGCAGGTGACACATGGCTGTTGAGCCATATAACGGCCTACCTCGTCACGAACGTTCTGTGATTCGGTGTTCTCGTGCCGCCGTTCCAGGTGCGGTATCACGCCTTCGTTACGCATCCGCCAGCGGTAGGAACGGCCTGACTGCGTTGTGTGGATGACGTCGATCCGCTTGTTGTCCTCGCCGTAAAGAACGGTGTTTTGCTGATCTTCCGTCAACTCTCGGAACGGTATTTTCAGCGAGAAGCCGTAGTGGTCGGAGACGGCCTCCATCACGGACAGGCGTTCGGGCAAAAGCTCGCCGTTTCGTGACCACGGCTCGATTGCGCCGGCGCGAATCGAAAGGCTCTGGTCCGGCACAACGAGGTCCGGGTCCACCTCGAGACGGAAACCGAGGCCGGTGCAGGTGGGGCATGCGCCGTACGGCGTGTTGAAGGAGAAGTTGCGAGGCTCCAGTTCCCCGATGCTGAGATCGCAGTGAACGCAGGCGAACTTCTCTGAGTAAACGATGTCTTCGCCGTCGATGATCGAGATGATCACACTCCCGCCGGATAACCTCAGCGATGTCTCGAGGGAATCAGACAGCCGCCCGACTTCTGCGTCGGGGCCGGTCACGAGCCGGTCTACGACGATCTCGATGTCATGCCAGCGCGTCTTGGCGAGCTTGATCTCTTCCTCGAGCAACCTCACCTCGCCATCCACACGTACCCGCACAAAGCCCTCGTTTCGGGTGTTTTCGAGTACGGCGATGTGTTCGCCCTTCATGTGCGTGATGATCGGAGCCAGCACGAGGATGCGGGAACCCTCTTCGAGCCGCATGACTGAGTCGGTGATCTGCTGGACGGATTGGTGTGCTACCGGGCGCCCGCAGTTATGGCAATGAGGCCGCCCGCCGCGCGCGAACAGCAGCCGCAGGTAGTCGTACACCTCGGTCACGGTGCCGACCGTGGAGCGCGGGTTGCGTGAGACGCCCTTCTGGTCGATCGATATCGCCGGGCTGAGACCCTCGATGTGATCGACGTCCGGCTTGTCCATCCGGCCCAGGAACTGGCGTGCGTATGCCGACAACGACTCGACGTAGCGTCGCTGGCCCTCTGCGTAGATCGTGTCGAAAGCCAGCGAGCTCTTGCCGGAGCCGGACACGCCGGTGATCACGACTAGTTTGTCCCGCGGCACATCGACATCGACGTTGCGCAGGTTGTGCTCGCGGGCGCCGCGAACGCTTATGAAATCTTCAGCCATGAACTGCTTTCGAGTGCCAGTGGCAGCTTATTCGCCATCGGCAAGGGAGATTGGTACTGATTGACTGGAAGGCCGTAGGAGGTCTGTGCGAACGGCCAGATTGATTCCAGGTTCCCGTACCTGCTTCCGGATAGCGTCCACCGATTGTACCGAGCCTGTGAAGTTACAGGGATAACCGGATGGCGGCTTCCCGGAGTTGCGGGCCGAACTCAGCACTCAAAACAATTGCCTACTCAGACCGCAATCCGCCCGGCACCGGCCCGATATCCGGCCAGTCCCGGACCTCGTCCAGGAACGCAGATGAACGGACGCCCCGGTCTATCACGGAGTTTGTGTGGGATCGCACGATGCGTTCAATCTGCCGGCGTTCCTCGCTCCCGATGTTGAGCGATGCCACGGCCGGGAAGTCGCTCCGCGCCAGGTGCCTGAGAACCTTGATGGTCCCCATGCCGGCGGGATGGAGCACGTCACTGCCCTGGGATCGGCATCCCGGGCACAGCAGGCCGCCGCGCTCGGCGGAAAAAACGTGATCCGCGGGTTCGAGTTCGTTCCCGCATTCGACGCAGCCGCCCAGTTCCGGCTTAAAGCCGGTGATGGTCAGCAGCCGCAGCGCGTACCAGCGCACAAGGGTGTCTGCGTTGTCCGTGGTCGCGAGCCAGCCCAGGGTGTTCACGAGAAGCCGGAACAGCACCGGAGCCGGCGCGTCCTCAACGCTCACCCGCTGTGCGAGCTCTGCCATGTACAGGCCGCGTGACAGCCGGCCGATGTCGGTACGCACCGCCCGGAATGCGTCAATCGTGTCCGCCTGGCTAACGCCGTGCAGCTCCCTTCCCTCGCGTATCGAGAGCTTTACGTGACATAGCAGGTCGATGTGGCCGCCGAGCTTGCTGCCCGGTTTGCGCGCGCCGCGCGCCGTGGCTCGGATGACGCCGCGCTGCGGGGTGAGCAGCCACATCAGTCGATCGGCCTCGCCGAGATCTGAGTGGCGGAGAACTACGGCCTCGGTGTTGAAGAACCTTGGTCTGGCGGAGGTCATGGGCGCGGCTCGTGCGTTGTGTGCCCCGGGCGGATCAGATCCGTCCGGGAGATTTGTCGCAATTCAAACGGCCGGTGAGTCGCCATCTTCGGCAACCTCTGAGCGGCCTTCGAGGGCGTTGGCCAGCGTCATCTCGTCTGCGTACTCCAGGTCCGCGCCGGAAGACAGGCCCCGTGCCAGGCGGGTCACCTTGATGCCGAGGGGTGAGATCAGGCGTTGGAGGTACATCGACGTCGCCTCGCCTTCGAGATTCGGGTTCGTGGCGAGTATCAGCTCCGTGACCGTCTCGTCCCGCAAACGATCAAGCAGTTCGCGGATCTTGAGCTGATCGGCGCCGATGCCGTTCACCGGCGATATGGATCCGTGCAGGACGTGATACAGGCCGTCGTAGGCCCGTGTGCGTTCGAGCGCCAGGACGTCGAGGGGTTCTTCCACCACGCATATCCGGGTGCGGTCACGTCGTTCGTTGGTGCACACCCCGCACACCGGGTCCTCGGTGATGTTGAGGCACTTGGAGCAGAGGACGATGCGGTCTTTGACCGATATCACGGCCTCCGCCAGCGCCTCCGCTTCCTCCCGGGGCATCCGGATCATGAAGTAGGTCAGCCGCTGGGCTGATTTAGGGCCGACGCCGGGGAGCCGGTTGAATGCCTCGATCAGGCGTGCGACGGGCGGGGCCGTCGATGGGGTGGAGTTGGAGTTCATCGATCCGGGCGATTCGGCCTTACATGTTTCAGGTTTGAAATGTGGGCGTTCAAGTTTTGCGCCGACGGTTTGTTCGCATCGCTCAACGTGTTTCCCGTGGCGAAATGAGGGTCGGACTGTTACATCAATCCGGGGATGTTCAACCCGCCGGTGATCTCCGACATCTTCTTTTGCGCCTCCGCCTGCGCCGTATCCATCGCTTCGTTGACGGCCGCCATTACAAGGTCCTGCAACATCTCGATGTCTTCCGGATCCACGACCTCGGGGGCGATCTCTATCGCCTCGACCTTTGACCCGCCGAGCACCGTCACCTTGACAACGCCGCCGCCCGCCGTGGCCTCGGTCCGCGCCTCCGCGAGTTCCTCCTGGATTTTCGCCATGCGGGCCTGCATCTGCTGGGCCTGGCGAAGCATGTTCCTGTTCAAAGTGATTGTCTCCCGGTTTCGGGTTCCGAACTTATCCGGCTTCCCCGATTTATCCCGACTGGTCCGTATCTGGCTCGGGCGCGGACTCGTTGGACGGTTCCGCCCTGGCCGCACCGGCGCCGCCTGTGGTTCCTTCATCTACGATACGCGCGCCCATCGTGACCGCGGCGCGTACGATGTGGCTGTCCATCGCCGTCGTCGTATTTTTTGCGTCGCCGTTCGAGTCCCGTCCTGCGATGACGACCTTCAACTTTACGCCATACGCGTTTTCGACAGCCGTCTCGATCGGGTTCCGCCCGCGTGGATCGGCCAGTTCGTTGACTACCCGCTCTTCCATCGAGCCCTGGCGGAAAGAGATGCTGAGCGTGTCGCCGTCCTGTTCCGCTTCCTGCACCGCCCGCAACAGGGCTCCCAGGTTGAACTGCGCGCCCCTGGTGCGGCTAAGCTCTTTGATGACCTGCGCCCACCGCTCATCTTGCGGCGCACGCGCGGCTCGTCGTGGCTGGGCCGGTTCCGGCACGGGCCCTGCCCCCTGGTTTGGAGACTGTGCACCGCCCGTTGCGGGCGCAGCTCTCTGTGGCTGTTGTCGGGGAGCAGGCGAAGGGGCAGATTGGGGACGCCTCGTAGGCGCCGGGCCGGCCGGCGCTGCCGGACGACCAACAGGCGCGGGCGCCGGGGCTGGCGCGGGAGCTGCCGCGACGGGTGCTACCGGTCGCTCCGTCAGCGCGTTCAATATCGCGATCTCAAGCGGCAGCGGCGACGACGGGTTCTGCCTGAAGTCCGCCTTTTCAAGCTCCGTAACCACGTGGAGCAGCTTCTCCAGCGATACGCCGCGCCCGGCCTCGGTCATGGCATCCAGCGCGTCCTGTGACTGCCCCAGCGCATCCTCGACTCCCGCTTTCACGAGCAACCCGGCTCGCAGAACGTCGACCGTGCCACCCCGGAGACGGCCCAGGTCGGATCCCCGCGCCGCC
Organism: uncultured Dehalococcoidales bacterium; assembly: GCA_964474025.1. Taxonomy (GTDB): domain Bacteria; phylum Chloroflexota; class Dehalococcoidia; order Lucifugimonadales; family Lucifugimonadaceae. The sequence continues at coordinate 13,902 of CAYYRD010000008.1, read as the reverse complement.
TCCCGGTTGATGATCTCCAGCGCCTGTTTCGGGTCGGACTTGAGCGCCGCTATCGCCAGCTCGATGCTGGATTCGGCATCACCCAGTCCGAGTAGCTCAAGAGCCTGGTCCAGGTTGATCTCCGACCCGTAAGAGACGGCGAGCTGCTCAAGCAGGTTCTCGGCGTCCCGGAGGCTTCCATACGCCGTACGGGCGATCAGCGACAACACCTCCGGGTCGGCGTCGATATCCTCTTCGCCTGCGATCTCGGCCAACTTGTCGATCACCACATCGTTCGAAAGACGGCGGAAGTCGAACCTCTGGCAGCGGGAAAGGATGGTCGCCGGAACGCGGTGTGTCTCGGTGGTCGCAAGGACGAAGATGACGTGCGGCGGCGGCTCTTCCAGCGTCTTTAACAGTGCGTTGAACGCATCACCGCTCAACTGGTGAACCTCGTCGATCACGTACACCTTGTACGTGCCGGACCCCGGTGCGAAACGGGCCTTGTCGCGGAGGTCCCTGATGTTGTCGATGCCGCGATTGGACGCAGCGTCGATCTCGATCAGGTCCAGCATCCGGTTTTCCGTGACCGCCACGCAGTTATCGCAGCCGCCACACGGCTCGCCGTCACGCGGCTCCCGGCAGTTCAACGCCTTCGCCAGGATTCGTGCGGTAGAGGTCTTTCCCGTACCGCGGGGGCCGCACAACAGGTAGGCATGTGCCACGCGATCCGTCCTGAGCGCCTGCCTCAGCGTCTGTGTCACGTGATCCTGCCCCGCCACCTCGTCAAATCTTTGCGGGCGCCACTTTCGGTAGAAAACCTCGCCGCGATTGGTCATCCGCCGGGCCCCCCGGAACGAGACAGACGCCCGGGGACGGCGGCCAAAATATCGTCCGTTTTGCCGAACATCACCCTTTGCTCTTCGGGCTCCGCGTGATCGTAGCCGAGGAGGTGAAGCACGCCGTGGGCGGTCAGCACCGACAACTCGTGGGCCAGGTCGTGGCCGGCCGTCTCCGCCTGCGCCACGGCCCGTTCATACGAGATGGCGATGTCTCCCAGTTCGTCCGATTCTTCACCTTCGACATCCGGCCAGCCGCCAGCGACGCCAGGACCGCCCACCCCGTCATCGGCTAACGCGTCCCCGGACGGTGCCGTATTAAAAGACAGCACATCCGTCGGCTCGTCGTATCCCATGAAATCCCGGTTCAGCTTCCGTAATGCTTCATCGTCGGTGATTGTCAGGGTCACGCGATCAGGCCCGGACGCCAGCTCACGTGACAGGGCGGTCTCGGCCACGTCCAGTAGCAAACGGTCCAGGTTGGCCGCCTCGAATACTTGCCGAAATCTGGAGTCGACCTGGATGTCTACCCTGGCCTCGCTCAATACGTAGTCCCTGCTGGTAATTAAGGTTCTGGAGAGGGATGAATCTAGGAGCGCAAAACACGAGAACCGGGCGATCTGCCTGAACTCGCCGTCACGATGCAAATAGTAGCACGTGCGTTCGGGAAACCTACTCCAGTTTGGCGGCGTTGTCGGCGTTCTCGGATATGGCCCGCAGGCGACTGAACAAGCGTTCGAATGTCTTGTCCTCGGAAGAGAGGTCGGCCGTGACAAGGCGCGCCTCCAGCAGGCGTTCGCGGATCGCCGGCGCGGCGACCTGTCCGACCTCTATGTACGTCCGGGCGTCATAGAGGGCAGGGACCAGCTCGTCACGGATCCTGTTGCTGACATAGATCGGTTGCGGCGGCCAGCTCAGCTCTTCCGCCATACGCACCACTTCCTCGATAGCCTCCAGGAGCTCGTTCTGGCGCTGCTTGAACTCCCATGCCTCGAATGCCGATGTCATTGCCGGGCGTTTCCCGGGACATCTACGGGCGCCCGGAGGACAACAATCATGAGTGCCCCCTGTTTCTCTGCAGACGCCATGCCTGGAAGACAGACAGGTACACGGCCGACCCCATCACCGCCCCAACGCTGTCGATCAAGAGATCGAGGAGCTCGACCGACCGACCGTCGACGAACCACTGGTGGGCCTCGTCGCTGATTGCGTACAACACCGTTAGCGCAACGGCCTTCTGCCCCGCCGATCGAAGCATTGCGGGGTCGAGCGTGCCGGCGTCTCTCGGAACTTTGACCGCGAGGATCCAACGCATCACGAGTGCGCTCAACACGAAATACTCGACGAAATGAGCGACCTCGCCCGTGAACTGGCCGAACAACCCAGATGCAGAGTCGTACGCCGAGCTGTCGTCGATGGTCGCCGCGGACATCTGGGACACCGTGAATATCGCGGCCATGACCACGAAAACGGGTAGGCCATAGCGCAGGAAATGGGTCGTGGTGGCGCGTCTGGACGACTTTTTCGGCGTTTCGGTTGCCATTGATTGTCTGGCTTAACCCTGTCCTGTATTCAATTGGTCCGGCTGACCGGTGCATTTCATGCGTGTGACCGCTGGCTCATCTCGGCCATGTTTACAAGTTACCAGTCGAGGTCGAATACCTTCTCCATCGACGTCCACCAGTCGTTCGGCCCGGCCTCCGGGACCTTTGCCTGGAAGGTGGACATCAGGTCGTTCCACTCCTCGGCGCGCGGGTTGGCGTCTGTGTATGCCTGGAAATCTCGTTCCGGGACGAAATCGTCCGGGGCGGTGTAGTACATGAACAGGTGGCTCCCGCTCAGGAAGATCTCCATCTTCTCGAGGCCGATGGAGCGGAGGGACTCCAGCACCTCGGGCCACACATTCCTGTGGTACTCCTTGTACTTTTCAATTACTTCAGGATCGTCTTTGAGGTCCAGGACCTGGGCGTAACTCTTCATTGTGATCAAACTCCGGTCTTTGGACGGGGGCGTTCTTGAGGCGGGGCGGTAGCATACCGCGCAGCAAACCAGTCGATCTGCTCCCGCGGGCAAAATCACACCTGATGCGGCGAAGGGTTGCAACATGCAGCGAGTCGGATTTCTCTTGAAGGTCAAGGACGATCCCGAGGTGATCGCCCGATACAAGGAACATCACAGGCAGGTGTCCCCGGACATGCTGGACGCCCTGCGCCGGCATGGCTGGGGTAACTACAGCCTGTTTATGCGGCCCGACGGATTGATGTTCGGGTACGTGGAGGTGCCGGATAGTTTTCAGGCGTCTCTCGACGGTATGTCCCACGAGGACGCAAACTCAAGATGGCAGGCGATGATGGAGCCCTTTTTCGAGTCGCCGGATGGCGGACGGCCGGATGAGAACATGGTCGAACTCGAAGAGGTATTTCACCTCGATTAGGGGACGGGCGAAACCGCCAAGCCGGCCACAGGCGCGGAGAACCAACATTGAGCGATGTCGATAACGGGATCCCGGAGCTCGTAAAAGAGATCCACTCACGCCCGGAGAAGGCGGTGATCGTGGTGACCGGCGCAGGGATCTCTGCGATGGGCTGGCTGTTTGACCAGGGCGGCGCTTCCAGGACGATTCTCGAAGGGCGGGTGCCGTATTCGATCAGCTCTCTGAACGAGTTCGTTGGAGTGGATGCGGAAACGCACGTCTCGCGAGACGAGGCGATTCGGATGGCCGATGCCGCATATGAACGTGCGCTCCATCTCCGGGCGGATGACGACGATTCGCCCGTGATCGGCGTGTCATGCACGGCGACAATCGCTACCGATTACACAAAGCGCGGGACGCACCGGGCTGCGTGTGCTCTCCGCACGGCGACGCGCCGGACAGATTTCACGATCGAGTTCGATAAAGGCGCTCGTGACCGTGTCGGCGAGGAGGACGTCACGAGCAGGCTGGTCCTGAACCTGGTGGCCCTTGGCAACGGTGTGGTATCGACGCTCGATCCGGGGCTGCTCCCGGGCGAAAACCTGAACGTGACCGATGAACGACTCTGATCGTTTAGTCGCTGACGTGGTGTCGGGACGCGTCCAGGTGATCACCGTGGCGCACGATGGGACGGTTAGCGAGGGCGCGCCCGCCGGGCTGACCGTGCTTTCGGGCGCGTTCGATCCGCTTCACCTCGGACATGAAGGGATGCTTGAGGCGGCGGTCGGGATCACCGGCGGCCCCGGCGTGTTCGAACTTTCGGTAGTCAACGTTGACAAGCCGGAGTTGCCGGAAACCGATGTACGGGAACGTCTGGAGCAATTTCTCGGACGTTACACGGCGCTCGTGTCGCGCGCTCCTACTTTCCTCGAGAAATCACGATTCATTCCCGGAGCCGCGTTCGTGATTGGTTACGACACCGCAGTGCGGCTGTTCGATGACCGTTACTACCCGGCGTATGACCCCGAAACAGACCCGGAAAACACGGGCTCGGCCACCCTCGCCGCCATGTCGGAGATCCGGCGAAATGGTTGTGGTTTCATCGTGGCGGGGCGTGTGACCGATGCCGGGTTCAAGACGGCGCGAGACGTCGTTATTCCCGAGGGTTACGGGCCCATGCTGCGCGAGATCCCTGAGGACGTGTTCCGCGAGGACATATCATCGACGCAGATCCGCCGATCGCGGGAGTCAGATTAGCCGTTCGCTAGAGCCTCGCCACCGGGTCCAGGGCGACGCCGCCGGAGTCCGATCCGTCACCCGAAATCAGAATCGCGCCCCGGCCCGAGTCGTCGTCGTGCTCGTCAGGGTCCGGCCCGAACAGCTCTGTCCATCCACAGAGATGGCATCGGGAATAACCGTCCGCCAGGGCAAATCCTGATTCCAGGGCCGGCATCTGGCAGTACGGGCAGGTGGTCGTTGTGACCATCATGATCCTCCTCGAACCGATGCCCCGTGATCTGTTCCCGGCCCTTCGGGAACAACTTCGTGGCGGTCAGGTTCGGCCGTTTCCGGGGGGTCCGTGACGTCCGGGAGGAAACGGTAGTAACGCACTCCGGTCATGGGAACGGCACAGGCCCATATCCGCCTGCGTGTTGGCGAGCCAACTTCGTCCGGCGCACGCATCTCAGTGGCGCTGGACTGGGCCACCCTGGTGGTAACCATGAACCACCTCCTCGGCCAATCGTTACGCGTACGGCACGGGAAACCCCACGCAATACACGCCCCTTACGGAATTCGTCACGTTCAATTACGAGCGCAACAAACCCGGGCCGGAGTACTAAAGTGGGAATACGTAAACACGTAATATCAAAGCTGTCAACACCGTGATTCGGATCACAAACTTATTGGGCAGACGATATTCGTAGCGCGCATCCTGTTTGGACATCCGCCCGTGTTCTCGGCCGTTAAACCTGCCGTAGAGCCTCGATTGGATCCAGCCGGGCGGCGCGGGCCGCCGGGTATATGCCGAAGAACAGCCCTATCGCCGCCGAGACGGCCAGCGCGTAGATCGCCACATCGGCGTTTAGCACCGTCTGGAACTCCTCTGACCCGAACGTTCGACCGTCGATCACTTCGGCCACCGCGGAGCCAAGCGCGATGCCGACCAGTCCGCCCGCCGCCGAAAGCAAGGTCGCCTCCGTGACGAACTGCAACAACACGTCGCGACGCTTTGCGCCAACCGCCCGGCGGATTCCGATCTCACGGGTACGCTCCGTGACCGACACCAGCATGATGTTCATGATGCCGATACCGCCGACCACGAGCGATATGCCGGCAACGGCCGCCAGGAACACAACGAATGTATCGGTGGTGGACTCGAGTGTTTCGATGGTGTCCTGCTGGTTCGTGACGGTGAAATCGTCGTCATCACCCGGCGCGATGCGATGTCGCAGCCGCAGCAGGCTTTCGACCTGCGCGATGGCGTCATCCAGCGAGTCGGATCCAGCCGCCTGCACGTTGATGGTATTCACCGTGACATCGCCCTGCGGCGTGCGATTCCCGTTCAGCCTGAAATGCGCGGTGGTGATGGGCACCAGTATTTGATCGTCGATGTTGCCAAACCCGGTGCCGCCCTGGCGCTCCATAACGCCGATAACGATGAACTGCCTGCCGTTCAGGCGGATCGCCTGACCAACGGGGCTCCCCGATTGGAACAACCTGTCGACGACGTTGGAGCCGAGCACGACCACCTGGAGTTCGTTCGCAACATCCGCCGGCGTGATTGGACGGCCCTCCCCGAGCTCGATATTCCTCACGTCAAGCCATGCCGAAGTCACTCCGAGAGTCGTGGCGAACGTGTTCTGCGAACCGGCCACGATCTGTAAGCCCGTCGATGATTCCGGCGCCACCGCGACCACGTCCGGCACGAACACCCGGTCTTCGATAGCCTGTGCGTCTTCAAGCGTTAGCGTCTCGGCCGTGCCCTGGCCGAAAACGAACCCTCCCTCGGTCGCCGAGCCCGGACGTACAAATATCAGGTTGGTGCCGAGCGCCGTGATACGGCTCGTGACCGTCTCTTGAGCGCCGCGACCGATCGCCATCAGGGATACGACCGCGGCGACCCCGATCACGATGCCGAGCAGCGTCAATCCTGCGCGAAGTTTGTTCGCCCCGACTGACGACAACGCCGTGCTCAAAATCAACAGGGGATTCACAGGGCTTGTGGGTCTGGCGTTATCACGCTGGATGCCGCCCCCGCTCCGGGCCTCTGGGAGGAAGAGGGTTCTTCAGATATGCCGACGGAACCCGGATCGCTTGCTGGCGGGGCCACGGTCCTCGCCTGGATCCGGCGGTCCTCCACGACTCGACCGTCTTCAAGAACGATGATCCGATTTGCGGCCTGCGCAACTTCGTCGTCATGGGTCACGATCACCATTGTGCGTCCATCGTCCCGGTTGAGAGACTGGATCGTCGCCATTATGAGGTCGCTCGACCGGGAGTCCAGGTTGCCGGTCGGCTCATCGGCCAGTATCAGCCGCGGGTCACTCACCAGGGCCCTGGCGATACCGACCCGCTGCTGCTCGCCTCCAGACAACTCCGGCGGCCGGTGGGACGCCCGATGCGCCAGTCCGACGCGGTCCAGGGCTTCCATCGCAAGATCACGTTTGCTTCCGCGCCTGTTTTTCGCCCTGGGACGGTAATGAAGCGCCAGCTCGACGTTGCTCAGCGCGGTGGCGCGGGGCAGGAGGTTGTAGTTCTGGAAAACGAATCCCAGGTAACGGCCGCGAATCTCTGACAATCGATCATCGGACAGCTCCGTGATGTCTTCGCCGTTCAGGAGGTAGCGGCCACCTGAGGGCGTGTCCAGGCAGCCCAGGATGTTCATCAGGGTCGACTTGCCGGAGCCTGATCGGCCCACGATCGCCACCATCTCACCTTCCTCGACGCTCAGACTAGCGCCGTCCAGCGCGTTGACGGTCTCGTCGCCCATCCGGAATTCCCTGCGCAGGTTTTGCAGCTCGATAACCGGCGTGCTCATGGCGCATACTGCCTCCTGCGACCGCCCCCCTCGCCGAACCCGCCGCCGCCCGCCGTGCCACCCGGACGAATGAAAATACCGCCCTCGGCGCCGGCGCCGCCGAACCCCTGGAATGTGCCGGCGCCGCCGATGAAGTTGGCCGGGCTGGCCGCGGCGTCCGCTCCCCCGGTCGTAGATTCCACAAGTACCTGGTCCCCATGCTCAAGTCCGGACCGCACGGCGACCCAGAACCCGTCACTGAGACCTATCTCCACGGCGACGGTTTGAGTCGATCCGTCCCTTACCCGGTCCACGGTCGGCGCCATGAACGATCCGCCGATGGCGGCGTTCGGCACCAGGATCGCGTTTGACTCCTGTGCAGAAACTATGGATGCGGTCGCGCTCAGACCCTCCCGAAGCGTCAAACCGTCCGGCACTTCCACTCGCACGCGGATCGGGAAGGTCACGACGCCCTGCTGGTTGTTTGCAGCCGTGCCAATCTCGGAAACCGTTCCGGAGAGAACCTGGCCGGCGAGCGCGTCCATCGTCACGTCCGCAGTTGCACTCACGGTCACCGACAACACGTCGATCTCGTCAACAACCGCGTCGACCTCGATCACCGATCGATCGACCAGGTCAATTACCGGCGCGCCGGCGCCGTTCAATCTATCGCCCGTTTCTACGAGCACCTCGACCACCTCGCCGGAGAACGGGGCGGTCATCACGGCGCCGCCCAGCGCGTCCCTGGCGTCCACCAGTGCGACTTCTGCCACCGCGATCTGTGCTTCTGCGAGCGCGATAGCTTCCAGGTCCGGGGCGTTCGTCTGCAAGTCCGCGAGGCCCGACTTGGCATCTGAGAGCGCCACGCGTTTCAGGGCAACGTCGCTTTCAAGAGTGGTCAGCGCAAGGGCGTCGGCCGCATCGCTCACCGCCGATTCGGCATCGGACAGCGCCAGGAGTTTGAGAGCTACGCCACCCTCAAGGGACGCCAGGGTCAGTGGGTCGGTCGCATCGTCAACCGCGGCCTTTGCGGCGGCCACGTCATCGGCCTCTCGTGTTACGGCGGCGCCACTCGTCTCGAGTGCGTTTGCGGCATCGGAAGCTACCTTCTCCCGGGCCTCGGCCGCATCGGCGATAGCGTTCCAGGCCGTATCAACCTCATTCTGTACACAAGGCGAACTCCCGAGGGCAGGGGAGGAATTACAGGTCGCATCGACGCCGAAGGGGAAACTCTGAGTCCAGAGCGACACGGTCAACTCGCTCCACGGCGTCTCCGGGTCGTCCAGCGACGGTCCGAATGTCGCTCCGTCGCCGCGAACGTAGATCGAATCGTACGTAGCGCCCCAGCTGCCAAGCAGGTCTGCCGGAGTCAACGCCGACTCGTGGTCGGTTAGAGAAACTCCGAACCACTTCATGATTACGTCGGAATAGCCCACTTTCGCATCGGCCAGATCGGTGTCGGCGTCGGCGACCTTTTCGGCCCACTCCCGCTCTGTGATGCGGAACGCCTCTGTGACGTTCGTCAGTGTCGTTTGCGCCGCCGCCAGGTCCGCGCTGGCTTCTGTCAGGGCATCTCCGTCGGCGAAAACGGCGAGCGCTTCCTCGGCTTTCGCCAGAGCAGCCTGTGCCGATACCAGGTCTACTTCTGCCCTGGCCAGGGCATCTCCGTCGACGAATACGGCGAGCGATTCCTCGGCTTTCGCCAGCGCCGTTCGTGCCGATACGACGTCGGCCTCCGCTCTGGCGAGAGTCATGTCCTCTACCGGCGCATTCAAGTCGGCGAGTTTCTCTTCTGCGTCTCGAAGCGTCAACTCGGCCTGCGCGACGGCCTGTTCAAGCCCGGTGACCGTGGCCGCGTCCAGCGTTGCGACTACCTGGCCTTCAGTCACGAGATCGCCCTCGGCGACCAGGATATCGCCCACCGTTCCCGGCGTTCCAAATCCTGCGGTATCCCGGTTCGGGAACAACAACGATCCATTGGTGGAGACGGCGTCCGTTACATCACCGACGCGCACGGCGATGGGTTGAAGTTCGGCAGTCGACCCGGCCTCATCGTCCTGGAACCGGTCGACGGCCGCGTACCCGGCGCCGCCGGCGATAGCGATCACCACTGCGAGAATGAGGGCACGGACCGCGACGGTCGTCAGACCGCGGGCTCTTCGCCGCGGCCGTTGCACATCTTCGGATTCAGTCGACACAGATGGCCTTCCGGGTTCGGGGACTGGGAGTGACGAGTTTCAGGGGTCAAGCTCGCCACACGGCGACTACGGGGGCGGCACTGCATGCCGGCCGATTTCAAGTAGACGCCGAAAATGTCCGGGAACTTTGAAGGTCGGAAATCAGCTACGGCATCCGGAACTCGTTGTCCCGGGCGTACTTGCCCTGTGCAACGCCCAGGTCTTCCTGTAACTGGATGGACAGCCCCCCATCGACAACGAGCGGATGGCCGGTGATGAAGGACGCCTCATCGGAGCAGAGGAACGCTATGGCAGACGCGATGTCGTCCGGCACCCCTGTCCGTCCAACCGGGTACTGCTGCTCAAAGAACTTCAGCCCCGCTGGATTGTCCTCCCACATGCGGCCGAGACCTTCGGTGACGATGTGTCCCGGGCAGATGCAGTTGACCCGGATGCCAAGTGGTCCGAAGTCGATAGCCATCTGGCGGGTCATTCCGATCACGGCGGACTTACCGGCCTCGTACACCAGCGAATTCGGCGCCATCAGCAGCCCGTGCACGGAGGCCATGTTGACGATGCTGCCGCCGCCGGTCTTCTCCATCTCCGGCACGGCGTACTTGGCTCCCAGGTAGAGGGCCTTGGTCAGCATCGACATGCCCAGGTCCCAGCCGTCTTCAGGGACGGAAACGGCGCTGCCCCACCAGGGCGCGTCGCGTGTGTCGGTGGGGAAGGCGTTGTTGACCATGATGTCCAGACGGCCCCACTCGTCGACGGCGGTCTGGACTGCGCTGCGGATGTCGTCGTGCTTTGAGACATCAGTCGTCAGGCTTTTCGCCGTTCCACCGGCCTCGGTGATACGGGCCACGTTGGCGGTGGCCGCGTCGTCGTTGAAATCGGCGATCAACACGGATGCGCCCTCGGACGCGATGCGTCGCGCGGTAGCGCCGCCGATACCGAGCGCGCCGCCTGTGACGATTGCGACCTGTCCGTCAAATCTGGGCATTACGAATTGTCCTCTTCCGGGTCATGTATTGCGTGAGTCGAGTGGTCTACCTGGCCCCCGTTGGTCCTTCCGGGAAACTGCACATACAGCTTCAATATGCGAGACAGGCGTAGTGGCGGGGCTTGCTCGGCCCTTCAATCGACACCAATCTGCATACGTCTCCGTGAGAGGGTTGTCGTCCTGAAAATAAACGCCGCACGCGGCCTCAATAGGGCATCTCGAATTCGTTCTCTCGGGCGTACTTGCCTAGGGCGACCCCGAGGTCTTCCTGCAGCTGGGTCGTCAACCCGCCATCGACCGCAAGCGGATGGCCCGTGATGAAGGACGCATCGTCGGAGCAGAGGAAGGAGATAGCGTTTGCGATGTCCTCCGGGACGCCGGTTCTGCGTACGGGATACTGCTGCTCGAAGAACTTGAGTCCGCCCGGGTTGTGATCCCAGGTCCCGGCCTGGCTTCTCTCGGTGACGATGTGGCCCGGGAGGATACAGTTGACCCGGATGCCGAGCGGCCCGAAGTCGATCGCCATCTGCTTTGTCATGCCGATCACGGCGGATTTCCCGGCTTCGTAAACCAACTTGGCGGGAGCCATCAAAACGCCGTGCACCGACGCAAGGTTGACGATGCTGCCGCCGCCGGTCTTTTGCATTTCCGGCACGGCGTACTTTGCGCCAAGGTAGAGGGCTTTTGTGAGCAGCCCCATGCCGTGGTCCCAGTCTTCTTCTGCGACCTCGACCGCGCTGCCCTGTACGCGGCGCCCGCCGTCGTAGGCGTTCTGGACAAGGATGTCCAACCGGCCCCACTCGCTGACGGCGGTGTCGATCATCTCTTTAATATCGTCGTGCGATCCGACATCGGTGTGGATGGCCCTGGCTGTGCCGCCGCTGGCCGTAATGCGGGCCACGTTTGCATCAGCGGCCTCGTCGTTCACATCGGCCACCAGCACGCTTGCGCCCTGCGAAGCCAGCTTCCGAGCCGTGCCGCCGCCGATGCCAAGCGCTCCGCCCGTAATGATTGCGACACGCCCTGAGAACCGGCCGTCGAGCTCAGTCGTCCCGGTCACTTATGGCACCCCCGGTCCGTTGCCAAAACAAACAAATCAGGCCGGAAGTCTACGACGTGGCGCTATCCCGGCGCGCTAAATCGCCGTCGTTTCCTTTGGCCGGAATAGCGCGAAGGAGCTGGTGTAGCCGTGCAGGAAGGTGGAACCGCCCACCGGTCCGATCTCGCCGTTGCAAAAGAACCCGGTGACGGGAGTGGAGCCGAGAACGGACTGGAACAGGTCCGTGTCGTGGTCCACACGGCCGAACAATCGCTCGCCTCGTCCCAGGCAGGTGAACAGCAGTGCGCCGGAAGGGGAGGCCTCCGGATGCTCGGACAGGTAGCGCATCAGGTTTGCGCCCAGGTCATCGCTAGCCGAATTGGCGTCACGGACGTGGAACTGGACGACCTGCCCCTCGCGAACCTTCTCGCCGACCGCCAGTGCTCCGTTGTCTCCATCCGCGCCGATCACGTTGCGGATCAGGAAATCACCCGCCTCGTACTGGTCCTGGAACGGGTCCATGAGGACACCGATCTGTAGAGAGCGCCGGATCAAACGTCGCTCCCGCTCGTCGCCGCCATCGAACAGGCCGCGCAGAACGTCCAGCGGCAGCTCGCCGGAGAGCTCGGTAATCACGTTTTCGCGGCAGCCGGTCACCACCATCGGCTCGCCGATAGGGCGGCAACCCTGGGCGACGACGCTGTCCACGACGACGTTCCCGCTCAGTGCGACGCCGACAGCGCCGGAGCGTCTCGTGCCGCGGTCTGAAAACAGGGCGTTCGCGCCGGTGACGGTCCCGCCACTCGCCAGACCACCGATCTTGACCGAGTTCGGGTAGGCGTAATCCAGGCCCTCGACCAGCGCATCGGAGGGAAGCGTGAACGGGTCAGGGAGCAGAACGATACTCAGGTTATCGGAAGCGGGTACGCCGATCAATGCCTCCCACGCGGCCGGAGCGGCGTCCGGGCTCGGCAGCTCATCGCTATCGAACTCGAACGGCGTGATGACCACGCCCGGCAGGCTCGCTGCCGTGAGCGCAACACCCGGCGTCTTTTCGACCTCGTGCCCTGCGCCGATGACGCCGCCCGCAGAACAGCCGATAACGATGGCCCCCGGGAACCGGGAACGCACAAGTTCTACAACGGAGTAGTAGGACGGCGCATGGTGCGACGAGATAAAAGCGAATACGAGGTCGGCGGACGGTCCGTCCAGCCCGATCTCTACCCGCTCAGTCGTGTCATCCACCGCCCGCGTGAGCGACGAGATATCGGAAACAGCAGAACTCCAGCGCAATTATTTGCTCCTATGTTCTTCCGCGGTCCACGTAGTCCCCCGGACCGCCATACACACCCGCTGTTAAATCGCAGCAAGTGCGGACTTCGCCGCCTCGATCGTGCGATCAACGTCTGCGTCCGTGTGTGAGGACGCCACGTGCCACCGGCCATTCGTGCTCAAACGAACCCCGCGTTCAAGCATCGCCTGCGCGAACCGGTGGTATTTTTCTTCGTCAACGTTCTCCGCGTGATCGCGGTAGTCGAAAATCTCTTGTTTAGTCGTGAAGTTAGTCCAGAAGGTAGACCCCAGTCCCTGCACCTGCAGATCGGACTCGACCTCACGCCCGACGCGTCTCAGTCCCTCCATAAGACGATTTCCCCGGGCGTTTAGGTCTCGGTAGAAGGCATCGGGATTTTCCAGAATGTGCTTCAACCCGGCGCGTGCCGCTGACATGGACATCACGTTGCTGTTGAAGCTGCCGCCGTGCTGCACACGGCCGTCTCCAACCACCGCCATGATCTCTGGACGACCGATCATCATCGATAGAGGGAATCCGCCGGCCAGCGCCTTCGCATAGGTCGCCAGATCCGGCTCCACGCCTAGCAGTTCCTGTGCGCCGCCGAGAGCGACCCGGTATCCGGTGATTACCTCGTCAAATATGAGCAGCACGCCGTACCTGTCGCAAAGCTCACGCATGCCCTCCATGTAACCGGGACGGGGCATGATGCAGTTTGTGTTGCACAGGATCGGCTCGGTGAGCACGCAGGCCAGCTCGGGCCCGTGTTTCTCGAACACCGCCGTGAGGGCGTCAATATCGTTCCAGGGCGCGATCACGATATCGTGATCCGACCCGGGCGCTATGCCGCCGGACTCGGGGACGGCGATCGGGCTTTCATACGGCCCGGCCTGGTCCAGGGGAGGGTGGACGCTGTACGCCACCGTGTCGGTCCAGCCGTGATAGTGGCCCTCAAACTTCAGGTATTTCGGACGTCCGGTGTAGCCGCGCGCCAGCCGCATCGCTATCTGATCGATCTCGGTCCCGGACGATGCGTAGCGCACCGGGCCCTTGAGCGGGACGGTGCTCTGGACCATCTCCGTCAGTTCTAGCTCAAGTTCCATCTGGCCGGCAAAGACAAAACCGTCCCGCATGTCTCGTGCG
>CAYYRD010000007.1:0-123984 GCA_964474025.1 uncultured Dehalococcoidales bacterium | reverse complement strand
CCGGGAGGGGGAGTGGCACGCGAAACACCAGCACCCTGAGGCTCTCGAAGGACCGGGTGTTGCAAATCACGGCTGTGTCGCCCTCTCCCAGCGGGAGGGGGTGGGGTGAGGGAGAAGTTTCTGTGTTGTCCAGATCAAGGCGGGAACGGCCTGGTATCCGCCATACCCGATCCTTCGAGAACCTCAGGAATCGGGCGAGAGGTCGACGCACGATGCTGGGATCCGGGGTAATCCCGCAACCAGTCATCCTGAATCAAGTTCAGGATGACACGTGGCTCAAGAGTACTTCCTCGCCGGAACGCCCGTTCACCGGCCGGGAATCAGTCGCAAGACCGGAGAACCGCCGTGTGATAATGGTCCGATTCCAAATCAGCGAGGGGGCTCGTGCCCCTGTACGCGCAAGCGTGGCGAATATCACCGCCGCGGAGGCCCGCCCCGCATGCCCGGTCCAGAAGAATCAAACGACCAGCCCGTTTCCGAAGCGCGCCTGATCCAGGCGCGCCTGGACAAACTCGAACGGCTCCGGGCCCGCGGCATCGACCCGTACCCGGCTCGTTTCAAGCCGACATCCGACAGCGCGTCCGCAAGGACCGAGCTCGACTCGGTCGAGAGCGAACAGGGCGAGGGGGCGAAGTCCCAATCGCTCGTACTCGCCGGCCGGATGATGGCGCGCCGGGGCATGGGCAAAGCGGCTTTTATCGATCTCCGGGATTCCGCCGGAACCATCCAACTTCACCTGCGGCAGGACGTGCTGGGCGATCAGTACGAGCTGCTGGACGATCTTGATCTGGGCGACATCATCGGCGTGCAGGGCCCTGCGTTCCGGACACGGCGTGGGGAGCCGAGCATCGAGGTCCAATCCCTCACGATGCTCACCAAGGCCACACGTCCGCTTCCCGACAAATGGGCCGGGCTCAGAGATACCGAGAAGCGCTTCAGGCAGCGCTACCTGGACCTGATCTCCAACGACAGAGCTATGGAGATCGCCCGGATGCGGGCGGATATCGTGGCCTCGATGCGATCCTTCATGCACGGGCGGGGTTTCATCGAAGTAGAGACGCCGATGCTGGTCACGGTGCCGGCGGGAGCGGCCGCGCGGCCGTTCGGGACGCACCATAACGCTCTCGATCGGGACCTGTACCTGAGGATCGCCACCGAGCTTCACCTGAAGAAGCTGATCGTCGGCGGCTTTGACAGGGTGTGCGAGATCGGCCGGATCTTCCGCAACGAAGGGTTTGACCAGGACCACAACCCGGAATTCACCACTATCGAAAGCTACGAGGCTTACGCCGATTACAACGATGTCATGGAGATGGTGGAGCAGATGGTCTCGACGATCGCCCGGGAGGTCACCGGGTCGATGATCGTTCCGGCGGCCGAAGACGGTGGACAGCCGATAGATCTCACGCCGCCGTGGCCGCGACTGGACCTGCGCGGAGAAATCAAGAAGTGCTCGGGAATTGACTTCGTTGAATGTGATGACGTGGAGTCGCTGTCGGCGGCGATGCGCGAGCGTGACATCCATGTCGAGCCGGGCGCCAACTGGGGCCGCCTGCTGGACAAGGTGATCTCGGATCACATCGAGCCGAATCTCATTCAACCCGCCTTTCTCGTCGATTACCCGGTCGAGATGTCACCGCTCGCCAAGCGCAAACCCGGCTCGGACGGCATCGTCGAGCGGTTCGAGGGATTCGTCGGCGGATCGGAGCTCTGCAACGCATTCACTGAGCTAAACGACCCGGTCGACCAGCGGGCGCGATTCGAAGAGCAGGAACGCCTGCGGCGCAGCTATGGCGATGACGAAATGGACCGGCTGGATGAAGACTTCCTGGTCGCAGTCGAGCACGGCATGCCACCCACCGGGGGGCTCGGCCTGGGTATCGACCGGCTCGCCATGCTGATATCGGGCGAGAGGTCTATCAGGGAGGTCATCCTCTACCCCCAGCTGCGGGACTAGAGGGCGGCCTCCGAATCACGCGTCCGAACACCCCGATCTCCAGGGACTCCAATGCTTTCAATTGAACAGATCATCAAAGAACCCGAATTCGTCCGTCAGAAACTCGTTGATCGCGGCGAAGATCCGCCGATCGAAGAGATGATCGACCTGGACGCCCGGCGGCGGGCGCTGGTCCACGAGGGCGATGAGCTACGCGCGAAGCGCAACGAGGTGAGCCGTGGCATCGGCCAATCCGGCGGCAAACCGTCGCAGGAGCAGATCGCCGAAATGCGATCCGTCGGCGACCGCATCAAGTCCATCGAGTCAGCACAGGACGAGATTCAGCAACAACTGCACGACCTGCTGATAGTTCTGCCAAATCTCCCGAAAGACGCAGTCCCGGTTGGTCCCGACGAGGACTCGAACGTCATCGTCAGGGAAGGACCGGCCCCCGCAGAGCTGGACTTCGACGTGGAGCCGAACTGGGATTTTGCCGACCGGACCGGGGTCTTCGACCTCGCCGCCGGGGCAAAGATGTCCGGCGCACGCTTCTACGTCCTGAAGGGCAAGGGAGCCGCGTTACAACGGGCGTTGTCTGACTGGATGCTGGACGTGCACACACGCGAGCACGGCTACGTAGAGGTAGCGCCGCCGTTCATGGTCCGATCCGAGACGATGACGGCCTCCGGGAATCTGCCAAAGTTCGCCGACGAGCTTTTCCATGACGAGGAGGACGATCTCTGGCTGATCCCGACTTCAGAAGTGGCGTTGAACTACCTGCACTCGGGCGAGATCATCGAACCGGGCGCACTCCCGCTCAAGTACGTCGCCCACACGCCGTGTTTCCGAAGGGAGCGCACCGCGGCGGGCCGGGACACGCGCGGGATCAAGCGCGTGCACCAGTTTGAAAAAGTAGAGATGTTCCAGTTCGTCGATCCGGATCAGTCCGGGGGCGTGCTCGACTCGATGGTGGACGACGCTGTCGACCTGTGCGAGCGTCTCGGCCTGCCCTGGCGGCTTTTGGCGCTGGCGACCGGCGACATCAGCTTCCAGTCCGCCCAGACCTACGATCTCGAAGTCTGGTCTCCCGGCATCGAGGAATGGCTTGAGGTTAGTTCGCTCTCAAACTGCACCGATTTCCAGGCGCGCCGTTCCAACACTCGTTTCCGCCCTGAAGACGGTGCCGGCCCGGGCTTCGTTCACTCGCTGAACGGCTCCGGGTTGGCGCTGCCCCGCATGGTGATCGCAATCCTGGAGAACTGCCAGCAGGCGGACGGCACCGTATCCATCCCGGAAGTGCTGCGCCCCTACACCGGCTTCGACTCGATCGGCTAAACGGCCGTGGCCGAAACACCGTACCCGAGGTGCTCGCGTGCGCTGAGGTGCTCGCCGTGTCCTGAGGCTCTCGAAGGACAAAACCCCCTCCTCCGGCGGGAGAGGCCCAACCGCAGCAGGAGTGAGGGAGGTCAAAGGTCTCCGCGAAACCGGCATTGTTCGCTGAACGGTGTGCCGGTGAAGATCCCTCGGCTACGCTCGGGATGACTGGTGTTTCGCTCCTTCTCCCAGCGGGACAAGTCTGGGATGAGGGAGAAGACCATCGCTCCTGCACGCGCGCCGGCCACAAACCACCCCCTCTCCCGATGGGAGAGGGCCGGGAGCCTGTGCTGAGCCTGTCGAAGTATGAGGGATGACTGAAGCCGTGGGATCGGACCTGAGGGCCATCGTGATCTTGCAGGGGCGTATGGCAACACGCCCTCGCACGTCCTTCTCGAACCTCAGGAAACCGGCGAGAGCCTCAGGAGTCCGGCACCTGGACACACCTCACGCGGGCCGGTTGTAAGTCTCCATCGCTCTTTCCAGGCCCTCGCGCTGGATCGCCTCCACGGCATCGGCCGCCCGGTTGACAGCTTCCTCGATTAGCACCCGCTCGTCCGGGCGAAACCGTCCGAGCACATGCTGAACCGGGTCACTGTCCGACCCCGGCCTGCCGACCCCGATCCGAAGGCGTGGGAACTCATCCGTGCCGGTGACCTGCCGCACGGATTTGAGGCCGTTGTGGCCGCCCGAGCTTCCGCCGGCGCGCAGGCGCAACCGGCCTATTTTCAGGTCCATGTCGTCCACGATCAGAAGCAACCGGTCGGGCTCCGCGTTGAACTTGCGGAGGACGTTCCGGACGGACTTTCCGCTGTCGTTCACGAAGGTGATCGGTTTCGCGATAACCGCCGGCGCTTCGCCGATCTCGGTTTCCGCGATCTCGGTATCACGCACCCTGTTCTCCAGGCGCGCTCCGGTGCGGCGGGCGAGCTCATCCACGCACATGGCGCCAACGTTGTGGCGCGTGCCGCGATATTTGGCTCCCGGGTTGGCCAGGCCGACCACTATCAACGGTTTGCGTGCGTTCGCTTCTTCGAGACGGGTTCGTTCTTCACTCTTGAGGAGCCGGAACGGGTCTAGGAACTTCCTGAGGACCAATTGCTATCCCTGTGCATCAGACTCCGCGAGAAACTCGTGGAGGAAATCGATTACGTCGCTGCCGAGGTGGTCCGAAAGGGCGGACAGGTCCGCCGCGTCCCGCAACTTGAGCAACGTTCCCAGCCGCTCCGGTTGTCTGCCGGCCAGGGTCTCCCGTACCGCGACAGAACTCAGGCGCCGGTTGTATGACCGTAACACTGATTCCAGTTCGAACAGGAATTCATCGATATCGCCTCGCTCCGTCGGGGAACTCAGCGTCATCCCACACTGTTCGCAATAGGGATGGTTGATGAGCGAC
Source organism: uncultured Dehalococcoidales bacterium (assembly GCA_964474025.1). Classification (GTDB taxonomy): domain Bacteria; phylum Chloroflexota; class Dehalococcoidia; order Lucifugimonadales; family Lucifugimonadaceae. The sequence continues at coordinate 119,278 of CAYYRD010000007.1, read as the reverse complement.
AGGTCGTGTTCCAACTTCGGGCACGGTTCGAGCCCGAGCGCCAGTTCCTCGTAGCGGTGTGTCAGATCCCGGTTCTGTGGCGGACCCAGTTCCGGTAAATGGGCGAACCCTTCTATCGCCGCGATCTGCACGATAGCGCGCGCCATCTTTCGCTGCCTCTCCTCATCTTGCGCCCGCCGCGTCCTGTGCATCGAGAGATATGCGCGCCGGTAGTCCGCTCGCCAGCGCTCGAAATCTGAGCTGAGGGCCGGCCAGATGCCGGCGAACTCATTCAACAACCCGGCGCCACAGCGCGCACGCAGCGCTCGGGCCTCCAGCTCCAGTGGACGTTGTTCCGTCCCGAACTCCGCAGCATCCAGGAACGTGACGATATGCTCAATGTCCCGCGATCGTATCGATAGTCCGCGCACCGTTCGTTCGCGCGCCAGGGCTATCCGGAATTCGCGAGCATTTCCGAACGTCTCACGGGCAAAGAGCGTCAGATCAGACCAGCTATCGGCGCTCAATACGCCTGCAAGACGGTCCAGTTCCCAGTCAGATTTCGCGCCGAGTGTACGTTCGAGCCGGGCCACCGTCACCGCCGAGAGTGAGACGCGCGATTCCAACGATCGAAGCTCCTCCATGAAAGCTGCGGCAGCGTGCTTCGACACCTGTTTCCCGGATCCCCCGGGCGCGGACGGGCCATCGCCGTCATCGGACGGCGCGGCGGAAGGGTAGATGGCGGACAGGTACGGTAGTGCTGCGTTCCAATCATCCGCCGCAGCCGAGCGCAGCAGGGAGAGCCTCTGTAACAGCCGGGGATCCCACGCCATATCGGGCAGGGTGTCCCGGTTCACATGCTCCGGAGAGCCGGCGTCAGTCACCGGTACAAGCACCGCCTCCGCGTTACGGCGGCGTGTGTAATCCACCAGGTAAAGGGCGCCCAACTCCAGCGGCATCCGCAATGTAGACGTGAACAACATCCGCACGGCGGCTCCGGAAGCGGAACCGTACGAACCAGCCACGGAATTTTCGTTCGAGCTGAGGAGTTCGTCGATCCGGAATCTGAGCCGGTTCACCCGGCTCGAGGCCGCCCCGCCCCGGTCGCCGCCCAGGCCGAGCGCCGTCGCTGCCGCGCTGATTCGTGGCCCGGGGTCGACCGACCGGCCGACGATCAGGGCAAAGATTTCCGCCAGCAATCCGTCGGTAAGGGGTTCGGTGGACTGCGGCAGTTCGAACTCAGCGCCGCGCCCTACCACCCACGCGCCGAGCGCTTCTATCCACGTATCGGGCCCGGCCCGTTCAAGCGTCGGCAGCAAGGCCGTGAGGTCTGGATCTTCGCCGCGGGCCATTACCGCCCCGCTGGCCCATCTCCGGCCCAGGGAGTCGGCGACTTTCGATGCCAGCTCACCCTCTCGCTCCTCGATGGCGCGCGCCAGTTGACTGAGCGTTGGATCGGCTGATACCGCGTATCCGGCGCGTGTCTTCCTGAGCGCCGCCGCCTCTTTCGCCACCGGATCGAGCTCAGACGACATATCCCCGGTAGGCGCCACCACGACGATCCGGTCGTCGCCGATATCGTCCGGAGACACCGGGCCGGAAGACCCCAGGAACACAACCCTGAACATGACCTCTTGCCCGGGAGGATTGCCCCATCTGGCGTTCCAGAACTCGGTGAAGACGGCCTCGCCGGGATATCGGACGCCGTTCAGGTAGATAACCACCGGCACGGCGTTCGGATCTTCGGCGAATGAGCCAGTCCATCCGGTGGTGGATCCTGCCAGGTCTAACTGCACGGTCATGGGTCGTCCTCCGCGTCCTCCGAGTCATTTGATGCGTCGTCTGGCGCTCTTCCTGTCTGGTCGTATCAGCCCCGATAAAGACTCTGGAATAGTGTTGAGGGATCAGTCGAACAGAGTATTCCGGATTGCTTCTGATTCCGAAACTCGTGTTTCTACTGTTTCTGTGGCACCCGGCGCACCGCCGGCCAGGAGATCGAGGAACTGCTCCTCCTCCAGGATCGGGACATTCAACCGGATCGCTGAATCGTATTTCGATCCCGGGTCTGCTCCAATCACCAGGTAGTTGGTCTTACCGGACACGGAAGACGATACAGCGCCGCCAAGTTCCTTGATTCTGCCCTGGGCCTCCTGCCGCGACAGGGATTCGAGCCTGCCGGTCACGACGAATCGCAATCCCGCAAGAATCAGGTCGTCTTCGTCACGTCGCGCAATCGGGGGCGGTTTCACGCCGCGGTCACGGAGGTTTCGAAGGATCCTCAGGTTTGTGTAGAGCTGCAGCCAGTCCCGGATACTCTCGGCGATGGTCGGGCCGATCCCCTCGATGCCCGTGAGGCTCTCAATAAGATCGGGTCTTCCATCGACTTCCACCGGTATGTTTCGCCAGATGTTGGCCCGCAGGGAGGCGGCGATCAGGGCCTCGTGTGAAAGGTAGTGGCCGGCGATCAGTTCCGCGTTTTCCGAGCCTAGGTGCGGAATTCCGAGTCCGGTGATGAGCCGGGCCAACGGCTGTTCCTTTGAGTTCTCTATCGCAGCAAGAAGGTTATTGACGCTGATCTCACCCATCCGGTCGATTTCGATGAGCTCTTCCCTCCTGTCCGCGAGGCCGAAGATATCAGATACATCGGCCACGAACTCTTGCCGGTACAGCACCGAGACCAGCTTCTCTCCCAGTCCCTCGATGTCCATCGCGCCGCGCGATGCGAAGTGCTCCAGAAGACGAACCGCCTGCGCCGGACAACGGCCGTTTACGCAGCGGATTACCACATCCTCATCGTCCGGAACGACGGCGCTTTCACAGGCAGGGCAGCGATCTGGCATCTCGAACGCCTTCGAGCCAGATCCACGTTTGTTTTCCGGCGCCGGACCAACCACCTGCGGGATAACGTCTCCGGCGCGCTGGACGATTACAAGGTCGCCCTCCCGGATGTCCTTCTCGGCGATTACGTCGGCGTTATGCAGCGTCGCCTGGCTCACGGTTACGCCGCCCACGAACACCGGCTCAAGGATGGCGTACGGAGTCAGGCTGCCGGTCCGTCCGACGTTTATGGCGATCTCCTTGAGGACCGTTGTCACTTGCTCCGCAGGGAACTTCCAGGCGGTCGCCCACCGGGGATCACGGCCGACTGTCCCCAGCCTGGTTTGCAAAGCAAGATCGTCCACCTTGATGACCACCCCGTCGATTCCGTAATCCAGTCCCGGGCGATCCCTCGTGGCGGCGTCAAACGCCGCGCTCACGCCGTCGAGATCCCCGGCAACGCGAGACCACGAGTTGGTCTTGAAACCCCAGCGCTTCAGGGCGTCGAGAACACCCGATTGCGTTTCCGGCCTATCGCCAACGAGCACCGACACGGAGTAGATAAAGGCATCGAGCGGCCGTGCCGCCGTCTCTGCGGGATCAAGCTGTCGAAGGGAGCCCGAGGCCGAATTACGGGGGTTCACATAAGTCTGAAGCCCCCCCTCTGCACGCTCGGTGTTGAATCGCTCAAACGCGGAGATCGGGAAGAACACTTCGCCTCGCACCTCAAGGTTTGACGGGACATCATCCCCCGCCAGCCTGAGCGGGATCGATCTGATAGTACGGACATTCGCCGTCACATCTTCGCCGCGTATCCCATCGCCACGCGTCGCCGCCTGCACGAGGAGGCCGTCTTCGTAGCGAATAGCGATCGCCAACCCGTCGATCTTCAACTCGCAGGTCATGTCAAACCGGTCGACCTCGACGTATTCGCTCACACGGCGGTGCCACGCCTCCAGCTCTTCCCGGTCAAACACGTTGCCGAGCGAGAGCATCGGCGTCGGGTGGACCACCTCGGCGAACCCGTCCGCGGGCGGCGCCCCGACGCGTTGCGTCGGCGAGTCCGGCGTTAGCAGCTCCGGGTGCTCGGCCTCAAGCGTCTGCAGCTCCCGGAGCATGGCGTCCCACTCGGCGTCTGATATCTCCGGCGCTTGATCGATGTAGTACAACCGGTTGGCCCGGTTCAATCCGTCGCGCAACTCGGCAGCCCGTTTTACGGCGGCGTCTGAGGTCATGGCGATCATTTTATGCCCGAACCGGATTGCCGATCGGCCGTCTCGAGGGGAAGGGTGTCATTGAACGTAATCGAGCCGTTGACCAGAGTGCGCAAGCGCGTTCCGGTCCCGGGGAACCGCTGGAACTTCCGGGTCAGAATATGGACCCCGCCCGCCAGCTCCAAACCCCGGTGTCGGTCCGTTCCATCGGGCGAAGTCAAATAACGGTAATCGCACGTAAAACGGCGGCCACCAGCCATATACTTCTTGGCCCCCGAGATATCCGCCGAATGGCGTGTCCCAGTGACCACACTTCTCCCTCACCCCTTGAAATACGGGTGGCCTCTCCCGCCGGGAGAGTGGAATTATGAAACGAAAGGAGGCACGGAGCGTTGGCAGACGTAAGACCCTTCCGTGGAGTTCGATACAACACCCGGTCAGCGGGCGATCTTTCGACGCTCCTGTGTCCGCCTTTCGACGTGATTTCCGAGGCTGAACGGGAGAGGCTTTACGCCGGATCGCCGTTCAACGTCATCAGGCTTGAGTGGGGCAGGGACGAGCCGGGCGATACGCCGGGCGACGACTGGTATGCGCGAGCGGCCGCGCTGCAAGCTGAATGGCTCGCTTCCGGCGTGCTGGAAGAGGATGACTCGGCCTCGATGTACGTGATCGAGGAGACCTTTTCCTATGCCGGCGACGACTATGTCAGGCAGGGATTGATATCCGCCGTCAGGCTCGAGGAATTCGACCGCGGCGTGGTACTCCCGCACGAGTTCACGCGACCGGGTCCAAAGGTTGACCGTCTCGAGTTGATGCGGTCGGCAAAGGCCAACTACAGCCCCCTGATGGTGCTGTACAGGGACCCCGGCTCTGCCGTCGCGGGGGTCATGAAACGGGCGATGGCGGGCGACCCGGTCGCGAACGCCGCGCCGGAAGGCCTCCCATCCATGCGGCTCTGGCGGATATCAGATCCCGCCGAAATCGAGGGCGTGACCGCCGCGCTGGCCGACACCCAGCTTTACCTGGCAGACGGCCACCACCGTTACGAGACCGCGCTTACCTACCGTGACGAGGTACGTGAAACGCGAACCGTCCGCCGCGGCGAGGCCGTCAATTTCCGGCTGATGACGCTCATCTCCGTGGAAGACCCCGGACTGCTGCTGCTCGGCTACCACCGCCAGTTGCAGGACGCCGCGGACGACGAGTTGTCCCGGTTCCGGGAGTACGTGCTCGGGGCATTTGATCTCGAAGACAAGGGCCCGATAGATCCGACATCTGCCACCGAGTTCGAAGGGGCGTTAAACGCCGTGTCACAGGTCAAAGTCGCCATCGGCTTTGCCGGCGTCGAACCGGGCCGGCTCCATATCGGCGTGATGCGCGACCCGGTCGAAGCAGCGGACGAACTGGCGGCTTCCGACTACACCCGTTTGCATGACGAAGTGGTGAGGTCCACGTTTACCGTGGACCGGGAGCAAGCGGTGGTCGCGTTCGAGCACAATGCCGCTGCTGTGTTGCGGGCTGTATCGGGGGGCGCCGCGCAGGTCGGATTCGTGATGCGGGCCGTGCCGATTGAGCCGTTCGAGACGATCGTGAAGCGCGGACAGCGCCTGCCGTCCAAGTCGACCTACTTTCACCCGAAACTGCACACGGGCGCAGTGATCCAGAGCCTTGAGGGCGAGCTTTAGGTAATCGGGCGAGCGGTCACCGACAGCGGGGTCGAGGTATCTCCCGGTTATCCAGCGCGCGCCCCGTAGAACCCCCCTCACCCGGCGGGAGAGGCCGCTGGTATTTCAAGGGGTGAGGGAGAAGTCTCTCGCCCAAATCCACACGTGAGCGCGATCCTCGGTCCACATTCGGCAGGCTCAGCACAAGCTTTGAGATCCTCTGGGTGTGATCTGTCGCTCTTGGCCGGGCCCCGCGTAGCAACCGAGAAACGCGGTCGGAGCCGCGCGTCCACACCGTTCCAACACACAAGCCAATCGCGCTCCCTTCCCGGATGGAAACACACGCGTAGCAAAGTGACTCAAGCGACAAAACCAGGAGCGGAGTCACGCCATGCAGATCGCCCCCGCCAGGACCAATCCCATCAGCACTCCAGCCATCGTCCGAGCCGTCACGATCCTGGGGTTCGCCGTTCTGTTGCTGGCGACCGGCCTGGCACTGGTGGGAGGCGATTTCGCAGGCCCCCCGGCGTCGGCGACGGCTGGATACACCGCCCTGTTTGTGGCCGGGGTCCTGGCGAGTGTCACCCTGTTCCTCCCGGTCCCGATGATCGGGATGGTGTTCGTGACCGCCAGTTTCCTCAATCCGTTCGCGGTCGGACTGGTCGCTGCCGCCGGAATTTCGGCCGGTTTATGGCCCACGTATTTCGCCGGAACCGCGGGGGTATCGACCGTTGAGGGCGTCGAACGTTCCCGGAACGCGATGGTTCGGGGAGCCACCTCCCGCATCCTGAGGTGGTTCCGGACGCGACCCGTCTGGGCATCGTTTCTGCTCGCTGCCATCCCGAACCCGGTGTTCGATCTGGCGGGCGTGATGGCCGGCGCAACCGGCGTTCCGTTCAGACAGTTCCTGCTCGGTTCCTTTGCCGGGAAGTCCCTGCAAATGATCATCATCGCCCTGGCCGGATACGCCGTCACCGGCCAGGTTTCTCTCCAGGTCTAGACGAATGTCGGCGTTCGCTGAATAGCACTCCGTCGATAAATCGGACCCAAACGCGCGCTCGTTACCCGACCAACTGAGAGCCGCCCCGTGAGACGATGGTTCCCGGATAAATGAACGCCCCGTCGGGGCGGGCCGGGAGAGTAATGTGACCACCAGGAACCACGTCGACAACGACCACAACCTTCCGCGTCTCGCCGTGGGAGTCATGGGATCGGCGGGCGGCGATGTCCCGGCCGACGTGATCGATCGCATGGAGCGACTCGGGGAAGAGGTCGCAAATCGTGGTTACTCCCTGATCACCGGCGCGGCGCCGGGCATCCCCCACGCCGCCGTGATCGGCGCCTGCCGGGGCGGCGGAATTGTCGTTGGTATCTCTCCGGCGCTCAACTTTCGGGAGCACGTCGAGCGCTACACATCGCCGACCTATGGCTACGACGTCATGGTGTACACCGGCAGCGGACTCATGGGCCGGGAGATCGAAAACATCCGAACCTGCGACGTCGTCGTGATAGCGGGTGGGCGCTCGGGAACCCTCGGCGAGTTCGCGATCGCATACGACGAGGCGAAGGTGATCGGCATCCTTGCGAACACGGGAGGGATCGCCGAGCACATCGAGGAGATCACGCGGCTGATTGATAAGGACACGGGCGCGATCGTGCTTTCAGACGCGGACCCGGTCAAACTACTGGACATGCTCGAAAAGGCGTACGAGGAGCGAGTGCTGCCGCAATACCTTGAGCTGATCGAGAAACACGACCCCCACGGCCGTATGGAGGCGTAACGGGAGCCATTGGTGTTGTCGTGAGGTAACGCGCTACCGTCATCCCGAGCGGAGCCGAGGGACCTTTACCGGCACCCTGCTCAGTAGCAAATACCGATTACGCGAAGACCTCAGTCCTCCCTCACCCCGGCCCTCTCCCACCGGGAGAGGGAGCAACGTGACTCTCGGAGACGGTGACACGAAAGCGCGCCGCACACTTCTGTCATCCCGGGCATATATGCCCATCCCGACCGAAGCCGAGGGACCTTCACCGGCGCGCCGTTCGTCGGGAAAAGGCCAATCCCCGGCGAACTCACCTGTGATCCATGAACCCAGATAAACGCCCCACTCGGGCCTAGCTCCGCCCGAGCGCTTTCATCCCGGCGTCCAGCGTCTCCACGATCCTGTCTACGTCGTAGACACAGCCGTTCCACGTCCCGCCGCTGGCGTGCTGTAACGCCGCCCAGAGCCGGCTGTCGTCCGGCATTCCGGGGTGCGGGGCAAGATCTCCTGGATCGCCGCGCCGGGCCAGTTCCTCTGTCCCCCAGTCCGCGCCGTGCTCCTCACCACCGTGACCGATGAGATCGACCGTGCCCACAAGTTTGTTCTGATCTACCTCGATGTGGATCATGTCGCCTTCCCGGACCCGGCCTATCGGACCCCCCGCCAGCGCCTCCGGACCGATGTGTCCGATGCAGGCGCCCGTCGAGACTCCGGAGAACCGGGCGTCGGTGAGCAGGGCGATCTCCTTGCCGTAAGAAAGGTACTTCAGCGCCACCGTCACCTGGAACACTTCTTCCATGCCGGTGCCGAGCGGCCCGCCGCAGGACATCACGATGATCTCCCCCGGCTTCACCCGGTCATCGGCGCGTGACTTGATTGCGCGGATGGTGTCGATCTCGCTCCGGAACACGCGGGCGTTTCCGGTATTCCGGTAGACACCATCGTCGTCCACGACAGATGGGTCGATCGCCGTGCTCTTGATGACCGATCCTTCGGGAGCGATGTTCCCTTTCGGGAAAGTGACGGTGCTTGTCAGTCCCCGTTCACGCGCCCGGTCGGGCGACATGATCACGTCGTCAGGGTCGATCCCGTCCTGCTCCTGGAGCCGCTTTCGGAGAGCGGTCCGTCGTTCTGAACCCTCCCACCAGTCCAGCGTCTCGCCGAGCGTCTGGCCCGATGCCGTCAGCGCATCCGTGTGGAGCAGCCCCATGCGACGCAGGTGCAGCATCACCTCCGGCACGCCGCCGGCTGCGAAGAATCGAACCGTGGGGTGCATAACCGGCCCGTTCGGCAGCACGTCCACCAGCCGCGGCACCTGCAGATTCAGGCGATGCCAGTCCTCGACAGTCATCATCTTGCGACCGGCTGCGTGAGCAATCGCAGGCAGGTGGAGTATCAGGTTCGTGGAACCGCCACATGCGGCGTGCACGACCATGGCGTTCTCGAAAGCTTCGTCCGTCAGGATGTCGGCTGATGTGAGCCCGCGCTGTTCAAGCTGGACAAGCGCGGCTGCGGACCGACGGGCATTGTCCAGCCAGATGTCTTGCCCGGACGGCGCAAGTGCCGAGTGCGGCACCGAGAGACCGAGCGCCTCTGCGATCACCTGTGACGTGCCCGCCGTCCCGAGGAACTGGCAGCCGCCTCCCGGCGTACCGCAGGCGTGGCAACCCAGCGACGCCGCATCGACCAGGCTTAGCTCGCCCTGCGCATGCCGGGCGCCGATCGACTGGATCTCGGCGTTGTTCTCGCCAACCGTTGGCGGCAGCGTTGATCCTCCGGGCACGAGAACCGAGGGCCGGTCGCCCAGCCCGGCGATCGCCATCATCATCGCCGGCAAACCCTTGTCACAGGTGGCGACGCCGAGCACGCCCTTCGTGGTGGGAACCGACCGCGCCAGCCGCCTGAAAATTGTCGCCGCATCGTTGCGATAGGGCAGCGAGTCCAGCATCCCGGTCGTGCCCTGCGTCCGTCCATCGCACGGGTCGGAGCAGTAGGCCGCAAACGGCAGCGTGCCGAGCTGTCGCAACTCGTCGGCCGCCTCGGCGATAAGAAGCCCGAGTTCGTAGTGACCGGTGTGGATGCCGAGCGCGAGCGGCTTTCCGTCGTCGCCCCTCATCCCGCCGACCGTGCTGAGGATCATGAACTGCGTTCGCAGCAACTCGTCAGGGTTCCAGCCCATCCCGGCGTTCTGCGTCATGCCGAAGATGTTGCCGCTCGGCTCTTCGATCAGCATCTCGCTCGTAACCGGGAGACTTCCGGGGGGACCGTCTGCGGAGAGATCGATATCCCACATCCCGGTCTCTGCTGTCTCGCCGAGGATGCGCGCCTGTCCGGCATCCGCCGCCTGGTCGCTGCTCGTGATGGTCATGGGTTGTCCATTCATTTCTTTGAGGTGTCGCCAGAAAAGATTCCGGTAAGAAAGTGGACCGAGGGTAAGCGAGGAACGCCTTAATCGCCACACGCGGGCGTTATCTGAACCGGCATCGCGCTGTATGCTGCCGCGGCCCGGACTCGAACCAGCGCAAGTCAACCGGAGTGCGTAATGAAGATCACGGACATTAAGACCTACGTCGTCAAGGTCAGCGACAGGAGCAGCCCCTGGCCGTGGCTGTTCGTCGAGGTCGAGACGGACGAAGGCATCACGGGCCTCGGCGAGGCCACAGACACACACGCCGCACCGGCCCTCATAACGGCCTTCGAGACGATCAAGCCGATGATCGTGGGAGAAGACCCCGCCAACATCGAGGAGATCTGGCAGCGCATCTTCCACAGCTTCTCCAACATCAACGGTCGCGGCTTCACCTCACACCTGATCAGCGCCATCGACACCGCGCTCTGGGACATCAGGGGCAAGGTGCTCGGCCAGCCGGTATACAACCTGATCGGAGGACCGGTCCGCGATCGAGTGCCGCTCTACACGCACATCCAGGACATCCGGCAGGCGAACGGACTCCAGGACGCGTACGACCAGACGAAACGGGTTATTTCCGAGGGCTACACCGCGATAAAGACAGACCCGTTCAACCTGCAACGCCCGTCCGGCCCCGATCACTGGGGCGCAGACAAGATCGAACGGCTCGCCCCCGAAGCGATCAGGGAGGCGGTCGACTGGATGGACACGGTTCGCGACGCCGCCGGGCCGGAAGCCGAGCTGATGGTGGACGCGCACGCACGCTTTGACACCGCGAGCGCCATCGCCGCCGGGCAGGCGCTGGAGCACGTCAACCTGATCTGGTACGAGGAACCGGTTCCGCCGCAAAACTACGCAGCCCTCCAGCAGGTCCGAGAGAACACCAACATCCCGCTGTGCATGGGAGAGCGCCACTTCACCCGCTACGACTACCTGCCCCTGTTTGAGCACCGGCTCGTCGATTACGTGATGCCGGACATCCTGTGGACCGGCGGCATCTCCGAGATGAAGCGCATCGGCTCCATGGCGGAGGCCTACTACGTCCGGATCGCCCCGCACGACGCGATGGGACCCGTCTCGATCGTCTCAGGCTTCCACTGCTCGATGACCATGCCCAACCTCTACCGGCTGGAGTGCCTCCACACCTGGTTCGACGATTTCGCAGCAATTCTCGACCCGATGTTCGAGTACGAGGGTGACGGCATCATGCCGACGGACAGGCCGGGTCTCGGGATAGCGTTGAACCACGAGGTGCTAGACCGCTACATCGTCGAGCCCGAGTCGTTTATCAACTTCGGTTGAGGCGCGTCACATCCCCGGTCGAATCCTCTTGAATCAAGCCAGAGCTGGAACATCCCGATGAAAATCACAGACATCAAGACATACATCGTCTCGCCGATCCCGGGCAGTCCCTGGGTGTTCGTGGAGGTGGAGACCGACGAGGGCATAACCGGCCTGGGTGAGTGCTCCGATTATCGGAGCGGCCCCATGCTCGTCGCAGGGATCGAGGCCGTCAAGGCGATGGTCGTGGGCGAGGACCCGGCGCACATCGAAGAGATCTGGCAGCGCATCTTCCGCCAGTACTCGTCCCTCAGTGGACGCGGGTTCATCTCGCACCTGATCAGCGGTATCGACATCGCGCTGTGGGACATCCGCGGGCAGGTGTTGGGACAGCCTATCTACAAGCTGCTCGGAGGCCCGGTCCGGGATCGCGTGCCTCTCTACACGCATATACAGGACCAGTGGTACGACGGCGTCACGATAGACGACGCCGTCGCGGCCGCAAAACAGACGCTCGCCGACGGCCATGACGCCATTAAGACGGACCCGTTCAAGTGGCAGCGGTCTCTCACGGGAGAGTTCACCGGTGCGAGCCGGGTGGAGTACCTGTCGCCGCGCGCCCTCGGCGAGGCTGTCGATTGGATGGATGCCGTGCGGGAAGCCGTCGGCCCCGAGACGGAGCTGATGGTCGACGCCCACGGCCGGTTTGATGTCGCCTCGGCGATAGCCGGTGGCAGGGCCCTGGAGCACGTAAACCTGATCTGGTACGAGGAGCCGGTGCCCCCGGAGAGCTTCAAGGCGCTCCGCCAGGTGCGGGAGAGCACGGACATCCCGATCTGCATGGGGGAACGCCACTTCACACGATACGACTACGTTCCGATGCTTGAAGAACGGCTCGTGGACTTCATCATGCCGGACATCTCGTGGACCGGCGGCATATCAGAAATGATGCGGATCGCCTCACTGGCCGAGCCGTTTTACGTGCGGATGAGCCCCCACGACGCCCTCGGCCCGGTCTCGATCATGGCCGGGTTCCATTGCTCAATGACCATCCCGAACTTCTACCGGCTCGAATGTCTCCACACCAGGTTCCCGGATTTCGCAAAGATCATGGACCCGATGTTTGAGTACGAAGGCAAGTGGATCAATCCGACGGATCGTCCGGGACTCGGCGTCGCCCTGAACCACGAGACATTTGACGAGTTCCTGGTGGACCCGGCGAGCGACAGAGCGAGGGTGTTCCGCTAGACGAAAGCACCCGGGTTTGACGTCCGGAACGGGCGCCGCCAGGGTCAAAGTTGAGGGGTTTCGCCGGGAAAATTACGCAATCGTTCCCAGAACTGGCGCGGTTTGACCGGGGATCTTGCCGGGCAAACGCGGGACGAGAACCCGACGCCGGAAAGGGCAATTTCGCCCTCAGATATCGGCCTTTACGAACCGTATCCTCTCGTATGAGACATGAATTACCGTGAGGAATGTCAGAAGCCGGTCGTCAAGTACGCTGCAACGCGGGGCGCGCAGGCGTAGACTCGCCGCCGGAATCCATCACACAACCACCCGGACCGTTCCGGATGTAGTATCGACAGACTGGACACGCGGCAATGACGGGCCACGGGTCCGGCGTCCCGGAAGATGTTGATGGCATCGGACCGGGGGGACAGGCACATCGTGCAGGGCGTGACCAGGGCGTCCGACATTTGAGAGGCTTCAAACGGCCAGCAACGCAAACCCCGGGCAACAACTAACGAGCGTAGCGGGGAGACCCAACCGGCGCCACATTCCCCCGCCTGCGCAATCCGCCAGCGTCCTCTGGCGGTTGGCTAAACTCACCACGACGACAAGCCCCTGGCTCCTGGCCTTCGGCTTCTTCACGATCCTTGGAACGTCCGTCTTCTTCGTGACGATCCCGGTGCTCCTTGGTAACGCCGTTGACGAAGCGTTGATGCTCGTCGAAGACGGCTCAGATTCAAGCGCGGCGCGCTCAGCCCTGCTTGATGCCGCGTTCGTACTCGTTGCCGTGAGCGTGTTGAGAGGCGTATTCGCCTACGGCCAGATGTACGCGGGAGAAGTGTTGGGCCAGACCCTGGCCACGGCGCTTCGGAACCAGTACTACGAGAAACTTCAACGCCTGAGTTTCTCGTTCCACGACAACGCGCACACCGGCAATCTGATGTCACGCGGCATCTCGGATATCGACGGCGTGCGGATGTTCGCCCACACCGGCATGCTGCGTGTTCTATATCTGATCTTGCTGTTGGCGGGCAGCGCGTACCTGATGCTGACGCTGGACTGGCAACTCGGGTTACTCACGCTCGCGTTCGTGCCGCTCGTCGCCTTCCGCGGCACCATTATGCGGCTGCGGTCCCGGAGCATCTGGATACAGATCCAGGAACAGATGGGGGTCGTCAACACGGCTCTCCAGGAGAACCTGGGCGGGGTGCGCGTTGTGAGATCGTTTGCGGGCCAGAAACATGAAGAAAGGAAGTTCGCCTCTTCCTCCGAAGAAGTCAGAGGCCTGATGGACCAGGCCGCCGAGATCCGGGCATCAAACGGCAGCTTCATGTCCTTTTCTGTGCTTGTCGCTTACTCGGTCCTCCTCTGGTTCGGCGGGACAAAGGTTATTGACGGCGAGATGAGCGTCGGGGATTTAACGCGTTTCCTGACATTCCTCGGGCTGCTTCAGATGCCGATCAGGATGCTTCCCATGCTGATCAACTCGTGGGCGCGAGCGTCTTCAGGCGGAGCACGGTTGTTTGAGGTCCTCGACCTGGAGCTTCCAATACAGAACAGCCCGAACGCCCGGCCGTTGCAGGTCACGGAAGGTGTGTTGCGTTACGAGGACGTTTCGTTCTCATACGACGACATGCCCGTTATCAAGAACATCAGCTTTGAAGCCAGGCCCGGGCATACGATCGGAATCGTCGGTCCTCCCGGTAGCGGCAAAACGACCATCGCCCAGCTCGCGCCACGCCACTACAACGTGGGTTCCGGGCGTATCACGATAGATGGGCAGGACATTAACGGCGTGACGCTGGAGTCGCTTCGCCAGCGGGTCCGACTTGTCCAGCAGGACACCTTCCTTTTCAGGGACACGGTCAGCGACAACATCGCTTATGGCGAACCGGATGCCGAAGAAGGCCGGATCATCGACTCCGCCGAGGACGCCAAGCTGCATCAACACATCACCGGGATGCCGGAAGGTTACGAATCCATGGTGGGCGAGCGTGGTGTGTCGCTCTCCGGCGGTCAGCGTCAGCGAATGGCGATCGCCCGGGCGATCGTGCTCCAGCCCAAGATTTTCATCTTCGACGACTCAACGTCTGCCATCGATGCCGCTACGGAACGGTTGATCCGTGAACAGATCGCCAGGCGAGCGGCAGACGCCACGACCATCATCATCGCCCACCGTTTGAGCACACTGCTCAGCGCGGACGAAATCCTCGTCATCGACGAGGGGCGGATCATCGAGCGCGGCTCGCATGAAGAGTTGTTGGAGTTCGGCGGCCGCTATCGCGAGATGCACGACCTGCAGGTACGTCCGACCGATGACCTCAGCGGTGATTGGTTGACGATGGACGACTCTCGTCACCCGGCGGGGGGCGATGACTGATGGCCTCTAACGTCAGCTCCGGAAAGCGACAGCGCAAGTCCACTCTCATGGGCGAGGGGAAGCGTCTGCCTCCGGGCCAGTACCTGGACATGGATGACGTATTTGGACCCTCGTTCGATGGTGAGGTATTCAAGCGTTTCCTCGGATTCGTCGCGCCTTACAAGAAGAAAGTGGTCGTTGGCCTGATCGCCGTGCTGGCGTTCAGTCTCTCGACGCTCGCGGTGCCACTCGTCGTTCAGTACGCCGTGGACAATGCGCTGGACGTCGGCGGTGGCAAGACAGAGCTCGCGTGGGTTACGGGCGTTTTATTGATCGTCGCGATCATCAACTGGGGCTCCAACCACATCCAGCAGGTGGTCGTGGGACACATGTCGAACGCGATGTTGTTCGACATCCGTCGCGCCATGTTCCATCACCTCCAGCGCGTCGGCCTGTCCTTCTCAGACAAGACGGAAGTCGGGGCGGTCATGTCCCGCACCCAGGGCGACACCGGTGCTCTCCAGGAGTTCATGGAGACGATGGTCCAGGCCCTTGGAGATATCGCGATCCTGATCGGGATCGTCGCCGTACTCCTTTTCCTTGACGTGCGACTCGCCCTCCTCGTTCTCACCGTGATCCCGGTCATGATGGGACTCCGGCTCGTATGGCTTCCACGGGCCCGCAAACGGTTCCTTTACGCTCGCGTTACGCAGTCCATCTGTAACGGCGCGCTGGGACAGAACGTGAATGGTGTGCGCGTCGTCCAGGGCATGCGCCGTGAACCGGTGAACCTCGCCCGGTACGAAGGCCTGACATCGAACAACCTCAAGGCCGCCAAGATGGCCGCCACATTCAGCGCAATCCTGATGCCGATCGTGGAGCTACTCACGGGAGTCGCGTGGGCGATCGTGATCGTGGTCGGCGGCCTGTTCGTCCTCGACGGCGATATGACCATCGGCACGATGATCGCCTTCCTGATGCTCGTCCGGCAGTTCTTCGACCCCATCCGAAACCTGACGATGCACTACAACGTCCTGCAACGTGCGATGGCCGCGGGCGAGCGTATTTTTGAGCTACTGGATATCCCGACCGAGGTCGAGGACAAAGAGGGCGCAGAGGACCTCGACAGGATCGACGGATCGATCGAGTTCGATCACGTGACCTTCGGTTACAGCCCGGATCATCCGGTCCTTCACGACGTTTCGTTCAAAGTGGAACCGGGAGAGGTCGTGGCGCTTGTCGGGCCCACAGGCTCCGGAAAGACGAGCATCACCGCGCTCACCCACCGTTTTTACGACGTCCAGGAAGGGACCGTGAATGTGGGCGGACACGATGTCCGGGACATCACACAGGAAACACTCGGACACCACGTGGGCATGGTGCTCCAGGAACCATTCCTGTTCTCTGAAACGGTTCACGACAACATCCAGTACAACACCGCAGGCGCGACCAGAGAGCAGATCATTGAGGCCGCCAAAACGGTTGGCGCACATGATTTTATCGAGAAACTTTCTGACGGCTATGACACGGTTCTCGAGGAGCGTGGCTCTAACCTGTCGATCGGCCAGCGCCAGCTCATCAGTTTCGCCCGCGCAATCGTGGCGGACACCGAGATACTCGTCCTTGACGAGGCGACAGCCAGCATCGACAGCTACACGGAGCTAATGATCCAGAGGGCGCTTGCCAGGCTGCTTGAAGGCCGGACAGGCGTGATGATCGCCCACCGGTTGGCGACGATCCGTGGCGCGGACAGGATCATCGTGCTTCAGGACGGTCGCATCGTTGAGATCGGCAACCATGATGAGCTGATGGCGGAAAAGGGCCTCTACTTCAGGCTCTACTCGCTCAACTACTCCTCGTTCGACGACATCCCGGAAGAAATCATCCAGGAAGTCGCAGCCTCGGTGGCAGGCGAGTCCACCCGCTAAGCGCAGACCGTCGTCTCTCCCCTCTCCCGATGGGAGAGGGCTGGGGTGAGGGAGGTCCAAGAAGTGACGACGTTGTCGTCACTTTCCCCGCTGGATGACCAACCGTACATCCGACCTGAGTGCGCTTTGCCACCGGCGAGATTCCTGAGTCGCGCTCAGGACAGTCTCTTGGCCACT
Source organism: uncultured Dehalococcoidales bacterium (assembly GCA_964474025.1). GTDB lineage: Bacteria > Chloroflexota > Dehalococcoidia > Lucifugimonadales > Lucifugimonadaceae. The sequence goes on along the minus strand of CAYYRD010000007.1, from coordinate 102,456 downwards.
ATGCCCAGGATGACAGCCAGTAACAAGACTCCAGATCCTGTTGAGCGAGTTCCTTAGATCAGGGTCCCCTGCGCCGGGTTCTCCCTGCCTGGCGGCACCCCCGCATGCACAGAGCCTTCCGGCGTCACTCGCCGTCCACCCGGGGTCCTGATAATGAACCCCAGTTTGAGCAGGAAGGGCTCGACCACGTCCTCCAGCGTCTGTGGTTCCTCGTTGACCGTGGCCGCGATCGCCGCAATCCCCGCTGGCCCGCCTCGGTACTGGTGCGCCAGTGTCGTCAGATAAAGCCGGTCGAGCCTGTCCAGCCCTAACCCGTCAACGCCTTCCATGTCCAGCGCCGCTGCTGCGGTCTCCCTGTTGAGCCGTCCGTCGGCCTCGACTTGTGCGAAGTCACGGACGCGCCGCAGGAGCCGGTTCGCCACCCGGGGGGTGCCCCGTGAACGCCGTGCGATCTCAGCCGAGCCCGCCTCGTCCGCCTCCACGCCCAGGATGCCGGCCGATCTCTTCACCACGGAGGTCAACTCGTCGTCCGAGTAGTACTCCATGTGATAGACCATGCCGAAGCGATCCCGGAGCGGCGAACTGAGCAAACCGGCACGGGTCGTCGCGCCGACAAGTGTGAACGGTTGTAGAGGGAAGCTGAGCGTCTTCGCATAAGCGCCCGCGCCCGTCACGAAATCGACCCTGTAGTCCTCCATCGCGGAGTACAGATACTCCTCGACCGCGCTCGAAAGCCGGTGGATTTCGTCGATGAACAACACGGCCCCGGATTCAAGGTTGGACAGAAGCCCCACCATGTCGGCCGGCCGCTCAAGCGCCGGGCCAGACGTATGCTCCAGCCGGACGTTCATCTCGCGGGCGATGATGTGGGCGAGCGTGGTCTTCCCGAGGCCGGGCGGGCCGTGAAACAGGACATGATCGACCGGCTCACCGCGAGACACCGCGGCGGTCACGGCGATCTTGAGGCTGTGCATCACGTTACCCTGACCGACGTACTCCCCGAAGTCACGCGGCCTCAGCTGGAGAATCGCCTGGTCCTCAGTCTCGGCGCGTTCTCCGGCCACGATTCGCAACTCGGCGTCCGCCGATTGCTCGGCCTCGTCTCCGTGGTCGTTTTCGCCGCTCAGGGTGACCTTCTGTCTGGCCAAAACTCCTACCTCTCAGGAGATCAGATCGCTGGCTTCGGGCGCCATCGCACCGTTAGCCCGCTACGGCCTGCGCCTTGAATATCTCTCGGATCAGTTCTTCCGGCGCCCCCGCCAGCTCCGGGTCGGCCATGAGCGCCTCGTCCACCTCGCGCTCCGCCTCTGGTTGCCGGTACCCGAGGTTCACGAGGACTTCGATCGCCTCGTCCCGTCCGGTTCCCGCGCCAACCGCTGGCTGGACCGGGGCGTCATAACCCTCGTCTCGGAGCATGGCGGTCTCGATCACCTTCCCCTTCAGAGTGGCGATCATCTTCTGGGCCGCACGGGCGCCGATTCCTGGCATCCGTTGAAGCACGCGCACGTCCTCAGCCTCTATTGCCTGCGCGATGGTTGATACGGAAAAGATCATCGCTTTCGCCGCACGAACCGGCCCGAGACCCTCCACCTGTATCAACTGCTCGAAAAAAGCGCGTTCATGCCCGCGCTGAAACCCCACCAGGACAGGCTTCGGCTGCCGGTCCGTCACGTGGTAGTACACCTCGAGGCCCAGCTCGTCGCCCACGACCACGGGGCGGGCGGACAGCGCGCTCATCACGAATTGCGGCACCACGATCTGGTAGCCAACACCGCCTGCGTTGATCACGACCGTCTCCGTCGACCTGTCGAAGCGATGGACTTTGCCTTCAATGTAGCTGATCAAAAATCTCGCCCCGCTGTGCCAGCACCCGGTTCACCGGGAACCGGACGAGCAGCCTGTTGCCTGTTAAGAAGCGTTCGCCACCGGACTGTCGGACATCATGGCATGACAAATGGCTATCGAGAACGCATCCGCAACGTGTTCATTGTCGATCCCGGGCAACCTGAGATGCATGGCCACCGCCCGCTGGACCTGCTCTTTGTCCGCCCGCCCGGAGCCCGTTACAAGATTTTTTGCCCGGGTCGGCTCGTAGTGAAACACGGGAATACCTGCTTCACCCGCCGCGAGTACGGCGACGCCGCGTGCGTGACCCATGATGATTGCCGTCTTGAGATTGCGATATCGAACGTGCAGGTCTTCGACCGCCATCACGTTCGGCTTGTGCTCCTCGATGACCTCGCGCATGTCCCGGTAGATGGACTTGAGCCTGAACTCCAGCGCATCGGAGGCTTTGGTCCTGGAAAAACCACCCTCGATCGCTACGTGCGACCGCCCTTTCACATCGATAACACCGTATCCGGTGGTCACGAGTCCTGGGTCTACACCGATGATTCGCATGTTTGAGGTGGGCCTGATGCTATCGAGTAGCGCCTGCGGATCGAGAGGATCGCAGAACCGGAGGGCCTGCCGCGTTCGCGGCGGACTCAGCAATATTCCCCTTTGCCCGCGCGGGGTGTCAACGCGCTCGCGTCGCTTTGTCGCGCTATGATCTTGGCCGCACAGAGATAAACGGGCCGTGTCTTGCGCAAGATCGGCCCTCCGACGTACCCCGACAGCTCCCCCAAACAGAAGAGGAAAAATGGCCGAACCTGAATCGATAATGGTGGTCACCCCGCACCCGGATGACTCGGAGTCGGCCGCCGGTGGGACGATCGCCAGGTGGTGCGCCGAGGGCAGAAAAGTGACCCTCGTCGTCTGCACAAACGGCGACAAAGGGACCAGTGACCGGTCGATAAAGCCGGCCGATCTTGTCAAGATACGTGAGAAGGAAACACTTGAAGCGGCTCGCGTTTACGGGCTCGCAGGCGTCGAGTTCCTCGGGTTTCCTGACCAGGGCCTTGAAGACACCGACGAATTCCGAGAAAGGCTAGTGTGGGCGATACGCAAACACAAGCCGGATCTCCTTATGTGCATCGATCCCGGAAGGCCATACATCCGCCACCGTGACCACTACTACTCTGGCCGTGTGACGCTGGACGCCGTGTTCCCGTACTCCCGGGACCACCTTGCGTACCCGGAGCACCTTGAGAACGGGCTGGAGCCACACAAGATCGAAGAGATATGGCTGTTCAGACCGCAAGAACCGAACACCTATGTAGATGTCACCGACTACTTTGAGACCCGTCAGAACGCCTTGCATTCACACATCAGCCAGGTCGGGGCAAGAGACCCTGAACGTGACGAACGCTCCCGCAAGCGGTTGGCGGAGACGGGCGAACAGAACGGCGGGGGGCTGGCGGAGTCGTTCATGAAGATCGAGATGTTCAGGTAAGCAGACCACGAGACCGGCCCGGAAACCCGGCAAATCGCAAGATTCGAGACCCATGCAACCCTTCTATACCCAACAACAGGAACTGCTCAAGGCCACCGTCAGCGAGTTCGCCGCCAACGAGGTGGCGCCTTACGCAGCCGATGTGGACGCCGAAGAAAAGTTCCCGAAGCGCCAGATGGAAGGGCTTTCGGAGCTCGGCCTTCTCGGCCTGAGCATCTCCGAGGACGCGGGCGGTGCAGGCGGCGGGTATCGCGACCTGATGGTCGTTCTTGAAGAGCTGGGGGCGGTTTGCGGTTCCACCAGCACCGTGCTCGCCACCCACATCTCGCTTTCGGCGCAAACCATCGCCAAATCCGGGGGCGATGAACAGTTGCAGCGCTGGATCCCGGACATGGCCGCAGGCAAGCGCATCGGGGCGTTCGCCCTGACGGAGCCCGGGACCGGTTCTGACGCGCTGATGCTGTCCACGACGGCTGTTCAGGACGGCGACGACTACGTAGTGAACGGCACGAAACACTTCATCACGAACGCCGAGGCGGCTGAGATATTCGTCGTCTTCGTGACCCACGACAGGGCGCTTCGTTACAGGGGCATCAGCGCGCTCGTCGTTGAACGGGACACGCCCGGGTTCACAATCGTTCCGCAACACGGGAAGATGGGGATGCGCGGTTCCTCTACGGCCGAGCTGGTCTTCGACGATTGCCGGGTGCCGATGGCTAACCGGCTCGGTGAAGAGGGGCAGGGCTACTCGATCGCCCTCAAAACGCTCGACTCCAGCCGTGTCTCGATAGGAGCGCAATGCGTCGGGCTGGCGCGCGGTGCGCTGGATGCGGCGACCGCGTACGCCACACAGCGTGAAGCGTTCGGTGGCCCGATATCTGACAAACAGGCCGTGGCTTTCATGCTCGCCGACATGGCGACAGAGGTGGACGCGTCCCGGCTCATGACCTATCGGGCGGCGGCGCTTGTGGACGAAGGCCTGCCGCACGGGGTCGAGTCTGCGATGGCAAAGCTGTACGCGTCTGAATCCGCCGGCCGGGTCGCCCACAAGGCGTTACAGGTCCACGGAGGGACCGGCTACTTCCAGCCGTCCGCCGTGGAACGCATCTATCGTGACCAACGGGTGACAGAGATATATGAAGGCACTTCCGAGATCCAGCGTCTGGTCATATCAAGGGCGCTGATCGACCGAGCCAACGCCTGATTTCGCGAAAATCCGTGTTCCGGGACCAGTGGCCCGGGAAATGGCCCGTTCGGGTCAGCATAATTGGTCGCTCGCACTTACCCGGGACTGTCGCTGATTGCATGATTCTTGCGCCCGCGCTGCCGGAGCGCGACAATTCATCCGGTCATTTCGACATCAACTTCAGGGTGCTCGCGCCCGTTTCAGGCGCAGCGACCACTCAATATCGTCCCGATAACCGGGGCAGTGAGCCGGGGTACTCCCCGGATTGCCAAAAACTAACAATCCCATGATCTATAACGTCGCGGCTCTCCTTTCCGGAGATGTTGGAGCCACCCGCGTCTACTCGATCGAAGACGAGTCCATCGCCCATGAAGATGGCGACTTCCATGGGGTGTCGGGCACCGTCAGACTCACCCGCACGGATCGCGGGATCCTCCTTCGTGGCGAAGCTACGGGTGGGGGCGTAAACGAGTGCTCACGCTGCCTGGAGCCGGCCGTCTCGGTCCTGCACACCGCTTTTGAGGATGAATACTTCCCCATCAACGGAGACCTTGGACCCGGCTCATCACTACTGCGGCAGGAGGTCGTAGAGGAAGAGGAAATCCCGGAATTCTGGATCGACGAAGCCAACGACCTGGATACGTCCGAGGCGATCAGGCAGGGCTTCGTCTCCGAGACGCCGATGGCGCCCCTGTGCCGGCCGGACTGCGCCGGAATTTGCCCGGAATGTGGCACAAACCGAAACACAACACCGTGCGATTGCAAGATCGTCGCGATAGACCCCCGGCTCGCCGGGTTGCTCGACCTGAAAATTCCCGAAAATCAAGACATCCACATTTAACAGGGCCGTAACACTCTAATTTCGCTGCGCGTGTACCTTGCGCACTGAATTGGGTGAGACGAGACTTTCCTCTCGCACCGGTCCCCTGGAGAACCCGTAATATGGCCCCGCTTCCAAAGAAAAAACATTCCCGTGCACGAAAGGGTGGACGCGCCGCCCATCACTTCCTGTCCCGTGGCGCCCTTTCGGTCTGTCAGCAATGCAGGTCGGTCAAGTTGCCGCACCGGGTTTGTCCCACGTGTGGCTTTTACAGGGGACGCTCCGTCGTGGACGTACGGGAACCGGGAGTCGAGGTCGCAGCGGAATCGGACGAACACGCCGGACACAACCACTAGGTTCGGCAGATCAGCCCCCAAACGGCACTAGCAGGAGCAGTTAAGACCTGATGTCACCAACTTCCCAGACTGAGAAGGTTGCTTACCTTTTCCCCGGCCAGGGCTCGCAGAGCGTCGGGATGGGCAAAGACCTGTATGACGGCTCGGCAGCCGCAAAAGCGGTCTTTGATGAGATAGATGAAACCCTCGGACGATCGCTTACGTCGGTCATGTTCGATGGCCCCCAGGAAGAACTGACCAAGACCGAGAACGCCCAGCCGGCCATCACGGCCGTGTCCCTGGCCGCCTACAAGGCGCTGGAAGAGGCAAAGGGCAGTTGCCCGGACGTCGCGATGGTGGCCGGACACAGCCTGGGTGAGTACAGCTCGCTCGCCGTCGCTGGCGCATTGAGCGTCGCCGACACCGCCAGGCTCGTCGTGGAGCGTGGTCGGCTGATGCAGCACGCGTGCGACGAGCGTCCCGGCGGCATGGCCGCCCTGCTCGGCATAGACGAGCTCTCCGTTGAAGAGATATGCCGTGAGACGGGCACCTACATGTCAAACATCAACACCGATGACCAGATCATCGTATCCGGTGATCACATGGCGCTCGCAAAGGCGATCGACCTTGCCGCCGCCCGTGGCGCCCGCAAGTGCGTTCCGCTGCCGGTAGGCGGCGCATTCCACTCCGGCCTCATGGAGCCCGCCCGCTCCGGCCTCCTGGAAGTCATCGATTCGCTGGACTGGCACGACCCCACCGTCCCGGTGATCGCAAACTGCGACGCCCGCTCCATCACCACCGCCGAGGAGATCAAAGAAGAACTGGGCATGCAGATCATGTCCTGCGTTCGCTGGTCTGACTCCATCCGCTACATGCTCGCAGACGGCGTGCGTAGCTACGTTGAAGTGGGCCAGGGGCGTGTTCTCGCCAGCATGATGAAGCGCATCGACCGTGACGCCACGATATCCAATATCTCGGACATGGAGTCCGTGGTGGCGCTCGCCAGCTAAGCAACGGCCCGCGAATCCAGCCAGGGTCGATTCCGGGTATCGAGTTATGAGGTTGTCTTGACCGGCTCGTCCCGGAACCCTGGAAACCCCGAACACGAGGGAAATCTCTACCCGGTCACAGACCCGGACGGTGTCTCCATGCGATACGACTCGCGCGGCGACGACCTGCCCCCTCCAGAGCCGCCACCGGAGATACTGTCTCCACAGACGCCCGGGCTCATCCACATGGAACCGGACTCGGAGACGGAGGCGCCCCCTCCTTCGGGACGGCGTGCGGCTCGCGCAGCGGCCACACAGGCCCTGTACGAGGCGGAGAGCACCGGGCACCCGGCGGGCGCAGCTCTGAACCAGATAGCGGAACGCGACGGCCTGGGCGACGACCTTCGTCTGTTTGCGGCCCGGCTTGTTCAAGCGGTCGAGGCAGACCGGCTGGCGCTGGATGATCGCATCGGCGTACTCGCTCCTGCCCGTCCCGTAGCCCGCATAGACCGGGTAGACCGCGCCATCCTCCGGCTTGCCCTGGCAGAACTGTCGTTTGAGGGGGATGACCAGGCCCCCCCCGCGGTGATCGCCAACGAAGCCGTCGAGATCGCAAAACTCTACGGTTCCGAGACATCACCCCGGTTTGTTAACGGAGTCCTCGGGACGGTGCTAGGATAATTCGCCGTCAGGTGAAAACGAAAAATACTTGACCGATGGTCGACGCTTGCCAATAGTGTGGGACATCCGGTCAGGTTTGCTCATCTTGCTAAACCCAGAACGATCCCTTTTTACGGAGGTAACGAATGGCGACGGTTTTCGAGCGGGTGCGAGATATCGCGGCCGACAAACTCAGCGTGGAGCCCGATGACATCCAGCTCGAGTCGTCCTTCACCGAGGACCTCGAAGCTGACTCGCTTGATGTTGTCGAACTGATCATGGCCCTGGAAGAGGAGTTTGGCGGCGACGACACGCCGCTGGAAATCTCCGACGAGGATGCCGAGAGCCTCAACACGGTGCAGGATGTCGTCGATTACCTTGGATCAAAAGGTGTAGCCGACTAATTCGATAGTCCCACCCCCCGCTCCCCGGGACCAGAGGCCCGGGGTACGGGGAGATACGGCCCCGAAGAAATCCTTCTGGGAAGCCGAGGCCCAGCATGACCGAACCGCCGACCGGTCCGGACCGCGTGACCCCGGACAACCTGTCCGAGCGTGACGATGAGTACATCGGTAAGCTGTCCTCTATCGAGGACATCGCCGCCGCCGTACGCAGTTGCACGAAATGCGGCCTGTCCGGCGCCCGGACGAACGCGGTACCCGGAGAAGGGTCGGAATCACCGTCGATAATGTTCATCGGCGAGGGCCCTGGATTCAACGAAGACCAGCAGGGCCGCCCCTTTGTCGGGCGCGCCGGCAATCTCCTCGATGAACTACTCGGCGTCGTGCCATTGCGCCGCTCTGACGTGTACATCACCAACGTCGTGAAATGCCGGCCGCCGGACAACCGGGACCCGGCTCCCGGGGAAGTACGCGCCTGCTGGCCCTACCTGGAATCCCAGATCAGTCTCTTGAAACCTCACGTCATCGCAACACTCGGACGTCATGCGATGAACCGATTTTTGCCCAACGCCCGCATCTCGGACGCCCACGGCCGCGCCTCCCTGTGGCGGGATATCGTTGTTTTCCCGCTCTACCACCCGGCCGCGGCCCTGCGATCGACCACCCTGCGCCAGACACTTGAGAACGACATCCGCCGTCTTCCCGGGGCCGTTCTCCAATCACTCGAACTGAGCTCGTCTCAAAGCCAGGGGCACACCGGTAGCGCCGTGCCGCCGAGCGCGAACGCGCGCCCGGCCACTCCATCCGAAGTTCCGAGAGATGACGAGGCCGAACAGAATCGTCTCTTCTAGCCGGAGCCTGTTGCCGGCGACCGACGAACCGGCCCAGATATTCCCAGATATTCCCAGCGATTTCTGGGGATTTCGGTTCCGTGATCGACGACTGGACTACGCTGGGTACCGGGTGGCAGGAGTGAATCAGGGACGCTGGTACCCCCGATTACGGCTCGCCATCCCGCACAATAGACCCACTACTGACCACCAGTTCGTCCGACCCGACAAAAATCCACCCCGCATGGCTCGGCGATTCAGAACTCACCGCCCGGCGAGCGTGCGCACACAACAACTAGGAGTTACATGGCCAACGAAGCGCTGAAAGTCCTCCCCCTGGGCGGGTTGGGCGAAGTCGGCAAAAACATGATGGTTCTCGAAACCGACGAGGACATCGTGGTAATTGACGCCGGGGTCCTGTTCCCGGAAGACGACATGCCGGGCATCGATATCGTCATCCCGAATATCGATTATCTCGTGGAGAACATTGAACGCGTCAGGGCCATCCTGGTCACACACGGACATGAAGACCACATCGGCGCGCTGCCGCACATCATGAAGGCGCTCCCGGTGCCCATCTACGCGCCCAACATGGCGATGGCCCTGATCCGCAACAAGTTGCGTGAGCGCGGGCTCCTGCGAGAGGCAGACCTGAACATCGTCAAATCCGGCGAACTGTTCAGGTTTGGGAACACTCTCGAGGCCGAGTGGTTCGATGTCTGCCACAGCATCCCGGACGCAATGGGCATAGCGCTTCGAACCCCGCTGGGGACGGTCGTCCACACCGGCGACTTCCGGCTGGACAACGACCCGACCATCGGCGAGCCGACGGATTTCGCCCGGATGGCGGAGATCGCCGCCGACGGTGTTTTCCTCCTCATGGCTGACTCCACGTACGCCGAGAACGAGGGCTACTCCGGATCCGACCGCGAAGTGGCCCGGACCTTGCACGAAGTCATCGGCAACGCCGAGGGACGGGTGCTGGTCGCCAGTTTCGCTTCCCAGATCGCCCGGATTCAGATGGTCGCAGACGCCGCAGTCGCCCACGGACGCCGGCTCGCCATCGTCGGGCGCAGCATGATCAATAACCTCAAGATTTCGCGAGATCTCGGCCACCTCAACATCAGGGAAGAGACCCTTATCAGCGCGCGAGACGCGCTCGGCCTTCCCGATCACCGGGTCATCTACATGAACACCGGGGCGCAGGGAGAGCCGCAATCGGCGCTGGCCCGCATGGCGGCCGGGACGCATAACGATGTCGACATACGTGAGGGCGACACCGTCATCATCTCCGCCACACCGATCCCCGGGAACGAGACCGCGGTCAGCAACCTGATCAACGATCTCGTCGAGCAGGGCGCCCACGTCGTGACCCACAACACCCGCAACGTCCACGTGCACGGACATGCCGCTCGTGAAGAGCTGCGTGCGGTGCACAACCTGCTGCAGCCCCGGCACTTCGTACCGATCCACGGCGAGTACCGGATGTTGCGGGCGCACGTCGATCTCGCGATCGAACACGGTGTTCACGAGGATGACGCTTTTTTGCTGCAGGACGGGGACGTGCTGCGGCTGACCGAGGACACGGCGGAGGTCGTTGAACAGATCCCCGCCGGACATGTCTTTATCCACGGCCACGGCGTGTGGGACGAGCACGGCAACGTTATCGTCGAGCGTCGATTGCTGGCGCGTGACGGCTTCGTCGTTGTAATACTCGGCCGCGACTCGGGTGGGAAGGTCGCCGGCCGGCCCAGGATCGTTTCGAGCGGATTTGTCCATTACGCAGAAGCGGACAGACTGTTCGAAGATGCCATAGATGAGTTGGACACCGTTCTTGACCGGGATTCCGACAAATACATACAGTGGAACGAGGTCGAGGCCGTCACCAAGAAGACCGTGGGCCGGTTCTTCAGCCAGCGAACACGGCGTCGACCGACCATCATCCCGGTGGCGTTCGATGTCTGAACCGCGATATCGGTCCGAACACCGCGACGGGCAAAAACGACCGGTCACCTTATGACCCGTATTTGCGGCCCGTAAACAGGGTGACGGGGTTGTCGTCGTCGTCGGCCCTCAAAACATTTCAGGCCGTTCTTGAGGAGGCGCAATGTTAGGCGGAGCTATCCAGAGTTTTGGATCGCTGACGCGCCGCCTCTCGGTGAGCGGGTACGCGTACGGCGCGACCGGTGTCGCGGCGACCTCCAGGAACGCTTACTCACGTTCCGCCGTGATCGTTATCGCCGCCACGGCTGTCCTGGCCGTGCTGTGGTTTGATGAACTGAAATTCCACCTTGGCTGGTCGGCGATACCGCTGTTCCTCTGGGCGGCCGCGGCCGTGGCGATCCTGAACATAGCGCCGCAACTGCTCAAGATCTACTGGCGCCACGCGTTCTCCATCACCGTCCTGGGGTTGGCGGTTGTCGGCGTACTCGGTTCTCTGCAGCTGCCCAACTTCTTTTCCACCGACACGACGATCAACCAGTCGTACGGCGGCTCCTTCGGCAACTACATCGCCCGATGGCCGGCGGAGTGGGCCGATTCCGGTGGAACGTCGAGCCAGGTCGCGTTCGCGTTCCTGCGGGCGGGCATTCTTGTCCTCATCGCGGCGGCGGGCACCTCACCTCGTCATGCGCTGACCGTGCTCCGGGCGATCGGTTCCGGGTTAGCCACCCTGGGTGCGCTCCTTGTCATCGCAGGCGCAGGCCTGGCGTCCCGTATATCTGCATGGCGTGCCGGCCGGGCAGCATCCGGGCCGACGGCAGAAGACCTGATGAACGGCTCCGCCGTGATGGGCACCGAGGCCGATCAGATCGAGCACCCGTCCTTCGCGACTGACGGGCGAGAGCCGCCGCTTGCCGGAAACGTCCGTCCTGAACTTCTCGTCGCCGAAGACGAACCGGCGGAAGGAGCCGGCCCCGACGCGCGGACCGTCATCGCTGATGTGGAGACGCCCGTAGATGACGAGGACGACGCCCCGGACGAAGATGTGATCCTCGAGGAGGATCCGGGGCTCCTGGCCCCGGTCCTGCCCGGCTTCCTACACGTGCCGCCCTTCGCCTGGCCGCTTCCGGACATCGGGATGCTCAAGACCGCTCCCGCGGGCGGCGTTCCGGAGTCCGAACTTGAAGCCACATCCGAATTGATCGTGGAGACACTGGCCGACCACGGGATTGAGGTCTCGGTCGGCGATGTCAGGGTGGGACCCAGGGTGACGATGTACGGCATCGTGCCGGGCTGGGGCCGCGGTCGCGGATCTCAAAAACACCTGGCGGAATTGGAAACGGGAGGGGCGCGTGAGTCCGGGCGTAAACGGGTCCGTGTGGACAACATACTGGCGCGCGAGAAGGACCTGGCGCTCTCACTCGCCTCCCCGAGCCTGCGTTTCGAGGCGCCTGTGCCCGGGGCGTCGCTGGTCGGCATCGAGGTGCCGAACTCCCGGCCGACGCCGGTAACCCTCCGAACCGTTATCGAGTCCGACGCCTACGAAAAGTTCGCGTCCGATGCGCCACTGCCCGTGCCGCTGGGCGTCGGCAGCGGCGGCGAGAACGTCGTTATAGACCTGGCGCGTATGCCGCACCTGCTGGTAGCCGGCGCGACCGGGTCCGGCAAAAGCGTGTGCATGAACACCATCGCCACCGGCCTGCTCATGAACCGAACGCCGGAACAGGTGCGGATAGTGATGATCGATCCCAAGCGGGTCGAGCTGACGCCATACACCGGCGTGCCGCACCTGTATGCGCCGCCGGTCGTGGAACCGGACGTCGCTGTCGGCATCCTGAAGGCGCTCGTCGAGGAGATGTCTGAACGCTTCAAAGTGCTGGAGCGTGCCGGTGTCCGCAACATCGTCGCCTACAACGAGCAGGCCGCCACGAAGATGCCATACCTGGTCATCATGGTGGACGAACTCGCGGACCTCATGTTGACCTCGGCCTCGGAAGTAGAGAGATTGCTGTGCAGGCTGGCGCAGCTCGGGCGCGCCACCGGCATCCACTTGATAATCGCCACCCAGCGACCCTCCGTTGACGTCGTGACGGGCCTCATCAAGGCCAACTTCCCGAGTCGTATCTCGTTCAGCGTCACGTCGCAGATCGACTCCCGGACGATAATCGACGGCCCGGGCGCTGAGAAGCTGCTCGGCAAGGGCGACATGCTGTTCCTGCCGATCGACAGGCCAAAACCTCTACGCATCCAGGGCGCTTTCCTCGGCGACCCGGAGGTCGCAAGCGTCGTCGACTTCTGGAAGGCCGTGGAGGGTCCGAAATTGCCGGGCATCGAACCGCTGACCGCGTCGGCGGATACCGGCGACTTTGGCGACGGTGGACACGACGGCGATTCGCTGTTCGACAGGGCCAGCGAGATGGCGGGTGCGCACAAAACGCTCTCCGTATCGCTGCTACAACGCCGCCTTCGTATCGGTTACCCGCGTGCCGCCCGGCTCATGGATGAGCTGGAAGAGGCCGGAGTAGTCGGGTTGGGCGAGCCGGGCAAACCGAGGCCGGTCCTCTAGCGTTTCACTCGGTTGGCGTACGTCCGGCCGCAATGTCTGAGACGACGGGCCGCCATCGAGCAGTGCCACTTCCGGAAAAGCGCGGTACCCTTGGAGCACTGAGGCTGCGCGTGACCAATATCACCCCACTCTTCCCGGGTCAGGATCCGCCTGACAGTCCCGAACAACACGAACTTGACCTGGAAGGCGTTCGGACGACCTGTCTCGCCTGTGGCGGAACGCTGGTGGACAGCCCCACTTACGACCGCTACCTGGTCTGCCCGCGCTGCCGGTTCCATTACACGATGTCCGCCCGGAGACGGGTCGACATGCTGGCCGATTCCGGAACATTTCGAGAGACCTCACGCTGGATCAGGTCGCTCGATCCGCTCTCTTTTTCCGCCCGGGTGTCTTACCGCGAACGGTTGCTGCAGGACCAGGACCGGACCGGTCTTACCGAGGCAGTGGTCACCGGGGTTTGCACTATCGGCGGAACTCCGGCGGTATTGATAGTCCTCGATTTCGGTTTTCTCGGCGGAAGCATGGGTCTCGTGGTCGGCGAAAAAGTCGCCCTCGCCCTTCAGCTGGCGGCGCGTAAACGATACCCGGCCATCGCCGTCATCAACAGCGGCGGAGCGCGCATCCAGGAAGGCGTCCTCTCGCTCATGCAGATGGCGAAGACGACCGTCGCCGCCAACGAGATGCACCGGCGCGGCGTCCCACTGGTCTCCGTACTCGGTGATCCCGCGACCGGCCAGGTGTACGCATCTTTCGGCACACAGGCTGATCTGATATTTGCCGAGCCGGGCGCGCACGTCGGCTTCGCGCCGTTCCGCGCCGTCAAAGAAGAGACCGGGGGCTCCCTGTCCACGGGACAGCACACCGGGGAAGTCCACTTCCGGCACGGGATGCTCGACGGCGTGGTCGACCGCGAGCAGATCAAACACGTCGTGTCGACCGTTCTGGAGTTGCTGAGGCCGGAGTTCCGTCTCGCCAAGCGCCGCAGGGGCCGGCCGCCGCGTACGCGGCCGCGCCGGATGGAAGCCTGGGAGATGGTGCAACTCGCCCGTCACCCGGACCGGCCAACTGCGCGGCACTTCATCGACCAGGTTTTCGCAAATCTCGTGGAGCTTCACGGCGACCGCCAGTACGCCGACGCGCCCGAAGTGATAACCGGGATCGCGCGCCTGGCGGGTCAATCGGTAGTGGTGATCGGGCAGGAAAAGACCCCGCCGAGCGGCATGATCTCGTCGTCAGAAGACGACGCGCCAGAAGGTCTGTCCGCGAGCGGATCGATAACGCCCGAGGGTTTCGGCAAGGCGCGCCGTGCAATCCGGTTCGCGGCCCGCTTCAATCTGCCGATCGTAACGCTCGTGGATACGCCCGGCTCCGCGCTGGACCTGGAGGCGTGGGAGCGCGGCCAGGCGCACGCCATCTCCCAGACCATATCAACACTCCTGGATGTCGAGGTTCCGACCATCTCCGTATTGATCGGGGAGGGCGGCAGTGAGGCGGCGCTGGCGTTCGCCGTCACCGACCGCGTCCTGATGCTCCAGAACGCCATATATACGCCGATCTCGCCGGAACGGGCGGCCATCGCCGAGCTTCGGGATTCCGCCGCGGCAGATCAGGTCGTCGGCGCTCTCAGGCTCACGTCAATAGACAGCCGTCGAATGGGGATCGTCGACGACATCGTGAGGGAGCCGGACGGCGGAGCGCATGGCGATCCAATGGAGGCTTCTCGTCTGCTCAAGCGGGCACTGATGATCGAGGTCACGGAGATCGTCGAACGGCACCGCCGTACGCTTGTGAGACGGCGCCAGCGGAAATACCGGAACATCGGCGAGTCCGGACGTCCCTTCCGTTCAGCGCTCAGGCGTGAGTTGGGCGTCTGGCGCAGGGCGCTGAGCGCCAGTGTAAGGGCGCTGAGATCGGGCAACGACCCGGGTGCGGAAGCGGTCGCTGAGATCGATGATGGCCGGAGCGACAGCCAGGCCTGATATAGCGATCTGGCGGTGTCGCGTCCGTGTCGTCACGGCCCCTCGACCCGGGTACGAAGTGAAGATGTAGGGGTGGGCTTGCTCCGCCCGCCGCACCCAGCGTGAACGGCATTTACGGAGCGACGCGGGAAGATCTTTTCGGTCCGCGACACCGTTATATGCAAGAAATCGCAGGGCGGGGCTTGCCCCGTCCATGTGACTGCGCTTTATTCCTTCGCGCGGACGAAGGGCGCAGAGCTCGTTGAACGATCGACGGCGATGCCTGCCCTCCAATCCACCGCCGCCGGGCGTGCCGAACCATCGACGCTCGTTCCGGGGCGACGTGCCTCAAAATAATCGCCCCATCGGGGCCAGGACGAACCGCTCTATCGCCTGCGCCACCCCGTCCTCGTACACATCGCCCACCGTCTCAAGGGCCGCCGCCCGTACCTCGCCGGTAGCGCTCCCCATTGCGACCGGCATCCCGGCCACTGCAAACGCCTCGACATCGTTAAGCGAGTCGCCGACAAACACCACGCCGTCAAGGGACACACCCATTCGCTGCGCCCAGGTCCGCACGCCGGCGCCCTTATCGATGCCCTTCCGGGTGTAATTCACGTACCAGCGATCGCCGCCGTGTCCCACCGAAAGAATCGCCGATACATCGTCCGACGCAAGGCCAACCGCCCCGCGCACGACCTGTTCCTGGAGGTCTGAAGGGGCGTCGCGATCCTCTGTGGAAGCGGCGATCACCGTGATGTCCCAGCTTTCGATATCGGCAACGCTCCGCACCATGCGCCACCCGTCCACGGCGAAGAACCGCATTTCATGATCGTTCTCGAGCGCCATCGTTATGGCCCGGGCGTCGCCCGCGGCCAGCGGATGGGCCTCGATGGTCGAGTTGTCCGTGGGGTCCAGCAACCTCGCCCCGTTGTCCGATATCTGCGGCGTCGTCAAGCCCAGCTCCCGTGCGTAGCGTGCGACATCCGCCGGCTCTCGCCCTGATGCGATCGCCACCGGGACATGGACCGCGGCGCGAGATATCGCCTCAATCACGCGTGGGGAAAGACGTTCCTCCGTGTTGAGCAACGTCCCGTCGAGATCCACGACCAGTCCGGTGGCACGCCCCTGCCAGCGCCCGCCCGGCCCCCCGTCCTCTATGTCAGCACCTCGAACTGGCCCTCCGGCTCCCCGCCGGAAATCACGCGTCGGGCGTTCTGGTAAGAGAAGACAAGCGCCCGTTCCACGCGCTCCTCGCTGGAGCCCGCCAGGTGCGGCGTGACAACGACGTTGTCCATCTGAAGGAGCGGGTTGTCGACGGGAGTCGGCTCCTCCTCGAACACGTCGAGCCCGGCGGCGCGAATCTGGCCGTCATTCAAGGCGTCTATGAGGTCCGCTTCGTTCTGGACCGGGCCCCGGCAGGTGTTGATGAAGATGGCTGATTCTTTCATCAGCCCAAAGGCCTCGGCGTTCATCATCCCCCTCGTTCCGGAGAACAGGGGCACGTGAACGGTCACGATGTCGGAGGAGTTGAGAAGCTCCTCGAAGCCAACGCGCCGCACTCCCAGCTCTTCTTCGACCTCGGTCGGGATCACCGCAGTGTCGTGGTATATCACCTCCGCCGGTCCGAACCCGCGCACCATCCGGGCAACGAGCCTGCCGATGTTACCGAGACCGATGATGCCGATCGTTTTGCCGCCGATCTCGTACACGCCGGCCCGCACCGGCGCGCGCCACGTCCCGTCTCGAACGCCCTCGACGCCCGGTATGAACTTGTGTTGCACCGTCAGCATGAGGCCAAGGGCGTGTTCGGCGACGGATCGCGCGATCTGGGGCGAGTTATTCGCCACAAAAATACCCTGCTCACGGACAGCCGGGACATCGATCTGGTCATACCCGGCGCTCATCAACTGGAGCATCTTCAGGTTGGGTAGCTGAATGAGTTCGTCGTACGGCATGGCCAGCCCGCCGAGAATCAAGACCTCGGTGTCTTCGAGCAGGGTTTTGCGCTCGTTCCACGAAAGCCCGGGGTCGACAACGGAAACGTCAAGATCTTCCGGCGCGAGAGACTCGGCGAGCCGCACTCGATGGTTCGGCTCGGAGTAGTAGACGACTCGGCTCATCGGGAAGCTCCGTTGGCTTGGGTTCAGGGGGGCAGAGTTATGTGGACCGGCGGCCAGAATACCATTGGCACGTCACAATTCCGCAGGCCGAGGCACATTTGACGGTCCGCCCCCACGGACTTACGCTTGCTCATAACCTATCGAGTGGCGCGGGTTTCGCATCTGCGCTCGGGGAGCTTGGGGAGCCAGGCTGAGAGGGTGGCCGGAACCGTCACCGACCCTGAACCTGATCTGGTTAATGCCAGCGTAGGGATTCTCACCATCTGGCTCCCAACCCGGGTGTTCGCGCACCCGGTACACCGCTTGCATGGCAGACAACGGTCACAGGAGTCATCAGATGAGCGACCAGTTAAAGATAGGCGGAAAAACCTTCACGTCCCGCCTGATGACGGGTACGGGAAAACACAGGTCACCGGAAGATCTCGTGGCGTCCGTCGAGGCGTCCGGAACGGAGATCATCACGGTCGCCATCCGGCGCCTGAACCTGGACGACCCGGACGAGAAGACGATTCTCGACTATCTCGACTGGGACAAGTACCAGATCCTCCCCAATACGGCGGGCTCCACCACGGCGGATGAAGCCGTGTTCACGGCCCAGCTTGCCCGCGAGGTCACCGGATCAGACTGGATCAAGATCGAGGTGATCCCGGACCCGAAATACCTGCTTCCGGACCCGATCGGGACGCTTGAGGCCTCGGAACGGCTGGTCAAGGACGGTTTCACCGTGCTGCCCTACATCGGGGCCGACCCGGTGCTGGCACGCCGGCTGGAAGATGTCGGCTGCGCGACGGTCATGCCTCTTGGCTCGCCCATCGGTTCCGGGCGCGGCGTTCTGACACTTGACGAGATCGAGATCATCATCGAACAGTCCGGGGTCCCTGTAGTGGTAGATGCCGGGCTTGGCACTCCATCCGAGGCGGCGTCCGTGATGGAGGTCGGCGCAGACGCCGTTCTCGTCAACACCGCCATCGCCCAGGCGGAAGACCCGGCCTTGATGGGAGAGGGGTTCAAGCTGGGCGTGCAGGCAGGCCGCATGGCCTACCAGGCGGGCCGAATTCCCGCGAAGGCTTACGCCTCAGCCTCCTCACCGCTTGACGGGGTGCCAGAGGCCGCCACGGCCGACTGATCACCCATGCCTCCGATGTTGCCCCGGCGAGTGCTCTGTCTGGTGACGGCGCTGGATCCCGGCGAGGACCCGGCTCCACTGCTCGCGTCTGTCAGCGCCGCGGTGCGCGGGGGAGCGAACATGATCCAGGTCAGAGCGCCGGAGTTGGAGCGAACGGCCTTCTTCAACCTCGCCGCATCGGTGGTCGAGACGGTTGGAGACGACGCGCTCGTCATCATCAACAATCGCGTGGACGTCGCGCTTGCCGTGAGTGCGGCGGGCGTTCAGCTAGGGGAACGGGGTCCGGCTGTTAAAGCCGCACGACGCTTTCGCGGAAATGAGTGGTTGATCGGCCGTTCGGTGCACTCCCCGGAAGGCGCGCTGAAGGCGGAATCGGACCTTGTGGATTTCCTGGTGCTCGGGACAATTTACGAGACCGTTTCGCACCCCGGACAATCGGGAGCGGGACCAGAACTTATTAGCGAGATCACCGCCACTGTCGGGACGCCGGTCATCGGCATCGGCGGCATAAACGTCGAACGAGCGGCGGCCGTCGTGTCCGCAGGCGCCCGGGGCATCGCCGTGATAGGAGCTATCCTTCACGCAGAAGATCCGGAACGCGCGGCGGCCGAACTCAGGAAGGCGATCGAAGACGCGAAACCCGATGGACAGCCGATGACACCAGGGACCGCAAAGCCTTCATATGAGATCAGGGACCCAGCAACTCGGGGGATGGAATCATGATTTCGGTGACGATTAACGGGAGCGAGACCGAGTTGGACGGACCCATCGGCCTGATCGAATATCTAGAATCCAAAGACCTTGCCGAGCGCAAAGTCGCTGTAGCCGTCAACGGCGTGATCGTTCGTCGTCCAGAGTACGAATCGATCGTCATACAGGCGGGAGATCGGCTGGAGATCGTCCGGCCCGCCGGCGGGGGCTAGACCGGCCGTACGAGCGAAGGCGCTTGAAGGAAATTCGCGTAGGGGCTCCCTGAACGTGGCCGCCTCGGATGTCGCACCGGTTGGCGACGGACCGAGCGGCGCCGCCATTACGCCCCGAGTAGTGCCCCCGATTGGGGGCCGGGCGGGGTTAGAAGCCGCCCATCACCGCCGTCGCCATAACCGCCCACAGCATCGCGACCGAGATCACAAGTATCGGGAAGACAACCCGCTTGAGTGCGCGGTCTGAGTCATGCTGCTGCAACTGGCGATTCCTTTTCGGGGCTGGTGCTTTTCTGAGAGCGGGATTGGTGGGCGCCGCAAAGGGACTCTGGTTTCGTCCGCTGCGGCGACCCGTCAAAAGCAACACTAGCGGCGCGCGGGCCGCCCGTGATGCCGGTCCACCGGTGAAACGGCTGCGGGGCGACCCGATTCAGCCGATTGCGACCGGCTGCAATATCCGCTGCGTGAAGCCACGCGCCAGACCCGGCGCGTCTTGCCCATCGCGCCGGTGGCAACACGCTGAAGTCCTCGTTGCAAAGCCTCGACGGCGACCGGCGTTACACTACCGGGCCTGTATCCAACCGAACGGCGGCCAGTTCCCGGAACGATGACCCGGGAACGAACAACGGCGAAACGGCACAAGATGGAGCGACTCCTGGCACGACATACCCGGCTCGATGTCCTGAACGCCGTGCACGATGCCGGTGTGGTGCCGATCTTCTACAACGGCGACTTTGCGACCGCGAGGTCTATCGTCCTTGCGTGCCGGGAGGGCGGAGTTCGAGTGATCGAGTTCACGAATCGCGGCGACCACGCCCCGGAGGTGTTCTCGGAACTGGATCGCTGGGCGGCGGCCGATGCGCCCGACGTGATCCTGGGCGCTGGCTCTATCCAGGACGCCCCGACGGCGGCGCTCTACATAGCGAGCGGGGCGAACTTTATCGTCAGCCCGGTGACAGACGACGACACGGCAAGGCTGTGTAATCGACGCAAGATCGCCTACATGCCCGGCTGCGGCAGCGTCACCGAGATCGCCCATGCCGAGGAGCTGGGGTGCGAGATCGTGAAACTGTTCCCGGGCGATTCGGTCGGCGGACCGGGCTTCGTCAAAGCGGTACGCGCGCCCATGCCATGGTCGTCGATAATGCCGACCGGCGGCGTTGACGGATCGCCCGGCTCGCTAAAGGCCTGGTTCGAAGCCGGCGTCCCCGCGGTGGGCATGGGTTCGGCGCTGGTCTCATCGGAGATCGTCGCCGACGAGGCGTGGGATACCTTGTCGGAGCGATGCCGTGACGTACTCGCCACTGTCAAAGACATACGCGGGCGGTAGCGCTTGCCAGATCACTGAATGACTCAAAGGAGCGCCCCATGCCATTGGATCCAGACGTCCGGGAGTTCGCGGCCGAGAATCACAAGGCCGTCCTGAGCACGTTCCGGCGCGACGGCGCAACGCAGATGAGTATCGTCACGACCGGACCCTACAAAGACGGCGTGGCATTCTCCACGACAATGGATCGCGCAAAGCTCCGGAACCTGGAGCGCGATGCGCGCTGCTCGCTTCTCGTATCGAAGGACAACTGGTGGGGATACCTGGTCCTGGAAGGCCGGGCCGAGATCATATCCTCGAAGACCGCGGGCCCGGACGAACTCCGGGACGCGATGCGGGATGTTTACCGCGCCGCAGCCGGGAAAGAGCACCCGGACTGGGACGAGTACGACGAGGCGATGCGGAAGGAAGATCGCGTCACTGTCGTCGTCATCCCGGACAGGGTGTACGGCACGGCGCTTTAGTTACGGCGGACTGAACTCTCTCGATCTTTGGAACATCGTGCTAAGTCAACCCGGGGATCAAAATTGGAGACGCTGCACCGTCATGCCCCATAGTTTTGTCACCATCGGCGAGGTCCTCCTGCGGCTGACGACGCCCCGGAGAGAACGTCTTACGCAGGCCCGGGGATTTGACGCCATTTACGGCGGGACCGAGTGCAATGTGGCCGTAGCTCTGGCGCAGTTCGGTGTCGAGCCCGCTCTGATCTCCCGGATCCCGGAAAACGACATCGGGCAGGCGTGTGTGAACTACATCCGCCAGTACGGCATCGACACGTCCGGAGTGGTCCGAAGCGGCGACAGGCTGGGCCTCTATTACCTCGAGATCGGCGCATCGGTACGGCCTTCGGCGGTTGTGTACGACCGGGCGCGCTCGGCGATGTCCGAAATCGAACCCGGGATGGTGGACTGGCCGGCCGCGCTTGCAGGCCGCGAGTGGTTTCATTTCTCCGGGATCACGTGCGCCATCTCGGAGAAAGCGACCGCTACGGTCGCCGCCGGCTGTGAAGCGGCAAAGGCGGCGGGGATGACCGTCAGCACGGATTTCAACTACCGGAGCGCCCTGTGGAGCCCGGAAGAGGCGGCCAGGCGGCTGGATCCGCTGATGCAGCACGTAGATGTCGCGATCGGCAGCGCGCGCGACCCGATTCTTGGCGTCATGCTGGGAAAAGACGGGAACATCAAGCCAGAGGGCCGGACCGCAGACGCCTACCGGCCCTTCGTGGACGCGGCCGTTTCGAAGTACGGGTTCGGCGCGGTAGCCCTGACCATTCGAGACGTTCACTCAAGCGATCACAACTCTTGGCAAGGCGTCTACTTCGATGGTTCGGAGATCGTCTTGAGCCGCCGGCACGAGCTGGACATCGTGGATCGCGTGGGCGGTGGAGACGGGTTCGCCGCCGGCGCTATATGGGGCGTCATGAACGGGTGGGAAGCGAAGAAAACCGCGGACTTCGCCGCGGCGTCCGGCGCGATAGCACACACCGTCCACGGCGACTTCAACCTGGCGACAGAGGCAGAGGTGCTGGCCGCGGCTTCGGGCGGTGCGGACGTCAGGCGCTGAGAGACCGGCGGATCTCTAGTCCGTCACCTGCACGAGCCGGTAACCAATGCCCGGCTCGGTGATGATGTAACGCGGCCGGGACGGATCCTCTTCCAGTTTCCGGCGCAACTGCTTCACGAAAGTCCGCAGATATTCCGTCTCGTCGCCGTACTCTGGACCCCATACAGCCTGCAACAACTCACGATGAGTAAGTACCTTACCCGCGTTGGTCGCAAGCGTTCGTAGCAGGTCGTACTCGGTGCGAGTCAGCCGTACCTCTTCGCCACGCTTTTTGACGATACGTGCGCTTAAATCGACTTCCACGAACCCGGTCGTCACCACCGGTTCCTGGCTTGATCCGTTCCCGGACAGTCGGTCAGCGCGTCGCAGCGCCGCACGTACGCGCGCTGAGAGTTCAGCACCACCGAAAGGCTTCGTCAGATAGTCGTCCGCGCCGAGGTCGAGCGCCCTGACTTTTTCACGTTCCTGGTCCGTAGCTGAGAGGATGATGACCGGGTCGGTGAAAAATTCCCGGAGTCTTTCGAGCGCCTCGAACCCGTCCATCACCGGCATCGAAATATCCAGGACGATGAGGTTAGGCCGGCTCAGCGAGGCCTGGTACAGAGCCTCTTCGCCGTTGGACGCCAGTAATACATCAAACCCTTCGGCGCTGAGTTGACGCTCAACGAGGCGACGGAGCTTGGGATCATCATCGACCACCAGGACGGCCGGTTTTGATTTGCGTCTTTGTGTCGTATCGGTATTCATGAACATTGACGGATTCGAACTATCCGAACGCTGGCTTTCCTCGTTGCCCCAGACCAGTCTAACTTCTTGCGATCAGTCTCTGTGTTGGACGGGGAGGGTGAAGGAAAAGCGTGAACCCTCTCGGGGAGTGCTCTCGACGCTTATCTCGCCCCGGTGTGCCTCCACGATCGCCTTGCAGATTGCCAGGCCAAGTCCCGCGCCCATCCCGGATTTCCGCCCGGCGTCGGTCACACGGAAGAATTTCTCGAATACGGCCGACTGGACCTCAGGTTCCAGCCCGAGTCCAGAGTCATGAACGGCGGTTTCGATTGTGTCGTCCCCGGAATTGTGAGCGGCATAGACCATGACCGGACCATCGGAGTATTTCAACGCGTTCGATATCAGGTTGTCCAGCACGCGCCCGATCTGGACCGGATCAACGTACAGAAGCGGCAGATGCAGTGAAGCTTCCACATTGATCTCACGTCCTTCACCCAGGCGGGACCGTCTGGCCCGGCGCACCGCATCGCCGGCGAGGTCTGCAATGTGAGACTCCTCGGGTTCAAGATCGACCACCCCCGCCTCGATGCGAGACATGTCGAGAAGGTTCGAGACGAGCTCCGAGAGCCGGTCAGACTCGTCATCCACCGCCGCCAACTCTTCCCGCAGCAGGTCGGCGTTGTGGCCCGGGTCGCTCACGTGCGACAACGCTGATGCCGCCAGTCCCTTGATGGCGGTCACCGGGCCGCGAAGGTCGTGCGTAATCATCGACAGGAAATCGGCTTTCACCTCGTCGAGGTGTTTGAGTTCGGTGATGTCCTGGAACACGGCAATGCCTGCCGTGACGCGGCCATCTGGAGCCAGGACCGGGGCGGCGCTCACGAGTGTGGGAATCCGTGACCCATCCGGCCGCTCAAAATTGACCTCCACCTGTCGTACGACCCCGCTCGTCGCTATGGCGCGCAATAACGGAAGATCGTCTTCTTCGATACGGACGCCGTCGGGCCGCCGGTAAGTGACCGACTTCCGGTACTCGGCCGGAAGCGCCCCGTACTCGATCGAGTTGCCGATGATCCGCTCCGCCTCCTGTGTCGCAAGCAGTACGCGCCCGTCCAGGGCGTCAACGATCAGCACGCCGGCGGCGGACACCTGCAGGATGCTTTCCAGGCGGGCGCGCGCCATTTCTGCGGCATCTCGCAATAACGCTTCTTCCTCGTACATCCGGGAGTTCTCTATCGGAGCGCCGATCTGTCTGCCGATCATCTCCAGAATCGCCAGGTTTCGTTCGTCGTACGCCCGGGTGTGCAGAGACGCCAGGTTGAGAGTTCCGATCACGCGATCTGCTGCGATGATCGGTGCGGCCAGGGCGGACGCTTCGGTGGTGATCCCGTCCGGGAACAGGGGCGAATGGCAGGGGAAGAATCGGAGAATTTCCTCCGCCGACGCATCGCTGACTATCACCCCGGACCGGTCATCCAACATCTGCTCCGCGGCGGTACCGGCGACCGGGCATGAATCTCCGAAATCCGGATCGCCGGCGGATGCTCCCCCTGGCCGCGCCATGGTGAATATCTCCGTCAGCAAGGATCCCTCAGCGTTAAAAGCGCAGATCGACATGCGATCGAACGGCACCAGGTTCTCCACCTGTTCAGCGAAGTGCTCGAAAACATCTCCGACATGCGGCGAAGACGTCATTATCCGCGTTATTTCCGCCAGGGCTGACCGGTCTGATGCCTCTCTCGAGAGCGAGGCATTTGCGGATTCCAGTTGCCTGGTCCGCTCTTCCACTCGATTTTCGAGTTCCAGGTTTAGCGACTGGATTTCCGCCTCGGCCCGCTTGCGCTCGCTGATGTCGCGCATGATGCCGGTGAACAGCCGGCCGGAAGCGACCCGAGTCTCTGAAATGGCCAGATCTATTGGAAACTCGGTGCCATCGGCACGCCGGCCGACCGTTTCGCGGCCGATGCCGATTATCGAGGCGACCCCGGTATCCAGATATTTCTGGATGTAATTATCGTGATCGGACCCTAACGCTCCGGGCATCAGCACAGACACGTTCTGACCGATCAAGTCTTTCGTCTCGTAGCCGAAAGTCCGCTTGATGGCGGAGTTCCCGGAGAGCATGATTCCCCGTTCGTCGATGGTGACGACGGCGTCCACCATGGTTTCAAGAACAGCCGCGTACCGGGACTCGGAGTCCATGCCGTCATTACGAGTTTGCCCGCCATCGTCGTTCATACGCGCCAACGTGTTCCCGAGAGCGGCAGCCTGCCGGGTCCCGGCTAAATCTGAATTGTGGGCTTCTGGGATTCTGGGCTTCTGGGCGGCCGTGTTCAGCTAACGAGGTCTCGATGCTCGAATACACGCGTCGCCGCAGCCAGCGCGACCAGGGTTATGCCCGCATAAACGATGATCGAGAGGGGATCGACGTCACCAGTATTCAATAACGGCAGGCTCTCATAGTAGGCGAACGGGGACAGCTTCTCCAACCAGCCGAGCGGCCCGAGCGATGGAGCGAGTACGTT
Source organism: uncultured Dehalococcoidales bacterium (assembly GCA_964474025.1). Taxonomy (GTDB): domain Bacteria; phylum Chloroflexota; class Dehalococcoidia; order Lucifugimonadales; family Lucifugimonadaceae. The sequence continues at coordinate 77,123 of CAYYRD010000007.1, read as the reverse complement.
GATGACGTAGACCAGGACGGTTCCCAGGCCGGCGACCGCCATCGCACGAGACGTACGCAAGAAGACGGCCGACCATAAGACGGCGACCGAATACAGGGCGACGATCAACCCGAACGCCACGGCGTGCGTGTACAGAAGGTTCATCTTCCCGATCGGCTCAGCCAGTAGTGCCGCTCCCACCAGCAGGGCGACGAGCGATACCGACGTCAACACGCCAAGAACTGCGATCTGGGTGACGGCCCGCGTCAACAGGAGTCCGTAACGGTGCAGGGGCTGCGCCAGGATGATATCGAGCGCTCCCCTCTCGGCGTCTCTCGCCACGATGCCGACGCCCGAGGTGATCGCGTAAATCCCGAGCAACACCGGGAACCATCCCATGTACTCGGTGGACAGGAAACCCTCAAACGTGAAAAAACCCTGTTCGTCCAGCGCCTGGGTGAGGTCCGTGACCCCGGCCAGCTCGCGAATCTGGTCGGGCATCGCCTCCAGGTAATCTCCCATCCCCTCCACCTCGGATACGGTCGGATAGATCCACACTATCGCCGCCGCATACAGAATGAGCGCCCCGGCCCATGCCAGGCTTCCGTACATGCCAAGCCGCAGGTGTACGACCATGATCGCTATCTTCAAGACGTCTCACCGCGCGATTCCACATGCTTACCGGGGTCCGGCGGCGCCGATCCCGCGTAGAGGGACATGAACGCTTCTTCGAGGGTCGCCTCCGGGAAGACAAGGTCGGCGACCGGAAGCCCGGCCAGAATCTTGACCACGCCGTCCACACTGCCTTCGGCGATCGAAAGCTCGACGTAGTCGTCGCCTGACGCCAATACCTCAACACCCCCGTCCGCCGCCCAGTTGGTGGCAGCGCCGGGTACCGGTCTGGCGAACGAGACCTCCATGCGTCGCCGCTTGTGGCGCTTGAGTGAATCGACTTCTTCGACCGCGATCAGCCGCCCCTCGCGGACGATCCCGACGCGGTCGCAGATTCTCTCTATCTCCGGCAGGACATGGGAAGACAGGAATATCGTTTTGCCGCGCCCCTTCTCTTCATCGACCAGGCTGTAAAACTCCTCCTTCACGAGCGGGTCCAATCCCGAGGTAGGTTCGTCCAGGATCACCAGCTCCGGGTCGTGCATGAGCGATTGCACAAGGCCGGCTTTTTGCCGATTCCCGCTCGACAGCGTCCCCACCTTGCGGCCCAGATCGAGGCCGAACCGCTCGGCGAGGGCCCGCGCACGCACCATGCCGCCGGGTCGTCCTCCGGCACAGAGGCCGAAGAACGAGTTAACCGTGAGCTGGGGGTAAATCATAAAATCGCCCGGCAGATTTCCGACCTGCCGGCGGAGATCGAAGGCATGTTTCCGGGTGTCCAGGCCGAGAATCTCGGCACGCCCTGAAGTTGGACGAATGAAGTCCAGCAACAGGCGGATCGTGGTCGTTTTTCCGGAACCGTTCGGACCCAGGTAACCGAACACCTCGCCGCGACACACCTCGAGGTCGAGGTGGGATAGGGCGAGGATGTCCCCGTAAGCCTTCGTAAGCCCGAATGTCCTTATTGCGGCTTGCTTCTTCGCGGCCATGGCGATCTCGCGCGTACGTATGCGGCCCGATCCCGGTTATCCGAAACTCTTCCAGGCGCCAGGAGTCTTTTGTGGATTCTGGGTATTGACTTCAGTGACCCGTGCCGGGCGGGATGACGAGAACCGGCACGCCTGAAGACCTGATTACGCTGTCGGTGACGCTGCCCACGACCCACCGCGTAAGCCCGGAAGCGCCGCGTGTCGACATCACGACCATCGCGCCGTCCATCCCCTGCGCTAGTTCAGCTATTTCGGTACGAGGATGACCGGTACTCACGTGGGTTTCAACAACATGCCCGCGCGCCCTCAACCGGGTGGCCGTCTCGGCGAGATAACGCCTGGCGACCTTGTCATCGTCTTCAACACCGGCCAACAGTTCGGGCGACATGCTGCCATACACGTTGGCGCCGTATGAGACCGGGAACGGCACCGAGCGTATCAAAGCGATGGGAACCTTTGCGACGGTCGCGATGGCCTCGACGTGTGGCAGCGCAGTTTCTGCGAGCTCTGAGCCATCGAGTGGCACGATCAAGCACCGCGGCGCCCACCGGCTGGCGTCATGCTCGTTATCCGCCGGGACTACCATCACAGGTATCGGCGAAGAGTGGATCACCCGATCGGTGACGGAACCGAGCAAGCCGCGGACGATCCCCGACCGCCCGCGCGATGCCATAACAATCAGCTGAACCCCACGGTCCCGTGCCGTCAGGACAATTTCGGTTGCCGCATCGGGGTTTTCGATGGCGGTGCAGTTTGTCCGAACGCCGACCTTTTCGAGTTCAACGGCCACCCTGCGGAGATAGTGCGCGCCTTCTGATCTCGCATCGTCCCTGTGCGGTGCGGGACTCGTGGCTGGTTCACCGGCGGCATCAGCGTGTGTCAACGCGCCGACCGGTTTCATATCTCGTGCCGACTCGGGCAATACCGTGATCAAGGTCAGCTCGGAATTGAAAAGGCGACTGAATCCCGCCGCCGCGGCGAGGGCAGATCGGGCTACGTCGGATCCGTCCAATGGGAGCAGAATCCGTCGGTAAAGTTTGTCCACGCTGACCCCTTGTCACTCTGTTTCGCCATGGGCGACACATCGGTTCAACCGACACTCGTGCTCCTATCCTCGTTGGAGCGATGTGAAACCAATGTGAAAGGAGGGCGCTCCATCGTGAGAGTCGTATGAGGATGCCGGTTAGCCGACGCTCCGAGGGCGAGTCCGCCCCCACACCCCGGCCAGAGATTCCGGCAATGGCGTTGTCGTGGCATCGCCCCTCGCCGTTCCGGGCCATCATTGCGAACCTGTCTTCATCAGATACAGGGACCGGCTCCGACGAAACATGTTCGCCAGACCCGATGTCCCCATCCGCATAGAGCACATGCGGGAGGGATACGCGAGATGCAAGAACGACTTTTGGCCCGGGAACAGGTGGCACGTCCTCCGGTCAGCATCGCGACTTACGCAGCGATAGTCGCGACGCTCCTGATCATGGTATTGAGCGCCGTCACGTTTGCCGCGAGTTCCAGCGAAGAGTCAGCCCGGCCCACGTACGACCCGGCAGTCAGCCTCGTCGGGTTCGCCAACGCCGACTAGGGGCCCGGGTAAACGGCCGGCCGCCCGCATCCACGAACCCGTCCACCGGCAACGGCGGCACGTTGGAATCGACGTTGAGCGTGACCCTTCCGGCTCATTTCAGACACCATCGGCCCGGGCGTCATGAACCTCTACGGTCTGGTGGGGATCCGGCATCTGCGTGAGTATGCAATACATCGGCGCCGGACATCACACCCACTCCGGATCGCCGTTCGGATCGGTAGCTCCAGCGGGAGTAGTGACAGAACTGACAGGAATTACGGGACGGCCCGTTCGATCCCATTCACCCACCCGACGCCTACACCCCGGCGTTATTGAGTCGAGCGGACAACACCGGACATTGACGGCTTCGCCGGGATATCACCCCTCCCGGTGCTCACCCCGCCGTTAGTCCGAAGTCCTTGACGGGCGGTTCGAGGGGAACCGCAGACCTTATCCGAGGCGATCACCGATCTTTAAGCCGGTTGCGGATGCGAATTCCGCGGCCGGCTCTTTTTTTGCGCCCGGCCGCTGCACCCGTTTGACCATCACACTGCCGTCGCCGGTCGCGATCTCGAAACCCTCTTCCCCGGACGATATGACGGTGCCGGGTTCGGCGTCTTGATCTTTTGAGGTCCCGAGACCGGAGTCGAAAATCCGCAACCTCTCGTCGCCGTGAGTAGAGCTGGCACCGGGCTGCGGATTGCATCCGCGTATCAGGTTGTAGATCTGTTGGGCCGGCAGAGACCAGTCGATCCGGCCGTCTTTCGCCCTCGCCCAGCTTTCGTAGGTCGCCTTCGATTCGTCCTGGACGATCTTTGGCGCGTTCCCATCCCTTACCAGGTCTATCGATTCAAGCATCGCCTCGACCCCCATCGGGAAGAGGTGGTTGAAGTAGATGGAACCGAGCGTATCGTCCGGACCGATCTCGACATCTTTCTGGAGCAGTACCGGGCCGGTGTCCAGCCCTTCATCCGGCCAGAAGATCGTCAGACCGGTTCGCGTCTCGCCCATGATGATCGGCCAGTTGATAGAGCTTGGCCCGCGGTGGAGGGGCAGTAGCGACGGGTGATACTGGATCGTGCCGTGGGTCGGTCCCTGGATCATCTCCATGGGCACGATGTCCGTCACATATGCCATGACGCAGAGGTCCGGGGACAGCCCGTTAAACCGGGCGATCGCGTCATCGCTGCGGAACCGGCCGGGCTGGAACACCGGTATGCCCCTCTCCACCGCGCCGGCCTTGAGCGGGTCCTCTCTCCCACCTTCCTTGTCGGGCGAACAGAAAACTCCGACGACCTCATCTTTGCCCGCTTCCAGGATCGCGTCCAGCACCGATTTCCCGAATGCTTGCTGACCGATTAGCACGATGCGCATTTGAAATACTCTCCCGCAACTGTTGCGATACTGGGACGGGGACCGACCTGGATTGTCCGAGCCGTGCGCCGGGGAGCGCCGCCGGCCTGCGCCGATTCTATCGTTCCTGCGAATTGTTGCGTCGGGGATGGAACCGGGGAACCCCAAAAACCCGGGCCGGATCCGCCTGTTGCTCCCGTGCTCGCGTGGAACGGTTTACGGTGCTTGCGGTCCAGAACGGCTCACGATTTTCCGTCCGGGCGTAAAGTGTTTGGATGAATCTACGGCCGAGTGACCAGGACATAGAACCCGCGCAGAACCCTGAACCGGCCCCGGACGACTTCCCGGGCTGGTTTCAACGCGGCCTCAGGTTCGCGCAACTCGGCTTCCCCGACAGGGCGGTGGAGTCGTTTGAGCAGGCCGAGGCGATAGAGCCGGACGACGCCACGCTCCAGTTCAACCTCGGCACCGCCTACCTGACTCTAGGCAACTTCGTCCAGGCACTGATCAACCTGGACCGGGCTATCAACCTGGACCCCTCCAACTCGGACGCGTACGGCAACCGCGCCGTGGCCCACGCCGCGCTGGGACAGGAGGAGTTCGTTGCCGCTGACGTGGAGACGGCGGTGTCGCTGGGCGCGCCACCCGAAGGGATCGAGTCGGTTCTCACCTACGTCCGGCAGCGCGTGAACCCGGCCCAGGATTAAACCCGGCGGGTTGTTTATTTGTTGGCCGGGTGCGAACCGGCCCGATCGCCCGATGGGAGGTAAATGATGGCAGGTCGATCGCGGCTCACGGAAGACCAGGTGTCGGAACGTCTCGTTGCCGTTCCGGGCTGGTTCAGGGCAGGTCAGAGTATTTCAAGAACGTTCGAGGCGCCCTCATTCATGGCGGGCGTCGCGTTCGTCCGGCGTGTGGCAGAAGTTGCCGAGTCCCGGAACCACCACCCGGATATCGACATCCGCTACAACCGTGTCACCCTGACGCTGTCGACCCATGACGAGGGCGGGCTCACCGGCCGTGACTTCGATGTCGCTGAGGCGGTCGACGGCCTTTAACGCCGGGGCTGATCCCAGTCCGGATATTCCGTTTCCAGCTCTCGCAGCCGCATGTAGTCACGAAGCGTGGCGAAAGCGGCGCGCGCCGCAGTCGCTTTCCGGTGCGAAGGCTCGACCTGCATCGCCTGCGCGAGGTGCTCGGAGAGGAAATGGGCTTCGGCCAGGGACACCGGCCGATACTCGTCATGCCGCAGGATCGTTTCGATGTCGACGCCCTCGTCCAGTAACCGGGCGCTGGCGCGTCCGGCGGCAAGATCAGCGCGATCGAACACGAAGCCCGAATCATCACGCCCGGGACGCAAGATTTCGGCCTCGATCAACCGGGCCAGGACGTTGCGGTCCAATCCGGTCTCGTCCAGGTACTCGGCCAGCCCCACGGGCCCGCGCGGTGTTCGGAGTTGTGTCGTGGACAATCCGAGTTCGGCCGCCGGATTGGGGCTATCAAGAATTCGGGCGATGACGGCCAGCGGCAATCCCCGATCCTGGAAGTCCTTGATCCGGGCGATCCGCTCCACCATCCCGGGTGGATACGAGGCACGTGTCCGCGCCGTCTTTGCCGGATGCGGAAGCAGTCCCCGGTTGACGTAAAAATTTATGGTGGCCGGGCTGATCCCCGTGCGTCGTGACAGTTCACCGACCGGGATGCCAGTTTCATTCGCCATGTTGTCAAGCGCTCACTTGTCAACTTGTTTGGCAACAGATTAGCCACTCGCGAATACAACGTCCAGCGATCAACGACTCCAATGTTGGCGGGGTTGGCCCGGCTTCACCTGTGGATTCTGGGTTCGATCAACCGCGCGGCAGAACGAAAACCTGGATCCAACCTCGGCATATCCCCGGGCTGAAGAGGATCCGTGCCCGTGGTGGCGCCGTACAAGAAATCAGGGGCGAGTCGACCGGGTTTGAACCGTGCACTTACCCGGTCGCTCGCTTCCGATCCCTTATGGACGGCGCGTGCACGCGGTGCGAAACTGCCGGCATGGCTGCTTCCCGTGTGCTGCTCATCGGCGGCCCTTCACACGCCGGCAAGACGACGCTTGCCGAGGGTGTAGCCGCCCGGCTCGGTTGGGCTCACGTTTCGACCGACTGGATGGCCCGGCATCCCGGTCGCCCGTGGACGGTGGAGGAGCGACCAGTGCCGGAACAGGTGGCCCATCATTACAAGTCGCTTTCCGTAGACGAGCTTGTCGCGGACGTGATGCGTCACTACAACGGCATGTGGCCGGATATCGAGGGCCTGGCGCGGACCCACGTCATCGACGAATCCGCGGACCGACTGGTGCTGGAGGGTTCAGCGGTGCTTCCGGAGCGAGTTGCTGCTGCCGGGTTAGAGCAAGTGGCCGCTTGCTGGCTTACTGCAGACGCCGGCCTGCTTGAAACTCGCATTCACGTATCCAGCGATTACGCGCGGTCTTCACCGGCCGAACAGGAGTTGATCCAGAAGTTCGTGCGGCGAAACGATGGCCTCAACGCACTGATGATGGACGCCGTCAAAAAGCACGGCCTCCACAGCGTCGACACCGGCCGCGCCAGCGGCGTCGACGCGTTGAGCGCGCACCTTCTGGATCTCGTCGAAACCTAGCCGGAACTCTCGAGGCTGATCAACACACCGCTAAGGATGCACGGCTCGTCGCCAGGATTGCGCCAGCGATGCCGGGTGGCGCGCTGAACGATGCAGTCCCCGGCAGCTAGAAGATGCACACCGTCATCCAGCTCAAGTTCTATCTGGCCGGAGACGACCACTATGAAATCCAGGGTGTCTGTCGTGTGCCACCCGGAATCACCGGGTTCAGCGGTTCCACCCGTGTCGAAACGGGACATCGCCTCGGCATATTCATCTGATTCCCGATCGACGGCCTCTGACTCAGACTCCGGCGGCACCCGGAGCATCACCCAGTTGATCCCGCCCGGCGCGGGTAGTTGTGCGAAACGATCGACATCGGCGGGATCCCGGTCCTCGTCCACGGCCGGCGGACTTGAGCTCGTGGTCCACATCACGTCGAACTGTGTCGTAAGTAGATCGAAACGCCCGGGAGACGGCCCGTCGAATGCCGCGTGCGACCGGCCGTCTGAGTCGATCCCTGTTACCAGTCTTCGAGCAAGCATCTCTACCTCCCGCGGACTTCATGTGGTCTCGTAGCCGATGCTGTCTACTCCACCCGCGCCGGAAACGCGATGGAACGCGGGTAATGATCGCTTACCCGGACGTCACGTCATCTGGCACCGCGCCGATCTGGATGAGCAGGGTCAGATAATCGGGCTTGTGCCACGTCTCCACGATCTTTCCACCAACAACGCGGTCCATGAAATGTCCGTTAAAGGTCACGGATTTGCCGGTTGGGGCATGTTGTTTGAACTGGCCCGAGTGGGTACCGGTGATGGCCAGTTCCGATGCGACGATGTCGCCTTCAGCCACCAGTTGATTGACCGTGACTCTCCAGTCCGGAAACCCGGTGCGCTGGCTGATCAACACCTTGCGCAAGTCGTCTAGCGTTACCCGTCTTTCCGAATTGCCGCCGTGAAGCAGACAGACATCGGCAGCCAGATCCGCCAGGACCTCCAGGTTCCCTCCATGAACCTCCTCGTAGTACCGCCGGACCACCGCCTTGTTCTCCGCTGGTCCCATGGTGTCCTCCTACGTCGCAACGCCGGAGTTCGCTCGTATTGACGCCACCGGGGTGACGAGTTGCACCGAATATCTACTCCCGCATAATCTCCCGCCGCGCCGGGGCGCGCTCATCGGCTGTTCGCTGTTTAAGGGTGTGCGACCGTCATGGCCAGCCCACCGTCCACCGGAATAATTGCCCCGGTGATGTAGGAAGCGGCGTCAGAGGCAAGCATGGCCACAACTTCTCCTACCTCGGTGGGTCTGGCCAACCGACCCATCGGTATTGCCGCTTCCCACCGGTCTCGAATCTCGGGGGCATTCTTGAACCTGTCCAACCAGACATCGGTCTCGATAACGCCCGGGGCGACTGCGTTGACCCGGATTCCGTCCGCCGCATAAGCGACGGCGGCGTGAGCGGTGAGGCCATTAACCGCGTACTTGCTCGTCGTGTAATCCTGATGACCGCCGACCCGTGAACCGGCGATGGACGAGTTGTTAACGATAGATCCACCGCCCGAGGTCTTCATGGCTCGAAGCTCGTACTTCATGCACAGCCACATGCCATTTACATTCACGTCAAATGAACCCTTCAGCGACTCAACATCGGATTCATGCCACCGCCCGGCGGGGCCACCCACGATTCCAGCGTTGTTGAACGCACAGTCCAGGCGACCGTATTCCGATACCGTGAAGTCGACCATGGCCCGTACCTGATCTTCGTCCGTAACATCGGCCCTGACGAAAGACGCCGTCCCACCGGCAGATTTGATCATGTCGACGGTTTCCCGACTTTCGCGTTCTCTGCGAGCCGCGACGACCACCCTCGCGCCGTGAGACGCCATCACCTGCGCCGTGGCTCGTCCGATGCCCGAGCTTCCGCCAGTTACCAGCGCGACCTTCCCCTCCAACATTTCGATCAAGCCTCCTACGCCTTCAAGATCTCCCGTCGCGCCAGGATGCGTTTCAAAAGGGGATTCATGTCCAGCCCTCGGGCGATGCCCAGCGCTTCGTCCTGTAGTGCCGTGGCTTTTTTGCGGTCGCCGGCCACAGACGCGCTCGATGGTTCGTCAGCTACGCGGTCCAGCAGCATTTCGGCGTAGTCGGAAAGGGTCCAGGCGAGTTCGGGACGCAATCCGCCTTCCCGACACGCTTCCAACGCCCTTGAGTACGCGGCGCCTGCGTCATCGTGGCGTCCGAGGGTGGTCAACAGCAATCCCCGAAGTCTTTCCACGGACAGTCCGACGTACCCAAACGCAGCGATCTTCCAGTCAACTTCGCTCACGACCGCCAAGACATCCCCCGCAGTGGCGCGGTCACCCCGCCCGGTCGCGTCCAGCCCGCGTGCGAACTCGTAAGACATGCGACGCAATGTGTACGTGTTCACGACGTCGGAGGGAATCGAGTAGTCCTCGACGGTGGTGCTGCCAGTGACCAGTGCTCCGACAGACCGTGCCGCCCGAGAAACCATGAGACTTGTATCCATGATTCGGTCACCAGCGCCGTCCAGCGCTTCCAGCGCTCCTTCCAGCACGGTTTCATCCCCGGTCTGGATTCCGATGTTTGCAAGGACGTTCTGGCAAGAACCCCATGATCCGCCGTCCTGCTCAGTGGCACGCTCCACGACAAGCTCAGCCTGCTCCCGCGCACGCTTCCACTCTCCCTGTGATGCGAAGATGTCGGCCAACCTCGCCCTGGATTGCATCTGCCATCGAATGTCTCGGCGTTGCGTGGCGGCGTCCAGCGCCAACTCCACGAGAGCCCTTGCATCATCAATTCTGGCGGTCTGCATCTTGCACATTGCGAGCCATTGGGCCGCGCGGAAATAGGCGACGTTCGGTTCAAAACCGGCAAGAAGTTCGAGCGCTCGTTCGCCACTTTCCTCTGCCGAACCGAACTTTCCCGCGGCCCCATCCACGTTGACCCGGTTCGCCATTACAAGCGCCTGTAACCGTGTGTCGTCCCGTTCAATCGCTATTAACTCAGCGCGGTTGAGCGCGCTTCGAGATGCGTCGTAATCGTAGTTGTTGTTGGAGAATCCCACCGCCAGGCCGAAGTCCGCGAGGATGGTGCCCAGGTGAGTAGAGTTGTCACCAAGCAATTCGATGACCCGCTCATACCTGCCGATCATCGATACGGCGACGCCGGAGTTGTGTGCATCTCGTAACGCCCCGGCAGCCGTTTCGACGTCATCGTTCTCCAGGTAGAAATCGATGGCCTTGCCGAGAGCGTCTATCGACTCCTGGATCTTTAAGATGACCGACCTGGCCTTGCTTGCTATCACGAGCAACTCCGCGTGCTCGTGATCGATCGGTCGATTGTCTTCAACGGCCCGCAATGCAATATCGGATAATCGATCAGCATCGAAGTAGGCATGAGATGACATGGCCTGTTTTGCGGCGATCGTCGCGTAGCGTCTCACTCGATCGCCGCCCAGCACCGACTCCGCTTCCATGAAGTGGGGCAACAAGGCAACGGAGTGTTCGTCAGCTGCCGTTCCGTACATTCGTTCCAGGACGTTCGCGATGTTGGCGTGTATCCGCACTCGGCGGGCAAGTGAAAGTTCGCTGGTGAGCGTTTCCTGGACCAACGCATGCGTGAACTGGAAGTGACCGATCTCGTCCGAAAGTTCTTCGATCAGCTTCGCATTCAACGCCTCGTCGAGGACGTCCAATAGCTGGCCCTCGGTCGTATCTTCCGCCAGCTCCCGCAGGGCCCCCAGCGTGAAATCCCGTCCAATGACCGCCGCCGTCGTGAAAACCTCGTTGGCGCGATCGGACAGGCGGTCCAACCGGCGTCCTATGACTTCACGAACGCCTTCGGGTATCCGTACGGACCACGTTGTACGGCCAGACACCTTCTCTTCGGCAAGCTCGCCCGACTGGACGAGATCTCGAATGACCTCGGTGACGAAGAGAGGGTTTCCCTCTGTGTGGCGCTGGATCGTGGCCGAGAGTTCGGTCGGAGCGGAGAACCCGGCGGCGATTTCTACGAATCGGGCTATGTCCGTCTCGCTCAACCCCCTCAGCAATACGCGCTCGTACAACCGCTCACGTGCCAGGTCACCCAGGGTCACGGTGAGGGGGTGCCGACGGTTCAACTCCATATCCCGGTATGTGCACAGCAGCAGGACGCGTGCCTGCCCCAGTTCGCGGGCGATGAACTCCAGGAAGGTGAGCGTGGGCTGGTCCGACCAGTGGAGGTCGTCCAGGACGATCACGAGCGGCCGGGACTGAGATGCCGCCCTCAGGAAACTGGTTAATGAGTCAAATAGCCGGAACCGGGCACTCTCAGGGTCGTCCATCTGCGGCGGCGGCTGCAATTCCGGCATCCGGTCTTTCACGTCGGTCACGATCTCCGCGACGACAGACGCGCTGGATCCGATCTGGCGGCGCAGCTCGTCAGATTCGATATCCCGCACATAGCTGCGAATTGCCTGCACCCAGGGCCAATATGGTGGAGCACCGCCTCCCTCGTAACATCGTCCCCACAGTACTTGCGCGCCTCTGAGTCCGGCGTAGGTGGCGAGCTCTTCAGATGTCCGTGTCTTCCCGATGCCCGGCTCACCCACCAGGGTGACGAGCCGGCCCCGTCCTCCAAGCACGTCTTCCAGCGCGGCTTTGAGCTGGTCCATCTCGGCCTGTCGTCCGACGAATACGCCGCCGGCCAGGGATTCCAGTGAATTGGCCTCGCGCTCGACGGTCTCGCCGCGTGCCGTCAGGTCGATGGCCTCAAGTGCGTTGAACACGTCCTGCGCGCTGTCCGGCCTCTCTGAAGGGTCTTTGGCGAGCATGCGCATGACAAGCGCTTCTAGCGGCCGGGGGCACGTCCCGTTGTGCCATGTCGGAGCGACCGGAGGCGTGTTGATGTGCTGGCCGATGATGGCGACCTCTTCATCGCCGAGGAAAGGCGGCCGCCCCGTCACCATCTCGTAGAGCATCGCACCGAGCGAATACAGGTCCGCCCGGGGAGTGATCTCACCCCCGGTGGCCTGCTCGGGCGGCATGTACGAAACGGTGCCGACCATCATCGCTTCCCGGGTCAGGCGCGAGCGGTCGGTCAACATTGCAAGCCCGAAATCGCCGATCTTGGCGCTGCCATCCTCCGTGAGCCAGACGTTCCCGGGCTTCAGGTCCCTGTGGACGATGCCACGGTCGTGTGCGAACGCCAGCCCCTCGCAGACCGCCTTGCCGATCTCGATCGTGCGCTCAAGGGAGAGGCCACCGGCCGGGCGGCCACGGGGGACCGCCCCTGTAGCGTCATCGCCCATCGACCCGTTTGTAGGGGCTGGCCCCTGTGCCTGCCCTCCGCGGTCCGCGGCGTCCAGCAACGCCTCCACATCGCCGTCACCCATAAGCTCCGTCACCATGTAGGGTGAGCCGTCGTCTTCCTGGCCCAGGTCAAGTACGGCGACGATGTTTGGATGCACGCCCAACCGGCCCATGGCCTGGGCCTCCCGGGAGATCCGTTCCCTGGAGGTCTGGTCGAAGCCCTCGGTCTTAATCAGGGCAAAGGCGACTTCGCGGTCCAGCAGTGTGTCGTGGGCGAGGTAGACGCGCTTCTTGCCGCCTTCGCCGAGGAACCTGGAAACCTGGTAGCGGTCGTTGGCGAAGGAGGTTGGATCCCCCTCATCTTTCCGCTGAAGGGCAGGCTCCCGGCCCTCTTCCGCGCTGGGGAGAGGGCGCAAAGTTGAGGCGTTATGTCCTGAGGGTCTTGAAGAACCGGACTCCCCAACGGGGTCACGGTGTTCGACCGCCAGCCAGCGTTCGGCGGCTTCGAGATAGGCGATCGCTTCTGCGTTTTCTGGATCGACCGCGAGTACGTTTTGCGACAGGATCTGGACAGACGTCCAGTCATCCGCCTCTTCTGCGGCATCTATACGATCAAGCAGCCGCTCGATCCGCCTCTGCGCACGTTCGCTCGTCATGAATGGCGATGATACATCTACATCAATTCTCGCGTTCCGGAGATGTGGCTTCGCATCGCACGCGGGTTCAGGTATGGTCTCCGACGGTGGCCGACATTTATGCCCGCCGCCACACTCTTTGCACTCATCCCGCACGTGACACCGTGCTCTACAGCAACCCGGCTAGAAGGGACCCGGACACATGGAAACCAACGCGCTTGGCAAGACGGGCCTTGAGATCACCCGGCTTGGAATCGGCCTGTCTGAGATCGGCTCCATCCTCCACGCCGAGGATGAGAAGACGGCTTCAGACGTCCTCAACGCCGCCCTGGATAACGGCATCAATTTCCTTGACACGGCCGCCTGTTACGGATTTTCCGAGGAGTTCATCGGTCGGTCCATCCCAACAAGGCGTGGCGAATACGTGCTGGCGTCGAAGGCCGGACACTATGTCCCCCGGGGCGAGGGCGAAGACTGGACCTACGACCTCGTTACGGAGTCGATCGAACGCAGCCTGACGCTGATGAAGACGGACCACCTCGACCTGATCCAGCTCCACTCCTGCACGGTCGACATACTCGAACAGGGTGACGTGATCCGTGCGATTCAGGACGCCAGACAGGCCGGGAAGGTGAACCACATCGGTTACTCCGGAGACAACGAGAACGCCAGGTGGGCGGTCGAGTCCGGTCTTTTCGAGACACTTCAAACCAGCTACTCACTGGTCGATCAAGGTGCGCGGGAGAACCTGTTCCCGGGCGTGGTTGAGCAGGGCATGGGACTCATCATCAAACGGCCGATCGGTAACGCCGTGTGGGGACGTGCGAGCGACCCCAATCCGTACTGGCACATGCCCAGCTCTTACACCGAGGAGTACTTCAGGCGGGGTGTTGAGATGGCGAAATCTGGGCCGGTAGAAGACGCGCCGGATGACGCCATCGAGCTGGCAATGGGTTTCACACTGAGCCGGCCCGAGGTTTCGACGGTGATCGTGGGTACGCTCAACCCGGCACACCTGGAGTCGAACGTGCGGATGGCGGGCGGCGGTCTTTCGATTTCGGATGCAGCGATCGCTGACCTGGAGCGCCGATTTGACGCAGTAGGTGGCGATTGGGAGCAGCGGGGCTAGCGATTGCCATCGAGGCTACTGGGTGTGGGTTGCTGGCCAGAGTTCAGCGCAAACGTGTGTGGCCCTGAACGAAGGCAGTTGGTAAAGGTCCCTCGTCCTTCCGGTCCCGGAAGGATCCGGAAGACGCATTTTGGAGTGTTTGCCGCATCCGGTCGGAGCAAGACCCGCCCTTACAGCGAATATCCGACAACCCACCCTGGGGCTCTCGAAGGGTCCATCGAGCAACAGAAAGAAGCATCGAGATGCCTGACCGGCTCAAGATCGGTGTCCTTGGCGCCGGCGCGGCGGCGCAGTGGTACTACCTTCCGGCGACGCAGCACTGGGCCGACCGTCTGCAACTGACGGCTGTGTGCGACGTGGACGAGGCGCGCGCCGGGCAGTTCGCAGATCAATACGGCGGCACGGCGTACGGCGATTACGAAGCTATGCTCAGCGACCCCGAGGTCGATGCCGTCGCGGTGCTGACACCGCATCGATTTCACACGGAGCAGGTGACGGCCGCTCTGCAGGCCGGGAAGCATGTGCTGGTTGAGAAGCCGATGACAGAGGGGTTCGTCGATGCTTTGAAGGTCTGCGAGCTTGCGGAGGCGAATGGGCTTTCCGTCTCGTGCGCGCCGCCCAACATGCTCCACCCGGGACAACGCCGGCTCATGGAGATCGTGTCGAAAGGCGTGATCGGCAAGATCAACCTGATCAAGCTCAGTCAGAACTCTATGGGACCCGGTTCTCGGCCGGGCGCGCCGACGGATTTCTCGTGGTTCTATCAGTCGGGCGCGGGCGGGATGTCCAGCATGGCCGGGTACGGGCTGGTACGCCTCACCGGGCTTCTTGGCGGCGTGAAGTCGCTCTCGGCTATGGCGACTACCTCCATCCCGGAACGCGTCATGCGGGACGGACCGGCGGCCGGCAAACGGGTGCAGGTGGACGTGCCCGACAACAACGTGATCGTGTTCGACATGGGCAACGACACGCTCGGCACGATGGACACGGGATACGTGGCGATGGGCTCCGAGGCGCCGATGATGTCGCTGTTCGGCGCCGACGGCACCATAGAGGTGTACGGCGGCGACCAGGTGCTGCGGATTCGGCTGTACCGGGACGACTGGGAGACGGATGTCGATGGCTGGCAGGACGTGGACATCCCGGGACTGGACACTCGATGGGCGCTGCACCCGGCGACCTTGTTGTCGCTTGCCGATGCCGTACTGGACGGGAAGCCCTTGCTTAACGGTCCACGGCAGCTTGCGCATGTGATCGAGTTCATCGAGAAGGTGTGGGTGTCTGCCGAAAGCGGCCAGCGCGTGGAGATGACGACCGGGTACACTCCGCCGTCATGGAACGAGCTGCCGATGGAGGTTCGTGACGACAAGTTCGGGCTGGCGTAGCTGCATGTGAGGGCTGAGAATGCGCTCCACCGTCGTCATCCCGACCGAAGCGGAGGGATCTTTACCGAGGCGTCCTGACGCAACAAGACAGGACTCTGAGATCGGCGAATCTTCTCCCTCACCACAACCTCTCCCGCTGGGAGAGGGGTCTTAATAACCCCTGCACATCCTGGGAGTCCGCATGCCGGAGAATCGAATTTTCGCTGCCAATCGCGCCGGCAAGATGGCGCACCTGCTCCAGTTCCACCATCCGTCCACGGAGCTGATCGAGCTGGCCGCGATGGCCGGGCTGGACGGCGTCGATCTGGACGGCGAGCACGGCCACTTCACGCTGTCCGAGGTCGATGCCATCTGTCGGCAGGCGAACGCATACGGCATGACGGTGACGGCGCGCGTCCCGGCGATAGAGCCGTCGGTCATTAACGGCTACCTGGCCCGCGGCGTGCAGGGTATCCAGGGACCGCACATGGAGACGGCGGAACAGGCGAAGACCCTGACGGATACCGCCCTGTTTCTGCCTGAGGGCGAGCGGTCCTGGGGACCAGCGCGCGGGAACGTGTACGGCCATTACGACGCTATCAAAGACCTGCACGGCGGGAACGCGGAGTTCCTGGCGGACTCGAACGCCAACATGCTGGTCGTCGCCCAGGTCGAATCAAAGCTGGGCCTTGAGAACATCGACGAGATACTGGACGTGGAAGGCATAGATTGCATCACCTTCGGCCCCAACGACATGGCGGCGTCGCTCGGTCACCCCGGGGAGCCGGGACACCCGGATGTAGTCGAGGCGCACCGGCACATCACGGAGCGCGTTAGGGCGCACGGCAAACGGCTGCTGTCAGACCGCATGACGACGGTGCGGGCGACGACAATCGTCCTGGACGCGCTGCGGACGCACATGGCGGATCACGGCGATGACCCGGCGGGTGAGGGCGCGTAGGCCAGTCTGGCGGTCCTCGCGTTCCGATGTCATCCCGATCCTTCCGGTTCCGGAAGGAAGAGGAACCTGCACAGCGCGGGTTGCCGCGCATGAAACGCTATCTGCGTCCCCCGGACTCTCTCGCACGGACGACCTTCATCCCGAGCTTCCAGTTCTGGTCAGGACAAAAACCGGCTGGTAAAGATCCCTCGGCTACGCCCGGGATGACACGACGCACCCCTTCCTCCGGCGAAAAGGCGGTGTAGGCTGCGCTGCGGCTGCCGTCAGGTATCACGGAAGGAGTGAGCGATGTCGGCGTACATCATCGTTCAACTGGAAATCACCGACCAGGAAACGTTCAACGAGTACATCGCGCTGGTCGTGCCACAGATACATGCGCACGGCGGGCGGTACATCGTCAGGGGCGCGCCACACGAAAACCTGGAGGGTGATTGGGACCCGGGCCGGCTCATAATTTTTGAGTTCCCATCACTCGACGCCGTCCACACGTTCTACGAATCCGAGGAGTATCAGCCGCTTATCCCGATCCGACAGCGCAGCGCGAACTCCATACTCACGGTTGTCGACGGGTACGACGATGTTGTTGCGGGGTCAAGGTGACCTCGCTCAGATTCAATTGTTAAGGGTTGAGAAACTTCTCCCTCATCCTGCACCTTCTCCCGCCGGGAGAAGGGATTGTGTCCCCCTCTCCTTGAGGGAGAGGGGACGGACAACTGAATCGCAGATCACAATCGTGACGAAATACTGGCCGGGAGATTCCTCGCGTGCGGGCTTCGGAATGACAAAATACGCGTTGCGGGCACAAAAGAAATGCTCTCGATTGATTACGCTTCCTGATGATGTCTGAACGATCGCGCCGGACCGGGTTTGACGGTACGCCTATCAGTGCGCCATCGCTGGATGACGCCCGTGTGGCAGCGCAGCGAATACGTGGTGTGGCCGTGCGTACGCCACTTGTTCCGTTGCGCTCGTACTCGGGCGCACAGCCGGACATCCTGCTCAAGCCGGAGACTCTGCAACCCGTTACGTCGTTCAAGATTCGGGGGGCCTACAACTGGGCGTTCTCCCTCACCCGCGAGCAGCGCGCCCGGGGACTGTCGACCGTCAGCGCCGGCAATACGGCACAGGCGGTCGCTTACGCAGCCAGACTGGTCGGTGCTCCGGCACGGAGCCGGCTGCCGGACACGACTCCACGGGTCAAGATCGATGCGATAGAGGCGTACGGCATGGAGCCGGTCTTGATGCCGGGCGATGAGTTGTTCGACTGGATGCTGTCGGCCGGCTGGGAGGATGAGCCGCACACCTTCCTCCACCCGTGGGTCGAGCCGCTGATGGTGGCCGGGAGCGCTACCGTGGGATTGGAGATATTCGAAGACCTGCCGGACTTGGATACGGTTTTCGTGTCGGTCGGCGGTGGCGGGTTGATCTGCGGAGTTGGCAGTGCGTTGAAGGCCCTGAATCCGGATATCAGGGTGATCGCGGTACAACCGGAAGCGTGTGCGCCGGTTCGTGCCAGCTTCGCCGCAAATCACCCTGTCTGGGTGGACCCGGAGCCGACTTTGTGCGACGGGCTAGGCGTCCCGTTGGTGACAGACGAGATGTGGCCGCTGTTGCGTGAAGTGGTGGATGAGACGGTGACGGTATCCGAGGAGCAGGTGGAGGATGCCATCAGGCGCCTGGCTCTGGATAACAAGCTGGTGGTCGAGGGCGCGGGCGCGGCGCCTGTCGCCGCCGCAATTTCGACATCCGTGAGCGAGCGCGGCCGTTCGGTTTGCGTGCTGAGCGGCGGGAGCATCGACGGCGACAGGCTTGCGGCGATTGTTGGCGAGCCCCGGTGACGGACAGAAATGAAGGCTCCGAGACGGATGCGATCGTGATTCGCCCGGCCACGACCGACGATATTCCGTCGCTGGTGTCGCTGCTAACCACGGCGTTTAACGATGACCCGGTCATCGACTGGGTCATGCCACGAGACGAGCGCCGCGGGGAGGCGTTTGACGCTTTTTTTGGCCTCATATTGCGCGAGATCTGCCTGCCGCAGGGATTGACCTACGTCACGGAAAACACAGGGGCGGCGATCCTCTGGGAGCCTCCGCTCGGGGAGTGGCCATCGGAGCCGGACATCCCGGATTCCACCTGGGTCGAGATCACCGGCCCGGACGCTTACTCCCGGCTGAACGCGCTTGGAGATCTCATGGATGCGCATCGGCCCGAGGAGCGCCACGTCTATCTGTCGTTGATCGCGTCGCTTCCCGAGTATCGAGGGCAGGGATTGGCCTCAGCGCTGCTGGATGCGGGATTGATGCGATGGGATCGCGAGGGTGTGCCGACCAATTTGATGAGCACCAATGGCGACAACCTGCCGTTTTATGAGAGCCGTGGATATCGGGTGATCGCCGAGGCGGATCTGCCGGACGGCGGGCCGCGTATGTGGGACATGTGGCGGGACGCGCGTTAGTCGGGGCGCGTTTGCAGGGTCGATCACCATCAACCCGAGGGTGTATCGCCACCCGCCCCTGCGTTGTGGGCGAGGAGTCCCAGGGCGCTCAACCCCCGCCGACGTAACGCGGGTCCAGCCTCCGCAACATCGTGTACAACAGCGGCGTGAACCCGGCCGGGCCGAGCCAGAAGCCGGAACCCTCGGGGTTTGAGGTCTCGAAATCGAC
Organism: uncultured Dehalococcoidales bacterium; assembly: GCA_964474025.1. Taxonomy (GTDB): domain Bacteria; phylum Chloroflexota; class Dehalococcoidia; order Lucifugimonadales; family Lucifugimonadaceae. The sequence goes on along the minus strand of CAYYRD010000007.1, from coordinate 57,937 downwards.
CGTGCAGGATTCCCAGCCTGACGCCCCTGCCCATCTCAGCAGCGCTCCCAGGAGCGCGTTGGAAGCGCCGGTTCGGCGGGCTTCCGGTTTGAGGAAGGCGCCGTTGATGTGCGGCACCGGTGGAGACATGAGCGATTTTGGCTCCTGGACGCCAACCTCTGCGCTGATAAAGCCCGTGATCTGGCCTCCAGAACGGCTCACGAACAGGGCCCTGGACGGCCTCTCGATCCACGTCCGGTCGTACACGTGCCCGCCGCCCGGCGATTTCGGACGCCAGATCGGCGGCGCGTCCAGGTGGGCGTTGAGGTTCGTCTCCATCTCGTTCACGATGTCGAGTTCATCGAACCTCGGCCGGGATACTTCGGCGTCCACCATGGCAGGCTCACTGGCACCGCGTGCCGCATCAACCCCAACGGCCCTCCCGCCGTCGATCAGGTGACGGCCGAACCCCGTTTGCACCAGGCAGTCGTGGGTGGAGATGTCGTCGGCGAACACGATCGCCATGTGGAGCGTCGTTTCAGACCGGCCTGACAATCTGCACCACGCCGTATACATCTCCGAAAACAGCGTGTCGGGTGCATCGACGACGGTGGCGTGCGCCCACTCCCACATGAATGACATCCGCACGCCGCCCAGTCCGCTCACGGCCCGCCCGGTGAGATACCCGATGAGTAGCTCGCCTCGCTCCGCCACGATCCCCTCGCCGGTCGAAAGCCAGCCGGAGATCAACTCCGCGACCACTTCAACAGTGTCCAGGTTCTCGGGATACAGCGGGTTCGCGGACCGGCGGGCCCGGTGCCGTTCGACAAACAGATCGGCACAGGTGGCCACATCGGCCGCGGTCATCGGGCGTAAGGCGTGGGATCTCAGTGTTATTCCGTACCCGGTTCCGTCGCCGCGGCCACGCCGATCATGCTGTTGCGTGTCACGAGCGTCGCCAGGTCTTCCACGTTCCAACCCTCGGTACCCTCGGGACGCCTGGGGATCACCAGGAAGCGCAACTCGGAATTGCTATCGACCACCCGTACCTCGGTGTCCTCTTCGAGCTCCAACCCGAACTCGGCCATGACCGCCCGTGGTTCCGTAACGGCGCGTGACCGGTACGAGAGGCTCTTGTACCAGTCCGGCGGCGGGCCCAGAAGCGCTGTCGGGTAGCAGGAGCAGAGCGTGCACACGACCATGTGCTGCACCTCGGACGTGTTCTCGAGCACGATGATGTCTGCGTTGTGCTCGGGCACGAATCCGCTTTCGATGACCGTCTCCTTCGGGTGTTCAAGCAGCTTCGTCCTGAACTCCGGGTCCGACCACGCTTTCGCCACCAGCGTTGCGCCGTTGGACGGCACCCGCTCGCTCCAGGCCTCTATCGCCTCGTCGACCTCGTTCTCGCCTATAAGACCCTTCTCGACCAGCAGCTCGTGCATGGCGAGCGCACGCGAGGCGCGCACACCCAGCCCAACGTCTTCCTGCAGCCCCGGGTGATCGTGAGGACGTCCGTCCTCGTCGCGATGCACATCACCGCTCGGCCGCCAGCCGGTGTCGAAAAACCCGCTCTTGTCTTTGGCTTCACTCATTCAAATACTCTCCCCGTCACGGGCCGGTCCCGGACGAACATCGGCCAATCCTGAAATGCGGGCGCTCATGCCGGCGTCAACCAGTGCTCGTACAGATCAATCCATAGTTTGTCGGACGGCGACTCCGCGTAGTGCGTCCACAGGTAAATCTGATCAAACTCCACGCGGTACATCGGTAGTTCCGGCAAACCATCGTCACCGTGCGCCCGGGTCTCCGAGTTCAGGTACATCCCGATGAACTCCACAACGAGGCCGCGCCGCCCTTTGATGTACCAGGGCGTTCGGTGGTGGTGGGGTGGTGTTTCGTTCTTAACGAGAACGCGATCACCGGCCGAAAACGCGGGCCTGCTGGCCATATCAGGATCCGTCGGCGGACGTGTTGCCATGAACAGACTTCTCCATCACCCTCGCCTCTCCCGCTGGGAGAGGGATTTATTGGGTAACCCCGCTGGAGAGATCACCCCGGGTAGCCCCAGCGATCTCGCAGCGCCTTCGCCCGTTCGTCGATCTCTTCCGTAGCCAGGACACCCTTCTCCACAAGGATCGTCTCGATGCTCGCCGACCAGCGTTCGAAGTAGGTGGACGCTTCGTACTCCGCCGGGTCGATCGACTCGATCCCGCGCCGCAGTTCGTCGACGTTCATGATGCCTTTCTGTTCGAGCACCGTCCGGAGCGACTGCGTCTGGCGCTCCCAGTCGGCCCATTCGTGCTCCTCGCGGTCGATCGGCTCGCCCGTCGGCCAACCGCCACGGTCATGTACTGCCGGCATGCTTATGTCCCTCACTGTTTTGGCCTGTCTGGATCACTACCGGCGATTCGCCACCCACCGGTCGTAATCGCGTTCCATATCCTCAACCCACTCCCGGTCTACCTCGCCCGGCGTGTACACGCCCTCGGCGATTCTCAGCTGACCGAACTCGTCCCGGAGTCGCACGCTCTCCGACCTGACCACGACCTCCTCAGCGAGGTGCGGCGGGATGAAGATAACCCCTTCCATCGTCCCGAGCACCACGTCGCCGGGCAGGCAGGTCGCCGTGTTGATGCGCGTTACGCCGTTTATGTCCGGCATCGTAACGCCCGGGATCGCTTCCGGATGCATCCGTCGCATGTACACGCCAAAATCCGGGAACTCGATGATCCGTTGCGTGTCACGTATGCCGCCGTCGATCACCATGCCGCGGCCGCCGTTCGCCACGATAGCCGCCGTCAGGTTGTCTCCGACAAGATTCACGCGACTGAACAGGTCGGCGACCAGCACGTCTCCCTCCACCATCTCGTCGATAACCCAGGAGTTGAGAAACCCGATCCGGCCTTCATCTCCTCCAAGTTCGACCAGCGTGTCATGCAGATCGGGTCGTATCGGCACCCAGCGGCAGGTGACCGCGCGGCCGACCATCACGTGTCCGGCCGGCCTTCGCACAGAGGAAAGATCGATGAAGCCTCCCACGAAGTTGTGGTGATATCCGTGCGACCGCAGCACGCCCCATGCCTCTTCGGTGGTGACCGCCTTCATCCGCTCCAGGATTTCGTGGGGGACCAGCGGCCGCCCGTGCGCGTCACGCTCACCACCCCACTCAGAGGTGATACTTCGGATGCGATCGGTATCGGTGAGTTGCATTGGACCTGAGTATCAGGCGGACCCGCGGTTCGCTGACCAACCCTCGAAATCGCGTTCCATCTCTTCCGAAAAAGCCCGGTCCACCTCGCCCGGCGTGTAAACGCCCTCGGCAATTCGTTGCTGCCCGAACTCGTCACGAAGCCGCACGTTTTCCGAGCTGACGACCACCTCTTCAGCGAGGTGGGGGGGAATGAACATCACGCCCTCCATCGTGCCCAGCACCACGTCGCCGGGCAGGCAGGTCGCCACGCCGATGCGGATGATGCCATTTATGTCCGGCATCGACACGTTGTTGATGGCAGACGGGTCCATGCCGCGGATGAAGGCGTTGAATCCCTCCATCTCGTAGATCCGCTGCGTGTCTCGCAGACCGCCGTCGATAACCATTCCGCGCTTCGTGCTGACCCGAATGGCCGTCGACAGGTTGTCGCCCGCAAACGTCCCGTCGAATATCTTCCCGAACAGGTCCACAACGATCACGTCATCCTCGACCAGTTCATCGATCACCCACGAGTTCTGGCCGCCCACGCGCCCCTCGGCTTCCCCGGTACGCTCGATGGCGTTGTTCAGGTCAGGCCGTGTCGGAACGAACCGGCATGTGACCGCCCGGCCGACGAGGATTCGATCCGGGTGGAGGATGTGGAAGTCGCCGGCGAAGTTGTGGTGATAACCGTTGCGGCGGAGTACCCCCCATGCCTCCTCGCTCGTCACCTTCTCCATGCGCTTGATGACGTCAGCGTCCACGAGCGGCCGTCCGCTGCGATCACGCTCACCCTTCCACTCGCTGGTGATGCTGCGGATCAGGTCCTGATCAGTGAGTTTCAAGTGCGGATCCTGTCGTGTTGGAGTGGGAGTTGGGGTCGGCCGTTTCGCGTATTGTCGGCCCGCGCACCGGTCGGATGTCCATCAGGAACCTTCCTGTCGCGGGATCTGGCGCATTGTAACGTCAGGTTTTCGAAGTACGGACGTACGGCATTCAATGTGCCCCCCAGGTCAGGCATCCGGCGCGTTTCTTCCCCTCTCCCGGTCGGGAGAGGGCGTAGGGTGAGGGGTGTGCCACTCGGCGAGTGGCAAGACGCTAGCGCGTTCAGTCAGATACAGGTTCGTGTTTGAGCTAACGGGCGGAGCAGGCCCCGGCCTCACCCGTATTTAACAGTCCGGGCCTTTGCGTCAATTCGATCGGATTTTGGAAAGATGTCGGACACAAAAAACGGCGGCGCCAGTAAGGCGCCGCCGCTGTTGGTTCCCTGTTGAGCCCGGATAAGCACCCCAATGGGGTTACTTGCTGGCGGCCCCGCAAACCGTCTCGATGATGAGACGTGTCACGATGTAGGGATCGCAGTTGGCGTTTGGCCGGCGGTCCTCGATGTAACCCTTCTGGTCCTTCACCACCTGCCAGGGGATGCGGATGGATGCGCCACGGTCTGACTCGCCGTACGAGAACTGGTCATATCTCTGTGTCTCGTGCTCCCCGGTCAAACGCTCCTCGATACGATCGCCGTAGTTGGCGATATGTTCGTCTACGTTGGTACCGAGCGCTTCTGCGGCGTCGATGCAGGGCTGGTAGCTTTCCCGCATCGAGTTCGTCGAGAAGTTCGTGTGCGCTCCGGCGCCGTTCCAGTCACCCTTGACCGGCTTCGGGTCCAGCGTCGCCGAGATACCGTGATCTTCGGCGATTCGGTAGAGCAGCCAGCGCGCCAGCCAGAGTTCGTCCGCCGCACGAGGCGTGCCCACCGGTCCGATCTGGAACTCCCACTGGCCGGGCATCACTTCAGCGTTGATACCGGAGATGTGGATACCGGCCTCGATGCAGGCGTCCATGTGCTCGATCACGACCTCGCGTCCGAACACCTCGTCGGCTCCGACACCGCAGTAGTAGCCGCCCTGCGGGGCGGGGAAGCCATTGTCCGGCCAGCCAAGCGGCTTGATGCCGTCAAAGTACGTGTATTCCTGTTCAATGCCGAACCAGGTGTCGAAGGAGGCGTATTTCTCGGACGCGGCAGCACAGGCCGCCCTCGTGTTGCTGGGGTGCGGAGTCAGGTCGGTCAGAAGCGTCTCGCACATGACGAGCTTGTTGTCGCCGCCCTCGATGGGGTCGCCAACGACCAGCACCGGGTTAAGAACGACGTCCGAATTGTCGCCCGTGGCCTGCTGTGTGCTGGAACCGTCAAATCCCCAGATCATCGGCTCTACGCCGTCCGCTATGACTTTGGTCTTGGATCGCAATTTTGCCGTCGGCTGGCTACCGTCGATCCAGATGTATTCAGCTTTGTAGGGCATCCATGTCTCCAGTCAAATAACCGTCGTCCGGGGTTCGGACGGTCCGTGTCCACCTAATGCTCGGCGGAAATGATATATCTCCAGCCGCCGCAGTCATATCGCGGCCGAGATGATGCGCGTAATCTGATCAACAACCCGCGCGCCCAGGCGGGGCGAGTACGATCCTAACGCGCGAGTGTTTCAAGAATGTTTCAGGTTCCCGGGATTTGCCCGGACGCGAAGAGGACGCCCCCGAAAGGGCGTCCCTGGAATCGCCTGGAGTATGGCCGTCCGCCCAGGACGGTCCGGAGAGGGATCGGAGTACTTCCGCCCATTCGGCGGCGGCCACTCTCCAGTCGAATGAGGACTTACGGCGGAGTTAGCCCTCGAAAGATTTAGCCTGCGCCCAGTAAATGGACGCTTCGTCGATCATGGCCAGCGAAGCCTGCGCTTGCGAGTAATCGGCGCCGCCCGTTGAAGCCGAATCGAAGTAGGCGGCGACGCCGGTGACGCCCCGCAGGGTCAGGTCCATTGCCGCAAGTACAAGTGTGTGCGGCTCGGCCCGGCTCAATGGCGGAACGACGGCGGCCCACTCGGCTCGGATGACTTCCATCTCCGTAACGATGGTGGCCACTGCAAGACTTGCCTCGGCGGACTGTGCGTCGTAAGACCCCAGCGAGAATACGGCCGTGGCGTTGTGCTCGTTCACGAACTGGTTCCAGTCCGCCACGGCGCCGTTGTGCCGTTCGATCACCGGCGCGAGGGTCGTCTCGTACCGGCTAACTTCGCTGGTCCCGCCACGCATCGCGAGGAGGAGTACGGCGGTCATCGCGGCCAGTGCGGCGATCAAGATGGTTGCGGCGGTGCCGGATGGGATCCGGATCCCGCCTCCTGGTAGATGTGCTGCTCTTGTGGTCATGTCTGACTGTTCCCTATCTGCTCCTGGTTTCCAAGAACACTGGCGATCAGGCGATTACGTTGGCCGACGGTCCGCTCTGTGCGAATCGCATCGCCAGGTGATACGTCATCACCGCCCGTACCCGAAGGTCCACGCCCGAGTTGGGTTCGATCGAGAGTTTGTCGTAAAGAGTTTGTTGCGTATCGCTCAACGCATCCAAGCCGCAGTTCATGCGTTCCGCGATCGCCTCATCCGCGTACCCGAGCGCCATAAGCCTCAGCGTCTGTTGCTCATCGCTGCTCAGTCCAAAAAGCACCACGGCGCCGGCGTCGTATACAGAAGGGTCAACAGTGACCAGGCCCCAGGCCGCTCCGTCTATCGCCCGCATGAGTGAATCAGAATCGTCTGCGTTTTTACGAAGCAGGTAGGACCATCCGCCGACATCCCGGCTGATTTTGTCCTCAACGTATTCGGTTTCGGTGTCCTCGGCGATCACGACTATCCCGGTCTCCGGGCTTGCCTCGCGGATGGCGTGGGCGGTCTTGACCCAGAGTTGCTCATGCCCGGGATCAACCCCGACGATCGCTACCTCCGGCGCCATGCCCTGTGCGAAAGCCACCGCCATGATCGGGTCATCGGTCGCGGCCAGGAGCTCGACGCCGAAAGAACCATCCAGCTGATTGGCCAGGCCGTGCCGCATCTCATCGTCGTTGGTGACAACCACGACGGACACGGCCGGACTGCCGGCACGTGACGTCACCGCCTTTCGCGGCGCTATCCCGAATTCGAGGAGTTTTCCTCCATCGGGATTGTCTTTCGCAACCTCTGCCGATTCGTCCCCGGATCTGGCCGGCGCTGGATCGAACTGGATCACCTTGGTCTCCTCGATCATCGTCATGGTTATTCCCTCTCTGTCTTCTCGCTGGTTCCGGCACTGGCAGGAGGTCCGTGATTCCCCGTTACGTTCCGCCGTCCGGGGTCGTTCCTGGTCGTGCTTCGTGAAGAGATCGTCTCGCGTGTGTCCGGGATTGGGGAGCGCCGCGGGTAGCATCTCGGGACCGCCCTCTGGCTCTCCAAATGAGCCGTCCGGTTCACGGGAGCCGAGCCTTGCGGCGCTTCGTCGCCGGATGACCTGGCCGCACCTGGTCGTCGGAGAACTGGGGGGCCATGTCTGGCGATCCGGGGCCGGACCGCATGGCCACCGCAGGCCCGAGATGGGCCTGCGGCGACACGGCGGAAAGTGGAACTGCGGAGCACACAGACCACTTGCGATCAATATCCAACCCGGACACGAGCGACCGACGTTCTATTCGGTCAGGGATTGTTGAACCACGCGGCCCGCGAGAATGACACGGTCAGGTCAGCCGTTCAGTAAGGGTTGTGGCGCGACGAAGATCGCCGGGCAACGCGTCCGGGAAGAAAACGGAAAGAATCGAACAACAACGGCGGGGACAAAGTGCCGCCGCAAGCGCCGACCCCCCCCGGGGGCCATAGGCTTTAGACGGTTACGTGAACCTTTACCGAGCCGCTGGTCTTGTCGTACGCCAGGTCAAAACCTTTTTCGATCTCGTCCAGTGACACGCTGTGGGTCACGATGTCGTTGAACCCGGTGTCCTTGCTGGCCAGCATGTTGACCGCAACGTCGTAGTCGTGCTTCCCGTCGACGATCCCGTAGCAGGACGAAAGCTTGAACGTCAACTCGGACAACATCGGGGGCAGGAAGGCGTACGGGAGGACGCCCCGGAATCCGCCAACGACGATGACGGTGCCCTGGGAACGCGCGGCGCCGCACGCCGTTTCCAGCGGCGCCAGCGATGTGCCGCCCACCGTCTCCACCGTAACGTCAGCGCCCAGGCCGTCGGTCATGGACTGTGCGGCGTCCTCCAACTCGCCCGGTTCGCTGCCGACGACGAGGTCCGCTCCACAGCGCTCCGCCATTTCTTTCTGTTGTGGGTAACGGGCGGACGCCACGATCTTCCGTGCGCCCAGGGATCGCGCCGCCGCTATGGCCGCAAGGCCGATCGTCGCGGACCCGACGACCGCGACCGTGTCGCCACCCTTCAGCCCACCCCATCGGACGGCGTGGACGGAAACGGCGAGTGGCTCGACGAGCGCGCCGTCTTGCCAGGACATGTTGTCCGCCAGTTTGTGCAGGCCCAGGGGAGTACGGGTCATGTAATCCGCGAAAGCGCCGCCGGACTCTTCAGCCTTGTCGATGCAGTGACGGTACTGGCCGGTACGGCAGAAGTAGCAGGCTTCACAGGCCTTTCCGGAACCGATCGTCTCGATGGCCACGCGGTCGCCGGGTTGTATGCGTACCTCGCCCGGCGGTACCTCAACGACCTCACCCGTCGGCTCGTGGCCGGACGGGAGTGTCTGCGGCTGCGACCGCTCGTTGTTCATGTGGAGGTCTGACCCGCATATTCCGACCTGTTTTATAGCGATCAGGGCCGAGCCGGGAAACCGTTCGGGCATCGGACGCTGGTGGACGCTTACGGTCCCATTACCGTCATCCAGGGCGGCGCGCATGGTGTCTGGCATCGGGTTCTCCTCGTGTTTGACGAGCCGGGCTAACGGGTGTGGGCCTGCGACTGAAGCGTTCCGAAAGGCGGATTGTAACCGGCATCGGCGTCTGTGCTCATGTCATGAGCAGGTCGCACGCCTGGCCCGGCCGCTGGACACACCTCCCTGCGGCCAACAGAATGGCCCCGGCCCGCTCGATTAGAGCTGCAAACGAGGCTAGGAACTATCACGGAGTCGCGCATGACAACCGCAAACACCCGGTGGCGCGGGGTTTTCACCATCCCGGTCACGCCGTTCCATGAGGACGGGTCGATCGACTGGGAAAGCCTCCGCAATTGCGTCGAGTTCTGCATCGAGGCGGGCGCACATGGCATCGTGATGCCGGTGAACGCCAGCGAGTTTTTCACGCTCACGGATGATGAACGAGACGAGGTCGTTCGGGTGGGTGTAGAGGTGACCAACGGCGCCGTGCCGTTCGTGGCCGGTACGACCGGCGTGTCGCCACAGCACGCCATAGCACGCTCGCTGGCCGCACAGGAGGCGGGCGCAGACTCCGTGATGGTGCTGCCGCCGCAGCGCGTTGCCGGGGCCGCGCAAATGGAGGAGCACTACCGCGCCGTGGGCGAGGCGATATCGATTCCCCTGTTCATCCAGAACCACACGCCGCCCGCAGGAACGGTGATCCCGAACGAGGTGATGATTCGACTCCTGAAGGAGGTTCCCAGCATCCAGTACCTCAAAGAGGAATCGATGCCTCCCGGGCACGTCATCACGGCAGTGCTGGAAGGCGCGGGTGACGCCTGCAAAGGCGTGATGGGTGGAGTCGGCGGGCGCTACGTCCTTGACGAGTACCGGAGAGGTTCGTGTGGCACGATGCCGGGTTGTCAGATCACGGACGCCGCCGTGGCGGTGTGGGACGCGCTGGAGCGGGGCGGAACGGACGACCAGGGACAACAGGTCGTCACGGACGAAGCCCGCGACATGTACCAGCAGATACTTCCGGCGATAACGTTTGAGTCCCTCTACGGCGCGGGCGCGTACAAGGCCATCCTCCACAAGCGCGGCGTGATCGCCGGCACAACCATGCGCATCCCGTCCCGGCGCGTGATGGACACCATCGACTTCGAAGAGATAGACATCATCCTGGACCGCCTGTCGCCGCTCTTGAGCTGGAAGAAGGGGTGAGCAGTTCGGCCTATAGCGGCCGAGAACGTGGAACGTGAGCGGACGCGGGTCGGCCCGGTTGGGCGATGGCCGCGGTGCATAAAGCGCCGGTTAAGTCAGTGCGCAAAAGAGCCGTATGGCTTCACCCCGGAGGGGGGTACAAACCTGGGCATACGACGGCGGGTTTGATCTCAACCCTCAACGCCAATCAGACGCGGAGGAAACCGGAATGGAGAAACTGCGAGTCGGGTTCATAGGAACTGGCAATGTCACCGACATGCACTACCTGGGTTACAGGGACAACCCCTCGGTGGAGCTGTATTCCATCTGCGATACGGACCCCGATCTGCTTCAGCGCAGGTCCACTGAATGGGGAGTGACACGAGCCTACCTGGATTACCGGGATCTCCTCGCTGACCCCGGGGTCGACGCCGTGGAGATCATCACTCCCCACCACCTGCACGCCGAGATCGGCATAGCCGCCCTCGAGGCGGGCAAACACGTCTCGATGCAGAAACCGATGGCGCTCACCATGGAGGAATGCGACGCGCTGATTGCGGCGGCGAAGGCCTCCGGGAAGGTCCTCCGCAACTTCGAGAATTTCCGTCACTACCCGCCCATAGTGAAGGCAAAGGAATTATGGGAATCGGGGGCCGTCGGAGAGCCCATCTCTATCAGGATGAAAGTGGTGCTGGGTACCGAGGGGGAAGATTGGGAGGTGCCGTACAGGCGCTGGGAGTGGAGATTCGATCCGGAAAGGGGCGGCGGAGGCCGGATCATGTTCGATTACGGTTCACACCTGTTCGCGATCGCGTTGATGTTCATGGGAGATGTCGAGAAGGTTTATTCGTGGATCACCCATACGCCTATCCAGTACGGCTGGCAGATCGATTGCCCGGCTATGGTCATGTGGCAATACAAGGAGGGCGGACATTACGGAACGCTTGAGGCTGTGCAATCAAACGACCTCCTGATACCCACGAAATACGGCCGCCCGGAGGACGAATGGATAGAACTAACCGGCTCCAGGGGATTCATATGGATAAACAGGTGTTCCTCCGAGCTGTTGGACAGGCCCCCGCTCGTGATCTACCGGGACGGAGCAACGACCGAGTTCACCGATATCGATTCCGACTGGGGAACGAGTTTCGTAGACGGCGTCAATGACTTCGTCACCGGGATCGCCGGGGGTAGGGAGCTCCATCTGACGGGCGAGGAGGGCAAAAGAGTAGTGCAGCTATGCCGGGCGGTGGAACTCTCCGCCGCGGAACGCAGGGAGGTGAGGCCTGACGAAATAACCTGAACCAACACCCTTTTCTTTCCAGATCGCGCGGTACGCGACTCGCTTTATCCATGGGCGCGACCGAGAGCGTCAAACGTGGCGCGGCTGGTGCCGGGCAGATATCGCGCGACCGCTCACCAAGAGGATTACGGCGCAGCCGGAGATTCTGCCGGCCCGGCGTGCAATAACGCGTCGGTCCGGTCCGTCAGATCGCCTTGTATTGACGGCACATCCTCGTCCTTGCGCGGCAGCGTGAAGAAGAACGCTGAGCCCTTGCCGACCGCGGACTCTGCCCAGACTCGGCCGCCATGGCGGCCGACGATCCGGCGTACGATCGCCAGTCCCGCCCCGGTACCCGGGTAATCTTCGGGACGGTGCAGGCGTTCGAATACACCGAACACCTTTTCGGCGTCAGCCATTTCAAAACCAACACCGTTGTCGCGTACAAAGTAGGCGCATTCGCCTTCGAAATCGGCCGCTCCGATCTCCACCAACGGTTCTCGTCCCGGCTTCGTGAATTTGCAGGCGTTACTCATCAGGTTTGTAAAGATCAGCCGGAGCAAGCCCGGGTCCGCCTGGCAAAATGGCATGTCACCCACGGCCCACCGGACCCCGGGATTCAACTCGCCCAACTCGGTCTGGATGGACTCCACAATCACTATCGGGTCTACTCGCTCGATAGTCATTTCCTGTTTGCCGAGGCGTGAGAAATTCAGAAGGTCGGTGACCAGCTCTGCGCTCTCCAGGGATGAGCGTGCGATCAACTCGATGTATTTCTGGGCGGTTTCGGATAGCGTGCCCCGGTCAGACTCAAGCAACCGCTCGGCAAGATGCGCGTTCATAGCCAGCGGGCCTCGCAAGTCGTGGGACACCGAGTAGGAAAACGCTTCCAGCTCGGATGTCCGGTCCACGACACGCTGCTCCAGGCTTTCATTCAACTGCGCTAGTTCACGTTCGGCCCGTTTTCGGTCCGTGATGTCCCGGATTATCGCCGTGTACATCTTTCCTTGCTCCAGGTTCACCTCGGCGATTTCAAGTTCTATCGGGAAACCCGTTCCGTCTTTGCGCATCCCTTCGACTTCACGGTACGAGCCGATAGCCCGAGCGACCCCGGTCTTCTCGTAGCGGTCCAGATACTCTTCATGCTCGCTTCGGTAAGGCTCCCCCGCGAGCACCATGACGTTCTTGCCGATCAGCTCTCCCCTGGCGTAACCAAAGATACTGAGAACCGCGTCGTTGACGGTCTCGATTGTGAGTTTTGAATCGGCCGTTACGATGCCGACCGCTGCCGTCTCGACCACGGCGCGGGTGCGTGCTTCAGTGTCAGACAGCACGCGGTGAAGCTCTGAGTTGGCCACACTGCCGGCGATCTGTTGCGCAACCCGCCCTAGCAGTTCCAGGTGATGCGGCGTGAAATGACCGCGTCGCTCGGAACGTACCGAAAGCGCGCCGATGGTCCGATCTTCCCAGGTCATAGGCACCGATGCGCACGTGGCAAGACCGGCCGCTACCATCGCATCCTCATTCGGGCCCGTGTACTCATCCGACTCGATCAGCAACCCCCCCCGGCGGCAACAACTGATCGCCCTGTTGCCAGCCTGAAATGACGTGAGATGTGCCCGCCTCCCAGCCCGCAACTTCGCGCCCGGCGACGAAGTGCGTCCGCAAGATTCGGGCATCAGGATCGAGTCCCATCACCACGAATCGATCAAATGGAATCAATCTACCGACAGAGTCAGCGAACTCATCGAACGCCGTACCGAATTCCAGGGATGAACTCGCCATGCGACCGATTTCGGAAAGTGTCTTTTCCTCCTCCGCGCCCCTCGTGATGGCCGCGTGCAGCCGGGCATTCGCCACGGCACCAGCGATAAGTCCGGCGATGGCTTCCAGGCGTTCTACATCCTGAGCCGTAAACGCGTCTGGTCGGAAAGACTTGATGTCGATCTCTCCGACTAATTCTGCGTTGAATGTGACCGGTACCCCGACCTTGGACCGGAAGCCGGTCGCCACCTCTGCCGCCCACATGTATCCAGCGTTACGGTCGTCGGTTCGAACGTCATCTATCAATATCGGATTCCCGGAATCCCATATTCGAACCGAATTTGCACCCTCATTCCAGATGGCTCCGGATTCAGCCCTCATCAATTCCGCCCCGTCACCAAGCGCGGTCCATCTATCGCCCGAGTCCTGATCGAGCAGCACCACGGCAAATCGATCGTATGTGATGAGTTTCTTGATCGGATCGATTATCCGCGTCCACAAATCATCCAGTTCCAGGGTAGAACCAACGATCCGACCGATCTCTGCCAGTTGTTCCCGTTCACGCGCGTACTCCTCGCTGCGTGCAAACAGGTCCGCGTTGATCACACCACCCGCTATCTGGGAAGCGATCCTTTCCGCAAGATGCAGATCGGATTCTGAATACGCGCCAGGAGTTTCGGAAGAGAGATGAAGTACGCCGAAGACATCCCCGTCTCGGATCAGGGGCGCGGCGATCAACGACCTCAATTCCATAAATTCGACTACCGGCGCTTGCGCCGGGAATCGATCAACAAACTCCTGCGGAGTTTCGACGGCCACCAGCACCCCGGCCCGGGTCTCCGTCACGTATTCCGCAACGGAACCTGAGAGGGGCTGCTCTTTCCCTTCGGCCCATGCCGGCACCTGTAGTCCCACCGTGTGGAGTGAAACAAGCGTGTCGAGCTCCCGATCCACTTTCACGAGGCTCATCCGGTCGTACGAGAGCAAGGATCGAACGTGCTCGGATACTTCAATATGGATCCTCTTCAAATCAAACGAGGATCCAATAATCTTGCTGATCTCTGCCAGTACCGTCCGCTCACGCGCTTCCCGCTCCGTCTGGGCGAACAGATCTGCATTGGCCAGGGCACCCGCGATCTGGTCAGCAACCGCCTCACCAAGTTCGACATCTTTTGCCGAGAATCGCCGGCCATCGAGGTTACTCAAGTGCAAAACCCCGATAGACCGGTCGAGGACCTGCAAGGGAACCGAAATGATCGAACTCAGCCCCGCTTTCAGGGCGGGAACCAATCCCGGGATGCCTGGCTCGGGTTCATCCGTGTTCCCCGGATCGGGCCAAACGAACACCGCTCCGCTGTCCATAACATGTTCAGTCATGGACCCTTCGACCGGAATGATGTCGTGGTCTCCGCGGCCGGGAACCTCTGGCCCGGATGTTGCGATGCGACGCACCAATTCATCCGCCGCAACGTGCGCGCGTGAAGTGATCTCAACCCGGCCTGCAGGGATCAACTCCAGTACGAGTTCCGTGAACTGTTCAAATACTCCGTCGAGGCTGCTGGCGGAGCTGATTACCCGGCCGATCCTCGCCAGCAACGCCTGTTCCCTGGCCTGTTGATCCACCCGGGCATGCAGTTTTGCGTTTGTTATTGCGCCCGCAATCTGAGATGCCGCCTCCTCCGCTAGACGAAGTTCGTGGTGACCATACGCGTACTCGGTTTGCGAGTGCAGGGCGATAACGGCAATGACTTGATCCGCCCAGATCACGGGCACGAGGATGAGCGACTTCATCCCCGCTTTGAATCCCCTGTTGTCTATGAACCTGCCGCCGTAGTCAGCCGGGTGGCGCAGTAGTAACGGACGCCTTGTCTCGGCGATGTACTTGGAGGTTTCGGTAGCAGTTGTTTGGCTCCCGCCCTGATCCACATCATTCAACTCGGCGCCCGCAACGAACGCCGTCCGCCAGGTTCCCGCTTCCGTGTCAAATGTAGCAATTGACATTCGGTCATACGGGACCAACCTGTTCAGCGGCGCGGCGGCGTTTTCGTACAGGCTTTCCACGTCCAGGGTCGACCCGGCCATCTGGGCAATCTCTGCCAGCACGGTTCGCTCGCGTGCGGACATCTCCGATTGTTTGAGAAGAGTTGCGTTTGACACGGCGCTGGCCAGCATCAAGGCAACCCTCCGGACGACGTTGATCTGGTCTTCGGTAAAAGCGTCGGACTCAGTTGAGTGAACGAAAAGAGCGCCGAACACATCGGAACCGGACATCATCGGGGCCACGGCGGTGGATCTTATACCCGCCTCGTATGCGGGAACCATTCCCGGGAAGTCGGTTAGTGAACGACCATCTGAGCTGGAATCGCCCAGCACGAAAGCCTCACGCGTGGTCGCAGCAACCTCCGTGGCGGATCCGGGCATCGGTCCACGGGTGAAAAACCCGTCCGGCAACGTTTCTGCGTGCCAGTCGTACTGGTCGACCCATTCACCGGATTCGTGGTCGATCGCGTTCACTTCCACTTTGTCGGTGGGCAGTAACAGCGCCAGTTTTTTTGCAAATCCAGGGAACACGTCACCCAAATCGAGTGATGAGCTGATGACCTCGTATACGTCCGAGAGCATCGATTCTTCGATCGCTCGCCGCGAGGCGTCCTCTCTAAGAGATGCTCCACTGATTCCACCGGCGATCTGGTCGGCCACCGCCTCGCCGAGCGACGTTTCGTGTTCGGAGTAGGCACGGTCCTCGGAAGTCGTGAAGAAAAGAGTCCCGAACATCACGTTTTGCACCGACAGCGGGATAGCCAGGATGGCCCGTATTCCTGAATCCAACACCGGTCGTAATGCTGGACAGTCAGCCCAGTAGTTATCCGGGAACGCGCTTTTCGACCAGGACACCGTTTCACCCGAGGAGAGGCAGATCTCGGTAAGCGATCCTTCCAATGGAATGCGCTCCCCGGGTTCGCGACCGGGTAAAGCCGAACCGCTTACATAACGCGCGACAAAGTGTTCCCGGTCATCGAGTGTGGTGATCACGATGCGATCCGATGGCACGAGCCGCCCGGCGAGTTCGGCGAACGGTCCGTACACTTCGTCGAGGCTAACCGACGAGTTCACGACGCGGCCGATGTGGGAGAGGACGGTTTCTTCTCTCGCCCGTCGCTCGACCCGATCATGCAAAGCCGCGTTGACCACGGCCCCGGCCAGGAGTTGAGCGGCGCGCTCAACAATCTCCAGGTCGGCGGGTTGATAAGCGCCGCGTTCCGTGGCCGCAATGCCGAGAATCCCGACGGTCTCTCTCTCCCATAGCAGCGGGACGACGATGGTCGAATTGAGCCCGTCGTTCAGAATAATTTGAACACCCGGGATCTCGTCCACCAGCTCCTCGATATTGTTGCTGCGCACGGATTCACCCGTATGGAAAACTCGGGATGTCAGGCCGTCAGACGGCAGCAAGATGTCGTCGGTACCGGCGATACCGTCAGAACCGATCCCGGCGTTGTATACGACTCGCAATCGGTCCGACCCGGTATCGATCACGCCCAGCGCCAGCCTGTCGACCGTCATCAATTCTCGTAACTTCGGAACGACATTCGCCATCGAGAGATTCAGATCGAGCGACGACCCGGAGTCCCGGCCGATAGCGGCGATAACGGCATTGACCTGCGCCTGCCGCTCAAGCCTGCTGCGAAGCTGCACGTTCATCATCCATCCCGTCAGCATCCCGGAAACCCGGCGTATGAAATCGACCGTCCGATCGTCATACGTCTCGAACTGTTCAGACGCGAACCCGAAGGCGCCGATCGCCTTGTCGTCCCATATAAGAGGCACGGATATAGCGGACTTGAATCCAGCGCTTTGGAGTTCGTCCACCCCGGAAATACGGTCGATAAACGCGGGAATATCGCCGATGACGACGGGAGCGCCGGTCGATACGACCCGTTCCGAAATGCCGTTAGGAAGAGAGTCGCTCTTGCTACCTCTGCCCTCGGACTCCAGCGGCTTGCCAGAAACGAAACTGAACTCCAGTAAGCCCGTGTCCCTGTTCGCCAGGGAGATAACCGAGCGATCGACGTTCACGATCTCCCGCAGGTCATCCATGATGAGTTCGAGGACAGTATCAGGATCGAATAAGGACGATATCTTCCTGCCGATTTTCGCCAGTACGGAATCCTCGCCGGCTCTCCGCTCCACCTCCAGGAGGAGTTCCCAGTTGGCGAAAGCGCCTGCAAGCTGATCGCCGATGCGTACAAGGAGATCCAGGTCTCTCGCGTCGTAGGCGCCAGAAAACCTTGAGCGAAAACTCAGGTTTCCTATCAGCCGACCTCGGGATCGCAGGTTGACGCCGACACCTGACCGGAGTCCGGCGGCGCTCGCCAGTCTTTCGGCCGTATAACCGACCTGTTCTTCAAGCTCGCCGACCTCGAAGTAAGATCCGCGGGTGTCGAAATACCCCGCGTCGAAGAGCTCGCCATTCAACTTGAACGAGTCTCCGGGCGCGAACCCTTCAACGGCGGTCCCGAAGACAAACCGCGTGTGGGCGAGCTGCGTTTCGACGTCGATTTTAGTCATCGCGAAACGATCGAAATCGATCAACTGCGAAATCAAGTCGACGACCGTGTCGAAAACGTCTCCGAAGTCCGGCGATGAGCTAACGGCGCGGCTAACCTCCGCCAGCAGAGTCTCTTCCCGCGCCCGTCGCTCAAGTTGCTGGTGCAACTCAGAGTTTGCGAAGGCCCCGGCGATCTGAACCGACACTCTCCTCAGGAGCTCAACATCCCGCGGGCCGTACGCGTCGGGATTCTTCGATCGCACGCTCAGGTTCCCCACGATGACGCCACGGGACATCAAATTCGCAGACATCCCGGTACGTAGACCGGCAGCTCGCGCGGGGTTTTCGGTACGGGCGCTGTCCACGTCGTGCAGGGCCGTGCTGTCCATGACCTCGACGTTCCCGATCTTTCGTGTCGTTTCAAGCGCACGGGCCGGTATTACATGGGAGTCCCCGGGTACGAAACCTTCGACCGGTATTCCCGAAACGAAACGGGTATTGGAAATGCCCGTTGCTTCATCGATGCTGACGATCGTAATCCGGTCAAACCGGATCACGTTCGAGATCAACTCGACCAGGGAATCAATCACGTCGCCGAACTCGGGAGATGACGTAACGACGAGACCGACCTCGGCCAGCATCGCCTCTTCGCGTGCCCTCGTATCGACTTCGGCGTGCAAGCGCGCATTTATGATCGCCCCGGTGAGATGGGGTGCGAGGCGTTCCATGAGATCCAGATCGTGCGTCGTGTAGGAGTGCCGGTCCGAGGCATTGACCGCGAAAACGCCGATGGTTTCGTCACCGGATATCAACGGGACGAGGATTGCCGAGTTCAAACCGACTTCGATGGGTCGGGCCGCTCCCGGCGCTTCATCCAGCACTTCGGACAGGTCGTTGATGATTCGGCTCGTTCCGGCGTTGACCACGAGGGCGGGCAACCCATCAGCGGAGGGGTGCGGCGCGGTTCGGCCCGGCAGAGGCGGAATGACGACCCCACTGGTGTACGCGAAACCCAGTGATCCTGTCGACTCTGACAGCACGCCAATGGAGACGCGGTCCGCCGGCACAAGACGATTCAGTTTCTCGAAAACACGATCGAGCACCTGATCCATATCAAGCGTGGAACTCGCCGCCCTGCCTATCTCAGCCAGTAACTCGCGTTCCCTGGTTTCGCGCTCCATCGCCTGCTGTAACTGTGCGCTCGCCACTGACCCGGCGATCTGATTGGCTATCCGTACAAGCAGGTCAAGATCGTCGTCCGAGTAAGCCGCGTGTTCCCGGCCGTCAGCACCCAGGATCCCGATAACGGAACCGCGCACAACGAGCGGGGCGTAGATTCCGGATCGTATCCCCGGGCTGACTGCGTTCGCCATGCCGGAAAACCCGTTTAGCACGGACTGGACATCGTCGAATCTCGCGGGGTCACCGGAGACGCGAATTTCGTCGAGGATGTAGCGCTCTCCCAGAAGTTCGCGGGAGCCCGCACGCGGCGCCCCGCCGGCGGCTTCGGACACGAACTCCCCGTACAACTCTCCGGTTTCCGGCGCCACGAGGACCAGGACTACCCGGTCAGCCGGTAGCAGCTCCCGCACGGAGGTCGCGATCTGTTCATACAGACCTTCAAGTCTTTCCGATTCACTTACGGCGCGGCCAATCTCCGCGAGCGCGAGCGACTCGCGCAACCGCCTCGGCACGGCCTGCGCCGGTAACAACCTGTCCAGTGTCTCGTCTTGATCGATCAGCGTTAATCCGCCTTCAGGGCTCGAATCCCGATCCCATTACCGCCCCTTCTACGGGGCTTTAACCATTCCCGGTTGGCCCCGGGTTCCTGAACCCCCGGGGTTCAGGAAACTACAGAAGTGCCCTTCTCATGATCCCGTTGAACCATGAGTTATGAGTTTGCGGCGTAACGCCTCTGCTACCGCCTGGGTTCGGCCTTTCACCAGGAGTTTTTCGTAGATCCGGCTCAACCGTGATTTCACGGTGTTCACGGAGATCGCCATCGCCGTGGCTATCTGGGCAATTGAGGATCCGTCCCGGAGCATCTCGAGAGCGCGCACTTCCATCGATGTCATCTCCGCGTTGTCGTGGCGATGCCTGGGCTTTTCAGACAGGTGAGCCAGCACGGCTGCCGCGATCTCTGGATTGAGGCTGGATCTCCCCGCATATGCATTGCGAACGGCCCGCGCAAGATCCTCTGTCGGTCGGTCCTTGAGCAAGTAAGCGTGTGCGCCCGAGTCGCTGGCTTCCCGCACCTCACGTCTGTTCTGGTGACTGGAAAGTACGATCAATTCTGCCTCCGGCCTGTTGCCCCGGATCTGCTTTATGGCGTCCACACCGTTCATTACCGGCATGTTGAGATCCATGATCACCACGTCAGGCTTCTGGGCCGTGACGATCTCCACGGCGTCCTGCCCGTTGCTCGCCGAGCCGATCACTTCGAGATCAGATTCGGCCGACAAAATCAGGCTCAGACCTTCACGAATGACCGTGTGGCCGTCCACTATCAGCAGTCGGATTTTCTGTCTGGCGCTCGTGGTACCCATCTGGTGGCCCATCTCAACCCACTTCCGGAGATAAACGACTTTTCCCGTCCCCGTGCGGTGATCCGGTCCGGACGAGGAGAGCGCGACCCGTTCGGTACGACGGTGCGCGACGCCAGCGGCATTTCGGCAACAACAGGCGGCTTGCGGGCGCCCCACTCCCTACAGCTAGGTCCGTTCTGCCTGTCTTCTCACAGACAGGACGCAGCACAACAGGTGGAATAGTCCACTCCGGCATTCAGCACCACATGCTATTACAGATATTCGTCAATATTAAGTAAAAAACCTGTTGACTGCACGAGCAAGATCCGGGGTATCCCCAATTCGCGTTTGATGGCGAACGCCTCGTCCTGCGAAAGGAGGCGTATGGAGTCCTCAGGCAGTTCGGGAGGGGTTCGAGACGGTCAATCCAGCGAGGGCCTCGTCGTCACCGGCGCGGTCGTGCCCTCCTGGCGCGCCGCCACGCAAGCGACATCAACCCGATCGGGAACGCCAGCGTCACCGCTCCCAGCACGACCACTATGGTCGTCGCGCTCAACCCGAAGATGGCGTCAATCTCGTCCTTGATCCACTCGATCAACGTCGGATCAACAGACTCCGCGTGGTGGAGCAACAGCCCAAGTGACGTCGCGAGCGCGCCGTAGATTCCAACCACTCCGGCCTAGCCCCCGTCGGAAGCTGTTGCGACCGGAGCCCTGGCCGGGGACAACGGACCGGGGGCCTGGTACCGGATGGAGTACTTGCGTTCCTGGATCAGGAAACTCGCCAGCCCTGCAAGCGCCAGTAGCGCGGCGCCGACGGCAAAGGTCGGGTTGTAGGTGTCCCACACCGCAAACACCACCCCTGTGACCACCACGGCCGTACCCCCGGCAATCTGGTGAGACATCTGAGCAAGGCCGTTCAAGGTGCCGATATTTCGGAGTCCGTACACGTCTGCGGTCAGGCCCGAAGTTAGCGGAAGTGTCGCCAGCCAGGACGCCCCGCCGAGAACCGCAAAAGTCCACAGCGCCATGTGCCCGGGCAGGAAGATCAGCGCCAGAAAAGCGAGGCTTCTTACCCAGTAAACGATCGCCAGCAAATTTTTGCGCGGCATGTGGTCAGAGATCCATCCCGCGAGAATAAGCCCGGCGCCGTTGATGGCGCTGAGCACACCGAACGCCAGGGCTGCTGTTCCGGCCGAGATGTTTTCGGTCTCCGCCCATCGGACAAAGTGGACCGAGATCATGGCGGTGGTCACCCCGCAAACAGCGAAGGTGAGCGATAACTGCCAAATCGGCGCAGAGCGGAAAGACTCGCTCCACCTGTTGGCTTCGAGCGGTGCGACCCTGATCGTTATCGGGTGCGTCGTGTGCTCTAGATTTTCGTCCGTTGCCTCGCTTTTTCCTGGCCCCCCGTCCGGTTCCAGTCCTAGGTCGCTCGGATCGTCTCGAACGATCGCCACCAGCAGCGGCATCCCGAGGAACAGTATTATCCCGCCCATCACGAGCCATGCCGTGCGCCAGTCGGAGATGATCAGTAAATAGGCGGCGAACGGCACCATGACTATCCCGCCAGCCGAGCCGCCGGCAGTGAAAAGACTGATGGCCGTGCCCCGCTTTCGCTGGAACCAGTGGGACACCACTGATGACATCGGGATCGGGAACACGCCGCCCGATGTGGCCGAGAGAACGAAACCATACACGGCGATGAGGAAATAGACGTTCGGCACGAGACCCACGGCGATTGTGCTGAGACCCAGTGCGGCAATGCTGATGATCATCACGCGCCGGCCGCCATACGTGTCCGTTAGGCGACCGAACACGGGCTGGAGTATCCCGTTTACCACCCACCCGATTCCGGCGGCCACTGAAATCAGGCCGACGCTGGTCCCGAAATCATCCTCCCAGGCTTTGACGAAAACGCCGAAACCCTGGCGCGTGCCGACGCCGACAAACGTGGCGAAAAACATCGCAGCGACGATGTACCAGCCGTAAAAGATGCCATCGCCCGGTTCGTTTTCGGGCAAGGCGGGGGATGCTCCGGGCTGGTCTTCCAAGTAGGTAACTCCGATAAGTGGCTCACACAAACGGACGTGCGGGGACATTCTCGCTTATTGGATGCCGACCGGGCGCGACCGATCACAGCCTTCGACGATCGCTGGAGCCTGCCTAGTCGCCGTCAGAAGCCGCCGCCCCTACGGATACCGGGGGGATGCTCGGCGGCTGGTAGCGGACCGAATACCGCCGTTCACGGATGGCGAAGCTCGCTGTCCCGGCCAGGAACAGGAACGCGGCTCCCCCGGCGAAGGCCGGATCGTACGTGTCCCATGCATCGAAAACGAAGCCTGCAACTATCACGGCGAGGCCTCCGCCCAGCTGGTGCGCCATATTGATCAGGCCGTTGATCATTCCCACATTTCGCGTGCCATAAACGTCTGCCGTCAACGCCGTTGTGAGCGACACCGTCGCTAGCCATGAAGCTCCCCCCAGGATGGCGAACGTCCACAGGGCCGTGGTGCCAGACAGGAATATCAAAGACAGGAACGCCAGCCCGCGGATCCAGTACACCGCGCCCAGGAGGTTCTTCCGAGGCATATGGTCAGAAACCCATCCAACGATGATGAGTCCCATGCCGTTGATGGCGAACAACACTCCAAGGGCAAGCGCCGCCGTGCCGGTTGAAACTCCTTCGGTCTCGGCCCATGTGACGTAGTGGACCGCGATCATGGCGGTGGTGATACCGCATACCCAGTACGCCAGTGAAAGCTGCCACATAGGCGCGGAATGGAACGACTCGCGCCAGTGGCTCGTCTCCAGTGGAGCCACGCGGACCGGAATCGAAATACCGGTGTTTCTTCCGTCATCCGTGGCTTCTCCATCTCTGACGAGGCCGATATCGGCCGGATCGCTGCGGACGATCATCACCAGCAACGGCAGAGCCAGGACGAGGATCGCGGCGCCGACCATTGCCCATATCACTCGCCAGTCGATCAACTCGATCAAGAACCCGGTGAGGGGCACCATGAGGAGTCCGCCAATGGACGCTCCGAGCGCGACGAAGCTCATGGCGCGCCCGCGTTTGCGCTCAAACCAGCGCGAAATGAGCGACAACATCGGGACCGGAAACACACCGCCCATGGCTGTCGACAGGACAAATCCGTACACAAAAATCAGCGCATATACATTGGGAACAAAAGCGACCAGACCGGTGCCGAGGCCGACTGCGGTGACGCTGAAAATCAAGACCCGTCTTCCACCGAAACTGTCAGTGAATCGGCCGAATATGGGCTGTACCAATCCGTTTACGGCCCAGCCGATGCCGGCGGAGACAGAAATAAGGCCGACGCTGACGCCGAAATCCTCTTCCCACGTCGGAATAAAGACGCCGAATCCGTTCCGGAAGCCCGCCATGAGCGTTGTCGTGAAGAACATAGCGCCGACGATGTACCAGCCGTAGTAAAGGCGACCACTGCTGTCCTGTTTGTCGTCGGGTCGGTCTGCCAATCGGCACCCCCTTTGCGTTGGCCGTTACGTCAATCGAGCCGCAAGCCTCGGAGTGCGACATATGCACATGATTGTTGCCGATCGTTCTTTTGTCGCCGCACATCGGCGTCCGGTTTGCTCAGACACCCGGGCTTGCGAATCGTAGTCAGGACCGCCCTTGCAAATAAAGCCCTAGTCCACGCCAAGGATCTCCAGCGCATCCCGGTCGATGATCCCTTCAATCTCGTCCTCGGGGATCACGGGCAGATGGTGATCTTTAGCGAACTTGCTCAGGTTCCGCAGCCCGTCGATGTTGTCCTGTGGAACCGTAACCGGCCAGTCAGATGCGAAAAGTATCTTCTGCGTTACGCCCCACTCGTAGAACAGCTGCATCCCGTTCCAGAAAGACCACGGTCGGTAGAACTGTGCCGAGACGTCCGCCCAAACGTTCGGGTGCTTGCGCACGACAGTCAGCGTATCGTTGTGCCACGGGTGACCGAGGTGCGCCATCACGATCTTTAGCTCGGGGAACGCGATCGCCACCTGGTCCATCACGAGGGGTTGCGCATACCGGAGCGGCGCATCGCGCATCGGCGACGTGCCCTGGTGAAACACTATCGGCAACCCGTCCGCCTCGAGCCGGGCGTAGAGTTTGAAGGCGTCCTCGCCCACCGGGTCAAAGTCCTGGTAGTTGGGTCCGAGCTTGATCCCCTTGCAGCCGAGATCGCCGACCGCGCGGTCGTACTCGTCGTTCATACCCGGGTCCATCGGGTGCAACGACATGAAGGGGATCACTTTCTCTGGCGCCGCCTTGTGCAACTCCGCGGCGACATCGTTGTGGTTCTTGCCGCCGACTGCCAGATCCCCCCCTCTCGCTATCAACTCACGGTCCTTCAGCCACGGCCGCGGGGCGATGCCGAAAGCAAATGTGCGGTCCACCGGCTCCATCGCCCGAAGGTAATCCGCGATCGAGTTCGTCCGGGAGGTCGGGTCGCCTGAGCGCATGGCGGTCTCGTAAGAGCGGTCTGATTCCGGTACTTCGCCGCGATGGGTGGGCAGATGAGTGTGTACGTCGACGATCATTGCGGGCTTTCCTGTTGTGAAGGCGTCATCGTTGCGGCGGCGGCCCGCAGTGTACGCCCGGGACGCTCATAACAGCGCGACGCCAGGGAAACCGGCGGCGGCCCGGTTTCCTCATATTCACGAAGGACTACTGGCCGATGGCGTGCCGAAGGCTCGGTCCGTTTTCGTCATCGTCGCCGTCCCTGGTGGAGGCGGCTGAATCACCTGTCGGCGGCGCCCAGTGCATGTTCAATACAGACCCAATCGCTCCGGGATCGTTGGCCTTTGCGGGCGGCTCGGATTGCGCATCGCTGAACGGAATCACGACCTCGACCCCGGTCCCTTCGCCCGGGAACGAGGTGACAGTCAGGTTGCCACCGATGGCGTCGACGTAGTCGCGAATCGTGACAAGGCCAAGTCCGCTCGGAGCTCGGGCGTCCGGCTCAAAGCCGCGACCATCGTCCGTGATCGATAGTTCCAGGAGATGATGCGCGCTGTTGTAGTGCCAGTGAATGACCGCCTCTGTGGCATCGGCGTGCTTCACGACATTGGCGAGCGCGGCGTCAGCAACGCGATGCACCGCCAGCCGCACCGACTCCGGTATCCGGCTTGCGCCCGCCGGTTCAAGCGCCTGGACCTCCTCACCAACGTCGAGCGAGACCGGGATGGTCGGTTCGTAAAACTCTTGCAGTGATCGCAACCCGGCCAGCGCGCTCACACGCACGATGCTGGGGTGCAGCCGATGCGACAGCAGCCGGATGTCGTCCTCCCGGATGCGGTCCAGCTGTTCCAGCGCTTCATCCAGCGACGTGGCGAGCGTTTCTGTATCGAACCCGTTGTCGTCCATGTCCGCCCGGACGGCGCTCAACGCGTGCCAGATCATGAACAGTTTCGTCTGCACAGGACCGTGAAGCTCTTCCGCGATAGCCTGCCGTGCGGCCTCGTCGGCATTGAGCAGCCGTTCCCGGGAACTACGGATGATCTCGTTTTGCGCCTCAAGTTGCTCGTTCATCGACGCGAGGCGTCTTCGCGTTTCTTCCAGCGCCCGCTTCTCAGCGTCCAGGCGCATCCGCGACACACGCTCCTCGCCCACCCGGATAACCTGGGAGCGGTAACGTGCGCCGCCGATGGTCAGCGACACTTCACTCGCCACGAGGGAGAGCAGGTCTGCGTCCTGCTCGGAAAAGGCGTTGGCCTTTTTGCTGCGCAGCTCGATGTACCCGGTGGGGTCCGTCCGGCTGCCGAGCTGGGCCCGTAACCCGGATCTGAGTCCGGCCCCGAGGTACGAGGTGTTCAATTCCGGTCTCGTCCCGCCCCCGGTGAGCGACATCACTCGTCCATCGCCGATCGGAGCCCAACCGTCCTCATCCACGACCAGGGGAGCGACGTCCCCGGTTTCCCTCATGGGCACGGGTGTGCCGGAGGCGTAAGCGACCTCCAGTTCGTCACCGCCGGGCCGCTCGACCACGATGGCGAACCGGTCTACGGGCAGCGAGGCTTTCAACGCCTGGTAAATGTCCTCGTAAACGCGGTCCAGCAAGGCGCTGGAGCTGGCTGCGGCGCGGATGCGCTCCATGAGCCGCCGTTCGTTGGAACGCGATTCCAGGCGTGATACGGCGTACCGGGAGGCAACGGCCGCCATAACGATCAGAGACGCTTCGATGGCGATTCGGGTCGCGCCATCGATTCCGGAATCAGCCCAGTACGTGATCCCCAGGGACGTTACAGCTGCGATGGTGAACGCTATCGCCAGTGGCAACGCCATGAAGGGCGCCGCGATGGCCGCGATAGGCGCCAGCAGCAGACCGGCCGGAGTCCCCGTATCACCCAGTAGGGCGACGATGGCAAGGGCCAGCGTTGTCGACAGGGCCGCCGGAATCACGATCCAGTTGCGCCGGGTCATCAAACGCCGGCCTCGCGTGGCAAGCGCGCGCGCTTCTCCCGCGCACGCGGCCGGAAGCTCTTCTGGCGGATTGTGTCCAGCATCTCACACTGAAGGTAGCGCCCACGGCCAGTCCGCCGCATCTGGTGGTCCACTCAGCGAGCGTTGGCGGATCACGCGGGGTGTGCGTACGCAACCGAACACGAGCGCTGACCGTATTCTCGCGATCCACCAGGGGTCAGCAGGGACCCCTAATCGGAACCAAAGTCGCCGAAGTCCGGGACCCCGATCATCCCGGCGGCCACAGTTTCGTTGGTGGATTCGTCGATCAGGATGAAGCTGCCCGTCGTCCGGTTGTACACGTAGTCATCGCACACAAGTGGAGTGCTGGTGCGGATAGACACGCGGCCGATGTCGTTCATGCCCAGGGACGCGCATTCGGATACCGGCGAGAGCGTGTTGATATCGATCTTGCAATCGAGACCCGTGATCATCGCCTTCGCCGTCCGGGTCGTGTGCTTGATACGCAGCATCGCGCCCTGCTTCAACTCCGCGGAGTCGCTCATCCAGCAGACCGTCGCATCGAAGGTCTGGGTGATCCGTGGCGGGTTGCCGGTGGCGCTGATCATGTCCCCGCGTGAGACGTCGAAATCGTCCGTGAGCCGTACCGAGACAGCTGTTTTGCTTGATGCCTCCTGCGCGTCCCCGTCCGGCGTCTCGATGGCTGCGATCCGCGAACTCTTTCCGGAGGGGGATATCTCCACCTCCTGGCCGACCCTTGCGATGCCGTCGGCGATCGTGCCCGCGTAGCTGCGGTAGTCATGGTATTCGTGGCGCAGCGGCCGGACGACGTACTGTACGGGCAGGCGAAGCGGGCGTTCTTCCAGGTCTTCGGTCGTGTCGACTTCTTCCAGGTACGGCAGCAGTGGCCCGCCCGTGTACCAGGGCATCCGGCCGGAACCTGTTACCACGTTGTCCCCCTCAAGCGCGGAGATAGGGAAGAAGCGGGCGCCGTTTACGTTAAGATCGTCCAGCAACTCCTGGAAAACGTCGCGAATTGAGTTGAACGTGCCGGGGTCGTACCCGACGAGGTCCATCTTGTTTACGCACACGGCCATGTGCCGTATGCCGAGCAGGGAAGCGATCACGGCATGCCGCCGGGACTGTTCCACAACACCATTCCGTGCATCGATGATGATCAGCGCCATGTCCGCCGTAGACGCGCCGGTGACCATGTTCCGGGTGTACTGAACGTGTCCGGGCGTGTCGGCGAGGATGAATTTGCGTTTGGGCGTGGAGAAGTAACGGTACGCCACGTCGATCGTGATGCCCTGTTCACGCTCTGCCCTCAGGCCGTCCGTTAGAAGCGCCAGGTTCAGGTACTCCGCGCTCTGGCGTTTGCTGACCTCTTCGGCGGACTCCAGCACGTCGTCGTATATGGCTTTTGAGTCGTAAAGCAGCCGTCCGATCAGGGTGCTCTTGCCGTCGTCGACCGAGCCGGCGGTCGCGAGCCGAAGCAACTCCATCAGAAGTAGCCCTCGCGCTTGCGATCTTCCATCGCCGCTTCCGATGTCCTGTCGTCTGCGCGACTCGCGCCACGCTCTGACGTTCGTGTCGCAGCGATCTCGGCGATAACTTGCTCCAGTGTCGTTGCTTCAGAAGGCACGGCCGCCGTGACCGTCATATCGCCCACCGTTCGGAAGCGAACGGACCGGGTGGAAACGATCTCCCCCGGCCCCGGCTTCATAAACTCGGACACGGCCATCAGCATGCCGTTGCGTTCAAACACCTCGCGTTCGTGGGCGTAGTAAATCGAGGGGAGCTCCAGCTCCTGGCTCGCTATGTACTGCCAGACATCCAGCTCGGTCCAGTTAGATATCGGGAACACGCGGATATGCTGGCCGGGGTGGATGAAACCGTTGAACAGATCCCACAGCTCGGGCCGCTGGTTCTTTGGGTCCCACTGGCCGAACTCGTCACGGAACGAGTAGACGCGTTCCTTGGCGCGAGATCGT
This sequence comes from uncultured Dehalococcoidales bacterium, assembly GCA_964474025.1. Classification (GTDB taxonomy): domain Bacteria; phylum Chloroflexota; class Dehalococcoidia; order Lucifugimonadales; family Lucifugimonadaceae. The sequence continues at coordinate 29,346 of CAYYRD010000007.1, read as the reverse complement.
TCTTCGTCCCGCCTGGCGCCGCCGTAAACGGCACCGAAATTGTTGTCGCGGATCGTATCCAGTAACACGGGTGTCTGGAGGCGGTTGCGCGAAGCGCCGGGACCGGGCCCGTCCGGAATACGTCCATTCGCGATGGCGTCCGGCACGGAACCGACTATCAGTTCAACCCCGAGCCGTTCGACAGTCCGGTCTCTGTAGTCGAGAACCTCTGGGAAATTGTGCCCGGTGTCGATGTGCACGACGGGTATCGGCAGGCGCGACGGGGCCATCGCCTTCACCGCGAGATGCAGCATGACGATCGAATCCTTGCCACCGGAAAACAGGAGGCATGGCCGGTCAAACTCGGCGATTCCTTCGCGAATGATGTGTATGGACTCGGATTCCAGCGCTCTGAGCTGGCCCGTGTCCGGGAGCGAGGGCGTCACGGCAATTGTTGTGTTCATGTGTTTGATTGGTGCGTTGCGGCTTCAACGATGTGAAGTCCGCACTCCTTCGCGTCGGGGTCGCTCTCCCACCACCAGCGGCCGGCCCGGATGTCCTCTCCCGGTTCCACCGCTCGTGTGCAGGGGTCACATCCCAGGCTCGGGAAACCCCTGTCATGTAATTCGTTGTAAGGCACCGAGAAATCGGCGATATAGTCCTTCACCTGCTCGAAGGTCCAGTCGGCGAGCGGGCTGATTTTGTACGAGTTGTGTGCCGCGTCCCACTCGACGATGTCGATGCCGCCCCGCTCCATGCCCTGGTCCCGCCGGAGCCCTGTGATCCAGCCGTCAACCGAGTTCAGGGCGCGGCCGAGCGGCTCCACCTTGCGGACGCCGCAGCACATCTTCCTGTTGTCCATGCCCTTGTAGAACAGGTTGTAGCCGCGCTCCTCGACCATCGCCCGCACCTCGCCCATATCCGGGTAGAAGGCTTCGATCCTGATCCCGTACCGGGCGCTTGCCTGGTCAAACAGCGTGTACGTCTCCGTCGGCAGCCGCTGGGTGTCCAGCGTCATGACACGCGCGTCCCGTGTTATCCGCCAGAACATGTCAAGCAGGGCCATGTCTTCAAGACCGAAACTGGACATGAGGGCGACATCGTTCCCGAGTTCCCGGTGCGCCCACGACAGGATTTCCTGCGGCGTCGCGCCTTCGAGCTCTTCGTTTATCTCCGAAAGCCTCTCGGCAGTCGGTTCCTGGATCCGTTTCGTCAATGTTTCCTCGGTAGTGATCGGCATAAAAAAACCCCCCGAGACCGGCGAAGTCATCGAGGGGTTTGAGTCTGCATTCGTTGCGCTTGTACGCGTTACGTCAGGCGGTCTCCCCCTCTGGGGTTCCACAACACGTGCAAGCACAGTTCTTGGCGGACGCGATAAACATCAAGGTTTGAGTGTAAGCCATGGGGCCTCTGATTGCGAATTCCTTCACAATTACCTTCCTATGGACGGACTCCAAGTTCGACCCGTTTCTCGGTCCTGTCACCACCGTCCTCGATGATTTCTAGCATGACGATGTCTCCCGGGCGGGTGTTGTTCGTGAGGTAGGAGATCAGGTCCGCCATGCTGCGGATCGGCGTTCCGTCGACCCCGACCACGGTGTCCCCGCCGACATCCACCAGCTCGCCCTCGACCCTGATTGTCCGCGATATTTCGTTGAGGCCGGCGTCCTCGGCCGGGCCATCCGGAATCACCTGCGAGATGTACGCGCCCCGGGTGCCGTCGGGCAGATCAAGCGCCTTCGCCAGTATCCGGCTTACGTCGTGACCGGACACGCCGAGCCACGAGTAGATGAACTCACCGTTTTCTATCAGCTCCGGCACGACCATCTTCGCTATGTTGATCGGCACGGCAAATCCGACTCCCGAGTTTTGCCGGCTGTCGCTGCGGATCTGGGCGTTGATGCCGATGACTTCTCCGTGCCGGTTGAGCAGCGGTCCGCCGGAGTTGCCCGGGTTGATAGCCGCGTCCGTCTGGATGACATCCGGCGTCGTGAAGCCCTGGTTACCGCTGCGGATGCTCCGGCCCACGGCGCTCACAATGCCCTGGGTCAGCGTGAACTCTTCTCCAAAAGGATTCCCGATGGCGATGGCGATCTGTCCGGGCAGAGCCGTATCGCTGTCGCCAAGCGTGATCGGCTTGAGCCTGTCGTCCGTTTCGGCCTGCAGCACAGCCACGTCGGCATCCGGATCTTCGCCGAGGACTGTCGCCGCGTACGAGCGGCCGTCGGAGAAGGTCACCTCCACGCGCTCGGCGTCGGCAATGACGTGCTGGTTGGTTACGATTCGGTTCTGGTCATCCCACACGAATCCACTGCCGCTCGCCCCGCCTGCGACGGTGCCGACCGTGATCTCCACAACGGAGTCGAGGGATTCGCTAAACACCCGGCCTATCACGGACTCAAACGCAGCCGCGATCTCGTCCGCCGTGAGCGTCTGCTCCGGTGCTTGCTGATCAAGGTTGCCGGTGGTGTTCACGGGCGCATCGCCGATGATGTCATCCGCGATCTCGTCATGGGCCGCGGCGATGGGCTGGACGGTGTCCACCCCATTGCTCGCAGCGTCTGCGACTGGTGAGCCTGACTGGGCTGTGGGCGAGTCGCCCGGGGATGGATCAGAGATCGCACTATCGACCGCCGGGTCGTCGTCGATGGCGCTGCTGCAGGCGATGGCGACGACAAACACGAGCGCGCCGGCCCAGCCCAATACGGCTTTACGGATCACGAGGATCCCGGCGAACCGGGAGTTGTTCAGCGGCATTCCGCGGGCTCCGTTCCTGTGTCGCTGTGGACTTGAATGTGCGGGGTCGGGTCAATTAACGGCCGCTGGCTCTGGTGGCCCCGCCGGTGAGTAATCAATTTAGACGCCGGATGTCCGGGAACTGTGAAGATCCGGATACAGGCCCGGGCAGTTGATTCAAACTCAAACAAAGGACCGGCTGGCGGCCTGGATGTCAAATCGCTCTTTACACAGTGTGCGTATCGGTCGTGGCGAGTAAAGGGGGGCTTTTTCGCGACGACCTGCGAGCGACCCTGCATCGTGCGCTCGGGTCACCAACCGGCCTTAACGAGTTATACGAACGAACATGGTCGCGCGGTTGGATTGTCCGAAAGATCCGTATCGATCACTCCCGGTGGGTACGGCTCTCGGCGCTACCTGCATCCTGCGCGCCGCCCGGCTCTGTGGCCGGCGTCCTTCGTTTGAACACGTGGCTGCGGGCGGCTCGGGCCTCGATCGCTTCTTTCATCTCCCGCATGTGCCTGCGCATAACCCGCTCGAACCAGCGCTTCGTGATATTCCGACCCACCACATCGCCCATGACAGGCCAGCCGAGCCTGAACGACCCGGTGTGAGTCCATTTTGTCCTGCCGTCCGGGAGTTCCTCGAACCTGAACTCCTCGTCGCACGACTCGAGCGGTCCCTCAAGGTGCTTGAAGGTGATCCTGTCCGGACTGTAGAGCGTCACTTCTTCGAGAGTGGTATAGGTCTTGTAAATGGCGTCGGTCGTGAACTCGACGATCAGGCGATCCCCGTCATGTTCAACGACGCGGGATCTTTCCTTTGAGCCCGGCAGCCGTCCCCGGCCGAACGCCGTCAGCATCTGGAACACCATCTCACGTGGCGCGTCGACGATCATTTCGTGAGGAGTCAGGACAACGGAACGTAAGTCAGTCACGCCAGTAAGATTCCGGTCGGCGTGGTTGAGGCGCGAGATAGATCCGGGGGCGCCGGACATGGCGCGAGTTCAGGCCGCGATCCCGAGAGATCCCTTGCGCGACACGGACGCCCGCCGGCTCCCCCCTTGATACTGGATGGGGACCGGCCGGAGCGCCCGATCAAGCAAGTATCTGAGCGCCGGGCTACTCTTCCGACTCGTCGCTCTCGTCGCCCTCTGCGCCCTCGGCGCCCTCTTCACCTTCTGCGCCTTCTTCGATCTCCATGCCCTCGCCGACTTCGACGGCGGCGGTACGGGTCATGGCAATTCGGGCCACGACCTGGTCCGGCGGGCTGAGCGCCTCCATGCCGTCCGGCAATACGAGGTCCTCGACCCGGATGTTGTCTCCGATGTTCTCAAGACTCTCGATCGAAACCTCGATGTGGTCAGGCACTTCGAGCGGGAGAACACTGACCAGCACCGTTCGGATGCCGCGCAGGAACTGGCCGCCGCCGCCCCTGGTCGCAGGCGCCTCGCCGACGATGGTTAATGGCACATCGGCCGGTACGGGCTGGTTGGCGTCCACGCGGATGAAATCCACATGCTGGAGCTCGCCGGTTACGGGGTGCTGTGCGATCTCGCGGACGAAGGTAAGCGCCGTTTCGCCGTCACCGACTTCGATCGAGACAGGCTGAGCACGCCCGGCCGTGTTAACGGCGCTTCGCAGCGCCCGGGTTTCGGCCTGCAGGGTCAGCGACGGGCCGCCGCCGCCGTAAAGGTGGATCGGGGTGATCCCGGAGCGTCGAAGCGCCCGGACCTTTTTGCCGGTCGCTTCGCGCTGGTCAACGGAGAGGGAGACGTTATCGGTTGCCATATCTCGATTACTTCAGCCGCGACCGGTTTACGATGTGCCGATTCCGGAATAAACGGTTGCGGGTTAACAGGTGGGTCAGGTTTAAGGGAGTGTGCACGTATGCACAGCGATAAATCGTAACACGAGGGCGAACCCGCCTCCACGTATCGACCGGAACGGCGTGCATGAATCCGGCCAGAAATCCCATCGTGGGAGCATAGCGACACCTCCTGTATACTTGCATGACGTTTGGATGGCCGGATCGCTGAACACGCTGATCGCCAGACAACGCAAGCCGCCGAAGCCCGGCACGGGACGCCGTTGTGCTAGTTCCTATGAAAGTGGATTACGGTCTGCGGGTGTTGATTCACCTCGCACAGACCTCCGCGCCCGTTCCCGTCTCGGCGGGCGAGATTGCCGAGCGGCAGAAAATCCCCGAGGCCTATCTGCACCATGTGCTGAGCGATCTCCAGGCCGGCGGCATGCTTGAGTCACGGCGCGGTCCGTCCGGGGGACACATGCTTGCCCGGCCCGCGAAAGAGATCACCGTGGCGGACGTTTTCATGAGCTTCGACCGGTCCCTTGCCCCGCTGGACTGTGTCGACTCGCCGGAAGACTGTACGCTCTCCGGAGCTTGCTCGCAGCGTGAGCTCTGGAGTGACGTAGAACGGGTGCTGCTGGAACGCCTGAGGGAGACCCGGGTTTCCGATCTTGTTGCCGAGCAACGAGAGATGGTCTGGTCCGGCGTCTGAATAGAGGCGCCCCGGGTCCCGCACTTTTCACCATTGCTGCCACCGGTCTACACTCGCGGGTGCGGACATCGTCCAGAATGCACCCGGATTGGCCGGATTGAATCTAACTGGCTGGGCCGGACAGACAACGGAAACAAACAACAACGAAGACCGGTGTTGCACGAACGGTCCCCGGACATGCCCACCGCCCAGAAAATCAAGATAACCAACCTGAAGAGGCTGAATATCGGATGAAAGAAGTCAAAACAATGACGCCGGGCCAGGTCCAGCGTTACAGCCGGCACATCATCATGCCGGACGTAGGAAGCGTGGGGCAGCGCAAGCTACTCGGCTCCAGCGTATTAATCGTCGGCGCGGGCGGCCTCGGCTCTCCCGTGGCGATGTACCTGGCCGTCGCCGGCGTGGGCAAGATCGGCCTGGTCGATTTCGACGTGGTCGATCTGTCCAACTTGCAGAGGCAACTCCTGCACCAGGAAAAGGACATCGGCCGCCCGAAGGTTGAGTCAGCGAAAGAGACGCTGATGGCATACAACCCGGACCTCGAAGTCGTCCTCCATGAAGAACCCATCACGTCCGATAACGCGATGGACATCATTCCCCGGTACGACGTGATAGTGAACGGGGCGGACAACTTCCAGGCACGATACCTGGTTAACGATGCATCCTATCTCGCCGGGAAGCCGCTCGTGGACGGCAGCATCCTGCTGTTCGACGGCCAGGCGAGCACCTACATTCCCGGGAACGGCTGCTACCGCTGCATCTTCCCGGAACCGCCGCCCCCTGGCGAGGTTCCGAGCTGTGCAGAGGCCGGAGTGCTGGGCGCGTTGCCCGGCATGATCGGCACCATTCAGGCGACCGAGGTTATCAAGGTCCTTCTTGACATCGGGGAGCCGCTGAGCGGGCGCTTGCTCATAATCGACGCGCTGTCCATGGACTTCCGCGTGCTCAAGGTTCGGCGGAACACCGGTTGCCCGCTCTGCGGGGACAACCCGACCGTCACCGAACTCATCGACTACGACGCTTTCTGCGGGGTCAACATCCCGGTAGTTGAGCAGGTTGAAGAGCCGGTAACCGCCGACTAGCCAAGGACTAATATCGGGGGCAGGGCGGATATTTACCCTGCCCCCGTTTATTATTTCTGATGCGGTCGGAAATTCTTGCCGCGAAATCTTCTGGCCCAGATCTCCTCCAAAGAACACGGATGCACGCGTGACCCTCAGAGTCAAACCCGTCCCGAACATGCTCAAGCGGGACATCGTGGACGCCATTGGTGACACGCCGCTGGTGGACGTTTCCGTGCTCAGCCCGGTTGAGGGCGTTCGGATCTACGCCAAGCTGGAGGGCTCGAACCCCTCGGGCTCGGTCAAAGATCGCGTCGCCAAATTCATGATCGAGGCGGCGGAGCGTGACGGCCTCCTGAAGCCCGGCGACACCATCATCGAGCCGACCTCCGGGAACACCGGCGTCTCGCTGGCGATGATTTCCCGTGCACGCGGCTACAACCTCAAGGTCGTGATGCCCGCGGGGGTGACGCAGGAGCGGATAGACCTTCTCAGGGCCTACGGGACCGAGATCATCTTCTCCGACGCCGACAAGGGCACCAACGAGGCGATCATCGTCGCCAGACAGATCGCCGCCGACAACCCGGACTATTACTTCCCGTACCAGTACGGAAACGAGGCGAACCCGCAGGCGCACTTTGAGACTACCGGCCCGGAGATCATCCGTGACCTGCCGGAGATAGACATCTTTGTCGGCGGGCTCGGCACCGGCGGGACGCTCATGGGCAACGGCCGTGCGCTCAGGTTGCACAACCCGGACGTCAAGATCGTCGCCGTGGCTCCCCCGCCGGACGACGTGATACAGGGCCTGCGCTCTATCGAGCACGGCTTCATCCCGGAAATCCTGGACCTGGATCAGCTGGACGCTCGCATCCTGGTCGAGAGCGAAGACTCGTTCTACTGGACCCAGCAGTTGATGGAGCGCTGCGGCATTTTCGCCGGGATCTCCTCGGGCGCAGCCATCGCATGCTCGCGCAAGATGGCTGAGAAGATCGGCGACGGCACCATCAATGTCCCCGGCCGTGGATCAGGCGAGGCCAACATCGTGGCGCTCTTGCCAGACGGCGGCTGGAAGTACATGTCGACACAACTCTGGACCAAGACCTTCAAAGAGATCGAGTCCGAGGTCGGCGGCAAAATCTGGTGGTAACCCACTCGTAAAGGCGCACGGCAATACGCCCTCGCATCGATGCGGATCGATCTCACACCGTGCGGTCAGCCCTTTTCGAGTCCGAAAGCTGTCCCTTTCAGGCGTTCTGAGGCCACCGCCCGTGCGACTTCTCCCTCTCCCAGCGGGAGAGGGCAGGGGTGAGGGAGAGGATCTATCAGCCTATCGGGTTGCCGCTTAACCGGTCCTCCGAGAGCCTCGGGACACTACCGTGACATCCGCCCCCCGGACCTACTCCCAGTGGAAGAGCCGAGTAGCCGCGGCGAACACGACTGCCGTCCAGGCCCCGAGGCCCGCCAGCTCACCCCATATGTCTGTGACGCCCGCGCCGTCCGTCACCACGGCCCGCATTGCGTCCGCCAGGTAGGTGAGCGGCAGGAATTGCGTCACCGCTGTCACAACCCCGGGCAGGGCGTCCAGCGGGAAGAACACGCCTGAAAGGAACATCATCGGCATAGAGACCAGGTTCGTGACCGGGGCCGCCACCTCTTCCGTACGTGCCACGCCCGAGATCGCCAGCCCCATGGTGACGAAAAGGACGCCGCCAAGCACCGCCAGGGCGATAACCAGCCCCCAGGAGATCACGTCGCTATCGCCAACGGCGACGTCGAAAAGGATGATCCCGGCCAGCAGCAGGACCAGCGTCTGCAGCACAGAGATCGACAATCGGGTCGAGACCTGGGCGAACAGGAACTGCGCGGGGTTCACCGGGGCCGCTTTTAACCGGCGCAGGACACCCTGCTGCCGGAATTGCACCAGCGCGAACACCACCCCGAAGATGCCGAGTTGCATGATCGACATCGCAGCGATTCCCGGCACGAGGAACGCCGTGTAACTGCGGTCGTCCCCCCGCAGTGTTGACTGGGCAAGCGAAAAACCGCCGACCCGGCTTTCATCCGGCGGTGGTCCGTAGCGCTCCGCCGAGACGGCGCCCATGACCTGGGCAACCAGCGTGACGGCCAGCGCGGCACGCTGCGGAGAGCGCTCGTCGGACGTCGCCTCGACAACCGACTGCACGCCGTCCTCGCCGAACCCGGCGGGGATTACGATCAGCGCGTCGATACGACCCTCCTCGAGCCGTTTGGTCTCCTCGTCAAGCGAGCCGACCTCCACCTCGAGAAGCTCGTCTTCCCGATCGGTCAACTGCCCGATCACCGCCCCGGAACTCTCGTTCTCCGCCTGGTCGACGATGCCGACCCCCGCGCCGCTGAAGCGGTCGAAGTCCAGCAGCCCGAAAACCACCATGATCAGGAGCGGGATGAACAACGAGAAAAAGATCGCCTGCCGGTTCCTGAAATACATCTTCAGGGAGGCGACCGTGAGGCTCAGGGTGACTTTCAAACCGGCGCCTTCTCATGTATCGGGATCAGCGGATTACTCATCCCGCAACGCCCGGCCGGTCATGCTGATGAAGACATCTTCAAGTGTCGCCTCCCGCGTCGGCCTCTCGTTCCGGAACCCGGTCTCCAGCAACCCGTCCACCAGCGCGAGCGGGGTATCCAGCGCGACGATCCGACCACTGTCCACGATGGCAACCCGGTCGCAGAGTTCTTCCGCCTCCTCCATGTAGTGCGTCGTCAGCACCACGGTTGTGCCGTCGGCTCGCAACCCCTTTATCAGGTCCCACATGTTGCGCCTGGCCTGCGGGTCCAGTCCGGTCGAGGGTTCGTCCAGGAATATGACGACTGGCTCATTCACCAGCGCGGCGGAAATAGAAAAGCGCTGTTTCTGGCCACCGGAGAGCGTGTTGAACAGGGACTTTCCGCGATCGCCCAGCCCGACCCGGTCGAGAAGGGCCTGTGGCGAGACCCGGTACCCGTAAATGGTGCCGAACAGTTTCAGTAGCTCCGAAAGCGTAAGGCGGTCGAAAAAAGCGTTCGCCTGTAGCTGCACGCCGATGATTCGCTTGACGCGCATCGGCTCGCGCGTCACGTCGATGCCGTTTATCAGGGCCACGCCGCTGTCCGGGTCGCGCATCCCCTCCAGTATCTCCACCGTGGTCGTTTTGCCGGCGCCGTTCGGGCCGAGCATTCCGAACACCTCGCCCGGGTAAACCTCGAACGAAATCCCGTCCACGGCCTTGATGTCGTCGTAGCTCTTGCGCAGGTCCGTGGCGACGATAACCGCGTCGCTGGATTCTTGCCGGCCGGTATCAGGCGCGCCGGGAATAGCGTCCATCATCCTGGTTCCGCCGGAACGGGTGAGGTGTCGCCCGCCGTGTGCTCCGGGGTGACGAACATAAGCAAGGAGGGCAACACAAGGAGGGAGGCGGCGAGGGCCAGGAAGATCATGATCGCGGTCAACATACCGTAAGCGGCAAACAGGGGCATCGGCGCCAGTCCCATGATGCCAAACCCGACGATGCTTGATGCCGCGGAGGCGGCCAGCGCGATGCCCGTGCCGCGCGTCGCCCGTTCAAGAGCCGCCATGCGGTTTGGTGAGCGCCCGAGTTCTTCCCGAAACCGCTGAGTCATGTGTATCGAGTAGTCGATTCCAACCCCGATGGATACGGCGCCGATCGTGGCCGTGACAAAGTTCAATGCGAAACCGGTCACGAACATGATGCCGTACAGCCAGGCCACCACGAGGCCGATCGGGATCACGGTAACAACGGCGTACCTCGCAGAGCGCATGGCGACGAGCAGCAACAGCAGCGCCGCGATCGCTGCGATCGGGATCGAGACCTGTAGCGACTTCGTCGTGGCGTCCAGTTGTTCCTGTCTCGTGAAGGGCGAACCGGTCACGCCGAAATCGGTGATGGACGGCGTCTCCGCCAGCCCCGCAAGGTCCCGTTCCACGGACTTGCGTCCCTCTGCGACTGCGCTTTGTTCACGGGTACCGGGCAGGAATACGGTCAGTATCGTGACGTAACCGGCATCACTGCGCCGCAACGATGTCTGTACCCGTTGTGAGGTGTAGATCAATGTCGCTTCGTCCAGGGGGACCCCCGTGTCGATAGCGTAGTCGAGCGCGGCCGCGATCCCTTCACGTGTGTCCGGCAGGCCATCGCCGTCGGCGTCCTGGATATCAACGCCGAACCCGGCCCGAATCTGCGCCCGTGCGAAACCGGATTCGGTGACCTGGCCGAGGACATCCAGGTACGAGGGGTCAAGGATCTGGACGGCATCGTCAGCGCCGCGTGCAAGCGATGGGTTCTCGTTCAGGCGGCTCACCAGTGAGGCTATCGCCCGGGCGGCCCCGGGGTCCGCAAGATCGCCGTCTACCAGCACCACGCCCGGCTCACCGCCGCGCTCCGCCACGTGTTCATCGATCCTGTCCAGTCCGATCACGAAGTCTGATCTCGAGTCAAAGAAGTCCTTCACGTCAAAGGTCGGTTCCAATCGAAACGCGCCCACGGCCGAGGCCGCCGTGAGTAGCATGAACACCGGGACCACCACCAGACGGTGACGCGCGAGCCAGATCACCGGCCCGGAGACGCTGGATCCAGACGGCCCGGCCGGCGAGCCAGTTGTTGCGCCGATTGATTCTTCTCTGTGACGGCTTTTCCGCCACCGCAAACCCGCGGGAATGCCGATCGATAACAGGGCGACGATCGCAAGTATCGCGGCGCCCACCGCGGGGGCGATCGCGACCATCGTGATTACCGCGGCGCCAGAACCCACCGCCGCCCCGGTAGCGCCCGCAACGCGAGCGATGTTCCTCCCGCGCCCGCCCGGGTCATGCGGCATGTCCCCGGAGCCCTGGGTCACGTCCCAGGACTCGATGCGTGCGAGGGCGGCCGGGACCACGATGCCAAGCACTATGAACGATCCGCCCGTCGCGATCGCCGCCGCCAGACCGAAATGGACCACGGACTCGATCCCGGACGCGGTGTTGGAGAGGAACGCGATGCTGTCGCTCGCCCACGCCAGCGTAAGCGCCCCGAGCACGCCCGCCATCCCCGCTCCGAAAGCCGGTCCGGCGGCCTGGCCAAGCGATCGTTCCTCCCGGTAGCGCCGTATCGCGTGGACGGCGAAGTCAACGCCCAGGGACACCATCGCTATCGGCACGATCATCTCGATCACGAGCCCGCCCTTGATGCCCACAAGTGCCGAAATACCTTTAAGCCAGATCATGAGCGCTCCGAGCCCGACGCCGGTCAGCGCCACCGCCCAGTACGACCGCAAGGATATGCCGACCACCGCCACGGCCGCGATCACGGTCAGGGTGATAAACATCCCGGCGGCGGCCCCTTCCTCCGCCGATTCCAAGTTGACGTCGATGGCGATGCCCCAGAGCCGGTAGTTGCTCTCGTCCCCGCGCAGCGCTTCCTGCACGTTCCGGGCGAACTCCTCTTTGTCAATCGTGACATCGTCAGCGGCCAGGCCAATCGATCGCGTGCCGCCGCCAAGCAGCGCGTTGTCCGCTACCACGTTGAACACGAGGCCGGGCGACGTCCACCACTCCACCTGCCGCCCACCGATCTCCCGGGCCTCACTGGAGGCCTTCACCGACATCTGGTCGCGCAGGTCCGACGCCCCCGGTGAGGCCAGCACCGCGGCTACTGCGATCTTGACCTGCTCATCCGTAGCCCGGTCGATACTGGTGTCGAGCCGGGGGTCGAGCGTCAGCACCTCGGCCACCGCGTCCGCCAGGCTCGTTACCCCGAGTACCGGTTTACGCAAGTTGGTGTCAAAGTAGGTGTACATGTACGGCTGGCCCGGAAGATTGTCCGGTGCAAGCTCGCCGAGGGCGTCCGCCCGCAGGAGCGCCTGCTGATTGGCGTAAAGCTCGCCCAGCCCGGCCGCCGTGAGCAGGTCCCCGTCTCGCGACTCGACTATGTAGCTGGTGATGAACACCGGGGCGGCGAACCCGTCATCGATCCGGTCCTGGAGGTCAAAAACGCGGCCTCCAGGATCCTGCGACGCCTCCTTTGGATCGCCGAGGGCGATCATCGGGATGGCCAGGATCGCGGTGACGATCACCGCGACCGCGATCAACTGCCCCGAGTGAGCGGCGATCCAGTATCCGGCGCCTTCGCCGGTCTTTGAGTTGATCATTTCACGATCTCCCCGCCGTCAACGTGATCCGTTGGAGTGTCTGCTCCCGGGGCAGCGCCGGTCCGGGTGTCCGGAGGTTCTTCTCTATCTCCAGGAGCGCGGATTCCGCCCGCTCGACCGCCGCGGCCATATGCGCCAGTCCGCAGCGAATCGTCAGCGCCGGAAAGAATCCTGAAGGAGATCACGTAATCTCCACGAGAGACTTCTGCAGGTCTGCCCGCTCGCGGCGTACGGAGGCTTCGTATTCCCGGAGTCTCGCGACCAGCACGCCCGCGTGCAGCTCGAACGACACCCCGTCCACGGCCCGGATATCGCCATAGCTCTCGCGCAGTTCCGTGGCGACGATTACCGGTTCGCGAGCGCTTCCACCGGCGTGCGCGTCGTTGTCAGATTCGCTGGCCATCAGGCTCCCGGCGCCGGGGTTGTCCGCACGTTTGTTTTATCCGTCTTCAAGTTGTCTCCATCGTACCGCCGCCGAGCGTCGGGGCGAACTCAACCGGGTTCCACTCCGGCCGGAAGCGGCAGATCGATGTCCGTGATATCACGGAAGTTCGATACGAGCCTCCGCATCGCGCCATCCTCGGCCCACGGGTATTGATCCCGGGGCAGCAGTTCAGCACTCACGCCCGGCGTCCTCAACGCCGAGCCGCGCAGGAACGCTCTCAAGATCCTGTTGGCCTTGTAATAGGAGAGCCTGGCATCGTCCAGCGGGCGCCGTCGCTCGTAAGCGGAGAGGAAAGCGTCGGCGAACATCTGGAAGGATTCAGGCGGGATGTCCGTCGCCAACCCCGGCGCGGCCACGGCCACCAGTACGAGCGACACAGCAACATCGTGCTCAGGTTCGGCGATCCGGGCGCCCGGCCAGTCGAGCACGCCGGTGACCCGTCCGTTATCGACCATCACGTTTCCCGGGTGGTAGTCGCCGTGGCACACCGAGGGTGTGTCGCGTTGGGCCGGGCGATTCTTGATCAACCACGCCACGCCCGGCTCAAGGTGCGCCAGCAAGGGATCGGCGGCGTACGTCTGGAGGTGCCGCAGGTTGTTGTCCGGCGAACTCCCGTCCGTCGAGATACCGGCCCGTCCCAGTGCGTTCACGACGCCGTCGAACGGAACCGAGTGCAGTTCGACCAGCGTCTGTGCGAGCTGGTCAGCGATCCCCGGGGCGCTCATCGGGTCGGCGAACAGATCCTCCATGAGCGAATTGCCGGCCACGCGTTCCATCACATTGAACGCCCGCCCGGCGATCGTGCGAGACCCGCCCGGCAACAGCACGCGGGGCACGGGGTAACCGGTGTCCGCGATGGCGTTCTGATACGCCGCCTCCCTGCGGGCCTGTCCTGCGCCTCCCGGCTCCGGGAAGATGCGGACCACCAGCGGACCGTCGATCTCGGAAGGAACCTCGGCAAGCCGGAAGGTATAGATCAGCGTCTCAAACCCGCCGGTTAGCCGGCGAGGAGGTTCGCGAAAGACCGCTCCCCCGAGGCCTGGCCGGTCCCGGACGTAATCAATAAGGTCACCGGCAACCCGGGTCGAAATGTCACCTTCGTCTGGCGCTTGCAGTGTCATCGGTCAATCCGATTTTCTGGACCGATCGCGCTCTGAGCCATCGACGACTCGATCTCGCGGACCGCTTCCTTCGCCCACTCCATCGAGGCCGCCGTGTATGCGAGACCCCAGCGGATTGTCAGCCTCGGGAAGAAATCGGAATTCGAAGGCTTACGTGACCCCAGCCAGCTTTCGAGCTCCTCGTGCCACGCGCCCATGCGCTCCCCGTACCTCTCGATTCCCTGGACCAGGGCGGCGGGGGACATCTGCTCCCCGAGGAAGGTCCGCAGGACGGTCGGGCTCTTGATCACCTCGGAGCCGGGGGGGCTGCTTTCCAGCCAGTCCGTCAATGCCGCCCGGCCCTCCCGGGTGATCGAATAGACGCGTTTGTCCGGTCGCGTCTCTTGCTCGACTTCACGCTGTTCGACATACCCGATCGCCGTGAGTCGCCTGAGTTCTGAATAGACCTGGCTCTTCGCCGGGGCCCAGAAAAAGTGGCGGATGCTGCGGTCTGCGAACCCTTTCAGGTCGTACCCGGACATCTCACGAAATGTCAGAAGCCCGAGGACGGCGTACGAGTTCTGTGGCAGTTCCTGTCCGGCCAATCTGTTACCCGATCACATAGAACTTAGTAAACTAGGCCAAACAGTACCAGTATATTTAGGACTATGCAAGAACAGGAGGTTATTCGGCCTTACGGCTTACGCACGAACACCTTGATGCTGGCGTCGTCGAACCCGGCAGACCGTAAGAACGCCTGATCGCGTTGATCTTCCGCCCGTAAAACGGAGTACAGCTCCTCGATTCCCTCGCCGCGACACTCTTCGCACAACCGTTCCATGAGCCGGCCCGCGATTCCTCCACGCCGATAGTCCGGGTGCACGGCGATGGCGACGATGCGCGCCCCGGGAGGGAGGCCGTATCCGCGGGACTGACGTTCTGCAAAGATGAACCCGATGATGCGACCGTCCAGGTCCGCGACGTGCGCTCCCCAGGGAGGCAGGATCAGGCTGTCCAGGTTGCTTACAGCGAGGAATCGCTCAACGTACTGGTCCCACGTGTGGGATCGGTCCTGGCCGAGGATCTGCTTGTCGAGTTCGCGTACGGCGTCCGCGTCGTCGTTCCGGAGACGCCGGATTGTCGTGCCCTGGTTCATCTGATCTTGTCCCCCCGGGAATGAGGATGGTTAAGATTCACGAAACCCCGCGGGCCCCCGCATCAATTTTAGGACCCGTTCGCAGGAATCCGAAACATCGCATCTATGAGCCTCTCGAACTGTAATTTCATAACGCCGCGGCTGGTGGTCAAAGAGTGGCATTCTCTCGCAGCGGATGACTGGACGCCCCTGGAACTGTCTGAAGTGGTCGTATCGATGCTCACCGAACCCGTGACGCGCTCGCTTCCACCTTCCTGGCGGGGTGAATACACAAACGAGCGCGCGAGAGATTGGATCAAGGAGCGCGACGCGGAAGGGATCGTGCTGCTGGTGGTCTCAAAGGAGACGCTCCAGGCGGTCGGTCTGCTGATTCTTTTCAAGAGTGAGCGTGGCCAGAACCAAGAAACCGAGATTCGTCTGGGGTACCTGATCTCTGAGTCCGAATGGGGCACCGGACTGGCGACAGAGATCCTCGGCGGCTTCCTGGGATGGTGCGCCGCCAACAGCCTGCGCGGCACAATCCTGGCGGGAGTGGACAGGGAGAACCACGCATCCCGCCGGGTCCTCGAAAAGAACGGGCTGCGGCCTGATCCTCCGACCGCAACCCGGCGTAGCGGAGAGCTGATCTACCGGTTGCGCATCCAGTAACCGTTTTTCCCGGACGCGAAACGCCCGCCGGTGGGAGGTTCGGATCCCGGCGGACGTTCGAATTGATTGCCTATTCCTGGGACGAAGTTCTCAGGGCAGGTTGTTCAGGGCGACCTCGTCCTCTTCGCCGGTGCGAATCCGGTATGCCTTTTCGACATCCATCACGAAGATCTTCCCGTCGCCGATGACCCCGGTGTGTGCGGCTGCCTTGATGGCCTCGATAGCGGGTTCGTAGAACGGGTCGGACACGACGATGTCCAGTTTCAGTTTGTCGATGTAATCGACGTGGTAATCGGCCCCACGGTAGGTCGTCGTTATGCCGCCCTGCTGGCCGAAACCCCGGACCTCCGAGACGGTCATCGCAGTGACGTCGACCTCGGCGAGTGCCTGGCGAACCGGTGCCAGCCGCGCCGGCTGGATAATTGCCATAATCAACTTCATATCGGTCTCCTCAACTCACCCCGTTGGGCGAGAGTATCAGGTAGCCGCGCATCCGGATCGAGCCGATTCCCGGGTGTCCGGCCTCGCGTAATTTCGTACGTAACCGGGACACGTATGCATCGACAACCCTGTACGTCGTGTCCAGTCGTCCCCACACCCGGGCATGGAGCTCACCCCGGGACAACACCCGGTCCGGTTCATCCATGAACGCACTCAGCAGGTCGGCCTCACGCCGCGTCAGCTGGAGCGGTCCGTCGCCAAAGTAAGCGACGCGAGCCTCCGGGTCGAACCGGATCCCTGCGAACTCTCTCAATCCCTTTCGGGGCTGATTGTCCATGACGTCTGCTTTCTAGATGTGTTGGTTTGCGTCATCGACCCATTGGCCAGATCACCGTGCGTGCTGGATCTGACGGACCCTGCCCGGGTGGTTATCCCGGGCGGGGCCTGCCGTGATTTCTGTTGTTTAGTCGGCCGAGGAACCAAGCGGCACGTTGCCGGTAATGGTCCGTGAACCGCCCGTGAACTCGGGGTAGCCTTCGGAGCCGTGCTCGGAAAGGTCCAGACCCCTGAGCTGCTCTTCGTCCGAAGCCCGCATGCCGATCACTTTGTCGATGGCCTTGAAGGCGATGAACGCCGTCGGGAAGGTCCACGCAAAGGCCGCCAGCACGCCGACCGCCTGTACCCAGAGCTGGTCAATGCCGCCGCCGAAGAACAGGCCGTCAATTCCGCCGTACTCGGCAGAGGCAAACAGGCCAACCGCGATGGTCCCCCACGCGCCGACCACGCCGTGTGCGGAGATAGCGCCGACCGGGTCGTCGATCTTGAAGATCTTCTCCAGCGCGAGCACCGAGAACACCACCAGGATGCCGCCGATGAGCCCGATGATCATCGCCATGCCGGGGCTGACGTTGGCGGTGCCGGCCGTGATGGCGACAAGACCGGCGATCGCGCCGTTGATGGCCATCGACACGTCGAAGCGCTTGAACAGCGCATAGGAGGTCAGCATCGCGCCAACGACTCCCGCAGCTGCGGCGATGTTGGTCGTCACGGCGATCGTGGCGATGGTCAGGTCGTTACCGGATACGGTGCTGCCGGCGTTGAAGCCGAACCACCCGAACCAGAGCAGGAATACACCGAGCGCCGCCAGCGTGATGCTGTGGCCCGGGATGGCAAGGGGCTTGCCGGTCGATGTGAACTTGCCAAGCCGGGGGCCGACCACGATGGCGCCCGCCAGGGCAGCCCATCCGCCGACGCTGTGAACAACGGTTGAACCGGCGAAGTCAACAAATCCGGGGCCGATGTCGTTCAGCCAGCCGCCGCCCCACACCCAGCTACCAAAGATCGGGTAGATGAAAGCCGTGATAATCACGGAGAAAATGATGTAGGCGCCGAACTTGGTGCGCTCAGCAACAGCGCCGGACACGATGGTCGCAGCGGTCGCAGCAAACACCACCTGGAACATCCAGAAAGCGGTGTTTACAAGGCCGTCTTCCGTGTCTGGTCCGATGCCGGACAGGAAGAACCCGTCGGTGCCGAACCATCCAGAGCCGTTGGTCCCGAACATGAGACCGAACCCGACTATGGCGAAGGCTAACGTGCCGACGGAGAAGTCCATCAGGTTCTTCATCACGATGTTCCCGGCGTTCTTTGCCCGGGTCATGCCAGCTTCCAGCATGGCGAATCCGGGCTGCATCAAGAAAACGAGGAACGCAGCCAGGAGCATCCACATGATGTCCAGGGCTACAGGATTGAACTCCATCTCTTCCCCTCCAAAGGTAAGAGTTGTTTGAGAATCGATGGAGCCCATATTCAGAGGCGTTTGTTACACCTCGGCGTCATCCCTGTAACGGAAGTGTTTCGGGATTGTGACAACCGTGTTTCGGGGGCGGCGTTCCGGTTATCCGTGGCTGAGAGGCCGCAGCATCTGGCGCCGGGATCGCCACCGGAGTAATCTCCGGGCGTCTCGCTCCTTCCGGTGAAGGTCCGCGAGGAACCCCCTCGCCATATGGAAGGGGGTTGGGGTGAGGGGAACGGGGGTGGACCTCAGCCCGCCCCTGTGTCCAGCGCAACTATCAATTACAGGGCGTGAGATAAGCGGCGTCACACCTGGCGGTGAAAGCCAGACTCGGGCGATATCAAGGAATACAAATGAACTTTGACACCATCATCTCCGGCGGCACCGTAATCGACGGAACCGGCACTCCCGGCGTCCGCGCTGACATCGGCATCTCCGGCAAACAGATCGCCGCCATCGGCGACCTGTCGGAATCGACCGCGGACCGGGAGATCGACGCCACCGGGCTGACCGTCACACCCGGCTTCATCGATGTCCACGCCCACTCGGACGGCGCACTGCTGGTTGATGGTCAGCACGCCAGCGGCATCCGGCAGGGCGTCACCACGGAGATCCTCTGCCCGGACGGGCTCTCGTACGCCCCGCTCTCCCACGACGACTACCTGATGTTCCGGAAGTACATGTCCGGGATCCTGGGCTTCCCCCCCGAGGACCTGGACATGTCGTCCATCGACGCTTTCCTGGGCAACTACCACCTCAAGACCTCCTGCAACGTCGCCACGTTTATCGGCCACGGACCCATCCGGATATCCGCCGTCGGCATGAACGACGTACCGTTGCGCGGGGCGGACATGGACCGCGCGAAAGGGATGCTCAGGGAAGGGTTGGAGCAGGGTGCGCGCGGCTTCTCCACCGGCATGTCCTACTACCCGAACGCGTACAGCGACACCGATGAACTGGTGGAGTTGTGCGAGGTCTCCGCGGAGTTCGGGCTGCCGTACAGCACGCACCTCCGCAACCACAATCCCGAGCGCGGCTTCGCGGGCGGGGGCGTCCTTGAAGCACTGGAGATCGGCCGGCGCTCCGGCGTCCCGGTCCACCTCGAGCACTACCGCACCGCGCCCCCGAACATCGGGAATATCGCGGCGATCATGGACCCGGTTGACGAGGCGAAGGCGAACGGAGTCGACGTGTCTCTTGAATGCTACGTCTACCCCGTCGGCTCCAGCTTTCCGCACACCTTCATCCCGGGCTGGGTGCATGAGGGCGGCTCGGACGCCATGATGGAGCGGCTGCGTGATCTTGAGACGCGCACGGGCCTCGTCAAGTTCCTGAAGGAAACGCCGATCACCCCGATGGGCGGCAACATGTTCACCGCGATCTCTGAAGGTCCCAACACGGACCTCGTGGGCATGACCTTTGAAGACGCGGCGGAGGCGAAGGGTGTTTCCGTGGAAGAGCTCGTGATGGAGCTGATGGTAGAAGAAGAGATGGGCATCGGTTTCAGAGGCATCCCGCCGACGAGCGTGCGGATATGGCGTCAGCACGAAGAGGACGTCATGAACCTGCTGGACCGCCCGGACTACATGATAGGAAGCGACTCGATCCCCGTGGCCCCGCCGCTTGTCGGCATAGTCCACCCGAGGGCATACGGCTGCTTCGCACGCTTCATCGGCCGCCTGCGCCGTCGCCTGAACCGGCCGCTGGAGCAGGTGATCCAGCGCGTCACCCAGAACCCGGCAGAGCGCTTCAAAATCGACAAACGCGGCGTGCTTACGAAAGGCAATTACGCAGACATCGTCCTCTTCAACGCAGACACCGTGAATGACCAGTCCAGCTTCGAGGACCCGGCTGTCCACCCATCCGGCATCCCCTACGTCTTCGTGAACGGCAAGCTGGCCGTGGAGAACGAGAAGGTAACCGGCGTGCTGGCAGGAGAGGCCGTGCGCTAGGACGCGCGGGGAGGTGTTGGCAAGCGCCCTGAGGCTCTCGAAGGGCCGGATAGTGCGACAACACCCCGCTTCCCGTGCCCCGTGCGAGGAGTGCGTCCGAGCTATCGGTACATGTATGGAGAAAGCGCAAAGAAGTCATCCCGATCACCGGAGTAACCTGATCTCGCTGCCGACGCCCAAACCTAACGCGCCCGGTGACGTTCCACAGATGAACGCCGGAGGTGACGCCAATCGGAGCAATACATGGCAGATAGCAACCCGGCAGGGTCTCTCACGCTGATCGGCATCGGCCCCGGCGGGCTCGACTACCTGACGCGTCGCGCTGAACGTGCGATCCGTGAGTGTGACATCGTCGTCGGTTATCGCCTGTACCTCGAGCTGATAATCCCCCTCATCGAGGACAAGCATTACGTCGAATTTCCGATGGGCGCCGAGCTGGAACGGGCGCAGGAATCGGTCCGACGCGCCCTGGACGGTCAGAAGGTCGCGCTCGTTACCGGCGGCGACCCCGGCATCTACGGCATGGCCGCCCCCGTGTATCAGGCGCTGGGCGAACTGACCGAGGACGAAGCTGCATCGGTGAACCTCGAGGTGATCCCCGGCGTGACCGCCGCCACGGCGTCCGCGGCGCTGATCGGGACACCCCTTGTCCAGGACTTCGCAGTGATAAGCCTGAGTGATCGTTTCGTGCCCTGGGACGTGATCGAAAAGCGATTACGCAACACCCTGGACGCGGACATTGCGGTGGTGATCTACGAGCCGGCGAGCAGGCACCGGCCCTCTCACATGATGAAGGCATGGCGGATCATCTCCGAGTACCGACAATCCGACAGTCCCGTCGCAATCGTGCGGGACGCCACCCGGCCGGACCAGGCGGTAACGCTCTCCACGGTCGCCGAGATGATGGAGCTTCCGTTCGACATGAAGACAACGGTCATCATCGGCAACTCGATGTCATACGTGGACAGGGGGCTGCTGCTGACACCACGGGAGCATCCCGCGATAACGAACGCGTGAGTGGGGACACCAGCAGGTGATCGGCCCGGGAGAGCGCGTTCCGATCATCCCGGACGCGATTCGGGACGACATTGGTAAGACGGTCGTCGTATTTGCCCCCTCTCCCCTTCGCGGGAGAGGGTTGGGGTGAGGGGGACCGCCGTCGGGTGGTCAGTGGGCCGGCGCGTGCTCGTAGAACCCGGTC
Organism: uncultured Dehalococcoidales bacterium; assembly: GCA_964474025.1. Classification (GTDB taxonomy): domain Bacteria; phylum Chloroflexota; class Dehalococcoidia; order Lucifugimonadales; family Lucifugimonadaceae. The sequence goes on along the minus strand of CAYYRD010000007.1, from coordinate 8,143 downwards.
CTTCGAGAACCCCAGGACACTGGTGTTCACCTCAGGACACTGGCCCATCGCCTCAGGACATTGCCGCGCTTGACCTCTCGACATAGCTACCGCACCTCATCGCTCGAAACTTGCACACCCATCCGCGCGCGCCTAACCTCCGCCGCACGATTGGCAACCCACCCGGGAGGCGAACATGGCTGACAACAAACGCAAAGTCTTGATTACCGGCGCAAGCGGGCTGATCGGAAGCCTCTGCATCAAGCACCTCGGCGACGAGTACGAGTTTAGCGGCCTCTCCCGGCGATCGGTCGAGGGCATCCCGCATACACAGGCGTCCATCGAGGACAAAGAGGCCATCAAGCCCGCCTTTGAGGGCATTGATACTGTGATCCATCTTGGAGCGTGGAATACCGACGTGTTCGACTGGGATGGCACGATGGCCGTCACCATCCAGGGGACGCTCAACGTGTACGAGGCGGCCCGTGAGGCCGGTGTGCGACGCATCCTTCAGGCGAGCAGCGGCTGCACGCAGCTCGGCATGCAGTACGACGACTCCCTCCCGTATGGAAAGCTTGCGCTTGCGCCCGAGGCCGATAAACCGGCTGAATGGGACATGGTCACGCTTGACGATCCGGTGCGACCTGACAGCCCCTACGCCATAGGCAAACTCTTCGGCGAGAACCTGGGCCGGCTTTACGCCGATCTGCACAACATTTCCACGATGGTAATTCGACTCGGCGGCGTCCTCGAGGGCGACAGGCCGGACGTCTGGAGCATCTACCCGGGATACCTGTCGCACCGGGACTGCGTGAACATGATTCGCGCCTGCATCGAGGCGCCGGATGACAACATGTTTGACATCTTTAACGCCATCTCCAACAACAAATGGCGATGGCGTACCACGGACCACGGCAAGACCATCGGCTGGGAGGCCCGGGACACTGCCGATGTCTACCCATGGGCGGGTGAAGAAGCCATCCAGGCATAACGGATCCCGCCCGGGAACCCACACCTCCCGGCAGGAGAGCGCCAGCCGGAATGCCCTCTCCCAGCTGGAGAGGGCGCAGGGTGAGAGAGAAGCCCTCTCACCGAAACACACCTATCGTTGCGCTATTATCCCGAGGCTCTCGCGTGGCCCGGGCTTTCACGTGTCTTGAGGCCCTCGCGCGTGTCCTGAGGCCATCGAACGACCGAGTCTCGCGAGACGGCCCCTGATCCCCTGCGTCACATCCCGCAGCCATCCATCCAGTACCCGGAGACCCCGTAAATGACCAGAATCGCCATCCTCGACGACTACCTCCACCTTGCCGAGGGTTCGGCGGATTGGGCGTCATTGCCGGTCGAATCGATCGATATTTTCGACGACACAATCCTCGACCAGGACGCCCTCGTGGAACGGCTCGCGCCGTTCGATGTTCTTGTCACCACGCGAGAACGCACTCGCTTTCCGTCGGAGGTGCTTGACCGGTTGCCCAACCTGAAACTCATCGCCGGGACCGGCGCACGACAGGCGAACATCGACATGGACGCCGCCAACAGGCTTGGCATCACGGTCTGCATTACCGGGAGTCTGCCGTCACGTGGCAACTCCACGTCCGAGCTCACGTGGGCCTTGATCCTTGGCGTGACCCGTCACATCGCCATAGAGGACCGACAGATGAGGGCAGGGCAATGGCAGACGCGAAGCGGTGAGGGCATCGGTGGCAAGACGCTTGGCATCCTCGGGATGGGCCGGCTGGGCACGCTGGTTGCCAGTTACGGCAACGCCTTCGACATGGACGTGATCGCATGGGGCCCGACGCTTGATGCCGAACGCGCCGCGGCCAACGGAGCGAAGTACGTTTCATGGGACGAGTTGTTCTCGCAGTCCGATGTCCTCTCGATCCACGTCCCGCTCACCGACTTAAGCCGTGGATGGGTGACCGCTCGCGAGTTCGGCCTCATGAAGCCCACGTCCTACCTGGTCAACACGTCCCGCGGCCCGATCGTGGATGAAACAGCGCTCCTGGACGCGCTCGGGAACCACCAGATCGCCGGAGCAGCCCTTGACGTCTACGACGTAGAACCCCTGCCGGGCGATCATCCATTGCTCGAGCTGGACAACGTCCTCCTCGCACCTCACCTGGGCTACGCCACCGGAGACACGATCCGCCACTTCATGGCCGCTTCTCTCGAGAACGTGCGGGCCTGGCTAAACGGTTCGCCCATTAACGTTTTCAATCCGTAAGCGCTCAGACGGGAGAGTCAATCCCCGGGGTTGGAGACTCGTCTTTCCTGCATGCGGCCCAGGACCGCGTGCAGGGCCAGCCCGAGCAGCACGGCGGCGGCCAGGAAAGCGATCGCCTGTGCGCCGGTGTAGATAAGCATCCCGATCGATACCAGGGCGCCAAACACCGGGATCATCGGCCAACGCCTGATCGTAAACGGCGTGCGGAATGCGCCCGGCATGGCATCACCCCTCAACCTCATCCGGATCAAAGCTGCGTTGACGGCGGTGAACGCGAACAGGACGGACGCATTCGTCAGATCCGCTGCCTCATCAATTTCGCCGATGAGTGTGAAGGCGGACGCAGCCAGCGCGATCACCACCACAGCTACCCAGGGCGTGCTTCTTCGTTTGCTCACCCCGGTTAACACGTCCGGGAGCTGGCTATCGCGCGCCATCCCAAACAGGGCGCGTGACCCGGCCAACATCGTGAAAAGGACCGTGTTTGCTGTCGCGAATAGTGCAATCACCGATAGCGTGTTTGCCAGGTCGGACCCGGTCGCTTCTCGCACGACGAGCGAGAGGGGAGCATCGGAGTCCCTCAGCACCTGCCAGTCGACCACGCTCACTGCCGACAACGCGACCAGGATGTACACGACGCTCGTGATTACAACGGCCGAAATGATTGCTATCGGCAGCGCGCGACTCGGATTCTTGGCCTCCTCGCCCAGGTTGGCGACCTGCTCGAATCCGAGATATGCGAAAAAGATCAGGGCCGTGGTCGCCAGTACTCCGTTGACGCCATCGGGCGAATCCAGGTAGTTGACGTCTATTCCTTCGGGCCCGCCCCCACCGATGAAACGCAACGAGACAAGGACCACGAGTATTAACCCACCGATTTCAACGGCCGCAAAGGCAACGCCAACGCGCACCGTTTCGGATACGCCGAAGTACAACAACAGCGCCGCCGCCGCGATCAACCCTATCGCCACTCCTCGCGAGGGTAGTTCCACAAAGTCGGCCAGATATCCGGCGAATCCCAGGCCAACCGCGGCCGCTGGAATGGTCATAGCGAACAGCATCGTCCATCCGGATATGAACCCGATTCGTTCGCCGAAAGCGCGCCTTGTAAATTCGAACGTTGCCGCCGATGACGGAAACGACGACGCGAGTTCGGCGTAGGTCAATCCGGTCAGCGCCGCGGCCAGGGCTGCGAGAGCGAAGGGCATCCACACGGCGCCGCCCGCGCGTCCGGCGGCCTCTCCGACGAGCACGTATATCCCGGCGCCCAGGATGACTCCAACGCCGGTAGCCGTCAGTTCAAACGCGGATACACGGCGAGCGAGTGGGTTGGACGATTCTCGAACGGCCAAATTGGAACCCCCGCGTACGGTTCGGGCAGGAACCGGCGCATCTGTTTTAGCTCAAACCATACGCCGTTCATGCCGCCGGAACATGAGCGGGCATGATTCAACGCGAAGGTCCTGTGAGGCTTTCCGCCAGCGAACGCTGTTCATGCGCAGACGGACGCCCCGCGATGGCCGCTCGTCATCTCCGGAAACACCGAATATCACCCGGATCCGTAATCTGGACTGGCGTTATTCGCCCCTGACTTCGCTCGAGAAACCGGCTTTCCGGTGCGTGCCGTCGCAGAAGGGCTTGTTGCTCGACTGCCCGCACCGGCACAGCGCTACGGCGGTGCCCGTCCACGAAAACTGGTTGCCCTCGACATCCACGATAGTCACATCTCCGGATATCACGTATGGACCGTTGTCGTTGATTTTCACCGATACGTCGGCCATGGGTACCTCCCTCTAACTGTATGGCAGGGCGGCGTCGGTCCGCCCCGGTTACCGGTATACCACGCGTGATATCCCGGTGATCGAAGGATATGACACGGACCGGGCAAGATCGGCGCGGGCCGTGCGTTCCGGCCACGGGGCTCGTGCGATCGCCGGACATGGTTGCTAACCCCCATATATCGGGGCCGGGCGATACGCGGGCGGAAGCGTATTTGTCACCACTGCCTCCAATCTTGGTCCGCTCTAGAGTACGCACATACCGGATGGCTACCGGTTCCAAGAGGGGACTTGAAGGCGAACCGATGTTTCAGCAAAAGACATATGAACGACAGACCAGCGAAACGCCGATCATTCACGTCGATTGGCCGATGGCTCGATGGTCACGCAACATCTCGCTCCGGCGGGGTGACCCGGTGTTGCCGCACCGTAACGATCGACGCGTCGTACTGACCATTTCCGGTAACCCGGATGGTGACGCGGCGGCCTAAATATTGAACCTGGCGCGGCGGTGAGGGTTCCCTCCGCGGTCTGGCTTTGCCGGGCCGGGCGGGGGCCGTTTCCACCGCCGGCTGGTTAGCGGTCAACCGGCGCCTCTGGCGAACGGTCAGGGCTGGTCCCTGGAGGCCGCGATCTGTGCGCCCCGGACCCCTCGCACAGGGGTCCGGGGTTTTTTTGTGTCCTTTGAAACACGGGCCACTCGTGTTCGGACCGGTGTGTCCGGGTCAGCTTGCTAGAATGGCCGTCGCAACCGGATGCAAACCGGGGTCGGCTCCTTCTTATCGGTTCCGACCTTGCCGAACAGTCACCTTCCAGGAAAGATCAATTTGACCACCACTCGCAATCGCCAGGAACGCGGTTCATCGACGGCCAGAAACAGGGACCGTTATGAACCTTCCTCCATCGAAAAGAAATGGCAGGAGCGGTGGGAGCGTGAGGGGACCTATCGGACGCCGGACGAAGTTCCCGGGAAGGACAACTGGTACGAACTCGTCATGTTCCCGTACCCCTCTGGGGACGTGCACATCGGCCACTGGTTCCAGTACTCCGGGGCCGACGCACACGCACGTTTCAGGCGGATGCAGGGTTATAACGTGCTGCACCCGATGGGCTTCGATTCTTTCGGCCTGCCGGCCGAAAACGCGGCGATCGCCTCAAACATCCACCCGCGCATCTACACAGAGACCAATATCGAAAATATGCGGCGGCAGTTTCGATCGATGGGCACCAGCTACGACTGGGATCGTGAGTTAACGACGCACACCGCCGATTATTACCGCTGGAACCAGTACCTGTTCCTGAGGTTGTACGAGGCTGGCCTGGCCTACGAATCCCGCGGGTTCGCCAACTGGTGTGAGGGATGTCAGACCACCGTCGCGAACGAGCAAGTGCTGGACGGAGCATGCGAGCGCTGTGAAACACCCATAGCCCGGCGCGAGATGGATCAGTGGTTTTTCCGCATTACGGCATACGCCGATGAGCTCCTCCAGATGGACCCCATCGACTGGCCCAACAGGATCAAGGTCATGCAGACCAACTGGATTGGCCGGTCTGAGGGCGTCGACTTCCAGTTCGATATATCCGAATACGGCCTCCCAGAAAAAAGCCTGACCACCTTCACGACCCGCATCGACACGGTGTACGGCGTGACCTTCGTCGTCCTCGCTCCGGAACACCCGCTGGTTGAGCAACTGACCCGGCCGGAACATCGGGGTTCGGTGTCTGAATACGTCGAGCAGGCGGCGCGGACAACCGAGATCGAGCGGACATCCACGGAGCGCGAGAAGACGGGCGTGCTGACGGGCGCATACGCCACGAACCCGTTGAACGGAGACCGCGTGCCGATCCTTGTCGGCGATTACGTTCTCGCCACTTACGGCACGGGCGCTGTGATGGGCGTGCCGGCTCACGATGAGCGAGACCTGATATTTGCCAGGAAGTATGACCTGCCGATCAGGGTCGTCATAGCCCCGGACGGCTGGGATGGCTCAGACCTGGCGGAGGCATACCTGGCGCCCGGAACCCAGGTCAATTCGTCGGAGTTTGACGGCCTCCCAAACAGCGAAGGCCTCGAGAGGATCGCAGACAAGATTGAGGCCGAAGACATCGGTACTCGCCGGGTTACCTACCGTATGCGTGACTGGCAGTTCTCACGACAACGCTACTGGGGCACGCCCATACCGATCATCCACTGTGATAGTTGCGGCACGGTACCAGTGCCCGTCACCGACCTCCCGGTGCGACTGCCGGATGAGTCAGAGTTCAAACCGACGGGCCGCTCGCCACTGGCAGACGACCCAGATTTCATCAACACGGCCTGTCCCGAATGCGGGGCGCCCGCCAGGCGGGAAACGGACACGATGGACACATTTGTCGATTCGTCGTGGTACCACCTGCGTTTCGCCAGTCCGCAGGACGCAGAAGCGCCCTTTGAGCCGACTGCCGTGAAGTCGTGGCTGCCCGTACACCAGTACATAGGCGGGGCGGAACACGCCGTGATGCACCTGTTGTACGCCCGTTTTTTTGCCAAGGCGCTCCGCGATCTCAAGATGATCGATTTCGGTGAGCCCTACTCAAGGCTTTTCAACCAGGGTCTCCTGATCAAAGATCATCAGAAGATCTCAAAACGATCAAACCCGCTCGCGCCGGACCCTCTTGTTGATCGCTACGGCGCTGACACGATCCGCTGCTACCTGATGTTTCTCGGCCCGTGGGACCAGGGTGGCGACTGGAGCGACGACGGGCTTGCCGGGATAACTCGATGGTTGAACAGGGTCTGGGACCTGGCTACGCGGGATGCCTCGGGCCTTTCTTCGGCGGGTGGAGAGCAGGGTGAGCGGGAGTTAATCCGCGTGGCCCACAAGACCACGCGCCGTGCGGTCCAGGATCTCGAGCGATTCAAATTCAACACCACCATCGCCGCGCTGATGGAACTGTGCAACGAGATGAACCGCCGGTGGGAAGACGGGTCGATCTCTGCCGGGATCTGGTCTGACACCATCGACAGGATGCTTCTGCTGATGGCCCCGCTGGCTCCCCACATAGCGGAGGAGCTATGGGAGCGGAACGGACATTCGTTTAGCGTCCACAACCAGTCCTTGCCCGGCTGGGATGATGAGCTTGCCGCCGACGAAGTGATTACGGTAGTGGTGCAGATTAACGGCAAAGTGAGGGACCGCCTGGAGTTGGCGGCCGATGTTGCCGAGGAAGAGGCGTTTGAGGCGGCATTCGCCTCTGAGCGAGTGAAGGCGTACACGGACGATGCCGAGCTAGTTCGCCGCATTTACGTTCCGGGGAAGCTCGTCAACCTTGTCGTCCGGTGAGCCAGCCGGCCGGGACGTGATTGACTCTGTAACGAGGACCGATGGAACGGTTGGTTCAATGGGGAACTCGATGACCCGGCGCATGACGCCGTGGGTGATACTTACCGTCGCCGGGGTAGTCCTGGCGGCCATCCAGCTGGGCGATGGTTTGATAGTTCAACGCCCGGAGGCGCGCCTGCCTTTGTTCCTGGGTGGAGCCGTCATTGCCATGGCTGGATTGTTGAAATCCATCGCCGTCGCTACCGATCCGGGGAGTGGTGGTAGAAGTGAAGGAGAGTCCCGGGACTGAGAGCTCTGGACGAATCATGGAAATGAACGGGCGTTAATCTCGGACATTTGAAAAGAGGCGGCCACGCGGCCGCCTCTTTTCATACCAGGATGTTTCTGAACGTATTTTCCGGGGAAACGTCAGGCCGCCTGCCTGAACTCGAACAGGTTGTCGAGCGCTTCCTGGCTCGGTGATTCGGATACTTCGTCCTGGTGACGTCCCAGGATGGCGACGAGTTCGGTCGTGAGTTCACGCCAGTTGTCCCGTAGTGCGTCTTCCCGCGCCCCGTCCAGCTCGATCTCACCACGGCCGGCGGAGGCAAGCGTCTGCTCAACCATCCGCCAGCTCAGGTCAAGGTCGATCAAGGTTTCGTAATCGTGTGTCAGGCGGATCGCTGATCGCTCGTCGCGGTGCATCTCGTCACTCATTTTCTGGAGACGTTCGTGCACCGCTCCCGCAAGCTCTTCCCCAACCTCGTTGGAGCCGGACGACCCGTCGCGATCTGGCATCTGTGACCTGACCCCCTGAAACGGTACCAGTCAATAAGTTAGAGACTGGACGTTTC
>CAYYRD010000006.1:0-130299 GCA_964474025.1 uncultured Dehalococcoidales bacterium | reverse complement strand
ATTTGAGGTGATGGATTTGAGGTGATGGATTTGAGGTGATGGATTTGAGGTGATGAGTAGACGTGCACGTCCGCATAGTGCCGGTTCTCACCAAGACGGGTGATCCATACAATGCGGCGTCATACGGTCAGGCACAGCTGTGAAAATGACCGGCCACATAAATATCCGGGGAGCTTGAATTGGCACGATTGAGTCCCGAGCAGATAGCCTTATTGAACGAGCCGCACATCGCCCAGGTGGTGACGCTCATGGCTGACGGATCGCCGCAGATATCGCCGGTCTGGGTGGATACGGACGGGGCCGATGTGCTGATCAACACGGCTCTCGGCCGGGTCAAGACAGACAACATGGAGCGGGACGGCAGGGTGGCAGTCGGGGTATACGACGCAGACAATCCAACGACCCGTGTCGTCAACATTCGGGGGCATGTCACGGAGATAACTGAAAACGGGGCGGACGCCCACATCGACAAACTTGCACGGAAATACACGGGGGCCGAAGGCTACGGCAACCACATCCCGGAGCAGACCCGTGTGATCGTTCGGATCAGCCCGGACAACATCACCGGGCACTAGTCCGAACCCACGAACCCAATCAAGATTCATCAGATACGAGGCCCGATTGCACACCGTAAAAAGCGGCGTCTTCATAATGCCGTTCCATCACCCCTCGAAAGAGTTAGCCCAGTGTCACGATGAGGACATGGAGCTGGCGGTGCGGGCGGACGAACTGGGCGTGCACGAGTTCTGGGTCGGGGAGCATCACACGCTTGCCTGGGAGACGATCATCAGCCCGGAGATGTTCCTGGCGGCGGTGTTCAGGCAGACGAAACAGATGCGCATGGGCCCGGCGCCGATCCTGGTCAACATGCACAACCCGGCACAGGTGGCCAATCGACTGGCCTTCCTTGACCACTTCTCGCACGGCCGGCTGGAACTGGCCTTCGGCTATGGAGGGGCGCCTGCCGATTTCGAGATGTACGGGCAGGATCCGAAGCTGACGGTGCCGCGTATGGCAGAGGCGGTCGACATGATCCTCAAGGTGTGGTCATCAGACCCGCCGTACGAATTCAAGGGCGAGCACTGGACAGTCAAATTGGAGTCGGTAGACGACGAGCTGGGACTGGGCACGGTTCAAAAGCCGTTCCAGCAGCCGCACCCGCCGATATCGATTCCGGTTTCGTCACGTAACTCGGGTTCCGTAAAAGCCGCTGCCCGGCTGGGGTTCCAGCCCTTCAGCCATTCGATCATCCCGTCTGATGTGCTGAAGGACCAGTGGGCGACATACGAGGCAGCGGCTGAGGAAGCGGGAAATCCGGCGGACCGCTCACGGTGGAAGGTCGCACGAACCGTGTTCCTGGCAGACACGACGGAGGAGGCGGAACGACGGGCGCGTAGCAACTCCATTGAAACCGCGTACACCTACCTGACCACGGCAATCCAGCGCGGCCCGGGTCTGCGCATCATGAAGAACGATCTGTCGATGGCCGACTCCGACGTGACGATGGATTACTTCATGGACGAGGTCATCATCGCCGGGGACGTGGACACGGCGCTTGAACGGTTGCTGCGCCTGTGGGAGGAGATCGGCCCGTTCGGGAGGCTCATCGTGATGGGCTTCGACTGGATAGACGATGAGGACCGGAAGGCGTGGCTGCACAGCATGGAACTGCTGACGGAAGAGTTATTGCCGCGTTTCAACAAGGCCGTGGGCGCCGAGGTGGTGGCGGGTTAGATCCGGGTCAGTTCTTGTTTCGTCGTCGGCGTTGCATCTCTGAACGGCGCAACCCCTGGCGTTTGCGGATCTTCTGCGCCTCGATCTCGGCTTGAAACCCCGGCGGCCGGAACATGATCCAGCCGACGACGACGGTCGCCCCGACCAGCACGATCCAGCCAAACGCGGCGTCCTTCCCACTCTTTTCGCCGAGGTCCAACAAGAGCGGAACAACGAAAACCCAAAGGATCGCCATCACAACTACGCCAACGACGATGGCTACCAGGTGGGCTCTACTCATATCGGATTCGCAGTCGCTGATCGTCGCATTCCGGTCCACATCTACCAGTTCGTGAAAGCGCCGTCGTTGCGGCGAAGCTGGGATACCCATCCGCTGGGATCGACCCGGTTGGCTTCGGCGGCGTCCTCGTTGAAGTCCACTCCCAGTCCCGGCGCGTCCGGGACCCAGGCGTAGCCGTCCTCCCACTCGATCTGCTTCGGGAACAGGTCTGTCGCAAACGTGCCGGGCTGCCGCGGCATCTCCTGCACTCCAACGTTGGTGGACGCCATGCACAGGTTCACGCAGGCCGCGGCGCTCACCGGGCCTAGCGGATTATGCGGGACGATGTCGATGTAGTGCGTCTCCGCCCAGTGCGTGATCTTGAGCGCCTCGGTGATGCCGCCGACGATACAGAGGTCGATCCGGGCGTAGTCGATCGTCTCGTTCTCGATCACCTCGCGGAACGGCCATTTGGACACCCACTGCTCGCCGGCGGCGATGGGCAGGTTGATGTTGTCCATGATCTTGCGATAGCTGGCAGGATTTTCTGATCGAATAGGGTCTTCTATAAAGAATGGCTTGAACTCTTCCAGGTCCCGGCACATCTCGATGACGTGGGTGGTATCCAGCCGTGTGTGAACGTCGAAGCAGATCTCGACATCCGGCAGGGCGTTACGCACGCCACCGATCTGCTCGACGGCCAGCTTGATCGACTCACGCGGTTCAAGAAGGCCGTGTCCATCAATGTCGTTATAGAGGCCGGGCAAGGTCTGCGGCTGGTGCCAGCGCACGAACTTCCAGCCGCGATCCACGTGGGCCATGCAGTCGTCGATCAGGTCCTGGAGCGTGTTGCCGTTGACGTGCGGGTAGCAGACGACCTTGTCCCGGACGGGACCGCCCAGCAGCTTGTACACCGGCATGTCGACCGACTTGCCCTTGATGTCCCACAGGGCGATGTCGATGGCGCTGATGGCGCAGCCATATACCGTGTCGGCTGGGAAAAAGTTAGCCCGGAACATTTTCTGCCAGAGCTTTTCCGTGGACCAGGGATCCTGCCCGATAACGACCTCCGAAAGGTGTGCGATGGCGGTCTCGATCGCGTTGCCCCAGTTGCGTATGCCGATCTCACCGAGGCCGTAGATACCGGCGTCGGTCTCGACCTTCACCACGAAATAACCGCGTCCATCGCCATCCTGGACCGGGAAGGACTTGATTGCGCTGACTTTCAATTGGGGCTCCTGTTCTCGATTCCTGTGTGCGACGTTGAAACCGTAGGGGCGGGGCTTGTCCCGCCCATTGGTGGACCTGTTGTGTAATTGCGCGCTACGTAACTTTTCGCATCGTGGGCGGAGCAAGCCCCGCCCCTACAGAATTGTCGGCCGGTTCGTTCCGGCCCGGATCTACCAGTTGGTCTGTGCTCCGTCGTCCCTGTATAGCTGTGCCACCCAGCCCTGTGGGTTCACCCGATTGGCCTCTGCTGCATCCTCGTCGAACACGATCCCCAGCCCGGGCGCGTCGTGGCAGAAGGCGTAGCCGTCTTCCCAGCCGATCTGCTGTGGGAACAGGTCCGTGGCAAAGGTTCCGGGACGCTTCGGCATCTCCTGCACGCCCACGTTGGTGGATGCCATAGTCAGAGACACGCACGCGGCGGCGCTCACCGGACCCAGCGGGTTGTGCGGGACGATGTCGATGTAGTGCGTCTCGGCCCAGTGCGTAATTTTGAGCGCCTCGGTCAGCCCGCCGACGATGCACAGGTCGATCCGTGCGTAGTCGATCGTTTCCTGTTCGATCACCTCGCGGAACGGCCATTTGGACGCCCACTGCTCACCGGCCGCGATAGGAAGGTTGATGTTGGCCGCGATCTTTCGGTAACTGGCCGGATTCTCTGACCGGATCGGGTCTTCGATGAAGAAGGGCTTGAACTCCTCGAGGTCCCGGCACATCTCGATAGTATTCCGAGTATCCAGCCGGGTGTGGACGTCGAAGCAGATGCTGATATCCGGGCCAACTGCGTCTCGCACCCGGCTCATCTGTTCGACGGCAAGCCTCATTGACTTCAGAGGTTCCAGGCGTCCTTCGTCGCCCTGGTACTCGAGTTCGCCGTGCGTCTCAGGCTGGCCCCAGCGCACGAACTTCCAGCCCGCGTCGACTGCTTCCTTGCAGTTATCGACGAGGCCCGACAGACCCTTGCCCTGCGTGTGCGGGTAGCAGACAACCTTGTCCCTGACCGGTCCGCCGAGCAGCTTGTACACCGGCATGTCGACCGATTTGCCCTTGATGTCCCACAGGGCGATGTCGATGGCGCTGATGGCGCACATGTACACCTTGTCGGCGGGAAAGAAGTTGCCACGGAACATCTTCTGCCAGTGCTTTTCGGTGGACCACGGGTCCTCGCCCACCAGCACCTCAGAGAGATGATCGACTGCGCTGCCGATGGCATTGCCCCAGTTGCGTATGCCGACTTCGCCTATGCCGTCTATCCCGGCGTCGGTATACACCTTGACGAAGAAGTACTGGTTGCCTTCAGCGTCGGCGACGGGGAAGGTCTTGAGTTCTGTGATTTTCAATTGGCTGCTTTCGTTGCTGTAAAGGACGACGGAGCAAGCACCGCTCGTAGGTGTCTCCGCCGATCAGTAGTGCCAGGATTTTCCAAACTTGTCGTCGAAAATGTTTTCGCCGACCTTATTCCTAACTCGATCCCGTGTCTCCTTTGGACGAACGTCCTCGGGCAGGTCGTTCACGTCTCCGCCGTAACCGATGATGAGCACAAAGCAGACGCTGTTCTCGTCCGGGATATCCAGCGCGGCTTTCACCAAGTCTTCATCCCAACCGCCGATCGGGTGCGTCCGGAGTCCCTGGTGCGTGGCTTCCAGCATCATGTTCTGGCCGGCGAACCCGACGTCGAGCATCATCTTCGCCACCGAGTTCGGCCGTTCCGGATTCGGCGCATCGGTCGCAAACACCACGATCAACGGAGCGTGCTGCGCCCACAGCCGGTTGCCGGGCGCCAGTGCCTCGTTCAAGTGGCCGCGCGAGGCGCCATCCCGCACCAGCGTGATTCGCCAGGGTTGTCCGTTTCCGGACGATGGCGCCCAGCGCGCCGCTTCAACCAGTGCGTTGAGTTTCTCGTCCTCGATCGGCCGGCCGTCAAAAGCGACGACGCTCTTGCGATCGACTATCTCCGCGATCAGTGGAACTCCTGTCGTGGTCTCAACCATGGTTTACCTCCCAGTGATTCTGGCCAACGATTCTGGTGTCTCAGCCGAAGAACGGCCGGACGTCGGTGTTGAATCTGTTCAGATTCTGCACTGTCTCTTCCGTCGAACCGCCGACCACGGATAGCACCATGTAGTCGACTCCCGCGGACCTGTAACTCTCGATGTCATCGATGATCTGCGCCGGTTCGCCGGTCATCAGCCCGCGCTGCTCGCTGTGATCGTGACCGGTGTCGGTTCCGGCCATAGTCACGCTGGTGCGTATCGAGATTCCTACCTCGGCCGGTTGCCGGCCGGCGGCGATACATGCCTGCTCAAGCAACGGCTTTTGGGCTGCGATCTCGTCCGGAGTCAGCCGTATGCAATGCCAGTTATCGCCATACTCCGCAGCGCGGCGCAACGCTCGTCGTGAGTTGCCGCCGATCCACACCGGAACACGCGGGCGCTGGGCCGCTTGCGGGAACAGGCGCATCCCCTCTATCTTGACGTGATGCCCTGACATCGCGGGATCGGCGCTTGCCTCGGACGCGCGGAACAGGGCGATGTGCTCGTCCGTTACGCGCCCCCGGTCGTCGAATGAAGCGTCCATCGAAGCGAACTCTTCCGGCATCCAACCGGTGCCGACACCCACGATCAGTCTTCCCCCGGAGAGGACGTCCAGCGTATTCAGCATCTTCGTGTTCAGCACGGCGTTCCGGAACGGCAACACGAGCACGCTGATTCCCAGTGCGGCGTTTTCGGTGCGGCCCGCTGCGTAAGAGAGCGTCGTGACGGCTTCAAGCACGTTCTGAGCATCGGGATCGGCGAGGCCGGGGCCGAACTGTTCCGGGTAGCGAATAACCAGGTCGTTCGGGTAGACCGTGCGGTCCGATACCCATAAAGAGTCAAAGCCAAGACGCTCTATCTCGTCGGTCATCGCCGTTACGTAGCGCGCCTGGCCGTCTGCCGTGGTAGCGGGGTTGACCGACGTAGTGATCGCGATACCGAATTTCAACTTGAAATGCTCCCAACGTACGAGGCTCCGGCGCGGCCCGGCGAGTGTAGATGGGGCTTCGAGACCGGTCAATCGAACTCAGCCAGTGATCAGATCCGTCGCCGCAGCGGACCTCCCTTGAGCCCCAGCCATTCCGAACCAAGCTCGTAGCTGATTCGCCTTGCGTTTAGAGAGGCCGAATTCCTAGCCTCAGGGTACTGGTTTCAACACGCGCGAGACGCCTGGACGGGAACATAATGCGCCGATTGCAAGTAACACTCATCGGAATCGCCCTAGTAGCGCTGGCGTTCACCGCTGCGCCACGGGCGATTTCTGCCGACGACCACGAGCCCGGAGTGACGCTGATTGCGGTCGATCTCGGCAGCACGTCATTCAGTGAGAAAGACGCCGCAATTGCCGAAACGGCGCTACGGATCCTCGCGGGTTCTGCGGCCGGCGGCACGGTGGCGCTGATGCCGTATTCGGACGAGGCGGGCACGATAACCGGTCATCCCGCGCTGGGATCTGACCTGGATAACGCCGTGTCGACACTGGTGCAACGCGTCGCCGGACGCGTGGAGAACGGCGGCAGCGATCAGTTCGCCGCCCTCGCCTCGGCATTCGGTTATCTCTCCGGTGAGAGTGCGCCCGTCGGTTCTGAAATATTCCTTATCTCGGGCCGGATGCAAGACGGCTCGCAGCAAGATCGTGAACGGATAATCGGATTCGCCGATCTGTTCATCGCTGAAGGCTGGAAGATCAACGCAGTAATGCTCCCTTCCGCCACCAACGAAACCCGTGAATTCCTGTCTTCGATAGTGGAGCGCGCCTCTGGACGCTGGGATGACACAGGCACGCTTTCCGGAATGGACATTTTCGCCAACAACATCCTCGGACTGGACGGCACCCTGGTCCTGAATATCGCACTCAGGTCCGGCAATACAGCCGTCCAGGCGATTGACGTAGCCCCGGAAACAACCCGGCTCAGCGTCGCCATGGTGCGGAACTCGACGCGGGCTTCCATCGATCTGTTTGATCCTCACGGCGTCCAACTGGGCGCGACTTCAAACGCAGCAAAATTCATAACCACTCCGAATCTGCTCGTGGCAACTATCACCTCACCGGAGCCGGGAACATGGTCGCTGCGCGCCACCGGTGACGGTCTTCCGATAATGGCATCGGTAGATCTCCGGAGCCCCCTGGAATTGATGCTTGTCGATCAGCCGCCGCTGCAGGCGGGCCTGCAGTCTGTTCTGATGGCGGTGGCGACGGTAAATGGCGAACCTCTATGGCTCCCGGGGGCCGTCGTGATGGCGACGGTCAAGTCGCCGGGGGGATCGTCGGTCGTGTACAGCCTTAACGACGACGGGGAAGGAGGCGACGCCGTACTCGGCGACGGCGTCTTCTCGGTGGTGTTCGAAGCTTCACGGGACCAGGGATTCAACGACGTTCAACTTGAACTGGGTTGGGACAACTACGGCGCCAGCATCAAAGCAGTAGATTCGTTCCAGACCGAGGTGTTCCCGACACTCCGTATAGAACCTTCAACCGGGGGAGTGGTGGAAGCCGGGTTGGAGATCGTGGTCGGCACCATCGAGGTACAGGTGGGCGAATACCCGTACCCGGTAACCCCGTCCGCATTGACCGCAACGGTCACGGGGCCTACGGGTGAATCGGTGACCGGTTCGCTACGATTGATCGATGCCCTGGATGACGGCACCGGATGGAAATTCGAGGTCCTGGCGACGCCGAGTGAAAGCGGGCCACAGACAGTGACCGCGGAACTCAGCGCGGAGTACGTCGGCCGGAGTTTCAACGCCGCGGGCCCGACGGCGCAGACAGCGGTGACCCTGAACGTCCCGGCACTTCCTCCGACCGAATCTGCCCCTGCGGCTGAACCCGTCCGCGAGATCGCCGTGACACCTGCCGAGTTGGACGACGGATCGCTTCTGGTTCCGACAATCGGCGGCGTTTTGATTGTGCTGCTGGTCCTTTTCGGAATCACACTGTTCGTGATCGCGCGACGGCAGGTTACGCCTTACGGTTACATCTACGACGACCGTCAACAACTCGTCCTGGACCTGTCCTCGGCCCGAAGGGGCGGGCTGAAAGGCATGATGTCCAGGGGAGTTATCTCCGACGCCGAAGCACCGGACCTGCCCGTGCCGGGCGCACGCATAGTGTTCAAACGTTCTGGAGTGGAACTTCAGTACGACAACTCTGGCAGCGCCACGATGCGAGTGGATGGCAAACCGGCCGCCCGGATCGTGGCGCTGCGTGATGGATCGAGGATCGGGTTCGCCGGCCGGTTGTTTGAGTTCAGTACCTCACGACGCCGGTCGCGACCCGCCGTTCCCACAGTGCCGGAACCTGCGGCGGGCTGAGAACATCCGGACAACGAAACACAAAGAGGGCCGCCGGTATTTGCCGTCGGCCCTCTCGTTTAGATTCAGTACCGGGTGTTTGTGGGAGCGATCAGCTCTCGTTGATAGTGATCGACTTGATTGCCTCGCCAGGCTGCCGGGACATGCCCGGGTCGCGCTCGGGGATCCCCATCACGGTGTCCATGCCGTCCGTGACTTCGCCAAACACCGTGTGCTTGCCGTCGAGCCACGGGGTTGGGACGAACGTGATGAAGAACTGGCTGCCGTTTGTGCCGGGACCGGCGTTAGCCATCGAGAGGATGCCGGGCTTCTCGTGCCTGCGGTCGGGATGGAATTCGTCAGCGAATTTGTAACCGGCGTCGCCCGTACCCGTTCCTGTTGGATCGCCGCCCTGCGCCATGAAGTCCGGGATCACGCGGTGGAAGGTCACGCCGTCATAGAAACCTGATGTTGACAGGTTGATGAAGTTTTCGACCGTCAACGGCGCCTCAGATGGGAACAGGTTGATCTCGATCTTCCCGCCGCTGGCAAGTTCCATCGTTGCCGAGTAGCTCTTGCTGGTGTCCAGGGCGCCGCTCGGGGCTTTTGGGCTATCTCCGTGCTGAAGCATATTGATCCTTTTTTATCTGGTTGAGTAGATGGGTCTGACTTCTCGATCGGTATTCGTGGCCGGTTAGCTTTCCACTATACGAATGGTCTTGATGGCGTCGCCTGGCTCCAGATCGGTCAACGGGTCACGGATCCGGATGTTGTTCACCACATCCATGCCGCTGACCACCTCGCCGAACACGGCATGGCAGGAGACTCCCGGGATGACACACGGCTTCGGCTGATCGTTCGCTTCAAAGGCATCCAGGAACGATGTTTCGACGAGCGTGATGAAGAACTGGCTGCCGTTCGAGTCAGCCCCGGAGTTCGCCATCGAGATAATACCGGGCTTGTTGTGACGAGCGTCCAGGTGGAACTCGTCCGCGAACTTGTAGCCAGGATCGCCGGATCCCGTGCCTGTCGGATCACCGCCCTGTGCCATGAAATCTTCGATCACCCTGTGGAACGTGACGCCATCGTAATAACCGGCCCGGGAGAGGTTGACAAAATTCTCGACGATGGTCGGAACCAGGTCATCGAACAGCAGGATTTCGACCTCCCCGCCTTTTTCAAGTTCCAGGATGGCTGTGTATGTCTTGCCGGTGTCCAGGGAACCGTCCGGGGGCTGCAGGCCAGAGGATACCGCGGCGGATTCGACCGTCGGTATTGTGGCCGGGCTCGGCTCGGGTTCGTCGCTACTGCATGCAGTCGCAGCAACTAGCGCGACGGAAAGCGCGGCAAGAAGGATCCAACGTTTCATCTTTACTCCCAGGTGTTTTATGGATTGGTTCCGCGGGACGCAGGCAACGGAGCACACGAACGCTCGGTCATACGAACGCGGGGTTTCATTCGATTGTTATTCGATCTGGCCGATCCTGTGAAAGTCTAGCGTCTTGATCGCCGGCCAGAGCAGGCGGAACGCACGGAGAAGGTGTGTCGAACCAACCAGCATGGTCAATGCGATGCAGAGAACGATCTGCCCCGGCGGTTGGGCGGTGATGATGGTCAAAACGTTGATCGATACGAAGGTCGTCATCAATGCCCAGAAGGCAGAGCGGAATACCAAGTATCCCAGTACCAGGGCCGGCACAGACAGCAGCGTGAGCAAGGGCAAGACGACCAGGGAGATGCCGGTCATAACGGCGGCGCCTTTGCCACCGCGGAAACCGATGTAGATGGAAAAGTTGTGGCCCAGCATCGTGGCGAACGCACCGGCGTACATCGACCAGTCGGGAACGCCAATGAAAATGGCCGCAAGCATCACGAGGGACGCTTTGCCGACGTCCACGACAAACACCACGGCCGCAGCGCGCTTGCCCAGCGAACGAAGGGCATTGAGCGCCCCGACGTTGCCGCTGCCCATGGTGCTGATGTCATGCCCGGCGCGTCGCCCGACTACGTGCGCGGTGGGAATCGCCCCCATCAGGTAGGCGGCGATCACGAATGCTGTGCCCTGGATCATTTCATCCATTGATAGAGCGTCCAGAACGCCAATATGCGGATCGGGGTCGTAGTAGAGGCTTGACCGTCCCTATAATTGCCGCCATATGCTCAGCGAACAGACCTCCCCTGACAACGCCGAAAAAGATAGCCGCCCGGCAGGGATCGCCGGAAATGGCGCCGGTCCGCCGCCGTTGAACGACAACGACCTGCTTGAAATGTACCGGACCATGGTACTCAGCAGGACGCTTGACCAGCGCATCTGGCAGATGAACCGACAGGGCAGGGCGGCCATCGTCGCCTCGGCCCAGGGCCACGAAGCAGCGCAGGTCGGAGCGATCAGGGCACTTGATCCTGAACGGGATCGTTTCTACATCTACTACCGCGAGCTAACGACGATGCTGGCGCTCGGTATTACGCCGCTGGAGCTGCTGCTGGGTTTCCTGGCGAAGGACGGCGAGCCGCTCTCCGGCGCACGCCAGTTTCCCCTGCACGGCGCCATCAACCGTTCCCGTCGGGACATCGTGTCGTTTTCCAACGTAGTCGCCACGCAGATGCCACAGGCCGTCGGAGTGTCCCTCGCCGACAAGATGCGGGGCGAGAAGCGCGTGACGGTGGCCTACTTCGGTGACGGCGCTTCAAGCATGGGCGAGACGCACGAGGCGATGAACTTCGCGTCGATCCATCGACTGCCTGTCATCTTTTTCTGCGAGAACAACAAGTACGCCATCTCGGTGCCGCTCTCTCAACAGATGAATATCGAGTCGGTCGCCACCCGCGCAGCCGGGTACGGGATACCCGGAATAGAGGTCAATGGATTTGACCCCGTGGCCGTTTACGAGGCAGTGGGCGCGGCAGCGGATCGTGCGTTGTCCGGAAACGGACCGACACTGGTCGAGGCCGTCGTGGAGCGGTTCCTGCCCCATACCAGCGATGACGATGACACCCTGTACAGGTCGCCCGAAGATCTTGAGGGGATTCGGGATCTTGATCCGATCCCGGCAACTGAGAAGAACCTCCGTGCGAGCGGCGTCCTGGACGATGCGCTGGACGAGGAGATCAAGTCGGCGGCCCAGAAGATCGTCAACCAGGCGACGGAGGACGCCGAGAACGCGCCCTTCCCTGAACCGCATGACTTCTACGAGCAGGTGTACGCGCCGGGCTCCCCGGGGGACCAGTCTTAATGGCCGAGATGACTGTGATCGAGGCGGTAAAAGATGCGCTCCGGGAAGAGATGGAGCGTGACACATCCGTCTTCACTATGGGAGAGGACATCGGGGCACGTGGCGGGGTATTCCTTGCGACCGAGGGTCTCCTGGAGCAGTTCGGCCCCGGCCGTGTCATCGACACGCCGTTGGCCGAGGCATCGATCGGCGGCATCGCGCTGGGCGCGGCGGTGAACGGCATGCGACCGGTTGCCGAGATCGAGTTTGGGGACTTCATCTGGCCGGCGGTAAACCAGATCATCGGCGAGGCGGCGCGGGTTCGTTACGGCACACAGGGCCGGCGCACCGCTCCCATGGTGCTGCGTGTTCCCTACGGAGGCGGAGTACGCGGAGGACTGTTCCACTCGCAATCCATAGAGGTGGCATTCGCGCACCAGCCCGGGTTGAAGGTGATAGCGCCCGCTACTCCATACGACGCGAAGGGGCTGCTCAAGTCAGCCATCCGTGACGACGATCCCGTAATTTTCTTCGAGCACAAGCGGACCTACCGTCTCGTCAAGGGCGATGTCCCGGACGGCGATTACACGATCCCGATAGGGCAGGCCGATGTGAAACGAACCGGGTCTGACATGACCGTCGTCAGTTACGGGCTTGTTCTCCACTACTGCCTTGAGGCGGCGGCCACACTCGCCGAGGAGGGGATAGACGTTGAGGTGGTTGATCTGAGGACACTGCGCCCGCTGGATACCGGTACGGTTCTCGAATCCGTCCGAAAGACCAGCAAGGCGATGGTCGTCCATGAAGACACGAAGGCGGGCGGCATCGGCGGTGAGATCGCTGCGGTCATAGCAGAAGAGGCATTCGAGGACCTGGACGCCCCGGTGAAGCGCCTCGCAGGTCCCGAAGTTCCGGCGATGCCGTTCTCGCCTTTGCTGGAAGCCGAGTTCATGCCATCACCGGAAAAGATTGCGGCGGCGATGCGAGAGCTGGCGGCGTACTGATGGCCACTATTGGAATCGAGCTCCCGCAGGTAGGCGAATCCGTCACAGAGGCCATCATCGGCAAATGGCTCATGCAGCCCGGGGAGCCGGTAGAGAAGTTCGATGCCCTGGTCGAGGTGGTGACCGACAAGGTCAGCATGGAGTTCCCAGCGCCATACACCGGTACCTTGAAATCGATCATCGCCGAAGAGGGCGAGACGGTCCCGATGGGCGCCGTGATCGCCGAGATGGATGTCGACGATGCGACGGCGCATGCTGCGGCGGAAGCAACCGAGAAACAGGGCCAGGCTCCCGTGCCAAACCTTGTCGGAACGCTGATACAGGGGGCAAACGTCGGACCAACGGGCGGTACGTTCCGGGACACGGCGCTTGAGGATCAGCTTGCGCATCAGGCCCCGGTCGCCTCGATGGCCCCTGCCAGCCCCCCGGCGACTCAGGCGACAGCAGGCCGGAGTTACTCTCCTGTCGTCTCCAGGCTGGCCGCGGCGAACGGGATCGACCTCTCGACGGTCACCGGGACCGGACGAGACGGCCGCGTGACAAAACAGGACGTACAGGCGGCGATAGACGCCGGACCGGCGACCGCGCCTATGCTGCCGGACGGACCGGTCGGCGAGGATCGGGTGGTTGAACCGTCTCCGGTACGGCGCATGATCGCCGACCACATGGTGCGAAGCGTCAACGACATTCCGCACGCGTGGAGCACGGTCGAAGTCGATATGACGGGCCTTGTCGCCTGCCGTACCGCGCAGAGACAGGCATTCCGGGAGCGCCACGGCGTTGATCTGACCTTCCTGGCTTTCACCGCATACGCCGTGGCCCATGCGCTCCGGGACAACCCTCTGGTCAACTCAAGCTGGGAAGAGGGGAAGATCAGGCTAAAAGGGCGTGTGAACCTGGGACTGGCCGTCGCCGCACCGGATGGACTTGTCGTGCCGGTGATCCATGACGCCGACCGCGAAGGCATATCCGGGTTGGCCAAACGAATCGCACCACTTGTCGAACGGGCACGCTCCGGCTCCCTGGCACTGGATGACGTACAGGGCGGAACCTTCACGCTGAACAACACTGGCACGCTGGGATCCGTACTCGGCGGTGCGATCATCAATCATCCGCAGGCCGCAATTGTTACAACGGAATCAATCGTGAAGCGACCGGTCGTAATCTCCGGTCCGCAGGGCGATGCCATCGCCATCAGGTCGATGATGAATATCTGCCTGTCGTTCGATCATCGGATCATCGACGGTGCGGAAGCATCCGCGTTCATGCAGAGCTTCAAGCTCGGCCTCGAGAAGTGGACACCCGTTTCGGAGCTCAACTAGGTCGGGCGTTGCCCCGGCGGTGTTGATGTGACCGACGATATGCAGTTCCGCTGGCTCGGCACTCAGTGTTACGACGACGCGCTGGCGCTCCAGCGACAGTTACTCGAATCACGTGTAGATGGCGCCATCCCGGACACGCTGCTACTGCTTGAGCACCCGCACGTCGTAACACTGGGTCGCCGGACGTTGGATTCTCACGTCATTTCCGATGGCGAAACACTGGCCGCTGCCGGTGTGGAGTTGAAAGAGAGCGACCGGGGTGGCGAGGCAACCTACCACGGCCCGGGCCAGCTTGTGGCGTACCCGATCGTGAACTTACGTGCCCTGGGCCTGGGACCGGTCAGCTATGTCGCAGCGCTGGAGCAGGCGATCATCGAAACGCTGGCGGTTTACCTGATCGACGCGCATAGTGTGGCTGGGCGCACCGGCATCTGGGTCGGCGGAGATGGCGAAAATCCCGGTGAAGGCAACAATCCGGCCGGCCGGAAGATAGCCGCCATCGGCGTACGGATCAGCCGTGGCGTGTCGATGCACGGTCTCGCTTTGAACGTGGCGCCGGACCTGTCGATGTACGACCACATCGTGCCCTGCGGGATGCCCGGGCTTGATGTCACATCGATAGAGGCCGAGCAGGGAGCAGCGCCGCCGGTGAAGATTGTGGGCGAGCAGCTGGCGGAGAAACTGGCGGACGCGCTGGGCGTCCGGCTCAGGGACGGCCAGGAAGCAAGTCGCTGAACCTGTGCCCGGGAACGCTACCTACTCAGGCCAGGTTCGCGATTCGATGTACCTGTGGGCCGCAATGGCCGCTGTTGCGCCGTCTCCTGCTGAAGTAACAAGTTGCCGGGCGGAACCGGTTCGGATATCTCCAACGGCGTACAGGCCGGCGGCTTCGGTGCTCATAAACACGTCCGTTTCCACGTGGCCTCCACCGTCCAGGGAGACGAAGCTGGACAAAAACGAGGAACGCGGGTCTGTGCCCACAAAGATGAACACTCCGGCGACATCGATAGCCGATTCCTCGCCCGACGTAGCGTCTTTCACGCTCACGCCGTTCACCCCGGCGTCACCCCCGAGTATCGCTGTGACGGTCTGCCCAAATCGGATCTCGATCTTGGCGTTGTCTCGAACCCGTTGTTGCAGATGCGCCTGGCCGGTGAACTCGTCCCCCCGTACCAGCATGATCACCTTCGAGACAAAGCTCGTCAGCGATATCGCCTCATCGAGGGCGCTGTCTCCGCCACCCACAACCGCTACCGTTTCATCGAGGAAGAACGCCCCATCGCAGGTAGCGCAGTTGGAGACGCCGCGCCCCCGGAACTCCTCTTCGCCATCCACTCCCAGGTTTGCGAAGTCCGACCCGGTGGCGGCAATTACCGCTTTCGCCCGGAATGTGCCCTCCGGCGTGGACAGCGACAGGTAGGGCTCTTCGGAATCCAGCGATTCGACCTCGGTGAACATGCGCACTTCGGCCCCGGCGGCCGAGGCCTGCCGCTCGATCAACGGCGCAAGATCGGCGCCGAGTAGGCCGTCCGGGAAGCCCGGGAAGTTCTCGATCTTCTCGGCGTTGATTATCTGCCCGCCGGGCATCATCCCTTCCAAAACCACTGTTTTGAGGCCAAGGCGAGCGCCGTACATGGCGGCGGTCAATCCGCCGGCCCCGGCGCCGATCACGACGAGATCGAATGGCTCTGCCTGCTCGGTCATTCGTGTCTACTCTCCCACGTCGGTTGCAGTATCGGTTCGGCGCCAGGGACTGACGGCCATTACGCACTCGAATAACCGCCCCGAATGGGGCCTAGATCATTCCCTGCTCTCGGACCTGCTTCAAGGACGTCTCGAACGCTTCGAGGGTTTTGGCGATGTCCTCGTCCGTGTGGACCGCCATCGTCAGGAAACGACGACCGTTGTCGACACCGTTGTTGAACATCGCCATCTTGAACTCGTGATCGGCGTCTGAGCTGATCGGACTCCCGGACGGCGTGCCCTGGATGATGCCGTACTCGTCCACTTCGGCGTCGATACCGATGCGGGTGTGGATCATCGAGCCGATCCCGTAGGCGTGGCCGGGGATCTCCACCCGGCCGAACACCTCGTTGATTCCCGCCTTGAGCTTCTGGCCGACGGCGTCAGCCTTTTCGTTTACGTCGCCGTTCGCCACCATCTCAAGCGCCGCAATCCCGGCGACGGCCGAAAGCGGATTGCCGTTGAACGTTCCCTGGTGGAGCATCTGCCCGCGCTCGATGGTGTTCAGGATGTCCGCATTGCCCGCCACCGCGCCGCCCGGAAGCCCACCGCCGAGGATCTTGGCGAGCGTGCAGAGGTCCGGCGTGATGCCCCATAGCTCCTGCGTCCCGCCCCGGGACGCCCGGAAACCGGTCACGACCTCGTCGAGGATGAAAATGACATCATGCTTCGTGGTCACGTCCCGGATGCCCTGCAGGAAATCAGGGTGGATCGGCGTGCCGCCCATGTGGGCGCCAGTGGACTCGATGATGACGGCGGCTACATCGTTTGCCTCGATGGCCGCCTCCACAGCTCCGATATCGCCGGGCTGGAGCACGATCATTGTGTCCAGCACTTCTCCCGGGATGCCGTCCATCCCGGTCGTGTTGCCGGCGTTTGCGTAGTCAGACCAGCCGTGGAAGTGGTCGAAAAACTTGATGACCTTCGTCCGGCCGGTGTAGGCCCGCGCCATCCGCATCGCCATCATCACGGCCTCTGTGCCTGACGACGTGAACCGGACCTTCTCGGCACATGGAATGAGCTGCTTCACGAGGTCCGCCCACCGGATCTCAAGGTCTGACGATGCACTCAGGTGCGTCCCAAGGGCCATGCGATCCTGCACCGCCTTAACGATTGCGGGGTGGGCCTGGCCCAGGATCATCGAGCCGTGGCCGGTGTTGTATTCGACGTACTCGTTGCCGTCGACGTCCCATTTTCGGCTCCCGGCGCCGTGGGTCATGTGGACCGGGAACGGCGTCATGTTGCGGGCCTCGTGCGTGACACCCTTCGGGAAGTTCAGCTTCGCCCGTTCATACAGCTCAGCCGATTTCGGGTGCAACTCGTAGTAGCGGTCCTCGATTGCAGTCCGAGCCATTGGTCCGGCCTCCGTAAATATCTCGTACGTGATGGGCGTGGTTGTGACCGAACCCTCTTCCAGGCTCGTTGAAGAACCATTTCGAGAGCCGATTCGCTGCTATTCTATGCGCTCAATTCCCTGCGTAGCCGCGCGCCTCGCGTGGCCCGGCAAAATGGCGGCCTGTGACCGTAATCAATCAGGTGGTATCCGTGCCAGAGAGCTTCATCACGCACCTCGAGTGCAGCAACTGCAGGCAAACGTTCGAACACACCGATCCGATGCGCACCTGCACGTCATGCGGAAAGGTTCTGTTCGCCCGCTATGCCCTGGATAAAGCGTCAGGCGCAAAGAACCGGTTGCAGGACCGCGACCCGAACATGTGGCGCTACCGCGAGGTGATGCCGGTCAAAAACGAGGCGAACATAATCACGCTGGGCGAGGGAATGACGCCCATCATCGATGCCCAGCGGCTGGCGGTAGAGGTCGGTTCGCCGGGCCTGCTCCTCAAAGACGAAGGAGTCTGCCCGACCGGATCCTTCAAGGCCCGCGGGCTCTCGGCGGCAGTTTCGAAGGCGAAAGAACTGGGCCTCATGAAGCTGACCATGCCATCTGCGGGGAACGCCGCCGGAGCGATGTCTGCATACGCGGCTGCGGGCGGCCTGGAAGCCAACGTGTTCATGCCGAAGGACGCGCCGTCCGCCAACCAGGTCGAGTGCCTGGCGTACGGCGCAAACCTGACGCTGGTGGACGGCTTCATCAACGACGCCGGCCGGATCTCCGGGGAAGCGGCGGCAGAACGCGGGCTGTTCGACGTCTCGACCCTAAAAGAGCCCTACAGGGCTGAGGGCAAGAAGACGATGGGGTACGAGATCGCCGAGCAACTGGGATGGCAACTCCCGGACGTGATCGTGTACCCGACCGGCGGCGGCACCGGGATTGTCGGGATGTGGAAAGCGTTCGACGAGATGGAGCGCATGGGGTGGATCGGTTCAGAGCGACCTCGCATGGTCGTCGTGCAGGCGGAAGGGTGCGCCCCGTTGGTGACGGCGTACGAAGCCGGCGAGCGGCACGCCGAGTTGTTCCCGAACCCGCACACACTGGCGGCAGGTATGCGAGTCCCGGTGGCGATAGGCGATTACCTGGTGCTGGACGCCGTCCGTGAAAGCGGCGGGACGGCGCTAACCGTCACGGATGACGAGATGGTTCGAGGCGTGAGCGATCTATCTTCCTATGAGGGGCTATTCGCAGCGCCGGAGGGTGGGGCGCTGGTCGCAGCGCTCAGAAAGATGATGGCCGACGGCAGGGTGAGCCGGGACGAGCGCGTTCTACTTCTCGTCACAGGTTCCGGTCTGAAATACCTGGATGTACTCACTCCGGCGCTGGCGGCTTTAAGGTAGAAATCGTTCCGACCAGCCGGCTCTCGTAGTACCCTAGCGCCGCCGCTAGTTGCCGCCGGATTCATCCCGAGGAAGTCACACGTATGGTCGATACCGCAAATCGCGCTCCAGCAATTGGAACCGCCTATCCGAAGATCGATGGGATCGACAAGGTAACCGGGCGGGCTCGTTTCGGGGCGGACATCCATCTGCCCGGCATGCTCCACGGCAAGATCCTGCGCAGCCCACACGCGCACGCGCGCATCCTCAACATCGACACCTCAGCCGCCGAAACCCTGGACGGCGTCGGCGCTGTGATCACCGGGGCCGACTTCCCGTTACTGCCGGCCGGCACGGCGGTACGGATCGGGGCGATGAGCCTGGACCTTTACCGAATAAGCAGGGCGGTTATCGCCCGCGACAAGGTCCACTTCGAGGGCCACCCGGTCGCGGCGGTGGCGGCCACTTCACCACACATAGCGGCGCAGGCGCTTGACCTGATCAAGGTCGACTATGAGGTCCTGCCGCATGTGCTGGACGAGGTGGAATCGATGGCCCCGGGCGCGCCAGTACTTCACGATGACCTGTTCACCGCCGGTCTGGGCGAAACCCCGGACAGTCCTTCAAACGTCGCGCTTCACCTTGAGATGGGCCGTGGAGACGTCGACCAGGGATTCGCTGATGCCGATGTCATAGTCGAGCACAGCTTCAAGACCGAGGCCGTACACCAGGGCTACATCGAGCCCGAGGCCGAGACGGCGTGGTGGCGGCCGGACAGGCTCACTGTCTGGGCGGACACGCAGGGCATATTCGGCCTGCGTGCCCAATTGTCTTCATTCCTGGGGGTGCCACTCAGCTTCCTGAAAGTCATCCCGATGGAAGTCGGCGGCGGGTTCGGCGCCAAGAGCGCTCTCCGGCTCTCACCCATCTCATCAGGGCTATCCCGAAAAAGCGGCCGCCCCGTGCGCACAGTGTTGAGCCGGGACGAAGTCCTTCGTGCTACCGGGCCGGGGGTCAAGACCACTACCGCAGTCAAAGTGGGCGCCAAAAAAGACGGCGCCATAACCGCCATAGACGCTCGAATGGTCTACAACGCGGGCGCCTTCCCCGGCTCGCCGCTCGCAGGCGGCACACTGGTTGGATTCAGCCCGTACCAGACACCCAACCTGCGGATCATCGGATACGACGTCGTAACGAACCGACCCAAGGGCGCGGCCTATCGCGCGCCTGGTGGCCCGCCGATAACGTTCGCCGTCGAATCGGTAATGGACGAAGTCGCCGAAAAACTCGGCATGGAAAAAATCGCGTTCCGCCAGAAGAACGGTTCAAAGACCGGCGATCGCGGGCCTAACGATCTCATCTTCAACCGTATCGGGTTCGAGGACGTTCTTGAGTCCGCCAGGGCTCACGACGCCTGGACGTCAGACCTTCCGGTGGCTAAAGCCGGAGGGAAGGTAGGACGTGGGCTCGGAGTCGGGTACTGGCGCGGTGGGACGAACACCTCCAGTTGCTCCCTGACGGTCCAGGCGGATGGATCGATCTCCGTCGTAATGGGTTCGGTAGATCTGAGCGGCGCTCGTACGGCGTTCGCCCAGATAACCTCGGACGAGTTCGAGATCCCGACCAGCAACGTCTACGTCGAGATGGGTGACACGGATACGGTCGGGTATACGGATGGGTCTGGCGGCAGCCGTGTGACATATGTAACAGGCGCCGCTGTCCACAACGCATGCAGGAGCGCGCTGGATGTTCTCCGTGTCCGCGCCGCTGCTTCGCTTGATGTAACCCCGGACGTGGTCGACTACCGGGAAGGCGTCTTCTTCGCCCGTGACATTCAGGACCGCCAGGTGTCCCTGTTAGAACTGGCGCAGGCGAGCGTGCGCGGCGCAGGCGTGATAAGTGTCACGGGCACCGCTTCCGGCATGGAACCGGCCCCGGCGTTCACGGCCCACGTGGCAGATGTCGAGGTCGATGAGGACACCGGCAAGCTCCAGATCCTCAACTACACCGTGTTTGAGGACGTCGGCAAGGTCATAAACAGGACCGGAGTTGAAGGCCAGATCCAGGGCGGCGTAGCGCAGGGAATCGGATGGGCGCTCCACGAGGAGTACGTCTTCGACAATGACGGCCGGATGACCAATCCGAGCTTCCTGGACTACCGCATGCCGACGGCCCTGGACCTGCCTCGGATCAAGGTCGAGACCGTCGAGGTTCCGGCGTCGGATGGCCCGTACGGGGTCAGGGGTGTGGGAGAAGTGCCGATCGTGCCGCCGGCCGGAACGCTGGCGAACGCCATCTACGACGCGATTGGCGTGAGGATGGACCGCCTGCCGATGAGTCCCCAGAACGTGTTCATGGTCAGCCATGCGGCCGAGAGAGCCCGTTGGCTGTCGATGGACGACACGCAGATCGGCGGCTCGACAACCGTAGCCGGGGTCGACATCCCGAACGACGAGTAACGGGACCACCACGGCATCATCGAACCGTAGCGACCGTAAATAACGGATTCCGGGACAACCAAAAGGGAGGCGTCATGGAAAAGAGAGTCGGCTTCGAAGAGCTCTGCCCCACGTCGTTCCTGGACCGCAGCGCGTCCGTCTACCCGGACAAAGCCGCCGTCATATACGGGGACACCAGATACACGTACTCCGAGTTCGCCGACCGGGTGCGACGGCTGGCCTCAGCACTGTCCAACGTGGGAGTTGAATACGGCGACAAGGTCGCTTTCCTGGTGCCGAACGTCCCGGCAATGCTGGAGGGCCATTACGGCCCGATGCGGCTCGGCGCAGTCCTGGTGGCGATCAACATACGGTTGTCGGCCCGCGAGATCTCGTACATCCTGAACCATTCCGGGGCGAAGGTTCTTGTTTTTGATTCGGAGTACGCTCCGGTCATCCGGGCGCTGAAGGATGAGGTTCCCGGCGTGACGACATTCGTGCAGTCGGTCGATACCTTCCCGCGTGCCGACGACATCGTGGGGCCTGATTACGAGGAGTTCCTGGAAGCGGCGCCGGACGTAGATCCCTCGGTGCGACTCAACTCGGAGTTGGACTCGGTGGCTATCGACTACACCTCTGGCACGACAGGGATGCCAAAGGGCGTCGAGTACAGCGGGCGTGGCGCATACCTCTCGGCGCTTGGCGAGGCGCTCGAAATGGGGATCAACTGGCGCAGCGTATACCTGTGGACTCTTCCGATGTTCCATTGCAACGGCTGGTGTTTCACATGGGCAGTTACCGCGGTCGGGGGCACACACGTTTGCCTGCGACGAATTGACGCCGGAGATGTATACGATCTCGTCTCCGATGAGGGCGTGAGCCACATGTGCGCAGCGCCGACGGTGCTCACGGCGCTCTACTCATCGCCACTCGCTGGTGAAGGCAAATTGGCTGATGTCCGGATCATGACGGCGGGGGCGCCACCCGCGCCTCAGGTGATCCGCTCGATCGAGGATATGGGCGCCGTAATCGTCCACACCTATGGCCTGACGGAAACATACGGTCCGATAACAGTTTCCGCAGAGCAACCCGCGTGGGACTCCCTGGACATCCATGAACGGGCAAGTCTCAAGTCCCGGCAGGGTGTCGCCTTTATCGTCGCCGAACCCGGGTTGCGGGTGGTCGACGAGAACATGAACGACGTTCCGCGTGATGCTGAGACGATGGGCGAGGTGGTGATGCGCGGGAACATGGTGATGTCCGGCTACTACAACGACCCGGAGGCCACAGCGAAAGCCTTCGAGGGTGGATGGTTCCACTCCGGTGACCTTGGCGTGTGGCACGAGGACGGGTATGTCGAACTCCGGGATCGCGCCAAGGATGTCATCATCTCCGGCGGAGAGAACATCTCCAGCCAGGAAGTGGAAAAGGTGATCATGGAGCACCCCTCCGTCATGGAGGTCTGCATCGTCGGCGTGCCGGACGAACGCTGGGGAGAGGTCCCGAAGGCGTTTATCGTCAAGAACAACGGATCGGACGCCTCTGCCGAAGAGATAATTGAGTTCTGCCGTGAGCGGATAGCGCACTTCAAGGCACCCAAGCACGTCGAGTTTGGTGAGCTTCCGAAGACGGCCACGGGCAAAATCCAGAAGTTTGTCCTTCGAGGCAAGGAGTGGGCCGGACATGACAGGCGCATCAACTGAGGCGCAGGACCTGGTCCTGGACGAGATCCAGGATGGAATCTCCATCCTCACCCTGAACAACCCTCGGCGTCGGAATGCAGTCTCATCGCAACTTCTCGTCCGGCTGAAAGAGAAACTGGACGCCGTAGCGGTGAACGACGAGGTGCGCGTGGTCATCATCCGGGCGGAAGGCCCGGTGTACAGCTCTGGCCACGATCTGAAAGAGTTGCTTGAGGGCGACGAGGCGAACAACGCCCGCGTCTTCGGGATGGCGACGATCGTCATGGAGTCGATCCGCTTGCTACCACAACCGGTGATCGCGGAGGTGGGAGGCCTGGCGACGGCCGCGGGTTGCCAGCTTGTCGCTTCCTGTGACATGGCGGTTGCCTCGGAAGAGGCGCGTTTTGCGACTCCGGGTGTCCGCAACGGCCTTTTCTGCATAACTCCCGGCGTCGCACTAGCGCGTGCGGTGCCGCAAAAGAAGGCCATGGAGATGTTACTCACCGGGATGCCGATCTCGGCCGATGAGGCGCTTCAGTTCGGCCTTGTGAGCCGGGTGGTCCCGTCAGAGGAGTTACACGAGCGCACGATGGAGCTGGCGCAGCACGTCTCGGCTGCCAGTTCCTACACGCTGGCGATCGGCAAACGCTCCTTCTACGCCCAGATCGGCCTGGACTATGGTCCGGCGTACGAGGTAGCGGAAAAGCTGATGACCGAGAACATGCAGGCCCACGACGCCCATGAGGGGATCGACGCGTTCCTCTCGAAGCGCGAACCGGAATGGAAGGGCCGCTAAGACACCAACCCGGTCACCTGTCAAGAGCCTGTGCCGGACCTAAACCGTGTGGCTGCCCTGGCTGATCGACTCGCTCAGGCGTGTGTATTCATTGGCGAGCATCCCGAGGATCACGGAGTTGTGGCGTGCGCCGTCGTGGGGGCGACTTTGTCGCAGCGTTCCCTCGTGGATGAACCCGAGGTGCTCGAACATGTCTCTGGCAGAGGTGTTGTACTCCGGCACGTCGACCCATGCCCGGAACAACCCCAGGTTTCGGAAGATGTGGTCCAGGCAGGAGATAACCGTCGCCGTGCCATAGCCACGGTGCCACAGTTCTTTCCTGCCTATGAGGATTGACAACTGGGCATCGCCAAGCGCCTCGTCGATCGCAAGCTGAGCCTCGCCGATGTGTTCGCCTGAAGCGGTGCGAACGGAGAGAATTGAGCGGTGCGGCTCGTGATGCGGGTCGTTGAAGACCTCTTCCCATTCCGCCTCGGTGGCGTCGATCATCTTCCTCGGCTCGTAGCCGAGATGCGCCGGTTCTCCGTACGTGTAGCGACCGAACCACATCTCGGAGACTTCGGGGTCTTCGAGCCATTCGGCGATTCGTGCAACGTCCTCGCGCGTGACCTCTGCAAGAACAACTTCGGATCGCATGGGCGCCTCCTCGTGGATGGGGGGGTGCGATTCGTTGGGTGATTATAAGGTAAGCGCAGACTCCCGTTTGAAGGTCGATTCCGGTAGGGAACGCATTCCGGCGGCGATTTGACATAACTCGAAACCGCAACTACGTTGTTTATTCGAGACCAAACTGACCAGCGCAATCGGGAGAGGAGCCTTATGGCTGAAGGTAAAGTACAGGCGGAGATCACTTACTGCGTTCCTTGAGGCCACCACAACGTGGCTACCTGGATGGCAGCCGAATTTTTCCAGGCCGTTGGACCGGACGTGGCGGTAACTGTCACACCCGGCGGTGGCGGCATCTTCACGATCGCGTTTGACGGAGAGATCGTCTTCGACAAGGCGCAAAACGATGGGAAATTCCCTGATCTCAACGGCAACGTGAAAGCCCTCAAAAAGGTGCTTCAAGAGAAAGTTGCCTCGGTCCCGGTCGGCGCAGCCGATTAGCAGACCTCGAAGATGACCTTTAGAAGGCTCCGGCATTGTCCGGAGCCTTCTTTGTTGTCGGGCTCCTTTTACAGGTGCGATCACGCCCGAATCGATGCGTTTCGCAGTTAAAATAGCCCGGCAAAGCAACACCCATCATTGAATCACTGGAGACACGCCCCGTTGACAAGAGCAGCCGTACTGTACGAAGCGAACACCCCGCTTATGGTGAAAGAGCTGACCCAGGACTCTCCAAAGGCGGGGGAGGTGCGGGTTCGCATGGACGCGGCGGGCGTATGTGCGAGTGACATCCATGTGATGCACGGGACGGCCGTCCTGCCCCTGCCGGTAGTGCTCGGGCACGAAGGCGCCGGGACGGTTGAAGAAGTCGGCGCAGGCGTGACCCGGGTCAAACCCGGTGATCGCTGCATCATGTCTTTCGTGTCCAACTGTGGACATTGCCGGTCCTGCCGGAGCGGGAACCCGCAATTGTGCGACACGAACGCTCTAACGGGCGCGCTCCAGTACGACGGAACGGCTCGATTGCACGACGGCGACGCCGACGTCTACCAGATGGCAAAGGTCGGCCTGTTCGCCGAGACGATTGTTGCGCCGCAGCAGGCCTGCCAGGTGATTCCCGATGAAGTGCCGATGGGCGTGGCCGCGCTTATCGGATGCTCGGTGACGACTGGAGTTGGCGCCGTCATCAACAGTCCTGCCTCCGCGGTGGGGATGACGGTAGCCGTCTTTGGCTCCGGGGGTGTTGGATTGAACGTGATCCAGGGGGCGCGAATCGCCGGGGCGTCCCGGATCATCGCCGTGGACATCTTTGACCACAAACTTGAGTTCTCGTACAAGTTCGGTGCGACGGACGTGGTCAACAGCAGGGAATCAGATCCTGTTGAAGCTATCCGGGAGCTGACCGGCGGTGGCGTGGATATGGCGTTCGATGCCTTCGGCGCCGCTGAAACCACCCAGAACGCCGTGAACGCCCTTCGCAAGAGCGGTACGGCCGTGATCGTGGGCCTCGCTCCGGTAGGGGACAGCGCCGACCTTGATCTGATCGACCTGGTCCGTAACCAGAAAACGGTCGTGGGCAGTTACTACGGCTCGGCCAGCCCGCACGAGACATTCGACGTGCTGGTAGATGCCTACCTCAAGGGAAAGATAGACGTAGACAGCCTGATCACACGCCGTTACCCGCTGGAGCAGATCAACGAAGGGTTTGACGCCCTCCACGCGGGCGAAGATGGCCGTGGCATTATCGACTTCAGCTTGTAGACCGGGATAACGCGGGCGCACTCATCCGGCGCTCTTGAGCGCGCACCACTCCGAATGACGCGATTGTGTCGCATTTCACTTGTGGGTGTATCGGGGCTTTGATATGCTCCAGCCCGCAACCTGAAAACGAGGAAAATCGGCTTGGGCGAAGACTATTTCCGACAGTATGGCCTGATCGCGGTTTTTTTACTGATCGCTGTTTCTGTGCCGATCGGCATGCTCATGCTGTCGAGGTTGGGAACGCTGGTCGGCATGCGGCCCACGAGGCCGACGCCGACAGAGACAGAACCGTTAGATAGAGCGATTACCCGGGAAGAGGTCAAACGACGCTCCCAGATCGTGAAACTGGCGACCTACGAGTCCGGCATGCGCGCTGTCGGCTCACGGTGGACCCGGTTCAACTTCCGGTATTACTACTTCGCACTGCTTTTCGTTGTATTCGACGTGGAGACGATCTTCCTGTACCCGTGGGCGGTGAGATACGGCGTCCTGTCGGAGACGTTCGGCTGGGTTGTACTGGTGGAAGTGCTGGTTTTCCTCGCCGTCGTTACGCTCGGCTACGTCTACGCATGGCGCAAGAAAGCGTTGGAGTGGGTGTAGTTTGACCACCACGAATCCTTACGATCAGCAGGTCATTCCGACGCCGGATCATCCCCTGTCTGAACTGACATGGGATCTCGACAGGGCGGAGGGAAGTGTCATCGCCCAGATGCGGGACACGCACACCGGCCCGGAGCCGGAACCCCTGCTGGAAACCCCGGACGACCTGGACCGGAACATCGCCGTAACCTCGCTGGACACACTGCTCAACTGGAGCCGCAAGTCGTCCATGTTCCCCATGCAGTTCGGCCTGGCCTGCTGCGCGTTCGAGATGATCGGCGCTGCGATGTCCCGGTTTGATATCTCCCGGTTTGGGATGGAGGCCATGCGCGCCTCACCGCGGCAGGCTGACCTGATGATCGTCGCCGGCACCGTCACCTGGAAGATGGCGCCCGCGCTTCGACGGCTTTATGACCAGATGCCTGAACCCAAATGGGTCATCTCGATGGGTGTATGCGCGACGAGCGGCGGACCGTACTACGGGTCCTACTCCGTCGTGCCCGGCGTCAACCATATCGTCCCGGTAGACGTGTATGTCCCCGGGTGTCCACCGCGACCGGATGCACTCCTTTACGGAATCATGCAGCTGCATGAAAAAGTGAAACGCTACAGCCTGTCCGGTTCCGGAACGAAGGCGGGAGCAGAAAACGTGGCGGCTCGATAATGCCTTCCACCGCGGCATTCCAGACCTCCGGCGAAGATCTAACGGCCCAGATCGAAGCGATTTCGCCAGATTCGGTCACCGCCAGCGGCGATGCCGAAGTATGGGTGGCTCCCGACCGGTTGACCGAGGTGATGGCGGGATTGAAAGCCGGCGGGTACGAAATGCTGATCGGCGTGACCGGGGTGGACTACGTCGGTTATTTCGAAGTCGTCTATCACCTCCTGTCCCTGAGCCAGAATCGACGAGCTGTCATCAAGGTGAGATGTGGTGAAGGCCGCGTGGACCCGATGGCGCCATCGGTCATGGAGATATGGCGCGGGGCGGAACTCCAGGAACGTGAGGTGTACGACCTCATGGGCATCCGTTTCGAGGGACGCAATGAGATGAAGCGGATTTTTCTCTGGGAGGGATTTGAGGGCCATCCACACAGAAAGGATTTTCTGTAAGGCCCGACCGTCAACGCGACCCGGCAACGGCCGGCGTGTAACGGCAGCCAGATCTCATAATGCCTCTCACGACTCAACCCATAACGATCAACGTCGGGCCGCAGCACCCGAGCACGCACGGCGTGTTCCGGATGCGCGTGACTTTTGACGGCGAAGAAGTAATCGACGTCGAGCCGATCTTCGGTTATCTACATCGCGGGTCGGAAAAGCTGGCCGAGTCCCGCACATACACACAGGTCGTGACGCTGACGGACCGCCTGGACTACGTAGCGTCGATGACCAACAACTTGTCTTACATCCTGTCGGTCGAACAACTCGCCGGTATAGAACCGACGCCGCGAGGCGTGTGGCTCAGGATGATAGCGGCCGAGTTACAGAGAATCGCCTCCCACCTTGTTGCGACCGGTTTCTTCCTCCAGGACCTTGGTGCGTTAGGGACACCGCTCATCTTCACGATGAGGGAACGCGAACAGATCCTGGAGTTGTTCGAACGCCTCTGCGGCGCCCGGATCACGAACAGTTATATGCGCCCCGGCGGCGTGTTCATGGATGCTCCGGACGATTTCTGGCCGGCGCTGGATCGATTCCTCTCGGAAATGCCGCATCATGTCGACGAATACGAGGACCTGATCAGCGGGAACGAAATCGTAGCCGCCCGTTGCGACGGAGTGGCGGCGGTCGCCAGCCAGACACTGATCGACGCATCCGTTACAGGGCCAATGTTGCGGGCTTCCGGGGTGGACTGGGATCTGCGTCACCGGCAGCCGTACGAGTATTACGACAGGGTCAAGTTCAACCGGCCCCTGGCGACCGCCAGCGACAACTACGCCCGATACATGGTGCGGATTCACGAGATACGCGAGAGTCTCGGCATCATCAGGCAGTGCATCGAACAGATCGAACCCGGCCCGGTGCGTCCAGAGACGGTGCCAGCGTTGATCCGGCCGCCCGTTGGCGATTCCTACGTTGGAACGGAGTGTCCCAAGGGCGAACTCGGTTTCTACCTCGTGAGCGATGGCGGCGTGGCTCCGTACCGGTGCAAGGTGCGCGCCCCCTCATTTATCAATCTCACGCTGCTGCGTGAAATGTTGATCGGCGACAAACTGGCGGATATGTTCGTCACGTTCGGCAGCATCGACATCAACATGGGCGAGGTCGACCGCTAATGCCCGACCCGTTTGACAGCATCCTTTACAGGTACGTCTACTGCACACTGTCTTCTACGAATGACGCGGAGTGTGTGGGCCACGGTTTATTCGGTGGCGGACTCCTTCCGGGCGGGCTGGAGTGGCTGGCGTTCCCACTGACCGCGGTGATCATCGTCGCGGCCCTTGTCAACGGCATCCTCGGCGGCGTCCTGATGATGATCTGGGGTGAAAGGCGCTTGCTGGGCAGGTTCCAGAGCAGGACGGGGCCAAACCGGTGGGGACCGTTCGGCCTGTTGACCCCGATCGCCGACGCCGTGAAGACCATGTTCAAGGAAGACGTGGTGCCGACGGTATCCGACCGTCTGGTGTTCACCCTCGCTCCGATCATGATGCTGGCCCCGGCGCTGTTGATTTACGCGGTCCTCCCGGTAGGCGCCGGCACCTGGCTGGCCGATATCAACGTCGCGCTTCTTTTGATCATCGCCGTAGGCGGCGCCAATGTTCTTGCGATCCTGGCGGCATCGCTCGGTTCTGGGAACCGGTATGCCATGTTTAGCGCCATGCGTGCAGTCGCCATGCTGATCAGCTACGAAATCCCGCTCGTCATCTCGTTGATCGGCGTGTTGATGCTGTCCGGCTCGCTATCTCTTGTGGCCATCGTCGACGCCCAGACGATCCCGTTCCTCATCGTGCAACCGCTCGGATTCTTCGTGTTCCTCGTGGCGTCCATGGCGGAACTCAACCGGACGCCGTTCGACGTCGCCGAGGCGGAATCTGAAATCGTCGCCGGTTACATGACCGACTATTCGAGCATGAAGTTCGGCCTGTTCTTCCTGTCGGAGTTCGCCGCCACAATCGCCACGAGCGGTGTGATCACGGCGGTGTTCCTCGGCGGCTGGCACGGATTCGACCCGATTCCGTCACAGTTCTGGTTCGTCGCCAAGATGGTGGCCGTGCTTACCGTCATCGTCTGGATCAGGGCGAGCTGGCCTCGACTTCGTATCGACCAGATCATGAATTTTGCGTGGAAGGCGCTTTTCGAGTTGACCTTGATCAACCTCGTCGTAAGCGGGTTGCTGGTTCTCGCCTGGCCTTCCCCATCGACGACCGAGCTCTGGTACATGGCCGGCATCAATTGGCTTGTGTTCCTCGTCTCGATCTACGTATTCGGCAGGGTTCTCGGACCGAAGCATGATCCGGTTCGTGCGGGCAACGTCCAGCGCGAAGTTGTGCTGTCGGACTCTGATGCACCGGCCGTCCCGGCGGGGAGCGGCGACTGATGGTTTACGGAGTTGGCCTGGCCAAGGGAATGGGCGTTACTCTGAAGACGCTCATCGGCCCCGCGTTCACCGTCCAGTATCCAGACCGGCGAGTCGGGCTGATAGGCGCGGCACGTGCCTCTGGCATCAGTACGCCCGGCCTTATTTTCAAGCGCCCGTTCAAAGCGCTGCGCGCCGTGCTTGGACTCGAACGCATCGACGTTCGACCCACGCAGGCGGGCCGGTTCAGGGGCAACGAGTTCACCTGGTACGAGGACCGCTGCACCGGCTGCGCGAGCTGCGCCAAGTACTGTCCCCTGGGCATCATCAAGATCGTGACACTCCCGGGCGGGACCAACGTCCAGGAGGGCGAAAGCTACGCGATCGAAACCTTCGAGATCGACACCGGTCGCTGCATGTTCTGCGCCCTGTGCGTGGAGGCCTGTCCGTACGATGCCCTTCACATGGGCTCTGATTTTGAGCGCGCCAATTACCAGCGCATGGGGCTGGTGCTTTCCAAGAACGATCTGATCAATCAGCCGAAACATCCGTCTACCTGGTATCGGCCGCAGATGGAACATCCGGATTACTCTCCATTCACGGACGCGCTTGACGATTTCAAGCAGGCGGGACGTCATGAAACCCCGAGCGTTGAACGATTGACGAGGCGCTGGGTTGAAGACCGACGGACGAGTGAAGCGGACGAGGCGGATGAGGCGGTGGAAGGCTGATGGACGGAACTATCGACGTCATCTTCTGGATCGTGTCCGCCGGGGCGATCGGCACTGCCTTGCTGGTGGTGACCGTCAAGGATGTATTCCGGGCGGCGCTGGCACTTGCCGGTTCTTTCCTTTCGGTCGGCGGCATTTTCTTCCTGCTACAGGCCGAGTTCGTGGCGGTCGCCCAGATCCTCGTGTACGTGGGCGCTATTTCCATAATCGTTGCCTTCGCCATCCTGCTCACAAGGGACATGGGGCAGGGCAACCCGACACAGAGCAACCGCATCCTCGTTGTCGGGGGAGGCGTGATGGCGGCCCTGTTCGTGGTGGTGGCGGGATTTGTCGCGTACGACACGAACTGGTCTGACCGGGAGGGCAGCCTCACCGATACGCACGCCATTGCGGCATTGACGGGCCAGTACGAAGAGCTCGCACAGCCGACCGGCGCGCCCGTTCTTCTGGCAGTCACAAATCCCGATAACGCGAAAGACGGCGTGTTTGCGGATACCACAGGCTGGCTGGGCGGGCTGCTGGTCCGCGATTACGTACTTGCCTTACAGGCGCTTGGCGTACTGCTGCTCGCGGCGATCATTGGCTCCATTGCGCTCGTAAGAGAGCAGGCGAGCGAATGAATCTCGAAAACGTACTGCTCGTGTCCGCGATCCTGTTCGCCATCGGGCTTTACGGCGCTCTCACGCGACGCAACGCAATCGTTCTCTTGATGTCGATCGAATTGATGTTCAACGCCGTCAACATCGCCGCCGTCGGATTCTCACGGTACACCGTGCCTTCGGCACTAACCGGCAGCCCGATTGAGGTTACGGCCGACACCGTCCAGACGGCTCTTTCCGGCCACGTTTTCGCCATATTCATAATCGCCGCCGCCGCCGCCGAGGTCGCACTCGGACTGGCGCTGGTGATCGCCATCTACCGGCAACGCGAGACGGCAGACGTGAGTGAAC
Organism: uncultured Dehalococcoidales bacterium; assembly: GCA_964474025.1. GTDB lineage: Bacteria > Chloroflexota > Dehalococcoidia > Lucifugimonadales > Lucifugimonadaceae. Next base: position 98,681 of record CAYYRD010000006.1, on the reverse strand, counting down.
TGGACACCCTGCGCGGATGATCGCTGTTGAACGTAAAACGGATCAAACATCAACACCAAACGGGAAGCATGCCTAGTGTGGGTTGAGTACAAGAAAACGGCGAATCTCATGACCGCCGAGATGTGGAAGAACCTCCTTGAGGGTGAAGGTCTGCCGGCCAAAATCCTGCCAGAAGGTGACATCCTCGACTGGGGCGAGCGCATCCCGTTCAGGGTGTTCGTCCCTTTGAACCGCGAGCACGTGGCGGACGAAATTCTGAGGAAACTGTAGAGCGTGGATATCTCAGAATTTGGCGTCTGGCTGATCATCCTGATCCCACTGGGTTCGTTCGTCGTGAACGGTCTCGTTGTGCGGCCGTTCCTCCCTCAGTACGAGCGGCTGGCCGGCTGGCTGACCATCCTGTCGCTGGCGGTGGCGTTCGGGTTATCGATCCTCGCCTATACCACCGTCAACTCCGCACACGGCCCGGTTGATTTCGGCACACACGACTGGTTGAGCGTCCCAGGGCTGACCCTGAGCATCGGCATCCTGCTCGATCCACTCACGGCCATCATGCTGATCGTCGTCAGCGGTGTGAGTTTGATGGTCCAGATCTATTCCCAGGGTTACATGAAGGGCGACCCGAGCTACATTCGTTACTACGCGTTCATGTCGCTCTTCACGGCGTCCATGCTTGGTCTTGTAACCGCAAGAAATATCATCCAGCTATACGTTTTCTGGGAACTCGTCGGCGTGTCTTCCTACCTGCTGATCGGATTCTGGTTCACGAAACCGTCCGCAGCCGCAGCTGCCAAGAAAGCCTTCCTTGTCACGCGGCTGGGTGACTTTGGCTTCCTGATCGCCATCCTCGCCCTGTTCGCGCAGGGCAACGATCTGCTCGATATCCCGACCATGTACGCCCAGGTCGGGATGATCGGCACCACCGCCGTCAGCCTGATCGCGCTGGGGGTCTTTGCGGGCGCGGTCGGGAAATCAGCACAGTTCCCGCTGCACACCTGGTTGCCGGACGCCATGGAAGGCCCGACCCCCGTTAGCGCCCTGATTCATTCCGCCACGATGGTGACGGCGGGCGTGTTCCTCGTGGCCCGAATGTTCCCCCTGTTCGAGGCAGCCGACTACACGATGGAAGCGGTGGCTCTTATCGGGGCGTTCACGGCCGTGTTCGCAGCCACGATGGGCCTCGTCGCCCACGACATCAAGCGCGTGCTTGCGTACTCAACTGTGAGCCAGCTCGGCTACATGATGTTGATACTGGGATTGGGCGGATACGTGGCGGCTATTTTTCACCTGTTCACGCACGCCTTCTTCAAGGCCCTGTTGTTCCTGGGTTCCGGTTCGGTGAACCACGCCACCGGGACCTTTGATATGCGATACATGGGCGGCTTGCGCCAAGTCATGCCGTGGACATTCACGCTGATGGTGATCGGCAGCCTCTCGCTCGCGGGAATTTTCCCGCTCGCCGGTTTCTGGTCCAAGGACGAGATCCTCGCCCACGCCGCTGAAGTCGACTCAAACATCGGGTGGATCGCTCTGGCGGCCGGGGGCGTGGCTGCGTTCATGACGGCGTTCTACATGTTCCGGGTTCTCTGGCTGACCTTTGGCGGGGAGTATCGCGGTGGCTGGGAGGCCGAAGCCGAGGCGATCGCTGCGAAAGCGGAAGAGGACGCCCGCGTACTGGAAGCGAGAGCCGCCGAAATCAGAGCCGAAAGCAATGATCCGGTTGCCGAGGCTGAAGCGACCGGGTTGGAGCAGGAAGCCGCCCGCGTTCGAGAAGAAGAGGGGAAAGCGCCCGAGGTCCACGGGCACCCGCACCTCGGCGAGTCTCCGTGGGTGATGCTGGCCCCGATGCTTGTGCTGGCGGTACTCGCAGTAGGGGCCGGGTTCCTGGCCAACCCGCCTGTCGATATCGGCGTCAGCGACAAGCACGAGTTCGGGCACTTCGCCACCGGGAACGAGATCGTCTTCATCGATGATTTGACCGACGAACACGAAGTGGAAGAAGCGGTCGAACATGCGGGCGCTTCACCTGAGTTCAACTGGAACGTGGCGATCCTCTCGTCGGCCGTGGCGCTGATCGGAATCTACCTCGCCTACTTGATGTACGGGGCCAGGAAAGTGTCTCCGGAATCGATGGCGAGCCGGGCGCGGCCCATTTACACCCTCTTGTATCGCAAATACTTCATGGACGAGCTTTACGAGGATTGGCTCGTTAGACGCTTCTTTTACGGCGGCGTCGTGCGAGCGACAGACTGGTTTGATCGAACTGTTGTCGATGCCGCAAACGTGAAACTGGGCGTGTGGACCGGCCGGGTTGGAAGAGGCCTGGGACAGGTCCAGAACGGTCAGACGCAGGTCGCCGGGCTGGCTGTTTCGGTCGGCGTGGTCGCTTCCATCGCCGCTTTCCTGGTCTGGGGGAGTTAACCGATGAGCTTCCGGACCATCCGTACCGCTCAAGACACGAAGGAGGTCGCCCTTGTTTGAGGGATGGCTTTCCATAGTGGTTTTCCTGCCGGCTGCGGCGGCGCTGTTCATCGCGCTGTTCTTGCGGAACGATTCCCACGTACGCTGGTTCGCAATCGGCGCCACGATCCTGAACCTCGTCTTAATCGCCATCACCTATGCCGACTTCGATCGCGGGACCGGCGGAATACAGATGGTGGACCGCTACCAGGACTGGATCCCGGTCGATGGTCTCCGGGCCGAGTATCTGCTGGGCATCGACGGCTTGAGTGCGCCCCTGGTACTGCTCACGGGCCTGTTGACCGCAGTAGCCGCGTTCGCCTCCTGGCGAATCGAATTACGGGTGCGTGAGTACTTCATCTGGCTTCTCGTACTGGAAACGTCGGTACTGGGCGTGTTTACGGCGCTCGATTTCCTGCTGTTCTTCATTTTCTGGGAGATCGAGCTGATCCCGATGTTCATGCTCATTTCCATCTGGGGCAGCGGGCGCAATCGGTATTCAGCGATGAAGTTCGTGATCTTCACCCTGGCCGGCAGCGCGTTCATGTTGATCGGGATACTGGCACTGTTCCTCTCCGCCAACGTCGATACATTCGCAATGGTGTCGATCCCGTCCGAGGGCATTATCGGCATCCCTGAGACAGTGGCGGGCGCAGATTTGCTCATTCCGGCGAGCGTGATCTGGTTCCTGCTGTTCGCGGCGTTCGCAATCAAGATGCCGCTATGGCCGGTGCACAGCTGGCTTCCGGACGCACATACAGACGCGCCGACGGCCGTCAGCATCATGCTGGCCGGTGTTCTGCTAAAGATGGGCGGGTACGGGCTAATCCGTATCTCGGTCGGCATGTTCCAGCAGACCAAAGACTTCCAGGTGCAGGACGTCGCGTGGCTGCTCGCCACGCTCGCCGTCGTCAGCATCATCTACGGAGCGATCGTCACGCTTCGCCAGACGGACCTGAAACGGCTCGTAGCGTTCAGCAGTGTCAGCCACATGGGCTTCGTCGTGCTCGGCGTCTCGTCCATCGTCGGGGTCGGCGGGGAGGTCACCGATGCCGGTTTGAACGGCGCTGCGTTGCAGATGGTCACGCACGGCACCATCACGGGACTCCTGTTCCTGTCCGTTGGTCTCGTATACGACCGTGCGCATACCCGTTACATCCCTGACCTTGGCGGGCTGGCTTTGCGATGGCCTTTGATCACAGCCTCGATGGTGATCGCCGGCCTCGCATCGCTTGGATTGCCGGGATTATCAGGGTTCGTCGCCGAGATCAGCGTGTTCCTGGGCACCTACGAGGTCTGGAAGTTGCTCACGGTCATCGCCGCGTTCGGTGTCGTACTTGCAGCAGGTTACGTCCTGTGGATGGTTCAACGAACGTTCTTCGGGCCGCGTAACGAGCGTTTCGACGACATCGAAGACGCCAACTTCCTGGATATGGTCCCGGTCGTGGCGCTGGTCATCAGCATCGTCGCCATCGGCGTCTATCCGAAGATCGTGACCGATGTATTCAAGGTCGGAATCAGCGAGTTGGTGCGGATATGAGCGCCCACGATCTCTGGCTGATATCTCCCGAGCTGTCGGTAGCGGGACTCGGCGTGCTGGTGATAATCGCCGACCTGATCCTCAACAGGAAGACGCCCTTGATCTGGCTGTCCGTTGTCGGGCTGGCCGTTCCACTGGCGTTCACACTGATGCTGTGGTTTGACACGCCCGATTCGGAGATCGGCGTATTTGGCACCGTCACGGCGGACCGCCTGGCGCTGTTCTTCCACTTCCTGCTCATTGGAACCACCGCCGCGGTAATCGTTGCCGCGGCCACGTACTCCCGCAAGTTCGTCGGCTTCCAGGGCGAATTCCTGGCGTTGATGTTGCTATCGGTCAGCGGCATGATGCTCCTGGTGGCCTCACGTGATGTCATCACCGCGTACATCGCCCTCGAGCTATCGGCATTGCCGGCGGCCGCACTTGCGGCGTTCCTCCGGACAGACCGGTCTCTCGAGGCCGGGCTGAAGTTCCTGTTATTGAGCGCGCTTAGCTCCGCCGTCCTGCTTTACGGTCTGGTGTACCTGTACGGCGCGACCGGTACGACCGACATCGCCGGGATCCTGGAAGGCATCAACGTTACGGGCGCCGACGGAGACAGGGCGTTCGGGTCCAGCGCAATAATGCTGGGCGTCGTGATGGTCCTCGCCGGGTTTGGATTCAAGATGGCGATGGCGCCGTTCCAGATGTGGGTCCCGGATGTTTACGAGGGAGCGCCGACGCCGGTGGTCGCATTCCTGTCCATCGCCTCAAAATCAGCCGCGTTCGCGATCGTGCTCCGCGTCCTGTACTCGGCGCTGGGCACGGACGAGTTGGCTGCGGACTGGTCCGTCCTGATAGCGATTCTCGCCGCGATCACGATGACGGCGGGCAACCTCCTCGCCCTTTCGCAGCAGAACATCAAGCGGATGCTGGGTTACAGCACCGTGGCCCACGCCGGGTACCTGCTGGTTGGACTGGCGGCCGTCGCCACCAACAGCGACAGCGATGGTTTCATCGCCGGACCGCAGGGCGTCCTGTTCTATCTTGTGGCTTATGCCGTGACCAACCTGGCTGTGTTTTTTGCGATCATCGCCATCACAAACCGGACCGGAAGCGACATGATCAGCGGGTTTGCCGGAATGGCCCGCAGGGCTCCGCTCCTGTCGGTGCTGCTTGCGCTGGGGCTGCTGTCGCTGCTGGGAATACCGCCGACCGCTGGATTCCTGGGCAAGGTGTTTGTATTCAGCGCGGCCGTGGACTCCGGTCTCGCATGGCTGGCCGTCATCGGGGTGGTCAACTCCGTGATATCGGCGTTCTACTACCTCCGGGTAGTGCGAACGATGTTCCTGGACGAACCGGAGACCGAGGAACGCGTTACGGCGGACATTCCCGTGTGGGCGGCCACGCTGGTCGCCTCCGCCGGCCTGCTCGTTTTCGGTATCGCTCCCTCTTCACTGCTAGAGTTCGCACGACACGCCGTGTCCGGCGTCGTCACCTAGCGCCTCTCGGCCTGAAGAAATGTCTCACGTCCAGAACGTGGTCGTCGTCTACCACGGAGTTATAGCGGAAGCCAAAATACTGGCGAGCGCGCTTTCAGAGCGTCTCGGCAACGGCGACTGGCGTCTCCTGCCGGCAGAGCCGGTTTCTGCCCTGGAAACCGGCGTCGAGGGAAGTGATCTCGTGGTCACCATCGGCGGCGATGGCACCATTTTGCGGGGAGCGCACGCCGCCGCTCCGCATGCGATACCTGTGCTCGGGATCAACATGGGCCGGGTCGGCTTCATGGCGGAGCTCGATGCTTCCGATGCGCTGGAGGACACGGGTTGGTACCTGGATAACTGGGATGTGGACGGCAGTGGACCGCGCATCGAAAACCGCGCCATGATCCGTGCGACGGTCATCGGCTCCAGCGAGGCTCCATTCCACGCGCTGAACGATGTCGTCGTGGGAAGGGGGGCGTCCATCCGGGTCGTAGATCTCAATACCGTGATCGACGGTCAGCACATCGTCACCTACCGCGGTGACGGCCTTGTGATTTCGACGGCCACTGGATCCACTGGATACGCCCTCGCCCTAGGCGGGCCCGTGATGAACCCGACAAGCGGCGCTTTTCTCCTTAAACCAATTGCGGCCCACATGAGCCTCCAGGGCGGGGTGCTCCTGCGGCCCGCCGCCGTCGTTAGCATCACCGTCGAGAACGAAGCCGGGGGGATGCTCAGCGTTGATGGTTTCGTCGATCGCGCCATCGCCGTGGGCACGACCGTGCAGATAGAAACCAGTGAGTTCGATGCGCGATTTCTCCGCAAACATCCGCCGGCCGCCTTTTACGGCTCGCTGACGCGCCGGCTGGGGATGCGCATGGAAGCGATGACGCGTGAAAGTGGAGACAGCGACAGACATCTCGGTGACGAGGGTCACTGAGGTAAGATTTATCCGATGCTGACTACTACCACCGTCGACTCCCGACAGGTGTACGACGACCACCGCGTGAAAATGCGGGTGGACACCATCCAACTCGGGGACCGTCCCGTCCTTGAGCGGGGTGTAATAGAGCAATCGAACTCCGTCGTTGTCGTGCCGGTCACGGACGATGGTGACGTGTTGCTTGTGAAGCAGTGGCGGCACGCGGTGCAATCGGTTTTACTTGAGGCGCCCGCAGGCCACCTCAATCCCGGAGAAGAGCCGCGAGATGCTGCCGTCCGCGAGCTGCGGGAAGAAGCCGGCCATTCAGCGGCGCGCCTGGAGCCCCTTCCCGGTTTCTGGGCAGCGCCCAGTATCTCGACCGAGTACATGCACGGATTTCTCGCGACCGGGCTCACGACATCCTCACTCCCTCAAGACGATGATGAGGATGTTGAACTTGCAAGAACCGCGGTTTCAGATATTCCTGGGCTTATACGGGCAGGCACGATCGTTGATTCAAAAAGCATCGCAGCGCTTCTCTCTGCGTTTTATCTTTATCCAGAATCGATGACCGCAGATTGATCCATCGATTGAATCCGATCGAAATGTCTCCTGACAAACATGCGTCCCGGCGGACGTCTACCGAAACCCATACCTTCGCGAGCAAGAGGTAACGGATGTACCAACACGACGTTCTGATAATCGGCGCCGGCCTCGCCGGGCTCAGGGCCGCTGTGGAAGCGGCCCGGATGGGCGTGGATGCCGCCGTGATCACCAAGGTGCATCCAATCCGCAGCCATTCCAACGCTGCGCAGGGCGGAATCAATGCGCCGATGACGGACCGAGGGGATGAGTGGGAGGGCCACGCGCTGGACACCATCAAGGGCAGCGACTATCTCGCCGACCAGGATGCGGTAGAGCTGATGTCACGTGAGGCGGGAGACGCCATCATCGAGCTGGAGCACATGGGTGTGATCTTCAGCCGAAACGAAGATGGGCAGCTGGGAACCCGGCGCTTCGGCGGCCAGAAGGTCGCTCGTACCTTCTATGTCGGCGCCATTACCGGCTCGGCGATGTTGCAGGTGCTGTACGAACAGGCCGTAAAACTTGACGTCAACATCTACGAAGAGTGGTTCGTCTCAAATCTCATCATCGAGGACGGGGCCTGTCACGGCGTGATGGCGATGAACATCCACACCGGCGAGCTGCACATGATCAGGGCGAAGGCCGTGATCATGGCGACCGGCGGGGCAGGGCGTGTCTTTGAACCGTCCACCAACGCCCTGATCTGCACGGGTGAAGGATTGGGACTGGCTTACAGGGCCGGCGTTCCGCTTATGGACATGGAGATGATCCAGTACCACCCGACGACGCTCGCCGGATCCGGGATCCTCCTTTCCGAAGCCGCCCGCGGTGAAGGTGCATACCTCCTCAACTCTGACGGCGAGAGGTTCATGAAGACCTACGCCCCCGACTATCTTGAACTTGCTTCCCGGGACGTTGTTTCGCGGTCCGAGCAGACCGAGATCGACGAGGGCAGGGGCATCGACGGCAACATCCACCTCGACCTGCGTCACCTGGGCCGAACGTTCATCGAAGAGCGGCTCGGTTACCTCCAGGAGGTAGCGGTCGAGTTTGTAGGCATTGACCTGGCCGATGATCCGATCCCGATCCGCCCGGGGATGCACTACATCATGGGCGGGATCAAGACGGACGTCGACGGCGCAACCGAAGTGCCGGGCCTTTACGCCGCCGGTGAAACGGCCAACGTATCCGTACACGGAGGAAACCGGCTAGGCGCAAATTCGCTGCTGGACACGGTGGTGTTCGGACGCAGGTCTGCAGTCGCTGCGGCCGAGTACGCAAAGAACGCAGACCGCTTCTCGTCTGACGAGTCGATGCTGCAATCGGAGCAGGCCCGATACCAGGCGCTTCTGGACCGGCCGGCCGATCTCCGGGCGTCAACAGTCAGACGTGACATGGGCGAGAGCATGGTCGCCGGCATCGGGGTCTACAGAGACCAGGACAGCATCGACGCGGCCACCGCAAAGATCAAAGAGTTGCGCGGTGTCTACCCACGAGTTGCGGTAGACAACAAGGGCAAAGTGTTCAACACAGACCTGATGTCCGCCATAGAGCTGGATTATATGCTGGACGTTGCGCAGGCCGTCTGCGCCGGCGCAGATGCGCGCAAAGAAAGCCGCGGCGCTCACTTCCGGACAGACATGCCGGACCGTGACGACGAGAACTGGCTGAAGCACACCCTCGTTTACAAAGACGGTGAAGGGTCCCGGGTCGAGACGAGCGATGTCACGATCACCGACTGGACGCCGATTGAAAGGGTCTACTAGATGGAGCAGACGCTGCGCGTTAAGCGCTACGACCCCGAGAACCCGGGGTCTGCCGGCTACCAGGACTACACCGTCGAGGTCACCGACACGACCACGATCCTTGACGCACTGCTAACCGTGCGTGAGGAGATGGACGGAACGCTCTCGATGCGATGTTCCTGTCGGGCTTCGATCTGTGGTTCGTGCGCCATGCGTGTGAACGGGCAGGCGAAGTTGGTCTGCAAGACACGGGTGAACTCCGTGGCCCCTGATGGCGAGACGATCACGATCGACCCGGCTGGCAACATGCCTGTTATCAAGGATCTGGTGGTCGAGTTCAAGCCGTTCTGGGACAAGATGCGCGCCATCACGCCGTACCTTCAGCCTGAAGGCGAAGTACCAGAGGCCGAGTACCTGGCTTCGGACGACGAGATGGTGCACCTCGTAGGCGTTGTGAACTGCATCCAGTGCGGCGCATGTGTATCAGACTGCACCGTACTTGAAGTGGACAGTAGCTTCCTGGGCCCGGCCGCTCTCGCCAAGGCATACAGGTTCGTCAAAGACCCGCGAGACGACCATCAGAAGGACCGGCTTGGCGCGCTGAATGAGAGTTCAGGGGTCTGGGACTGCACGCGCTGCATGCAATGTGTCGAGGTCTGCCCGAAGGACGTCAATCCGATGGGCCGGATCATGGCCATGCGAGACCTCGCTATGGAGGTCGGGTACAACAACACCTCCGGATCACGTCACACCGAATCGTTCGCAAGAACCGTTAAGAAGAACGGTCGGCTGGACGAGACGAGACTGGCCGTGGACAGCATGGGGATGTTCAACATTCCTGCCTTGCTGGCCGAGGCGCCTGTCGGCATCAGGGCGATCCGCAAGGGCAAGTTCCCGTGGAAGGCCCACAAATCCTCAGAACCCGACAAGGTGAAACGGGTGTTCGAGAAAATCGAGGGCGAGTAAATGATCGACCGCCTTCTCTACCTGATGTCAGGGGACAGCAAATGAAGTACGCCTTCTACCCGGGTTGTGTCGCACGCGGCGGCACACCGGAGCTCCTTGTGTCCGCAAACGCCGTGATGGACCGCCTTGGGATCGAGCGCGAGGAGATCGTGTCGGCGGCCTGTACAGGCGCCGGCGTCCTCCAGGAGCGAAACCAGAAACTTGGTGATGCTCTGAACGTTCGGACCTTCGCTCTTGCAGAAAAAATGGGCGTTCCGATCATGACGATCTGCAGCACCTGCCAGGGTGTGATGTCCCAGGCCAACCGGCGTGTCCTCCAGGACCCCGAGTACCTCGCCGAAATCAACGAGGTGCTCGCCGAAGAGGGCCTCGAGTACAAGGGCACGACCGTCATCAAGCACCTGCTGTGGGTGCTCGTCGAAGAGATCGGAATCGAAGCGCTTCAGAAAACCTTCACGAAAGAGTTATCTGGCCTCAGCTTCGCGCCGTTCTACGGTTGTTACATCATTCGTCCGAGCGATGCCCTGGGGTTTGACGAGAACCCGGAAAGGGAGACGTCTCTCGAAACCCTTATCGAAGCGACCGGCGCCGTAGCGGTGGACAATGACGGCAAGACGAAGTGCTGCGGTCTGCCGATCCTGCTAATCAACCAGGGCAACGCGCTCCAGATGGTGGCCAACCACACCGGGGAAGCGAAGGACATGGGCGCGGACGCGATGGTTACCCCGTGCCCGCTCTGTCACCTGAACCTTGACGGCTACCAGCCTAAAGCGGCAAAGCGCAGGCAGAACGGGAAGATTGACCTGCCGATCCTTCACCTGCCGCAGATGCTGGGACTGGCGATGGGGATGCAACCCAAAGAGCTGGGGCTCCAGCGCCACATCATCTCCACGAAAGAGGTTATCGGCAAGGCAGCTGCAGCTCCCACGGCCGTCGGATAACGACGAGCGGCGGGGATGGAGACCAGGTAAACATGGCGGTCACCGTGAGGCGACCGCCATGTTTGATCAGTGGTCAGTGGGTGTGACCGCCTCCATTATCGTGGTCATGCCCATCGCCACCGGAGTGGGACTCCTCGTAGAGGCCGCCATCGGGCGCGACATCTACCGGCATGATCTCCTCGGTGAAGATCACCTCGCCATTGAATATCCGCCGGACATCGCCGATGCCCTTTTCCATAACCCCGTGTTGAGACAGGTGCGGGCCGATATGGGCCAACAGTAGTTTCTTCACGCCGGCGGCCGCCGCCATCTCTGCCGCGCCGACGGTTCCGCACTGGCCCGGCCCCTCTCCGACAGCGTTCATGGCGTCCTGGTCATCCCAGCACATACAGACCAGCGCATCAGCCCCCTTCGCCAGATCGATGACCGACTGGCAGGGCTGGGTGTCGCCGGTGAAGACGATCGAGCCGCTCGTAGTGTCCATCCGGTAGGCAAGCGAATCCAGGTAGGGTTGCACATGCTCCGCCGGGGCGGACGTGACCTCCCATCTTTTCGTCGTGTGTACGGTGCCCACGCCCACGTCCCGGGCGTCAATGCTCGGAGGTTTCCGCGGCAGCTTACCTCCGCGGTTCACGTACACATTCTGGCTGAGTGGGTGATGAACGCGCGCCTTCCAATCATGGGTGAACGCTCCGTCCGGACCGATCAACTTGTCCGTAATCGACTCCGTCAGGGTAGGGCCGAACACTTTCAATTCGTTCTCTTTGCCGATGCTTTGATCCCAACGCGTGAGCAGGAAACACGGGTAATCAACGTCATGATCAAAGTGGTGGTGCGTGAAAAAGAGGTGGTCGATCTGCGTCGGAAACATGCCCGCCTGGACCAGCTTGTGTGTTGCCGCCGGGCCGCAGTCAAACATGATGAACTCGCCATCGACCTCCACCACGTACGCCGTGCCAAAGCGAGTGGGAGTGGGTGTGGGCGTGCCGGCTCCCAGTACGTGAATACGGGGCATCTTGTCTCCTTATAGAGTTCTTAAACGCGTTCGACGGGTCTCAGCATATGGGTCAATCCGGGACCTGGATAGTGCACCGCGATTGGTACATCAAGGAGGCCCAAGCGATCTCCCGGACATCGTTTCCGGCGCACGATTCAAGTTGATCGTCTCTCGCACCTACGGGAACCGGTTCATCGCCGACCTCCCCCGGATGATGTCCTTCCCATCTCAAGGTTCCGGGCGTCAATGACCGGTGGATCATCGAGCTCAAGCCGGATCCAGAGCTTCGCTCAACATCGAGCGAAGACTCCCGGGCAGGCTCGACACGGTCATGGACCTTCGTTAGTCGATAATCCGACGAACTTTGATCTCAATACGAGGGGGGGCGGTCTTTCCTGCCGCCCCCTCTTTGTATTTCCGGGCACTCCCCCCGTTCCCAAACGAATCGAATCCGATCGATGACGTGGCCGAGTGACGTGGGTGCGAACCCACAGATGGACCGGTTGATAGTCCTAGGGCCGGGTTCGGGTATGAAGTGCACAACCGGATGGGCGCACGCCCGGTACTGCGGGCCCGCCCTCCCCGGTAATTTGAATAGAAGTACCGTCGCGGTGGAGATGAAGAGGCAGGGGGGTGTCCTGACTGCGTTGTCAGGCTCACAGCGGCGGAGATCAAACACTGAGGCCGGTGGGTGACCGGTCCGGTCACCATTTACAGGGGTGTAATTGATGTTCAAGACATCGCGAGGCCAGGACAAGGGCCAGCGAGGTATCACGGGTCTCGAAACGGCGATCATCCTGATCGCATTCGTCGTGGTCGCCTCGGTGTTCGCGTTCACGGTCCTCTCAACAGGTATCTTCTCCTCTGAGAGAAGCAAGGAAACCGTCTTCGCAGGCCTCGACGAAGTCCGCAGCTCTCTCGAGCCGCGTGGCAGCGTCATCGCTTATAAAGGGCGATTCGTTGGCGATGTAGACACGATCTTCAAGGTCGTATTCACCGTCTCCAACGCCGTCCAGGGTGAGGCCATCAACCTGACACCGCCATACACGGCAGGTGGCTCCGGCGACGACCCGGACCTGTCCTCAGGCGCACAGTACAAGATGATCGTCTCCTACGCGGACGACAATCAGTTCTTGAACGACGTGCCGTGGTCGGTCACCTTCCCCGGATACGACAACTCTGACAACCTCCTGGACCCCGGTGAGAAGGCCGAGATCACGGTGTGGTTGGCTGACGACGTAACCGGTACGACGGACACTACCGCCGGTGGTATTGACATCATGGACGGCACGGCCGGCGACGGCGGTACAGGTGGGTTCTCCAGTAGTTCCACCGTACCGGGTGTCAACGACAAGTGGACCATCGAACTCAAGCCGGAATCCGGAGCAACGCTCAACATCGAACGAAGACTCCCGGGCAGGCTCGACACGGTCATGGACCTTCGTTAGTCGATAATCCGACGAACGCAGATCTTCTGAAGAGGGGGCGGTCTTTGCTGGCCGCCCCCTCTTTGTATCTCCGGGCACTCCCTCCCGTTCCTGCCTGAACCGGATCCGATATGCGACGTGCTCGAATGATGTGGGTGCGAACCCACAGATGGACCGGCTGATAGTCCTAGGGCCGGGTTCGGGTATGAAGCACATGACCGGATGGGCGCACGCCCGGTACTGCGGACCCGGTCCCCCCGGTAATTTAGATAGAAGAACCGTTGCGGTGGAGATGCGGGGAAGAACGAGAGGCGAGGCCTGGCTCGTTGCCAGGTCGGAAGCGGCGGAGATCAAACACTGAGGCCGGTGGGTGACCGGTCCGGTCACCATTTACAGGGGTGTAATTGATGTTCAAGACATCGCGAGGCCAGGACAAGGGCCAGCGAGGTATCACGGGTCTCGAAACGGCGATCATCCTGATCGCATTCGTCGTGGTCGCCTCGGTGTTCGCGTTCACGGTCCTCTCAACAGGTATCTTCTCCTCTGAGAGAAGCAAGGAAACCGTCTTCGCAGGCCTCGACGAAGTCCGCAGCTCTCTCGAGCCGCGTGGCAGCGTCATCGCATACAAGGGCGCCCTCGACGGTTCAACAGACACGATCTTCAAGGTCGTATTCATCGTCGCTAACGCCGTCCAGGGCGAGCCGATCAACCTGACACCGCCGTACACGGAAGGCGGCTCCGGAGACGACCCGGACCTGTCCTCAGGCGCACAGTACAAGATGATCGTCTCCTACTCGGACGACAACCAGTTCCTGAACGACGTGCCGTGGTCAGTGTCCTGGCCTGGATACGACAACTCGGACAGCCTCCTGGACCCCGGCGAGAAGGCCGAGATCACGGTGTGGCTCGCTGACGACGTAACCGGTACAGCAGACACCACCTCTGGTGGGATCGCACTGATGGACGGGACCAGCACCGATGGCGGCACGGGCGGCTTTGCGGTCACCTCCACCGTACCGGGTGTTAACGACAAGTGGACCATCGAGCTCAAGCCGGAATCCGGGGCAACGCTCAACATCGAGCGAACACTCCCGGGCAGGCTCGACACGATCATGGACCTCCGTTAGTCACTGATCAGATAAACGGCAGGACGAGAAAAGGGGGCGGTCCCAGGCACTGGTGTTTGGGACCGCCCGGTTTCTTTCCCGGATTCGTTCCGGGGCTCATGAATGACATGTTCTCTGGGCATCGCTCAATGGATGAGTGCGAGCCCACAACCCGGACTCCATGTTTTATCTAGGCCAGCAACCTGCGACAGGCGACCTTAACTATTGGAGTCATCCCGGTTCCTCGGGACCACGGGTGCCGATAACGTAAACGGAAGAACTGAAAACCTGCCGAGCGGTGTCGCAGGAGTGGTTGAAGAACCAACGGGTTCACGCATCGGCAAAGAATACGATTTTACTGATTGATATCACCGTGATAACGCGCGGTGATCGCAAAGAAGGACAAATGGATGTTTGAGCCTGGACGAGGTCTGGAACGGGCCCAGCGCGGGATAACCGGCCTGGAAACGGCCATCATCCTGATCGCGTTCGTCGTGGTAGCGTCGGTGTTCGCTTTCACGGTTTTGACCACCGGCATCTTCTCTTCCGAGAGAAGCAAAGAGACCGTCCACGCCGGGCTGGACGAAGTCCGCAGTACCCTCGAGCCACGGGGAAGCGTGACCGCTTTCAGGGGCCGGTATGGCAGCGGATCGTCGACCGAAACGATCTTCAAGGTCAGTCTCGTTGTCGGCCAGGCCGTAGGCGCCGAGACGCTTGACCTGACCCCACCGTACTCTGCCGACGGCGCTTCAACCGATCCGGATATCGTCTCCGGCGCCCAGAACAAAACGATCGTGACTTACTCGGACGCCAACCAGCACCTGTCCGATCTGCCGTGGTCAATCACCTGGCTGGGATACTCCAACGGGGACAATATCCTGGACCCGGGCGAGAAGGCAGAACTGACCGTGTGGTTCTATGACCGCCTGTTCGCAGTGACGGACGTGGACAGCAACAGCTCGATTGGCCTTATGGACGGGGCCAGCCCGGGTGGGGCAGGCGGATTCGCCGCAACATCTACTGCATTAGGCGTGAATGACAAGTTCACGATTGAAGTACAGCCACCGACCGGAGCAGTCCTCACTATCGAGAGAACCCTGCCTGGACGAATCAACACGGTAGTCGACCTCCGGTAGACCGGAAAGCCGGGTCGCTCACGATACAAGTGATCAAGGAAGGCGGCGGACCGCTCGGCACGACGAGCGCCGCCGCCTTCTCGCGTCCGGCGCCAGCCCGGGGTTTTCGGTTTTCGAAGTTGCGCTGACATCACCAGCAGGTGAAACCGGACCGGCAGAGGCAAAACCGGCAAAGGGATCATCGGACGCGTAAACGGGGCGGAACATTTCCCGCCCCGTTTGGGTTATCAGGCCGAGACGCCGTTATGCGTTGGCGGCCATCACGTCTATCAGCTCCTGGACGGCGTCGGCAGAAGCCTTCAGGGCCGTGGATTCTGCATCGGTGAGGTCGATCTCGATGATCTCTTCTACGCCGGCAGCGCCCAGCTTCACCGGCACACCGGCGTAAAGACCAGTTATCCCGTACTCGCCTTCAAGATACGCCGCACATGGCAGGATCTCTTTCCGGTCACCCAAGATCGCCTCCACCATCTGCACGGCGGCGGCGGACGGAGCATAGAAGGCGGAACCCGTCTTCAGGAAGTTGACGATCTCCGCGCCGCCGTCCCGGGTCCGCTGGACGATCTCTTCGAGCCGTCCGGCCTCGATCATTTCGCTAACCGGTTTGCCGCCGACGGTCGTCGTGCCCAGCAGGGGAACCATCGAATCACCGTGGCCGCCCAGTACGTACGCCGAGACGTTGGTCACGGAAACGTTGAGCTCTTCTGCCAGGAAGGTCCTGAACCGAGACGTGTCCAGGATACCGGCCATGCCGACGACACGTTCCTTCGGGAAGCCGCTGATCTCGTAGGCCTTCTGGACCATAGCGTCCAGAGGGTTTGAGACGATGACGAGCACGCTGTCCGGAGAGTGCTTCACCACCTCGGCGACGACGGATGTCATGATCTTCATGTTGGTTAGCAGCAGGTCGTCCCGGCTCATGCCGGGCCGCCGCGCTATCCCCGCCGTAATCACGACGACATCGGAATTGGCTGATTCTTCGTAACCGTTCGTGCCAGTTACGCTGACATCTGCTCCGGAGACGGGCGTGCTCTCCGCTATGTCGAGCGCCTTGCCCTGAGGCATGCCCTCAACGACATCGACCAGCACCACATCCGCCAGCGCTTTATCTACGATTCTTTGTGCCGTGGTAGCGCCGACATTACCGGCGCCCACGACCGTTACTTTTCTCCGCAACTCTCGTTATTCCTCTCGTCGGACTAGGTGCGACGGTCCGTCGTCACCGCCGCATTCAAAATCTGGCCGTTCGTTAACGGCGTTGAGCGTGTTCAGCGTGTCCTTTCAATTCGTTGTTCCGTTCTCGCAGGCGGCACGCATGATTCGCGGGGTGCCATCACAATGGAATGTTGCCGTGCTTCTTTGCAGGCATCGTGTCCGTCTTGTTACGTAGCATCTTGAGTGCAGCGATGATCTTCGGCCGCGTGTCGGCCGGGTCGATCACATCGTCCAGATAACCCCGGTTGGCCGCGACGTAAGGGTTCGAGAACCGTTCTTCGTAATCGGCGACCAGTTCCTTCCGTTTGGCCTCTGGATCGTCGGCCCCTGATATTTCCCTGCGGCCAATTACCGCCACGGCGCCTTCTGCGCCCATCACGGCGATCTCCGCCGATGGCCAGGCGTAGTTGATATCGCCGCGCAGGTGCTTGCTGCTCATGACGATGTACGCCCCGCCGTACGCTTTCCGGGTGACAACGGTCACCTTGGGGACGGTGGCCTCGACATATGCGTAAAGCAGCTTCGCTCCGCGCCGGATGATCCCGCCGTGTTCCTGTGTCGTCCCCGGCATGAAACCGGGGGTGTCCACGAGGGTGACTATCGGGATATTGAACGCGTCGCAGAAACGTATGAATCGCGCCGCCTTTTCTGACGCGCTGATGTCCAGGACTCCGGCAGACTGCGCCGGCTCCTGGGCGACGATGCCGATGGTTTCGCCGTTCATCCGTGCGAACCCGACGAGGATGTTGGGCGCGTACTGCGCCTGTACCTGGAAGAACTCGCCCCCGTCCACGATCGGGCCGATGACGTCCAACATGCTGTACGGCTGATTGGGGTTGTCAGGGACGACCGTTGCCAGCGATTCCTCCTTGCGGGAAGGGTCGTCAGCTGATTGAACAGGGGGAGCATTCTCGACGTTGTTGGAGGGCAGATATGAAAGCAACTTTCGAACGGACCTGAAGCACTCCTGCTCGTCCGGAGAAACGAAGTGAGCGACTCCGCTGATGCCCGCGTGCGTCTGCGCCCCGCCAAGGTCTTCGAGAGAGACATCTTCGCCGGTCACGGCCTTCACGACCCCCGGGCCGGTGATGTACATCTGTCCGATGCCGTCGATCATGAAGATGAAGTCGGTAATGGCAGGGGAGTAGACGGCGCCGCCCGCCGTTGGACCGGCGATAACGCTGATCTGGGGCACGACTCCGGACGAGAGCACGTTTCGAGTGAAGATCTCGCCGTATCCCGCAAGTGACGTCACGCCTTCCTGGATGCGTGCCCCTCCGGAATCATTGACGCCTACGATGGGCGCTCCTATTCGCACGGCGTGATCCATGATTTTCGAGATCTTCAGGCCCGCGACTTCCGACAAAGAACCGCCGAGAACCGTGAAGTCCTGCGCGTACGCGCAGACCGTGCGGCCTTCGACCTCGCCATATCCGGTCACGACCGAATCGCTGTCGAATCTCTGGCGGTCAAGCCCGAGGTCTGACGCACGATGGGCGACAAAGGTGTCGATCTCGTTGAAAGTGCCGGGATCGAAAAGCAACTCAAGACGATCGCGCGCTGTGAGTTTCCCGCGCTCGCGCTGGGCATCTATCCGTCGCTGCCCGCCGCCAAGAAGGGCCTGTTCTCGTCTTACTTCGAGTTCAGCCCGTTTGTCGCGAGGTTGTTCAGGCTCGTGCGAACCGGTGTCGGTAATATCGGTCGAGATTGCCGTGATCTCCGGGTTTCTCGGGGTGATTCTGGCTGCCGGATCTTTCGTTGACGCGCGCAGAAAGCAACCCTTTCTGGCGGGCCGCGATAATTGCGACTTCTGAACGGCAATCGTAGCGCACGGTAGGGGCCGTCGCAATCAATTTTGGCCAGCCCGCCCGGATACGCGGTGATAGCATCGCGTAGGTTTTTTTCGACGCCCGGCTAACCCCTGGAACTGAACCGATTCAGACCTGGCCGCCCTGTATACGCCCGGATGTGCGGTTATGCGCCGGGGGAACATCTCAGTGAGTATTCGCGACGACATGAACTCCGAAACACGGGAACTCATGATCGGCGGCAGCAGGTTCGTGTGGGGCGCCAGAACCTATGTCATGGGTGTGCTGAACGTCACCCCGGATTCCTTCTCCGGAGATGGAACCGGCGCCGATCTACGGCGGGCCGTGGACCGGGTTCTCCAGTTTGAGGACGCCGGCGCAGACATAATCGACATCGGCGGAGAGTCGAGCCGGCCGCCGTCGGTTTACACGGATGCCCGCCCGGTCCCCGCGAATGAAGAAGCAGCGAGGGTCATACCGGTGATCGAGTCCCTGGCGGGACGGCTCAGCATTCCCATCAGTATCGATAGCCAGAAACCGTCAGTGGTCCGCATGGCCGTCGATGCTGGGGCGGCGATGGCGAACGACGTGTCGATGTTTGGCGTAGACGCCCGGATGCCGGCCACGGTCGCCGATCTGGGCGTTCCAATTGTCATCAACCACACCCGTGCTCGTGCGGTCTATCCATCGGGCGTTATCCCGGAGGTTATCGAAGACCTGCGCCTGGCCGCTTCGTCGGTGGAGGCCGCCGGGCTCCCTTCTTCTCATGTGATCCTCGATCCGGGCATCGGGTTCGGCAAGACTGCGCAGCAGAGCATCGATATGCAGCGGGGTTTGTCGGAGTTGGTGGAGCTAGGATATCCGGTGCTGATCGGAACATCCCGCAAATCCTCCATCGGAGAGGTGCTCGGGCTGCCCGTGGATCAGCGAGTTGAAGGCACCGCGGCGACGGTCGCCCTGGCGATCGAACGAGGCGCGGACATCGTGCGCGTGCATGACGTAACCGAGATGGTTCGCGTGGCCCGGATGAGTGACGCCATCGTTCGCGGATGGAGTCCGGGTACGTGACAGACCGGCTCGTCACCGCTTATATCGGGCTCGGCTCAAACCTTTCATCACACCACGGGGACCGGGTCCGGCATCTCGAACTGGCCCTGGAGGCGATGAGCTCCGCCGGCGTGGTGGGGAAGGTGTCACCGGTGTACGAGACCGAGGCATGGGGCGTGCAGGACGAGCAACCTGATTACCTGAACCAGGTTGCGGCGCTCGAGACGGAGCTTGGACCGGCGAATCTGGTCGAGGCGATGCTGCGGATTGAATCGGATATCGGGCGGGTACGCTCCGGTCGATATGACCCACGGACCATCGATCTCGATGTTTTGCTGCTGGGTAACGTGGTCGTCGATGAGCCGGGAGTCGTGATCCCTCATCCGCGGCTACACGAGCGCCCGTTCGTACTCGTCCCGCTGGTGGACCTCGCCCCGGACCTCGTGCACCCGGTTATCGGCAAGACAATCGCCGAGCTTCTCTTCCGCGTCGGGCGCTTGGGCGTAAGGCAGACCGGCTCAGACTCTTCAGGTTTCTAGCCGGATATTGCGGTCTCAAAGATCGCCCTCAACAACCCTGCCATCAAGAACACGATAACCCCACCGGCCAGCAGTGCGTTGTACCCGAACAACCACGACAACCGCTGCGTCAGGCCCGATCTCGCCTCCGGGATGAACCCGGCCCGGCGCAGGCTCCACACCATGTAGAACATCCATCCGGCGATCACTATCTTGGCACTCAGCACTATGAAGTAGGCCACCGTAGCATCGTCGCCGGTAAGCCGCTCAAACATCAAGATCAAGCCCGTGACGACGATCGCCACGATGGATACATCGATCAGCTCGCGGTACGGACCTGTGAATCGCGAGATGACCTGTCCGACGCCATCGGGATCCGCTTTCTGCGCGGGCCGTACGATCAACGCGAAAAAGGCGCTCCCGCCGATCCACGCAACGGCCCCGATCGCGTGCAACCACCGCACCAGTACGATGAATCCATCACCCAGGTCGCCGACCTCTCCAAGGGAGGTGGCGAGGGGGATTCCCGAGTCCATCCCGAATATCATCGGGCGATTATCTCAGGACTTCGACCCCCGGGAGATCGCTCACTTCAATTAACCGCTTGAACCGGCGCCCAGCGCTTCGGCGATCTCCTCTTCGATTCGAGTCTCGTCGAGGATTCCGGTCCACTTCCGCGATACCTCGTGGGACCGGTCCAGGAAGACGGTGGTCGGGAAACCTGTCACCTTGAAATCCCGGATAATTGAGCTGGTGGCGTCCGAACCGTTGGGGTATGTGATCCCAAGCTCCCGCAAGAACTCATCGCCTTCCTCAGCGGAGTCCAACCCGATGAGTTGTACGCCCAGGAACTGCACATCGTCGCCTTTGTGAGTTTCATGCGACGCCTGAATGTCCGGGAGTTCCGCACGACACGGCGGGCAGGACGGGAACCAGAAGTTGATTACGACCGCTTTCCCTTCAACGTCGGCCAGCGAAAAATCACCGTGTTGGAAGGTCGAGAAATCCAGGTCGACCGCGTCTTCTGACCGCTGCGCGTGGTCCGCCCTCGTGGCCACCGAGTTGTCGGCTACACCTGACGTCTGCGGTACTGCCGGTACGGTCTCTGCTGGCGCATCCGGTTCCGAAGGCGCCTCTTCCGAAGCGTCATCCATGGCGCCTCCACACGCCACAGCCACCAGAAGAGCGAGTCCGGTCGTCGCGGCCATCACCCGGCTGCGTCGACGCCCAAAACCGAGCAACCTCTTGAATAATCCCGCCGAGCGGTGCCGTCGCATTTCACAGTTTGCTACTGTTCCCATATCCGGGTCTCCTGATCGCAGCCGGCTGAATCCGGGCAACTTTCTCCGTTCATCTAACCCTTAGATGCCGGACGCTGGATCAGGTTGTTGACATGAATCCATCAGACCCGTGTGAGCCTAGGGACCGGGGACATCTCCAGGAATGTTCCCAGAAATGTTCCCTGGTACATCCGTGGAATCGCCTGAAATGATCGTGGAAGCGATGAGAGACTCTATTGACTCTCCACTCAATATTCCGGCGTGCTTCTTGACGACGTTGTGGTCCCGGTCAACAAAAATTGTGGTCGGGAAACCGACGATTTTATAGTCGCGCACCATCTGGCTCTTTGGATCCGGCCCTGACGGGTATGTGATGCCCAGTTCCTGCAAGAACTCTTCGGCCTCTTCCGCAGTGTCCAGTCCCGGCAGTTGAACTCCCAGGAACTGGATTTCGTCTCCGTGCGCTTCGTACGCGGCCTGGAGGTCGGGAAGCTCGGCGCGACATGGCGGGCACGATGGGTACCAGAAGTTCAGCAGCACAGGCTGGCCTTCCAGTCGCTCCAGGTTGAATACGCCGTGGTTGGGTGTCGTGATCTCGAATTCCGATGCATCCCCCATCGATGTGAGAGTAACGGGGCGGGTGGCCGTCGGGTCCGGCTCTGCGGTCGAATCCGGGTCGGATGTGGCCTCATCCGAACTCCCGCACGCAACGGTCACAACCGTGGTGGCGGCGAAAACTACGAGAAGAAGTTGGCGCCAGTTATCCCCGGTAAGAAACGACATGACGCCAGACACGGTTGTCTGCGACGCCTCAACTCCGGCATCTGCGTGGTGGATCATTCTCAGACGGTCTCCGTCGTAAAACCCTGAAACGTTATTCGGCCCGGCTTCCCGGTGCCTGTCATCACTGATACGCCGTTTCGGGGCCACTCGGTTTCGCGGATTTCTCCGGGCGGTGGTTCCTAACCGCGACACGCCTCCCGAAGAAGTTCGAGCCGATCGTCCAGCGCCACCCTCAGGCCGTCGATCGGCACCCTGATCTGCTCCATCGTGTCCCTGTCCCGAATCGTGACGGCGTTGTCTTCTTCTACCGTCTGGAAATCGACCGTAACGCAGAGCGGCGTTCCGATCTCGTCCTGCCGCCGGTAACGACGCCCGATGCTCTGAGTGTCGTCAAACTGTGCGTTGAAGCTGGTTCGAACGAGGTCGTACACCTCACGCGCCTTCGGGGCCAGTTTCTCGTTACGAGAGAGCGGCAGCACGGCAACGGCCACCGGGGCGATGTCCGGGTGGAAGTGCAGCACCGTGCGCTTGTCTTTGCCCTCGCCTTCTTCGTCATAGGCGTCCGCCATGAAGGCGAGGGCTGACCGATCGGCGCCCATCGCCGGTTCTACAACAAACGGAACGAAGCGTTCCTTGGCGCCGTCGTCAAAAAAAGACAGGTCGCGGCCGCTTCGCTCGATATGGGCTTTCAGGTCATAGTCCGTGCGGTTGGAGATCGTCTCGAGCTCGCCCCAGCCCCACGGGAATTCGTATTCGACGTCCGCAGAACCTTTCGAATAGTGAGGTAGTTCGTCGGCCTCGTGCTCCCGGACGCGCAGTTTCTCGCCCCGGATGCCGAACTTCTTGAACCAGTCATTAGAGAAATCTATCCAGTAACGATGCCACTCCTCATCCGAGCCGGGTTTACAGAAGAACTCCATCTCCATCTGTTCAAACTCACGGGTTCGGAAGATGAAGTTGCCGGGTGTGACTTCGTTCCTGAATGATTTACCAATCTGGGCGATACCGAACGGGATTCGCTTGCGGGTCGTGGTCTGGACGTTGTCAAAGTTTATGAATATTCCCTGTGCGGTCTCCGGCCGGAGATAGACCACGGCGGCATCGTCCTCGACGGGCCCCATGAAGGTTTTGAACAACAGGTTGAACTGCCGGGGCTCGGAGAACTCTGAGGCTCCGCAGTGCGGGCAGTTGTCCTCGATGTGGTCTGCGCGAAATCGTCGATGGCAGCTTCCGCACTCCACGAGGGGATCGGAGAAGTTGTCGACGTGGCCGCTCGCCATCCACACTTCGGGGCTCTGGAGGATCGCCGAGTCGAGGCCGACGATGTCTCCGCGGTCACGGACCATCGACTTCCACCACATCTCTTTCACGTTGCGCTTCAATTCCACGCCGAGTGGACCGAAGTCCCACGTACTTCCAAGGCCGCCGTAGATTTCCGAGGCCTGGAAGACGAATCCGCGCCGCTTGGCGAGGCCTACGATGGTGTCAAGGTCGGTGTGGTCGATAATTCGTGAAATAGGTGACATCTGTTTTCCGGGCGCGCCACGAGTCGGGACAGGTCGAAAGGGCGGCGCGAATTGAGGGTGACGGCCCCGCTGGCTGCCGGGCCGAACGATAAGTTTAGCGATTAACGGGTCCTCCGGCGCGGGCGTTTCGCCCTGGAAACAGGATTCAGCGTTGACACCCGTTTCATCGCTGCTTACATTCCCGGCATCTTCACCCGAATTCGGAGCGAGTCATGACCCAGAGTTCTGCGGACCAGCTAAGTGGCAGGGTCGCCCTCGTCACCGGTGGCGCACGCGGCATCGGGCTCGGGATAGCCACGGTGCTGGCGGAGCGCGGCGCCACCGTCGCCATCTGCGACCTTGCGCAGAGCGCGTGTGATGGGGCGGTGTCCGACCTGAGTGCGGCCGGACATGCGGTCCTGGGCACGGCCGCCGATGTCACCGACAGGGATTCCATGACCCGCGTCGTTTCGAACGTAATAACCGCGTTGGGACAGATCGACATCCTTGTCGCAAATGCGGGAGTCTGGGCGTCAGAAGGTTATGAGGAACGCCCGGAGTACAACGATGCCGACTGGGATATCACCCACTCGGTGAACGTTCGCGGCGTCGTTCATTCCGCCGAGGCGGTTATTCCGCACATGAAGAAACGCGGCAGCGGGAAGATCGTGAACATCGCCTCCCACGGCGGCCGGAAGCCGAGGGGCACCGCAACGGGCCGAACCCTGGGACTTCCGTACAGCGTGTCCAAGGCGGGTGTGATCCAGTGGACGCACGGCCTCGCCATCGAACTGGCGCCGTTCAACATCAACGTCAACGCCGTCTGCCCGGGCGAGCTGTGGACCAACATGATCGAGGGCATCTACACGAATCGCCTGAACCTCACCGATGGCGGATCCGGGGGTTCTGTCCGGGACGAGTACGACGAGTCGATGCGGAACACGGTGCCTCTCGGACGGGGCCAAGCGCCGCGTGATATCGGCCACGCCGTGGCTTTCCTGTCGTCGGATGATGCGGCCGAGATCACGGGGCAGGCGCTGAATGTCAACGGGGGAGCCCGGATGAACTGACCGGTCAGAGACCGGATCTGAATTACGACCAAACACAACACGGAGATCGGAATGACGGACGCGACTAATCTGGATGGCGCAATAACCTTGATCACGGGTGCGGGACGGGGCATCGGGCAGGGAATTGCGGAGGTGCTGTCCGAACGTGGCGCTGTGATCGGGCTATCGGACCTCGACGCCGGCAGAGCTGCGGCTGCGGCAGATGCGATCAATGCGAACGGCGGCAATGCCGTCCCATTCGGCGGCGACACCACCAGGCAGGAATCGATGGACGGGCTGGCAGAGGCGGTCGTTGAGGAGTTTGGCCGTATTGACATCCTCGTTTGCAATGCCGGCGTCATCGGCGCTCCGGGTTACGAGGACCGGCTGGATCACACCGAAGAGGACTGGGACGCTACCTTTGGCGTGAACGTCAAGGGCTTTGTTCACGCCGCAAACGCCGTTGCCCCGTACATGCGGGAACGGAACGCCGGGCGTGTGGTCAACATCGCCTCGCACGGCGGCCGAA
Organism: uncultured Dehalococcoidales bacterium; assembly: GCA_964474025.1. Lineage (GTDB taxonomy): Bacteria > Chloroflexota > Dehalococcoidia > Lucifugimonadales > Lucifugimonadaceae. The sequence continues at coordinate 73,659 of CAYYRD010000006.1, read as the reverse complement.
AGCCGCGAGGGGCGAAGGCTGTGCTCGGGAACGTACAGGCGCCGTACTCGGTGTCCAAGGCGGCTGTCATCCAGTGGACGCACCTGCTCGCAATCGAACTCGCCCCGCACAACATCACCGTTAATGCCGTGTGCCCGGGAACGCTGTGGACGCCAATGTGGGAGGCGATCGCTGAGAACCGGATCACCGCCGATCCGAGCCTGGCGGAGTTCACGCCTCGTGAGATCTTCGAGCAAAGCATCAAGGACCGGATGCCGATGGGCCGGGAGCAGACGCCCCGCGACATCGGAAAAGCGGTCGCTTTCCTGGCGTCCGACGACGCCTCAGAAATCACGGGACAGGCGCTGAACGTGAACGGCGGGGCGGTGATGAACTAGTGGCGCTTCTGATGGCCGTCATTTCGGGAAACGACTGTGCCTGACTCCTACGACGTTGTCGTGATCGGTGGCGGCGTTATGGGCTGCGCCGCGCTGCACTACCTGGCGAAGATGGGCGCAACCAGTACGCTGCTTCTTGAGCGAGACACGCTCGCCGCCGGGTCGACGGGACGGTCGATGACCATCCTGCGGATGCACTACTCGAACGCGATCACGACACAGATGGCAAAGGAAAGCCGGGATGTGATCGCAGACTTCGAGGCCGAGACCGGGCACCCGGGCGGCTTCGTGAACACCGGTTACCTGTTCCTCGTGGAACCGGGCCGGGAAGAAGCCCTCCACACCAACTCGGCGCTCCAGCGGAAGCATGGCATCGACTCCCGGGCACTCACCCCCGAGGAGGCCGCAGCGCAGTGGCCCGAGATTAATTTCGAGGGCGTGGCGGCGGTCGCGTACGAACCAGATTCCGGGTACGCCGACAGTTCTGCCGTTACGAATGGATTTGCGTTGAGCGCCCGCGAGTCCGGAGCCGAGGTACGACTCGGGAGCAACGTGACCGGGATTGTCGTTGAACGGGGCAGGGCGGTAGCGGTTGAAACAGACCGGGGCCGCATCAACGCCGGGGCCGTTGTGCTCACAGCGGGGCCGTGGATTCCCGAATTCCTGCAATCAGTGGGCGCACCCTTGCCGCTTTCATGGGTACGACACCAGGTCGTCAAACTTCACAGGCCGCTCAACAAGATTCCAACACACCCGATCATCGCCGACACCTCTAACGGCATCTCGTTCCGCCCGGACGTGGACGACCTTACGCTCATCGGCATCCGGGAAGACCCGACGGACCGGGACACCTACAACCGGTCCGTCGATCCGTCCTGCGCGGCGGAGTCACTTGAGTACGTGGTGAAGCGCTATCCCGCATTCGATGAGGCCGGCTGGGACGGTGGATGGTCAGGACTGTTCACCATCACGCCCGATCATCACCCGGTCATCGACCGCGTCCCGGGCATCGATAACCTGGTTGTCGGGGCGGGCTTCTCCGGCCACGGGTTCAAGCTGTCACCGACGATAGGCCGGGCGCTTGCTGAACTGACCCTTCATAAAAGGTCGACAAGCATCGATATGTCAGCGCTGCGGTTTGCACGGTTCGCCGAGGATGACCTGCTCGGCTCCGCTTACGGGGCCACGGTATTTGCGTAGCACGCGCGCCGCAGGGTGAGCATGCAGCAGGCGAAAAGGCGATCACTCGCCGCCGTGATGCGGTCCACCCAGCGCCCTGATCCGCGGACACGCGGACGATTCCATTTCCCTTGCGGAAACATAGGAACCCGACCCCCGCGAGAACGACGATCCGCCTTTCTATTTGACCGGTATTCCCGGGCCACCATAGACTCGGATGCCACGCGATCGAAGCTCCGCCGGGATCGATCATATTTCGGCGATGGTTCGCCATGCGGAAGCGCACCTGAACGTGACAATTGGCAAACAATAACATCAAAATGACAATTTCCGGGATGAAGGTTTGACGCCCGGAACGGTCTTCGTCCCCGGCCCCAACGATCGTCTGGGTCCGTTTCTAAAAGACGCGCTCCAACCGGACGCTGAGCTGGCCGTGGTCGAGGGTCGGCCCACGGAAAGCAACACGGTCGGCGCGCAAGCACTGGTGCTGGGGCCGGGCGGGGAGGCGGCATGGGAACTGGCGGCGAGAGACGGCGATGTCCGACTTGTCCAGTTCACCGGCTGCCGACCGCCGGCACCGGGGGTCGAGACTCTGCTGGCGAACGGGATAGCCGTGGCGAATGCCGGGCCGGCGATCGCTCCGTTCGTGGCCGAGAAGACTGTGTCCTTGATAAGGGCGGCGCTGTCGCTCACCGGGCGGGGAGAGCAGCCGTTCGGTGAACTGGTCGTGGGGATCATCGGACTCGGGAACGTGGGTATCGAAGTCGCCCGTCGATTGGGTGACGCTTGCGCTGCAATCGTTTATCACGACATCCGGACTCCCACGCAAGGTTATGCCGACGAAGTGGGCGCACGCAGGCAGAGCCTTGACCGGCTGCTCCTCGACTCCGATGTCGTGACCCTGCACGTGAGCGATACACCGCACACCCCGGGGCTTATCGGCGCTCGGGAGTTGAGGTTGATGAAGTCCGGCGCAGTTCTGGTGAACACGAGCCGGGCGCAAGCGCTGGACGAAGGCGCTGTGGCATCGGCACTTGCCTCGGGCACGATCGGCGCCGTAGCCCTGGGTGTCATCGGAACCAGCCCCGTTGGCCGGTCCGGCCCACTCTCCGCAGATGAAAAGATGATCCAGGAATTGGAAGACGCCACCGATCACGAGGCCGCCCTGGAGGCCATTGCCAGCCTGGTCGCAGATAACGTGAAGCGGGTCGAAGCCGGGAATAAGCCTCTTGGATTGGTGGAGCCCGTTGGACTCCCGGGCGCAGGCGATCCGGCGTTCTGGTCCTCCCACCTGGCGCCCCGCCGACCGATGTAAGCAAACGCGCCCCCTCATCGCCGCTCGTCCCCGTATACTTCGCCCGTCTTCACAGCCCGTGCAGTGATCGGTACCCAGGCCGCCAGTTCAAGGAGACCCCCGATATGGCCCTAAAAGTTGTCAACGTCGCACGTCCCATGTCCGATACGAGCATGTTCGAGGCCGCCGGGATCGAGGTCATTCAACAACCAGTCGACTCGACAACATCTAAAGCTGATTACATCGACATCCTTCGCGTAGCGGACGGCGCGATGATCGGCACTCTCCCCGTCACCGACCGGGAAGTCTTCGAGGCATGCCCAAATCTGAAAATCGTCAGCCGGGCCGGTGTCGGCCTCGATTCCGTTGATTTGCCGGCCGCGACCGAGTTCGGGATCCTGGCCTGTAACTCGCCGGGAGTAAACACTTCTGAGGTTGCGGACCACGCCATGGCCCTGTTGTTGTCGTTGACGCGACTTGTGCGCGAGGCGGATGGCGCGGTCAAGGCCGGCAAGTGGAGCGACGACCCTCCGTCTATCGCGGCGTTCCGTCCCAACCTTCGCCGCATTGCTGGCAGCACCGTGGGCATCATTGGCCTGGGCAATATTGGAAGAGCGTTCGCAAACCGCATACGCGGATTCGGACCTGAGCGAATCATCTCGTACGATCCCTACGTTCCGCAGACGACGGCTGATCTTTACGGCATCCAGCTTGTGTCCCTGGATGAACTCCTCGCATCTGCCGATTACATAACGATCCACACGCCCTCAACGGGTGAGACACACCACCTGATCAACGCGGACACGCTGTCACAGATGAAGTCATCAGCGATCCTGATCAACTGCGCCCGCGGGCCGATCGTGGACCCCGTGGCACTCCAGTTTGCCCTCCAGACCGGGCAGATCGAGGCGGCAGGGCTGGACGTAACGGAGACAGAGCCGGTTGACGCAGAAGACCCGTTGCTGGGAGTCGAAAACCTGATCCTCACGCCGCATATCGCCGGATCATCGCCGGTTTCCGGTGTTGAAGGCAGTCGCAAACAGGCAGAAAACGTCTTGCTTGTGCTAACGGGGCGTCCGCCGCACGGGCTCGGCAACCCCGAGGTGATCAAAACGATTGCCGTGTTGCGTGCCACGGATGCCGGCCGCTGGGAAGGCATTCCGGACTTTTCGACAGCGCTGGCCCTTTAGGCCACGGAAACGTGAGCGGGGAGAACATCCCTCTCGTCGCTGTTGCTTGAGCCTCACGCCTCGCGCCACGCCGCCACGGGGTTCCAGCCGAGGATTCGTCGCGCCTTCTCTATGCTTATCGCCGAGGTAAAACCTTCCAGATCTCCCATGATCTCGGCGTCCGGGTAGGCTTCACGGACGAGGTCGATCGTCGGGGCGTTCGCGCTTGTGTCGGGCGCATTGATGAAAAAGGCCTCGTGCCCGTCCCAGTCTTTTTCGATCGCCAGGCGGCAGGCTGTTGCGGCCTCTTCGAGATCGGTCCAGCCCCAGAAGTGCTTCGGCGCCTTCTCATCGATCACGCCGCCAACGGCCCGTGAACGCATCTCCGCCCGGCGCTCTTTCGTCAACAGGGCGTGGAACCGCATGGATGCGATCTGCACCTCGCCCGGCCGCCGCCTTACGAATGCCTCCGCCATCTCCTCGCCGAGCCACTTGCTCTGCGAGTACGCGTCCTCTGCAAGGGTCGATTGTTCCTCGTCGATCGGGAAATAGGGCCTCGGCGTGACATCCTTCGAGTAGACGGCGCCGATGGCGTTTACCGAAGACGCCATCACGATCTTATTTACCCCGTGAATCTCCGCTGATTCAAGCACCGCCCAGTTGGACAGCATGTTCACACGGAACACCTCGAACTCGGACGCTATATCCGGGTTCGTTATGGCTGCCATGTGGATCACGGCATCACACCCCTGCATGGCCGATGTCACCTGGCCGATGTCCGTCGTATCCACGAACTTGAAGGCGGACGCACCCGCCTGCCCCCGCGTGTGCGGTGCGTCCGGGGGAGCGTTCCGGTCGGCTCTAACCACCTCGTAGCCATGAGAGACGAGGTCATCTGCTATGGCCGTGCCGGCAAGTCCGGCTCCACCGGTTACCAGGATCTTCATCGAGGCGTTCCCCATTCGTGTGTTAGAGCATTGGATAGCGGCTGACATCCTACCGCCGTGGAACGGTACAGACACCCGGGACTCGTTGACCGGTCAAGAGCGCGCTCCTACCATGCGCATAGCCGTAAAGAATCGCACCCACTGGAGCACCCCCATGACGAGCACAAGCACAATAGTCCCGGTCACCTCCGCCGAGGCGCGTGCCGAGTTTCGAGAGAACCGTCTCGCCCAGCCTACTTCCGGCATGGCGCCGGGGTTCGTCCAGGCAAACCTGGCGATACTGCCCGGGGAGTCGGCCTTCGAGTTTTTGTTGTTCTGCCAGCGCAACCCGAAGCCGTGTCCAGTGATCGATGTCATCGAAGCCGGGGAGGTTGAACCGAAGATCAGCACGCCGGGCGCAGACATCCGTACCGACGGACCCCGATATCTCGTTTATCGCGATGGAGTGGCTACGGATGAGCTCCTGGACCTGAAATCGGTGTGGCGAGACGATCTCGTTAGCTTTCTCCTGGGTTGCAGCTTTTCCTTCGAGCATGCCCTTATCGAGAACGGAATCACGCTTCCGCACTGGGAGACCGACAAGAACGTCGCCATGTTCAGGACCAACATCCAGACCACTCCCGCCGGTCCGTTTTCGGGGCCGATGGTGGTTTCGATGCGTTGGATTCCGGTGGACAAGGTCGTCCGGGCCGTTCAGGCGACGACCCGTTTCCCGAATACCCACGGCGCGCCGGTCCATGTCGGCAACCCCGAGGCGATCGGTGTAGCCGATCCCATGAAACCGGATTTCGGTGACGCATGGGAGCCAGCCCATCCAACAGACGTCCCCGTGTTCTGGGCCTGTGGAGTCACTCCACAGGCGGTGGCGATGGCCTCGAAGCCACCGCTGATGATCACGCACGCGCCGGGTCACATGTTTCTCACGGACCTGAAAGACGAAGACCTGGCGGTTCTTTAGGACGTTGATTAAGGGGGGGTCCGCCGTAGACGGGTCATGGCCGCCGCCCGGTTTCTTCGAGTACCCGCACAATTCCAGACCGATAAGAGGACACCTGAAATGCCCACCATCGAGGACATCATCCTCCAGAAGGACGGCCGCAACATCTCGGCGCTCCGTCCATACCTGCCATCCAACTACGTTGAAGAAGCCGCTGACTTAATCTTGGAACACCCCGGCAAGGCATTAATCGTCACCGGGTTTTACATCGTTTACGCCAGCGCGCCGGAGACCGACGGCCCGCCCGGAGCGGCGGCGATAGGCGAAGCGCTCTCCAGCATCGGGTACGAAGTTGCATACGTGACCGACAAATACTCGATAGACGCCATGAAATCGGTGGCCGGCGACAACCGGGTAATAGATTTCCCGGTAGCCAACCACAAGGATTCGGCTGAAGCTGCTCGAGGGATTATCGAGACCGAGAAACCATCGGTCGTGATCGCTATCGAGCGCGCCGGGCTGGTCGGAGACGGCACGTTCCGGAACATGCACGGCACAGATATCTCCGAGTACAACGCCAAGATCGACCACCTGTTCGATCAGCACCCGTACAGCGTGGGGATCGGGGACGGCGGCAACGAAATCGGGATGGGCAACCTCCGGGACGAGGCAGCGGGTATTGACCGATTGCCGGACGACCCCTGTGTAACGCAGACGACGAAACTCATGATCGCTTCGGTCTCTAACTGGGGCGGCTACGGTCTCGCTGCGGCGCTGTCGCTCAAGAAAGGCGAAAACCTGCTACCGAGCGTGGAGAAGGAGAACGGCTGGGTGCACGCGGCGTACGAAACCGGCGCCGTGGATGGCCCGACGGGGGAGCACCGGGCCTACGTGGACGGATTCCCGCTCGACGAATACAACTCGTGTCTCACCGATTTGCACGAGCATGTAAACGCTTCGCTGGCCTGACGCCTCGCAACCGTGGTGATAACGATGACGATCGCTCAACGAGTGCGCGCTCAGATCCCCGCAGTCGTCTGCGTTTTCTCACGATATTTTCGGTGATGCTCCATTACTCGAAGTTCTGCTGTTCATAGATTGATCCATCAACATAAATATGGCATCTCACAGTGATCAAAAGGAAAAGCCATGCCCGGAAGACTAGATGACAAGGTAGCGATAGTTACCGGCGGCAACAGTGGAATCGGGGAAGCGACGGCGCACCTGTTTGCCCGCGAAGGAGCCAAGGTCGCCTTGATGGCGCGCCGTGAAGACGAGGGGGCGCGTGTCCAGGACGCTATCCGCGGCGAAGGCGGTGAGGCGACATACATCCAGTGCGATGTGACGGATCGCGACGCGGTCGATTCCGCGGTCGCCAAGGCTGTGGCTACCTACGGCGGCGTGGATGTGCTGTTCAACAACGCCGGGCACGGCGCACGCGGTAACTTCCCGGATGAAGAAGATGACGCATGGGACAGCGTGATCCAGGTCAATCTGAACGGGACGTTCTACATGTCTCGCGCCGCCTGGCCGCACCTCATCGAGTCCGGGTCCGGCTCTATCGTCAACATGTCGTCGATCGCTGCCGTCATCGGGTTCAGCAAGAACATGTACGACTTGAGCGGGCGTGGAGTGCCTTCTTCGTCGTATTACGTCGCCAAGGCGGGAATCGACGCCTTCACCCGTTACTGCGCGGGCAGGGGCGGGGAGCACAACATCCGCGTGAACTCCGTCCGGCCGGGCCAGATCATCACGCCCGGAGCGACCGGAGGTACCGATACCCACGTCTTCAAGGCCGTATTCGACGCCACGCAGATACTCGACGGCCCGGGTTATCCAGAGGACGTCGCAAACGTGGTGGTGTTCCTCGCATCAAGCGACGCGCGTTTCCTGACCGGAGAGATCATCAATATCGATGGCGGAACGCCGCGCAAGCTGTGAGCATTGCCGGGGACGATATCGACCGGTGTTCGGCTGTAATCCGCGATAACCGGTGTGGGGGCCGGGATCGCCCCATCTCCCACTGGAAGAGGATTCAGGTGAGGGGAACAGGGTCGGATCGCAATCCGACCCTTGGCCCAGCGCGTTGGTCCAGGGATCGCATCAGTCCGCGACAGGGCGACAGATAGCGCGGCCCACACCTTGCCACCTGCCGAGAACCTAAGACCAGTAGGTCTCCTGCAGGGAGCCCATCGCGCCATCGCCCGCTCGCCATACGGCCCCGTTCGGGTCCCACGGGTTCGCCTCGAGCCAGTCTTCGTTCAGCTCAACACCGTGTCCCGGGGTCTCCGGAAGCGGGAAGAATCCGTCTTCCTGTATGGGGGCCGTTCCGGAAGTCGCGTCCTGGAACCACGGGTGCAACCCGCCCTCCTGGATCATGAAGTTCGGTGTGCATGCATCAAGTTGGAGCGCGGCGGCCGTGCAGATGGGTCCGTACGGATTGTGCGGCTGGAAGCCCACATAGTGTGCCTCCGCCATCGCCGCGATCTTCTTCAGCTCCATGATCCCGCCCGCCTGGACGATATCCGGCTGGATCATCGCCACGATCTGGCGTTGCAGCAGGTCCGTGTAGTCCCACTTCGTAAATAGCCGTTCACCGGTGGCGAGCGGGATGTTCACCGCTTCTGCGACACGCTGGAGCGCGTCGATATTCTGGGGCGGAACCGGCTCTTCCATCACGAAGGGCCGGTACTCTTCGATCTCGTTGGCCATGTGGATCGCCGCGACAGGAGCCAGGCGGCCGTGTACCTCAAGCAGGAGTTCGACGTCGTCTCCGACAGCCTCCCGGACGGCTTTCATCTTGGCGATAGCGTGCCGTTCTGCGTCACGCTGCAGGAAGATGCCGGTGTGGTCAAACGGGTCGCCCTTGAGCGCCGTCAAACCCTGTTCGACGAAGCCCATCGCCCGTTCCACGGCCAGCTCCGGCGTGTTGCCGTCCCACCGGCCGTATGTCCAGATCCTGTCCCGCATCTTGCCGCCGAGCAACTGGTACACCGGCACGCCGAGCGCTTTGCCCTTGATATCCCACAGGGCTATCTCGATGCCACTGATCGCCGACATCTGTATCACGCCGCCACGCACGTGGAAGTGGTGATAGAGGCGCTGCCAGTGTTCCTCGATGCGTCCCGGGTCTTTGCCGACGAGAGTTTCGCCGAACTCGTTGACCATCTCGGCGACGGCGTGCGGGCCACAGGTCGCCTCGCCCCAGCCCGTTATTCCCTCGTCTGTCTCTATCTTGACGTAAACGTAATTACGGCTGCCGAACGGCGTCTTCGCCGAACTCGGGATTGCCCTGACGCTGGTGATTTTCATGAACGCATCTCCCGGAGACTGGATGGGATTGGCCGAAGTTAACTGATGTGTTCCGGTAACTCCGGGGACCTCACGCCCACTCGGTTTGTTGCATCGAAGGCCAGTACGCGGAGCGCGCATAGCCTTCCGGGGTTATGTTCTCGACCGGTGGATTGGCCCGCAGAACCGCCTCATCCATCTCGATCCCGATACCCGGCCCGGTCGGCAGGTCGAAGAACCCGTCCTTCTGTTTCGGGAACTCTCCGATCACAACCTCGTCAAACCAGTTGCCGTGACCGCCCTCCTGGATCATGAAATTGGGCGTGCAAGCGTCCACCTGGAGCGCCGCCATCGAGTTGACCGGGCCGTACGGGTTGTGCGGCTGGAATCCCACGTAATGGGCCTCCGCCATCGCCGCTATCTTCTTCAACTCCAGGATGCCCCCGGCGTGTCCGATGTCCGGCTGGATCATCGCGACCACCTGCTGTTCAAGCAGGTCGGTGAATTCCCACTTGCTGTAAAGACGTTCGCCCGTCGCCAGCGGGACGTTGATCGCCTCAGCGACGCGTTTCATGGCGGCGACGTTCTGCGGCGGAACTACCTCTTCAAACACGAACGGGCGATACTCCTCGATCGCCAGTCCGACGCGTATGGCCGCCGCCGGGGCCAATCGGCCATGCGTCTCGACGAGCAGTTCCACGTCGTCGCCCACCGCTTCGCGGACCGCCTTCATCTTGGCGACAGCGTCGCGCTCGGACTGCACGGAACTGAACAGGCCCTGGTGTCCGAAAGGATCGCCCTTGAGGGCGGTCAGGCCGGTCGCGACCTCGCGCAGAGCGTGCTCGACGCACTCCTCCGGCGAGGCGCCGTCCCATCTGCCGTAAGTCCAGATCCTGTCACGCATCGCCCCCCCGAGCAGTTCGTATACCGGGACGCCGAGCGCTTTGCCCTTGATGTCCCAGAGAGCGATCTCGATGCCGCTGATAGCGGCCATCTGGATCACCCCGCCCCGGACGTTGTGATAAAGGTGATAGAGCCTCTGCCAGTGCTCTTCAATCCGGTGCGGATCCTTGCCGATCAGCGTTGCGCCGATCTCGTCCACCATCCCGGACACGATCAGCGGCCCGCAGGTCGATTCACCCCAACCCGTGATTCCTTCGTCCGTCTCGATCTTCACGTATACGAAGTTGCGCCGATTCCCCCGCTGGTCGTTCATCGGTTGTGCGCTTTGAATTCCCTCGACGTTTGTGATCTTCACCGTTTGCTCTCGCTTTGTGTTCTGTGGGAGACGGTCTCAACCGGTTGTAGGCTCAACCTGGTCGGCGCAAACTTACGCCACCCGGTGAGTCCGCGCCAGTGCGCGGCGCTTCTTTGATCGACATTCGTGGCGACGCTGCATGGAGATAACCGACGCATGTACAAGAAAATCCTGGTCCCACTGGACGGCACGGCCGACTCCGAGCGGGTGCTCGACTGGGTGAGACCGTTCGCACGGCTCGGAGCCGAGATTCACCTGGTTACAGTGGTGGACTCAAACAACCTTGCCCAGGCGTACGAGTTCGTGGAAGTGACCGACTCGCTTGTCGAGTGGGCGGACCGGTATCTGGAGACCGTTCTCAATTCGGTGCGTGGCGAGTTCCCATCAACCAACGCGTCCAGGGGTACAGGTTCACCGGCGCGGGAGATCCTGCGGATAGCCGGTGACGTAGGCGCCGATGTAATCGCGATGGAATCCCATCGGGGCTCTGTGGTTATGCGCGGCATCCTCGGGAGTTGCACGGATGCGATAGTGAGGTCGGGTCGATATCCCGTGCTGGTACTTCCCCCCGGCGCGGCGTCGATCCAGGCTCCCGAGAAGCCGACGACGGTACTGATCCCGCTCGACGGGTCCGAGCTTGCGGAACGCGCGCTCGCTACCGGAATCGAAATCGCCGCGGCATTCGGCGCTGAAGTCTTATTACTGAGGTCGACCACCAGCGCCGTCTACGCCGGGGGGTCTACGGAATCGACGCCGCACACGCCTGGGATAAGGCGATCAGGTTCCAGGAGAATGAGGCACGCGAGTATCTCGAGAGACAGGCGGATCGTGTGCGGGGAACCGTAGCGTCGGTGACCGCCCGGGTGTCCACCGCCATGGGCGCCAATGCCGTGATCGACGCCCTGGATGACTCGCCTTCCACGATCGCCGTCATGGTCACGCACGGGCGCGGAGGGATAAAGCGGCTGGTGCTGGGCAGCGTCACGGACAAAGTAATCCGGTCGTCCCATGCCCCGATCCTCGTACTCCCGGCGAGCTCCGGGCCCGACGCTAACGAAACCGAAACAGACGTTTGAAGAGGCCGCCACACGGTTGATCGTGTAGCCAGATCTGGAGTTCTCTCAGCGAAAAGGATCCATATGCCCGGCTCAATGACCAGGGACGAGATAACTGCTTTTCTAAGCGGCCCCGTCATCGCACGGCTGGCCACGGTGCAGGCGGGCGGAGCGCCGTACATAGCGCCGATCTGGCAGCAATGGGACGGGGAACGGATGTACGTAGTCGGCAGAGCCGGCTCGGCTTTCGTAGATCACATCCGAAACGAACCGCGCGTTGCTGTCTCGTGCGCCGACGACGTGAACCCGGAACACGCGCGTGTCTTGATAGAAGGAGTCGCCGAAATTCTCGAGGGACCGGCGCCGATGACTGGACGCATGTTGCGGATCGCCGAGGAGATGGCGGTTCGGTACATGGGACCGGACGGTCCAACTTACGTCCGGCGGACCGTGGATCGTCCACGCTGTTTGATCGCAATCAGTCCTGAATCCACCGTTTCATGGGCGGGCGGAGAGTGGCATCCCAGGTATTCACGGAACGGGTGAGACCCACCTGACGGGGGCTATCCGCCACCGCTCGCCCGGGCGCGGCGATACAGGGCATACCAGATCCGGATGCCGTCCGCGTGCTCGTCGTAGTGAAGCACCGTCCCGTTGTCCAACTGGCGACGCAGGGGCGAATCGCTCGTGAACAACTCTTCCGGCGCAGCCTCGATGGCCTCCCTCAGGGCGCGATGGGATGCATCGAGATACAGGCTCGTCTCGGCCACGTCCGTGTCCACCTGACGCAGGCGTTCCGCGTCATCAAACGCGTCCGGATCTTCCAGCTCAGGGCTGGGGACGCCCGCCAGTAATGCGGCCGTGGCCCGGGTCTCCCATGCGGCGATGTGTGTCATCACTTCCTTGACCGACCACTGACCGCACACACCCGGGACTTCCATATCCGCCGATGTGAGCGGCTCCAGCGCCCTTTTGAACGAGCGCCAGGAGTCGTCAACCGCGGCCCTTACCTGTTCCTTGATCAAAGAGCACCTTTAACTGATCTGACGAGGCCAGTGAAGAAACACTTTCCGTTCACCTGCCACATCTTCGCACGTCCCCCCCCTGCTTGCCGCGGCCGGCAAGGCGAACCATCCTGAATGTTTTGATATCCGGGTTGACTCAAGGACAGGCCGGGCGTAGGTTCTCGCCAACCCGAAAAGCCGGTTCAGGCCGCCGTGGCGAGCCGTATCAGTTGGAGTTCACAGATGACAACCGTCGGCACTGGAGATCTCAAGTTTGAGCTGGATCCTGACTGGCCGCGCGGCATGCCGGAGGGGTGGGAGTTCACGCTGGCGTCCGGTGTGGCGGTCAATTCTCGTGACGAGGTGTATGTATTCTCACGGGGCGTCCACCCGATCACGATGTGGACCACCGATGGCGATTTCGTCACGTCCTGGGGCGAGGCGTCCTGTTTGGACCCGGCTGACCGGTATAACGGCACGTTCCGAGACCCTCACGGCATCTACGTCGGTCCAGACGACTCGATCTGGCTGACAGACACCCAGACGCATACGGTCACGAAGCACACGAGGCTGGGTGAAAAGCTGTTGGAGTTAGGACGGCGGGATTACGCAAACGTCGCCGTCTCCCAGACCGGGGACCACGGGCTGCCATTCAACATGCCGTCCGGCGTGGTGCTGAACGATGCCGGCGAAATCCTGGTGTCCGACGGTTACGCCAACCGCAACGTCCACCGCTTCTCCGCGGATGGTGAGCTGCTGGATTCATGGGGGCGCGCCGGGACCGGCCCGGGCGAGTTCGGGATGCTGCACAACATCGGTATCGACCACGCGGGCCGGGTCTACATCGCGGACCGGCCTAACTCCCGGGTTCAGATCCTTGAGCAGGACGGAACCTTCGTCGCCGAATGGACCGATGTGATTAACCCGGGTGCGTTCTGGTACGGCCACGACGGGTTGATGTACGTGGTGGAGCAGGGCCAGCCAACGGGCGTCAGCGTGTTCACGCTTGATGGCGAACTGGTGTCCCGGTGGCGCGGGGCCGAGAACGGCATGGAAGCGCCACACGATATCTGGGGCGACTCAAACGGGAACGTGTTCGTCGCAGAGATCGGCCTGGAAGGGCACGGCCAACGCGTCCGGAAGTACTTCCGGCTGTAAACCTTTTCTCACGGGACTAGGCGCTGGACCGGTGCGATGGCTGCCCCTCTCCCGTTGGGAGAGGATTCAGGTGAGGGGAACAGGGTCGGATCGCATTCCGGCCTTGAAGCCCGGCACGATTATCATCCAGAACCGGACGTGAACGGCAGACCCGGTCCACATTCGACGGGCTCAGCACAGGCTGCGAGAGCCTCAGGCCGCGGTTGTTCGCGCCAGGGCGTTAGAGAGTCTGATGGTTGAGCTGGCCCGGATGCCGTCGGGCGGAGCGAGCCTCGCCCCTGCAATGCAACGATAGCCCGCTACGCGTCGACCGCTGGTTTTCCGAGGGCGTCGAACGCCTTCATTGCAAGCGGGTGCGGCGTCACCCCCTGGCGTTTCAACTCGCCGTCAAACATCTCGATGTAGGCCCTGACTGCGGCTTTCCAGTCCCCGCTGTGAGCCAGGCCGACGACCGTCGAAAGCCACGGGCGGCGCTCGACCTTGTCAGGGTCGGTCTTATCCGCCAGAAATACCGTCGCCGCCAGCGGTCCAAGCCCGGGAGCGAAGGTAGTGTGGTACTGCACCGCATCAAGCACTTCCTTATCGGCGACGCCGCCTTCATCGGCCATCCAGATCGCAGCCAGGGGGCCGTGCAGCAGGAGAGGCTGCTCGGTCTCCAGAACTCCGGGAATGATTCCACGGCGCGCCGCAACATCAAGCATCACTTCATGGGACGTGGCCCTGTAGAGATCGTGTCCGGCGAGCGCGAGGTCCACGCATAGCGGTTCCACGCCGAGTATTGCCGACAGTTCGCGTCCGACTGCACGCGCCCGTTCGATGTGCGCTTGCAATCGCTCCGGCAATTCAGACACGCGGGCCTCAACACGGGAGAGCTGTTCGACGACGATCCCAGGCATGGTCGAAAACCGCCCTAGGCCATCGGGCCGAGCGGTCGACCACCAATGACATGCATGTGGAGATGATCCACCGACTGATCGGCGTCACTCCGCTGATTGATAGTTAGTCGGTATCCGGAATCCCGGATTCCACGTTCCAGGGCGATTCGATCCGCCATCAGCGCCATATGGCCGATCACTGGTTCGTGGGACTCAACGGCGTTGCTCAAGAAAGTGACGTGTTCGACCGGGATCACGATGATGTGTTGTGGGGCCACCGGGTCGATGCCCAGGAACGCCATCACGCGGTCGTCCCGGTACACCTCGGTGCTGGGAATAGCGCCGGAAACGATGTTGCAGAACACGCAGTCCTGGTCCATATGCGGGCCTCGTCTAATTCGGTGCGATGGAGTTGGTTGAAATCAGACACCAGTCCGGCCGGGGCCGTTTGCGGTGCACCGACATCGAAGCGGAGGTCGGAAGCATTTGTGCGATCCACTCGGCAGGGTAATAGACCCGCCAGTTGTTGTAGACGGTCACCCGGTCGTCCGTTTCTGTCAACACGGCGTACCTGTCAGATACGAGTCGGGTCGCCGAATCAACCTCGGTCAACTGCAATTCCCAGTACGGCTGGTCTGAGAACAGGGGCACGTGCTCTCCGGGTTTTCGGTATTTCACCATCGGCTCGGGTAGCTGGCCGGGAATTTCGAGTACGAGCAGGCCATCGGCGGTCAAGAACTCAAGATAACGCCTGATCAGGGTGGCGAGTTCTTCGGCAGGAAAGTTGACGCACTGTTCCGACAGCAGCGGGATCAGGTCAAACTTTCGCCCCGGTTCGTATGTCGCAATATCGGCGTGTACAAAACCGAGGTTTCCGTCGCGATGCCCTTCCGCCTTCTCAAGCGCCCGCTTTATCGCCGGAGCGCCGATGTCCACTCCGATCACGTCACAGCCCGTCCAGGCAAGGGCTATGGAGTGCCTACCGGCTCCACAGGCGAGGTCCAGAACGGAGGGCAGGGCAGTGGCATCCGCCGCATGTTCCGCACGTTGCCCTTCGCTCCAGAGTTCCAGCAGCCGCGACACGTCAGGCTCAGGCGGTCCCCACCACCGGGCATTTTCGTCCGTGATCCTGACAAAGCGGCGCGCAAACCCGGGGTCGTCCCAGGGGAACCTGCGTTCCCAGGGGATGTCACTCGAAGCCTGAAGCGCCGCAGTGAGCCGTCCCTGGATCAGGCGGTCGTCCAACCCGGATTCCTAACGGACTAGAGGCCAGCCGAGTCGGCCAGGGTTTCCTGGTGCAACTTCGTGTCGCCGAACGCCAGCCGCTGGCCGGTGGCCCTGCGGGTCCACAGGTGCAGGTCATACTCGTGTGTGTAACCGATGGCGCCGTGGCACTGGTGTGCTGTTGCGCAGACTCTCGGGTACGCTTCACTCAGGTAAGCCTTCGCGAGGGCGACCTGTCGCGTTGCGTCCAGTCCTTCTCCGAGGAACCATGCCGCCTGGCGCGCAAGTTGTCGGCCCGCCTGCACCTCTATCGCCATGTCTGCAGCGTGGTGCTGAATAGCCTGGAAGCTGCCGATCGGCCGTCCGAACTGGACCCTGTTCTGTACGTAATCGACGGTCGTGTCCAGCATCTTCTGGCCGGCGCCCGCCATCTCGGCGCACTTTCCAGCCGCGCCGTACTGGAAGACCTTCTCCAGTATCCCCCAGCCGCCATTGACTTCACCGAGTACCGAGGCCTTTGGAACCGATACCTCGCCGAAGCTCATGACCGACATCCGGTCGGAGCTGGTGGTCTTAAGTTCCCGTGAGTCGACGTTTGCGTTGTCGGTCTCGACAAGGAACAGCGTGATGCCGTTCTTTGCGTCTTCCCCGGTGCGGGCGGCGACGATCAGCATGTCCGCCGCTGCTCCGTCCTGTACGAAGCGTTTCTCGCCGTTGAGGATCCATCCGTCTTCCGTCTCGGTGGCGGTCATCTCCGAGACGCTTTCCGCGCTCCATGCGGCGCCGGTCTCGTGGAAGGCCAGGGCGGTCTTGAGTTTACCCTCGGCCAACTTTGCGAGCAGATCAGATTTTTGTTCATCGGAACCGGCGAGTTTCAACGCTTCAGCACCGATGACCGCCGTCGAAAAGAACGGTCCGGGCAGCATCGCTGCGCCGGTTTCTTCCAGCAGAATCGCCAGTTCACTGAACGACATGCCTGCGCCGCCGTACTCCTCGGGCACGGTCAGGCCGAGCCATCCAAGTTCCGCCACCTGATCCCACAACTCTTCCGTGTGGCCTACTTCGTCTTCCTCCATTGCACGCACGTACTGCGTGTCGCAATTCTCCTCCAGGAATTCCCGTGCGGAGTTGCGGATCAGTTGCTGCGTTTCGGAGAGGCCGATGTCCACGTTCAGTTACTCCAGTTATTTCTAATTTGTTGCGGTTCGCCGGTGCGAAACCCGGTGGTGACCTTTTTCGTCGGGTTCGTTAACCTCGCGGCAATCCAAGGCCTCGGGAGGCGATGATTCCCTTGTTGATCTCGGTGGTGCCGGCGGCGATGGTGCTGGACACCGATGTAAGCTGCATTTTCGGGTATTTACCGTCTATCGGCGCGTATTCCGAGCCGGGGCCGAGCATCCCGTACATGCCGCCGAGTTCGGTCCCGAACCGGGCGAGCTTCTGCATGAGCTGCGTCCCGAGGATCTTGGACGCCGACGCTTCCTTGTTGGGTACCTGTCCGACCGACTGCATCCAGGCGACTTCGTAGGCCACCAGGCGGGCGCACTCGATATCGACATCCAGCTCCGCGAACTGGTTCCGAACCTGCGGGTCCTCGGACATCGGGCGACCATCAGGCCCGATCTGTTGTTTCGCAAAGTCGATTAATTCGCCGAGTATTCGCCGGCCGTTGGCGGAGTACTGAACGCCCGATCGCTCGAAGTCGAGCAGCGTTGCCCCGATGTACCAGCCACGGTCGCGCTCGCCAACGAGCGCATCTTTCGGGATATGCACGTCCTCGAAGATCGTCTGGTTGAAATGGTGGGTCCCCGCCATGTTGACGATCGGGCGTACTTCAATCCCCGGAGTGCGCATGTCCGCGACGAAAAAACTGATGCCGCGGTGCTTTGGCGCATCCTGGTTCGTGCGGCCCAGGAAGAAGATCCAGTCGGAGCGATGCGCCATCGAGGTCCAGATCTTGCTGCCGTTCACGACCCAGCCGTCGTCCGTTTCGTCGACACGGAGTTGAAGTGAGGCCAGGTCCGACCCCGAGTCAGGCTCGGAGTAACCCTGGCACCACTCGACCTCGCCACGCGCAACCGGCGGCAACAGCGTCCGGCGCTGCTCCTCCGAGCCGTGGATCATCAACGTGGGGCCAAGCATCTTGATTGCGGATCCATCGATGCCGGGGCAGCGTGAATAGGCCATCTCCTCGTTGAAGACGACCTGTTTCATAAAGGACGCGCCCTGCCCGCCGTACTCGGTCGGCCAGGCCAGCGTCAGCCATCCCTTGTCCGCCAGTTTGTGGCGCATTTCAAGGGTCAACTTCCAGCCTTCTTCACTGTCCTCATCAATCCCGTTCCAGTCGTCGGGAAGCTGCGCCGTAAGCCAGTCACGGACCTCTCCGCGAAACTCTTCTTCCTCGGCCGTGAAGGCGTATCTCATCGAGTCCTCCGTTGGTGGGAACCCGGGCGTGTAGCTACGTCAGATGATCGCATTACGTGGTCCGGTGACCTAACCGCGTGGCAGTCCGAGGCCGCGCGTGGCGATGATGTTTTTCTGGATCTCGGTCGTGCCGGCAAATATGGTGTGCGCAACAACCGACATCTGCATCTGGGGGTATCGACCGTCGATCGGGGCGAATTCCGATCCCGGGCCGAGCATGCCGTACATCCCGGCCAGATCGGTACCGAACTTCGCCAGTTTCTGGGTCAGCTTCGTCCCGAGGACCTTCGCTGCAGATGCCTCCTTGTTTGGAATCTGCCCGACCGATTGCATCCATGCGACTTCGTAAGCCACAAGGCGGGCGCACTCGATATCGACATCGAGCTCGGCGAACTGACGACGGATGTCCGGGGACTCCGATAGAGGTCGTCCATCGGATCCCGGGGTGTGCCTGGCGAATTCAAGGAGTTCTTCGAAGGTACGTCGCCCGCCCGCCGGGTACTGGACCCCGGAGCGTTCAAAGTCAAGCAGGGTGGCTGCGATATACCAGCCACGATCCCGCTCACCGATCAGGGCGTCT
Source organism: uncultured Dehalococcoidales bacterium (assembly GCA_964474025.1). Classification (GTDB taxonomy): domain Bacteria; phylum Chloroflexota; class Dehalococcoidia; order Lucifugimonadales; family Lucifugimonadaceae. Next base: position 54,887 of record CAYYRD010000006.1, on the reverse strand, counting down.
TTCGGGATGTGAACATCCTCAAAAATCGTCTGGTTGAAGTGATGCTCACCGGCCATGTTCACGATCGGCTGGACTTCGATGCCGGGCGTGTACTTGTCGGCGACGAAAAAAGATATGCCCCGGTGCTTCGGAGCGTCCGGGTTCGTGCGTCCCAGGAAAAAAATCCAATCAGCCCGGTGCGCCTGTGAGGTCCAGATTTTTGAACCGTTGACCACCCAGCCGTCATCGGTCTCCTCGACCTTCAGCTGCAGCGAGGCGAGGTCGGAGCCGGAGTCCGGCTCCGAGTAACCCTGGCACCACTGCACCTCGCCGCGACCGATGGGCGGCAACAGTCGACGCTTCTGCTCTTCAGTGCCGTGCACCATGAGTGTCGGGCCGAGCATCTTGATCCCGAAACCGTCCACCCCCGGTGCCTGCATTCTGGTCATCTCTTCGCTGAAGACGACCTGTTTCATGAAAGATGCGCCCTGGCCGCCGTACTCCTCCGGCCAGGCGAGCGTCAGCCAGCCTTTGTCGGCCAGCTTCTTGCGCATCTCCAGGTTGAATGCCCAGCCTTCATCGGTAGTCTCATCGCCACCGTCCCAGTCGTCCGGAAGTTGCTCTTTAAGCCAACTGCGCACTTCCTGGCGGAAATCCTCTTCCTCGGCGGTGAACGTGTACCTCATTGAGGCCTCTTTCTCTCGTGATTTTTCGGAGCGGGAACGTCAGGCAGCGGCCAGGAACTTATTTCAAAAGCCTTCGTGGACCTTACGCTTAAGGCCCGACGGCCAGACACGAAACAGTTTTTACGATGCCCGGAACGTTGTGCATGCCGTTGCTCACCAGATTGCCAAGGGTCGGTAAATCATCGGCTTCTGCGATCGCGATGATGTCATACGGTCCCGTCACGACATCGACGCTTGTCATTTCCGGGACCGATTTGAGGGAGACGCTGACCTCGGTCGTCTTGCCGACGACCGTCTCAATCAAAATGTATGCCCTGGTAACCATGAAACATGTCTCCTGCTGTGCCCATCTAACGATCGGTCAATCAGGGTCCAGAACGCCACTGACGCCTAATTCCCGCCTCGTTACGGAGACATGAAAGAGACATCGTGACAGGTTCGGTCATGGTATGGCCGCTCCAAAGGGGTGTCAACGCGAAACGCCGCACCCCGAAAACCTCGGAAAGTGCGGCGCTGCGTGACGAATTTACGGGCGGAATTGCCCGGTTATCTGGAGTGGTCCTGTTAGAACGCTATCTCGTTCCGGCTGGCCGGGCCGCTAAAGTTCTGCGGCCGCGGTGAAGGACGAAGTGCTGGGGGTACGTAGGGAATATATCCCCTGGATCCGGCATCACGATCACCCACGACGCGGGTAACTCGCCCCGGCGGCACGGGGGAAGCCGGTGGTCGGCCCGGCGGCGCGGCGCTTGTTGAAGGCCGTGATTGTGGCGTCGGCGGCTGGCCGGAGAAAGCAGGGATGGGTTGACGTTCCGCCGGGGGGCCGGAATACCGGAAGCTGGCCTGCTCGGCTATCAAAGACAGCAGAGTGCCAGACGCCCCGCGGGGCCGGTAAACGCCGGTCTCCCACTCACTGACCGTCTGTTGACGTACGCCGAGGTAATTGGCGAACACGCTTTGTGATACATCCAGAAACAGCCTCAATGCACGAATGCTGTCGGCGTCCCATCGATGTCTCGGGTGGCCCGGTTGTCTGATGTCCATAACGGACACGGTAAACAGACCGGGTCTCTACACCCTAGCGAATATCGAAACCTATTCCCGCGGGATTTGAACAGTCGAAACCCGTTTCGACGGGCCGAATCACCGCGATCACAGTGTCAGCAAAGGCCCAAATTCATCTTCTGAGTCAAACGGGCCGACGATGGCAAGTACCAGTTTGTCCTGGTCGATCAGTCGATTCGCGACATCCTTCAACTGACCAATCTCGACGGCGTCGTACTCTGCGATAACTTCATCGATCGGCTTCACTTCGCCGAGCAGCAATTCCTGTGATCCGATGGATCCGGCGACGGCCCGGCTTTCCTCCATCCGCATCAAGATCCGGCCCTTGGTCAGTTCTTTTGATTTAGAGAACTCGTCTTCCGTGACGCCATCACGAAGCTTGACGACCTCGCCCATGATCACCTTGATAGCTTCGGTCGCACGCTCTGGATCTACTCCGGAGGAGACCTGGAATGAACCGGCGTCCTTGTAATGGGCGGGACCCGCGTGGATCGAGTAGGCGAGTCCGCGCTTTTCGCGCACCTCTTCAAACAGGCGGCTGCTCATCGATCCGCCAAAGATCGTGGAGAGCAGGCGAAGCGCGTACCGGTCGTCGTCCTTTGCGGAGATCCCGTGGAGGCCAAGCGAAAGGTGTGCCTGTTCCGTGTCCCTATGCTGCAATCGCACGCTCGGGCCGCTGAGGTTGTCCACAAAGGGGAACATGGGCGCCGGTTCACCGTCATGAAACCCGTCGACAAGTTCCGAGACGTCGGCGACGACCTGCTCGTGTGATAAAGCGCCGGCTACGGAAATGACCGTGTTGTTGGCGACGTACTGGGTGCGCAGATATTCCTTCAACGACTCCGTGCTGACGGCCTGGACCGAATCGACGCTGCCCGCTATGTCCCGACCCAGTGGCTGAGACGGGAACAGCAGGTCGTCCATCATCATGTCCACGGTCGCTTCAGGGGAGTCATGGGAAGCCCTGATCTCTTCGAAGACGACCTTTTTCTCTTTTTCGATGTCCTCCTCCCTGAACAACGGGTCCCTGATCATGTCCAGGAGAACATCCAGGCCGTCCTTGTAATGAGGGAGCGCAATCTTGCACCAGTAACCGGTGGCTTCCCGGTCCGTGTATGCGTTCAGGATTCCGCCAACGCCTTCAATGGCCTCCGAGATCTCCCGCGGTGTGGGCCTCCTGGTGGTGCCTTTGAACAGCAGATGCTCAAAAAGATGAGACGAGCCCGCAAGTTCATCCGTTTCGTAGCGCGAGCCGGCGCCGAAAAGAATCTGGAGACTGACGGCGCCGGTGTGTGGCATGTTGCTGGTCAACACGCGGACACCGGAGTCAAGAACGGTCCTTTCGAAAGGCGGCTGTATGGACCCGGGTTCAAGCATCAAGACTCCAGTTCCGTCAAGGCGGGCGTCGGGGGTGATCCGCGCGCGTTTTGAAACGCATGCCCCGGCGCGAGGCCGGGAGGTGTTAACGGTAGGCCCGAGCGCGACGGCGGTCAATGGATGTCTGCGATGTCTGGATCGCGGGTCTCCCGCAGTTACGTCCGTGGATTCAACAGCCACGTAATACTTCAATGAGCCTTTCCGGGCGGGACGGCACCAAGACGATGAACCAGTCCGAATTCGCGCGGGCGCGCACGCCCTGAATATCGATAAAATCGATCGCCATGCAACCAACGCCGCAGAGCGAACCGGAAAGTAACGCGCTCGAGCGCCCGGCGGCGGCGCGTCCGGATCTTTCAGTCCGCTCATCGACCTGGCTCCTTGGCCTGGTCCTCCTTGTCGCCCTCGGATTTCGGTTTTACGGCATCGATTGGGACGACGGGGGATTGTTTCATCCCGACGAGCGGGCCATCTTGATGCAGACGGAGCGCCTGGATTTCCCGGCCTCCGACGAGTTCGGCGATCTGCTCTCCGCCGACGACAGCCCGCTCAACCCGGGATGGTTCAATTACGGGAGCCTGCCGCTTTACGCCCTGCGCACGGTGCAGGCCGTGGCATCTCCGGTCACCGAATGGGACCTGTTTGATCTTCGTATTCCCGGCCGCACGATCTCCGCGCTGGCGGACACGATCACCATTCTGCTGGTGTTCGCGCTCGGCGCCCGCTGGTATGGCCGACGGGTAGGCCTGCTCGCCGCTGCGTTTACGGCTCTGGCCGTCATCCATATCCAGCTAAGTCATTTCTTCGCTGTAGACACGATCCTCGCCATGTTCATCATGGCGACGCTCCTGGTATCGGTGCGCGTCGCGTATACGGGTAGTTACAGAGACGCGGCGCTGGCGGGCGTGCTACTCGGACTGGCCGTGGCGACCAAGGCTTCCGCCGCTCCGCTCGTCCTGGCGATCGCGGTCTCTCACCTGATCTATGCCTTCTCGCCGCCGGGGGACCGGTTCTCATTCGCTCCTCTGGATCGGAGCCGGGTGAACTCTTTCGTTGTCGGCGGGCTGATATCCGCCGGCGCGGCGTTTGCTGCGATATTGATCGCCCAGCCTTACATGTTCATCGATTTCGATCAGTTCTGGACCGATGTGACGCGTGAGAGTGAAATGGTGAGGCGCATCGTTGACTTCCCTTATACGCGCCAGTACGAGGACACGTCTCGATACCTGTATCAAGCGAGGCAACTGGGTACCTGGGGCCTTGGCCCGGCCCTGGGCCTCGCCGTCTGGGGTGGACTTGGCGCAGGATTGATCGTCGCCTGGCATTCCCGGCGAAAAGTGGATTTGGTGGTGCTGGCGTGGGTGATCCCGTACCTGGCGATCATCGGCTGGTTCGACGTCAAGTTCATGCGCTACATGCTGCCCGTCACGCCCCTTTTGCTGATCTACGGGAGCAGGGCGGCATGGTGGCTGGCCGGAGGGCTACGGGGATTCGCCGAAATCGTCGGGTGGGAACGGTTACGGCGTGCGGCAGCTCCGCTTGTGATCGGCGTTCTCCTATTGTTCACCGCCCACTACGCCCTGGCCTTTCAAACGATTTACGCCCAACCACACCCGGCACAGGAGGCGTCTGACTGGTTCGAGGCCAACGTTCCTCCCGGCTCTACCGTCCTCAAGGAGCACTGGGATGAAGGGCTGCCGGAGATGTACCAGTACACGGTCCAGGAGCTTCCTCTCTACGAGTTCGACACCCTGTTCAAGTTGAACGAGATCTCGGATTCGCTCGCCGGCGCCGACTACCTCGTCATATTCAGCAACCGCCTGTACGGCACGATTCCACGACTGGAAGACCGATACCCGATCACATCCGCTTATTACGAGAGGTTGTTCGCGGGCGAACTCGGATACGAGCTCGCCTACACCGACAACAGGGAAACGTCCTTCCTCGGCATCGGGTACGACGTGGACAGGTTGCACCGTGTTGATCTCCCGCAACCGGAGCGATTCGACAACCCCGGAGGCCTGAACGTCTCTTTCGGGTGGGCGGACGAGAGTTTCACCGTATACGACCACACGCGCCCGATGGTGTTCAGGAACTCCGGCCGACTCTCTGCGACGGGCATCCAGGCCATCATCCAGGGGCAGGTCCGGCCCGCGAAACCACCTGTCGTCGGCCTGATGCTCACCGAAGCCGAGCGCTCCGTCCAGGCGGCTAACGGCACGTTTTCCGACATCGTAGACCTCGGCCATGACAGGGCAGGTTGGTCATGGATCGTGTGGCTTCTTGTGATACAGGCGCTCGGGTTGATGGCCTTGCCGATCGGCTACGTGCTGTTTCGCCCCTTCCCCAATCGGGGTTATCTGCTTCACAAGCCGCTGGGGCTTTTGCTGGTCGCATTCGTCGCCTGGTTCATGGCCAGCGTCGGAATCGCGGATTTCAGCCGGGGCTCCGTGGTCCTCGCTATCGCCGTCTGGGTCCTGGTGGCCGCCGCGGTTGGTTGGTCCCTGCGATCTGAAATCTCCGGGTTCTTGCGCGCACGGTGGCGGATGATCTTCGGTATGGAGGCCCTTTTCCTTGCGGCCTTCTTCGCCTTCCTCCTGATACGGATGGCCAACCCTGACCTATGGCATCCGTGGCGAGGCGGTGAAAAGCCGATGGACTTCGCCTACCTGAACGCCGTAACAAGATCGACCGTTATGCCGCCGTACGATCCCTGGTACGCGGGCGGATATTTGAACTACTACTACTTCGGGCAGTTCATCGTGGCAGCGATGATCCGGCTTACCGGGATCGTTCCGTCGGTCGCCTACAACCTTGCGGTCCCGATGCTGTTCGCCATGACCGTGGGTGGCGCGTTCACAGTCGTGCACGGGTTGGTCGAGCGCGCTCAAACCCGCCCGGGTGTTGCTCGAACCGGTGCCGCTTCGGCGGTTATCGCCGGGCTCACGGGCGCTCTATTCGTGGCGGTCATCGGCAACATGGATGGCCTGTTCCAGGTTGTGTCCGGCGTCAATCGAGTGGTGTCTGACGGCCTGCCGTTCGGGGAGTTCGATTTCTGGCGCAGCTCCCGAATGTACGCATCGGACTCGGGAGGGAACGAGATCACGGAGTTCCCGTTTTTCTCGTTCCTGTTCGCCGATTTGCACGCACACATGATCGCCATACCGTTCGTTTTACTGACCCTCGGGTTGGCAATCGCTGTCTTCTTACGAACAACCTCAACGCCGAGGGGCGCACCAGCGGCGGTCATCGCCGGATTGGCGGCGCTGGGCCTGGGCGTTGGAGCGCTCAGGATCATCAACGCATGGGACTTCCCGACGGCCATGGGCGTCGCCGGGATAGCGGTGATCTCGGGGGAGTTGCTGTCCCGGCGAGGAGATTTCCGAACACGGTTCGGGCGCGCCGCCGCCGGCGTGATATTTGTGGCGTTATTGAGCTACGTGTTGTTCCTGCCCTTCCACCAGCGCTATGAGGTCGAAGCGGGCCTGGACCGTAACGAGATCCTTAGCCCGCTCTGGCGCTACATGACCATTTACGGGATCTTCCTGCTGGGAATCGTTGCGTACCTGGCCGTGGAAATAAGGCGTGTTATTCGGTCGGGCGAGATCGCCCGTATCGCGCCGCCGTGGATGCAGAACGGTCCGCTGGTTGCGGCCTCGGCGATAATCCTGTTCACCGCTCTGCTCGCGACCATCGTCTCCACAGGACAGGCAACCCTGGCGTTCACCCTCATCGGCGCCGGGTTGATGTGCCTGGCATGGCTGTTCGCCCTTCGGCATCGTGTGGCTGACCGGATGGAGCTTGGAATTGCGACGGCGATAGCCGCGATGGCGCTGGGCCTGAGCGCGCTCCCGGAACTTTACTCGGTCAAGGATGACATTGTCCGCCAGAATACGGTGTTCAAGTTTTACTTACAGGCGTGGGTGCTGTTTGGTGTCGCCACCGCGTACCTTCTGTGGCGGCTCTGGGCATTTGGCGCGACGGCTTTCCCGGGCGGCGGTTATCTCACGTGGCCGCGCGTCAGGGCCGTCGGACTCGCTTCGTTCGTCTTGATGCTGGCTACCGGATTGATCTATCCGGTGATGGCGACCCCGGTCAGGGTGGGGGACCGGTTCAATATCGAAAACTCCGGCCTGGATGGCACCGATTTTATGGCCGACGCCGTTTACATCGAGCCAGAGGGCCCACTTGCTCTCGGACATGACCTCAAGGCAATCCGTTGGCTTGAAGAGAACGTGGAGGGATCGCCGGCCATAGTTGAAGGACTGTCCGATCTGTACCGCTGGGGCAACAGGGTTTCCATTTACACGGGCCTGCCTGCCGTAATCGGTTGGGACTGGCATCAACGTCAGCAACGGCCTGAATTCGCGGGCACGGTCATGGATCGGCGGTTCGAGGTCGATAACTTCTATGCGACACCCGACATGCCACAGGCCGTCGAGCTTCTCAGGAAGTACACAGTGAAATACGTGTACGTCGGTGAGATGGAACGAGCACGTTATTCTGATTACGGGATTGCCAAGTTCGACGGCATGGAGAGTTACGGTTTACTGCCCGTGTACCGGGACGGTCCCGTTGTCATTTACGAATTCCGGGACGCTGGCGCGTAGGCCGCCAACAGTTAAGACCGTGAGACGCTGGAACCCATGACTTCGACTTCGTTTAACGCGAGGCGCGCCGGGCTCCAGGTCCTGGTCGTCTCCGTTGTGATCAGCGCGGCGTTGGCGATCATCTCCCTGATCAGGGGAGAGTTCGGAGATACGGACGGGAAGATTCTCCTGACCGCACTTGCCGTTGCGGCAGCGAGCGTGCTCACACTCTCCAACGGAATCGTCCTCGAAAGAGGGCGAAGCGGCGTGCTTGCGGCGCTCCCAACGCTGGCGATTCTCATCTCGATCGCCGGGTTCGTTCTACTGATCGTCATGGTATGGACCGATTTCGAGTACGACGCGCAGGGAAAGACGGCGGCCAGCGTCGTAGTCATCGGGGTCGCACTGACACACTGGTCCATGGTCTCCATAGCGCGGATCCCAAGCCGGTACCGGTGGTTGCGTAACGCGGCCTATCCCTTGAGCGGACTGCTGGCGGCGTTCCTGGTAAGCGCGTTGTGGGAACGTGTAGACGGACCTGCAACTGCTCAAACCATCGGCGTTATCGGCGTTCTCACCGTCGCCACCACGATCATCCTTCCGGTGCTCCAGCGTTTGTCCCCGTCCGGAAGCCCGGGGCGGCGCAGGGTGAGTCATTGCCCCTACTGCGGAAAGTCGTTGAGCGGGGTTTCAGGCCGCATCACGTGCCCGTCATGTGATTCATCGTTCCGCGTCCGTCCGGCCTGAGCGGGCGGTTCAATCAGTTAATCAAGACACCCGTTCCGGCACGATCAATCCATAGTCACCATCATGACGCTTGTAAATAACGCTGATGGTGCTGTCGGCGGAGTTCTGGAACACAAAAAAGCTGTGTCCGAGGAGTTCCATCCGGTTCGACGCCTCTTCTATGGACATCGGCGCCATCTCGTGCGTCTTGGTCCGCACAAGATGGCCGTCTTCTAGTTCTGACACCGTCTCGGCATCACTGGCGCCTGCCGTATCTCCGGCAGTTTCCGGAGATGCCTCGAAGGGCGTCAACTCCTGGAGGACTGTCGCCTCCCACTCCGTTAGCCTGGTCCGGCGTTTCGACTGGCGGGTCCTGTACCGGCGAATCTGGCGCGTCAAAACATCAGAGAGCGCGTCGATCGCGACGTAGAGATCCTCGGCACGCTCTTCCGCCCTCAAGACCGTGCCGCCCTTTAGCGTGGCCGTCACCTCCGCCACGAACCGGTCTGAAACCGCTTTGGTGCCCTCTTTGCGCAGCACGAGACGCATAGGCACGTCGCCCCGTAAGCGATTCGCAACCTTGGACAGTCGTTTTTCCGCGTACTTCGTAACGGCGGGGCTGGACGGCAGGTTCTTGGCGGTGACGGTCATTTCCACTAAAGTCCACCTCCTGGGCCGAGATTTCGGCTTGTGAAGATCAGCGAGCGGGGCGCGATACCCGCGCCGGTATTCTTCCATTTTACGGTGCATGGGAGCTGGAATGGGGGGGGAATATGCGGATCGCCGACATGGCCCGGCGGGTGATGTCCACAACCGCCGACGCGCTGTTTCCGTCACGGTGTGTGCAGTGCAACCGCGAGGGCGTTCTCCTGTGCAACGCGTGCATGGACGCCACTCCACGGCTGGACAGCAAGCGCTCGTGCCGCATGTGCGCACTGCCGACAAGTGAAACGACGCTTTGCGGCACGTGTGCGTCCGATCCTCCACCTGTCTCAGCGCTGGTTGCAACGTTCGCCTTCGGTGGCGCAATCCGCACCGCGGTCCACGCCCTCAAGTACGACGGCCTGCGCTCCATCGCTCCGGTTCTGGGCGAGGAGATGGCATCCCGATGGGGTAACCGCCGAAAGATGCCCGATGCGATCGTGCCCGTCCCCCTCCATCGGTCCAGGTTGAGATCACGTGGGTACAACCAGGCCGAACTACTCGCCCGCCCTGTCGCCGCGGTCATCGGCGTTCCACTGGAGACCAGCTTCCTGCGTCGTGTTGTCGACTCGCCTTCCCAGGCGGCGGCAACGAATGAAGCCGAGCGAACCAGGCGGGTGCGTAACGTTTTTGAGGCTCACGCGGACGTTGAAGGCCTGCACATTCTGCTGGTAGACGATGTCGCAACTACCGGAAGCACAACCAACAGCGCGGCGCGGACACTGTTGGATTCCGGAGCGTGGGGGGTGTCCGCACTGGTGCTGGCCCGTGAACTTTAAGACGGGACTTGCACCGGAATCTCTGATCAAAGGTCGGATCGCTTCGCCCTCCCTGGTCAACGGCGTTGTAGGATTCCGGGCGTGACATCACCGATTCGCGCCGTCTTTTTCGACCTCTACGACACCTTGATCGGCTTCGACCCTCCGCGTGAGGTGATCCAGGGGCGTGCCATGAGATCTTTCGGCCTGACGGCGGAAAAAGATGGCATTGACGCCGGATATGCGCTGGCCGACGCCTTGATGGCGGAGCAAACTGCGCAGGCGCCACTGAGCGCGCTTACGCCCGACGCCCAGTCGAATTTTTTCGCACGTTACGAGCAACTCGTGCTGCGCGGCGCCGGGCATGAAGTTGCCCTTCCTACCGCCGGCGAGGTCTGGAAGGCAGTCCGCAGGCAGGAGTACGGGTTTGCCCTGTATCAAGACGTGCTGCCGGTGCTCGAACTGCTGCGGTCAACGGGCTACGCCGTAGGCGTGGTGACGAACATGAGCCGTCCCGGTGAAGACGTGGCCGAGGGCATGGGGTTTAAGGGCAAGGTGGATTTCACCTTGAGCTCCATGGACGTGGGCGCCAGCAAGCCGGATCCCAGGATGTTCCGGGCCGCACTGTCCCGGGCCGGGGTAGAGCCGGGCGAGGCGGTCCATGTGGGCGACCAGCTTGAGACCGATATCGACGGAGCCCGAGCCGTCGGGATTAACCCGGTCTTGATAGACCGTCATGCGGCGTCGGCCGATTACGACGCCGGCCCGCGCATCACGACCCTCGAAGAGCTTCCGCCCGTCCTCGCGTCGTTCCGGTGACGGGTTCGGGCTAGGTTCCGCCGGCAGCTGCGCCCGCATCGGCCAGCACCGCAAGAAACTGCTGCCTGAAACGGCCGAGTTCTTCGAGCGTCCAGGTCAGTTCTTCACGCCATTCAGGATCTTCGCGATCGATCTCGAGGCGGATCTGCATGTGGCCGACCGTTACTCCACGGCCGAGCGTTTTCTGCAAAACCGTTCTTGCACCGCCCGTCGGCTCGTCAAGAGAGAACGTAACGCGCTCATCTGTGGCGACCACCGCGTTCACACCACAAGCCTCGGACAGGATGCGCACCCTGGTCGTGTAAAGAAGAACAGTGGTCGCTCCCGGAACGGGCCCGAAGCGGTCTTCGAGTTCCTCTTCCAGTTCCTCAACTTCAGCTAGCGACCGGATAGCGGCGAGGCGCTGGTAAATATCCAGCCGCTCGGCCAGGTCCTCGACGTAATAGTCGGGCACCAGGGCCTCTACTCCAAGATCGACCCGCGTCGTGGAGAACGGAAGGTCTTCGTCTGGAGCGTCCTTGCCCTCTCGCAGGGCTTTCACCGTTTCAACGGCCCGGGCCAGCAGGGATGTGTACAGGTCGAAGCCGATGGCGGCGATGTGCCCGCTCTGCTGATCTCCAAGGATGTTGCCGGCCCCCCTGATCTCCAGGTCTCGCATGGCGATCTGGAAACCGGCGCCGAGCTCCGTGGCCGCCAGGATGGTGTTCAACCGCTGGTCTGCCTGTTCCGTCAACTGTTTGCCCTGCGGGACCAGGAAATAGGCGTAGGCGCGGTTCGCACCGCGTCCGACGCGTCCACGTAGCTGGTAAAGCTGTGATAGGCCAAACGTATCGGCGCGATCCACGATGAGGGTATTTACGTTGGGCAGGTCCAGTCCGCTCTCGATGATGGTCGTGCACACGAGGACGTCGTATTCATGTGCCGCAAACGACGTCATCACGCTTTCCAGTTGGTCCTCGCGCATCTGGCCGTGGCCGATGCCGATCCTGGCCTCCGGAACCATCTGCTGGAGTTTGTACGCCGTGTGCTCGATGTTCTTGACGCGGTTGTGGACAAGGAACACCTGTCCGCCGCGATCCATCTCCCTGAGTACTGCCTCGCGAATCAGATCGTTGCTCTCTTCGGAGACGTAGGTCTTGATCGGCAACCGCTCATCCGGCGGCGTCTCCATCGTGCTCATATCCCTGACCCCGGAGAGTGAGAGGTGGAGTGTCCGGGGGATCGGTGTGGCAGACATGGCGAGCACGTCCACCTCAGAGCGAAGCCGCTTGAGACGTTCTTTATGTATTACGCCAAACCGCTGTTCCTCGTCGATCACGACCATGCCGAGGTTTTTGAAAGCGATGTCGCGCTGCAACATGCGGTGTGTGCCGATACAGATGTCAATCTTCCCGGACACAACACCGGCGGCGATTCCCCGCTGCTCTTCATCACTCCGGAACCTGCTCAGCACGTCTACCTTGACCGGGAATGCGCTCAACCGTTCTGAGAAGGTTTCATAATGCTGTTGCGCAAGGACCGTCGTCGGGACCAGGATCGCCACCTGCCGCCCGCTCTCAATTACCTTGAAAGCCGCCCTCAACGCCACCTCGGTCTTGCCGTAGCCGACGTCCCCGCACACGAGCCGGTCCATCGGCCGTGGGGCTTCCAGATCAGATTTCACATCGGCGATCGCCGCAAGTTGGTCGGGCGTCTCTTCAAACGGGAAGCTGGCCTCGAGCCTGTCCTGCCACGGCGTGTCCGGCTTTGCCTGGAGTCCCGGGATGACTTCCCGAGACGCATACAGGGCGATGAGCTCGGCGGCGATCTGCTCAGTGGCGCGTCGGACCCTTGCTTTCGCCCGCGTCCACTCCTGGGTCCCCAGGCGGGTCAACCTGGGCGGCGCGTCAGCGGCGCTGCGATACAGGGTCAGGCGGTCGACATGCTCCGTGGGGACGTACAGCCTGTCATCGTCGGCGTATTCGACCACCAGATACTCGCGTCCCTCGCCCTCGGACGCCTCGGCCCCGATAAACCTCCCAACACCGTGTTCCACGTGGACGACGAACACGCCGGGCCGCAGGTCACTCAGTTTGGCGCCACGACGAATAGGCCTTCGTCGCACCCGGCGTCGTTCCTTGGAGACTCCGAACACTTCGCGATCGGTGAACAGGGTCATGGGGCTTTCGCCGATGGGCGCCATTACGAAGCCTTCGCGTAATTGCCCCTGGACGAAGATCGCCGTGCCGGGATCGGGTTCCTTCAAGGGTCCCCTCGCCACGGCGTGTGGCATCCCTTTTTCGTGGGCCATCTCGGCAAGTCGTTCCGCGTGCTGTGTCAGCACCACGACCCTGTATCCGGCGGAGCGACGGCGTTCGATCTCCTCGAGCGCCTTCTCGGTTGCGCCGCCGGAGACCGATGAAATCTCGAACGGCAATCGCTCCGCGGATCCCGGCAACCGATCGTCGTCGACCCCGAAAGGCGAGATGGCGACCGAACGTTTGCGGTCGTTCATGGCGTCCGCTATGAGACCCCATTCGAGATGAGCCTGGGGGAAATGATCCGGGATCTCTCCTCGCGCAGTCTTGGTGGTCTTGAGTTGTTTGAGTCGCTGGTCGGCTGAACGGGACGAGTCTTCTATCGCGCTGGGCCGGATGGTCACGAGTAAAGCGCCGGGCGGCATGTAATCGAATAAAGAGCCGTGATTGAAGAGTCCGGCGTAGTAGGACAGTTCGTCACGCATCTCGCCACGAAGCACACGGCCAAGCTCTTCCGTGACACGGTCTTCCAGGCGGCCGGCGCGGCCGGAAAAATCGAGCCCACCGATCAGATCTCTTACCCGTTCCCCGTCGGCGCGCAACGGAAGCGTCTCTTCGGCCGGGACGATTGTCACGACGGATGCCGGCTCCACGGAACGCTGCGTCTCCGGGTCGAACACCCGGATGCTGTCCACTTCATCGCCGAAAAATTCGATGCGATACGGTACATCGGATGAAACCGGGAACACGTCGAGGATGCCGCCACGACGGCTTATCGTCCCGGGAACTTCCACCGTGGGCTCGACCTCGTATCCGATCTCGATCCATGTCTCGACGAGCTTGTCCGGGGCGGACACGTCGCCAACCTCAATCCGGTAACAACCGGACCGGAACGCCTTCGGTTCAAGCGTTTTCTGTGAAATGGCAAGGGCGGATGCAACGATCAGAGGAGGACGGGGCGCGAGTCGATCCTCAAGGGCGGCGAGCGAGCGTAACCGTTGATGCGTGGCGCCACGATCCGGGGTGAGGCGCTCATACGGAAGCGTCTCGTTCTCGGCGAACTGGTATACGGGAGCGTTTTCGCCGAGCCACGTGAACAACTGGTCCGTGAGGCGGCGGGCTGATTCCGGTTGCGCCGTGACGACAACGACGGGCGCGCCGAACGAGCGCCAGAGCGCTCCCACCGCGTAGGGTGTCGGCGCTTCGGGCGCAATCAAAGCCTCGCGGGATCTGGGCTCCCGGAGACGTTCTATCAGATCCTGGAAACGCTCGCTCTCTGAGAGCAGAGGCAGGAGTGCTGAGAGGGTCATCCAGTCCGTTCTACTGGCCTCAGTAACACGCCAAAAAGACCAGCATCGTGTGCTGGCCCGGCGTCTCCTTGATCTTAACAACACATCGGCGCTGTTCGCCATCGTGTTATCCCGGGTTAGAACGGCTATTCACGGCGAATTCGTGGCGGAAGGGCCGGTATAATTCATAGCGGCACGTAACGGATCCCCCGGACTTCAGGGGATTTTCACAGGCCGGGCACGCCGGTTTTACCACCCACCACATTCTCCAGACGGTCTTTCCATGAGTGCACAAGGCAGCAAGTCCGCGCGCGTTCAAGACCGGCGTAACCGTCTTGTGGTCAAGCTCGGCACGAATCTGCTCACCGGCGGTCGCGAAACGCTGGATATCGAGATCATGGCCGATCTCGTGGCACAAATGGCGGCGCTTGTCGAGGCCGGCCACGAAGTGCTGCTGGTGACTTCCGGCGCCGTGGCGGGCGGGCGGAGGGTCGTGGCGAGACGGCCGGGGACCGGGCAACCCGGGTCCGGAGATGTACCCGGGCGACAGGTGCTTGCCGCGCTTGGAATGCCTGAACTGATGCGCACCTACGATGAGCTTTTCGCCAGACACGGCATCGCCGTCGCGCAGGCCCTGATATCGCGCCCGGACATCGCCAACCGTCAGCGATATCTCAATGTACGCAATACCCTTGAATCTGTTCTGAACATCGGCGCAGTGCCGATCATCAACGAGAACGATGTCGTCACCGTGGAAGAGTTGGAGGGCGATGTGTTCGGCGACAACGACCGCCTGTCCGCCTCCGTAGCGAACGCCGTCAACGCCAACGGTCTCCTGCTGCTGGGTCACGAAGACGGACTGTTCACGGCCGACCCAAACGTCGACGCGTCAGCAACAAGGATCGAATCGGTCTCGGTTATCGACGGCACTATCGAAGCGATGGCGGGCGATTCTCGTGATGGACGAGGACAGGGCGGAATGCGCAGCAAGGTAGAGGCCGCCCGCATGGCGACAAGGTTCGGAGCATATACGGTGATCGCAGGCGGACGAACGCCCGATGTGATCCTGCGGATAGCCGATGGCGAGCGGGTCGGAACGCGTTTCGAGCCGACTACGGATCGCGTCGAAGGTTGGAAACGTTTCTTGCTCACAGGCAAGGCGAGTAGCAGAGGCGGAGTTGCCATCGACGCCGGGGCCACAAAGGCCGTCAGGTACGGGGGCAACAGTTTGCTCCCCGCCGGGATCGTGCGGGTAGATGGTTCGTTTGAGCGCGGGGACAACATCTCGATACTCGACCCGGCCAACGACGTGGTGGCCTGGGGCATCAGCAACTACAGGTCTATCGAGATTGAACGGATAATGGGGGTCCGTTCGGACAGGATCGAGGCGATCCTCGGCCTCGACTACGGCCCCGATGTCGTCCATCGCAACAACATGGCGCTGGCGGAGGACGGGCTTGACCCGGAGTCACTGGAGAACACGGGCGACACGGTGCCATCGGAAAGGGCGACGGGACGATGACTGCTGCCACAGAATCCGGTTTCCGCGAGCGAACTGTCGCGGCACGCGCCGCCGGCAAGGAACTCGCGGCCGCCGGAACGTATCAAAAAAACGACTACCTGAACGCCCTGGCCGGTGCTCTCGAGGCGCGGACCGATCAGATCGTGGCGGCAAACGAGCGTGACTGCGCCGCCGCCGAATCCAACGGCCTGGGCGATCACATTATCGATCGGTTGAGGTTGGACGCCGACAGAATTCGGAAGATCGCCGCCGACGTCAGGCATGTCGCGTCCCTGGACGACCCCGTCCGGGAGCAGATCGAGTCCTACACGCGTCCCAACGGCCTGGAGATAGAACGCGTCCGTGTGCCCCTCGGCGTGATCGGGGTGATCTACGAAAGCCGCCCCAATGTCACGATCGATATCGCCGCCCTCTGTCTGAAGGCGGGGAATACCGTCGTTCTCAGGGGCGGACGCGAGGCGATCAATTCCAACAAGATGCTCGCCGGGATCGCGCGGGACGTTCTGGAATCGTCCGGCCTCCCGGCCGACGCCATCCAGTTCATAGACACAACCGATCGTGCCATCGTCGACGAGATGCTCAAGGCGCGCGGCCTGATAGACCTCCTGATTCCTCGCGGCGGAGAGGCGCTCATCAAACGGGTCCGGGAAGATGCCCGCGTTCCCGCCATCACGGGCGGTATCGGCGTTTGCCACACGTATGTAGACGATGCCGCCGACCTGGAAAAGGCTGTCGCCGTGGTGGTCAACGCCAAGACGCAGCGGCCAAGCGTGTGCAACGCGCTCGACACACTGCTCGTCCACGAGCGTGTCGCGCCAACCTATTTGCCGCCTATCGCCCGGCAGTTGACCGACCGCGGCGTTGAGTTGAGATGTGACGGACGTTCACTCTCCATCCTCGAACCGGCGCTCGGGGGCGGCCAGTTGCGGGCCGCCGGGGACGACGACTATGGCCAGGAGTTCCTGGCGCTGGTCGCGTCGGTGAAGGTGGTCGATTCCATGGACGACGCGTTCGACCACATCGACCGGTACGGCTCGGGCCACTCGGAAGCCATCGTCACCGAGAGCGAGGAGACCAGCGAGCGCTTCCTGTCCATGGTGGACGCCGCAGCCGTGTTCTCCAACGCCTCGACCTACTTCCACGATGGCGGGGAGTTCGGTCTCGGCGCGGAGGTCGCAGTCAGCACGGACCGGCTGCACGCTCGTGGGCCGCTGGGTTTAAGGGAGATCACGACATACAAGTGGGTCGTCCGTGGCGACGGCCAGGTGCGCAGCTAACCATGCCCGGTTTTTACTTCCAGCGCGAGACGCGAACACCCAACTCCGAGTGCTACACGGTGATCGAAGAGGCGTCACCGGTGGGGCGGCTGGACATCCACTATGCCTCGCCGATTGTCCACGCCACGCTCATCGTGTCCGAGAGCCTGACTCAAGAGGGCATCCAGGACATCGTTGAGATGATCGACGAAGACTTGATCGACGCGGTAGGGATAGATCGCGAAGAGCTGATCGTGCACGTGCACCAGGGCCGTGACCTGGGCGTATTCGCCCAGAACGAGTGGCCCCGGGGCGACGGACACCCGGAAGAAGGCGCTTAGGCGGGGGACTGAACCTCGCTCACGCTCACGCGCGCCGACCGTTCTCGCTCAGTAACTCTGGAAGAGCCTGCCCCAGCCGGTCTTCATCGCCTTTTTGACGCGCTTGCGGCCGATGAATCGCAGCCAGAACGAGTTGTGATAAACATTCGAGGCGAAATATGCCCAGGGCGCTACAAAACTCCTGAGCAGGATGCGCTCAAGCGGCTTCAGAGGCCCGTGGTAGATCAATTTCTGGCCCCGGCTGGCGAATGTGTTAACCCCGTCGGCGAAGCGCCAGTTCACTTTCGAGATGTCTTCCCCGACGATCTCGATCTCCGACGGGTTGCCCACCCCGAGCCCGCGCTCGTGTGCCAGGCGTATCTTGGGCAGTGACATGGGGTCCATTCCCATCATCTTCGCCGCCATCGCGTCGATCGCCACCTGGTCTGCACTCGCAAGGATCACGTTCTTTTCGTGCCAGCGCATGGCTCGCGGGCCCGGTCCGTCTCCGGCGAAGGTCCCGTCCATCACGGCGAACAGGCCGGGGTGGATCTCCTTCTGGATCGTCAGGAGGTCGACCAGCGTTTCGTGGATCACCGAGTGCGTCCAGTGGCGGTTGCGGTGCAGCAGGCCGCCGAACGCGTTTTTCATGGCGCCCGTCATCCGGGTGAATACGTGTGTCTTCACCGTAGGGAAATGGATGATGTTCTTCCCGGCGAATGTCTCCGGGATGAAAAGGCCATCCGGGAATACCTCGTCCAGGACGAGCATGTTTCCCTTTGGTCTGTAAGGGACCCAGCGGTTCGGTTCCACGTCGAGCGTGATGCTGGGAATTCCGTGCTTCTCTTCGACCACCTTGTGCTTGTTGCGGATCTCGCCCTCGAACGGGTCGACAACTACCGTGCCGTTGTGAGCGGCCATCAGATCGTCGTAACCGTCCGCCTTGAGCTGCCTGATCACCCCATCCATCTGCCAGGGCGTCGTTGAGCACGCGGGGTAGTAATGCTGCCACGACAGGTTGATCTTGAGCAGTGTTTGCGTACCGGGGGCGAGCGCGTCGCGGTAGCTGGCCATTTCCAGCAGACGGCCGTAATCCTCGATCACCGTCTCCGGCGTCGTGTACATCGCGGCGACCACGCCCATCTTCGGCGTGGCGTGCGGGATGACAGGGGCGTCGGCGAGGTGGGCCATGCGGCCTCCGGTGCTTAAACGTCGGGTAGAGTTGTGATGTGCGCTTCATCACCGAAAACCCGTGCAGCGCCATCCTCAATTCGTGACAAAAGTATAGCAATGGCCGTACCAACCACTGGCCTCTGAAACGCCGTGATCGTCGATTCCCACACACACATCCTTCCGGACGAGTTCCGAAATCGACGAGAACGCTGGCTCGCTACCGATCGTACGTTCTCCGCTCTGTTTAACGACACGGCTGCCCTCACGGCTTCGTCCGAAGACCTCCTCGCCGAGATGGATGGCGCCGGTGCCGATATGTCCGTTGCCATGGGGTACGGATGGACCGATCAGGACGCCGCACGGCTATCGAACGACTACCTGCTGTCCGCCGCGAGCGACCATCCCGATCGCATTGTTCCTTTTTGCAGTGTGGACCCGGGCTGGGGCGACGCGGCGGCGAAGGAGGTCGAACGTTGCCTGTCATCGGGAGCACGCGGGATCGGAGAGTTGCATGCCGATACGCAGGCCTGGGAGCCGGAAGATGCGGGCGGCAGCAACGGGTTAACCCGTGTCATGTCGCTCGCCGCCGAAGCTTCCGTCCCCGTGGTCATCCATGCTTCGGAACCGGTCGGTCACGCCTATCCGGGCAAGGGCTCGACAACCCCGAACCGGCTGCTCACCCTGGCGACAGCGTTCCCGGACGTAGCGTTCATATTTGCCCATTTCGGTGGGGGATTACCCTTTTACGCCCTCATGCCGGAGGTCGCTGAATCCCTGTCAAATGTCTACTTTGATAGCGCCGCCACACCGTTCTTGTATCGAACCGACGTGTACGGGGTATCAGCAGAGGCCGCCGGACCCGGTCGCATCCTGTTCGGCAGCGACTTTCCTCTCATCAGCCAGGGTAGGGCGTTGCGCGGCGCACGCGAGGCCGGACTGAACGATGCGGACGCGGCCCGGGTTCTGGGTGGCAACGCCGCGGACCTGCTGGGCGCGCGGCCGGGATGAGGCCCCGAAACGAGCCCCGACAGACGGCAACGGCCAAATCCCTGGTGCAGGCCCGATTTTGCAATACCGCAAGTTGTGGATACAATGGCAGCACGATGATTTACCGATCAACCATGTGCGCCTGTTGTTGTACCACCCGCAGGGGAGGTCCAAGCGCGCGCTAATCGGTTGATAGCAAGATGGCGCTCTGTGCGGCCCCTGCGGACATTTGTTCCCGGGGGTTTTTTTATTGCCTTCCGCTCCCGGGCCTCGAGAATTTCGGCACCGGCACACAGCAGCGGATACGAAACATGGCTACCACGACACAGATTCCATCACCAACGACCGAACAGAGCTCCGGTCTTCTGCGTTCCGGTTGGACGCGAACCGTCTCAGCGTTTCGTCGACTGATCAACGCAGTAGAAGGGCTTGGCATCGAGCCGTAAATACGGCTTCAAACCGAAACCGAACCCGTTCAATCCCCCGGAAATAATTCGGGGGATTTTTCTGTACCCGGTTATAGCGTGGTTGCGACCACCTCGGCGTCCGGTCGTTCCATCACCTCCGGCAACAGCTTCATTCCCAGCCCGGGGGTATCCGGGGCGGAAATGTGTCCGTCTTTGATGACCGGCAAAACATCAACCACATCGGCGTACCAGGTTCGCATGAACGCTCGAACCGTCTCCTGTATCACGGCGTTCGGCAGGTGCATGTCCAGGTGCGTCGATGCCATCAACGTGACCGGTCCCGAGGCGTCGTGCGGGGCGAACGGCAACCCGTACGTCTCGGCGGCGTAACCGATCTTGCGCGCCTCGCTCAGTCCTCCCACCCAGGTCACGTCGATCATCACGATGTCCGTGGCGTGTTTTTCGAGCACTTCACGGAATCCCCAGCGGGTGGACAGTGTCTCGGATGCGCAGACCGGAACGGTCGTCGAGTTCTTCAGTTCTCTCAGGCTGTCGATGTTGTTCATCACCATGCAGTCCTCGATCCACATGGCGCCGTAAGGTTCGATGGACCTTGCGATCTGCACCGACGCCGGAAGGTTCCACCTGTTATGGAGTTCCAGCGCTATGTCTATCCTGTCGCCGACGGCCTCCCTGATTTCCCGGAACGGCCGTGTGGCGGCTTTCAGGTCTTCGGCGCCGATGAACTGGCCGTTACTCTTGTCGGCGTACCGGTCGAAGGGCCATATCTTCATCGCCGTGATTCCGTCGGCCAGCAGAGACTCCGCAAGCGCCCCCGGGGTCTCCCACTGTGCCTTGAGGTCGTAGAGGGCACTGTCGTCAACAGTTCCACTGTGGGGGATGACCGGGTCGAAACAGGTGTTGTAGACCCGGATACCCTCCCGGAACTTGCCGCCCAGCGCCTGGTAGAGCGGTACGCCCGCCGACTGCGCGTAAACGTCCCAGAGGGCGATATCCACCGCGGACATGGCGAGTATGTTGACGCCGCGGTTCCCGGTGGTCCGTCCCACGTAGTACATGCGTTGCCAGTGGCGCTCGATGTCTCTCGGGTCTTTACCCAGAAGCTCCGGCGCAAGCGTTTCTGCAACGTAGGCCGCCACGGACCCGGTGCCGTTCACCCACACCTCGCCCAGGCCGACGATTCCCTCATCGGTATGGACCTGGATCCAGGTGATCGGCCAGATGTCTTTCAGGATGATCGTCTCGATCTTTGTGATCTTCACAGGTCGGTCCCTTGAAAACGATTGGTTGGCGCAGTCGCCCGGATGACAGGCGTGAAGAGTGCGTGCGGCGGGGCGAGGCTATCAGATATCGCGGGGAACCTTGAGACGGGCATCGGCCGCGCCTAAGCTGTCCCCGCTACGTGCGGCGTTTTCTCACACACGCCGCCCTCCGAAACCCTGAATCCTCTCCCCAGAAACTGGCCACATCCCGGAGGCCCGAATTGCGCCTGTTATTGACTTCTGCCACGAGCGACCTTGGCCGGACGGTCGCCGCTCTGCTAGCCACGGACCACGACCTGGTCCCCACGGATCTCTCCACGCACACAGACGGCAACACGGATGTCACGGCGTGTGATCTCGGCGACGATGACTCCACTGACCGGCTCGTAAACGGGATAGACGGCATTGTCCACATCGGATACGGCGGACACTTCGCGTCCGCTTCCGAGCTCCTGGATGTCCACACGCGTTGCACGTACAACCTGCTTACCGCGGCCCGATCTGCGGGGGTGAGTCGGTTCATAAACCTGAGCACCCTGCGATTGCTGGATGACTACCCGGAGCACCTGACCGTCACCGAGAACTGGCGCTCAACCCCGGGCGTGGAGCCGGTCATCCTCTCGGCGCACCTGGCCGAGTACGTTTGCCGGGAATTCGGACGGGAAGGCGGAATCAAGATCGCCAACCTCAGGCTCGGATTCCCGCTGGTCGAGGGGGACACGGCCGCTGCAGCAGGTTCCGGCCATAGCGCGGCGCTCGCAGGTGACGATCTGCGCGTAGCGATCAACGCCGCGCTCACGGCGGATCTCGGCGTTAATGCCCAGTCTACCGACACCCCTCATCCAGTCTCGTTCAGGACTATCCACGTGCAGTCTCCGATTTCGGGCGGCCGGTTCCTTCTCAAGGGAGCGGCCTCCATACTCGGGCTATGGGAAGGGCAGGGTGCGGCCTGATGAACATCTTGATTCTTGGCGGAAACGGAATGCTGGGGCCGTGGGTCGTGGACGCCCTGGGCGATCGTCATCGGTTGCGGATTACGGACATCGGAGATCCGCCCGCCACGACCCATGAATGGCGTCAGATCGACGTATCGTCACTCGATGCCGTGGTGGACGCAGCGGAGGGGATGGACGCCATCATCAACCTTTCCGTCCTGCGGCCCCACCGACGGATTGCGTTCGACGTCAACACGCGCGGCAACTACAACATGATGGTCGCCGCCGTGACGCACGGCATCCAGCGCGTCATCAATACGGGGCCGCATTACCAGCTTGCGGGTCCGGGGTACGAAGACTGGGACTTCGATCTCAATCCGGACATGCCACCACAGCCGGGAACGCGCCTTTATGCGCATACAAAGGCGCTGGGGCAGGAGATCGACCGGGTCTTCACCACCAGGCATGACATCTATCTGCAGACCTTGCTCTTCTATCACCTGTACGACCCGGGAGACATCGGCAACGGCCCCGGGGGCAGCGGGGTGGAGTCGTTGGGTAAGGACATGATGGTGCCATACAGCATCGCCTGGCCGGACGCAGGGGAGGCGATCAGATGCGCCGTCGAGTTACCTCTTGAACGACTGCCGACCAGGGCTGAAACCTACATGGTGTTCACGGACATCCCGCACGCCAAGTTCAGCAACGTCAAGGCACGCAGGCAACTCGGCTGGCAACCCCGGTATCACCTGGAGCGGTTGTGGAACAAATCCGACCCTGGACCGGGGGCCTGAAACCCGGTCTCAGATCAGAGAGTATCGAGTTCGTCGACTAGCAGGCGGCGAAGATCGTCCAGGCGGAACGGCTTGGCCAGGATCGCGTCGCCGCCGAGTTCCCGCACACTTCCCTGTAAAGCAGGATCGACCATTCCGCTCACAAGGATGACGCGCTGGGGACGGCTATCTTCGCCGAGTTCCCTGAGATGGCGTAGAACCTCGAAACCGTCCAGTACAGGCATCATGAGATCCACAAGTACGACGTCGTACCGCTCCCCGGCGATCATGGCGAGGCCGATTTTCGCCATCTTCGGCGGTATCGACATCGAAACCATCGAAGGTCTCGATACTTGCCTGGAGGGCCGTGCGCACGGTGTCTTCGTCATCGACAACGAGGACTTTGCGAAGTGGCGTAAGTGGATCGGACCGATCGGACTCGTTCAATAGATGAAACTGCCCCTGGAATTGCCCGGGTCATCACCGCGTCCCGGCCATGACATGGTTCGTCAACGCTGATGAGTATACGGAGCGACGGGAGGTCGCCGCACCCTGATGCGGAGTGAGAATCGGGCCAAGTCCGGTCGTCGTTCGTATGCGTAAAGTATTCAGGTCCGTAGCAATGCCAACGAACACGTCACGCCGGTAGCCGGCCATATTGAGTTCAAAGGAGCCAACTGGATGTTTGAACGGAGCCCATTTCAGCCGGGACCGGAAGGAGGAGGCATCGCCGTGATGCTGCGTGCCAATCCGGCTATGTGGACCGTGCTGGCGATAAACCTCGCCTATTTCCTGCTGCTGGAGGTCGCTGGCGGTTCTGAAGACATCGCAGTGCTCATCAAATACGGCGCCAAGTACGGTCCGAACATCGCAGATGGTCAGTTCTGGCGCTTGATCACCCCGGTGTTCATGCACATCGGAATTTTCCATCTGCTCGCCAATAGCGTCTCCTTGTTGATTTTCGGCGGAATCGTCGAGCGCTCGTATGGCTGGCGTACGTTCCTTGCTATCTACCTGACAGCGGGAGTGGCGGGCAACGTCGCCAGTTATGCCGCGGGTCCCACGGTCGGGGCGGGCGCGAGTGGCGCTATTTTCGGGATGTTGGGAGCATTCGCCGTCTACCTGTTCCTGAATCGAGCCTTGTTCGGCTCTTCGGCGCGCGGGTCACTTGGCGGGCTTGCCTTCATAATCGTCATCAATGTCTCGCTCGGCCTTACCACGACCGGCGTGGACAACTCGGCGCATCTCGGCGGCCTCATCGTTGGCACGTTAATGGCCCTCCGACTTTCGCCAAGGGTCGCCGCGGAAAACACCTACCGCCTCAATCGCCAGCTTCTGGCCACCCGAGCCGTGTACCGGCAAACAACGCTCGCGACTATCGGTACCGCGACGGTGACTGCGTTCGCCATCCTGCTTCTGATCACGGTGGCCGTTTCGCGTGGCGACGCAGACAGGAATCGCGAGTTGACGAGTGAATTGACCGGCCGGGCGATTTCGGCGCTCCTGGTGCAGGGACAGCTCGATGAAGCGGGTTCATTCGCGCGTCTCGCGCTTCTTTCCAACCCGGATAGTGAGTCGCTTGGCGTGCTATACGCGATCAAGGGCCTCGAAGAGGCGAACACCGGCGATTTTGACGCGGCGATTCGTGACCTCAATCTGGCATTGAGCTACGACCCGGAAAATCCCGGGGTCCGTCTTCTCGCCGAGCGACAGCTTGCGATTTTGTCCCCACGGTAGCGCGTTTGACCAGCGCAGCCCCTGCGCGTACAATCTCCACAATTGATACTTACTATCAATAATTATTAAGTAATTGATGGTCCAGAGCCCGCGATGACCACCGCACCAAGCTCACAACTAGACGCGATTATTGCCCTGGAAGATGCCGGTCTCCGGATTACCGGTCAGCGAAGACAGGTGGTAGCGGCCATCGAGCGCCGGGATGGCGGATTTACCGCTGAAGATATCGCGATGGAGCTCCCCGGCGTCGGACGCGCGACCGTGTACAGAACACTGAAACTCCTTGTGACCGCGGACGTGATCTGCAAACTCGCGCTGCCGGACGGCTCGCCGATGTACAGTCCCTCCCGGGTCGAACACCACCACCATTCGGTCTGCACCACGTGCGGTGCCATAGAAGAGTTTCGCGACACCACCGTGGAACGTGTGCTCAGATCCCTCACCCGTGAAATCGAAGGGGAGATCGTCGGGCACCGGATGGAGGTGTTCATTCGATGTCAGACTTGCCTGGAATCGCCCGGGGCCTGACATCGGTACCGCTATAAGACGCACTGGTTCTCTTTAACAGTAATTGATACTGAATCTCATTAACAGATATGTCTCAACCATGTTGCTCACGGCTGGGTGGCTGGCGATGATCGCCACGTCATGCGGTGGGAGTGGGGATGGTGCGGAGCAGGACGGTGCGGATTCGGGGGAGGTGATTCTGGTCGCCTCCATGTATCCGATCGAGTATTTCTCCGAACGCGTCGGGGGCGATAGGGTGCGAGTTGAGGGAGTGGTTCCGGCCGGGGGTGACGCACATGATTTCGAGCCAACGCCCGGCGATCTCCGCAAGATCGCAGGCGCCGATCTGATCGTTTACAACGGTCTCGGGTTCGAGTCCTGGGTCGATGCCTTGCTCGACTCGGGCGACGCTCCCGGCACGGCGGTGCAGGCGAGTTCGGAATCCATCGCCCTGCGATTCCACGCGGACGAAATCGGTACGGAAGCCGATGACGAACCCGGACACGACGATGGCGAACTGGATCCGCACATGTGGCTCGATCCGATGATGGCCGTCACGCAGGTTACCGCCGTCAAGAACGGCCTCATAGAAGTCGACCCGGAAAGCGGCGCGACGTACGAGGCGAATGCGGACGATCTCGTAGCGCAACTCATCGCGCTGGACGCCCGATACTCCGATGCCCTTCGTTCCTGCTCTGGAAGCACATTCGTTACGTCCCACGACAGTTTCAACTACATGGCAGATCGGTATGGTCTGAACGCAGTTGGAATCTCCGGCATCAATCCGGAATCCGAACCCAGTCCCAGAGCCCTGGCCGATCTGAGCGATGCCGTGGCGGGAACCGGGATCCGATACGTACTGGTCAGTCCCATCGACTCGGAGCGCCTGAGCGATGCACTGGCGAGGGAAACGGGTGTCCAGACTTTACCGCTGCACACTCTCCAGAATCTGACCCGTGACGAGCGCGACGCCGGCGAAACCTACTTATCGCTCATGGACGCCAATCTGGAAAGCCTCGCGACGGCCCTGGAGTGCCAGCGATGACAATCGAAAGCACCGGTGCGACCGACCGGGATGCCGCGGCGGGTGAAGAGGCCCGGGGTAGCCAGACAGCGTTATGGCCGCTGGGGTCAGATGCAAATGACGCGTTTTCTGACCGTCCGCCGGTATGTGGATTCACAAACACCTGGTACTCGTACGGCGGCGGCGAACCGGCCGTAGAAGACGTCTCGTTCCAGGTGCGGCAAGGCGACTTTGCCGCCATTCTCGGCCCCAACGGGAGTGGGAAAACCACCCTGCTCCGGCTTGCCCTCGGGTTGCTGAAACCGGCACGTGGCTCGGTCGAGTTATTCGGAGAATCTTCGTCCCGGTTTCGAGACTGGTCTCGCGTCGGATATGTCCCTCAGCGGGTGGAGGGACTGGGCATCCGTTTTCCTGCGACGGTCGAGGAGATCGTGGAACACGGCCGTTACAAGGGATTCGATCCTTTCGCCATATTCCGCAGGCACGGGCAAAAAGAGGTCCTTGACGCCCTTGAAGTTGCCGGCATCTCTCACCTCCGTGCCAGGCCGATCGAGTCTTTATCGGTCGGACAGCGACAGCGAGCCCTGATCGCTCGTGCCATCGTCGGCCGCCCGGAGTTGCTGTTCCTCGATGAGCCTGTTTCGGGCGTGGACGCGGTAGGGCGGGACAGATTCCACGAACTAATCTCCTCCCTCAACCGCGAGCATGGAATGACCGTCTTCCTGATCTCGCACGATATAGGCGCCGTGATGCAGGGGGCGACCGTATGCGCCTGCATCAATCGGACGGTCGTGTTCCACGGAGCGCCCCATCATCTTACGGGCGAGCATCTCTCAGAGCTGTACGGCTTCCCGGTCGATGTGCTCCTACACGACGCCCTACATGAGCACAGGTAAGCAGGTGAACCTTGCCTGAGATGTTCCAATACGATTTCATGATCCGGGCTCTGATCGGCGGGTCGATGGTCGCCGTACTGGCGCCATCATTCGGCCTGTTCATCGTCCTGCGCCGCCTGTCGTTAATCTCCGACACCCTGTCACACGTTGCGCTGATGGGAGTCGCGATCGGGTTCGTCACCAGCATCTACCCGACATTCGTCGCGCTCATTGCGACCACGTCGTCGGCCGCGGGGATCGAGCAACTGCGTTCGCGTGGCCGCCTGCCCGGGGATGCGGCGCTCGCCATATTCCTTTATTCATCGCTCGCGATTGCGGTGATCGTGATCAGCAAATCATCCGGGTTCAACGCGGATCTCTTTGGCTATCTGTTCGGCACGGTCCTGTCGATAAACGATCGTGATCTCTGGCTCATCGGTATATTGCTGGTGGTGGTTGTGTTGTTCGTCGCGTCGTTCTACGCGGAACTGACTCAGAGCGCTTTCGACCAGGATCTGGCGCACGTTAGCGGCGTCCGTGTTACAGCGACAAACCTTGCGCTGGCCGTCCTGACGGGCGCAACAGTGACTGCGTCGATGCGCGTCGTAGGGGTGCTGATGGTTGGCGCGCTCATCGTGATACCGGTCCTGGCGGCGTTACGACTGGCGAGGGGATTTCGGACGGCTCTGCTGCTGGCCATCGTGTTTGGACTACTCAGCGTCTGGATCGGGTTGGCCGTCGCGTTTTACGCCGATCTCGCCGCCGGTGGGGCGATCGTGCTGACCACGGTGGGAATGCTCGCGCTGGCGGAAATTACCGGGCGCATGCAGGAGTTAATTGGGTCTCGCCGGGCCAAAGGGTCGGCGGATCCATCCGCCCCGTTTTAGAACCGAGCCCCTTCCAGACATCGTTCTGTACGCCCGACCCACCGTGGCTCTGGCGATCAACGGTCGACCTCGCGAGCCTCAAGCGTAAGCCGCTTTTTACTCCATGAGGGAACCGAGTGACATCACTGGTGGGTGTTTTCAGTTAACCGAAATATCAACCAGTGCCGCTACCCGGTGAACACTCACCAAATCCCCTACGAGTAATAGTGTGCTGTCAAACGATAAGGGTAGTTTGTTCTGTTTTTATACATACTAATCACGGTTTGTGCTTTCAAGCGCGAAACAAGATGAGCGCGAGCCGCCGACCTGTCGAAGCCACACCTGCACTCGTACCGGGAGGCCACATTGACCACCGAACGCAAACCGACCATGACCGAGCAACTCGGGATTAATCCGAGCGACCTGGATGCCCGCAAAGCCTGGAACGTGTTCTCAGGCGAAAACGTTGAGGTGCTTGAAGATCTGCGTGATCTCGCGACCGAGAACGCGGAGGAGATTGCTCGTAAGTTCTACGACCACTCGTTCTCGTTCCCGGCATTCACCGCCAAGGTCCAGGAGGCCGGGTCCAACCGTCAGAACCTTGAAGTTGCGCAGGCCCAGTATTTCAAGGACCTGTTCAGCGGGGCGTATGACATGACATACGCCGAGCGGCGATTGGCCGTCGGTTCAGTCCATCACCGGCTTGGAATCAGCCCGCGCTATTACATCGGATCATACATACAGTTCTATGAGCACCTGTTCCCTCTTCTGGTGGAGAAGTACCGGAAAAAGCCGGAGCAGCTCGTCGCGGCGATTTCGGCGTTCTTGAAAATCACGAACTTTGACCAGCAATTGATGCTTGAGGCTTACACCCTTGGCTTCGTCAACGAGATGACGGACCAGGTGGACGAAGTCCGGGCCCAGGCAACCACGATGGAACGGAACACCGAAGCCATCTTGAAATCCATGGAACAGGTCTCCGAGGCGATGAGCCAACTGGCTACTGGCGCCACCGAGCAGGCCAACAACTCGCAGGAAGCCGCCGGCAATGTCCAGCAACTCGGCGAGGCGATCTCCACGGTTTCACAGGCGTCTGAGAACCAGGCCAAAGCCGCCGACAGCATGACCTCAATGATCGAGGACTTGAAGACGGCCATCACGCAGATCAACACATCCGTGGAATCCGGGATTCAAACTGCGGAAACAGCCAGTACCACCTCCGAGAAGGGCGCAGATGTCGTCTCGCAAACGGTAGAAGGAATGGATCGCATCAGCGCCTCTGTGCGTGACGGTTCTGACCTGATCGGGGAGCTCGGAGCCAAGTCCGACGAAATTGGCAAGATCATCGGGGTCATCGAAGAGGTGGCTGACCAGACCAATTTGCTCGCGCTGAATGCCGCGATAGAGGCAGCTCGTGCCGGAGAGCAGGGGCGTGGGTTCGCCGTGGTTGCCGACGAGGTCCGGAAGCTGGCTGAGAGAGTGGCAGGCGCGACCAAGGAAATCGCGGAGTTGATAGCGGTCGTGCAGGACGGAGTTAAGGCGTCCGTCACCGCGATGGACAAAGGGACCGAAGAGGTCTCCACCGGAAACGAGCTCGTGAGCCAGGCGGGCAACGCCCTCAAGGAAATCCTCTCGTCCGTTGAGTCCACGAATGCCGAAGTGACGGAGATCGGCAAGGCGTCTTCCGCCATGGACCGGGTGATGGCACAGGTAGTCGAGCTCGTGGAGAGTGTGGCGACCGGATCCCAGGAGGCCGCAGCATCTTCGGAAGAGATGACGGCGCTGAACGCCCAGGTCACCAAAATGGTGGAACAGGTCGCAGCCGTGGCGGAACAGACCTCCGCCTCGACGGAACAGGTTAGTGCGTCGATCGAGACCACTCAGCAAGCCCTGATCGAAAACAACCAGGCCCTGAGCGGAAAACTCGATGGCCTGGAAGGGACACTCGCCCGATTGTCACAGGTCGCCGCGTAAACCCGACTACGCTCACTGGCCGTCGCCCCCCGGGCACGTTGCATTTGGTCATGCGGCGTGCCCGGGCTGGCCGACCCGCCGGAAGGCCACGGCCGGCACCACTTGACCGTCACGATATGACGCGCGCGCGGCGACTCGCGCATTGCGACGGACCGCGCTGTTCACCAGAGGCCCACCAGGAAAGAACGCCGAATGGAACTCATTCTCGTGGGGATCGACATGTCGGCCGGGGCCGGGCTGTTTGAGCGACTCAGCAGTTTGGTCGACCCGGTGTCCGACACACTGCGGGACCTGTCCGAGATGACGGACGAAGCCCTGATACTTTCGACATGCAACAGGGTTGAGATATACGCCGTCGTGGCCCACGCCAAGACCGGAACAGCTGCTCTTGATGATTACCTGAAGGCTCGCGCTGGAGCCGCTGTCGGCGATCCGCATTCTGGTATATACCGGATGCGCGGCCAGGAAGCCGCCGCTCATCTGTTCATGGTTGCGGCGGGATTGCGATCCATGGTCCGCGGAGACGCCCAGATCACGGGACAGCTACGCGTTGCCTTGAAACAGGCGGTACTTGCCGGCACGGCAGGGCAGATCCTTCGACTCGCTTTTGAGCATGCACTCAAGGCCTCACGCAGGATACGGGCACGCTCACAGGATGGCGGTCATGCCGATTCGATAGCGGCCGCAGCCGTCGACCTCATCTCGGACGCCTTTGGACCGATGTCTGAGCTCAAGGCCGTGGTTGTCGGGGCCGGCAAGACCGGCGCATTTGCGGCCCACATTCTCGCGGCACGCGGCGTGAGACAAATCACGGTAGTCAATCGAAGCATCGAACGCGCCCGAAGCGTGGCCCGGGGGGTCGGCGGGATCGCTTTCGGGCTTCCGGAGCTCGGCACGGCTCTTTGTGACGCTGACGCCGTGATCTCCGCCACAGGAGCTCACGCCCACGTCATCACCGCTGCCGATCTGAGAGACGCTGATCTCGGCGACCGCTCGCGTCCGCTGATCGTGATCGACATGGCGGTTCCTAACGACGTCGAACCATCCGCTGCCGCACTGTCCGGAGTAGACCTGTATGACATCTACCGGATTGGAGATCTGTTACGCCAACAATCGCGGGAAGGTGCGTTCGCCTGTGAAGGCGACGCTTACGCCGCCATCCAACAACAGGTGATCCACTTTGAGACGGGAACCCGGGCGGCGCGACGCGGTGCGCTCATCCAGAGCGTCGTAGCCAGGTCTGATTCCGTCCGAGTCGCTGAGATGGAACGGGCCTCACGCGCGCTCCAACGACTGGGCCATGACCCGGAGAGTCTTCTCCCCGTGTTGGACGCCATGACGAACTCTATCGCGAGGAAGCTGCTGCACGCCCCGATTACCTATATCCGGCGAGCTGATTCCGATGAATCGGCGGCGGCGGTCTTGCACATGTTCGGCCATGAGTTGCCCGTGGGTCACGGCGCGTCCGAAATCAACGGCCACAATACGCTTGATGAAACAACTTCAGCCGTTTGAGCCGTTGTGGCGTTGCGAACACCCTAAAGGTTCTCCTCAAGGAGATCGAAATGTCAGGAAACGACACCATTTACAGCGCACTTGGCGGCGCCACCACGATCGACGCTGCGATCGATCTCTTTTACGTCAGAGTCATAGATGACCCGAACTTGAAGCGGTTCTTCTCTGACATGCGGTTGGACAGGTTAAAGGACCACCAGAAGGCTTTCCTGACGATGGCGCTTGGCGGAGAGTCGAGCTATCACGGACCTGGCCTGAAAAGGGTTCACGATAATCTCGGAGTCACCAACCGGCACTTCGACGACCTCATCGGTCACCTCGCTGTGGCGTTTTCCGAACTGGGCGTCGGCGACGAACTTATCGACGGGGTGATCTCCAAAGTCGCCGGATTGAGAGGCGACATCGTCGCCCGGCACACCGTTGCACCACCGGTGAACCAATAATCTTCGTGCCCGAAACTCCAACAACCAGGACCTTCCAACGGACGAGAAGGCGATAAGGAATCCGCGATGGCGCAAAAGAACACGCTTTACACACAACTCGGTGGTGCCGCCGCTTTGGACGCGGCGGTTGAGCTTTTTTACGAAAAGGTCCTCGACGATATCGACCTGGCGCCGTTCTTCACGAACACCGATATGGACAAACAGAAAGTCCACCAGAAGGCATTTTTGACCAGGGCCCTCGGTGGAAAGTCCGGCTCCAAAGGCCGCGGACTGAAAACGGCGCACCGGGGACTCGGGATAGCGGACCGCCACTTCAACATAGTGGCAGGGCACCTGATATCGACGCTTGAAGAGTTGGGTGTCGGCCCGGATCTCGTAGACGAGGTCATCACCGCAGTGGCGGGATTGCGGAGCGAGATAGTCGATCCCGAACCCGCCGGCCAATCTCAAGATTCGGCGGCATCGGCTCCGACGGAGCGGCAGATAGTGATCTTCCGCATGGGCATCGAGCTATTCGGGATAGACATCGACCTGGTCCGTGAAATCATCCGGCACCAGAACGTCACGCGGGCTCCAAAGGCTGCGACCGGGCTTCTGGGAGTGATCAACCTTCGGGGGCAGGCGACTCCGGTCATGGCTCTTGACACCTTGCTCAGCCTTTCATCGTCAAGCCAGACCAAAGACACCCGCATTGTGGTCGTCGATATCGATGGACGCCACATCGGGATGGTAGTCGACGAAGTGACCAAAGTAGTGCGCTTCTCGCCAGATGTGGTGTCCGCCTTGCCGCCAACGTTTAGTTCTGAGACGGCATACGTGCACGGAATCGCCCGTTTGGACGAGGGGCTAACGATCCTGCTCGATATCGAAAAGGTAGCGCTCGACGTAGACACAGGTCCGATGATTGAGAAGGCGGCTTAAAGCCGACCCGTGACCAAGGTTCAGTTCCTGGTGTTGTGGCGCCGGTGAATACCGATCCCGCCAACCGCAAACATCGGCAGATGAAAGCGAGTTGAGTCCCTCATCCACGGCGGGGGAGATCCGCATCCGACGGAGCCGGGTTGCCGACACCGTCTACTGTCCACTCCGGGTCAGGTCAAAGAAAGAGGGAAGTCGTGCCTGTGCCGATTTCTGATTCCGCCCAGATTCTTCCGCCGTGTCTCTCGACAATCCTCCTCGGGTTCGTCGAGACACTTGTGCCCGCGTCTCCGGGCATCGGCGGCGATGATCCTGGGTTCGTTTAGTCGTGGTCTATGACACGGCGCCTCAGCGCTTCAGCTACCGCCTGAGTCCGGCTCGTAACCGAAAGTTTTTCGTAGATCCCGCTAAGGCGTGATTTCACGGTGTTTGGACTGACCGCCGTCGCCTTGGCTATTTCAGGATTTGACGCGCCATCGCGGAGCATCTCAAGGGTGCGTACTTCCGTCGCCGTCAATCCAGAACCCGTCCCCTCGGTGCCGGACAGTTCGGACAGACGTGACAGCACTGTCGTAGCAATTTCGGCGTTAAGGCTGGAGCGTCCCGCGTGGGCGTTCCGAACAGCCTGCGCGAGTTCCTCTATGGGCCCGTCTTTGAGGAGATAGGCGTGCGCGCCCGAGTCGATCGCCCTCAGGACTTCGTCCTTTTCCTTGTAGCTGGAGAGTACGATCAGCTTGGTATCCGGACTCACTTCCCGAACCGCCTTCATGGCGTCGGCTCCGTCCATGATCGGCATATGCAGATCCATGATGATGACGTCAGGCTGACGGGTTTTGACGAGTTCCACGGCGTCCCGGCCGTTGCTCGCCGTGCCAATCACGTCAAGATCCGAAATGGGTGACAGCAACAGCGTCAAGCCTTCACGGATAACCGTGTCGTCATCCACGATAAGAAGTCGAATATTGGGTTCTGCACTAGTCATTGTGGTTCGATTTTACGAAATCTCGTCCGATGATGGAATTCAGACGGATTGTTCGGGCCGATGTGTGGGACATACCAGTTTATATGCCAGCGTTCTGTGATGTTGCCCAAGCCTCCCCCCTGCGGATAGCCCCCAACCGGGCGGTTTCCCTGCCACCCGTCGCGGTGCTGGAAGGAACCCCATCAGGTCTGGTGACCACCACTACCTGTGGCTATCATCAGTTTTATACCGCGTGTCGCTACGGAGTCATCTGGCGGTGACTCGGCGGCGAGGAGAGGTCCGACGAACGGGGCGAATCAACGCTCACTGCCAGGGGGACAATCGTGACAAGTATGACCGCTTTCGCCGATGTGGGCGAGGTCCAGAAGCAAATCATCAATGTACTGGTCCTGAGTGCCGATGGTCTGCGCAGGGATCTTTTGGAATCTGGAATCTCCGGGACATCTAGCGTGGCGATCGCCCAATCCGGTGATCTCTGGGATAGTGGCTCTCTAAATGAAAAAGACATCCCGTCCAATTTAGATGTCGCGGTGATCGACATGTGCCGGGCAGAAGCCGTCGATCGCGGTCTGGAGATCGGCCATGAAATCAAATCGCTGGCCGACGATCCGGCGATAGTCGTTCTCGCCGGTTCATCAAGCATCCTTGCGGACATCCGCAAGCGGATGTTGGAGGTAGGCCCAAAGTGGTCGTTCCTCACCACGGACCTGATCACCGGCCTCGACGATCTTGTGCGTATCATCGACAGCGCAGCCTCCGGAATGACCATAGTCGACCCCGGTTTCTTTTCAGATACGCATGGCGATAACGGGCGCGACACGTACCTGACGCGCCCGTTGACGGCTCGCCAGCTGCAGGTCCTGGATTTGGTGAGCCAGGGTTATAACAACGAAGTAGTGGCCAGTAAGTTGGATATCAGCCTGCGGACCGTAGAACATCACCTCAACGAGGCGTATGTATCTATCAAGAACTGCCGTTCCACTGACATCAACGCACGCGTCTATGCCGCCAAAGTGTATTCGGAGTGCATCGCGTAGTCGGCGCCAATCCGACCGAGGGAAGAACGAAAGAGCCGCCCGCAGCATAGTGCGAGGCGGCTCTTTCGCGTCATGTACGGAAATCAACAGGCAATAAACCGGGCGACCGTTCGCTCAGGTTTTAGTCCCGTGCGCATACCGCCAGCGAAAGCTTGCCGTACACTGCCGCTATCAATTCCACGATGAGGGGCCGGGAATATGACCGACCATAACCTTCCGCTGATGGCGCATTTGATGCGCAGGGCCGGTTTCGGCGCGTCCAGAGATGAGTTGGAGCAGCGCGCACAAAAAGGATACGAAGCGACCGTTGATGAACTTCTCAGCCCTGCGGATCAGGACCCGGTAGACATATACGAATTCTTACGCTACTACCCGCTGTGGTGGAAGCCCGGGACCATGGGCGGCCTGGGCCACGCCCCCTGGGTCTGGCGCATGATCAATACGAAAGCGCCCCTCCAGGAAAAACTCTGCCTCTTCTACCACCAGCTTTTCGCGACGGGTGTCGCCAAGGTCGATCATTACGACGAGATCGAGGACATGATCGGCGCGTTCCGTGATAAGGGTCTCGGCAAGTACAAAGAGATCCTCATGGCGGTGGCGCAAAGCCCGGCCATGATTTACTGGCTGGATAACCATGAAAACCACGCCGATTCAGTGAACGAGAACTGGGGCCGGGAACTCCTTGAGTTGTTCACAATGGGCGTCGGCAACTACACCGAAACAGACGTGCGGGAGTGTTCTCGCGCATTCACAGGTTGGACGCTCAAACATAAACTCCCGCGTTTCCACATGGGGCGATGGGACTGGGAGTACGAGTTCCGCCAGGACGACCACGACTACGGTGAAAAATCGTTCCTCGGGCACACGGGCGATTTCGATGGCGAAGAGATCATCGACATCATCCTCTCGAATCCGGCGACGGCGGCATTCATCGCACGCCACCTGTACAGTTTTTTCGTCGCCGACGAGCCGCAGGTGCCCGCCTGGTCCATAACGCCGCCCAACGACCCGGAAGCGGTTCAGTTCATCGCCGATGCGCTCATCGAGAGTGACTATCACATCGGAACGGTGCTGAAAAAGGTGTTCACCTCAGATTTCTTTAAAGCAGCGCAGTTCAAACGGGTGAAAAACCCAGCCGAGGTCGTGATAGGGACGCTCCGCCTCGTCGAGGACACAGATCGGCCCATGCCGGAGACGATGGGTTGGGCCAGCCAGATCGGATTCATGGGGCAGGAGCTTCTTAACCCTCCCAGCGTGGAGGGCTGGCATTCCGGAATCGAATGGATCAACAGCGGCACTCTCATGAAACGGACCAATTTCACCGCAGAGATGATCAGCGACCTGTCGCGGCCCGGCGTGATCAAGATCGTTGAGCGCATAAAGTCGTCCGGGAGTACGCCGGAAGACGTGGTCGACGCGTGCCTGGATGTGATGGGTCCGCTCGAAATTCCGGACGCGTCACGGGCTGAACTCCTGGATCATGCACGTCAGCTCGGCGAGTTTGACTGGGCGGATGACCGCCCGGGGCAGGGCGGCGGCGCCAAGGTGACAGAGATCCTTCAGCTCGTCGTCTCCCTCCGGGAGTTTCAATTCGCCTAGGGCGATATCCCTGCTCACCATGACCGGCAGACTCAGGGAGGTTACCGACATTGAGTAGTGTGAACGGCAACGGAAGCGCTGGAATCGGGTCAAAACAAGATCCGGTTATCGTCGTACTCCAACTGTCCGGCGGCAACGACTACATGAACACAGTCGTGCCGTACAACGACCCCCTCTACCGTGACTACCGGCCAACGGTGAACGTCGGGGAGGATGAGGTTCTAACACTGGATGACAAGATCGGCCTGCATCCGACGATGGGTCCAATACAGGATATGTACAAAGACGGGAATGTGGCGATCCTGCACGGAGTCGGGTACGAAAACTCACCGCGTTCGCACTTCCGGTCGATGGACATCTGGCACACCTGTGAGCCAGACACGCTGGGCACCGAAGGATGGCTCGGCCGGGTCGTGCGCGAGCTTGATCCCGACAAGCAAAACGTGGTCACAGCCGTCAGCATGGGGCCGGCCCTGTTTCGCGCCCTCGTCGCGCCGAACGTGCCCGTGGCCACGGTCGAGAATATCGACAGCTACGGCCTCCTGACCGATATCACACCCGAGGAAAAGCTCAATCGAGTCCTCGGCCGATACAAACGGATGTACTCACCGGCCATCGGCACCGGCCCGGTGATGGATTACCTCGGCCAGACCGGGTTGGACGCTCTAAAAGGCGCCGAGATATTGAACGTGGCGCCTGAGACGTATTCCTCGACGGTGGAGTATTCGGACTCAAGTATTGCGAGAAAACTGAAAGGCATCGCCCAGGTTCATCTGGCAGGTCTCGGCTCTAGGGTGTTCTACTGCGACCACGGGTCTTTTGACACCCACGCAGATCAACTCGGCACTCATCACAAGCTGTGGACGGAGGTTTCTCAGGCTATCCGAGATTTCTTCGATGACCTGGAAGAACATAACGCCGGAGACAACGTGGTGATGTTCCTGTTCTCAGAGTTCGGGCGTCGCGTGTATGACAACGGGTCTGGCACGGACCACGGCGCCGGCGGTGTCTGCCTCGCGATCGGCAAGAGCGTAAAGGGAGGCCAGTACGGTCAGTACCCCTCGACGAAAGCCAGCGACCTGGATCAGGGCGATCTGGTGCCAGATATGGACTTCCGCAGCGTTTACACGGGCCTCGTCGAAGATTGGCTGGGCCTCGACCCTGTACCCATCGTGGGCGGAACATTCGAGAAACCGGAGTTCATTCTTAAGTAGGGATCGGCGGCCCGAACACCTCGGTGATCGAGCGCCGGCATTCCGGTGTCGCGGCATCCACGTATCGAGTAAACGGAAGAGGCCCAAATGCTCACGACATCGGCAGGGGGACGGGCCTTTGATTTCACCCACGTCGTCGGCGGCAGGCAGATCACGGGCATCGTCAATCTTGCGTTCGGCGAAGGTGATGATGTCTACATCGTCAAAAAGGCCGCCGGGTTTACGGACGTCATGCGGCTATCCATCGGCGGCGAGCCGAATGATGAAGAAATCACGGCCACCTTCAGCCAGAAGAACGACGGGTTTTTCACGAACGCCTGGCCGGCGTGCGTCGCGGTAGGACCGGACTCAAACGTCTACGTCACGGACGAGTTGCGACACGTCGTGACCGTCTTCGACCGGGACGGACTGTTCCTGAATCACATCGGCGAGCGGGGCGATGGCGAAGGCGAGTTCGACAGACCTTCGGGCATCGTGTTCAACGCGTCCGGTCACATGCTTGTCGTGGACACTCTCAATCACCGGGTCCAGGAACTGACGTCCGGCGGCGACTTTGTAAGTGAGTGGGGCAGTCGGGGATCGGGGGAAGGCCAGTTCCAATCTCCATGGGGCATTGCGGTGGATGGAGACGGCGATGTGTATGTGGCCGATCACAAGAACCATCGTGTCCAGAAGTTCAGACCGGACGGCAGCTTCATCGCCGCAATCGGCAACCACGGCGCGGGCCAGGGCCAGTTCGATCATCCTTCGGATGTGGCTGTGGATCCAGCCGGCGATATTTACGTCTGCGATTGGGTGAACAACCGCGTCCAGGTGTTCGACAGGGATTTCCGGTTCATCAGCGAACTTGGCGGAGCGGCTATCGAG
Source organism: uncultured Dehalococcoidales bacterium (assembly GCA_964474025.1). GTDB lineage: Bacteria > Chloroflexota > Dehalococcoidia > Lucifugimonadales > Lucifugimonadaceae. The sequence continues at coordinate 16,449 of CAYYRD010000006.1, read as the reverse complement.
CTATCCAAGTGGCAAAAGTTGTACGTCCGCGGCAACCCGGACGTGCACAAAGCACGGCGTCGCGTCGACAGTCTCGAACCGGAATCAAAGTTCGCTCTCCCGACCGGGGTCAAGTTCGATGTCGCCCGATCCCGCCTGTTCGTGGTGGATTCCCAACGCTGGCGCATACAGATATTCGACAAACTGGACGGCTACAGCGATCCCCAGTTCAACATTTGAGCCTTGCGAGCCAATCGGCCGCGCCAACATCCGCGTTGACTCGCCGACCGCCAAAATTCAGAAGGCGAGCGTGTGCATGGGACGTTAACGCTGGCTGGTAAAGGTGATATGCAGAAACCGGTGTCCCGATCCCCTCACGCGAAGCGCATACAACAACTGGCTGATTCCTCGTACCATCGTGTGAACGATTAAGGGAGGACTCATGATTTTCGTCGAATATCTGTTCGGCAACACCTTGAACGAGTTGACCAGGAACCCCACGTCCGATTCCGCGACCGTCCGGCTGGATGAGCTCCTGGGAGAGGTCGTCGTGCCGGCATACCAGTTCGGTCTTGCCACCGGCGTCGCGCTCACTCCCTCTCCGGACACGCTCGTCAAATTGCTGGGCGTCGTCGCACCGGACGGCCGCAAGTTTCTCGATGACGACCCCGCCGAGATATACGCCGGGCACAAGGAAGCGGCGCGTGTTAGCAAGGCGACCCGGTCAGCGGATTACGTTGAAACCGTTTGCGCCCGGATAGCGGCAAGGATCAAGGACAGCCACGAGCTCGGAGACCTTCCGCCAAACGATTTCCAGGAACCGTTGGACGCTGCGTGGCAGGACATCCAGTACAGCTTCGCCTGTGGCGTGATGCTCGCGTACAACGACCGAGAAAAGGCCATACAACTGGTAGACACCGGTCCGCAGGACGATCCTTCCCGGGCGATCCGGGCCGTCGCTGACGTCACCCAGGCGTACGTCAAAGAGAGTCTTGGAGACGACGAGGAAGAGATCTTCAACTCGGATGACATGGCCGCCGTCTCCGCCATCGACGCCGACCGCCCGTAAAGCGCGGCCGGCATAATCGCGTTATCCCGGTCGCCTGAGCCAACCGGCACACGCTGTGCGAGAGACCTTGTCCACGGAGCGACAACCCGAGCCCGCACAAATCTTTGAGATGGCTTGAGCCGCCGTTCAGGCGTTTGGCCGAACGGCGGCTCCTGGATCTGAGATCCTCAGGACGACGAGGCGTGGTCCATTACGCTCCGTATTCGTTCGCGCCCTTCCGCAGGTAGAAGTACCAGAGGATGACCATGGAGATTGCGTAGAAGACGCAGAAGCCGTACAGGCCCTGGTCCGGTGCATCGGTCCTCTCAATAGCGCCCTTGAACACGATCGGGATGATGAACGCGCCGTACGCCGCCACAGCCGAAGTCCAGCCGAGGACAGGTCCGCGTGTCCTGAAGTTGAACTCCTTTATCACACCGATCATCCTGAACGTTGAACCGTTCAAGATGCCGGTGAAGAAGAACATCAACAAGAACATCCCGAGGAAGTAGGGGAACGTGTCCATATTATCGGGGTGGGTAAAGGCCGTGACACCGAGAGACGATGCGATCAGGCCGATGCCGGCCACGAGTGTGACCCTCGATCCCGTGTACTTGTCCGAGAGCCAGCCCCCGATCGGGCGGATCAGCGAGCCGACCAGCGGACCGAGGAATGCGAACTTGAGCGCAAGTCCGTCCGGAGCGTCATCGAGCCCTCCATACACCAGCTTGATGGTCAGCGGGAACGCTGCCGCGTAGCCGATGAAAGAACCGAAGGCCATCGTGTACAGCCAGGTCATGGTCCAGGTGTTTGTGAGCTTGAATATCCCTAGTTGTTCTTTGAGCGGAGTGCTGAACGCCTTGAGGCTGTTCATGAACAGCGTCGCTGCGATGAGGACGATGATAATCGGCACGATCCAGACCAACAGTCCGCTCTGGAGCCAGACATCCTTCACCGTTCCGCCCACGGTCGTGATCCATTCACCGTCGACGAACTTGCCTTCCCGGTAAACAACGGAGTCGCCGACGATCCCCACACCAATGATCAACGGGGTCACCAGCTGAACCGTGCTCACGCCCAGGTTCCCGAGGCCGGCGTTAAGGCCCAGGGCGAGGCCCTGTTGCCTGCGCGGGAAGAAGGAGCTGATGTTGGACATCGAGGAGGCGAAATTGCCTCCTCCGAATCCGGCCAGCGCACCGATGATCATGAAGGTGCCCCAGGACGTATCAGCGTCCTGGATGGCAAAGAATAACCAGACCGTCGGTATCAACAGCGATCCAACGCTGATGATGTGGCTCATGCGTCCACCCACCAGGCTCGGCAGGAAGGAATGACCGATTCGCAAGGTCGGCCCGGTCAGGCCGGGGATGGCCGCAAGCCAGAACAGTTCGCCGACAGTGAACTCGTAGCCAACGCTGTTCAGGTTGACGACGATCGCGCTCCACAGCAGCCAGATCATGAACGCGAGGTGAAGCGCCGGGATGGAGATCACCAGGTTCTTAAAGGCGACCTTCTTACCCTGGCGTTCCCAGAACCCTTCATCTTCGGGATCCCAGTCATCCACCCAGCCGGGCGTCAACCAGTTCGGGTCGTTGGTTCCACGCTCTGGGGCTACCATGTGCGTATTCTCCTAAACGTCAACCTTCGTCATTCCTGTTAGACATTCGAGTTTCGCTGTTTTTGCGTCCTTACTACGCTTCGACTAACCTTTCTGCCGACAGTTGCATGTAGAGATTGCCGATCTGACCATTACCCTGTTGGGTTCGTTTCGGGGTCCGTTTCCGGCGATCGGTATACCTCCTCAAACGCGCCTTCCGGCTCCGTGAGGAAGATCATGCAGTAAACCACGGCGAAGGCGGCGCTCCCCGCTAGTACGAGGAAGAAAGTCTGCGTCTCTACCAGCGAAAAAATCACGAGAAAGACGACGGCCCCCACGTTGCCGTAGGCTCCTGCCATGCCAGCCACCTGCCCGGTCATACGCCGGTTCACCATCGGGATAATGGCGAACGTCGCCCCTTCGGCGCCCTGTACGAACATGGATGTCGCTATCGTCAAGGTGATCGCCAGCCAGAGAGGCCAGGCCTCGCCGATGAAAGCCATGCCCAGGAATCCCAGGGTGATCCCGACCATGTAGCCGACCATGACCCACTTACGGCTGGACAACGTGTCCGAGATTAATCCTCCCATGGGCCGGGCAAACAGGTTCACGAAAGCGAACGAAGACGCTACCAATCCCGCCACCGCAGGGGTGAGTTCAAAGGTTTCTTCATAGAATCGCGGCAGCATCGATATGACCGCCAGCTCCGCGCCAAAATTGGCGAAATATGTGGCGTTCAATGCAGCAACGTTATTGAACGAAAAACGGTCCTCAGCAGAAACCCCGTTACGGAGGTGAGGTAGGTTGGTCTGCAGAGTTTTCCCGACGTGAGCCAGGTAGATGACTATCAGGACCACCCAGATCACGACCAACATCGTGTCGGATATGACCGGGCTTGCTGAATCTCCTCCGCCAACAGATATGTTTGACACGCGCCAGGCCAACAACCCGAGGGCGCCCATCAAAGGAACAGACCAGACCAGGTATTGGACCAGGTCGATACGGGAGCTGAGTAGCATCGGACCGGTCCTCCCGGCCCCAACAAAGCGTTCTCCCCGCGGTACGTCGCGAACGAGGGCGAAGTAGATGAATCCGTACGCCAGGCTGACCACGCCGTTGGCGACCATTGCGTAGCGCCAACCGCTCTCGTAATCCCCGAGGAGATGAAGCGCTACCCAGGGAAGGGTCATCGCAGCGGCGGCCGAACCGAAATTCCCCCAACCCGCGTAGAACCCCTCGGCCCGTCCCATCATGCTCGGCGGGAACCACTGGGCGACCATCCGGATGCCGATGACGAAACCGGCGCCAATGATGCTGAGGAGGAGCCGGGCGATGAGTAGCTGCGTGAAGCTGTTTCCGAGCGCGAAAGCGAATGTCGGAACCGACATGACTATCAGCAGCACCGAGAAGACGCGCCGCGGCCCGTATCGGTCCAGGAGGGCGCCGATAACCACGCGCGCGGGGATTGTCAGCGCCACGTTGCAGATGGCCAGCACCTTGATGTGGTCTTTGGTCAGCCAGCCGCCTTCCCCGCCCACGTCGTTCAGCATGGTCGTGGCGAGAGGCGCCATGTTGAACCAGACGAAGAAGGTGATGAAGAACGCAATCCACGTGAAGTGCAGCGTCCTGATGCGTTCCTGGCCGAGGTCCATAAGTTCAGGTCGTTTATTGAACATTGATCGCCGCTTCCAGATCCTTTCGTTTGAACACAATCTGTTACGCGCCCCGGCGGTTTCTTTTGATTGATCCCTGGTCAACCAGAAGCGCGTAACGCTTGAACAACTATCTCAAAACCGTGTTGAGGCGATCCAGAGAGGATCCTCCCCCCGGCATGGTGTTACCTCGGGCAAACTTGCCAGAGCCCGCGTGATAGTGAAGACAGGCGCCAGATCCCTCTCAAAAACGGGTGATGACGCCCGTTTCGCGAACATGTTTCGGTCGGAAATCTCTAACGGGGTCGTCTGTTCCAGATGACCACCTGGTACGGCCGCCACAAATATGTGATCGGGACCGTTATCACGTGAACCAACCGGGTGAACGGGAAGATCGCAACAATCGCGAAACCGCCCAGCATGTGGAGTTTGATCACCCACGGAAGGTTGGTTACGAACGATGTATCAGGATCAAAGAGGATCAATGATTCAAGCCACGGCGCTGCCGTGAAAAGGAACCAGTCAGAACCCCAGCGGAAGAACAGCGCGCTCCAAAATCCCAGTGCGACCTGTGCTAGTAGTGCGATGAGCAGTACCCAGTCCATGGTCGATGTGACGGCAAGTATGCGGGCGGTGCGAACACGCCGGATCAGGAGCAAGAGCAGTCCGAGAAACGCAGCGCCTGCCAGAGCAAGACCGATCAACTCGAGGACGTACAAGGTGGTCTGATCAGCAACCAGGCTCGCCCACGCGCCCTGAAACAGGAACGCCACGACGTGCGCCAGAAGGATGACCAGAATCCCGTAATGCCAGGGTACTGAACCCCAGAAAAGGGCCCGGTTCTCAAGGAACTGGGATGACTGTGTCGAGTAAGAAAAACGGTCTGTAAAGTACCGGAAAAGCGTGACCACGATTGCGAGTGCCACCGCAACGTACGGAAACGCTATGAACAGTATTGACTCAACGAACATCTGCGGTATCTCCGGCGTGATCAGGGATGGGTTCGTCGATCTCCGGCTCCTGGCCAAGAACGATCTGGAGCGCCCTCAGGACGCTGGCGTAAGGATTCTCTTCCGGGAGCGCTATGTCCTTGACGCTAGGTTCCTTCGTCTTCGTCATCTTGGCGAGGGAGGGAACAAACCCGTAGTCGATGATGTCGTCCACCACCGCCGGGTCGTCGCACTCAGATACGAAGTGGAGCATTATCGACAGGCGATCAGGCAGTTCCGGTTCCGGGGCGGTGAAGCCATGCTCCCGGTAATGCTCCTTGCACTCCACCAGGAAAACGCTCCGTTTGTAGGTCTCGCCGAACAACTGATACCCGATGTACGGGTGGCATGTCGCGTTCAGGTCAAAGATCGCCGTGTATACCTCTTCCAGGCCTTCGACCGACAACTCTTCGACCCTCTCGCGAAAACCACTCAACAACTCTGCCGCCTGCGGGAAGTCCGCGGACGCGCCTTCCTCGGCAAGCCTGAGCTGCTCGAGCGTTTGATCGCCCGGGTAGTCCAGGATGCCGCCAAAATATCCAATCAATCGGTCCCTGACAGCCCTGTCGGGCATCGTTAGAACCTCCTCGCGGGCGCCTTCCGGAACCCGAATCCCGCTGACGCCTTGTGTGCGTAAACACCCTGGGTCTCGTCGACCGCAACCTCGCGTGCCATCGGGGGAATCACGAACCGTTCTTCGTAAGTCGGCAACGAGGTGAGGTGATAAATGGCCTGTATCTCTTCGAGGGTTGTCCCGCCGGCATCAAGAGCCGCCTGGACCTCTGAGTCCGGCACATCGCCCGCCCGCTCGGCCCGCATGGCCACGCGCACAGCGATCAGTTTCTTGTAAACCGATTCAACGATCGACTCGTTGCCGGCTGAAAACAGGCTCGCCAGGTAGCTAATGGGAACCCGGTTTCGTTCCAGCGCGCTCATGAGCGGCGCCAGCCCTTCCGGGAAATCGCGAGCGGAGTCGTACTTGCCGTTCTCATTGACCTTCGCCAGGACCGGCAGCATCGGCGGAACGTAGAACAGCATCGGAACAGTCCGGAACTCGGGGTGGAGTGGCAGGGCCAAATTCCACTTCTTCACAAACTTGTAGACCGGCGAATTCTGGGCCGCCTCGATCTGCGTATTCGTGATCCCGTTTTCCCGGGCTCCGGCCTGTACTTCTGGGTCGTTCGGGTCGAGGATCATCGAACGCTGTGCTTCGACCAGGTCTTCCGGCGACGCCGACGCGACCTCCTCGATCCTGTCTGCGTCGTACAACAGCAACCCCAGGTAGCGGATGCGTCCGACACATGAGTGGAAGCAAGCCGGGGGCTGGCCACTTTCGAGCCGCGGGTAGCAGAGAATGCATTTCTCAGACTTGCCCGTACCCCAGTTGAAGTAACTCTTTTTGTAGGGGCAACCGGATATGCACATGCGCCACGCACGGCACTTGTCCTGGCTGATCAGGACAACTCCGTCTTCTCCCCGTTTGTAGATGGCGCCCGCCGGGCAGGAGCCGACGCAAGCCGGGTTGAGGCAGTGGTTGCAAATGCGCGGCAGGTAGAAGAAAACGACTCGCTCGATCTCGCTGAGCTGCGCCTTCTCCTCCTCGGTGACGGCGCCCAGGTTCGGGTCATTGGCCGCGTAGACCGGTGATCCGCCCAGGTCATCGTCCCAGTTGGGGCCGGACTCGATCTCCATCGGCTTGCCCGTGATCAGAGAGATCGCCCGCGCCGTCGGCTGGTCGTCGGTCTGGGCGGCCGTGAACAGGTTCTCGTAGTCGTAAGTCCACGGCTCGTAATAGTCGTCTAGCGTAGGCAGGTTGGGGTTCGCGAAGATGTTGCCGAGCGCGCCCCATTTCTTCTGGAGTTTGAGCTTCAGCTTGCGTTTCTTCGGGTCCGGTTCATTCAGCTCCTTGTCGTCGAGCTGCCAGCCTCCCTTGTATTTGTCCTGGTCTTCCCACATCGTCGGGTAGCCCGTTCCGGGCTTCGTCTCGACGTTGTTCCACCACATGTACTCCGTGCCCTTGCGGTCAGTCCAGATGTTCTTGCACGCAATGCTGCACGTGTGGCACCCGATGCATTTGTCCAGGTGAAACACCATGGACACCTGTGATCGAACGTCCATTAATTACTCCCTTGCCGGGTGTGGGGACAACTAATTCCCCGTCGAGCCGTCAGCCGTCTGTTTCGGTACCGCGTTGGAGCGATTACCACTCCAACTTCTCCATCTTTCTGACCACGCAGTAGGTGTCCCGGGTAAAGATCCCGATCGGACCCCAGTAATTGAACCCGTAGGTGAACTGGGCGTACCCGCCAGCCAGCAGCATGGGGTTGATGCGCGTGCGCGTCAGGCTGTTGTGCCCGCCGGCTCGCTTCCCACCCCGCTCCTGGGACTTCGGCACGTAAATGGTCCGTTCTACCGCGTGGTAGTACAGACAGATGCCGGTCTGCACGCGGGCACTGATATTCGCCCTCGTCACCACAACGCCGTTGTCGTTCAGGACCTCCACCCAGTCGTTGTCCTTCAGGCCGATCTTGTCCGCGTCCTCGACACTGATCCATATCGGATCCATGCCGCGTGACAGCGTCAGCATCCGCAGGTTGTCCTTGTACGTGGAGTGGATGTTCCACTTCCCGTGCGGCGTGATGTAGTTCAGAACCAGGCTGTTCTTATCGACCGGCGTCCGGACGATGTCCCCGGTCCTGGAGTGATCAAGCTTGGGCTTGTACGTCACCAGGGACTCACCGAAGTCCATGTACCAGGGGTGGTCCACGTACATGTGCTGGCGTCCTGTGAGGGTCCGCCACGGGACCAGGCGGTTTATGTTGATTGCCCATGCCGTATACGGGTTGCCATCGTTTATGAGGCCTGTCCAGCACGGGCTGATCAGCGTCCGGCGCACCTGGCGTGTTATGTCGAAGAACGACATGCGCACCGAGCGGACACCCTCGGCGAGGTCTGCCAGCTCCACGCCGGTCCGTTCCTCTTCATGCTTGAACGACTGGTAACTGACCTCTCCGTTCGTCTCCGGCGCGGTGTGCAGAACCACGTTCGCCGCATCGAGGGCATCCTCGAGGCTCGGGTACTTGACGCCGTTCCACTCCCTGGTGCGGGCGTGCCGGGGGTCCGGCGCACCTCCTGAAGGAGCCTCAAGTAGCTCGGCATAGGTCTTGTCGCCAGGAACGAAGACGCCGTTTCCGCTGTAACCGTCCACGGGGACATTTGGTCCCAGCGAGACGAACTTCTCATACAGGTCCGCGTAGTTCCGTTCCACCACAGCTATGTGCGGCATGGTCTTGCCGGGAATCGGTTCGGTCTCTCCCTCGCGCCAGTCCTTGACATCGGTCTGGCCGAGTTCGTCTGGTGTGTCGTGCGCGAGCGGAGTCGCCACGATGTCGAATACCGGTTCAGGGAACGCCGACCCGGCGATCTCACTGACCTTCTTCGCCATGGACTTGAAGATGTCCCAGTCAGTCCTCGACTCCCACACGGGCGGGATGGCCGCGCCGAGCGGGTGGATAAAGGAGTGGAGGTCGGTCGTGTTCAGGTCGTTCTTCTCGTACCAGAACGCCGTCGGCAGGACGACATCTGAGTAGAGGGCGGTCGAATCCATCCGGAAGTTGATGTCAATGACCAGGTCCATCTTCCCTCGAGGGGCCGGTTCCCTGAACCTGACCTCTTGCACGCTGTCTTTCGCGTGCTCTTCTGCGACGGCGTTGTCATGCGTGCCCAGGTAGTGCCTGAGGAAGAATTCGTGACCCTTCGCGCTCGACTGGATAGCATTGCCGCGCCAGATGATCCACACGCGCGGCCAGCTGCCTGGCGCGTCCGGGTCGTCGACCGCAAACTGGAGCTCGCCTGATTTGAGCTTGTCCGCTGTCCACTGTCCGATGTCTTCCGCGCCTGAGGCTTTCGCTTCCGCCGCGAGATCGATCGAGTTCTTGTTGAACTGCGGGTAGGACGGCATCCAGCCCATCCGGACGGACTTTGCCGTCAGGTCTATCGCGTGTCCCTTCGCCCAGCGAGTTTCCTGCGGAACCGAAGCGTACTCGTCGAAGTCGCCCTCGTATCGCCACTGGTCGCTATTTATGTAATGCCATGTCGGGGACTGCTGCCGGCGAGGCGGCTTCGTCCAGTCCGTTGCGAAAGCCAGTGTGGTCCACGGCGCGACAAGTGAGAGTTTTTCCTGCCCCACGTAGTGGTTCATCCCGCCGCCGTTCTGGCCCGGGCAACCCGTCAGGATGAGGGCGGTTATCGGCGCCCTGTATGACAGGCTGTTGTTGTACCAGTGGTTGATGCTGGCGCCGACGATGATCATCGACTTGCCGTTGGTGGCCTCGGCGGTGCCGGCGAACTCCCGCGCCATACGGATGATCGTGTCCCGGCCGATGCCGGTCAGCTTTTCCTGCCATGCCGGGGTGTATCCGTTGTCGTCGTCGTAGTCGGTCGGGTAGTCGCCCGCCAGCCCTCGGCTGACGCCGAACTGGGCCATCATCAGGTCGAATACCGTGGCGACGGGAACCCTGCCTTCGGGTGTGTCCACGTACCGCATCGGCACACCACGAAGCCTCGTGCCCTTGCTCTCATAGTCGTTGTACGAGACCTGCACGATCTCGTCATGCTGCTCAAGGAAGGACAAAACCGGAGTGATGGGGGCGTCATCCAGGCCGTCCTCCATCTTCAGATTCCACTTGCCGACTTCTTCGCTCCAACGGTGGCCGACGGATCCTTTAGGTGAACGCGGCTCACCGGTCGCGTCATCCTGGACAAGGAACTTCCAGTCCCCGTTTTCGACGTTCTGGTAGCGACCCAGACGGTTCGCGCGGAGCATGCGCCCGGCGGCCCATCCGCCTTCAATCTCTTCCAGTTCCACCAGGAACGGGGAGTCTGTGTAACGTTTTACGTAGTCGTTGAAATAGGGCACCTCGCGGTCGACGTGATACTCCTTGAGGATGACGTGGTTCACGGCCATCCACAGGGCGGTGTCCTGTCCCGCGGTCACCGGTATCCACTCGTCGGAGAACTTGGCGACCTGGCTGTAGTCCGGGGAAATGACGACGAACTTGGCCCCGGCTGTCCTCGCCTCAGAGATGAAGTGCACGTCCGGCGTGCGCGTCATGTTGAGGTTGGCGCCCATCGAAACGATGTACTTGGCGTTGAACCAGTCAGCGCTTTCGCAAACGTCAGTCTGGTCGCCCCAGATCTCCGGGAATGCGTTTGGCAAGTCTGCGTACCAGTCGTAGAAACTCATGTTCACGGCGCCAAACAGTTGCAGGAACCGGGAGCCGGCGGCGTACGACAGGTAGGACATGGCCGGGATCGGGGCGAACCCGAATATCCGGTCAGGTCCGTGGTGCTTGGCCGTGTAAAGGCAGGATGCGGCGGCGAGTTCGAGCACCTCGTCCCAGTGGGAACGCCGGAATCCTCCCATGCCACGCGCCTGTTGCCATGTGGAGCGTTTGGCCTCGTCCTCGACGATGAATCCCCAGGCCTCGACCGGGTTGCTGTAAAGCTTCCGGGCCTCGCGCCACATGTCCATCAACGGACCGCGCATGTAGGGGTATTTCACCCGGATCGGGCTGTACACATACCAGGAGGCGGAAATACCCCGCTGGCATCCACGCGGCTCGTAAGGCGGTAGGCACGCCTCCAGGGCCGGGTAGTCGGTCTGTTGCATCTCCCAGGTGACGATCCCGTCTTTGGTGTAGATCGCCCAGGAGCAACCGCCCGTGCAGTTAACCCCGTGTGTGCTACGGGTGACGTTGTCGTGTTGCCAGCGGTTTCTGTAGAACTCTTCCCAGCGGCGAGCCTTCGGGTCTACAAGGTCCTGGATCCAGCCCATGTACGTATGGCCTCCTGAAGCCCCAGTTCACGATCAGGGTCGGTTCGTTTATTGCGACGGTCTGAGAGTTCGTCGGGTAGTTACCCGCCCGGCGTTACCGTCCGACCATCGTCTTCCTGACGCTTCGCAGTCGTTTGCGCCAAATGAGGTGTGTAAAGAGAGCGATGATTGCGGTACCGATAAGCGCCAGCCCGGCCAGTTCGATGACTTCCTGCGTGTCTCTATCGCTGGCATCAGCCAACTCGAAGAATGCGAGCAGGTCAGCCTTTTCCTGATCGGTCAACGGTCGGTCCGTGAAGATCGGCTTCATCGTTGGCGAGGTTTCCGGGAACACCATCATTCCCGGTCCAAGCTTCGAGAACGCCTCCGTCAGGTCGGGTCCGAGAGTGCCGCCGCCCAGCGCTCCGAGTCCGCTGCTGCTGTGGCAGGCGGAGCAGGGTGGTCCTTTTCTGTCGAATCGGTCGGAACCCGTGAACAGGTTTTCGCCGGTGGCCGCATTGCCCGTGAGCCCTCCGGCAAGAATCGGCTCTGGTGCTGCGTCATCCGGCGCCGAAACCTGTGCGGCGACCGGGGCGGCATCTCCGTCCGAGAGGGTGTTGAGGTAGGCGACGAGATCATTCATCTCGGCATCAGACAGATCATCAAAAGGAGGCATCGGTACGAGTTCGAAACCGTCGACGACGAACTCGCCCGGGTCGGTTAGAGACTGCCGGATGTAGTCATCCGCAGAAAGGCTGGTGCGCGTTGCAGCTCGGCCAGCGATGCCGGCAAGTCCGGGTCCAATCTTGTCGTCGGTTCCGGCGGAATGGCATCCGGCGCATCCCTTCCCTTCAAACAGCGCCTGGCCGGCCTCAGCGGATTGCGCCATAACGCTGGCCGCTCCGCCGAACACCGGTATGCCGGCGAATACAACTGCCAGTACGACTGCCAGCGCCATCTTCCGGTAGTTGAAACTGCGTGTTGTGTAACCGAAGATCTTGCTCACGTTGGTGGCGATACCCCTGCCCGTTCACTGACATAACTCAGCAACTCGGACAACTTCGTGAAATACGTCGGCTCGATACTGGCGTCCTGCGCATCGATGACCCGCCAGCGCCATTGCGGCGTTGTGGCATCGTTGGCCCCTTCAAGCCACAGCGTCATTACGAAAGAAGCCCTCCGCGTGGAACTACCAGATTCCGGACGGCTCCCCTGCGGTTCGCCGTCTGTGAAATTCTTCTCACATCCGTCTTTCATGACACTTACACGCTTCATCCGGGCCGATGTGCCAACTTTCCGTTGCCGAAGCTTTTCGCGCCGTGACAAATGCTTTCTCATGTCCTCGGTCGCATCACCGTCATACAGGCGGGACTCATCCGGGCAGAGAACGGCGAACGCGTAACTGCGGCGCGCATAGAGTTACGGGTCGCGCTTACGGACCACTTACATGGGTCGGCCAGCCATCGATCGCGCCCCGAAACCGGCTACTTGCGGGTCAGGGCCAGGCCCGTAAACGAGCCGCCTCGTCTCCGGCAGGGGATCGACGCCCAGCTCCCTCCGGAGCACGGCGCTGCACGCGTCGTATTGCCGGACCGCTTCGGCGCGCCGGTCGGCCGCCATTAGAGTCGAGATCAATCCACGGTGGATTTCCTCGCGAAGTGAATCGATCCGCAGGGCGCGTCGATAAAGGCTGATGCTCGTATCGAGTTCCCCGCGCCGGGTGTACTGGGCGGCCAGCTTGATGGCGACGTTAAGCGCCGTTTCCCGGAGATGTTCCCTCTCCGCCCAACACCATTCGGCGTACGGCTCGTCTTCGAATAAATCCCCCGTGTAGAGGCCAAATGCAGACTGGTACGACTCGACCGCCTCCGACGAACGACCGCGCGCTTCAAGTTGATCGCCTTTCGCCACAAGGTTGCGGAAGTCACCGATGTCGGACCTGTACGGGGCATCCGGATTCAAGAAATAACGGTCGCCATCGTTCTGTATGAATGTCCACTTTCTGTTGCGGCCCGGCTCCGGGTTCTCGATGGCCCGTCGTAATGCGTGGATCAGGACGTAAATCCGGTTCGCTATGACTTCCGGATCCGCGTCCGGCCAGAGGGCTTCAGCCATGACGTCACGAGTCACGGTGTGCCCCTCGTTGACGACGAACATTTTCAACAGGGTTATGGCGCCGCGTCGCTGGACTGACCCCGGGGTAATCTGGTGTCCGTCTTTGAACAACCCGAACGGGCCGAAACAACGAACCTCCAACCCCGGCGCAACCGGATCTTCAGAGATCGTTCTCCCGGGATCGATTGTGGTCGGCGGACCGGCGGCGGTTTTCCGTACTAATTGCGGGTTAACAGCACCCGATTCGGTGGAAGATGGCATGACCGTCGGGCGGGGCGGTTCGGCGTCCCGGACACGCATCAAAACCCCGGCGACACGCGCTGCGATCGCGTGGAGTACCGCGACGTGTTTCGTCGCAGGCCGCGGGCCGCTGGATTCGTACTGGAGCTGGACGAGGCCGACGGGTTCGCCCCGGTGGATAAGAGGAAGGCATTGCACCACGTCCGCGTTGGACGCCAGGTGCCTGCATTGTGGCGGCCATTGATCACGCGACCCGGTCAGCGCCATCCCTGACTCGCCGTTCAGCGCGGGGCAGGGCAGGGAATCTTCAGGCCGGATTTCGTCGCTATACGCTCCAATCGTTACCCGGAGCTGTGGGGCACCCCTGTCCGGACAGAACAGTCTCAACTGGCCAGCGCTAGCATCACCGACCCCCATCATATGCTCGAGCAGTTTGATCGACAGGTCTTCAATCCCGCCGCCGATGCTCATTTCAGCAATAGGGGTCATGACTGACAGTTGAGTTCGGAACGAGGAAGCTTCCAGGATGGAAGATACGAACGCCCCGGCCGAGTTCAAGATCCGTTCAGCGCGTTCGATGTCCAGATACGGGCGCCGGGAGGCGAGATTCAACGCGCCGATAATGCCGTCTGGGCCGAAAAGGGGCACACACAGGTATGTTCGGAAGCCTTCCGCCTTAACGCGCTCGCGCAGGTAACGATCGTCTACTCGCAGGTCGAAGGTGCTGATCGATTCACCGTTGCCGAGCACCAGTCCCGGGTAGCCCTGTCCGATATGGAACCGGGTCATTTCCGAGAACGCAGACTCGCAATCTCCCCGAAAGTATGAGAGAAGCATCTCCTGTCCACCGGGCTCGCGCAGGAATATCTCGGACGCCTCGACGTTCAACGCTTTGCGGGTCCAATCAAGAACTCGCTCGGCCTGATCGCCGACGGGTACGGAAGCCATCTCCGCCGTTAGGCCGCCGAGCGCGACCAGATCGTGTTCGATGTCGGAACGGACGGCAAGATCATTCGGGCCGGTGAAGACCGAACTCCCCGTCAGGAGTGCAGTCTCAGTGACCGGGACGCGCATCTTCCCCACGGATCGTTGAAGACCCCTTGCAGTCAAGATTTCTTCCTCCCAAGTCGATTTACTCATATGGACAGGAGCCATCGCCGGGATCTGTCCATCGCGTCGGAATGGTCTTTCGCTTGGTGTGTCAGTCAGGTTTAACCATCGCCGCGTGAAAGTGACATGAGTTGCGAGTTCCCGGACATGAGGGAAACGTGAGCATCGGAAACAAGTCGCTCGTCGATCCCATACCGTGATCGTGCCAGAGCCGGCTTTTCAGTCTTCCGATTCAGAGGACGCGCGCCCGCGCGACGCGGCGCCTGGGGAAATAGAGGCGTTTGGTGGCGAACCCGCACCGGCGATTGAATCTAGCGGATCGTCAGATTTAGACAATGCCATGCCTCTATGATTTGCCATCTCGAAGCAGAACTCGCTCGAATTCGTTCAAGGCAACCAACGTTCTTATGGTCTGCGGGTGAAGCGATGACTGCCGATTAAGGTGTTCCGAGTTATATGGGAACGTCGGTCATAGACGAGTGCACATGAAGCCTGCTAGATTGGGTCGCATTGCGTGGCATTTTCGCCATAATTCTCGGCACCTCAAGTTGGCGTTCGACAAGGATTGGTTCTGATCATGAAATTCACTAAAGCGATCGTTCTACTTTTGATCGCGATGGCGGCGTTCTCGCTTGTTGTCGCGTGTAGTAGCGATGGCGATGATCAAGATGACTCCAGTCCAGCTCCGAGCGCTTCACCGACAGCGACCACTGACGGGGGCGACGAGGGCGACGGTGGAGACGGGGTGGACGGCGGCGATGAAGTCACGTCTATCAAGATCGGCCTGCTGAGCCCGGAGACCGGCCCGATCGCACAGTACGCGCCCGGATTCAACGATGCCGCGGCAATCGCCATTTCCGAGATCAACGCCGAATACCCCGGTTTTGAGTTCGAACTGGTCGTCGTGGACACAGGCTGTGATGGAACACAAGCGGCGACGGCGGCACAGTCGCTCGTCGATGCCGGCGTCTCCGCCATCGTCGGTGCAGCATGTTCCGGCGCCACGCTCGGCGCTATCGCAGTCGCCGCCCCGGCGGGGATCCCGATGGTCTCCTACGCCAGCACATCGCCGGCGATCACCACCGCCGATGACGACGGGCGATTGTTCCGCATCGTCCCGAGTGATGCACAACAGGCCGTCGCCCTTACGGACGTGGTCTCCGGAGCCGGGGCAAGCAACCCGGCCGTGCTCGCCATGACCAACGACTACGGCGCAGGACTCGGCGACAACTTCGCATCGGCGTGGTCCGGAGACCTGTGTACCCAGGTTGGCTACGACCCGACAGAAGGTTCGTACGACGCCTCGACACTGGCCCAGTCTGTCGTCGATGGCGGGTGTGATTCAGTTCTCCTGATGTCGTACGCCACCGACGGCGCCGCAATCCTTGAAGAGCTACTCGGACAGGGCTTCACCGGCTCCATCTTCGGCGCCGACGGTCTTGCCGACTCCGCCTTCCAGAACGAGGTCACGGATGTATCGGTCCTTGATAACGTCGTAGCCACCAAACCTCGCCAGGGCGAGTCATCCAGTGTGAAGACCGACTTCGAAGACGCCTACGCCGCAGCGGGAGGCGCCGACGGAGCGATCTACACCCACGAGACTTACGACGCAGTCAAGTTCATCGCCGCGGCCATCGTTTCCGATCCGGATGGAGACCTCGTGGCGGCCTTGAACGCAACGGGCCAAGGCTACGTTGGCGCGAGTGGGACACACACGTTCGACTCGGCGGGTGACGTTCTCGGCACCGGTTACTCGGTCTGTCAGTTTGCAGTCGCCGGCGCAAACGTTGCCTTCTCCTGCCCGCAGATCTGGACCGCAGACGGCGGCCTAGCTAGCGACGCTTCGATCGAAGTCACGTCTATCAAGATCGGCCTGCTGAGCCCGGAGACCGGCCCGATCGCAC